>CALSMU010000025.1 GCA_943787535.1 uncultured Flavobacteriales bacterium | reverse complement strand
GTCAAAGACTCATAATAGCTATCTGAACTTCCGAGAAGACTAAACTGTAGTTGATCGTTATTATTAAAATGTGTATTGAATTTTATATTATAATCGCCAAAGTTGTATCTCGGGTAAAAATATTTATCATTACTTTTTGTTTTTAACCAGACCTCGATTAATTGATAATATGAGTATCGTCCGGCAATCTGAAGGTTAGACGAAAACTTTTCAAAAGGAAGGTTGGCATAAATCCCCGTAATTTGATTGTTTACGGAAAGTTCAAGGTGTGTAGTGTCGACACTTCCTTTTTTCCCATTAATATGTACCGCACCACCTACACCATCTGCCACATCCACATTATATGCGCCTTTATAAACCTCAATATTTTTAATTATTAATGGGTTTACGCGTCCTATTCCATCATTAATTCCTCGACTGTGAAATAAGGTTACTCCGTCAAATACAATATTATTTTCACCAGGATATGACCCCCAAACAATGTAATCGGAAGTTGACTCGCCAGAAGCAGAAATTCCAGGGTACAATCGTAGTGTATTAAAGATTAAGTTACTCCCGTTACCAGGCACTAAATTAGAGGCAATATCATTCAATTGTATTTCTCCAATAGCTCCACCTGTGCTCGTGTAATAAACGGGTTTATAATTAACTTCAACCTCATTTAATTTCATTACTGAACTCTTGAGTAGTATCTTTAAATCACTTCCAAAATTTAGCGTTGTATCCTTTTCATAATATCCTAAATATTTCAGCCGAATTGTTTGTTTTGATTGATTCGACCTATAGCTAAAATGACCATTTTCAGTACTCGTCAATACTTGATCTCCAATTTTCAATGAGGCGAAAGGCAATGGCTCTGAAGTCCTCATATCTGTTACAACTCCTTGAAACAAATACACATTCTTCTTTCTTGGTATAATCGAATCTTCGACAGCAGATGAACCCTCTCGAAACGAATAAACACCTCCTAATTTCCGAACTTCTAGCTTACAATGATTTGCCAAATACAAAAAAGCCTCAGAGAGATTCTCAAAGGCTTTATCAATTGTTATTAAGCAATTATTAGCTGTAGATGCATTAATTGAAACTTGCGTATCATATTGCTCACTTAAGTTTAGTAAGACATCATTTAAAGGAAGGTCCTGGTAAGTTAATTTTACCTCTTGCCCAATTGCTACATTGCACAAAAACCCTAACCAAAGGACTATGCTGATATGTTTAATCCTCACTACTCTGAAACCGTATAGATATTGTCACCTGATTTTTCTACATGCAAATTAAAACTAAAGCAAACGGATTCCAAAACTTCAGTTAGAGAAGCTTCTCTGCTCAATGAGCCACTAAACAGTATTTCTTCCAAATTCAAATTAGAGGCTACAATTGTAACATTATAATGTCTTTCCAACTCTCTACGGATCACTTTTGTCAAAGGAGCTGTATTGAAGATAAACTCATTCGTTCTCCATGCCAATATTTCTTCTACCTTAACATCTTCAGCAATCTCAATTTTACCGGTTGAGGACAACACTGCCAATGTGCCTGGAAAGATAACTTTGAAATCAAGACCTCCCGAAACCTTCACCTTCCCTGTTTTACAAAAAACTTCATAAATACCATCTTCTGCTAAGATATTAAATGAGGTGCCTAAAACCTGTGTGGTACCATTTTCAGAAAAAACAGAGAATTCACTTCCTTTTTCTACTTCAAAAAAAGCTTCTCCTTCAAAACTTAACTGACGATTAAAACTCCACCAGTATGGATTATATTGGATTGAACTTTCACCATTTAAAAGAACCTTAGAATTGTCTGGCAATATTAAGGATAACTGTATCTCCATTAACAGAATTAAATTCAACGGTGTAAAATTTCATAAATCCCACTACATCCAAACAATATTGCAATTGATGCCGCGATTGAATAACGTTTCCAATTAACAGAAATCACTTTCGTTTGTTTTCTTAACTGCTTCTGTTCAACTTCAGTTGTATTGTTTAACTTACCTTCCATTTTACTCCAAACATCTTCCTTGCTTTCTGGAGAAACCAACCTTTACTTTAGAAAAAAATTCTTTCTCCTTTTCTTCATAAAATTCGTTATGTAAGTCTTTATTTTCCATATTTCAATTCTTTACGAAGTGTGCGCAATGCTAAACTCATTCTCTTTTCTATGGCCTTTACGCCAATATCTAACCGCCCGGCTATTTCTTTATAGGTCAAGTCTTCCATTCTGCTCATTAAAAACACTTCTCGTTGGTTTTCAGGAAGAATGGATAAAACTTCTTCATATTTAACTCTTAATTCGTCATACTCCAAAAGATCCTCTGGAGTAATTCTTTCATCTTCGTATGTTAAGTTTAATTCAAATTTTCTAGCCGAATCAAGTTTACGGTATTGGGATATCCATAATTCCTTGGAGATCTTATACAACAATCCTTTAATCTGATTTTCATTGTATTCGAGGTTCTTTTCCCAGATTTTCATAAAGGAATCTTGGGCAATATCTGTAGCCACTTCCTGATCCCCGCAGCGGAAATAGATAAAGATTCCTTATCGGATCAAAAAATTTATTGAAACAAATGTTGAATTGATCTTTTGTCAAGGCCGAAAGTATAAAAGCAGCACTCTTGATGGTGCTGCTTATAATTTAATTATTTGAAATACTCACTTACTGTGAATGTGTACTTACCATCATCAGTAGTCTTTATCGCAATGTCATCGCAGGTTCCATCTCCAAAATCAACAGTAGCCGACCCAGTCACCAGATTTAACTTCGTAATATTTTATTATTCCTGAAACAATAAAATTACACTCATCTGATTTTATAATAGGCTGTACAATTACCTTCTTGTATTTAGACTTTTTTCCCTTGTAGTAGTCCTCATCCTTTTTTAATTCAATCCCTGAACTAACACCATTAACATTTGCTAAGGCCTGAGAATCTGAAGCTCCATTTCCAAAATCTACAGAGGCTAATACAGCAGCCGTTCTTGCGTGTATTCAATAACTCCTTGCAGTATAATAGCCATCTGCTGATGACTGAGTTGGCTCGACTACATTAATCTCATAACCTGATTCTGACTAAGTTTATTTGACTCTCTTCTGTAGAGATCTCATCTGCGAAACTATTCGCTAATTTTGCTTTCGAACACGATGTCATTGCTAATCCGGCTAATGCCATGGACTCCTAAAAATTTCATTTTCATATTTATGTTTTTTATTGTTATACCTCTACACCGCACAACATCAAATGTACCCTACTTTTTTTTAAAAAATAAATAAATTATTGCGTTAATTGCCTAGATAATAAAAAGGAAACTATCCTTCAATACAACAAAATACTCCTATTAATTGTTGACAACAAATCTAACAACAGTCTGTTTTCCTCCAGATATCCCATGCAAGAAGTATATTCCTGTTTCCACATTTATTAGAAACTTGCTGCTTTTCGAACTATGTATGGTTCCACTTAAAACAATTCTACCAGTTGCGTCAAAAATGCTGAAATCACTATTTTCAGTTAAGCCTGAAACACTAAAAATACCATTATTAGGATTTGGGGAAAGAATCAAATCATCAGCAATAGTCTCAGAAAGTGACAAACAACTTACTATCACTGCCTCTAAAGAACTCACTCCTACACACCCATTTGAATCTGAGTATACATAGTCAATAGTGAATGCGCCCGTAGTTCCCAAAGAACCAGGGTCAAAAACATTACCTGAAACACCAGGACCATAGAAAGCACCTCCCGATGGGTTACCCGTCAAGGAAATTGGTTCTGCACCAGAAAAACATATGGTATCCAAAGTAGATGGTGTAATTGAAACAGTTGGAAGAGGAATTACGGTTACTATAATTTCATCGGTATTTGTACAACCATTGACATCAGTTCCTGTCACCGTATAGGTTGTGGTCATGTTTGGAGAAACAGAGATATTCGATCCATTTCCTCCATTGTTATCCCAGGAATAAGAAGAGGCTCCTATTGCTGATAAACCAGCAGTAGATCCAGAACAAATAGAAAAGTCAGTAGCTGTTGTAACAACAGGAAGCGAATTAACAACTAAGCTAACTTCTCCTTGAGCCTGACAGCCATTTGCATCAATGCCTGTTACCACATAAGTAGTATTAGCCGATGGGGAAACTGTTACACTTGCACCGCTGCCTGCACCGTTGTCCCAAACATAATTAGAAGCTCCTGAAGC
>CALSMU010000024.1 GCA_943787535.1 uncultured Flavobacteriales bacterium | reverse complement strand
TATAATGTTTACCCTGAGAGTAATTCAGGATGTTTTGGCATTCCACTTAGTCTTACCGTTACAGTTTTGGATGCAGGAGACCCTGCTTGTAATTGTCCATCTCCTTACTCGGTAGGTGCTCCTTCTACTACTCCGACAGTTTGTATTTCTACACCTTTAGTAAACGTGACTCACGGCACAACCAATTCCACAGGTATAGATAGTGATGGTATTAGTGGAGCCAACGGATTACCGCCTGGCGTTGGTGCCTCTTTTTCTGGTAATGCATCAAATGGTGTCGTTACGATAAGTGGAACTCCTACCCAAGCGGGTACGTTCAATTATTCAATTCCTTTTACAGGTGGTTGTGGAACTGCAACTGCTACAGGAACGATTACAGTTATTCAAACACCAACAGCGGATTCACCAACTGATGTAACTGCTTGCGATAGCTACGTTCTTCCATCTTTAAATGTAGGAGATTATTATTCATCTCCTGGTGGTGTAGGACCTATTTCAGTTGGTTCAACTATTGCTTCTACTCAGACAATTTATGTTTATGCAGAGACGGGAACCTTACCTAATTGCACAGATGAAAGTTCTTTTACAGTAACGATTAATACCACACCAACAGCAGATTCACCGACTGATGTAACTGCTTGTGATAGTTATGTTCTTCCATCGTTAGGTGTTGGGGATTATTTTTCATCTACCAACGGAGTAGGACCTATTTCAGTTGGTTCAACAATTACTGCTACTCAGATCATTTATGTTTATGCAGAGACTGGCACTGTTCCTAATTGCACAGATGAAAGTTCTTTTACAGTAACGATTAATTCGACACCAACAGCAGATTCACCAACTGATGTAACTGCTTGTGATAGCTATGTTCTTCCATCTTTAAACGTAGGAGATTATTATTCATCTCCTGGTGGTGTAGGTCCTATTTCAGTTGGTTCAACTATTACTGCTACTCAGACGATTTATGTTTATGCAGAGACTGGCACTGTTCCTAATTGTTCGGATGAAAATTCTTTTACAGTGACGATTAATTCGACACAAGTGGCGGATTCACCAACTGATGTAACTGCTTGCGATAGCTACGTTCTTCCATCTTTAAATATAGGAAATTATTATTCATCTCCTGGTGGTGTAGGTCCTATTTCAGTTGGTTCAACTATTGCTTCTACTCAGACAATTTATGTTTATGCAGAGACTGGCACTGTTCCTAATTGCACAGATGAAAGTTCTTTTACAGTAACGATTGAAATAACTCCTAGCTATTCGCTTGTTGCATCTGATCCAACGTTTTGTAATGGCTCTGACGGAAATATTTTAATATCAGGACTTTTAAATAATACAAGTTACGATGTGACCTATGATGACGGCATTGCTGTTGTTGGTCCTAGCTCAATGATTTCTGATGGATCAGGGCAGATAACAATATCTAATTTGATTGCAGGTAATTATGATGTTTTTCTTTCGGTTGGTGGAAGTTTGTGCACGGGCATTGTGATGTCGTCTTCATTGAGTAATCCAGGAGCTCCTGATATTAATCCAATAGCGGACTACAGTGCTTGTGATATAGGTTATGTTCTACCAGCCATTGCTGGTGCAAGTCTTTCTGGTAGTCAGGCTTATTATGATGCTCCAGGAGGACCAGCTGGAGGGGGATCTTTGATTCCGATAGGAACCAATTATAATGCCCCTTCTAATGTTACTTTGTACGCGTATGATGAGAATGGAGTTTGTAGTGATCAAGAACCGCTAACCATAAACATTAATTCGACACCAGTGGCGGATTCACCATTTGATGTATCTGCTTGCGATAGCTATGTTCTTCCATCTTTAAACGTAGGAGATTATTATTCATCTCCTAATGGTGTAGGTCCTATCTCAGTTGGTTCAACTATTACTGCTACTCAGACAATTTATGTTTATGCAGAGACAGGAACCGTACCTAATTGCACGGATGAAAATTCTTTTACAGTGACGATTAATTCGACACCAGTGGCGGATTCACCAACTGATGCAACTGCTTGCGATAGCTATGTTCTTCCATCTTTAAACGTAGGAGATTATTTTTCATCTCCTGGTGGAGTAGGACCTATTTCAGTTGGTTCAGCTATTACTGCTACTCAGACAATTTATGTTTATGCAGAGTCAGGAACCGTGCCTAATTGTGCAGATGAAAATTCTTTTACAGTGACGATTAATTCGACACCAGTGGCGGATTCACCGACTGATGTAACTGCTTGTGATAGTTATGTTCTTCCATCTTTAGGTGTTGGAGATTATTATTCATCTCCTGGTGGAGTAGGTCCTATTTCAGTTGGTTCAACTATTTCTGCTACTCAGATAATTTATGTTTATGCAGAGACAGGAACCGTACCTAATTGTACGGATGAAAATTCTTTTACAGTGACGATTAATTCGACACCAGTGGCGGATTCACCAACTGATGTAACTGCTTGCGATAGCTACGTTCTTCCATCTTTAGGTGTTGGGGATTATTTTTCATCTCCTGGTGGAGTAGGACCTATTTCAGTTGGTTCAGCTATTACTGCTACTCAGACAATTTATGTTTATGCAGAGTCAGGAACCGTGCCTAATTGTGCAGATGAAAATTCTTTTACAATTGATATTGCTACATTCAATACTGGAACAGATGTTCAATTAGCTTGTGATTCATATGTTTGGATTGACGGTAACACTTATACAGCATCAAATAATACCGCTCAGTGGACTTTAACGAATATAGCTGGATGTGATTCCCTTGTTACCTTGGATCTTACAATAAACCCTTCTCTTTCTGGACCCAGTATTGACAATTCTTCCATTGTTATAATTCCAGAAACATGCGCTTCTGAAAATGGTTCGATTACTGGAATAGTTGCTTCCGGAGGACAGCTGCCTCATGTTTATGATTGGAATGGGGTAAGTAGCTCTTCAGCTGATACATTAGGATTAGCAGGAGGAAGTTATACACTTACTGTAACAGACGATAATGGTTGTTTTTCTACATTCGGTCCTATTGTTGTCGGTTCTATTAGTGGGCCATCAATTGACCCAACTCTTATTAGTATTACAAATGAAGATTGTAATGCAGGCAATGGTTCGATTACTGGAATAACTATTATAGGTGGGACTAGTCCCTATTCATATGCTTGGAATGGAGTAGTTGGAAACCTGGAAGCCACTAATTTATCCAACAACGATTACTCCTTGGTGGTAACAGATGATAACGGATGTACAGATTCTTATGGCCCAATTTCAATCAGTAATTCAGGTGCTCCTAATGCTGATTTTGACTTATCTGGAAACCCGATTTCTCTGGGTGAAACTTTAGTGGTTACCAATAATTCATCTAACGGTGCAGTATCCTATTTATGGGATTTAGGCGATGGTACTACATCAACCAATGACGATCCATCTATTACCTATAACGCCGAAGGAGCTTATACGATTTGCTTAATTGCATATACTGCAACAAACTGTCCAGATACCGCATGTCAGATAGTAGAAGTTATTGAAGAAGTAGAATCAGTTATTGGAATACCTACCGCATTCTCTCCAAATAACGATACCCATAATGATGTGCTTTACGTAAGAGGTTCAGGAATTCAATCTTTTACTTTAGTTATTTACAATAGGTATGGTGAGAAGGTTTTTGAAACTAACGACTTGTCTAGTGGCTGGGATGGGACCTACAAAGGAGAACCCGAAAACACTGGGGTCTTTGCTTACTACTTGGAATATGAATACGTCAATGGGGATAAAAGCTCGTTGAAAGGAAACATAACTTTGGTTAAATAAATTGTTAAAACAACAAGACATGAAAAAATTAGTATTTAGCATATTAGCCTTAAGTATATTCATAAATGGACAAGCGCAACAAGACAGACACTACAGTATGTTTTACGCCTCGCCAATGGCAATAAACCCGGGAGCAACGGGATTTTTTCCTGGCGATATTCAATTGTTTACAGGATTTAAAAACCAATGGAAAGCAATTAGTTCAAACCCTTACAATACAATTTCAGCAAGTATCGACTCTAAACTAATGAAAGGAAAATCAAACAATAGTTTTCTAGGGTTGGGAGTCAATTTCTACAACGATAAGGCTGGTGATAGTCAATTGACAACAAACATAACGAACATAAGCATAAATTACGCAATTGAAGTAGCTGACAATCATCAACTAGCACTTGGTATTCAACCTTCATTTTTTCAGAGATTCGCAAGTATGGAATCCTTAACCTGGGACGAACAATGGACAGGTTCAACTTTTGATTCAAATTTAGAAAATGGAGAAACATTAGGCACTAATAAATCATTTAAATTTGACATTAATTCAGGGCTTTACTATTTTGGAAAACTAAACAACCAAAACTCCCTAAATTTTGGTGTTTCTGTGGCGCACTTATTGAAACCGCAAAACACATTGCTAAACGCAAATGAAAACCTCTATCAAAAGTATACGATTCATGGAGGGGGAGAGTTTAGTCAAACCAATTCTAAAATAGCCTTTTCGCCAAATATTATTTACTTTGTCCAAGGTCCAAATCAGTCATTATCAGTGGGAACAGATTTTATTTACTCTCTTCAAGAAAGTTCTAAATATACCGGCTATTATGACAAATCAACTATTTCAATGGGGGCTTATGTACGAGTTGGAGATGCCTTTTATACTACGCTATTCTTAAATTTCGCTTCCTTTTCCTTAGGTGTAAGCTATGACTTAAATATGTCAGGATTAGCCCTTGCTAGTGAGGGAAGAGGAGGAATGGAAATGTTGCTTAGGTATAGAATGAATCTATCTAAACAAGGAGCTGCTAGTTTTTAGAAGATTGTTATTTTTCCCCCAATAATATTAAAATAACCTTCGTTGTGAGGTTTAGATGTTGTTCACTATACCCTTGAAAAGGAGATTTGCACTGGCTGGATTTGTTGCCAAAGGGACATCATGTACGTCACAAATTCTCATAAGCATAGAGATATCTGGTTCGTGCGGATGTTTGTCTAGTGGATCTCTGAAGAAAATAACAATATCACATTTCCCTTCGGCGACGCGCGCAGCTATTTGGGCGTCACCTCCGATTGGTCCGGATAATAATTTAGTCACTTTGAAACCTGCTTTTTCTACCTTTGAACCTGTCGTTCCCGTTGATATAAGTGTTACTTCATTTTTGTGAAGGGTTTCCGCTTGTTCATTTAAAAACTGAACCATCTCAGCTTTCTTTCCGTCATGTGCAATTATTGCAATTTCCATATAGTTATTGTATTAAGTACAATAACAAATATACACTTTTATTGAATATATGTTTTTAAAGGCTCCAAATTTTTTATGACTGTACCCATTTATGATTTAACTGCGTTTTAATACAGTTTAGGTTTTGTTGTAAAATGTTTTTATAATCAGAAAGGCTCGGTTTTCATAAAACCAAATTTGCCATTATCCAATGCCACAATTGCACCTCCATCGGAAGTAAGGTCAATGGCCTCTCCAGCCCAATCAACATCTTTTCCTCCGCCATAGGTCTTTTGCCATTCTGTATTTCCACTTGCGTCAAATTTTACTAGGTATATGTGCCAAGTGTTAGAATTATCACCATCACTTCCACAACATCTTTTATATCTACCATACTCATCTCCGGTCCCTGCGACAATAATGCAGCCCCCATCTGATGTGTTTTTAACTCCCCATGCCTCATCGTGAATAAACTTCGGTTTGAAACCTCTCGGATTTCCAGCTTTAGTTTCCCAAATTTGATTACCTGAGGTGTCAATTTTCATGGTATAGGTATCCCAGTTTTCTGTTCCAGATAGAGTATGACCTGTTAGGAATATAGATCCATCATCTCCCATGTCCATCCCGAAGCAATGATCAGCCGAAGTTCCTCCATATTTTTTATTCCATATCACGTTTCCAATACTATCTATTTTGATTAGACCATAATCATTTGCGTTTTCAGTTAGTCCTGAAATGTAAAATTGATTGTTGAGACTCTCTATTCTATAAGCTTGTGCCAAATACTGGTTGATGTTTATTCCATTTTGCTTTACTCCATTAGAATTGAGAAAGGTAATATAGCCTTCTCCTTCTGTATAGAATGTATTTGTATTGTCTTCAGCATTTACATATCCAACAGCTACTATTCCATTCGCAGTCATTATCAGGTTCTCAAAGGCATCGTTTCCTCCATTATTTATAGATTCGGTGAAGAGTGGAGAACCATCCATTTTATCAAGCTTAATAAGTACGCTATTCTTATTTAAAGATCCACAAATTATATAGCCATCAGATGTTTCGATGGCCGAGTTCCCTAAGTTATTTCCACTACTCCCAAATTCCTTCTTCCAGATTAAACTGCCTGTCTGGTTAGTTTTTACAACTAGTATTTTGGCAGAATTGGGAATAAACCCAGTTTCTCCAATCTGAAGATATCCGCCATCTGAACATGTTAAAATGTAATGACCGTGAGATTCTTCTTCGGAACCTGTAACTTCAGTTTGCCATTCTTTTATTGGAGCATTGGGGTATTCATAGACGTTGCAATCTTCATTTACTTTTTTGCAGCTCAAGACAAGAAGTAGGATAATTAGAAATGATATGTAATGAGATTCTTTCAAATGTGATTGTTCTAATATTTTACAACGGTTTGGCTAAACTGCTTTTTAATGCAGTTTAGGTTTTGTTATACTTTTTTATATAAGTTACTAGAAACATGGAGTTTTAACGTAATTATTGGAGTTATGATCAATGGTAAAGTTAAATTTCTTTGAATCTTTCCACCTTGTGTATTCTACATAATCCCAAATACCTTGATGTGTTAACTTATAACTTCCATTTATTTTACCATCAATGAATTCTAAATACCAATCTTCATCCATTGGAATTATTCCATCGTTTTCTTCAAATACTTTTTCTTCTCCAAAAAATGCCGGTATCAAAGTAATGGGTTCTGCCATACCTTTGTATTTTATTTGTAATGCTTTGGAATTACTATCAAAACCTACCCAAATCATCATTTCTTTCTTATTATCATTTGTATAACAGATATAGTGTTCAATCTTTTCATCAACACTTGTAGGTACTTTAGTGATATCTCCATTCATTTTTATACGATATTTTTCTGTAACTGTAGTATCATCTAAAGTAAGTTCGCTATGAAATGGTTCTCCACCCCATAATTCATTTTGAACAGATATAATGGTATCTTCTATAAATGAAAAGGACTTTGTATGGCAAATTGGTTCATTGCAATCGTCAGTTTTGTAAATATTAAAATGGTTTAATTTTTTTCCTTGTAAATCGTAAATGATAATTTTTGATGTGCTCATATCCGAAATTTCGATTGAACTTATAAAAATTTCATCTACTTTTTTGAAGGATTTTCCTATTACAGATTCTGGAGTATTTTCATTAGGATTATTACCAATAAATTTATCGTACAAAGAATTTGGAATGCTTTTGTTTTCATGATGCAGCGATTGAAAATACTCAAAACTTAAAGTGTCTGGTATTATACTATCTGTGGATTGTTTTAACGAAGATGAAGTTTTGTTTTTATCTGTTGTTTTATCCTTACAGGAAACTGATAGAATAATTAAAAAGATAAATATTATTGATTTTGAGTTCATAATGTTGTTCCGATTAATAATAAAGCATAACGTTCCGGCTAAGCTGCGTTTTAATGCAGTTTAGGTTTTGTTATGGGTAGATATAAAATATTTCAAGCAGATAAATAGGTTATTAATAATAATTTATCTCTCAAAATAATAATTAAGATATTCTTCTTGAAGCATATCGCTTTGAAATTCTACACCAGAACCATCATCCACAAGTCTATCACCAAAGAATCTATATCTTATCTTCAAAACCAAATTTTCCTTACCTTCAGAATCAGATTCAATACGCCCTTTCATATCAACAATTCTTTGCGCATTGTTACTATTCCAATGAGTTTCACGGAATTTCAATTTTTTCATTTCATATGGATTTATTCGCTTTCCTTCATCCATTATTCCCCAATCTCCATAGGCTTTATCACCGTCTAAATCCCAGTTCCCATTACCGTCTAATGTCAATGTTTTAATATCCTTTTTCGCCCAAAAGAATCCATCTTTGGCATCTGTGTCAACAAATTTCTACTCACCCACATATTTTTGATGAGCTTCGGCCACACCACCCCCGCAAGCCTTAAAAATTAATAATATTAATACTGCTCCAATTATATAATATTTATACTTCTTTAGTAATTCAACCAATTTTTCATAAGAAAAATCCTTTGTTAGAGAGTTTAATTTTTTTTTCGCATTATCCATAGTAACGTAAACAATTTAAATTTTCTTTGACATGAAGCTTTTCATAAGACGCCCGTTTTTGTGGGTTCTAGACTTCACGCTAGCTAAAATACTAATTTAGACTTAATAATTACCCATAACGTTCCGTGTATAGTGTCGTAGAATCCCGAAGGGAGCTATGCAATATACACATTGTTAGGCACAAATTTATTAAAGATTTAGCGTATTACACCAATTTCTTATTGCTTGCCTATCAGCATCGCTTATCGAACTGTGGTCAAAATCAGTGGCATTTTGAAAGGGTGGAGGCATTGTTAATTCATCCAAAGGGTAATTTTCAAAATGTTGAGTGCATTGAGGTCGATGACAAGAGGTGCAGGAATTTTGAATATTTGTTGTGTATGGTTGGTGGAATTCTTGCCCAATTACTGAATAAGGATTATTACCTGTAAATGGAACTAGTAATTCAGAGGTGTCAGCAGGATTTCTAAGTTGATCGATAGCTGGTGTATGCAAAAATGGGCTTGCCATATGACAATTAATGCATTTATCAGCCGCTACAAGACTTGGCGTCATCCAAGCATCATTATAACCACTCTCACCAGGTTTGGGAGAATTATCCGGGTCACCATTGTCAACGATTGAAAAAAAGCAAGTTTCACCTGTGGATAGTTTATGCCCAATTACGCCTAAACCACCATCACGGCAAAATGTTATAAATACAACATCTGGATTTTCAGAACCATCCGCATTAATACCTTGGTACCGACCAACTTTATTGCCTGTTTGACAAGCCATACCAAAAGCCCACGGGCAGTCACAATCATTTGGATTTGTGCTGCCATTGCCTTCTTCAGTCGAGGGAAAAGTTACTGGGATACCATTTTTTGTTGTAGGAACTTCTATTGCATCCGCACAGCTAAATTTGGGAAGTGGACCAAAATCCTCTTCACACTCATAAGCATAGTCGAGCGCTGTTCTTGATGTATCAATAGGCTCTAGGGTAATATCATGAGCAGGTTTGGTGCACGATTCAATAATAATAAAAATGGAGAAAATTCCACAAATAAGGATTAGCGAATAAATTGGTTTCATTTTTTTAAGTATTTAATAGTTTGTTTTTAAAGGTCCTTTTTGACTATTGTTTTTTATCAAAACACCCTTACCACATTAAACCCAAAGGATATATCCCCTTTAGACCAATCACCAAGTGTCTCGGTAAGAAAAGAACTGTCATTACTTCCTCTTGCATTGGAGAAAAAGAGCTGAAAATCATGTCCAAATGTTTCAATGCTAGCGCCAATTGTTAGCGGATTTTTGTATATAGAATTTTGTTTTTTGCTGAAATTGTAGGCATAATCTACATTTACAAAAAGCCCCTTAGTGAGTTTATATTTTCCGCCCATAGCAAGTAGATATTGATTCCAAGGTTCGGATAAAAAATCTCTTGGAGACTGAGGATTAGCAAAAGTTGTCATGGTATAATTTAAGTTAATTAAATTCTGACGGACATAAATTGGAGCAATCTCTAAGGATAACTTTTCTGAAAAGCGTCTTGATACCAAAAGTTGCGTAGTGTATGCGAAGCGATCAAAAAGCAATAAACCTGGGTAAGTCTTATTGCTCAAAAGTGTGTTTACGTCCATACTTGTATATAGGACAAGATTGATAGGTATTTTATCAGATTGTTGTAAACATTTTAATTTGGCAGTTCCAGAATATGTTTTTTCATAGCTATCCCTGCTAACACCCAGTTGTATTCTATTACTAATTCCATATAAAAGCTGTATTTTGGTGTTGGCTTGATCTAATCCAAAAAGTTCTTTTATGCCTCCTCTTATTGAACCAAATCTATGGGCCACAACTAGATATAAGTCTTTTTTATCAGCAATTCTTGTAGATTGTAGATTTCCAATTTGAAGTGTAGTAAAGGCTGGAGGTTCATATTTTTTCTCTTGATTTGAACTGTCCGATTCTTTCAGTAATTCGATTTCATAAGCGAAGCCAGAATTCGCAAAGCATAATGCAAAGATTATGACTAAATGAAATTTTATTATGGAATGATAATTCATAGGTTAGTTTTCTAAATATCCATTTTGTACCCATCTATCAAAAAGTGATCTTGTTTGGTTCGTTAACAAGCCTGAAGGAGGCATTGGGTCAGATGCATCATTGATGCGTTGAATAAGTGTGCCGTTTTCAGTCGAATTACGAACCTGATTGTAATTTTCTAGGGACAAACTACCCTGTGGATTACTTCCTCCATGGCATCCTATACAATTGTTGGAAATCAGAACACTAATATGGGACTGATACTTAATCGTGTCGGTTGCAGTAATTGCTGGAGAAAGCTGAGATTCGTTATCTTTGGGAATATATGCTTTTGTGCAGTTTGACAAGAGAACTCCTACAATAAACGTAAGCAGCAAGTATCGAACTTTTAGTTTTATCGTCATATTTACTTAATGTTTCTTATCCTCATTACTAGAGAACAGGTGTGCATCTTTTCAATTTTGAAAGATGATGATGATAAAAAAACTAAATAGGGTTGAATAAATTGTTGAATGCAGTATTCAATAAGTCCGACTGCTTCTTTTAGGACTTTTTTAAGGATTTTTCGTACTGTTTTGGGGTCATACCCTCAAGTTTTTTGAAGGCTACGTAAAAGGTTGACTTAGAGGAGAAACCAGATTGGGTTGCCAATCCTAGGAGTGTATATTGGTGAGCTTTAGGGGATTTTATCAATTCCTTGAATTTTTCTATTCGATATTCGTTGATAAATTGGTAAAAGTTGATCTTTCCACATTTATTAACAAGACGAGATAACTCTTTTTCTTTTACACCTAATTCAAATGCTAAAGTCCTTAGATTGAGTTTGGGGTTGGTGTATAGTTCTTGTTCTTCAATTTTCTTTTTGATTTCAGTAAAATGTTGAATGTCTGTTTCTGAAATAATTGGTTCTAGTTCATCAGTTTGCCTTTTGGTCACATCGGGTATAAGAATATCGTCATTAAAAGCATTTTTATTATAGTCCCCGACATGCAATGATTCAAGACTTAAACTATGTTCTGGAACCAAGAAAAGGTGTTTTTGGAAGATTTCTGATTGGGAAAAACCATTATAGGTAAGCCAGAAAATCATAAAGGATGCCAGTACCAAAGCAGCGGTGTCTATAGAGAGTTCAATAACCTCAAGATGCGAAATATCTATTATAAATGTAGAGATATTTAAAGAATGAATTAGAATATTTAAAGCGAATATGCTTTTGATCCATGTGAGCGTTTTATTTTCTAGATCTGAATAATAATTCGTGATACTTTTATTATGGTTATTCAAAATTCGGTAGGCATATATCATCAAGATAATTTCCAAAAAGTAAACGATAGCTTCATAAGTTGTAGTACCACTAATTTCGGTTAATGTCCCTTCAAAGTATAGAAGTATATTGTGAAGAATACCTGGTAAAAAGAGCAAATAGTGCCAATATCTAACCTTATGGTTAATTGTTTGAAGTACATAGAATAACAGCAGTGGTAGAATGAAAAGAAACGGCTCAATGATTAAAAAACCATTCCCGAATTCGTTTACAATCTGGAATTCTACAAGGAAATCGTTGGAAATATTGATTGCAATACTGGATAAAAACAAACCAAGATAAATATTGGCTTTTCTATTCTTAGATTTAATGCTGAAAAACAATATGCTCAATAGAATTGAACATGACAGTATAAAGGCTGATGGGATTAACCATAAAAATTCTCTTAATTCCATATTTACTTTGAGTTAAAGAAGCCCTGTTGTTTAACGATATTTAGAAATTATTATTGTGCCTAACGTTTCAGCTAAGGTAAGCAGAAACGGTTTGGTAGGCAAGGCTGTTTGCCTTAGCTTTTGTTGTAAACAGTTTTTTATTCTTCCTGTTTTGATGGACATTTATGAGTTCCATGTGTGCAAAAAACACAACAGTCATCTCCTTCAGGAGTTAATGTTTTATTGCAATTTTCACATTCGTATTTAATTTGGCAATATTCAGTAGGCAGTTCTTCTGTTTTTTTGAATCCACAGTATGGACATTGAATTTCACAAGTATTAGATTTTTCAGAACTACTTTCCATTTTTATTTGTGAATCCTCTTTATTGGACTCTTTTGAGATTTGTTGTGAATCACATTGAAACATTAAGAAGGGTAAAAGCAATAATAATATTATCAGTTTTGAATTTTTCATTTTTGTTTTAATTGTTTACAACGTTCTGGCTAAAATAAGTAAAAACGGTGTGGTAGGCAGGTTTATTTATTTTAGCCTTTGTTGGGTAACGTTTTTAGTTAGATGCTTGATTTGTATAAATCAGGCACCTCAGAAGGGTCCATTTGATTACCCAGCTTCAAATTATTCATTAAGAATAAAAAACCAATTATGTTAATCACATTTTCATATTTAGAGCTCCTTAAATCTTGTCCATTGGGTGGCTGACCTAGCAGTAAAGATTTGTAATTGGTGATTAGATTTTTTTCAATATTGTGATAATCTGCTAATGTATTGTCAGATAATAATACTCCAAATCCAGCATTGAAACAAGAGTTAATATCATATGCAATTAAACTGAGTAATGGTTGCTTTTCTATTGTCTCAAAAACGATATTATTTGGAACATTAAATTTATCACTAATTGTACCGTTCCATAAATAGAATTGGTGCCATTCGTTTGATTGACTGTTTTGATATATTTCTGGTGTCGTTTGTAAAAAGTCAAGGTGTTTGTAAACTAATATGTTATATGTAGCAATTGACTTTTCGAATGCCATTAATAGTTTGTATGAATTCAAATAACAGTTTTTGTTTATTGGGTCGTATTGTTTAGCTTCATTATATTTTTGAATTGCCAAATCAAACTCTCCCTGTCTTTTGAGTTGAATTCCTTCTTGGTTTAGCTTAAATGCTTTTTCCTTATTTGTCATTTTTAATTTTATGTTTCCCAAC
>CALSMU010000023.1 GCA_943787535.1 uncultured Flavobacteriales bacterium | reverse complement strand
TCTTTTATCGATATAACCAATTCTGTTGGTTTAAAATTTATGCTCAGCTCAGGTTGCTCATTTCCAACAGAATATTTAAAAGCATTATTAATTAAATTAGACAATGAATGTTCTAATAGTTTAGAGTCTAAAGATGGCTGATATATGTCTCCACTATAAACAAAGTCAATATTTCTTCCATCCTGTTGAACCGCATTAAATTCTTCCACCATTTTTCTACAAAAATCAATTAAATCTATTTCTTTCGGGTTACACGAAACCTTTCCAGCTGTTAGCTTACCAAGAGTCAGCACATCATCCATCAGATCAGTCATTTTGGAAATTGCCACAGTAATGCGATCGGTTACTTTTCTATATTTTACGGGGTCGGAATTATTGCCCGTATTAGTCAACATCGCAAGTAACTCAGTATTAGATTGAATTACCGCTAAGGGTGTTCTAAATTGATGTGATGCAACGGTAACAAAACTTGACTTTAATTGACCCAGTTCCTTTTCTTTAAGCAATGATTCTTTTAACTTCTTTTCACTATTTATTAACTCTGCAGTTCGTTTGTTTACTTTTTCTTCAAGACTATCGTTCAATTCATTCAATTGTTCTTGTGCAGTTTTCTTTTCAGTTATATCGGCAGCTATTCCCGTCATGAAAAATGGTGTGCCATCCTGATTTTTAATAATTCGCGTTTTACTGTTAATCCATTTTATTTTTTGATCTGTAGTTACTATCCTATACTCTAATTCCGCAAAACCTTTACTAAAAATAGCTTCACTACCTTTCAGAACTTTTCCTTTATCATCTGGGTGAATCATATCCATCCAAAGGTTAGTTTTTTTAAACCAATCAACCTTAGGAGTACCGTATAAACTTTCTACTGAATCACTTACGTACTCCATTTGTTGATCAGGCAAGCTACGTCCCCAAACAACTTCTTCTAATGACCCCATTACAAGTTCCAATCTATCTTTGGTGGCAATTAATAACTCTTTTTGCCGGTCAATTTCTATTGACGCCTCCAATAACTCTTCTTTTTCTTCTAATTGTATTTTAATTTTTCTCTGTCCATTCACAAAGTATGTTTGAATACCAAAAAGAAGAATCGATATCAAAATAAAATTTGCTCCATAAACTAGTACAATAGCATTTTCATCTATTTCTTCGGGAAAGTAAATTCGTGCTGATTCATCAAGTAAACAGGCTAAAACGAGTAGAAAAAATAAAGCATAAACCCACTTTCTAGCGGTTTTTACATCATAAAAAACAAGCGCTATAAATGGAGCAGTGCAACTCCACAAGAGCATTCCACTGGATTGGCTAAATCCTCCAAGTGCTAACTGTAAACAAAAAGGCAAAATAAGAACAAGAAATACTTGAAAGAAGCGGAATATATTGTATCGTTTTGAAGCAATAAAATAAAAAAAGCTCGTTAATGAAACAACGGCATAAGCTAATGGGATGGTTCCTGCTATCGTAAACCCATTTCGCATGAAGTATAACCCCCAAATAATACCTGCCAAAGAATAGGGAATAACCATAATGGTCATAATCGACTTCTTTAGACGCTCTGCTGGCGTGTCTGAAGGAATACATCCAATTTCTATTAATCTCTTTAGTTTATTTGTTCTTAACCTTATTCATTTACTAATTATTTTTTTGCCTGCATACACAACCTTCATCGATCAAACTTTATTTTAAAGCAACTACCTTCTCCCTCTATTGATTTAACAGAAATAGTACCCTTATTAATTTCAACGTATTCTTTTGCTATGTTTAAGCCTAATCCAGAGCCTTTAATATCTGCTACATTGTTCGCTCGAAAGAAAGGCGTAAATAGCTTTAAATGCTCTTCTTCGGGAATACCTAAACCATAATCTTTTACAGATAATACAACTTCTTTTGGTTTAAAATGTATGCTCAATTGAGGATTCTCTTTTCCGACAGAATATTTAAAAGCATTACTGATTAAATTAGATAACGAATGAGTTAATAAGATTGGATCTAACTGCAGCTTTATGGGATGACCCTCTTTAACAAAATCCAAACTTCTTCCGTCTGCTTGAATAGCATTAAATTCGTCTGCCAATTTCTCACAAAAACCTACCAAATCTAAATTTTTAGGAGTATAAGCAACGTTTCCCGAAGTTGCTTTACCCAAAACTAGAACTTCATCTATTAGATTAGTCATTGTCATAATTGCTCCTTTAATACGGCCTGTTATTTTTTCAAATTTTTCGGGCTCTATTATTTTTCCTGTGCTAGCCAACATTCCATATAATTCGGCATTAGTTTGAATAACCGCTAAAGGGGTTTTGAATTGATGCGATGCCATTGAAACAAAGCTAGTTTTAAGCAACCCTAGTTCCTTCTCAGTATTTAATGACCTTTTCAATTTTTCATTCTGAAGCTGAACTATTTTTTTTTGCGAATCTATTTCATTCCTTTTTACTAATAATTCTTCATTTATTTGATTCAATTTTTTATTCGCTTTGTCAACAGTATGTTTTTGAATTTCGATGACTGATTTTTGATTGGAAGTTAGCTTAAATCGGTTATAAGTAAATATTCCAAAGATTAAAGTCAAGAATAAACCGCCATACAAATAGAAATTTTTTTGTTCCGCTAGCTCTTTCTTTGCGCGTTGGGTATTGATTTTATCTTGGCTAATTTCTATCAGGTAGGCATTTTCCAGACTGTCCTTAGTCGCTTTTTTATCATATTTATATTTCAAGCTTTGTTTAATTATCTCGTTACTTATGTTTTCACTTTGTATTTCATCTTTCGTTTCCATAAAAAGGATCAACATATCGAATGCTTCCGATGGCCTATTAGCAGCTTTGTAATATTTAGACAAACCTTTTGCAGCATCTTGAATTTCCTCTTTTGCACCAATTTCTTGAGCAATTTTTAATGCCCTTCGTGCAAAAGAAATTGCTTTTAGTGTTAAATTTTGTTTAAATTTAATCTGAGCAATTAAATTTAGTGAATTTGATTCGTTCCGGCGATTATTTAATTTCACTTGCGTCTTTAAAGCTTTATTTATATAACCTAAAGCAGTATCATAATGCCCTAAGTCGAATTGAATACTACCAATGTTATAATTTATTTTAGCATTGAGATTCTCTTCATAGCCGTCATTAACGATTAGTGCTTGTTCAAAACTACTAAGTGCATCTTCATAGTTACCTTGATTCAAGTAAACAACTCCAATATTAACTAGAGCATGGGATTCTCCCATTTGGTTCTCGAGTTTAATTTGAATTTTCAAACTTCTATTGTAGTTTTCAAGGGCCGTATTATAGTCTCCCTCCTCTTTATAAATCAGCCCTATATTATTCAAGGAGTTAGCTATTCCTTTTTCATTTTTGAGATTTTCTTCAATTTTTAGACTCTTTAGATAGTACTTTAAAGCATTTGAATGATCGCCTTGTTCGAAATAAACTAAACCCATATTGTTTAGCACTGAAGCAATTCCCTCTTGATTTCCTGAGGTAATTCGAAATTCCAGGCATCTAGAGTAGTAATTAAGCGCTTCTTCATAGTTATTTACAAAAGATTTTGAAATTCCTTGCAAAAGCAATGCCGTTGACATTCTATATGTTAGCTTTTTCTGTTGAGCAAATTCATAGTATTCTTGGGCTAAAATAAAAGCTGAATCCGGGTTATTATATAAAAAATGATTTACAATATAACTTTGATAGGCGTCAGTCCTTGCAGTGTCATTAAGTTCTTTACTATTCCAAATAGTTAATAAGCTGTCAATTTTTTCTCTCTCCTCTAAATTAAACCCTTGAGCAATGCCACTAAAAGAGTTTAGAAGAAATAAAATGTAGATTATCTGTTTCATTATATTATTATTGATTTTCTTGAAGAAAAATGTCGCTCGTTTACTCATGCTCTTCTTAGTGTATTAATCCCATTAGGTCAGTTATATTAACTATACTTCTATTATTAGCTGATAATTGCATTTATAGTTAGCGCTTAAACGTTATTTCAAAACAGCTCCCCTCTCCCAATTTGGATTTAACTGAAATTTGTCCCTTGTTAACTTCAACGTATTCTTTTGCGATGTTTAAGCCTAATCCAGAGCCTTTAATATCTGTTACATTGTTCGCTCGAAAGAAAGGCGTAAATAGCTTTAAATGTTCTTCTTCGGGAATACCTAAACCATAATCTTTTACAGATAATACAACTTCTTTTGGTTTAAAATGTATCCTCAATTGAGGATTCTCTTTTCCGACAGAATATTTAAAAGCATTACTGATTAAATTAGACAACGAATGAGTTAATAAGATTGGATCTAACTGCAGCTTTATGGGATGACCCTCTTTAACAAAATCCAAACTTCTTCCGTCTGCTTGAATAGCATTAAATTCTTCTGCCAATTTCTCGCAAAAACCTACCAAATCTAAATTTTCAGGAGTATAAGCAACGTTTCCCGAAGTTACTTTACCTAAAGCCAGAACTTCATCTATTAGATTAGACATTGTACCTATTGCTTCTATAATACGACCCGTTACTTTTGTAGACTTTTTGGGTTCTATTATTTCCCCCGTGTTCGCCAACATTTCATATAATTCCGCATTAGCCTGAATAACAGCTAACGGCGTTTTGAATTGATGAGATGCCATTGAAACAAAACTAGTTTTAAGCACACCCAATTCTTTTTCTTTTACCAAAGAATTTTTCAATTTCAATTCATTCTCTTGAAGTTTCTTCTGCAATCGCGACTTAACCTTTATTTCTTCCGTTTGTTTTTCTATTTCAAAGTTTAAATTATTCAAGAGTTCGTCGTTGGTCTCTTTTTGCTTAACTAAATTGTGTTTCAATGTTATTAAAGAGTTGTTTAAAACACTAATTTCATTTTTACCATTTGATCCTCGTAATTCCACATTGTAGTTACGTTTACTTAATTCAGAAGCAAAACGACTAGCTTTCCTTATAGGATTGGTAACGAGAATGAAAAAGAATGCAGACAATAACAGTAAAGCAAAATTAGCTATATAGGTTAATTGCCATATTGGTCTGTTAAGATATTTTAGTTGTTCTCTACTTTCCTCTTTAGATGTACCTAGAATTATTTTCCCATTAATTATATCGGTTTCAAAATCAGAGCTTTTCAAATAATACGTTGTACTATCATGATAAGGCTTGTTAAACCCCATCGAATCTGGAAAGCAACGAAATAATTTATAACCATTGTCTTCTCGTTCCAAAAGCGCAATAAATGCATAATTATTGTCTTTAGAAATTTGATTTATTGTTTCTTCTATGATTTGAAAATTATTTGATTTTAGAGACACATGGATCCCTAGTGAAGCTGAACGAGCCATTGCTTCTAATCCAACATTTGCTCGTTTCTCTAGAATTTTGTAGTTTTTATTATTGTAATAATAACCCAAAGTAACGGAGAGGAAAATACCCGAAATTGCAAATAATGCCCAAAGACGAAAGGCAAAACTATTTAATAGACTTTTCATTTTCAGATTTAATTATTGAAACTTTAAATTCTGTTGGAATTTCTTCTTTACAATCAACAAAAACGCCTATACTACCTTTATGCTTTGCTAGCATCAAAAGTGCCTCCTCATTACTATCAGCAAATAATGGTGCATTAGATCTACCAGAAAAAACAAGTCCTAGCCAAAATTTTTTCACTCCTTGTGTGGATTTATTATAAATTGCTTTAGCTAAATGCTGTGACTTTTCATCCTCATTAAACCTTAGTACAAGAATCACGCTATTCCCATTTTTCCAACGACTCTTCTCTCCTTTGAATATAGATTTAATATCACTTTTGGTATAACTTTTTTCATCTATTGAATTTCCACAAATTCTAATTCTTGAGGAATAATTTTGCGCGGAGCAGTTCCCTATCATTAAGAACAAAAATGCAACCGTAACAAAAACCGAAATATTTGATTTAATATATTGCATAAGATAATTGTAGTATAAATTCATAATAATTAGAGGTCGAATTATTTGCCCAATTTGGGTTAAACGTATAACGTTCTATTTGACATTTCAAATTTATCAATGGGTTAAATTGGTGTTTATAGCCGACTCCATATTTAAGTTGATTAACTAAACCATTCCTTAGCTCATTATTTTCGTTTTTCAACATATCTAAAAGAATATAAGGGGTGTATTTCTCTTTGATATTGTATCCTATATAAAGATAATTACCATAGCCTTCAGCAACTCCCAGTGTATCGCTCCGACTTGACACCATACTAAATTCGTTCAATATTTCAAGTTTCGTTTCAAAACGAGCGAAAGAAAAATTGATTAATTGATAATCCAATGAACCAGCATACATAGAGCCCATCATGCCGGATCCTTGATGCATATGTTGCATTGTATTGTTTTGAGAAATATAACTATAATAATATGAAGCACCTATTCTCATCCCATCTACTGGTTTTATATGAAAAGCACCTAGAACAGCAGGATTATTTCCATCTCCGGTTAAAGAATTGCCAGTTTGAATATCATACCCGAAATTCAATTTCCCCAAATTCTGACCTTGAGCACGAATACCTATTGAGTGCACTGGAATGAAGTAACTAAATGCTAAGGGTCTATCCGTAGTTGGAAAAAAAATCCGAGCATGATAGTAAACATCGTTCCAGTAATTAACCGGTGTATGCATTTGTCCTATTATAAGAGAATGGTTACCAACATAATTGCACTTTATTCTTGCTCTGTGCAAATTAGCATGAATATCGCCTCCTCTGTAATCTAAAGAAAATTCTCCCAAGAACGAAAACTTGTTACCCATATCACCCGTAACAAATAGACTTTGTTCTCCGAGTTGCCAGGCTAAATCAAATTCTTCAACATCCTGATGATATTCAAGATTATGCTCCATTGAACCAAAACCTTTAACATTAAAATTACCCTGTGCCAATAGACCTGTGGAAGAATAAATAAGGGTTAAAAGGAATAAATAATTAAATTTCATAATTTTTTTATAATTAGTTAGAATAGTTTTTATCACGTCTTAAATGTTATTTCAAAGCAGCTGCCTTCTCCTAATTTTGATTTAGCTGCAATACGTCCCTTATTAACTTCAACATATTCTTTTGCAATGCTCAAGCCTAATCCTGTACCTTGAATTTCTGACACGTTATTTGCCCGAAAAAAGGGTTCAAATAAATGCTGTTGCTCATCTTCAGGAATACCCAAACCAAAATCTTTAACAGATATAACTACTTCTGTTGGTTTAAAAAGTAAGCTCAACTCGGGGTTCTTCTTTCCTTTCGAATACTTAAAAGCATTATTAATTAAATTATATAGTGTGTGCTCTAATAATTTTGGATCTAAATGAACCTTGTAAGGTTCTCCATCGGTAATAAAATTTAATGCGCTATCATCTTTTTTTATCAATTTAAATTGATTTACCAATCTATCACCAAACGCCATCAAATCTGTATCTTCAGGGAAATAAGGAGCATTTCCTGAGGTTAGTTTACCCAAAGTAAGCACATCATCCATTAGGGCTGTCATTTTAGAGATTGCTTCTGTAATCCGTTAGTTACAACTGCATACTTTTCAGGCTCCTGTTTAACTCCTTGATTGTTTAGCATCTCGAGCAACTCAGCATTAGACTGAATAACTGCGAGAGGAGTTCTAAACTGATGAGATGCCACAGTAATAAAACTCGACTTTAAGAGTCCCAGCTCTTTTTCCCGCAGCAGCGACTCTTCCAATTCTTTATTGGAAATAGCTAAGCTTTGCATTGAATTATATAATTCAATACTTTTTGACTCAAGCAGTTGCTCTGCCGCTTTACGCGCTGCAACTTCTCTTTGACGAGCTTTTTCGATTAATTCAGGGTTCATAACAAGTTCAAATTTTATTGACCTGTAATCTAACTTTTTCACCATTACCCTCTTCTCCTATTTTTACGACGTCCACATTCTCTTCAAAATGTGCAGCAGCTCCTTTTATGAGCCCAATGGCTAAATCAGACATTTTTCTTGATGAATAGTAATTTAACACCATCTCATTTTCATCTTTCATTTCAGCTTCAAATCGGGGTAACTCAGCATCCGGATAAAGCTTTAAAACTTCAGGGTGAATATATTGGTCTATTGAGTTTAAAAAGCTAAACAAATTTGGCTTTTCCATAAACATAGGATATTTGGTTTTTAGGGTAGTGAAAAAATATTCACCAAAAACCATTAACAAAGCTGGAACGGGAAGCCCTTTTATTTCGGAAAGTTTTGCGACCATTTTGAACATGTCTTTATGGCTGTAGGTTCCAACAGAGGTATAAACACCTTCGGAATCAAGTTCGCATTCATCAATTATCTGCTGAACCACGTCCAAACCAAATTCATTTTCAACTAACTCTAAAAATTCTGTAAATACAATTCCTTTCATAATTTATCTTTTTTTAAATATTATTTCAAAACAGCTACCTTCTCCAAGTATTGATCTAGCGGAAATGGCACCCTTATTAACTTCAACATATTCTTTTGCAATGTTCAACCCCAATCCTGTACCTTGAATTTCTGTAACATTATCTGCACGAAAAAAAGCATCAAACAGATGCAAAGATTGCTCTTTAGGAATACCTATACCGTAATCTTTCACTAATAAAGACACTTCTTTAGCTTTAAAGTGTATAATCAACTCAGGATTATCTTTACCTACAGAATATTTAAAAGCATTACTGATCAAATTAGACAAAGTATGCTCAAGCAATTTTGCATCTAAATATACCTCGTAAGCTTTTCCTTTTATCGCGACATTTATACTTCTGCCATCTGCTTGAACCGAATCATATTCCTCTGCCAAGGTTTTACAGAACATAACCAAATCCAAATAGGCAGGAGAATAAGTTACCTTTCCTGAATTGAGCTTACCAAGTGTAAGTACATCATCCATTAGAGACGTCATTGTGGAAATTGCCGATGTGATGCGGGCAGATACTTGCGCATACTTTTCAGGCGTTTGTTTTTTTTCCATACTATTAAACATTTCCATTAAATGCGTATTTGACTGAATGACTGCTAAAGGTGTTCTAAACTGATGTGATGCAACAGTAACAAAGCTAGCTTTTAAATTACTTAACTCTTTTTCTTTGATTAATGACTTTTTTAACTTCTTTTCACTATTTCTCAATGCTATTGTTCGCTCTTTTTCCTTGCTTAACGAATTTTCCAATTTTAGTTCGTTTGCTCTGAGTTCCTTCGTTTTTTCTTGAACACGATTTTCTAGGATTACATTAAGATTCTCAATTGTTTGCTTGTTGTGTATTCGATCTGTAATATCAAATTCAACAAACATGAAACCAGTAAGATTATTGGTATTATCGAATAAGGGTTGAACGTTTAAATCTACCCAATATTCTTCACCTGAAGCAGAATTCCTTGACAACTCCCCTGAAAATTTTTCTTGGCTATCCATAGCCTGGAGCACTTCATCCATAAAAGAATTATCACTCTTGTCTCGATAAATATTCAAGTAGAACTTTGCCCTATAATTTTAGCTAAGGAATAACCAGAGCGCTCTAAAAAAGCATCGTTGGCCCAGGTTATTTCTCTATTTTTATCTAGCATGAGAATACCGTTGTTGGTATTTTTGGCAACGAAAGACAATTTGGTGTTTTCCTCTTCAGCTATAACACGCTTAGTAATATCGGTTCCATAACCTATTACGAAACGAAATTTACCCTTCTCATCTAATATAGGATTAAAGCTTCTTAACACTACTTTTCGTCTCCCATTTTTAAGAGTAAATTCGTCTAACCAGGTTTCAGGTGTTTTAGTTCTCATTATTCTATTGAAAAGCTTGCGGCGTTCAACTGCTTTTTCATCTGAAATCCCCTTAAAATTAACATAATCAAAATCATCCTTCCCAATTAGAAAATTTCGAGTTACAGGATCTTGAATTCCATTCGGATTAACAAATAGATATCGCTGTTTCTTATCAAATACTGCAACATCAGAAGGTATACTATTCAGTATCCGTTCATAAAAATCTTTTTGACTTTGAATTTCATCCTTTAAACCAATAAGGCTTTTTTCATTTTCTTTTACTTGATTGATAAAATTGGTAATGTCAGAAGCGTAAATATTTATATAATTAAATTCTTCAACATATACCAAGGTTAGCGAATAATGCCTTTTATTTCTAGTCTGAATAATCCTTTCGGAATTCCTATTTTCTTGAATTTTCTTGAAATAACCTAGTAAAACGCGATCGTTTAATTTGTTTTCTTTGATCTTAAAATCTGATAGAAAATTTATAATACTCGCCGCATTTTTATAAACGAGTTCAAATTTTTCATTAAACCTTAAAATTGGATTTGGATTCTCTGAAGGAAACTTGGATAATTCACTTATTTTCTTTTGAGCTGCATTTAATTCTGCATTTTTTTGAATTAAACGAGTTGAAACCTTTTTTGACTCGGTTATATCCCTAAGAGATACCTGAAAAAATTCATCGTCCCCATACGGTAATAGCTTTGCTAAAAAAGAAACATCCGTCAACTTTCCATCTTTGGTTTCGATTTTCGTATCAAAATGTGTTTGACCAATACTTTTTAAGTCAGTAATTTCACTTTCCATACTCGCCTTTTCCTCTTTTGGAAATAGATCTACTATAGTTAGAAGTCGAATATCTTCTGCAGAAAAGCCAAGCAACTCTGTGGCGGCTTTATTTGAATCAACAAACTTATTGGAAGTAGCACTAAAGATTAAAATCGCGTCGCCTGCATGTTCAAAAAGAGCAGTATACTTTTCTTGAGAGGACTTGAGCTCCTCACCCAGCATATTTATACCCAAAATCACAGCATCTAATTCATCTTGTGACCCTGAAGGACTGACGTTGTAATCGAAATTACCAGAAGCCAATTGTATCAAAAATTCTTGTATTTCATCAAAGCGCTTATCCACCTCAGCTTTCCTTAATTTTTAATTGTTCGTACAACCATTCTACAGCCGCATCTTTTTCATTAAAAATTTTCATCTCCGTCCTTGAATTCTTAAATCCCAAAAAGAAGTTAGCAATGATTCTAGAGTAGAATGAACTTACGATTAAAGCCACGCTCACGTTCCGCGGATTATCGTTTTGGACCTGAGAATACCAGTCCCTAGCTTCTTTTGATATACTTTTTATATTGGCGGTATCAATAATTGTTGCAAAGTCACCAACATTAGCTGTTAGTAATTCGGAAAGCTCCATATCTTCTTTTGCATCATTCAATTCAATTTCAGCATTTGCCCTGCAATCGACAAAAATTACATTATTTCCAATTAACCATGCTCTAGAACATCTTGTTTGATATTCGGTAGCTTCTTTCAAGGATTTATAAAAATCATCCACCCTACTCATAATCATTTTATTAAGATATTAGCCCAATAATTGCTCACTATAATCCCAAGAAACCTGCGCTCTTCGCAAATAAATTTCTTATATTCTTATATGGTTATAGAGATTTTACCACTAAACCATTAAACTATCCATCATTTTGATGCCTTTGTTGGTTATAAACTGGCGAATTTACACGTTCAACCTTGAATCTATTAGTTTTAATAATTCCGGAGCAGAATATGGCTTTGAAACAAAATCTACAGCACCTAAATCTAAAGCATGTTGTATGTTTTTCTTTTCAGTTTTGGCTGACAAGAAAATAAACGGAGGCATATCAGCTTCTCCAACAATAACCTTTAGCTTTTTCAACACTTCGAAACCGTCCATTTTGGGCATATTAATATCGCACAACACTAAATCAGGAGATGATTCACGGAACATATCTATCCCATCCTCTCCATCTTCTGCTTGAACAACAGTATGTCCATAAACTTCTAATATTTCCGTTAACGTTTCTCGCAACAGAACATCATCTTCTATAGTTAGCACTTTTCCCATCAACATCTCTTTTATTTACAGCTAAAGTAGTGCACATCCTTAACCCGAACAAACGCCAATTTCCCAAGGTATAGCTTGAACTACCAAACGTAATCAATTATCAAATAGTAATTATTTTTTTATTTACAAATAACTGAACCAAAGGGCTTTATGAAAAAAAACAGATTCTTTTTACTGCGCGAAATTTCAACTCGGATTTCCCAACGTAACGAATAATTTAGACTTACTGTACTGCATGAAGAGAAATTTAGTAAAAATATAAAGAGGAAAACTAGTACGTTTAAACAAAGCCACATCCTTATTAAAGGAATTATAAACTTCGAAGTCTAGTACATCTCTATTTTCATCTATACCAAATTGATTATATAACGCTATAGCTATTATTTAATCACTCAAATGATATTGTTTATAAATTATTTAAAATGCCGATATTGAATAAAAGTGTATATTTGTTATTGTATTTAATACAATAACTATATGGAAATAGCAATAATTGCCCATGATGGGAAGAAAGCTGAGATGGTTCAGTTTTTGAACGAGCAAGCGGAAACCCTTCACAAAAATGAAGTAACACTTATATCTACAGGGACGACAGGTTCAAAGGTAGAAAAAGCAGGTTTCAAAGTGACTAAATTATTATCCGGACCAATCGGAGGTGACGCCCAAATAGCTGCGCGCGTTGCCGAGGGGAAATGTGATATTGTTATTTTCTTCAGAGACCCTCTAGACAAACATCCGCACGAACCAGATATCTCTATGCTTATGAGAATTTGTGACGTACATGATGTCCCCTTGGCAACAAATCCAGCCAGTGGAAATCTCCTTTTCAAGGGTATAGTTAACAACATCTAAACCTCACAACGAAGGTTATTTTAATATTATTGGGGGAAAAATAACAATCTTCTAAAAACTAGCAGCTCCTTGTTTGGATAGATTCATTCTATACCTAAGTAACATTTCCATTCCTCCTCTTCCGTCACTAGCAAGGGCTAATCCTGACATATTTAAGTCATAGCTTACACCTAAGGAAAATGAAGCGAAATTTAAGAATAGCGTAGTGTAAAATGCATCTCCAACTCGCACATAAGCCCCCATTGAAACAGTTGATTTGTCATAATAGCCGGTATATTTAGAACTTTCTTGAAGAGAGTAAATAAAATCTGTTCCAACTGATAATGACTGATTTGGACCTTGGATAAAGTAAATCATATTTGGCGAAAAGGCTATTTTAGAATTGTCTGGACTAAACTCTCCCCCTCCATGAATCGTATACTTTTGATAGAGGTTTTCATTTGCATTTAGCAATGTGTTTTGCGGTTTCAATAAGTGCGCCACAGAAACACCAAAATTTAGGGAGTTTTGGTTGTTTAGTTTTCCAAAATAGTAAAGTCCTGAATTAATGTCAAATTTAAATGATTTATTAGTGCCTAATGTTTCTCCGTTTTCTAAATTTGAATCAAAAGTTGAACCTGTCCATTGTTCATCCCAAGTTAAGGATTCCATACTAGCGAATCTTTGAAAAAATGAAGGTTGAATGCCAAGTGCTAGTTTATGATTGTCAGCTACTTCAATTGCGTAATTTATGCTTATGTTCGCTATGTTTGTTGTCAATTGACTATCGCCAGCTTTATCGTTGTAGAAATTGACTCCCAATCCTAGAAAACTATTATTTGACTTTCCTTTCATTAGTTTAGAGTCGACACTTGCTGAAATTGTATTGTAAGGGTTTGAACTAATCGATTTCCATTGGTTTTTTAATCCTGTAAACAATTGAATGTCGCCAGGAAAAAATCCCGTTGCTCCCGGGTTTATTGCCATTGGCGAGGCGTAAAACATACTGTAGTGTCTGTCTTGTTGCGCTTGCCCATTTATGAATATACTTAAGGCCAATATGCTAAATACTAATTTTTTCATGTCTTGTTGTTTTAACAATTTATTTAACCAAAGTTATGTTTCCTTTCAACGAGCTTTTATCCCCATTGACGTATTCATATTCCAAGTAGTAAGCAAAGACCCCAGTGTTTTCGGGTTCTCCTTTGTAGGTCCCATCCCAGCCACTAGACAAGTCGTTAGTTTCAAAAACCTTCTCACCATACCTATTGTAAATAACTAAAGTAAAAGATTGAATTCCTGAACCTCTTACGTAAAGCACATCATTATGGGTATCGTTATTTGGAGAGAATGCGGTGGGTATTCCAATAGCTGATTCTACTTCTTCAATAATTTCTACTGTTTGACATGTGGTATCTGGACAGCTTGTTGCGGTATATGCAATCAAGCAAATCGTATATGAACCTTCAGCGATTATAGGTAATAGAAGGATCGACATTGGTTGATGTAGTACCATCTCCTAAATCCCATAAATAGGATACTGCACCGTTAGATGAATTATTGGTGACCAATAAAGCCTCACCCAGAGAAATCGGGTTCCCTGATAAGTCAAAATCAGCATTAGGAATACCTGAATTACTGATTGAAATTGGACCATAAGCGTCTGTGCATCCATTGTCATCTGTCACTACCAACGAGTAATCATTGTTGGTTAAGTCGATAGCATCCAAGTTTCCAACTACTCCATTCCAAGCATATGAATAAGGATTAGTACCACCTGTAATAGTTATTCCAGTGATCGAACCATTTCCTGCAAAACAATCTTCGTCCGTAATTATTATTGATGTAGCATCAATGGTTGGGCCATCAATTGAGCCTACAACAATTGGTCCCATTGAAGAAGAACAACCATTGCCGTCCGCTACAGTAAGTGTATAACTTCCTGCTGATAACCCAGATGTATCTTCAGAGGAAGTATTACTTCCATTCCAGTCATAAGTATATGGTGATAGTCCACCTGAAGAGGTTATTCCAGTAATAGAGCCATTTGCAGAAGCGCATGTCTCAGGACTAACAACTATGAAAGAACTGTCAATTGCTAGACCGGATAGAAGAGGATTTATAGTAAGGTTTAAAGTAACAATAGAGTCACATCCAGCAACGTTGGTCAAGGTCCACTGAGCTGTATTATTTGATACTGTATAGGTGTTACCATCAATCCAATCATATGAATCACACGCTAATTGAACATCTATTCCCGTATTAAATGTAGGAATATCAACCGTAAAAGAATTTTCATTCGAACAATTAGGCATGGTACCAGTCTCAGCATAAACATAAATCGTCTGATTAATGCTAATAGATGAACCTACCGAGATAGGGCCTACTCCATTGGGAGATGAAAAATAACCCCCAACGCTTAAAGATGGAAGAACATAACTATCACAAGCAGTTACATCCAATGGTGAATCTGCTGTTGGTGTGGTGTTAATTGTTACTGTAAAAGAATTTTCATCCGTACAGTTAGGAACAGCACCAGTCTCTGCATAAACATATATTGTCTGAGTAGTGGTAATAGATGAACCAACCGAGATAGGACCTACTCCATTGGGAGATGAAAAATAATCCCCAACACCTAAAGATGGAAGAACATAGCTATCACAAGCAGTTACATCTGTTGGTGAATCTGCTATTGGTGCAGCATTAATTGTTACTGTAAAAGAATTTTCATCCGTACAATTAGGGACAGTGCCAGTCTCTGCATAAACATAAATCGTCTGGTTAATGGTAATAGATGAACCAACCGAGATAGGACCTACTCCATTGGGAGATGAAAAATAATCCCCAACGCTTAAAGATGGAAGAACATAACTATCACAAGCAGTTACATCCATTGGTGAATCTGCTGTTGGAGTTTGAATAACTGTAATTGTTCCTGTAGCAGTTGCAGTTCCACAACCACCTGTAAAAGGAATTGAATAATTGAATGTACCTGCTTGAGTTGGAGTTCCGGCTATTGTAATGGTACCATTAACTGTATTACCAGAAAAAGAGGCACTAGTTCCAGACGGTAACCCATTGGCTCCATTAATACCATCATTGACTATACCGCTAGAATTCGCTGTACTATGCGTTATGTCCACTATTGGAGCAGATAAGCAAATGGTGGGAGCACTAGAAGGAGCACTGGCCGTATAAGGAGATGGGCAATTACAAGCAGGGTCTCCTGCATCCAAAACTGTAACCACAAAACTTAGTGGTGCACCAAAACATCCCGAATTACTCTGAGGATAAACATTATAAGTTACTGTTTGTGTACCTGGGACACCGTTGGTCAATGTTTCACCAATAATAAAGCTTGATAATGTTTCATTTGTTATTGTGGTAGTTTCTCCATTAACGTTCAGATTATCTGAAGCTTGCCAACAATAAGATGTCCCTCCAGATCCAGAAATAGATAGACTTGTTGTTTCACCTGAGCAAATTGTTTCCGTTATGGGATTCGCCGTTACTGCGGGGGGCGTGCATGTTGAGCAACTAGACACTGTTAATGACTGGTTCTCCATAACAGCATCACAAACTGTTTGAATTTGACCTCCTCCAGCACCACATCCCGAAGTAAAACCCCAGTTAGGAGAAGAATTATTACCCAAAAGAACCGCAAGATCACCAGAATAAGACCCAACCACATTGCCATCAAACGTAGCAATTAAGTTGCCCGTTGTCCCGGTTAAAACATCCCAAGTTATACAAATATCATAGTCGGAACCATCAATTATTGATCCACAGCAAGATTTCAGAGGAATTGGAGAAGATAGGTTGTTTGAAAATCCATTTTGATTAATTTCAGCGTGATGACAACTAATATCTGCATCAGGCCAAGTATCAAACTCCACTGCAACTATATTGTTGAGAGACTCATATCCTATATTTCCACCAACACCGCCCAGGGGGGCATCATTATTTCCGTTTAGAACAAAAGCAATACCGTCTCCTGAATTTGGGTTTGTTCCAAAATTTGCTGTAAAAGTGAGATTAAAATCATTGGTTAAATCCAACGCCCCACATATCCAGATATCAGCCTCTCCATTAGCTGGAGTTCCATCCGTGAGAGTAATGCAATTTCCCGTAATGGATGGTGATGGAACGCTATTATTTTTAAATTTATAATCACCACTGCAAGAAGTAGGAGACCCTCCCGAGGAAGCTGATGTTAAACCCACACCATTCACCGTTATTGCCTGAGAAAAAGATTCATACAGACAAAGAGTGAAAATTATATAAACGATTAGAATTCTCATAATAAATATTAATTTTTAGTTTTTTGTTCGTTTTAATTTAGCCTCAGGTTTCATGTTACTTAAGCACTGAATCTGTGTCTATCAAAATATTACAAAATGCAATAGGAACCGAAGCACAGCTTATTGTTTAATAAACAATAAGCCAAAATAGTATTTTATTTTGTATTAAATTAATTTTTCAAAAATATAAATTGCTATGAGTCGATTTTTGTTATATTGCAGTTCATGAATTCTAACCCATTAATTCCCAAAGAACTTAAACATTACTTCACCTTAGGCTTATCCATTGATTGTGTGGTATTCGGATTTGACGGTGAAAAACTAAAAGTCCTTCTAATTGAAAGAGGAGACAGTCCATTCAAGGGATACTGGGCATTGCCTGGAGATCTTCTTGCACCAGAAAAAGATTTAAATTCTTCCGTCAATGATGTTCTCAATAATCTTACAGGACTAAATGATCTATTTTTTGAACAAGTAGAAACATTTGGAGAAGTTGATCGGCATCCTTTTGGAAGAGTCCTAACAACTAGTTATTATACATTAGTGAAAATTAGTGATTATGAGCTTAACCCGGCTTCTTTTGCTTGTGAAGCAAAGTGGTTTAACATGGAAGATATTTCAGAATTAGCCTTTGACCACAATAAAATTCTAAATACATGCTTTGATAAACTTCAAACCTCCATCAGGATAAAGCCTATTGGATTTGAACTTTTGCCTCCAAAATTCACATTAACGGAATTGCAGCTTCTTTATGAAGCTATTTTGGACGTGAAATTAGACACAAGAAACTTCAGAAAGAAAATTCTAAGTATGGAATTTTTAATAAATACAGGCGACTTACAAGCAAATGTTTCTCACCGCCCAGCAAAACTTTTTGAGTTTGATGAAATGCGATATAACTCAATAAAAGAAAAAGGGTTTTCATTCGAAATTTAATTCTCGATTTATTTATTTCTCTATTCATAACATCTTGGTTTCATTACACTTGTTTATATTAGGCATAGGTCAATAACTGCAGAAAAAATGAATAAAATTTCCATGATAATTGTAGTTTTTACTTGCTTAATGTAAATTTTACAATATCTTAGCAGTCGTAATTTAAGATCATTAAATGATGCTTTCCACTTTAGATATTTCAATCCTTGTTGTTTATTCAATTCTTATCCTGAGCGTTGGATTATACATGTCACGTTCTAAAAATGGAATTGAAAAGAACTCAAAAGATTATTTTCTAGCATCAAAATCGCTCCCATGGTGGGCTGTGGGGGCTTCTTTAATTGCTGCCAATATATCTGCAGAGCAATTTATTGGCATGTCGGGTTCTGGTTTTGCCTTGGGGTTAGCGATTGCTTCTTACGAATGGATGGCTGCACTAACGCTTATAATAGTAGGTAAATACTTTTTACCAATTTTTATCGAAAAAGGTTTATATACAATTCCTGAGTTTCTAGAAAAACGATACAACTCTCAAGTCAAATCCATATTAGCTGTATTTTGGGTTGTGCTCTTTATATTTGTTAATCTAACGTCGGTGCTTTATCTAGGGGCAACTGCGCTAGATACAATAATCGGAACCGGAGATGGTTCAACAGTGCTATATAGCATAATGGGACTGGCTCTATTTACCGCTGCCTACTCGCTTTGGGGAGGATTATCTTCTGTTGCATGGACAGATGTAATTCAAGTAGTTCTTTTAGTAGCTGGAGGACTAGTTACTACTTTCTTGGCGCTGTCTGAAGTTTCTCCAGACAATACTATAATTGGTGGCTTGAACTACATCTATGAAAAAGTACCAGAGAAATTTGACATGATTCTAGATTCTAGTCATCCCGAATATGCTAATCTACCGGGCATTGCTGTTCTTATTGGCGGCATGTGGATTGCAAATATTTATTATTGGGGGTTTAACCAGTATATTATTCAACGAACATTTGCTGCAAAAAGCTTAAAAGAAGCTCAAAAAGGAATTGTATTTGCCGCTCTCCTCAAAATGATCATACCATTAATTGTTGTAATTCCTGGAATTATAGCATTTGTAATGTATACGGATAGTCCGCAAGTGGCAGCTGATTTCACGGGGACCTAATGGTGAAATCATGAATGACAAAGCATTCCCTTGGTTGATCTCCAACTACGTTCCATCCGGTTTGAAAGGACTTGTATTGGCCGCACTTGCAGCCGCAATAGTCTCGTCTTTAGCCTCCATGCTTAATAGTACTTCTACCATATTTACTATGGATATATACAAACCACTAATAAACAATAAGGCAAGTGAAAAGCGATTGGTAAATGTTGGAAGAATTACCGGGCTAGCTGCTTTAATAATTGCAATTTTTGTGGCTCCTCTGCTTGGTGGATTGCCGCAGGCATTTCAATATATACAAGAATATACGGGAATCGTCAGTCCTGGAATACTGGCCATATTTATTCTTGGCTTATTCTGGAAGAAAACAACTGGAAAAGCGGCGATAATCGGTGCCTTTTTATCTATTCCTATTGCCCTCTATTTCAAAGTAGGTTCAAAAGGATGGGTTGATAGTAACCTCTTCCCTGATCTGCCATGGATGCACCAAATGGGACTTACTTTCCTCATTACAGCGGTTCTTATGATATTTATTTCTTTCCGGCAAAACAAAGGTCAAGATGATGAAAAAGGAATTGATTTAAATAAATCCTTATTTGCTACCTCTCCTGTGTTCAACGTACTTTCTTTTGCTGTAATTTTGATGTTAATCGCTTTATATGCTTTATTCTGGTAATATGAAATTTTGGATGATTACCATATCAATAATTTGTTCGTTATTCTCGAATGCTCAAGATAGCCTTGTAAAACCATCTCCTTTGCAAGGACTTAGCATCAGCGGTAATTATAGATTTTACGGTCAACACAGATTTCTAACAGATCCTTACGCTTTTGAAATAGCAAATGGAGACCCGGTCTATTTAGAAGGTAGAAATATACTTATTGGTGACGCTACACAATTGCCAGAGTTGACACTAAATATTAGTGGAAGGCCTAATTCTAAAACATCTTTTGGTACAGATTTAATAGTTTGGAATCAAATGACTGGAGATTTTGATTACTACAGAAACCTGCAGCTAGGAATCAATTTATATGGAAATTTTTCTACTGATTTTGGAAATGTTGGAATACGAGCAGGAGGTATCCATTGGCACCAAATGACTCCGTTTACAATGAGGTCTTTTGCTGGGTTCAATCGTTATAGTTTGTTCGAGAGAAACCCTTGGGACCCTCAGTTTAAAAACGTTGACGAAAGATACTCACAATACTACAAGCTAGGTGCTATATCGCAAGATACTAGATGGGCACAGCAAGCATTTCAAGGTCTTATCATGGATGTCACCGAGCTCCCTCTGGGGATCTCCTTGAGCTTGATTTACGGGAAAACACAAAATGCTGGCTCTGCATTTGCAGCAGCTAACAGTATTGCCGAAGACTCTTCTTCGGTTACATTTCTTGGGTTGCTAGAAAATACCATTCCCAACAATGTCTATGGTGGTCAGTTTACCAAAGTATTTGGAAAGCATTCAATAGGTTTAAACTCGTTTAATCGATATAGTTACAGTGACCTGCTTGCTCAAGATGAAATTCATAACAGCGTGCATACAACTACTTTTAACTTTATGTTCAATAAAATTGAAATAACAGGAGAAGCTGGTATCGGACAATATAGAGATGTTTATCAAGATTTAGGGATAGGAGAGCTCATTTCTACCAAAATAAAACTGACTGAAAAGTTAATTCGGAAATTACCTATGGAGATCCACTTATATCGCATCGCTTCGAACGTGGTAAATAACAATTCTGAATTTGTTAACACCTCCGTGGTAGAAGTTCCATCGGCTGCGGCTAGCTCACAACAGGTTATCGGGTCGAATGGTGTATTGCAGCAAACGGGTAGTGCCATGCTGGGGGTTGGACAAATGGCAAATAACCGACAAGGATTAAATCTTAACTCAGACTTCAAAATTAAAATAGGTTCGAACCACATCAAAGGAGTCATTGGAATGGGGATTTCTCAAGAAATTGAAAATCTCAATAATCAAATCACCTATGGACATGCAATTAATGGTCTAACTATGTCAAGGCTTTGGCGATGGAGTTTTCCCTCCAATGTTGGACCATATAATAGACTCTCTGTTTTATATCGAGGAATATTCGAAACAGTTAATCTGACTGATTTAGATGCCAGCGGAAGTGTTATAAACGACAAACACTTCAACAATATTGAAACTCAACTGAAATACGAGTTCAAATTATTTAACAGACCATTTTACATGTTTTATCTTGGAATGTATAACTCAGTCCAACCTAATTTTTCTCCGATAACTGTATTCACAGAAGATGCGTACATAAGGTACTATGCTCACCAGTTTGAAAATTATTATAGAATTCATCCTAAGCTAGTTCTGGCTCAATATTTAGGTTTGGAGCGTGTAATTGGAAATTATTCTACACAAGTGGAAATTGAATCTAATAGACCTTTGAATCAAAATGGTTTAGCGATAGGTTTTGGTCTAGATTACGTATTAGCAAAAAATACAATGCTTTACCTTAGACATAGATATTTCAAATTTGAAGATACAAGCTACGCTTTGTCAAAATTTGCGGGGAATGAGTCCACAATCGAACTAAAAATTAACTTCTGATGAGTAAAATTTATCTAATAATAGTATGCTTCGGGCTAATTCCAGCAGTATTAGCCCAAAAACAGAAGTTCCAGATTAATGGAAGTGCTAGAACCTATATATTCTCGAATAACTTGGATATTGATGATAATATAGACACCATTACTACCAGAAAAGCTAACTATGGCCATTCTTTACTAGATTTCGGAGTAAGTGCTTTTCCAAACAAAAACACAGAAATAATTGGTATGTTCAGAATTCGCAACGAACTGGGTGGATTCTGGGGCGGCGGCGTTTCTTTTAATGTAAGACAATTGACTTTAAAAGGAGTCGCGGGAGATATTGTTCGCTATGAATTAGGAGATATTGACATCAAACAAACTCCCTATACCGTTTGGAATTTTGCGGAAGAAGGGAATATAAATGAAGCGGATATATTCGCCTCGCGAAGACAAGTTGTTCATTATGATATGTTTTACAATGACTCAACAAATGCTTGGCGCATGCAAGGAGCTCAAGCTAAATTTGGGTTGAACTTCAACAAAGGTATTAAAGCTATTAATTTTCATGGCTTCATGACGAGGCAAAAAACGACAGATGGATTAACAACACCTGAGAGAATGTTCGGGGGAGGTAAGATTGGAATTGAGGCCTCAGAAAATTTGTCGATCCTTTTTAATAGTGCTAATATATTTGACCTAACTGAGACAATAGCGGATAGTCTTCAATTCAAGAATTCCGTCCATACAGCAAGCCTCGAGTATAAAAACGATTTAAAAGACAGTCTTGAATTTGGATTCAATTCGGAAATGGGATTGTCATCTACCAATTACATCAATTATCAAGACACACGAGCACCCGAATCGCTTTCTGATTGGTTTATAGATGCAAATATTTACACCAACCTAAAAAATAAAGGTGTAATTGTAAAACTTGGATACAAAGATGTAGGAGCAGACTTTAGGTCTCCTTCAGCTCAAACAAAACGTATAGATTATTCAAAATTCCCTAGAGTTTATAAGCAGTTTACAAACAATTCACTCGGAAGAGTATTGAGCTATGCAGATTTTATTAGTGGTAATACGGACAACTCTTTTAAAATTTCTGAAGAACTATTGCCATATTATGCTGCCTACAACAACACTAACCCCTATGGAGCAGCTACTCCAAATCGACGTGGTATCTATCTTAATCTAGCGCGAAAAGACTCTATTGGTTTCAAGACTTCTTTCATTAAAGTTGCGGGACTTACAGAATCTGTTGGAACCGGAACACTTCAAAAGAAAATTTTCCTGCTTACAGAAGCTGGAACAGATCTTTATCTAAATGATTTATTTAAATGGAATCGTTTATTAAAATTAGATCTTGGAATGCGTTATGAAAATACCACTAGGACAGGAAAAGAATATGAAAACATTCAACTAGCAAGCACTTTTATTGATCTTGGTTTATCTTGGGAAATAGCGGAAAAACTCGATATACTAGCCGGTGCAAAACTATGGTCAGTTAGCGGAAATGCCTTTATCAATGAAAGAAACCTATTCAATTCGATTGATGATTTCGATATTGTTGATTTAAATTTCACAGAAAACGTTCTTGCAGCGGGTCTGCAATATAGATTCAGCGAAAAAAATATTTTCTCTTTGCACTATCAGCAATTCAATATTAATCATGCAGATGATGCAGTGATTGATTATGGAATGTCTCAATTTACTATTTTATACAACCTATTCTTTTGAATATGAAACAAACATTATCAATATTAGCAATTGGCATGGTTCTCTTTACAGGCTGCAGAAAAAATGAACCAGAAACTTTCTACGGACCCGATTTAAATGATTTATTTGGTCCTTTCAGCATTGTTCAAAACAT
>CALSMU010000022.1 GCA_943787535.1 uncultured Flavobacteriales bacterium | reverse complement strand
AACGATGAAATAGTACCTGTTGAAGTTCCGCAAAGAAGAGGTGATGCAATTATAGTTTCAAAAGATGAAGAGTACACTGCTGTTAAAATGGAAAAAATCCCACAATTAAGAACAGTATTTCAAAAAGATGGAACTGTAACAGCTGCAAACGCTTCTACATTAAACGACGGTGCTTCTGCACTTGTTTTAATGAGCAAAGAAAAAGCAGAAGAATTGGGATTAACACCGATAGCTAAATTAGTTGGTTATGGCGACGCAGCTCACGAACCAGAATGGTTTACTACTGCTCCTTCAATTGCAGTACCAGTTGCTTTGAAAAAAGCTGGATTAAAAGTTTCTGATATTGACTATTGGGAATTAAACCAAGCATTTTCTGTTGTTGGAATCTACAATACGAAAGCATTAGGATTAGATCCTGCTAAAGTTGACGTTAATGGTGGAGCTGTAGCTTTAGGTCATCCGTTAGGAAACAGTGGTTCTAGAATTATTGTAACGCTTATTAACGTTCTTAAACAAAATGGTGGCAAATATGGTGCTGCTGGTATTTGTAATGGTGGAGGTGGTGCTTCTGCTATGGTTATAGAAAATGTATAAATCAACATTTCGAACATATAAAAAAAGGAGTCCTTGCGGACTCCTTTTTTTATATTTACTAAAATAGCATTGATTAAAATTGTATCTCACCCTTTCTTTTAAGCCCTAAATATTCAATTTTATAAGAATAATCTGGGTTTTCCTTTGTCAAGTCCGGAGCATGAGGCTTCAAAGTTCCAGACGGGGTTGTACTGATTAAAGTTGATGAAAAAGCTTTATTCCCCACTTCGCCATAAGCAGTGTAAAAGGAAATTCTATACCAATGTTTTCTTGCCCATGGATTATATCTTCGGTTAAAGTTCCTTTTCAAACCTTTTATCTTAAAAACGGGCTTATCTAAAAATTCTTGCGCACCTGTATTGTTCGAATACGAATCGATAAAATTGGAGTTATTGTAATTGTAATAATCATTTATTTTGGCTCCTAAATCTGGTGACTTATCTTCCATTTCACAAGGATTACTCACCTTGCCATCATCTACCAATTCACCTATGCAGGGAGAAATTTCAAACATATTTCGCCAATAAAAAGTAGCATTATGAACCCAGCCTAAAACGCGCAACTTGTCATCAGATTTTAATGCGAAATTTTCAATTGTTGCCTTATTCATACTAGATGAATTGTCATTTTTCCATTTTTGTTGCGTGTAACCTCCTTCTCTTAAATTTTCATTTGCAAGAAAAGCAGATACATGATTATAGGATACATAATAATTATTATCATGAATTCCTCTATCCCAATTCCAATGCAAAGCAGTTCCCATAGAACCTGAAAAAACTGAACTCCAAACATTATTGTGAAAATCTACTCCCGTACAGCAATATATATCTGGCATTTGAATCCCGGTTTCTTCCAAAATAACTGGTTTATTATTATGCCATCCTTTCAACATTCTATTTACATAATTATACCTAGTTTTAAAATTTTGATTTTTTTCATTGTGATAAGCATGTAAACAAATAACATCGGATTCTTCAATCATTCTCTTCGCTGGTGAAGATGATTTTTCCTTTATTTTAGACACAGGATAACCTGATGTAAAAGGAAATACAAACATATCGCTTAAAAAATGTAAATCGTCTCGTATATATTTTTTCGTTTTACTAATCCAATCAGCAACAATATTTAAAGATTCCCTTTCCTCTAAACCAACTTCTTCAGTCCAAATATCCATCTCCTGGTAACTATAAAACGTAAAGCTAGGACTATACCCCCATCTAGCAAAAATGTATCTCAGTGTATTTTTCTGTGCTTTAAAAACCTCATCATCAGTAAAATATTTTTCAGATGTAGTTAAATTAAATGCTTTTTTATAAGGGTTATTTGTCCAACTATCCCATGGAGCTCCCCAACTTGCATTTGGTCCAACTTCCACATGATGACGCATCATAATAAAATACATTTCCTTTAGTTCTGCTAGATCGATAATCTCATCAAACCCAAACATCTTATCTAATTTATTGGAGTAATCAAAGCAAGATTTATAACTAGTACTATCATATGGCCAAGTTGGCCAATCCGGCAGAGCACCGCCCGGAGGTAATTCCATTCTGAAAAAATTTCCACCGTTATCGCTTAATTCATTTATCCATTTTTTATGCAACTCATTCTTGAATAACGAAACATCTTTTCCCCTAGTAGTAATATTATGCCCAATTGGGATAAAAGTTTTTCCAGACTCACTTTCATATAAATACCGGTCAGCAAGAGTCCCAGTATTACTTGTCTTTAACACTCCCTTGTGACCAGATTCAATGCAATAAAACTTAAAAGATGATTTTGCAGGCGCAAAACCACTTACACGAACATTAACCTCACCTTTCCATGCACCAATTTGATTAGGAGCAAAACGAACTCTCCATTTAAAAGAAGTAGTATCTGGAATCCACAAATCTTTAAATGGGTTCTTAAAATAAGGGAGATAATAAAACCCGTGTGTTACTATTTCCTCTCCATTTGGGGCAATTAATCTAACTGACACATCGATTTGTTCAGGGTCAAATGGATTAATTCCTTTCGCTTTTTTTCTAATAAATTTTTCAACCTCTTGTTCAATTTCTTTTGAAAATTTAAATCCTATTTCGAGTTTACAGAATTTTCCAACCCTACCAACCGTGCCTTCGGGTGTAAACCAAACTTGATCGATTGAATTTTCTCCCGTATCAACAATAAAACTGGACATTGAAGCAGGAATAATATTCTGCGATATTGCAAGACATGTTATTGAGGTTAGAACGATAAAAACTAAATATTTAAGCATATTACAAAGTACATTAAAAATTTCTATTTAGAATAATGTAGATTCTAAATAATTAGATGAACACTTAAAATAATACTTAACTTTATATTTATTGATGAGTATCAAAAATGCTTTTAAAAACAACCACCATATCATTATTCGCAGTATTCCTAGCCATGTATTCTTCCCATTCCCAAGATTCTTTGCGAAGTGAGAATGTTTTAATTCTGCGAAAACGAAAAAGCATAAAACGCGTTTATTACATCAAAAAATCCCCAATTGTTTATAAAAACATTGACACCATTCAGGTGGGAGTGATTAACGAAATAGAATTTGACAGTATTTTAATTGACTCTACCTGGGTAAAATATAATTCCATTATATCTATAATAGACCCCTCTAAAAGACAATTTCTAAAAAACGGAAGTAGGCTATTTCCTATCGCAGGAATTACATTTGCTGTTATTACCACTTTTAACTCTATCATCAATAGAGATAACCCCATTTTTTATAGAGAACACTTAATTCCATCTGCGGGACTAGTAATATTAGGAACTATAATGCGGCCTTTTAAAACAAAGAAGTATAGAATGACAAGAAAATGGGAATTCATGGTAATGAGAACCTAGCTATAGTTTCTTGGCCTTATTCCAATATTCGTCCATTTCATCAAGGGTCATTTCCCCCATCTCTTTTCCATCTTTTTTTGATTCAGCCTCCAAGTATTGAAATCGTTTAATAAATTTCTTGTTGGTTCTTTCCAAAGCCATCTCAGGATCTACTCCAATAAAACGCGCATAGTTTATCATAGAAAACAATACATCTCCAAATTCATCTTCGATTGCAGATACATCATTTTTTTCAACCTCCTTGTGTAATTCCGAAAATTCTTCCTTCACTTTTTCAAACACCTGCTCCTTATTATTCCAGTCAAAACCTACACCCCTTGCTTTTTCTTGGATACGGGTAGATTTCACCATTGCAGGAAGCGACTTTGGCACTCCTTGAAGAACCGATTTTTTTCCCTTTTTCAATTTAATTTTCTCCCAGTTTTCTTTAACCGCCTCTTCTGTGTCAGCTAATACATCTCCATATATATGCGGGTGACGTTCAACTAACTTATCACATACCGTATTGAGCACATCCGCTACATCAAAGTCATTCGTTTCGGATGCTATCTTCGAATAAAAAACCATGTGCAGGATTAAATCACCCAATTCACCTTTAATTTCATCCATATCCTTTTCAAGGATGGCGTCAGCTAATTCATAAGTTTCTTCAATGGTTAAATACCTTAAAGATTCCAATGTTTGCTTTTTATCCCATGGACATTGAGCACGTAACTCATCCATTATGGTGAGTAACCTTTCAAATGATTTTAACTTTTGTTCAACTGTATTCATATTCTAAATAGTATTTGCTAAAGATAAAAGGAACTCTTCTTATAGGAATGCTATTCCTCCATTTATTTCTACCCGCCTACCCTACTGCATTTTAAAAACGTGCTTCCCTGGGTTAATATCACAGCATACCGTATGCGGTTTATCGTAGAAAATCAGCTAAATATTCAATAATAATAATAACTAGCCCCAAGATATTCCAAATTTGTACTTTTACGGTAATGTTCATGTATAGAAATATAATCATCTGTTTTTTTTTGATTAGCGGAAGTACCTTTTCATTTGCGCAAAAAGAAAAGACAATTGCTTTTACAATTAGTTCAATGCATGGTCAATTTATACCGCACAAACCTGCTCTAAACTATCTTATCCAGGGGAAATCAATCGGTTTAGGGTTTTCCATTGAAAAAAGAAAAAAAGATTCTATCCGGTATGGCCTGACCGCCTCCATATTAAATTCTGGAAATCCTGAAGTTCTTGGATTGGTTTATGGGTTAAATGGATTTACTTCCTTTCCATTAACAAAAAAAGAAAATGGCATAAGGTTCAAAATAGGTATCGGTCTAGGTTATGTCGAAAAAATATTTGATGCGAATACAAATAACAGAAATATAGTAATTGGGAGTCATATCAACACCAAAATTGTATTTCGAGCCGAAAAAGAATTTTCGCTATCGGCAAACAACCACCTCAATTTAGGTTTAGGGGTTTGTCATTTCTCGAATGGTGCATATCAAACTCCAAATCTTGGCATAAACTTTCTGTTATTCAACTTGGGGTATTCATATATAAAAACAACACCTTTAAAGAAAGAAAAAAAACCGGTCAACACGAATTATACTCTTGACAGAAAATGGTTGTACTCTGTTATATTGTCCGGAGGGATTAGAGAAAACCCTAATCCACTCAGAGAGAAATATCCTATCATCAATTTATGTAATCGAATTAACTATATACAAAGTGCTAAGAATAATTTTATAGGAGGGATTGACTTCACTTATAACCCTGGAATTTTACATCGATCGCATATCCCTCTAGAAGTTTCACCTCTTCAAAGCGGAATATTTATAGGTAATGAACGAAATTTCGATAGAATAACATTTGCTGTCGACATGGGAGTATATCTCTTCAATCAGAATAGGAAAAGTTTAATTTATCATCGCTTTGGAATTCATTATCAATTAAGTAAAAAAATAAAAACTCTCTTACAATTGAAATCACATTGGGCAGTTGCAGAAGCATTTGAATTTGGCATTAAATACAGAATAAAATGATTCGGATTATTATCATATCCGCAGTATTGTTGATTGGTTGTAATAAACCGAATGAGAGATCCTGTTGGAAAGGAGCAGGAAAAATGATTTCTGAAACAAGAGAATTAGCAAATAAAACGGTTATCAACATATTTGATGATGCAGACGTTATACTAATACAGGATAATTTGAACTATATTGAAGTGGATTCATATTCCAACCTTGCTTCATTCATTGAAACAAAATCCATCGACACAGCTATCGAAATTAGAAACTTAAATAAATGTAATTTCATAAGAGATAAAAGTATTCAAAATACAATAACAATTCACTTCAGCGATATTCAAACCCTAAATCTATATGGAACGGGAAAAGTTAATTTCATCGGTGAAATTATACAGAATAATCTAGAAATAAACAGCTATAAATCTAGAAGTGAATTCACCTTAAACATTTCTTGCCACAAATTAGAATGTGTTTTTATGGAGGGAAGTATTAATGCAAATATTAGTGGGTCTAGCGACACAACTTACCTATATCAATCCAAACACAGTATTGTTAACGCCTCCAATTTAACAAACTCCTATCTCCATTTTTCGAATAGAAGTACTGGAGATGGATACGTTGGTCATACAAATATGTTAGCAGTAGAATTACTCGACGTTGGGAATATTTACTACAAAGGAAACCCTGCTATAAAAATATTAGCGGACATTGGTTTAGGTAATGTTATAGCTGAATGACATTCTAATTTTAGATTTAAATAAAAACCAGAAAACCAGCAAGAATTATTGCAAATCAGATAACAATACACAATTATCTAATCTTTAATATAGGGATAAGTAACTCTAGTAAGAAATAGACCATGACCAGGAACTGATGTTCCTGCCTTTCTCCTATCTTTACTTTCTATGATTTTTTCAAACTGCTCAATTGTAATCTTTCCAACACCCACCTCGAGCACTGTACCAACAATTGCTCTAACCATATTTCTTAGAAACCTATTGGCAGTTATTTCGAAAACGATAGACTCACCCTCTACCTTCCACAGAGCATATTTAATATCACAATTATTTGTTTTTGTTTCGGTATTTACTTTACTAAACGAAGTAAAATCAGCATAATTTAAAAGGCAATTACACGCTTCATTCATAGCCTCAATGTCTAATCTTCTTGTATTATAATATGAGATATCCGTTAGAAAAGGATTCTTCTTTTGATGGATATAATATTGATATGTTCTTGAAACTGCGTCAAACCTTGTATGACTAACTTCTGGAACATCAATCAAACGATGCACAACTATATCCTCTGGCAAGAGTGTATTCACCTTGAAAACAAGTTTATCTAGATCGAAATTTTCATTGGTGTCAAAATGAAAATAAAATTGTTTTGCATGAACGCCACTATCTGTTCTGCCACATCCAGTACAATTAAATTCAGTTTCCCGAAGAACCACATTAAAAGCTTCATCTATTGTAGATTGAACAGTAATGGCATTTGGTTGCTTTTGCCAACCATGATAATGCTTCCCTTTGAAACTTATTTCAGCAAATAGACGCATGTAAACTTATAAAATTAGTTTTTCATTAACTAGGCGAATAGCTTTTTGAAATGTTTCCTGTTTAGACAAAAACGAATTATCAATTTCAACCGCATCCGCAGCTCTAACCAAAGGACTTTCCTTCCGGTTGGAATCGTTGAAATCCCTTGATTTCACATTTTCAATGACATCCTCTAAGGAAACCTCATGTCCACCTTCCAGATATTCTTTATATCTTCTAGCAGCTCTGACATCAATATTCGCTGTTATCCATAATTTTAACTCTGCTTCAGGAAAAACGACTGTTCCAATATCCCTTCCATCCATTACAATGCCTTTATTCTTTCCTAAATTTTGTTGAAACTCAACTAATTTCTCTCGAACTTCTTTAATTTTACTTATAGCACTTACAAAATTCGATACGCGCATTTCTCTAATCTCTTCTTCTACCCTTAGTCCATTCAAAAAAGTATCTGATTTACCACTAGTCCTATTATAATTGAAAGAAATATTAATTCTGTTCAATGATTTTACTACATTTTCGTTCTTAATATCTTCATCCTTATTTATTATTCCATTATTTAAACAATACAGCGTTACCGCTCTATACATAGCTCCAGAATCAATATATACATATGATAATTCCCTTGCTAAAAACTTTGCCAAGGTACTTTTTCCACAAGCTGAATGACCATCTAAGGCTATAACTATCTTCTTCATATTTTTTATCAAAAAAAAGCCGTTTACTTCGATATTAATCGCAGTAAACGGCTTTTTAGTCTATCTTTACAGAAGACTAAAGCTCTTCTACTTCAATCATTTTAAATGGAAGATCTATAATTGCCTGGTAGTCTTCACCTGCCTCCAGCATATCTTCATCATCTTCCTCATAATACCAATTAACTTTAACCTCTGTACCAGACAACGTTTCTAATTTTTTAAAAACATCTAAAATACATTTTGAAGAACTTGTATTAAAATACTCTAATTGAACATTTACTTCTGTAATATCTTTTGGTGAGCCTCCGTATGAACCTATCCAATCAATAACGGGCTTATAAAATTCTATAGAATTTTCTGGTATAGAACGTCCTTTTATTAAAAGTTTACCAACACCTTCAAACTCTACAGTTGGTGTTTTTGCTGATCCAGCAATTGTTAAATTATCCATTTCTAATTTATTTTTGTACTATTTTTACTATTAATGTGAAGAAGGAATATGCTTCGTCTATTTTGATAAAATCATATGTTAATTTCTGGCCTGATTTTTTTGCTATATCAATAAATCCTAATCCTCCTCCCCCTTTAGAGCTCATCTCTCCATTATTAAGAGTAGATTTATAATACGCCTTCAATTCATCTCTTTCCAGGGAATTAATATGATCTATTCTTCCTCGTAATTTTTCAATGTTTTCATTACCTATAAAATTACCGGTAATAATGTTGTAATGCCCGGCATGACGGCTAATCATAAAAATTGCAGATTTCTTTTTTGAAATTTCTTCTTTCGTTCCTTGGACTTCAAAATCATCAATATGATGATATAAGTTTTGAAGACATTCTACCAGAACATTAAAAACCTTCTTTTTTGTTTTTGGCTCTTCATTCAAATCCTCCATCTTCTCCTCCATTATTTGGAGAACGGATGTCAAAAGTTCAGAAGTGATAGCTCCCTTGAACGACAGTAAAATATCATTCCTTTCCATGTTATTATATAAATCAAAAACGTCTATCATTCTGACTACTTACACAATTTATGAGCAAATATAACAATTTGTTCTGTTTACCCAATACTTTTGGATAATCTATTAAAATAATTAAGCAAAGGTAATTTAAGTTACTCTAGCTTAATTGTATAAACTTTTCTTCAATATATCTAATTGCTTCAAAAATACCGCTGTTGTTCCAAAATCTATTGCATTAGAATTGTTGTTTTTATCTTTCAAATCTTCAAAATAACTTACTAACCATTTGTAACATATCATTCTTAGTTAATTTCTCTAAACGT
>CALSMU010000021.1 GCA_943787535.1 uncultured Flavobacteriales bacterium | reverse complement strand
GTTTGGAACATATAAATTAAATATATCTTGAATTACTATTGGCTCGCAATATGTGGTTTCACATTGATAATTGTTGCCAACTGTCAAGCATACCTCATAGGTTCCACTTATCCCGTCAAAGTTGTAAAAGGGGTCGATCTCGTTGGAGAATGTTGTACCATTAATGCTCCATGAGTTATTTGTGTTGCCTAAAGACTGATTGTTAAAATCGATAATAGAGTTAAATGTATTTGGAATTTCTGGTGAAAATGTAAATTCTGCAATTGGATAATCTTCTACACAAACAATGGATAGGAATGTTTCTGTAATACTGCAGCCTGAAAGTGATTCCGTAGTCAATGTAGCGTCAAAACACCCAGGTGATTCAAAAGTAATAGATGGATTACATAGATTGCTAACATCACCATTTGAGAAAGACCAATTACAATTGCCATTGGTGCTTACTGTATTATTCATAAATTCTGCAGTTAATGGATAGCAACCGCTGATGTAATCGGCGCTGATTATTATATTTGGTAACTCATTAACTAAAATTTCAATATCCAGATTTACCGCAGGTGAATTGCAATTATCAGTGAGAACAACAGTGTATATTGTAGTGCTTTGAGGAGAGACATTAACATTATTTCCTGAAGCTGACCATCCTGAACCATCGTTATTCGTCCATATATAATTAAAATTGTTATCTCCACCGGTACCGTTAGTTGCTAATAATATACTTTCACCTTCGCATATCGAATCAAGGATATTTCCCATAATTGATAATGAGTCAAGAATCGTTATTAGTATTTCATTTGTGTCAGATGAGCAATTATTGGCATCCAGTACATAGAAAGAAATTATTGTATCGTTGAATGGAGAAATAGTAATAGTAGAATTATCGATACTATTATTCCAGAAGTAATCATACAATGGAACTCCGCCTTGAGCAGCTCCAAATATATCTGCACTGGAACCAATGCATATAATTGTGTCATTCGAATTAGTAATTGTTAAAGGTGTTGGTTCTATAATTGCAATTGTGGAATCAATAACACACCCGTTATCTTCAATTGAAACTGTAATATTACCTGCACATAGATTTGTCTCAATTGAGTTGGCAGTTGCCGTACCCCCATTAAAACTGTACTGACTAGCATTAACGGAATAAATAGATATTGTAGCGTCACAAATAGCATTGCAAGTAGGGTTTACTATAACAATCGAGTCATAGCTCAGGTTGCTAGGATAAAGAACAGGTGCGGTAGAAATTGAACAATTGTTATCATCTGTGATTTCAATATTGTATAGATCTCCTATACTGAGGTTTGTAACCGAGACATTTCCCCCGCTATTTGATAGTGTAGATGATGAGAGTAAGCCATTTCCAAGGTTTGTAATATTATAATCACCTGTAAAGAATTCCGGATATCCCCCGGAAATTGTGTAAATACCTGAATTTGTCAAACAATTTTGTGAATTGGGAGCTATTATGTCATTTAAGAATGTAACAACTATTTCTGTTCCTACAGCATAACAGTTATCTCCGTTATTATCGATCGCAGGTATTCCCGCATCATCGAAGGTAACCGGGTAAATGTAAATTGTTTGATTAGGGTTATTTATAAAAGGAGGTGTGTATGATCCATCATTTGTTAGAGTGAGTCCAGCATTGAGACCAGTTCCAATTAAAAACTCAATGAAATCAGCGTCGCCACTGTTTGGAATGGCTCCTGGCATTGGAGAACTGTAAACGGCATATCCAAATGCTTCGTTTGAACCAATCCCAGGAAGGGAGTAAGTTAAATTTTCTAGACTAATAGATTCATTCCAGCATAAAACAAAATCATTGTTACTTGGGTCGCTAGTTTGTGCTAAGGTGTTCCCTTCGTTGGCATTGCAGCAAATGTTTACCGATATAAGAACTCCTGCGGAGGTTACGGCACAAGATGTTCCAAAAAGTCCATTCCATAAACTTCCAATTGTTAGTCCCAATCCAACAAGAGTTTCTGAGTTTTCATAATTAACCGAGTATGCAGTGTAATTGCCATTTGTTAAATCTCCTGTAACTGAATTCGTTGTATAATTAACAGTTCCCGTTATTTGGGATAGGTTATCAATATATATTATGTTTCCTGAGGAATTGTCTACAATAACAATAACCTCCTCATAATTTGCATTGGAGTTAAAATCAGGATTCATAGCAACAACAATATCATTTCCAGAGTCTTCACATACTTCTAAGCTACTAATGTTACAAACAGTAATTGGAAGAGGAGCTGAAAATACTGAGCAACCATCATTTATTTGAGTGATATCTATCCCAATGTTTGGCAGTATTGTTGGAGCATCAGCGATTTCATAATTAAAAGCATATGCTTCATAGAATCCGAAGTCTTGGGGACCAAAATCGCCTGTAGTGCTTGTAGCAACAATGGTTCCATCTTGATCAACTAATATGTAGAGCTGACTATATGTTGCAGTGTTGTTGTGGTTTCCTCCAGGTATAATCACTACATTCTGATTGGTTGTAAAATCACAGGCACCCATGGAATTTAGAGAAAATACCCAAAGAAATATAAATGTTGATATTGCTTTATGAAACTTCATATACAATGGCTTATTGCGATATAGTTCCAGCATCAGCATCACAAGAACAGCCATTTGGTGCACTGTAAAGTGAATTTGAAATTAATAAACATGCGGGGGCATCAGAAAAGCTTGCATTTATGTCAACTGAATTTCCATTCGCAACTAATCCTGTAAGAGTAATAGTTTGCGGACTTGAGGTTATTGAAAAAGATTGACCATTAACATCTAATGTTCCACTCCCTGGAGCTCCGGAATACGTTACTGTTATTTCTGCACTATAAGTGTTAGTAGCAGGGTCACATGGTCCTTGGGATGCCGCAATATTAGTAATGCTGCAACTGCAGGGTAGAGGAGCGGTAAATAATCCATTCGTAGTCAAATTACATGCGGGATCTGCAGAAAAATTAGCTGTTACATCAACTGAATTCCCATCAGATACCAAACCTGTAAGTATAACGGTTTGCGGACTTGAGGTTATTGAAAAAGACTGTCCATTAACATCCAAAGTTCCACTCCCTGGAGCCCCGGAATACGTTACTGTTATTTCTGCACTATAAGTATTAGTAGCAGGGTCACATGGTCCTTGGGATGCCGTAATATTAGTAATGCTGCAACTACAGGGTAGAGGAGCGGTAAATAATCCATTCGTAGTAAAAGTACATGTGGGATCTGCAGAAAAATTAGCTGTTACATCAACTGAATTCCCATCAGATACCAAACCTGCAAGTATAACGGTTTGCGGACTTGAGGTTATTGAAAAAGACTGTCCATTAACATCCAAAGTTCCACTCCCTGGAGCATTGGAGTAGGTAACCGTAATTTCTGCTGTGTATGTATTTGTTAAAGGGTCACATGGTCCTTGAGTAGCAGATAAGTTAGTTATTTCACAATTTGCACAAGATTGCCCAGTAGAAATAGTGTAAACGCAAGCAGCTGCGCCAGAATTTGCATTGGCATGGAAAACAATTTCTTCAACACAGCCGGATACTGTGACTTGAATAGGAATACAAATATCATTAGTAATTGCCCCCCAAATAGCTCCGGTTTCAAAACTTAAAACATTTGATAATCCCATAAATTGGTTCCAATCACTATCATTATTAAGGGAATTGATGTCATTACCTGAAAGAGCCTGGAATGTCTCGGTTAAATTACCACAAGTAACATCCCCTGGAGCAACAGAATTAGTTGTCGGATACGTTCCTCCAAGTATTACCGTTGGGGTATTTAATGATGAATTAAATTCTAAAACATATCCATAATATGTAGCATCAAGACCACCATGGTCAATTCCAAGCTCTATATTGTAGGTAATACTTCCATCAGCATTAGTAACAGAACTTGTAATCACAATTGAACTGTTATCGCAGGCGAAAAAAGTATCAGTAGAAAAAATAAAAAGCATTAGGACAGAAAATAAATACTTCATACAATTGGTTTAGGTTAAGGAATTCAAACTATTGCAAGTTACTATTTTATTTACTAAATAAAGCGGTGACAGGCCTCTGTTTAGCACAAGGATTGGGTAAATATAAAAGGTCTGATTGGGTGAGTTTAACAAAAAAACAATTAGATCTTAGTGTTGATTTTATAACTGTTTAATTACTTGTATTCTTTTTCTTATATTGTGATTGCTCATTTGTGAATATGAAATTTTTTATGAAAAACATCAAAATATCAATATCCTTTTTTTTATTGTTTATTTCAATTTTAGGTGCTTCGCAAAAGTATAATTTCAAAAATTACTTACCTCAAATTAATGGCCTTGTTCAATCACAAGTAAAAGATATTATTCAAGATGAATCCGGTTATTTATGGATTGCTACATTCGGAGGAGTATGTCGATTTGATGGAGACAAATTTATTTCGTTTAAAACAACAGATGGACTTCTTAGTAATGAAGTAACCTGTATTAGTAATCGAAAAAATGGAGAGATTTGGGTTGGCACAAGAGCAGGTATCAATATTATTAAAGATGGACTCGTTCACGAGTTCAATGTTTTATCAAAAGATGAAGTACATGTAGGATGGGTTTCCTATATAGAGTTTTTGGATAACAATCAAATTCTCATAGGCTTAATGAGTAAGACTTTGTTATTAGAAGAGGATAGTTTGATAAAAAAAATCGGACCAACAACTTGTGCGAAATTTCATTCAGGAACGCTACTTTTAGGAACTTCAGATAGTGGGTTGTTTTCTATTAAAGACAATGACACCATTCAGCTTAATGTTGACAAAGGTCTTGCGTCTAATCATGTTATGGATATCACTTTTTCTGATAATAATACATTCATAGTGGGTACTGAATCAGGGTTAAGTTTTGTGAAAAATGGAGAAGTAATTCAAAATTATTTCTCTAAGCAATTATCATTCTTAAGAGAACCTATTTATTCAGTAAATTTCTTCAATAACCAACTTTGCTTAGCAAAATCAAACGATATATATATTCTTAAAAAGGATCAGCAGCTCATCCAACTAAATAATTCCAATGGTCTTGTTATGTCTCATAAGAGTAGAGTGTTTATGGATAGGGAGGGTGTAATTTGGATAGGAACAGATGGGGAAGGGTTGGTTGCATATTATCCATCTCCATTTTCAGAATTTGGATTTTCTAAATCGGAAGATGATTTTGTGACCTCAATTATTCGTTCTAATAATGGCGATATTCTTTATGGTACGCGCTATGGAGTTTTCTCTATTGACTCTAAAAGTAATGAGATAGTAAAATTAATTGATAATTCCTTTGTTAAAGAAATGGCAATAGATTCTTTAGGAAATATTTGGTTTTTTGATAGGAATAAAGGCTTATGTAGGTTTGATGGGGTGAATGTAGAAAAGATTATTCTAAAAAATGATTTAACCTCATATGGTGAAGCGGTCGACAGAATAAATAACTTAAACACGAACTTGAGAGGTTTATGGATCGATGAAAGTAAAAATATATGGATAGGATGCTACCAAGGAGTTGCTGTTGTAAATAATGAAAATAGTTTGGTTAAATGGTATGATGCCGCAAAAGGATTAAAAAACCATGGAGGCATAATGTCATTTTACAAGGATTCTGCTGATGTTTTATGGATGGGTTGTGGAAATGGTCTTTTCTATAAGCACAATGATTCAATTATTAAAGTTGAAGAAACCCTTAATAATGCCATTTATTCCATAAGAGAAGATAAAGCAGGGGATATTTGGTGCGCTTCTGATAATGGAATCTTTAAAGTCTGTAAAAACGAAAATATTATTAAAGATATCATATGGCTAAATGAACAAAATGGATTGTCATCATCTCAGTTTTTCACACTTGAAATTAATAATAATAATCAGGTTTTAGCTGGTAGTGGAGTGGGAGTTGATAAATTTAGCACACAATTATCTACAAGTAATCACATCCAAAATTTTAAACATTATGACGCTATTGATGGATTTAATGGTGTTGAATGCAATTCAAATTGTAGCTTAAATTTATTGAATGGAACAATCTGGTTTGGCACTATAAAGGGAATCTATAAATATGAGGAAAGAGAAGACCTTATATCCAACATAGCTCCCAAACTAGATTTAATAGATATTCGTTTAGATCAGCACAAAATGGAAACTTGGAATACAAAAAGTGGTGACATTGTAGATATTATAAATGCTATTAACCCTGTTTTGTATTATGATCAAAACCACATCACTTTTGATTACATAGGTATTGGTATGATTAATCATCAAAAGATCAAATATTCCTATTGGTTAGAAGGTTTTGACGAGAATTGGTATTTTACTTCTCAAACATCAATAACCTATCCCAATATATCTCCTGGAAGCTATGTCTTTCATTTAAAAGCTATTAATGCCGACAATATAGAAAGCGACACGATCAATTATCCATTTATTGTAGCGCCACCATTTTGGAAAACTTACTGGTTTTATTTTGCAGTTGTTGTTATCATTATTACGTTATTTTATATCTACATAAAGCTAAGAGAAAGGCAATTGCAATTTAATAATATCCGATTAGAAAAAAAAGTTGAATTAAGGACTTCACAGCTTAAAAAAGAGAAGGGTAAAGTTGAAAAACAACATCGGGAGATAACAAATAGTATTAATTATGCTAAAAGAATTCAGGATACAATCCTGCCAGAAGAAGAATTGATTAAGGAATATTTTAATGATTTTTTTGTTTTACATAAACCTAAGGATATTGTTGGGGGAGATTTTTACTGGTACCGATGTTTTGGAAACATTAGCGTAATAGCTACTGTTGACTGCACCGGACATGGAGTGCCAGGTGGATTCATGAGCATGATGGGTAGTTTATTGCTAGACAAGATTGTTCAGCGAAAGAATTTAGATACAGCTCAAATACTCAAAGACCTGAACAATGAAATAATCCGTGTCCTAGATCAAAATAGTGGAGGAGAGTTACAGGATGGAATGGACATTGCTCTTTGTTTGGTTGATAAAGAAAATAAACAACTTTCCTTTAGTGGAGCAAGAAACGGAATTGTGTTAATCTCCGATGGAAAAATATCAAAAATTGATGCAGATTTGTTTTCTGTGGGAGGTTCATTTTCGAAAAAGAGTAAGAAAATGAAGCGAGATTTCAAAAACAACCAATTTTCATTTAATGAAGGAGATTGGGTATTTATGTATTCGGATGGATATTATGATCAGCTAAGTGATAAAACTATGACTTCAATGGGTATGGAGAAGTTCAAAGATATTCTTAAAGAATCTGTATCAAACGATTTGGACAAAAAAGAATATTTATTACAAGAACTAGATGCATGGAAAGGCAGTTTTCCACAGATAGATGATTTACTTGTAATGGGTTTTAAACTGGAATAAACGTAAAAGGTACATCTAGAAGTATCTCTAATTCCTTCCCTCTATCTTCCATAATAGTATTGTCTTTTGGATACTTCCATGAAACAACACCTCTGTTATTTTCTAACCTAGAGAGAATCTGAATAAATTGTTTGGCAGAAGAGGAATTGAAATAAGTAAGTTCAAATTCTACAGTTACTGATCTATCGCTATTTAACAAATAGGAGTCAAGTTTATTTTTTGTTTCGGCATAAAACCCCAAACTATCTTCCATCATTGATATTCCAGCTATTCTCAGGCTTCCATTTTCCTCATCAAAATTAATTGATGTTTGATCAAAATTATCTAAATCCATAGTAGTAAGTTAATTAATTAACAATTGGAATAAAAACACCCATACTTAAATAGCATCCATCACTGTATTTATGTATCTCATAATCTATAACTGATTGGTTATATCTTCTTACATCAATTAATCCAACGCCTGCACCTGGGTCATCACTAAGTGCGTTCTTTTTGAGTGTTTGCAGATAAACCTGTTTAAGTTCATCCACTGAATAGTTGTTTAGTTGGAGTAAATATTCTTCCGTATTTGAGATTTCACCTTCATTCAAATAATTTCCTGTAGAGATGTAGTATCCTGATTTTTCCTGACTTAAACTAAATACTCCTTCTATGAAATCATTTACAGATCTACCATGTCTAGAAATATTTTGAATTAATTCTACTCCTGTATGGAATATGTTAAAACTATTTAATTGATTGCCTTTAACGTCATTCTGGGTATTGGCTTTTAAAATACTTAACAAAGAATGAATGTTATCTTTAGAAAAGTCACCTTTAAAATAAAACAATATGTTATCATCAATACTAGAATAGATATTTATGTTTTCATGAATATCTATGTTCTGTTCCTGTTTCAATGGGACTCCTTTTTCAGCTGAGATATCTAGTTGATAATTAAATTGATAAGCGCTTTTCCCTAATTGTTTAAAATCGTGTTGAATTGAGTTCCCAGATTTCCTGGCCATATCAATAAGTCCCAAACCTGCACCTCCCTTTTCAGAAAGCTCTCTTGATTCTAAAATCTCCATGTAAAGCATCTTTAATTCCGCAGAACTAAGCTTATTTATTTCTTTCAATTTAGAATTTAAAAAAGTAAAAGCTTGCTGATTAATTTGATTAGATGAATAAATGTGTAATCCATCTGCAATGCATCTAACTCCAAAGCAATCTTTCGATTCTTCAATATCTTCTCCGTGCCGAACAATGTTTTGAAAAACCTCAATCATAAGATAGGAAAGTTTTTTTCTAACCCGTTTATGACTGCTATGCTCCGCTAAGGAGATAATGGATTCAGAAAAAGAATCATTGAAATCTGCTTTATAGTACAAACTTATTATATCAGCAGAAAGATGATTTTTTAGCTCAGATATGGTTTTTAGATGGTTTATAACAGTTATAATTTTAGTGGAATATACGAATTGTAATGTAATTATTAAATTTTTATTGGATAGCTATGACTTCTCCCGAAACAATAAATTGGGTAGATGTTTGGTTATTCGTTAAATACTAGTTCTCCTTTGGATTCTTGCTCTTTAAATTTTTCTACCAATGCCAATGCATCCGGAATAACGTCGCTACACAATATTATTAATGAACCTTTAACCGCATTTTTAACTGCGTAAGTGATTGCTTCATGTTCAGAAGGAATGATAGTCGTTTTCTTATTTGGATCTTTCATTTTAATTCCATCGTCCAACATTTTTATAATTTCTTCTTCCGTTTTGCCTCTTAAGCGTTTATCTTGCCTTATAATTATCTCGTCAAACATTTCCGCCGCAATACTTCCCATTTCATTATTATCTTCAAGACGTCTATCACCAATACCTGCGATGATTCCAACTTTTACAGTAGCATCTAGTTGATCTACAAAGTCTTTTAGCGCGCGCATTCCAGCCGGGTTATGTGCATAATCCAAAAGTATGCTGAAATCGTTAAACTTGAATAAGTTCAGACGGCCTGGAGTCTGAGAGGAAGAGGGGATAAATGTTTCCAACGCAGCTTTAATATCCTCATTACTTATTCCTTGAACATGGGCTGCCAATATAGCTCCTAAAACATTTTTAATCATGAACTTGGCTTTTCCGCCATAGGTTATTGGAATGTTTTTAGCTTGCATTAAGCGCATTTTCCATTCACCTCTACATATAGTTATGAAGCCATTCTCATAAATAGCGGTAATTCCATTTAAGCGTTGTAAGGCTTTTATGCGAGGATTATTTTCATCCATAGAAAACAAGGCGACATTGCACTCAAGACTACGACGCATATCATACACTAAATCATCATCAGCATTTAAAATTGCATAGCCATCAGCCGTTACTGTTTCTGGAACAACCGCTTTAACTTTTGCTAGCTGGTCAATTGTGTGAATTCCTTTCAAGCCCAGGTGATCTGCTTCAACGTTTGTAACTACTGCGACATCACATTTCTTAAAAGATAGACCTGCTCTTAGCAAGCCTCCGCGAGCACATTCCAAAACTGCAAAGTTTACTGTAGGGTCCCTCAAAACGAATTCGGAGCTTGCTGGACCAGTGCAATCACCCGTCATCAATAACCTATTTTGGATATATACACCATCACTTGTGGTGTAGCCAACTCTGTAGCCTCTCATTTTTGCAATATGAGCAATTAAGCGTGTGGTGGTGGTTTTTCCGTTCGTTCCAGAAATTGCTACAATTGGAATACTACCAGTGTCTCCTTTCTGAGGAAATAATTTCTCAATCACTGGAGCTGCAACATTTCTAGGAAGTCCGGTTGTGGGAGCTAAGTGCATTCTAAAACCGGGGCCTGCATTAACTTCTAGCACAGCTCCTCCAGTTTCTGATAGTGGTTTTGAGATATCTGTTGTTGCTATGTCGATTCCGCAGATATCTAAATCAATAATTTTTGAAATCCTTTCCGCCATGCTAACATTTGCTGGATGTATAATGTCAGTTATATCTTCCGCTGTCCCACCAGTGCTTAGATTTGCAGTGTCTTTTAGAATTAATTTTTCACCATTGGGAATAACAGATTCTAAAGTGTATCCAGCATCTTTGATAATCAATTCCGTTAATTCGTTAACAGTTATTTGAGTAAGTACATTTTCATGTCCATAACCTCTACGCGGATCTTTATTCACTTCATCAATGAGTTCCTGTATAGATGATTTTCCATTTCCGATAACATGTGCTGGTGTTCTTACGGCACCTGCTATTAATTGATTATTTATCACAAGTAACCTGTAATCATCACCAACGATATATTTCTCAACAATAATAGCTCCACTTTTTGAGCTATTTTTAGCATGACGAAAAGCCTCTAATGCGTCATCATAATTTTGAATATCCACTGTGATACCTCTGCCATGATTGCCATCTACGGGTTTTATCACTAATGGGTAACCAACATATTCGCAAGATTCTTTTAGACTCCTTTCTCTTCTTATTATATCACCTTTTGGAACTTCTATTTCTGCCTGTTCCAGAAGGTATTTTGTATCTTCTTTATCACACGCTAACTCTACACCAATACTGCTTGTTTCACTTGTTACAGTGGCTTGAATTCGTTTTTGATTGGCTCCATAACCTAATTGAACCAACGAGTATTTATTTAAGCGAATCCATGGGATTCCACGAGATTCTGCTTCCGCAACAATCGAACCTGTACTCGGACCAAGGCGATCTTCGTCACGCAATTCACGCATTGTTTGAATATCATCAGCTAAATCATAATCCTCTCCTGCTATTAAAGCCTCACAAATTTTAACAGCTGATTTTGCAGCAAACCTTCCTACAGACTCCTCCATATAGGAAAAAACAACGTTATAAACACCATGTTCTCCGTAGTCGCGAGTTCTTCCAAAACCAGTATCCATACCGGCTAAGGTTTGTGTTTCTAGTGCTATGTGTTCTATTATGTGACCCATCCAAGTTCCTCTATCAACACGCATAAAAAAACCACCTTCACAACCTTCAGAGCATCTATGAGAATACATTGAGGGAAACATTTTTTTTAATCTATCTGCAAAACCTTCTATTTTGTCTGATGGCTTTTCTTCCATCTCTTCGAGATCCAATACCATTACGATTAACTTGTGCCTTCTCACTGACCAATAATTTGGTCCTCTCATTGCATTGATTTCTCTAATTTTCATCTTTCGTTTTTTAGTTGTATTTAGGTATGAGCTAAATATATAAATATATAAATTCTAAAACATGAAAATTAGTTTATTTTTGTTTCCAAAATGAAATTTATGCAGCAAGTTAGAGGAACGTTAATTCCGATTGGAGGAAATGAAGATAAAGGTATAGCAGAAAACGAATCATATCCACTTGACTTTATTGATGCCGGAATTCTGTATCACGTTGTAAAAGAGGCAGGAGGAGTTAAAGCGAATATTGTAATTATACCGACAGCATCTAGTATTCCAATTGAAGTAGGAGGTAATTATGAAGAGGCATTTACTACCCTAGGTTGTGAAAATATTTCTATCCTTGATATTAGAAGCAAAGAAGATTCTGAAAAACAGTCTTCAATTGATTTAGTCAAAAACGCCGATTGTGTTATGTTTTCAGGAGGCAACCAATCAAATATTACGAATAAGATTGGTGGAACAACCATTCATGAAATTTTAATGGATAGGTATATTAATGAAGAAGGTTTTGTTATTGCAGGAACAAGTGCAGGAGCTATGGCAATGGCCAATGAAATGATTTCTGGAGGAAGCCCTTCAGAAGCCTTTTTTAAAGGAGCTGTTTCTATGTACAAGGGTTTAGGGTTGATTCCTGAATTAATTATAGATACACATTTTATTAAACGTGGTCGTTTTGGAAGGCAATCTGAAGCTGTAGCGAAATTTCCAAATTTGATCGGCATTGGATTGGCTGAGGATACAGGAATGATTATTAAAAACGGAAAGGATTGTACCGTAATTGGTTCAGGAATGGCAATTATTTTTGATGGAAATGCTTTAACGCATAACAACGAAAAAGTTCTGGAAGAAGGAGTTCCTATGACAATAGCAAATCTTAAAGTTCATGTTTTATCAAATAGCGATAAGTTTGACATTAAGAAAAGAATTGTTACCGTATTGCCAATTGAGGCACCTTTTATTTAATTCTAAAGAGGCTGAATTAATGTTGACTATTTCAACTGAACTTGAAAATTATTTGTAAATCGAAATTTCTTCCTTTCCGTTTGATGATTTGGTTGCTCTATACATTCCTTCTGTATTAAAAGGCATCGCAATATTTCCTTTGGCATCAACTGCAATTAAACCTCCGTCACCACCAATTTCTAGAATTCTTTTATGAATTACTTCGTTGGCAGCTTCTAATAAAGACATTTCTTTGTGTTCAATTAGACAAGCTACATCATAGGCAACAACACCTCGAATAAAAAACTCGCCACTGCCTGTGCAGGATATGGCACACGTTTTATTATCCGCATAATTTCCAGCTCCAATCACAGGGCTGTCTCCGATTCTTCCAAATCGTTTATTTGTCATGCCGCCGGTAGAAGTTGCTGCGGCAATATTGCCATCTGCATCACAAGCAACTGCTCCAACCGTTCCAAATTTACTATCTTTTTTCTTAGTATGGTCTAGCTGAAAACTGTCCGTATCCTTAATTTCTAGCCATTGCTTATGACGAAAGTCATCATAAAAATAGGATGCGGGTTCAATTGCGAAATTATTCATTTTAGCAAATTGCATGGCCCCTTTTCCCGCTAGAAAAACATGCTCACTCTTTTCCATTACTTGGTAAGCTAATGAAATGGGGTTTTTGATTCCAGAAATTAAACTAACAGCACCTGCATTTAAGTTCTTTCCATTCATAATAGAAGCATCCATTTCATGGGTTTCATCCGCAGTAAAAACCGCACCTTTACCCGCATTAAACAAATGTGAATCTTCCAAAACAACAACCGCTTTTTCTACGGCATCAACAGAAGTTCCTCCGCTTTCTAAAACTGAATATCCCTTGTCAAGCGCTTCTTTTAAAGCTGCTTTATATTGCTTCTCTAATTCAGTGGTCATCATTCCTTTTACCAAGGTTCCTGCTCCTCCATGAATGGCAATTGAAAAAGTATTCATCTATTAAGTTTTTTTCAAAAATACACTATAATTAAATTATCAGGTTCTGGTAATTAAAATATTTGATCCTTATTTTACCTTATCACTAAGGTCACTATGATATAGAAATATGCTTTTTTTTTACTTCAACGGTAGTTTTTAGCAGTTTACAAACACCGTTTTGTCTAATGGAATATAGTTACTTTCTCTTGAAATTTATAGCTATATTTACTGTATCAAAAACATTATCTACATAATACTATTTCTAATCTCTTTTCAAGGGTTTTCCCAGTTCACGAATGAACAACAGCAGCAGGTTGATAGTTTGAACAAAATAATAGCTGATCCTAAAAGCCACGATACAACGGTAGTTTTAACTTATTTTGAAATAATCAATTTTTACTATTTAAGCGATCCTGACACTGCTATAATAATCTGTAAGAAAGCAGAGAAGATAAGTGAGAAATTGAACTATCTCTTTGGTAAGTCTGAAAGTTATGCTTGGTTGGGTTATCTAAATCAAGGAAAAGGGAATATCAAATTATCTCTCACGTATAGTAATAAAAGTTTGATAAATTTTAAAGAAATTGGAGATAAAAAAGCAATATCAACAGCTCTTAGCAACATTGGATATATTTATAAAGAACAAGGAATACTAGAAGAAGCCCTAGATTATTACAATCGCAGTATTAAAATAAAAAAAGAAGTAGGAGATCAAATAGGAATAGCTTCGGCGCTGAGTAATATTGGAGATATATACGAAAAGCAAGGAAAAACAAAAGAGTCCTTAGATTATCATCATCGCAGTCTTAGAATAGATGAAGAACTCGGTGATAAAAAAGGAATAGCTACCTCTCTAACTAGAATAGGAATAATATACTATAATCAAGGCAAGATAATAGATGCTTTTGATTATTATAACCGGAGCCTTACTATTCAAATAGAGATAGGAGACAAGAAAGGAATAGCAATCTCCCTTAACAACATCGGAATTATTCACAATGATCAAGGCGAGTTAATGGAAGCCATAGAATATGGCCAAAAAAGTTTAACAATTTCTGAAGAAATAGGTTTTCCAGATAATATAAGTCAAGCGTCAAGCTTATTAAGTGAAGTTTATCAAAAACAAGGTAAAGGAATGAAAGCCCTTGAAATGTACAAACTTTATATTCAAATGCATGATAGTATTTACAATGAAGATATTATAAAAGCAGCGAAACAGCAAGAATATAAGTATGCGTATGAAAAACAAAAAGCTATTGATAATGCAGAGTATGACAAACAAATAGCTATAGAAAAAGAAGAAAAAGAGAAACAGCAAATCCTAGTAGTAGCAATTGCAGTCGGATTAGGATTGGTTATTTTTTTCTTAATAATTGTATTTAATAAGTTAAAGGCAACAAGAAAACAAAAAGCTTTAATTGAACAACAGAAAGCAGAAGTAGAACAACAGAAAGAAGTTGTAGAATTGGCACACTATGAGTTAGAAGAAAAGAATCAAGAAATATTGGATTCTATACTTTATGCTAAACGTATTCAATCCGCCATATTACCTCAACTGAAAGTGGTAAAACAATACTTAAAGGAAAGCTTTATATTATACAAGCCAAAAGACGTTGTAGCAGGAGATTTTTATTGGATGGAACAGAAGAATGGTAAAGTATTATTTGCAGCCGCAGATTGCACAGGACATGGTGTACCTGGAGCTATGGTCTCAGTAGTTTGTAATAACGGACTAAACAGAAGTGTGAGGGAACATGGTTTAACAATTCCTGGGAAAATATTAGATAAAACCCGTGAAATAGTTGTAAAAGAATTTAAGAAATCAGAAGAAGATGTAAAAGATGGTATGGACATCGCTTTATGCAGTATGGAAGGAATGAAATTGCAATATGCTGGAGCTTATAACCCGTTATGGATCATTAGAAATGGCGAGATTATTGAAACAAAAGCAAATAAACAGCCTATCGGTAAGTTTGATAAACCTGAACCCTATACAACACATAGTTTTGATTTAGAAAAAGGAGATGCTATTTACATCTTCTCAGATGGATATGTAGATCAGTTTGGTGGAGAAAAAGGAAAGAAATTCAAAGCCAAAGCTTTTAGAGAATTACTGCTAAGTATTCAGGATAAATCTATGGAAGAACAAAAGAAAATCATTGATGAAGCCTTTGAAACTTGGAAAGGTGATTTAGAACAGATTGATGATGTTTGTGTTATTGGCATTAGGGTTTAGGGTTGTCTAATAAATTTTATTAAAGTTCCATTACTGGGATACATTGAAGGGTTTTCAAAAAAAAATGGCACTATGGTTCACAAGAACCTAAAAATCTAAGCACAGAGTTCAAAATTGAAGAAGAAATTAAAGCTTATTTTGGAGATTTTACCAGTAAAAAATTCCTAGATATAGCAAATTAATGAATGGAAGTTAGAAACAAAAATAAAAGCATCAGAGTTAATCGTTTAATTCCTTTTCAAATACTTAAAAAATACAATTCTCGCTTCAAAAAATAGTCTTAACATCATTTCAAATACAATAAGGTATAATGTGAGCTCAATCATATGACTTGTCAATAGCGGCGCCTCAATGAATACCCAAACAACTGCTGCAAACGCACCTACGGCTAACAAATAATAAAGTATAATATAATATGAAGATGTTATACTTAATTTAAGAGACGCAAAACCTTTAGCAATGCTGGTTTCACTGACATTATTGCTTGTGTCTTTTCTTTCGATATTTAAAAAGTTAAACCAACGGAACCACCACTCTAAAAAGACTCTCCATATTATTTGAAGAACTATGAATATAATTAACAATAATGTGAAATCAGAAGTTTTATTTTCCAGAATGTCTTTATGGAACAACATATCTGCTTCCATTCTTTGGATATTTTCATTGTGCCGACTCAATTGTTCTTCATGTCTTTCCGTTAGATAATTCAATTCTTCTTCATAATCAGCTTCTGAAAACCATTCCGATTTTAGTTCGTTTTTTAACTGCGTAACATCATGATCAAATTCACTTTCGATATAAGCTATCTCATGTTTTTCCTCTTCTATTTCCCACTTCAAATTTTCAACCATAAACTCATCATTATCAAAACCAAACATATCTTCATACATTTCTATCAAAGTAGGCGTGGCTGAAAAAATAGCAACAAAACCGGTCCAGTAAAGAATAGGCAATAATTTATTAGAAGCGTATTTTTTAAATAGTAATATATCTTTCATAGCGTTGAGAATTTAAAGTTAAATTATGAAAAAATTAATTCTGACCCAAATAATCAACATAATATTTTATGTTTAAGTAAAGGTCTTATTGTACAAAACACAATGGAGCTGAAATAGAATACTTACATTAGCAGTGTGAGGCCCATTATATGCATATCATTGTTTTTAATCTCTTTTAGTGGAGTTTCCCAAATTTTTAGTGACGCGCAACTTTACCAAATAGATAGTTTAAACGCTGTTATTAATAATCCTAATAGCCATGATACCTCTTTAGCTGAATCATATTTGGTATTATCAGAAATTCTCTACATTTCAAATATTGACACGCTAAAATATTTATGTGAAAAATCAGAACTTATTGCCGAAAAATCACTTTTAAAAAATAATTCAGACAAAGTTCAGAAAAGCCTGAGAGAATCTTTAGCAAGAGCGCTAAACAACATAGGATATATAAACTATAGCAAAGGTAAAATAATAGAAGCCTTGGACTATTTCAGTCATAGTCTTAAAATACAGGAGGAATTAGGTAATAAATCAGGAATAGCCAATTCTTTTAACAACATAGGAGTTATCTACTATGACCAAGGCCAATTAAATGAAGCTATAGATTATTATAGTCGCAGTCTTAAAATCTATGAAGAAATAGGCAATAAAGAGGGGGCAGCCTCTTCTCTAAACAACATAGGAGCTATGCATATTGTTCAAGAACAACTAATAGAAGCCTTGGATTATTTCAGTCGTAGTCTTAAAATAGAAGAAGAAATTGGTGATAGATCAGGAATTGCTAACTCTCTGACCAACCTAGGGTCAATATACCTGCGCCAAGAAGAAATTGAAAAAGCTCTAATTTATTACAGTCGTAGTCTTAAAATACAAGAAGAAATTGGTGATAAATCAGGAATTGCTTCATCTTTAAACAACATAGGGACAATATACAAAAAACAAGGCAAACTTCTGGAGGCATTAGAATACGGACTAAAAAGTTTAACCATTTCCCAAGAAATAGGATCTCCGCTTAGGATAAGGCAAGCTTCTAGGTTATTAAGTATTATATATGAAAAACAAGGTAAAGGAATGAAAGCCTTTGAAATGTATAAGCTATCCATTCTTATGCGAGATAGCATTAGTAATAAAGAAACGCAACATGCAGTTGTTCAGCAACAAGCTTTATACGAGAATGAAAAAAATAAGACGATTGATGATGCTGAGCATGATAAGGTATTAGCTATAGAACAAGAAAAAAAAGCAAAACAAGAAGTAATTATCTTTTCCATAGCTGCTGGATTGTGTTTGGTAGCTATATTCTTAGTCTTTATGCTGAGCAGGTTGAAAGTAACAAGAAAGCAGAAATATATAATTGAGCAGCAAAAAGTAAAAGTAGAACAACAGAAAGAAGAGACAGAATTGGCACACTATGAGCTAGAAGAAAAGAATCAAGAAATATTAGACTCTATAATTTATGCGAAGCGTATTCAATCCGCCATATTACCTCAAATGAAAGTGGTAAAAGAATACTTAAAGGAAAGCTTTATAGTATATAAACCTAAAGATGTGGTAGCAGGAGATTTCTATTGGATGGAGCAGAAGAATGATAAAGTATTGTTTGCAGCAGCAGATTGTACTGGACACGGAGTGCCTGGAGCAATGGTTAGTGTTGTTTGTAACAATGCACTCAACAGAAGTGTTAGAGAACATGGATTAACAGATCCAGGAGAAATCCTTAACAAAACAAGAGAAATTGTTGTTGCAGAGTTTGAGAAGTCTGAAGAAGAAGTTAAGGATGGTATGGATATAGCAATCTGTTCATTAGAAGGAATGAAATTGCAATATGCAGGAGCACACAATCCTTTATGGATCATTAGAAATGGTGAGATTATAGAAACGAAAGCCAATAAACAGCCTATCGGTCAGTTTGAAAACCCGGTGCCCTATACAACGCATAGTTTCGATTTAGAAAAAGGAGATGCTATTTACATCTTCTCAGATGGCTATGTAGATCAATTTGGTGGTGAAAGGGGTAAGAAATTTAAAGCCAAAGCCTTTAGAGAATTGCTGCTAAGCATTCAAGATAAAGCCATGGAAGAACAAAAAATAACCATTAATAAGACCTTCGAAACTTGGAAAGGCGACTTAGAGCAAATTGATGATGTTTGTGTTATTGGGGTTAGGGTTTAAAACAAAGCAATCATTTTGATGTGGCCAATTGAAGAACAAAATAGTTGCCATATTTTTATTTATTATAATAATTATTAAATTATTTTTCTATAGATTTGTATCAAGATTATAAAATGAATTTAAAGAAATTACATCATCATCATTTTTACAATTGCTCTCAGGCAAGTGGAAAATGATATATGTATAGTTAATATATTTCAAAACCCGTCTGAGTAAATCAGGCGGGTTTTTTGTTTTAATCAATCCGTTCAAAGGTTTACTCAGATCACAAAACATAAAAAATGAGTAAACTAAAAATTGCAATACAAAAAAGTGGAAGACTAAATCAAGACTCTCTCCAACTATTAAAAGATTGTGGTATTTCTATTGATAACGGTAAGGATCAACTAAAGGTAACTGCACCAAATTTTCCTCTAGAGATTTTATACTTAAGAAATGCTGATATCCCACAATATCTAGAAGACGGGGTTGTGGATGTTGCTATTATTGGAGAAAACCTTCTAATTGAAAAACAGAAAAATATTGAGATAATTCAAAGGTTAGGATTTTCTAAATGCAGAGTTTCATTGGCCATTCCAAAAGAAATTGAGTATGATTCAATAACTTATTTTGAAGGAAAAAAAATAGCAACTTCTTATCCAAATACACTGCTAGATTACTTAAACAAAAATGAGGTCAATGCTGAAATACATGCTATTTCAGGTTCCGTTGAAATTGCTCCAAATATTGGTCTTGCAGATGGCATTTGTGATATAGTAAGTTCGGGAAGTACTTTGTTTAAGAATGGATTAAAAGAAATTCAAGTAATGTTAAGGTCAGAAGCTGTTCTGGCAAAGTCTCCAAACCTTGAGATGAAGCAAAAACAAATCTTGGATAAACTATTATTTAGGATGAAAGCAGTGTTGCGGGCAAAAAACACAAAGTATGTTTTGATGAACCTTCCGAATAATAAAATAGAAGAAGTTAGTCAGATATTACCTGTATTAAAAAGCCCAACAATACTGCCTCTGGCAGAAGAAGGATGGAGCTCTTTACACACTGTGATTGATGAAGCCAAATTCTGGGATGTAATAGATGAATTAAAAACTGCAGGGGCGGAAGGAATATTAATTGTCCCTATTGATAAAATGGTATTGTAATGGAATTAATTAAGTATGTAAAACCAGAAGACTGGGAGACCTTAACTCAACGCCCGGCTATTGACAAGGAAGATCTTAGTCAATCTGTTCAAAATATTTTGAACAATATTAGAGACAACGGAGATGAAGCTATTAAGACATATGCAAAGCAATTTGATAATGTCGATTTAAATACGTTTTTAGTTACCGATGCAGAAATACAAAATGCTCAAAAACTTGTTTCAAAAAAACTAATGAAAGCCATCAATATTGCGAAGCAGAATATTGAAAAGTTTCACAAATCTCAATTCATCAAAGAACAAGTTATAGAAACCTCAGAGGGTGTAGAGTGTTGGAGAAAATCTGTTGCTATTGAGAAAGTAGGTCTATATATTCCTGGTGGATCGGCACCATTATTCTCAACGGTGCTTATGCTTGGTATTCCAGCTAAATTGGCTAATTGTGAAGAGGTTGTATTGTGCACGCCATCCAACGATCAGGGAGAAATAAATCCAGCAATATTGTATACAGCGAATCTAATTGGCATTACCAAAATATATAAAGTTGGAGGAGCTCAAGCCATTGCAGCAATGGCATATGGAACTGAAACAATACCCCAAGTGTATAAGATTTTTGGTCCAGGTAACCAATATGTAACCAAAGCCAAAGAGTTGGTTCAGCAAAATGGTGTTGCGATAGATATGCCAGCTGGACCAAGTGAAGTCCTAGTTATTGCAGATGAAACGGGTAATCCGGAGTATATTGCAGCTGATTTATTGTCACAAGCTGAGCACGGAGCAGACAGCCAGGTGATATTATTATCAGACGATGAAACTATTTTGAAGCAATCGCTTATTGAATTAAAAAAACAGATAAATCTTTTGCCAAGGGCTGAAATAGCAAAAAAGGCATTGATAAATAGTAAGGCTGTGCTTATGCAAAACATGGAAGAATGTATTGGTCTGAGCAATTTCTATGCACCAGAGCACCTAATCATAGCTTCTGACTTTGCAACAAATTATATTGACAAGATAATAAATGCAGGCTCTGTATTCCTAGGTAACTATAGTTGTGAAAGTGCTGGAGATTATGCGAGTGGCACGAACCATACTCTGCCAACGAATGGATATGCAAGGAATTACAGTGGTGTTTCTTTGGATAGTTTTCAAAAGAAAATTACGTTTCAAAAAATAACAAAAGAAGGAATTCAAGCAATTGGACCTGCAATTGAAATAATGGCAGAATCAGAGCAATTGTTTGCGCACAAAAATGCAGTAACCCTCCGATTAAAAGATGTATAAGATGTTTAAATTAGAAAATATAATTCGAAAAAATATAATTGACTTAACTCCCTATTCATCTGCTAGAGAAGAATTTAAGGAGGAGGCAACTATTTTGCTGGATGCAAATGAAAATCCATTTGAAACAGCACTCAATCGCTATCCAGATCCTTTTCAAACAGCTTTGAAAAATGAACTTTCAATTATCAAAAAGGTAGCACCCAATCAGATTTTTGTTGGAAATGGTAGCGATGAAGCTATAGACCTTTTGTTTAGAGCTTTTTGCGAGCCTGGGAAGGATAAGTCGTATGTTTTTCCTCCAACATACGGAATGTATGAGGTATCAGCGAACATAAACAATATTGAAACTGTTAAAATCAGTTTGAATTCAGATTTTCAGCTGCCTCATATAAATGAGTTAGTAAATATAGTTGATTCGAATGGTTTACTTTTTATATGTTCACCTAACAACCCAACAGGAAATGTTTATCCTTTAAATGCTATAAAAGAAATAGCAGTCTGTATTTTCAGGCTTAGTAGTTGTTGATGAGGCATATATTGAATTTCTCAAGTTCAGAAAGTGCCATTTCATTACTCAACGAATTACCTAATCTTGTTGTGCTCAACACGTTAAGTAAGGCTTATGGATTAGCTGGATTACGCTTAGGGATGGCTTTTGCAAGTAAAGAGGTTATTGCTGTAATGAATAAAATAAAACCGCCATACAATGTGAATTCAATCAGTCAGATTGAAGGACTAAAAGCTTTAAAGAACACTAAGAAGTCTTTGAGCCAAATTGATTTATTAAAATCAGAAAGAACTTTATTGACTAAGGCTTTGTCTGCAATTCCTTCTGTAATTAAGGTTTATCCATCAGAAGCTAACTTTTTACTTATTGAATTTGACCAATCAGATAAAATATTTGGTTCGCTGAAATCTAAAGGTATTATAGTTAGAAACCGAACGAAGGAGGTTAAAAACTGCTTGAGAATTACAGTAGGGACACCAGAACAAAATAGAATATTAATAAACGCTATTAAAGAGATTTAAAAATGAAAAAAGTATTATTTATAGATAGAGATGGAACTTTAGTAATAGAGCCGCCTATTGATTATCAGTTAGATAGCCTAGACAAGTTAGAGTTTTATCCAGGTGTGTTTCAAGGTCTTTCCAAAATTGTTGCTGAACTAGATTATGAATTGGTAATGGTTACCAATCAAGATGGATTAGGAACGAGCTCGTTTCCTGAGGATACTTTTTGGCCAGCGCACAACAAGATGCTTCAAGCTTTCAAAAATGAAGGTATTGAATTCAGTGAAATTTTAATTGATAGAAGCTTTCCTGAAGAGAATGCCCCAACAAGAAAACCGAATACAGGATTATTAAATAAATATATTTTTGGCGATTATGACCTGGAGAACTCTTATGTAATTGGTGATAGAGCTAACGGATATCGAATTAGCTAAAAATTTAAAAAGTAAAAGTGTTTTTATTGGAGATAATAATGAAATGGCTACGTTGTCTACTACTAATTGGAACGAAATCTACCAATTCTTAAAAGCAATCCCGCGGAAGGTTACAATCAATAGAAAAACAAAAGAAACGGATATAAACGTAGAATTAAACTTGGATGGAAGTGGAAAAGGATTTTTCAGCACTGGAATTGGTTTTTTTGACCACATGTTAGAACAAATTTCTAAACATGGAAATATAGATTTAAATATAGAAGTAAAAGGAGATTTAGAGATTGATGAGCACCATACTATAGAGGATGTTGCACTTACTTTAGGGGATGCCTTCTTGCAGGCTTTAGGTTCTAAAAAAGGAATTGAACGGTATGGCTTCCTGCTGCCTATGGATGAATGTTTAGCGCAGGTTGCAATTGATTTCGGAGGTAGACCTTGGCTCGTTTGGGAGGCCAATTTTGAAAGAGAGATGATAGGAGAAATGCCTACGGAAATGTTTATGCACTTTTTTAAATCGTTTACGGATACTGCAAAATGTAATTTGAATATTAAAGCAGAGGGCGAAAATGAACACCACAAAATAGAAGCAATATTTAAGGCTTTTGCAAAAGCAATTAAGATGGCTAAGATGAAAACAGAAAATTATTCAATACCTAGTACGAAAGGCATATTATGATTGCAATTATAAAATACAATGCAGGAAATATTAGTTCGGTCAAGAATGCACTAACTCGCTTGGGCTATGAAAGCATCATTACTAGCGATTCAGAGGAAATATTAAATGCGGACAAGGTTATTTTTCCGGGAGTAGGTGAAGCCAGTTCAGCTATGAAATACTTAAATGAACGCAACTTAGATAAGACAATTTTATCCATTAAAAAGCCAATGCTTGGGATTTGCCTAGGTCAGCAGTTAATGTGCTCCTATTCTGAAGAAGGAAGTACCCAATGTTTAGGGATTTTTAACACAAAAGTGAAGAAATTCCCAAATACAAAATTGGTTCCTCATATGGGCTGGAATAACTTCTCGAAAGTAAAAGGCGAACTTTTTAATGGTTTGGAGAATACCAATAACGTTTATTTTGTCCATAGTTATTATGCAGAGATAAATGAGCAGACAACAGCAGTTTGTGATTACATAAAACCTTTTAGTGCAGCAATGCAAAGAGATAATTTTTATGCAACTCAATTTCACCCGGAGAAATCGGCTGATATTGGTGAAAAAATACTTAAAAACTTTCTGAATTTATGAGAATTATACCGGCGATAGATATAATAGATGGTAACTGCGTGCGACTTTCTAAGGGAGATTATAGCACAAAAAAAGTCTACAATGAAAATCCATTAGAAGTAGCGAAAGAATTTGAAGATAATGGTATTAAATTCTTACATGTAGTAGATTTAGATGGAGCAAAATCGAAACACATTGTGAATTATAAAATACTTGAGTTAATCGCATCTAAAACCAATCTTCAAATAGATTTTGGAGGAGGAATAAAAACAAATAAAGATGTTGAAATTGCTTTTAACAGTGGTGCTTCACAAATTACAGGAGGCAGTATAGCGGCTACTAATTCAAATTTGTTTTTGCAGTGGTTGGAAAGGTTTGGCTCGGATAAAATCATTTTAGGAGCAGATTGTAGTAATCGGAAAATTTCAACAAATGGATGGATAGAAAAATCTGATATTGATGTTGTTGATTTCATCACAGAGTACGAATCAAAAGGGGTAAAGAATGTTATCTGCACAGACATAGCTAAAGATGGAATGTTGGAAGGCACATCTAATGAACTTTATAGAGAAATTATGAGTGCGTCATCTGTTAATTTGATTGCAAGCGGTGGAGTATCGAGCATGGATGATTTATATCAACTTATCGAATTGGGGTGTGAAGGTGCTATTTTGGGTAAAGCCATATATGAAGGAAAGATAACATTAAAACAACTGCAAGTATTATGTTAAAAAAGAGAATTATACCCTGCCTAGATATTAAAGATGGTAGAACTGTCAAAGGAATTAATTTTGTTGGGATTAGGGATGCAGGAGACCCGATTGAATTAGCAAAAAATTATGTAAAACAAGGTGCGGATGAACTGGTGTTTTTGGACATCACTGCTACAATAGAGAATCGATCCACTTTAATTGATTTGGTGAAAAGAATCGCCAAAGAAATTAATATTCCATTTACTGTTGGTGGAGGAATATCCTCTGTTGAAGATGTAAGCAAATTAATAGAAGCCGGAGCTGATAAAGTAAGTATAAATTCATCAGCGGTAAAGCGACCTGAATTAATTACAGAAATAGCAGAGAAGTTTGGTAGTCAGTGTGTAGTAGTTGCTATTGATACTAAATATGAAGATTCTGAGTGGAAGGTATTTGTAAATGGAGGAAGAAAGTTTACAGGTTTAAATACAGTTGAATGGGCTCAGCAAGTTGAAGAGAAAGGAGCAGGCGAAATTCTCCTAACCTCAATGAATAATGACGGTACAAAAGCAGGGTTTGCTATTGATATAACCAGATGAAGTGAGCTCTGCTCGTAAATATACCAGTCATAGCTTCAGGAGGAGCAGGGCGAAAAGAACACTTTAAAAATGTATTTGAAAAGACAAAAGCAACCGGAGGATTAGCTGCAAGTATTTTTCATTACGGAACAATCCCAATTCCAGATTTAAAAAAGTATTTAAAAGAACAGAAAATAGCAATACGATAGATATGAAGATAGATTTTCAAAAAGATAAAAATGGTCTAGTACCCGTAATCATTCAGAACAATAGAACTTTACAAGTTTTAATGTTGGGGTACATGAACGAAAAAGCATTTTTAAAAACGCAAAAAGAACGAAGGGTAACATTTTTTAGCAGAAGTAAAAACAGGCTATGGACAAAGGGGGAGGAGTCAGGGAATTTCTTAAACGTTAATGAGATTCAAATTGATTGTGATAATGACACGGTTTTAATTAAAGCAACACCAATAGGCCCACATGTCACACCGGTTCAACATCTTGTTTTGGCGAAGAAACAGCCAAGGGATTTGTCTATGAATTAGAAGAAACCATCAGCCAGCGAATTGATGAAAATGATGAAAGTTCTTATACGAATCAATTGTTTAGAAGAGGAATTAATAAAGTAGCGCAAAAAGTAGGAGAGGAGGCTGTAGAATTAGTTATTGAGGCAAAAGATGATGATGAAAACCTTTTTAAAAATGAAGCTGCCGATCTTATGTATCACTATTTAATTCTTCTAAAAGCAAAGGGGTTTAAACTGAAAGATGTAGAAAATGTTTTAAAGGGTAGGGCTAGATAAATCTCTGTAAAGCGGTTTTGCAGTAAAAAAAGAGACAACCATTGCAGTTCCATTCCGTTGTCCATATAGAATCATAGATTTTTTTTATAGGATTTAGGAATAAATACAAATGGACAGTGTAAATTAATTAATCCATATATTTGATTCGATTTATTTGCGATATTATGAAAACCATCTTTTTAGCATCAGTAATTTTACTTTCGGGATTAGTCCAAGCGCAAACGCAATTATGGCAAACGCTTATAGATACATCCGTTACTTTCTCTTCGCCTAGGCCGGTTAAATTAAATGGAGATTCTATTTTAGACATTGTAATTGGTGGAGGAATTGATGGGTCGCCAGATGCACGAGGAGTAGTAGCGTTGGATGGAGCAAATGGAAATGTGCTCTGGGAATTTGCTACAGATGATGAGATGTTTGCGAGTGCTGCATTTGGCGATGCGAATGGAGACGGTGAAAAAGATGTTTATATGGGTGGAAGAAATGGAGAGTTCTATGCGATTGATGGTCAAACAGGGAGTATGATATGGGAGTTTTTTCCTTACCCATCCACCCAAGCTGCTGATAGTGGATGGTTAAATTTTTATAGCCCCCAAATTATCCCGGATCAAAATGGAGATTTTGTTGCAGATATATTGGTTGCAAATGGAGGCGATCATGCTGCTTTGCCATGGGATACGATGCGACCTCCTGGACGCTTAATGATTTTAGATGCTGTAACCGGTAATATTATTGCTCAAGACACAATGCCCGATGGAGAGGAAACTTATTGCTCAGCTGTATGTATAGACATGAATAATACGGGTGTTTATACTGTTATTTTGGCAGTGGAGGTGAAGATGATGGAGGATCTCTTTGGCGAGTTCCTTTATTGGATTTAATGAATAACGACATAAGTGGAGCTACTATGTTGATTGATGATCCTGTTACAGGGTTTATTGCTCCTGTTAGTATTGCCGATATTAATTATGATGGTGTTTATGATATAGTAAGTCAAAGCTTCAGCGGAACCATCTATGCAATCGATGGATTATTGAATACAATTCTTTGGGAAGTTACCATTCCTGGAGCCCAATCCAGTGCAGAGCCAATTTTTGGTAATTTTACAGGAAATCAATCACCAGATGTTTTTGCAGTATTAGGTAAAGGTTCAGCTCCATCTTATTTTGATTACTACCAAGTAATGATAGATGGGAATACGGGGCAGATTGCATTTTTTGACAGTATTAGTGATTTGCATTTTGCTTCAGCTAATGCGGTAGACCTCGATTTAAACGGAAGAGATGAAGTTATTCTGTCCCTAAATTATCACACAGGAACACATTTTGAACATCAATTAAAAATAGTAGATTTTCCCAATAATAGTATTAGTGATTTATCGATTCCCGAAGCTGGCGTAAACCTTGGTAGCACACCTTTAATAACAGATTTAGATGGGAATGGATTTATTGATTTTGTATATGCGTTTAGAGCAGATAGTGTTAATCCTATGGGTGCAAAAGGATTTAAGTTAGCGCGTATAGAAGGTACTTATACCAACCCAGGTCCTGGTATCGCATGGGGATCATATATGGGTAATGATTACAATGGAATTTACAATTTTGAAGTTACCAATTGTGGAACCATTAACCTTAATCTAATTGTAAATAATACCTCATGTAATTATTGGAATGACGGCAATGCTTTGGTGAGTCCAACTGGAGGAACTGAGCCATATGCTATTAATTGGTCTAGTGGACAAATTACAGACAGTATAGGTTCTTTAAGTCCAGATAATTACTCGGTATATGTTGTAGATTCAGTCGGCTGTCTCAAATCTACCAATTTTAACATTGTAGATCCCTATGTTTTAACCTGGGGTGGAGTAGGGACGCCTACCTGTCCTGGAGATAGCAATGCTACAGCAACTTTAGCTAGTTCAGGCTGTCCTTGTATGTTTAGCGGTTGTATCTACGATTGGGCAAGTATTGACTCTTTGAAGGTTGCCAATTATTTATGGGCCGGTTGGCAGGTGGTAACAATTACGCATCTAGATGGGTGCCAAGTAACTGATTCTATCTTTATCGAGGAAGCATATCCCATACTAGATAGTCTAGATTTTGGTAATATTCAATGCGCAACAGACACTTTAGGTTACGTAAATCTTCATCTGCACGATTCGGCAAACGTATCCATTGGATGGGCGGATGGTTCTCACGAATCCTTTATAGATAGTCTTTCGGCTGGTTGGTATTATTACCAACTAATAGATAACAGAGGATGTAATTATAATGATTCCGTTCAAATTACAACTCCAGATACACTCATTGCCAATTATTCGATGATTTCTCCACTCTGTTTTGGAGATGCTAATGGCTCTATATTGGCTTCTGCCTCTGGAGGTACTGGCAACTATTCTTTTGCTTGGAGTAATTCAGATTCTATTGCTCTATCAGATTCGTTAATTTCAGGCTACTACAATCTTTTGGTGAAAGATTCTTTAGGATGCACACACTTTATCGATTCAATACACATAAGTCAACCCGATATATTAGCTTTAAATGCAAATGGATGGAATTCTAGTTCCGATTCATGTATGGCTTCTGCAGAAGTTACCGTAAGTGGAGGAACCAGTGGCTATAGCTATTCTTGGAATGACCCTACTTCTGCCACAACTTTTGATGTGCACGAGTTATGTGCTGGAACCTATATTATTACGGTTACCGACGCAAACGGTTGTGAGTCTATTGATAGTGTAACAGTTTCTTCAACTGTAGGATTAGCAACCAATGAAAATATAAATGTTTCTGTTTTTCCCAACCCAAGTAATGGAAACATACAATTGAATGGATTAAGAATAGGGCAGGACCTAGAAATATTTAATATGACTGGCAAGCTTGTATATTCTGATCGAGTTGGTGCGCTTGGCATAACGTTAAACCTAAGTAGGCTGACTTCGGGTAAATACTTTATTCGCATTAGTGATCTGTCGGGTTACCAAATTATTCCAATATCCATAATAGATTAATCATTTTTGTAATGAATAGAGTTATTAGTGAATGAAAATGGTGATTTATTTCATAAAAGCTGAAGCCTCTTTATAGAGCTCAATATCTTTAATTAACGGTTGTAGCTTTTTTATATAAGCTCCCAATTCAAGTAATTTCTGTTTGTCTTTTTTACTTGGAGAATTCAAGTTAGGGACAACAAATTCAGCCATTTGAGAAACATAAGCGAAAACCATTTCGGGAGATTTCGAATTCACTTTGAAGATTTTTGCTTTAGTATCTTGCCCGTTTACAGCTTTAAGACCTTTCATTTCTGAAGACAGTTTATTCATCTTTGTAAAGGAAACACCACACCTAGGAATTTCATAAACTACAGGTTTTTTAAACTTTGTTACAATCTGCTTTAATAATATTTTGGAATATACTTTAAACTTACCCAATGCTTTTATTTTAATAATTTGTTCAACAAATCTATTAGAATTTTTTATAATTAAGTAGCGTATTTTGTCCAATTTATTCAAATGTAATATTTTGGTGGCAGGTTGAATAGGTTATTGGAATTGCGCAAAGACAAAATGAATTATTCAGTCAAATGATTTTACAACAGGTTTAAATTTGAAAAGCATTATATCCAATTAAAACTAATGTTCTATCCCCTTCATTTCTTACTTCTAAAAAACCAGAATAAACATCCTCGTCAAAATCTATTACATCAAAATAAGTATCACTCCATTTATAATATTCTCCATCAATTAGTATTAGTTTTAATACCTGCACAACATCTTTCAGCTCGAAAAAATGTTATTTAAACCAATTGTAAAACATTGATTATATTTGAAACAAAGTAAATCAATGAGGAATGTTGTTAGTATTACAATGGTGCTGCTCCTTTTTTCGGCCTGTAGTATTGAACTTGAGAAGAAGACCATTTCTGAAAAGTTAGTAGCAGAGCGTAAAACTGAATTTAAGTACTTGGCTTTAGGTGATTCTTATACCATAGGAGAAAGTGTTGATAGGAAAAAATGCTACCCGAATCTATTGAAGGATGCTCTGATTAAAGCTGGTTTTTTATTAGATACTGTTACAATTATTGCTAAAACGGGTTGGACTACAGAGGACTTAAAGAATGGTATTTTTAATAGAGAGATAGAAGGAAATAAATATGATTTGGTAACGCTGCTGATTGGTGTAAATAATCAATATCAAGGTCTCGATATAGAAACTTACCGAAAAGAGTTTTTTAGCTTGTTAAAGCAAGCAATAAGCTTTGCTAATGATGATCCTAAAAAGGTTATTGTTATATCCATACCAGATTGGGGAGTAACTCCCTTTGCATCTGATAGAGACAATAAACAAATTGCCTTTGAAATAGATAATTACAATGCTATCAAAAAGGAAGAAACCCAAAAGCTTAACGTAAGTTTTGTAGATATAACAGCTTTTTCTAGGAAAGTAGATAAGCATCCTGAATTAGTTGCAACTGATGGACTGCATCCTTCCGGCGAAATGTATTTGGAATGGGTAAATAGAATGTTTCCTGTTGCAAAACAAATCTTGGAGAAATAGAGCTTAAATAGCAATCCTGCAGGTTTTCTATTACCCAGTTTTGTCATCTTTTAAAGCCTTGTTAAATTGCGAATTACCTTTAAAGATACATTTTTGTAAGCTATTCACAACACTTGTGATGAAACACTAAAGACACAAGCAATTACGAATTATCTTTAAAGATACATTTTTACACATAATGGCTAATTATAAGAAAAAATGTATTCAAGATAAAAAACTAAACTTCCTGAGAATCGCTTAGAAAATTAATTATGTACAGATCTACAGAATATTAAATTCTACGGATTCAAAAAATCTATTAATTAAAGCTTGGCGTAAATTTTTTAACATAATATCCTCCGATATATGACTGAAGAGTATATATCATTTATAAATAAACGTATAGCACCGTATTATTGGATCAGCTCCTTTTGTCTTATAATTAATATTATGTTAAATAGAATAAAAGGCAACTTCAACAACATTACCCAATTACCTTACTAGCAACATCCTTTCCAACCATAGTGCCTATGGCCACCCCCATTCCTCCAAGCCGAACTGCACAGAGAATATTTTTTCCAACCTCCTTTATAATAGGCTCCTTGTTCTCACCAACTCCCATTATTCCAGCCCAATGATAATCTACTTCATAATTAGTGTTTGGCAAAATTACATTCGATAAAATATCCTTTAATTTATTAATCACCTTTTCTGTACATTCCATTTCCGTGGTGTTTTCTCCTTTAAAGTCCAAGTTTCTACCACCCCCAAATAAAACGCGGTTATGAATATTTCTAAAATAGTAATATCCTTTATCATAGTGAAAAGTTCCTTTTAAAGGTAAATTCGGAATTGGTTTCGTAATTAGCACTTGTGCTCTTGCTGGCTCTACATCTTCATCCAAAAATTGTTTTGCAAAACCATTGGAACAAATGACTAGTTTCCCTGTTTTGATTTTTAAATTATTGTTTATTTCCAGATCAACTCCCGATTCAGTTGAATTATACTGAGTGACTTCAGCTCCATTAATAATAGTTACGCCTTCCTTTCTTGCTAAATCTAGGTAAGCCTTCATCATTTTTCCCGTATCAACTTGTCCTTCGTATTGGTTTTTTATAATACCTATAACCCCTTCAAATCCAAAATCACGTTCCTCCTTCGAATAAACAGAGCCGCCAAACTCCTTCCGTAGCACATTATTTAAATCATCCATTCGATCCAAACATGCTACGTACTCTTCTTTTTGATCTGGCCTGAAAAGCTCAAACCCGCCATTAAGTTGAAAGTCTATAGCGTCTTTTCCTAAAAGCTTAATAAGCGCATTTAAACCAGCATTCCTACTTTCAATTAAACGCACTATCTCATCTAAACTTGTGTTTTGTAAATCGTCTAGTACTTCTCCTAATGAACCAAAACAAGCAAAACCAGCATTTTTAGTACTCGCACCCCATGGAAGTACTCCTCTTTCTAATAACAAGACTTTTAAAGAAGGTGATTTTCTCTTTAAATGGATGGCTGTGGATAAACCAGTTATCCCACTGCCTATTATCACTACATCATTCTCCCCTATTAATTCTTTGTTTTCCCAATAACTAAAATTCATTTTGGAAAAATACAAATTTTATATCCAGTTTGAAGCGCCCTTTTCATTCAACTTTTCGTCTTTAGTAAAACAAATACTTTTTGTACCTTGCGCCTATGTCTTTCAAAGGGATTTTTATTCTCATTTTCTCGCTCATCTTATTTGGTGATTTCCTTGGTCAAGAGCCTCAAGTTTTAGGAGGTTATAAGTTTATCGAGAACAAAAATCAATGGCCAGAACAGGTGCATTACCGTTCAGATATTCAAGGTGGGTATCTTTACCTTGAAAATGACGGGTTTTTATTCAATTTATATGACGGCAAAGAATTCGCTAGATATGTTCAAGCCCATTATGATAAATCTTTACCTAGAAACTTTGACAAACTATCTTGGCATAGTTACAAAGTCACATTTAATGAATGTAATACTGAAGCATTAGTAAAAGGTACCTTGGAAACACCTGAATACTACAACTACTTTTTAGGAAATGATAAAAGCAAGTGGGCTTCTAAGGCAAAAGGTTTTCACAGAATTGAATACAAAGAACTTTATCCAGGTATTGATTTAAACTTGTATTCCAAAGTGTTTAATCTGAAATATGATTTTGTGGTTAAAGCAAATGCAGATGCCCAACAAATTGAATTAAATTATGATGGCGCTGACGATATTGCAATAAAAAATGAGAGACTGCATATCTACACACAAGTAAACCACATTATTGAAGACAAGCCTTATGCATTCCAAATAATTGATGGTGAAAAGATTGAAGTCAAATGTAAATTCAAATTGAAGGGAACAACAGTAACTTTTGCATTCCCTAAAGGTTATAATCCTAATTACGATTTAATTATTGACCCTACTCTAATGTTTGCTACTTATTCAGGTTCTACCTCCAATAACTTTGGGTATTCAGCGACCTTTGATTCCAAAGGTTTCTTATATGCAGGCAGCTCTGCCTTTGGTGCTGGTTACCCTACAGTGCTTGGCTCTTATGATGGGACTTTTAACGGAGGTTCGGGTTTATCTCCAGGTATAGATATTGCAATTTCAAAATTTGATACCACTGGCACTTTTTTACTCTACTCTACTTATATTGGAGGAAATAGTGACGAATTACCTCATAGTTTAATTGTTAATAATTTTGACGAATTATTTATCTTAGGAACAACTAGCTCAACAAATTACCCGTATACTACTGGATGTTATGATTCTACCTACAATGGAGGAACCCCTAATGACTTGCAACAAGGCCTTGGAGCAAATTACATTAATGGCTCTGACATTGTCGCTTCAAACCTTTCTGCGGATGGGACAATACTTCTGGCATCTACTTTTATTGGAGGGTCTGGAAATGATGGGTTAAATTCCACGCATGATTTTACCAATTGCTCATTAAATGTTTTAAAGTATAATTATGCGGATGAAATTAGGGGGGAAATAGACATTGATGAAAACAACAATGTTTACATTGTTAGCTGTACCAAATCAACAGATTTTCCAATTGTAGGAAATGTTTTTCAACCATCTTTTGGAGGTGGAGATTTGGACGGTGTAATTATCAAGTTAGACAACTCCCTTCAAAACATTATATGGAGTAGTTATTTTGGAGGAGAAAAACATGATGCAGGATATTCTCTTGCAATAGATTCAAACGAAGATATTTATATAACTGGAGGAACGAACTCAGACTCATTAGTTACTACTCCTGGAGTTGTTGACACAAATGCATTAGGAGGAAGAAGTGATGGGTTTATAGCGCACATAGAAGCAGGAGGTCAGCAAATCATCAGTTCTACTTATTATGGTTCACCTACCTATGACCAATCTTATTTTGTTGAATTGGATAATTGGAACAACGTGTATTTATTAGGGCAAACAGAAATACAAGATTCGACTTTTATTCATAATGCTCTTTACTTTAATTATGGTAGCGGTCAATTTGTAAGTAAATTAACAGCACAATTAGATTCAGTGATATATTCAACTGTTTTTGGCAATGGAAATGGGATAAGCTTATCTCCAACAGCCTTCTTAGTTGACTTATGTAATAAAATGTATCTATCTGGCTGGGGAGGTGGAACTAATAATTTTAATACATGTAACAATACAAGCTCCACAATTGGAATGCCCATTACATTTGATGCATTCCAGTCAACAACAGATGGCAGTGATCACTATGTAATGGTTTTAGAAGATGATGTTTCAAACATTGTATATGGGACTTTCTTTGGTGGACCTACTAGTGAAGAGCATGTTGATGGAGGAACAAGTCGATTTGATAGAAAAGGAAAGGTATACCAAGCAATGTGTTCGGGATGTGGTTTTAATTCTGATATGCCAATTTATCCAGCGAATGCTGTTTCTCCAACGAATAACAACAGTTGCAATTTAGGTGTCTTTAAAATGGATTTTGATTTACCTGTTGTAGTCGCGGATTTTGAAACTCCTCCAATTGGCTGTGCACCCTATACATATACATTTATTAATACAAGCTTGAGTCAAAACTACACATCTTGGGAATGGGATTTTGGAGATAATGTTGGAACAAGTACTCAGTTAAACCCATCCTATACTTACGCGGATGCCGGAACATATACAATCACCTTAATTGTTAACGATACAGCAACCTGCAACTTCGGAGATACCATTCAAAAGGAAATTCTAATTATGGGAGACACAGTATATTCTCTTGCTGACCTGTCTATATGTCCTGAAGAATCGCAACAATTGGGTATTTTGCCAAATTCGGATCCTACGATTACTTATTCTTGGTTCCCAACTACTGGATTGAGTGATACTACTATTTCAAACCCTTTTGCAACTCCTACTTCGACAACTAATTATTCTTTACTAATTTCTAATGGAGTTTGTACCGACACTGTTTTTCAAAACCTAATAGTAAACACTCCTCAATTAACCATTTCAAATGATACCACAGTTTGTGATGATTTCTCTTCCGTCACGTTTTCTGCCAATTCCTTTGGAACCAGTTCAGATTATATTTGGTCGTCAAATAATCAGTTTACTGATACACTCAACTCCCCTATTACATCCAACACAATAACAGTTAGTCCTTCTTTTACTTCAACGTATTTTGTACAAATAAATAACAATGGTTGCTATTTAAGTGACTCGGTTGTTCTTACGATTTCCGGTAGCTCCACAACAATTATTGGTGATCAAGGTATTTGCATCGGTGATTCTATCTTTTTAGTAGTTACAAACCTAAACCCTTCGGATACACTTACCTACGACTGGAGCCCTGACAACAGCATTCTATCAGGAGATGGGACAAATACTGTTTGGGTTAACCCAAGTTCTACAACAACGTATAACGTTACTTCTACAACAACAAATGGATGTATAATTAATAATGAGGTTACCATATCAGTAGACAACTTGCCAAATCTTACCACAAATGCTTGGGCGAATAATGACACTATATTTGAAGGTGACTTTACACAGTTAAATGTAACGCCTAATGGCTATACTTACAATTGGACACCAACTGAATCTTTAAATGATCCAAATGTACAATTTCCAAATGCTTCTCCTATAGTGACAACTACCTATATAGTCTCTATTGATGGAAATGGTTGTTCAAAAACAGATACTGTCATAGTATATGTTACAGAGATTATATGTGATGAACCTTATATTTTTGTTCCGAATGCATTTACACCTGATGGTGATGGCATTAATGACATTCTGTATGTAAGAGGGCATCCTAATTCAGAAATAGTCTTTAGAGTTTATGATAGATGGGGAGAGTTAGTTTTCGAAACTTTTGACATTAACTTCGGATGGGATGGAATATTTAAAGGAAAAGAATCCGACCCAGCAGTATTTGATTATTATCTAGAAGTACTTTGCCCAGGTGATGAAACATTTTTCAAAAAAGGAAACGTTACCTTAATTCGATAAGTTGATTTTAGTAAGAAAATATATCATTCTTGGCCTCTTTAGTATATTACTGCTAAGTGGAAATGCACAGGACATTCACTTTTCTCAGTACGACCTCTCTCCTATTAACTTAAACCCCGCAATGACTGGACAATTCAACGGAGATTTTCGATTTATTGGAAATTACCGTTCTCAATGGGGATCTATTACCGTTCCTTTCAATACAATAAGCATTGGCGCTGACGCAAAAGACATCTTCAATACAAAAGATTTGGCAGGTGGAATTCAGATTAACCAAGATAGAGCTGGCGATTCTCAATTCAATACATTTCAAGTTAATTTTTCTGGAGCATATCTAAAACCAATAAGTAACGACTCATTGCACAACCTTTCTTTTGGTATTCAAACAGGATTTACGAATCGAAGTTTAAATTATGACCCACTGTCTTTCGATGTTCAATATAATGGTTCCTATTACGACGAGAATTTACCCAATCAAGAAAATTTTGCCAGAGAAAGTAGAACCTATCTAAACCTGAATCTTGGTGTTGGTTATTTATGGGAAATAGAAAAAAGGAAAACAATAAGAGGTGGTCTTGCTCTTTTCAATTTAACTAAACCGAAACAAAGTTTTTTTAATGATGATGAAATTAAACTAGACATGCGACTGGCCGTTCATGCAAATGCTGAATGGAAAGTTCACGAGAAGATAAATGTACTTCCGAGTATGTTATTCATGAGTCAAGGGAAATATAAAGAATTGGACTTTGGCGTTTCTGCAAAATACATTTTAACTGATTTTATGTCAATGTATCGCACAGTTTGGTTTGGGTGCTTTTATCGCAATCAAGATGCTGGTTTTTTAACTGCAGGAATGGATTACGACCAATGGAAAGTTGGCGTGAGCTATGACATTAACGTAAGCACATTGGTTCCTGCTAGTAATAATCGTGGAGGTTTAGAAATAGCAGTTATTTATATAATTGACAAAACACCACCAAAAAGAATTATGCACAGAATTTGTCCAGATTACATTTAATGAAATTGAAATTACTCAGCATATTACTATTTCCACTTCTCTGTTTTGGGCAATCACAAAAGCAATTAATTAAATATGCCGATGAAAATGCTTCTTTGGGAGATTTTTATGGCGCTTCTATCTATTACAAACAAGCTTTACGCTTGGATTCTTCTAATATTCATCTTTTGTATAAATATGCCGAATCCTTAAGGAAGTATAATAACTATGATTTAGCCTCCTATTACTACAATAAAATTATTGAGAAAGATAAAGCAGGTAGAATTTATAAAGATGCTTGGTTTTGGTTTGCTGTGATGCAGAAATACAATGGAGAATATCAAGCTTCTATGAAATCATGGAAAAAAGTTAAATCAATTTACAAGAAAAATAAAAAAGGATATGAATCTTTAAAGGCGAGACAAGAAATGATGTCTTGTGGTTTTGCTATGCGCTTTAAAAATGACTTAACCGATGCTTGTTTAGTGACGCATTTAGATACCAATATTAATACAACAAATTCCGAGTTTAGTGCTTTCACTTATTCGAATGACTTATTTTTTAGTTCTTTGAGAGACACTACAATGGGTGCAGAATTGAACATTGACAATCCCAATGATTATAAAATTAAAATATTCTCTCCCACAAAAATAGACTCAACCATTTACGGCAGTATAGATTCAATTATCAATAGTCAGCATTTCCATAACGCCAACGGCTGTTTTAATTCGGATGAGACAAAATTCTATTTTACACGATGTGATACATTAAATCATTGTGAAATTTATGTTTCCAAATATGGTAATGGCATATGGAGTAAGCCAAAATTGCTCCCTGTAAAAGTGAATCAAAAAGGAACAAACACTACTCAACCCCATGTTGCGCTTATTGATGGTAAAGAACACCTTTTCTTTTCTTCTAACAGAGAAGGAGGACAAGGTGGTCTAGATATTTGGCATTCTGAAATTCTGGATGGTGATACTTATACTAAACCAATCAACGCGGGAAAAACAGTTAATACTTTAGATCCAGATATTTGCCCATATTACGATGCTGAAGAAGGAGTTTTATATTTTAGTTCTACATGGCATAAAGGTTTCGGAGGTTTTGACATATTTAAGGTAAAGGGTAAACCGGGAAAATTTCACGAACCAGAAAACATGATGCAACCCGTCAATTCTTCGTGGAATGATTTTTATTACACAATCAATAAATATGGTACCGAAGGCTTTTTAACATCTAATCGATTAGGGGCTTTTTACAAAAAAGGCCCTACTTGCTGTAACGATATCTGGAAAGTAAATTTTGAAAAAGAAGGAATAGAAGAACTACAAATTATTGAAACATTAGACGACTTAAATAAATACCTGCCAGTTACCTTATATTTTCACAACGATAGACCAGGTCCTCGTTCTTTGGACACTATAGTGCCAATTAGCTATATGGTCGCTTTCGATCGCTATAAGGAACTACAACCAAAATATAGGGATGAATACTCGAAAGGACTTAAAGACAATAAAGAGATGGAAGCTAGATTGGATATTGATGATTTCTTTAAACATTACGTTGACAAAGGAGTGAGTGACCTTGAATTATTTACACGTTTATTGCTTCAGGAATTAGGGAAAGGTGAAAAAATTGAAGTAATTGTTAAAGGCTTCGCAAGTCCTCTAGCTAAAACAGAATACAATGTTAACCTTACAAAAAGAAGAATTTCAAGTTTAGTTAACTATCTCAGAGAATATAACAATGGTACGTTTATTCCCTATTTGGACAAAACTGCTAAGAACGGAGCAGAACTAACTTTTCAAAAAATTCCTTTTGGAGAATACACTGCAAATACTTCTATTAGTGACGATTACTATGATCAAAGAAATTCCATCTACAATCGTTCTGCTGCATTAGAAAGAAAGATAGAAATTCAGACCGTTCGACAGGCTAATCCAAAAGACAGTGTCTATGCTGAAATAAATATTAACATGAGTACACACGATTTTGGAAAGTTAAAACGGGGACAAATTGTGCAGTATACATTTGACGTAAAAAACACCGGAAACCAAGAGCTTACAATTAAAAAAGTAATTGCAGCATGCGGATGCAGTACAATTTCATTTACCGAGGAAAGTATAAAGCCTGGGGAAATTGGACATGTAAATGTCTCCTTAGACACTAAGGATTTAAACGGGAAACAGGTGAAATCCATTACAATCATAGCAGACGCCTTCCCTACTACAAAAAGATTGGTACTTACTGCAGAAGTGTTTGAGTAGATAAATAGTTATTTGGACGAATGCTAATCAAATGTTTTTCGACTATTTTTAAAGCTTAACAACAAAAGAACCCATCCCGAAATAAAAAGTAAGCCTCCTATAGGTGTGATTGGCCCAAGCAGTTTAACTGCATCTATTTGCCAAGCATAATTAAGTGTTAAAAGGTATATAGAGCCAGAGAAGAGCAGCATTCCAAGAAAGAATAAGTTAATAATAGCTTTGACTTTATCAATCCTAAATGTCCTTGCTAGGAGTATCACAATAAAAATACTTAGGCTATGAATTACTTGATAAAGAACACCTGTTTTCCAACTTTCTAATTTGTCTGTAGGTAAATCTAAAGATTCCTTCAGGTAGTGGGCTCCCATAGCTCCGAGAGCAATTGCGACACCCATAGAAATCGCAGCAAGTTTTAAATATTTATGGGTTTTCAATAATGTACTTCTGGATTTATGCAAAATATTAAATTATCTATTAGAAATGTATTCGTTTAATTCCTCTTTCGAAGAGCTGAAAGAGAAAATTTTGTTTACTTGATAAAAATTATCAACATCATACGTACAATTGTAGGCGAACTTAGCAAATTCCAATTTTCCATCTTCAAAGTCAAAAGATTCAGAGATTTTTATAATATTTTGAACACTCATACATTTGCCTTTTAGCGCTTGTCTAGCAACCATTATTTTATTATCCGAAAAACTTTCTTCGTCAATAGCATTTTTTATAGCATTTACATCACTTAATGGAGGAATACACCCTGCTTTTCCATTGTAACCAGGAACATAAACCACTGGAGCTGTCTGAACTTGAGCTTCCTGTATTTACTCCACTCGCAGTGGTTGTCGTAGTTGTGGTTGTCGAAGTATAAGATGTTTCAATATTATCCGTCAATGCCAACATTATTGTTAATACCGTTTTCATTAACATTAATATTCAGCAACTAATGCCCGACTGCTCTATTTGACCTAGTTGAATTGTGATCTTGTCCAATAGAAACATTCATGTTAACATTTTCTTGCATTCCATCACTATTATCACTAATACTAATATTTGTTCCCATACTATTTACTTCCGAATCATTAACTGTATTTGTTGTTGTCGTTGTTGATGTTGTCGTAACTGTTTCATCGATTACCACATTATTTGTTGCTGGAGCCTCGACTGTATGATATACAATTTGCACTTGTTGATCATTTGTAGCTGCCTGTCCCATGGCAACCTCTCCAAAATAACGAAGTTTATAACCTTTCTTTGTACTTACAATTCTTGCTGTTACTTCAACATTCATCGATTCAAAATAAAAGTTTTTATCAATATCGGCTGCAACACCATCTGCGAATACAACTTTGACATGATTTTGATTGTTCGATAGTCCTGTTATCTTAACATTTGTCTGAGGTTCAGCGTTCTGTTTAATTCCGTTTACAATGGCATAAAAAGGGGTTGGATCTGATGCAAAGATTATTAGATTGGAAGTTTGCTGACCTATTCCTGATAGAATAGCCAAAATTGCAAATACATTCGTAAGTAATATTTTTTTCATAAAATATCTTTTTGATAAGTAAATTTAATTTTTAGATATGACATTACCATAGTTATGCCAAAAAATATTTTTAGCAATACAAGTTTGTTAATAAAATGTTAACCAATAGAAGGTGCTTGGTATTTGTTTAGTGTTTACATTTATGACCTTAAAATCGAAACCAGAATAAATGAAAACAATACTCGTAATTGGAGCAGGAAGATCATCTTCATCAATGATTCGTTATTTCTTAAATAATGCAGAAAAGGAGAATTGGTATATCAGAGTCGGAGACATGAATCTTGAAATGGCACAGGATAAAGTAGGAGAACATTCTAGAGCTGAGGCGTTTCAATTTGATGCTTTAAACAAAGACCTAAGGCGAGCAGAGTTGCAAAAAGTTGATTTTGTTGTATCTATGTTACCAGCCCGTTTTCATACAGAAGTTGTTAAGGATTGTATTGAATTGAAGATTAATGTAATCACACCTTCTTATGTTTCGGAAGAAATGAAAGAATTAGATGAAGCCGCAAAAGCAGCTGGGATTATTATCATGAATGAAATTGGAGTCGATCCTGGCATTGATCATATGAGTGCAAAAAAAGTACTTGATGAAATAGCAGAAAAAAACGGGGTTATTGAATACTTTGAATCATTTACAGGCGGCTTGGTTGCTCCAGAGAGCGATGACAATCCTTGGAATTATAAATTTACTTGGAACCCAAGAAATGTTGTTTTAGCGGGACAAGGAAGTGCAGCTAAATTTATTCAGCAAGGTCAATACAAGTATATTCCCTACAATAAATTATTTAGAAGAACTGAGATTATTGAAGTAGAAGGACACGGCAAATTTGAAGGGTATGCAAATAGAGATTCCTTAAAGTATCGGTCAATTTATGGTTTGGAAGATATACCGACAATATATAGAGGAACATTTAGAAAAGTTGGTTTTTGTAGAGCTTGGAATGTATTTGTTTCTTTGGGAGCAACTGATGACAGTTATATACTTGAGGGCTCAAAAAATATGACGAAACGAGATTTTATAAATTCTTTTTTAGCATATAATCCGCACGATTCAGTTGAGTTAAAGCTCCGTCATTATATGAAAATTGACCATGACGATTACATTTGGGATAGGCTTGTTTGGTTAGGTATATTTGAAAAGGAGCCATTGAATTTAGAAAATGATATGACTCCAGCACAGATTCTTCAAAAGATCCTAGAAGAAAAATGGTCTTTAAATCCAGACGACAAGGATATGATTGTTATGTGGCACAAATTTGGGTTTAAAATTGATGGTGAATTACATGAGATAAATTCTTCTATGGTTTGTATTGGAGAGGATCAAACTTATACAGCAATGAGTGAAACAGTTGGCTTGCCGGTAGCTATTTGTACAAAAATGATTCTCAATGGAACTATTCAATTAAAAGGAGTGCAATTGCCTATTCATAAAGAAATTTACGAGCCTGTTTTAAAAGAGTTGGAAGAGTATAATGTAGTGTTTACAGAAAAAGAAGTAGAACCCAAGCCGTATACAGATATTGTTGTAATGTAGCTAAGTAGTGAAGAGCAGAATTCGATAACTTTCCAAAACGGAATTACCGAACTTTGATCATTTCTCCTATTTTCAGGATCTTTGAGGCTTTAATTTCGTTCAGCTTACAGATTTTATCCAAAGTCGTATTGTATTTAAGTGACATAGCAAACAGTGAATCCCCTGATCTTACTTTGTGATATGTAACTTTGTCGTCACCGGGCAATGTTTTCGTTTTTGAAGAAGAATTGGATTTACTTGAAGATTTTCTTTTATAAGCAAACATTCCTGCATGAATAAACAGGTTTTCGCTTTTTAGTTGCCGATTCTTGAAATCAATAACCTCTTCGGGATTTAAGGCATTGCCAAAAAATCTAATTTCAAAATGCAGGTGATCTCCAGTAGAATGACCTGTATTTCCACCTAAACCAATATGTTCTCCAGCTTTAACCTCTTGATTTGCAGAAACAAAAAGCTTTTCTAAATGCGCATAATACGTTTCAAGTCCATTGTAGTGACGAATAATTACAAGGTTACCATACCCACCCGTATTATATTTTGCATAGCGAACAATTCCATCAAAACAAGAACTTAAAGTATCGCCTGTAACTAAGTCAACATCAATGCCATAATGAAATTTCCTTCCGCGGTATTTAAACCTTGATGTGACCAATCCTGGATGTGGCATACAGAATTTATTATGGTTAGAATCTACATTACAGAGCCATAATGTATCTGGAATTTTAGATAAATCATTATCATAAGTATAAGGTACTTGGGTATCCCAATTTTCTTTCCACAAGTAATTGCTATCTCCTTGAATAATTTCATGTAATGTAGGATTCACAATTCCATCAAAATCAAGCATATCTATATATTCCCAGCTTTTGTCAGAAAAGATAACAACTGAATCTTCCCCCATCATAACTGTATCTTTTATGAATTGAGAAACCCCAAGAAATGATAATGACAATAATGATATAGTTAACAAATACCTCATTACCTGCAAAAATAATCGGATTTAAAAAAACAAAATAAATAAAAATTCAAAGTTATAAACAGTGCTATTTAAACAAATACTTTACTAGAATACTACAAATTTGCCATTTGTTCTTCCAAGGAAACAGTACTACTCCCCTCTTTTTTTGGCACTAATGCCATTGCGTATTCACTTATGGCAGTAATTGTTAGACTCGGATTAACACCTAAATTCCCTGGAATGATAGATCCATCTAGAATCATCATTCCTGGATAGTTAAACACTTCAAACTTGTCATTTACAACCCCAGTTTTATCGGTTTCTCCCATGGGAATTCCACCTAAAATATGGGCCGTAGAAGACATATTAAATAAAACTTCGGTTGTTGCATTTTGAGGAAGACCATCTACTTTTTCTGCATAGCGATGCATCACCTTTTGTCCGATATCAATATATGCTGGAACTCTATTTTCTTTTTTATTCTCGATGCTGATTCTTGAGAAAGGAAAACGCTTATAAACCATTTTCATAGAATTGTCGAGGCTTTGCATAACCAAAAATACAACTGATTTCTCCGCAAACTTTCTTCCAATTAATTGTTTAAAGAATGCTCTTGGTTTATAGAAAATATTTCCAAACCATACGAATGGCCTCAGGAATGGTGTGGACTGCCTTGTGGCCAATGTCGAGAAAATTTTCATAGAATTTGACCCGCTAGAGTATTTAACAATTTCTATATGTGTATCATCGTCTGGATTAAAAATGGAAGAAATCGCTATACCATTATTCAATTTTTTATCCTTTGATGTAACACCGCAAAGCGTTTCAGAGTTAGTTCTTAAATTTTCTCCAAGTGTTTCCGATAAGTTTGTCAAGGTTTTGTACTTGTGCTTTTGTTTCAAAAGAATATCCATTGTTCCTAATACACCAGCTGCAAATACAATATTTTTTGTTTTAAACACCTGTCTTTTTTTGGATAGAAATGCAGTACTACTAACCGTATGAATAGTATACAATTCACCATCGTATTCAATCTTAGTTGCTTTGGTTTCAGCTTTAATTTTTGCACCAAATTTTTGCGCAAAATATAAATAGTTATAATCCAACGAATTCTTTGCGGTTTCTTTGCAACCAACCATACAACCTGCGCATTCGGTACACCCCTTTCGCATCGGTCCTAAACCTTTAAAATAAGGGTCTATTTCTTTTTCCGTATCTCCAAAATACACACCTACATCAACGCCCTCAAAAGATTCAGGTCTCCCCATTTCTTGAGCTATCTCTTTCAGAATAGCGTCTTCCTCTCCAAATGTTTTGTTCTTTACTGTCCCCAACATAAACTTGGCCTTTTCATAAAAAGGAAGCAAGGTTTGTTTCCAGTCTTTAGATTTAGTCCACGAAGGATTAGAGAAAAATTCATCTGGTGGAAACATATGTGTGTTAGCGTACACCAAACTTCCACCACCAACACCTACTCCACTGAGTATAAAAACATTTTTAAAAAAGGTTAAACGCTGAAAACCGAACCACCGAAACATTGGACTCCAGAAAAACTTCGCTAATTTCCAGTTGTTCTTTGGAAAGTCTTTTGCTTTGTACTCTTTTCCCATTTCCAATACAAGTACATCATACCCTTTTTCAGCAAGCCGCATAGCAGAAACTGAGCCTCCAAAACCAGAACCTATAATAATGTGATCATATACTTTATCTGACATTTATATATCTAGTTAAACTTTAAACAGTAGAAAAGAATTCGCTTATAGCTTAAACAACTTAAAAGAATGGCTACCAATTTTTAAAATATAGACATTTTGAGGCAAATATGATAAATCAATCTCTCTGGATGAAAGATCATTAACTCCGCTAAGAATTAGTCTTCCATGGATTGAGTAAAGTTCATAAGGTGTTGCTTTTGACGACATAGATTGAATTGAAACTTTATTTACTGTCGGGTTAGGATAAATACTGATTTCATCATTAAGTTCGGAACTTTCTATCAAAGTCGGACCACCTATTAATCCATTGATATCATATCTGGAAAAAAACTTCCAAACTTCAACAGAAGCATCAATGTCAAAATTTGTTCCTGCACTGGGAAAAGCCGTACTTGCCCATGTATGTTGCCCACCGGTTATTTTGAAATGTTCTACCGTTACATCATTATCTCCTCCATAGTATATCATATGCTCTACGGTACTTCCATCGGATGTGTTTATATCTGGAACATTTATGATTGTTGGAGTTGCATTGCTATTATTGAAGTTTACCCAATAATCCAAAACATCGATAATCGGCTTAGAAAAGTTAGATCCAGTATAAGCAACTGTTCCATCCGCTGTACCATGCACTTCAAGTATAGGTGTTGGATGCTGTGGGTTGCATGAATTAAATGTAGCGGGCGACATAGAACCAGTTACAGAAGCTACAGCTGCAATTTTATTACTTAACTGACAAGCCAAGTGATAACTCATAAAACCACCATTTGACATACCTGTACTATAAATCCTATCCGAATTTATGTTATAATCTGCAGAGATAGAATCTATCAAGGCACTAGCAAACCCAAGGTCATCTACCGTGCTTCCTCCCCATCCAACATTAAAATGAGTTGTTCCGGTAGCATCTGGCATTCCATTGGGGTGCACAATGATAAAATTAGCGGTATCTGCAATTGGCCGAAAGTCTCCGTACCACATTTGCTCCGTTGCATTACTGGTATAACCATGAAAGTTAAAAACTAAAGGAACAGGGTTACTTCCGGTGTAACTAGCTGGAACATAAAGAATATATTCTCTTTGTATTGCATCATGCGTAATTGTAGCTGTTATAGTTTGCTGCGAAGTTCCGGTAAAGGCTAAACCAATAAAGGCAATAAGGAATGCTATTTTTTTCATACTATTTTTTTAATCTTGACCAAGTTACATTAAAAAGTTTAAAGGTATCTAACAGGTTTTAGGTTATAAAGATTCCTTTAAGATAAATTCATTAAGGAATTACTAATCCCAATGCTTATCTACTAAGTAGATTAAGGAAGCCAATGAGGCTGCACCTAATTCCAATTCTCTCTTGTTAACATTTTCAAATATATCACTTGGTGCATGGTGAAAATCAAAATAACGTTGTGAATCAGGAACTAATCCAACGAGACATATCTTGCCATCTTTAAGCGGTCCAATATCAACTCCGCTATAGCCTTTCTTTATGAAAAATAAATCATAAGGTTCCAGCAAAGATTCAAATTGCTGCAAAGAAGTTAATTGCTCCGGAGTTCCATCTACGGTAAAACCTTTAGGAGTAAAACCTCCCCTATCTGTTTCGATAGCGAAGATATGCTCTTCTCCTTTGTTCTTTACCATTTCTGCGTAGGTTTTACCCCCTCTATTTCCATTTTCTTCATTCATATAAAGAATACATCGGATAGTATGTTTTGGTTGTATTCCTAGATTTTTAAAAATTTTCAATACTTCAATACTCTGCACAATTCCAGCTCCGTCATCATGCGCTCCTTCCCCAACATCCCATGAATCCAAATGGCCGCCAACAACAATTATTTTGTCTGGAAATTCACTTCCTTTTATTTCGGCTATTAAATTGTAAGATACTGTATCGGGCAAAGTTTTACATCCCAACTTCATTTTTGCTTCAGTTTCTTTATCCTTTTTTAATTGTTCGCTTAAATTATGTGCATCGACGGTGCTAATAGCAACTGAGGGAATTTTTAAATCAGCTCCTTCATAAGTCATAGAACCTGTATGTGGATTCAAATCTTGTTTTAATGTCATAGAACGCACAAGAACACCTATGGCTCCGAGTTTTGAGGCTCTAACAGCTCCCCAATATCTTTGGTCTACGCACCCACCATATGCGTGAAATGTACTTAGCCGTGTAGGATTCATTGGTCGATTGTAAAAAACGAAATTGCCTTTTATTTTTTTTTCGCCTAATTCATCCAATTCATCCCATGATTTTACTTCTACAATATTCCCTTTTAAAACACCATTTGTCCCAACAGATCCACCATAGGCCAAACATTTAGATTGATACAGCTTTATTTGTTTCGAGGAAAAGTCTAGACGCTCTTTACTTCCCCTTACCCAATGGGGAACTAAAATTTCCTGTAAGTAAATAGAATCCAAAGCATATCTTTTCAACACATTCTGACCCCAAGCAATTGCTTTGTAGGATGCATCAGAGCCACTGATTCTATGTCCAACACCCTTGCACAATTCCTTTAAATTTTGATGACATTCTCCATTTGTTAAGGCTTCATCGAAAATATACCGAATCATTGAAGAATCATTTAATTCTATCTGAGAAAGAGTAAAAATTGGAGAAAATAGTATTACAATAAAAAAGGTTTTAAACATGTTTGATGATTTTGTTAAAAAGTGCGCAAATGAAAATAGAAGCTCAAAGACATAATATTGCCAGAAGTCTTTATTTTTATCAATACCAAAAATAAATAAAATGGCTAGAACTCCAACTATTCAAATTGAATTAGGCTTTAAGGCTCCTGACTTTACATTACCAGATGTGATTTCAGGGAAAAGTTATAGTCTTTCAGAATTACAAGGTGCAAAAGGTACGGCGGTTTTTTTCATATGCAATCATTGCCCCTTTGTGATTGATATAATTGATGAGCTGGTAAGAATTGGTAAAGATTATTTGAAAAAAGGAATTGGATTTGTTGTTATTAGTTCAAATGATGTAATAAACTATCCAGATGACTCTCCTGAAAACATGAAACTATTTGCTGCGAATTATAATTTTCCATTTCCTTATTTATATGATGATACTCAAGAGGTAGCAAAAGCATATACTGCTGCCTGCACGCCGGATATAAATGTATTTAATGCAGAACTAAAATGTATTTACAGAGGTCAGATGGATAAATCCAGACCTGGCAACAATTATCAAAGCGATGGAAAGGACTTAAGAAAAGTGTTTAATTATTTGCTAGAAAATAAAGACATTGACTTTGAACAACTCCCAAGTATTGGCTGTGGAATAAAATGGAAAGCTTGAGTACTATGCATTTTAACTTTAGATATCTTATTTTATTAATAGCAGCTAGTCTTAGTATTTCTTCTGTATCACAAACTGAAACTGAAAAGAAAATTAGATTTATTTCGACTAAAATTGATTCAATAAACTCAGAAAGAAACGAGCTTTTAGTTCAATTAGAAGAACTTAAATTGAATAAAATTCAAGACGATCTAAGTGCTGTTGGCAATCCAGTTTGCAGTGAGGAAATTGAAGTCATATATCACAAAGCAATGATTTTAGGTTACAATGAGAAGCACGAGCAGGCTCAATGGGTAAGTCATATCGTATTACCAGACGTAGAGAAAGGAAATGTGTCCAGAACGAATAATTTCAGAAAAGACAAATTGGTCACTTCCGGAACAGCTAGTAAAGCAGATTATTGGTATAGTGGATATGATAGAGGACACCTTGCTCCTAGTGCAGATTTCAGGTGGTCTAAAACCGCTTTAAGTGAGTCCTATTTTTATTCAAACATGGCACCACAGTTACCCGAATTAAATAGAGAGAAATGGGCTGAATTAGAAAACGCAATTAGAGAATATGTAATAGAAAAAAAAATACAAGTTTATGTGGTAACGGGAGGAATATTAAACGATAGTTTGCCTAGAATGCAGAATAAGGGAAGAGAAAATGAAGTCACTATTCCTGATTTCTTCTATAAAGTAATACTCGATAATTACAATCATAGAGGTATTGGTTTTGTTATGCCAAACGGAAACTGTAATTATCCAATCATGAGTTATGCAGTAAGTATTGATAGTGTAGAAGCATTGACAGGTATTAACTTCTTTTCAAAAATTAAAGATGAAGGTTTAACTGAACAACAAATCGATATAGACATTTGGCAATCAGGAAGCAAAAAAGGCGATGTACCTCCCTTAAATCCTACAACTCTTGAAAAAGGAATGATTAATTCAGTTCAAGCACAATATAACATTGGAACAAAATCTACTGTATGCGGAACAGTAGTATCTACAAAATATAGTGAGAAATCTGGGGCAACTTTCTTAAATTTGGATAAGAAATTTCCAAATCAAATATTTAGTGTAACAATTTGGAAAGATAATCGAGCCAACTTTAGCTATATACCTGAAGTTGAGCTAAGCAATAGAAAAGTTTGTATTACAGGAAAAATCGAGGACAATAAAGGAACGCCTACAATGAATATTTCAAATGAAAAGTCTATTAAAATAATAACGGAAGAAAATGAAGGAAATCAGTAAAACATTAATTACCATTACAATTACACTTTTTAGTATCACAGGATTCTCGCAGAACACAGTCAAAGAACTTTCCGCGGGAATTGAAAAAGGGCAGCATGGAATAGTCGAAGTTCGTTTAAATATGGAAGACGAGTTTAGAACTCTAGAAGGAAGAGATTCTAAAGGTCTTGCTCGTATTTCTTTTTTCACTGGAAAGGGAGAAGATAAGTGTCTTTTATCAAAAGGGTTTAAAGGCGTGGATCATGTCGTTGTTATCCTCAACGAAATGGATCAAAACGGATGGAAATTAATTAGTACATATCCTATTAGAGGAACATCTTTGTTGATTACGCACTATGTATTCGTAAAGGTTAAGAAATAGTAATCCAATGGAGAAGGCTGATCTCAGAAGGGAATATAAACTTAAACGAAGTCAATTACCTGCATCTGAGGTAACATCATGTTCTGAACAAATTTTCAACCTTATAAAAAAGCATTTTAGACTCCATAATAAAACGATTCATATCTTTCTTCCAATAGCTAACTTCAATGAAATAAATACAGCCGCTTTTATGGAATTTCTCTTTGAATCAAAATGCACTGTGGCTACATCAATTACACAATTTAACCCACTAGGCCTTACCCACTGTATTATTGATAAAAATACAACTTACCAAAGGGATAAACTTGGTATTCCATGCCCTGTTGAGGGAGTAGCAATTTCTGAAAATAAAATTGACATAGTAATTATTCCGCTTTTAGCTTTTGATACCAAAGGAGCACGTGTAGGTTATGGAAAAGGCTTATACGATCGTTTTTTATCCCGATGTAATCCAAATTGCATAAAAATTGGTGTTTCACTTTTCGAACCAATAACCTCTATATCAGGAGTTAATAAAAATGATATCCCAATGAACTATTGCGCAACTCCAAATAAAATTCATTCTTTCAAATAGAATCGCTTTTATCGTTATTGTTAAAAAATAGGAAGGTTTTTATCCAATTAAACCAGCAATTAGTCAAAAACTAATCAAATAACTTATTGAATCGAAGTAAGTATTGTACCTTGTAAAGTTACCTCACTTATTTTATAATGAAATTTAAATTTGAAATAGGATACACGATTAGTGTAATTGCAATTTGTTTTGGAATGGTATTTTATAATTTCACAAAAAACAACAGCCAGCTAGAAGCGTTTGGTTTTGTCGAGTATCATTTTGCTTTTAACATTAATTCTTCACACAATTCAGGACTAATTAACTATGCTGTAGTTGGCGTTAGGGATGGAAAGATTGTGAGTAAAAAACCCATGGAATTAAAAACTTTTCTTCTTCAAGCAATGGGAAAACAAACTTCGGCTGCAAATTTTGAAAATATTGACCTTTTTGCTGCGTATAACCTGAGTGACTGTTTCTATAAATACGATTCTATATCCGATGATTATTCAGAATGTTTCACACTAGAAGATCTTTGGACATTGCGGTACAGTAGAAATCCAACATGCCCTGTGGGTTGTATTCCTGCACCAGGAATGAAAATTGATGGTTGGTCGCAGGGTAAGTTCCATCCATCGTGGCCGCAAATACAAATTTTACAAGAATATGGCGTAATACAAGATTCAGATTTTTTTTACGGAGAAAACATGTTTAAACTATTTCAAGATGTTGAAAACCCAGACTGGATAGATAAATATAAAAATGCTTTTTAGAGTCTGGTGATCCGACTAGCTTAGTGTTATTATCTCATAATCTGACTTCTCCTTTTTTAGTTCAGATTTAATAACACTCCTTATTAACATTGTCTCTTTTTGCAACGTTAAAATTTTTTTTAGATCATCAATTCTACTAAGGTTTTCTTCTCCTGAATAGTAACCATAACCCTTATAATTTCCTTTTTCAATATAAATAAAACTTTTTTCATCCGCCCTTCTCCCCTTGCCTTTGATAACAAGCGTATCTTCACCTAGATTAAAACCTTCTAAAAACACCTCTATATTTGTGGCATGCTCCTCAATTGCTATATCTTCTCTATCAAACTGTTCCATTCCGCAATATGAGGGCTTCAATGTGAATTCATCTATTTTTTTTATTAGCCAATTTCTTGCTTCACTAAGAGTTGGAAAAGCTTTTACAAATGCTGATTGACTTGTCACTTTATTGATTCCTAATCGTTTATTATTATTTCGATCCTCATAAATAAAAATACCAAACTTATCGATTCTGGATTTTTGTAATCGATTATATACTGGCCAATTGTGTTTTATTTCAGTATCTTCAACAAATGCCGCTATTAACTCACTCCCTGTCACCTCAAACGAAACATCAAATATCTCCCTTGAAAACACTTCATTTTTTCGAGACAATTTACCTGTAAAATGAGATGAAACCCTACTCTTTAAGTTTTTTGCCTTCCCTATGTATATAACCTCTCCTTTGTTATTATGAAAATAATAAACACCTGTTTTCTTTGGGAGTTTTTTAAACCGCGCTTTTGGAAGATTAGCAGGTAAAGTAGATTCGTTTGAGTTTGCTTTTAATGAAGCCTGAATAAATGCTAAATTCTTATTGTATAACAATTCAAATAATTCTGTCGTAGCTTCAGTATCTGGCATTGCACGGTGTGCATTGTTTAACCCAATCCCTAAACTCCTTGTCAACTTACCCAAACTATAAGAAGGCATTCCCGGAATAATCTCTCTACTCAATCTAACGGTGCACAAACGTTTTTCATCAAAACTGATTCCACACTCAAAGAAAGCTTGTTTAATAAATTTATAATCAAAATTCACATTATGCGCTACAAATACTTTTCCCTTCAGCAATTCGAACAAATCTGTAGCCACCTCTTCAAATAATGGAGCGCCTTTAACCATTTCATTGGTAATTCCAGTTAATCTGACTACAAATGGTGTTATAGGTTGCTGAGGATTTATTAATGTCTCAAAACGATCTATTTCTTTTTCGCCATCAGTTATGATTACGGCAATTTCGGTAATCTTATCTTGATTTGCGATACTCCCGGTTGACTCAATATCTACTACAGCAAATAATCTCATATAATACAGACAAAAATACGTTTTTTAAAACATAGTATTTTTACGTTTTGATATTATATGAATTCTGAAAGCGAAAACTTAGTAAATATTAATATTTATTCTCATTTTTATAGATATTAATTTTTTATTGATAATAAACGATGACCGAAAATTTCCAGTTTGACCATTCACAAATCGAATTTATAAAAAAAAGTTTCACCAATAATTTTAAGTTTAGGTTTAGCTTGTTTAAGATTTTGCCAATGGGGTTTCTTTCTGGTATGAAAATTAGCGAATTAACGGAAGAAAAATGTTCGGTTACTGTTCCATACAAACGCAAAAACAAAAATCCTTTTCAATCTACTTTTTGGGCTGTATTAGGAATGGCTGCAGAAATGAGTTCAGGTGCTCTGCTCATTATGTATACACATAAGCAAAGACCTTCTGTTGCAATGATTATCGTGAATTGTACGGGTAATTTCGTGAAAAAAGCTACGGATATAACCACATTTACATGCAGTGATGGTCACAAAATAAAAGAAGCCGTAAAAACTGCTATCCAAAAAGAGGAGCCACAACTAATTGAATGTTATATGAAAGGAGTAAATGAAGCCGGTGAAGAAGTGGCAAATTTTACTTTTACATGGTCCGTTAAAGCGAGAATAAAGAAATAGAACTTATTCAATATAAACTTTCTTGGTTATAGTGCTTGTGCCATTTGCAAATGACACTAAATAGATTCCTTTACTAAGGTCATTAATATCTAAGCTAATGTTCCCATTAATGGTAGTGCTTATTAATTGTTTGCCAAGGAGATTGTGAATTACTAGACTTCCCGAATCTTTACCTGTTATAACGTGTAGTTTTTTATTAGCCGCATATATAACTACCTCTTCTGAGTTGCCATTCGAAATACTAACAAATCCATCCTCAACGTTACCGGCCAAAATACTTGAATCTGCAATTGATTGATATGCAAAATCATAAATAATGCCCGAACTTGCATCTGTAGCAATTTTTACTTGCACCCATCCGTAATGAATATTGGTGCCTAATTCGAATTTAACACCAAAGAAAAGGTTTCCATTGTCGATGAAATCCCCAGCTGTTAAACTGACTATGTCTATCTTAATCCCTAAACCAACCCCAGGAAAAACGGAAGGCGTTGCTGAGCTCAAATATGCCGAGCTACCATCAATTAAATATCCATGTGAAAGCGTGTCAGCAATAACAACATCCTCATTCCCAATCGTAGAAATTTGCGCAATAATCTCTGTATTTCCGAAAGTAGAAATTGCTAAACCACTAATTGTCACAGGAAGTGTAATAACCGTGTCTTGTTTTGAAGAAAAAATAACCAACTCAGGTGTCAAATCACCGTTAAAATCAATCAAATGAGAATCCGACACATAATCAGGGACCAATGTATCGTCAGGAGTTACATCCGTGTAGATAATTTGAGAAAGCACAAATTGACCAATAGACATTGAAAGCATAAGTAAAATCAATTTTTTCATCTTATATAATTTTTTTAGAAAGACACAAAGTAAAACAAATTAGTTGCACAACAAAAAATCTTTTTACTAAAAAGCCCTCCATTAAAATTAAGGGCCTCAGGTGTTAGGTAAAAAGAAATATTAGATTACTTAATAATCATTTTAACTATGTAATAGTTACAGATATTAAATAATGCTAAGATAAATTTCTATTTAATGCGCGTGGCAATGAACATCTACAAAAGTTCCATCACTCAATTGATATCCAATTGATTCCAAGTCTTTTAAATCATCACCACAATGTTCTCCAAACTCTACTTCAACTTCCATGCCGGAGCTATCCAAAGCTTCATAATGACATTCTGAACATTTTTTACAAGATGTAAAACCAATTGCGCTAATTGCTAAGATTCCTAAAATTACTTTTTTCATGTTTTTGTTGTTTATTTATTATGTTAAATTTTATACCGATGTAATAATTAATGCCCGGTCCAGCAATATTCAAATATTTTAGATTGGATAAGTGGTCGACATAATTGCAGTTCAAAATGTTTTTTACACCAGCGTTTAAATTAATTTCATTTTGTTTTGTTTTAACAACACTGTTTATTCCAAAATCTAATAGATTATAACCTTTTGAAGGTATTTCATTTGGAGCCACCTCATTTTGTGCTAAAATGAAATTATTCCGAATTACAATATTCTTGAAATAAAAGCCTTCCTTTTCATCAAATTCAATTTTTATGTTGGCCATCCATTTTCCAGGTGGAATCTGATCTATAAATTCATTATTTGAATTAATTGCTCTTAAGTAGGAGTAACTTGATTCAATGTGAAGTCTGTGAAAAAAATGAGGGTGGTAATGCACTCCTAAATCAGCACCATACATATTCACTTTTTCGTTTTGAACATAGTTATAAACTGGATAAGACTCTATAACTGAATCTTGCCTTTGCAGGTAAATAAAGTTTTTAATTTGGTTATAAAATGGATTGAAAACAATTGCTAGATGTTGATTACTATATTCATACATTAAATCTATTTGATTTGCATTTTCAGTCATTAAATCTAAATCTCCAACAACATACTGAAAAGAGCCATGATGGATCCCATTAGCAATCATTTCTGATGTGTGTGGTGCGCGAAAACCAGACGATAGATTAAGCCTAACAATTGAGCTTTTGGTAAAATAGCCACCACCAACAGCATAATTTATTCCTGTAAAATCTTTTTGAAAATTTCGAGAATCCACATTAATTATCCTGTAATCAGTTCGTAATCCACTCTGAAATTTCAATTTTTTATTACCCGCAAAAAGAATTGAATAAATACCTAAATCAGTAGTAAAGGAATTTGGTATTAATATTTCTTCAGCATTATTACCATTCGTATTTCTTTGATACATACCCTGAACACCACTTAATAATTCTAAAATGGATGAGAACTTATAAGCGTATCTCAAATTCAAGGTAGATGAATTTAAGAGCATGTCTATTCCTGGAATCGTTACTTTTTCTTCAAATTCTTTCGAACTATTAATTGTATGACCTATTTGCATGGTTAAATAACTTTTATCAAAATAGAACTTGTTCTCCACATTGATGAAGTTGTTTGTAATATTTTGATATGGCAATGTGCTTCTCCAGTCAAGCTTATCAGTGTAAAACAATTCCGTATAGATGCTATCTTTGTGACTGTGACCTGGTATCCCAATTATGGATTTTGAAAAATTATATCGAACATTAATCTTCCATCTATTTTTATTATATCCATAGGAAGTTTTAAATGCCTGCGATACAAACCTAGAATCAAGAATTCTAAGGCCATTAGGCAATGAATAATCAGCATTGAGAGAAGATCCATAAAAAAAATTAAACTTTGAATTTTCTTTCGTAAATTGTTTTCCTATACTAGTATTATTAGAAAGACTGTTAGATTCAAAAGATGTTTCAATAAAAGATTTCGAGGTATTTTTTTTTGCGTATTGAGCTTCTACGAAATAAAGAACTCCGCCAATAGCATCTGAACCATATAGCAACGATGATGGCCCTTTGATAATTTCGAACCTATCTATTCCAAGTGCTGTCACTCCTACTCCATGATCCCCACCCCATTGTTGATTTTCAATTCTTAAACCATCCAAATAGGTAACCACTCTATTTCCAGATAAACCCCTTATAACGGGTTTACTAATGCCTCTGCCTACACTCGCAACATAAACTCCTGGAGCATTTGTTAAAACCTCCCCAATTGTATTGTTGTTAATTGAGGCAGACTCGTTTAATTTAATTGTAGTAACATAAGTAATATTTTCACCTTGTAACTTGCCTGTAGGTGTAGCAACAACAAATTCATCTAACATTGCATGTTTAGGTTCCATCAAAATTGTAATAATGCTATCTGAAGAAATAAACATTGATTGATCTTCATAACCATGCGCACTAATCAAAATTTTGGATTTATATTTAGGAAATTGCGAGATTTCGAAATTTCCCTTTTCATTTGTTGAATTACCTATTTCCAGGTCAAAAGAATAAATGTAGGCATCCGGCACACCAATTTTTGTATCACTATTAAGCACCACTCCCTTTAAAACTTGAGAATAGCAACAAGCAAAATCTAAGAAGATTAATGCTAAAAACATCAATTTATATGTCTGACTTTTCATATATTTGTAACGATGTTGCAAACATAGAAATAAAAATGCAACATTGTTGCATAAGTGATAGAAAAATTATTAAAAAGTAAAAAATTACGCCTTACACCTTTCAGAAAAGAGGTGCTTGAGGTATTCATTAATGAACCAAACGCCATTGCTTTGGGAGACATTGAAGCTCGATTAAAACAATTTGATCGAATAACTTTATATAGAACAATTAAGTCTTTTATCGAAAATGGATTGATTCATGAAATTGTAATGCCAGGTGACATAAAAAAATTAGCCCTATGCCCGGATGAGTGTTCATCCGTAAATCACGTTCATACTACTCAGCATATCCATTTTAGATGTAAAATGTGTGAAAACATATTCTGCTTAGACTTACATGAATTTCCTGAAATAAATATACCAAGATTCAAAATAGATTCTATTGAGATTCAAGGTACCGGAACATGTAATATTTGTTCATAAATAACTTGTTAGAAAACAAAAAAGGTCTTGTTGTACAAGACCTTTTTTGTTTTGGGGGGGTGGAAGACGGGGTTCGAACCCGCGACCCTCGGTACCACAAACCGATACTCTAACCAGCTGAGCTACATCCACCATAATCAGCGCCTGCAAATATAAAAACATTTTATTTACTTTCTAATGGCCTCCAGAATTTTTTATATTATAATTTCGCAGTAATTAAATTAACATGGAATTATTAAAAGAAATGTGTGGTATACACGCGCCTGCTGGAAATGAAGTTGCACTGAAAGACTTTATCCTTAAGTATATAGAAACCAACAAGTCAAGCTGGGACCATCTACCCGAAATATATGAAGGAGATGAGTTTCAAGACTGTATAATAGTAAAGTTTGGAAAACCGACTACTGCTATTTTTGCCCATATGGACTCTATTGGTTTTACTGTTAAATACGGAAAAGAATTGGTGAAAATTGGTGGCCCCGTTCTTAAAGAAGGGATTAAACTAGTTGGGAAAGATAGCCTGGGTCCGATCGAAACAGAATTGATAATAATTGAACATGAAAATGGTTCAAAGTCTATTGAATACTTATATGACCGCGAAATAGATCGAGGGACAGAATTAGTTTTTAAGTCCGATTGGAGAGAAGACAGCGACTTCGTTCAATGTTGCTACATGGACAACCGCTTAGGTGTTTGGAATGCTTTAAAAGTGGCTGAAACCTTAAAAGATGGAGTTATTTGTTTTTCTTGTTGGGAAGAACATGGAGGGGGATCTATTGGATATTTAGCCAGGTTTATCTATGAAAATTGGAAAGTAAAGCAAGGTCTAATTTCCGATATTACTTGGGTAACTGAGGGAATTGAGCACGGAAAAGGAGTTGCTATATCAATACGTGATTCTGGAATCCCAAGACGCTCTTACTTAAATAGAATTAGAGCTATTGCCGAAAAGCATGCTATTGAGCACCAACTAGAGGTAGAAGCAACTGGAGGAAGTGATGGTAATCAACTACAAAAATCTCCTTACCCTTTTGACTGGTTATTTATAGGAGCTCCTGAAGACAATGTGCATTCTCCAGATGAGAAAGTGCATAAATCAGATATTGCATCTATGTTAGAATTATACAGAGTATTAATGAAAGAATTGTAAATTTGATTTATGTCTTACGGAATTAGTAATCTTTCAATTGTTCCTGGTCGTTCGGAAGCAAATGACCAAGCAGAAATGGTAACGCAACTTCTTTTCGGTGAAGTTTATCAAATTATTGAAGAAACAGAAAAGTGGATAAAAATAAAAACTGCTCTGGACGGTTATGAATGTTGGATTTGTCGAAAGCAATTTTTTGAAATTTCTGCCGAAGAATATGAAAATCATAAACTTAATGACTTTCCTAAATCGACAGATGTAATAGGAGATGTAAGAAGTTCTGAGTCAACATATTCAAAAATTACTATTGGAGCTACACTTCCCTATTTCTCAAATGGAAAATTAAAAATTCGAAAAGAAAAATATACTTTTTCGGGAAACACAAATGAAGCTAACACCGGTAAAATAATTGATTACGCACTAACCTTTATCAACGCACCTTACCTTTGGGGCGGTAGAACCGTTTTTGGAATTGATTGTTCTGGGTTTTCGCAAATAGTATATAGCTTATGCGGATACAGAATTCCAAGAGATGCTTACCAACAAGCAGAAGAAGGTGTTAATGTAGAATTTGCAGAACTTACTGAACCTGGAGACTTAGCATTTTTTGACAATGAAGAAGGTAAAATAACACATGTCGGAATTGTTACTGAACCTGGAAATGTTATTCATGCCTCGGGTAAAGTTCGAATAGACAACCTAGACCAACAAGGTATATTTAATAAAGAACTAGGTAAATACACCCATAAATTGAGAGTGATTAAAAGAATTTTTTAGTATTCATTCTTTTGTTTCTGTCTATTTGTCTTATAAACACTGAAGTTTCGGACATTTTTTCCGAAGTCACACAGTTTCTTTTTCCACTTCCTGCTATTCTGACTTTAATTTACATTGGAAAGGTTTTTGAACACCCATCATGTAAAAAATATAACAATTATTTATTTAAAGTTATAAGATAATTAAAATATATAAAATCATGGATTTCAGTAAGTTCACAACAAAATCTCAACTAGCTATAAACGAGGCCAACCAACTTGCAACAGCTTATAAAAACCAACTAATAGAAAATGGGCATCTTCTTAAAGGAATGCTCCAAGTTGATAATAATGTCACCCCGCATCTTTTAAACAAATTCGGGGTAAACATGAATGTCTTTAAACAAGCATTAGATGGAATCATTCAATCCTACTCTATCGTAACAGGTGCACAAGCGCAGTTATCTAGAAATACTCAATCTTCATTAAATAACGCAATTGAACTTGCAAAAAAAATGCAGGACGATTTCATCTCTTTAGAGCATATTTTACTTGGTATTCTTAATTCATCTGATGGTGTTTCTCAATTACTAAAAGACAATGGTGTTAACCAGAAAGATTTAAAAGCTGCTATTACGGAATTGCGAAATGGAGAAAGAGTGACTTCCTCTGGTCAGGAAGATACTTACAACTCTCTTGAGAAATATGCTATCAACCTAAACAAAAAGGCAAAAGATGGTAAACTGGATCCGGTAATCGGAAGAGATGAAGAAATTAGAAGAGTTCTGCAAATTATCACGAGAAGAACAAAAAACAACCCTATTTTAATTGGCGAGCCTGGCGTCGGTAAAACAGCTATTGCCGAAGGACTAGCGCATCGAATTATTAGTGGAGATGTTCCGGAGAACTTGAAAGACAAAATTATTTACTCTTTAGACATGAGCGCGTTGATCGCAGGAGCAAAATATAAAGGCGAATTTGAAGAACGATTAAAAGCTGTAGTTAAAGAAGTTACAAATGGAAATCAAGAAATAGTTCTCTTTATAGATGAAATCCACACGCTTGTTGGCGCTGGAGGTGGCGAAGGGGCAATGGACGCTGCAAACATACTTAAACCTGCTTTAGCAAGAGGAGAATTAAGAGCTATTGGTGCCACTACCCTTGATGAGTATCAAAAGTATTTTGAAAAAGATAAAGCCTTGGAAAGAAGATTCCAAAAAGTAATTATTGATGAACCTGACTTTGAAGACGCAATTAGTATACTTAGAGGAATAAAGGAAAAATACGAAAATCATCATAAAGTTCAAATTAAAGACGGCGCTATAATTGCCGCAGTAGAGTTATCCCAACGATACATTACAGATAGATTCTTACCAGATAAAGCCATTGATTTAATTGATGAAGCTGCGTCCAAATTGAGAATGGAAATGAACTCAAAGCCGGAAGAATTGGATGAGATTGAAAGAAAGATTATGCAACTTGAAATTGAAAGAGAAGCTATCAAACGTGAAAATGATAAGAAAAAACTAAGCACATTAATTAAGGAAATAGCTAACTTAAGTGAAATAAGATCGGATTTGTTAGCAAAATGGAAAAGTGAGAAAGCCATTGTCGACAAAATTCAGGGGGCCAAACAAGAAATTGATGATTTAAAAATAGAAGCTGAACAAGCTGAGAGATCGGGAAACTTTGGAAGAGTAGCGGAAATAAGATATGGCACTCTAAAAGATTTGGAACAAGAAATAGAAGTTTTTAAGGTAAAACTGATAGAACTTCAAGCAAACTCTAAAATGATTAAAGAAGAAGTAGATGCTGAGGAGATTGCTGACGTTATATCAAAATGGACAGGAATACCGGTTTCCAAAATGTTACAAGGAGAAAGGGCCAAATTACTGAAACTTGAAGAAGAATTAGGAAAACGAATAATAGGCCAGAAAGAGGGCATCATTGCTATCTCGGATGCAATTAGAAGAAGTAGAGCTGGATTACAGGACATGAAAAAACCAATTGGGTCTTTCATCTTCATGGGAACAACAGGTGTTGGTAAAACAGAATTAGCTAAAGCTTTGAGCGCTTATTTATTTGACGATGAAAATGCTATGACAAGAATCGACATGAGCGAGTATCAAGAGCAACATGCAGTTTCTAGGCTAGTTGGCGCGCCTCCAGGATACGTAGGTTATGAAGAAGGTGGCCAATTAACAGAGGCAGTGAGAAGAAAACCTTACTCGGTTATATTGCTAGATGAAATTGAAAAAGCGCATCCAGATGTTTTTAATATTTTACTTCAAGTATTAGATGATGGTAGGTTAACAGACAACAAAGGACGATTGGTTAATTTTAAAAATACGGTTATTATTATGACATCCAACATTGGGGCACATGTTATACAAGATAATTTTGAGCAAATTAACAGCGAAAATGCTGAGGAAGTAATTGAAAATACGAAACATCAAGTATTTGATATATTAAAACAAACAGTTCGGCCAGAATTTCTAAACAGAATTGATGAAACAATAATGTTTCAGCCATTGACTAAAAAAGACATTGAAGGAATTATAAAAATTCAGATTAAAAGCCTACAAGAAAGATTACAAGAAGATAACATTAAGGTTGATATTACGAAAGAAGGAATAACCGCATTAGCTGAACTTGGCTATGACCCTCAATTCGGTGCTAGACCGGTTAAGAGAGTTATACAGAAAGAGATTTTAAATCAACTCTCAAAAGAGATGCTTGCAGGTAGCGTGAGTTCAGACGAAGCTATTTTAATCGACGCATTTGACCATAATTTTGTCTTTAGAAAAAATCACGTTGATACAGAAAAGAAGCAAGTAATTGAAAATATTAATTTAACATAACCAAGTACCCTTTAGTAAGCGCGGTTAACCTTTTTGAAAGTAAAAACATTCGATTGTTTTTATCAACCCCGAAAGATATACTAATATAACTGCTTAAAAAAGGATCTAAAAGTGATAATGATTCTTAAATAAACTTATTTATACATCTATAATAATTCAAAGAGCACGATAACTATTATGTTGCTATTGATTATTTTTTCTAAATCCAGAAACTAACTGCCCCCAGAATCCTTTTGGGTAGTTTTCAATTCCTTCAAATCCAAGCGCATAAGACCCATCTTGATCTTGAGGGATATAATTCGTTTTAAAAATATAATCCCAAATACTCAAGCTTATTGCAAAGTTGACTCCGTTTACCCTATGGGCTGGCAAGTCTTTAGCATGGTGATATAAATGCATTACTGAATTGTTAAAAACGTATTTTAAAGGACCCCAAGTAATACGAACATTTGCATGATTTAAATGGCCGATTGTAATAGAAAAGAAATGCACAAAAAAAGCATGCTCTGGTTGAGCACCAATGACAAGCATTAACGCCAATGTTTTCAGTGGTTTGTAAAATATATTCTCCATCCAATGATAGCGAAGATGTGCAGAAAACCCCATTTCTTCAACCGAATGATGAACTTTATGAAATCTCCATAAAAAGCTATATCGGTGTAACAATAGATGCGTAAACCATTGAAAAAAATCACTCAAAACAAAGAAAACAACTATTATTACCCAGGTTGGACTCTGTTCACTAAATAAAGCAAGTTTATCCATTGGCAAACCATGAGTGGTAAAATATGTTTCGAACAAAATATAGACAGATTCTAAAATGATTGCAAAAATGAAGAAGTTGAAAAACATATAAAACGCATCTAACCAAAAATCTTTTCGAATTAACTTTTGATACTTGCGCCATGGAAATACTATTTCCAATCCCCAAACTGCTATCGAGACGGCAATTAGTCCATAAAACCAATTTTGATTCCACTCCACATTAAATGTTACCATGTCAATTATCCATGATACCATACCGGTGAATTTGTTTCCGAATAATTCTAAATAGCTCATATTCTTTGATTCCTGTAGACCGAATCTAATTACCGCATACAATGTCTAATTAGATAGGATGTACAAAGATAAACTATGACTTCATTCAAAACAAAATCTGTCAAATTTTTTCTGTTCTTGTTCAGTAATCTAAATTTATTCTAATACAAATAGAAACAACATTACATTATTATTATAATTTTGTTTTTATGTTATCATATGTAAAATATACGCTAAAAATCCTTTTCTTTTCAATTTTATTAAGTGGATGTGAACACTCCGAAAATTCGGATTTCATTCATATGCGAAAAAATGTAATTGGAATAATAAATCAAAAAATGAGTGAACAAGAAGCTTGTTGGAACACTGGAGATATCGAATGTTTTATGGAGCATTATTGGCACTCCGACTCACTATTATTTATTGGCAAATCTGGATTAACTTATGGGTGGCAACCCACATTGAATAATTACATTCGTAGCTACCCAGATAAATCAGCTATGGGTAAACTAACTTTCACCAACGAAGTTAAAGAGTTTATTGACATTGAGACAGTGCAAGTGGTTGGACAATGGGAGCTGCAAAGAGATTCGCTTGAAAATTTAGGTGGATATTATTCTCTTATATGGAAAATGAAAAATGCTAAATGGGTTATTGTAGCCGACCATTCAAGTTAATAGTTTAAATAATAATAGAGCAATTTCATGTACTCATTATTCACCATTATCATTCCCTCTTCACTTTCCCACCAAAAGTTTTCATCGTAGAATGAATGACTACATCCACTTAATAAAACTTCAATTTCGTGGACATCAAAGTCTTTAAATGAAAAACTCATTCTTCGCGTGTGAAATTTATCTGACACAATAACAATCTTTTCATAGCCATTTTGTTTACAGTGGTTCAATATTGCATTAGCTTCTTCCCGTGTACTAGTTCCTACATCCAGTGCTCTAATATGATCTTCAGAAACCCCTTCTAATATGAGCTGATCTCTGGAAATAAAACAATCTGAATGCCGAACTAACCAATCCGCTGTATCGGGAAAAATAGTTTTTATTATTATGGCTTCATTAGCCCCTAAAGTCACAATATTTTTTGAAAGACCCTTAAAATATAATTCTGCCGCATGATTACTTCTGTCAAAAGTATTTCCGCCTAAGACGAAGATAGCATCGACTTTATCCGGCATCTTATCTGTATTGATTAAAAAACCTCCAATTGCTTGCAGAATATAAACATGAAAAATAAGAGTCAAAACTCCGAAAGAAAAAAGTAGACGCCATGTGGCCCAAAATCGCTTTGGCTTAGCCCATGGGTAAAAGCTTTTAAGTTTCCACCAAGCGATATCTAATGCTTCGGCAATCTTCATGTTTCAAAACTACTATAACTTAACCTTTCCAATATATATATATCAAGAGTTCATCAAAAGAGTATTGTGAACAATAATAAATTTTAAATGTAAATAGACTATCTTTGATTGAGTTTTTATCTTAAAATACGAACGCAATAAAAAACGATTTTTGAAACAATTTTCATCGATAGTACCTAATAGTCGTATCAATTACATTTCAAGTAGGAACTAAATATGAAGAAGTGTAAGGATAAGGAAAATGAAAAAAACGATCAATAAGTACTGCTATAATTCATCGGATTCCGAAGAAATAAGACTCACTAAGTCTTTGATTTTTATAATTGCCACTTGCTGTAGTTTCTGCGGTATTTTATGGGCTGGATTTTATTACTCTGTTTTGGGATTTGGATTAACTACAAAAATCCCTTTAGTATTTGTTGCTATCGTGGTTCCATCTATTTTTATTTCACATTTTACTAATAATTACAAACTATTAGTTTATGCACAATTAGCTTGTATAACATGGGTTTCAGCTTTAATTCAATGGAGCTTAGGATCAATTAATGATTCAGGTTTTGTAATAGCTTGGAGTTTCTTGGGACCAATTGGTGCGCTGCTATTCCTTAATCAAAAATCTGCAATAAAGTGGATGCTAATGTTCTTAATAATTGTTATTGTCACAGCAATTGGCGTGCCTCCTCTTTCTTTAGATGCTAATCAAGTAGACGATACTGTGCGTACAATTTTTTATCTAATGAATATAGCAGCTCCTTCGGTAGTAATTTTTATTGCTGCTTCCTATTTTTTAAAAAATATAAATCAACAAAAAAACACAATTTTTTCACTTCTCAAAACAGCTGAAGGTCATAACGTAAAACTTTTGAAATCCTTAGAGAGAGAAAAAGAGATAGGAGAACTGAAAACGAACTTTGTTTCAATGGCATCTCATCAATTCAAAACACCTTTAGCAGTCATTCAAGCAAATGCAGAATTATATGAATTATTATCTAGTACCGGCAATGAAATAGAGCCGAGTAAGTTTGCAAAGATATCCGGTCGAATAAAAGATGCAATTGCCACTATGAGTGAATTATTAGATGAAATTCTTGTTTTAGGCAAAGTAACTTCAGGCAGTATAGTTTACCATCCCGAAAATACGGATTTGGTGGCTATTGGTCAAAAATTGGTTGACCAATTCAGTATTATCCAAGAAGATGGGCGTGCTTTAAATTTTGTAATCATTGGAGAACCCTATCATTTGAATCTGGACCCCAAATTACTTAACCATTCGTTATCAAACCTAATAAGTAACGCGTTTAAATATTCTATAGGAAAAGAAGACCCCAAGCTCAGCATTCATTTTAAAGCAACAGAATTGACCTTGTCTGTAGAAGATTTCGGTCTAGGTATCACGGAAGATGCTCAATCTCAATTGTTCCAACCCTTTTTTCGTGCTGAAAATGTTACAGACATCAAAGGCACAGGACTAGGCTTAAGCATAGCAAAAGAATACGTTGAAGTTAATAAGGGGAAAATTACCGCTAAATCAACATTGGGAAAAGGTAGCTGCTTTGAAATAATATTTAAGCGCTAAAGTAAAATTAACCAAAAAAGAGAATAAACTATAAAGTTTATTTTGGTAATTAATAAGCTCCATTTCTTTTTCGCAAAAACCATTCAAGCGAAAGAAGAAACATCATTAAGGCAAATATCCATTTCCAGTTAATTACCGCTGAAACATCCTTTTCTATATAAGATACATCCACTATTTCTTCTTTATTGAAAATCGCTTTTGCCAATTTATTCAATTCATTTGGATAAAACATATTGCCTCCAGTGCTATTAGCCATATTAAACAGCAAACTGTGATCTGCAACAACGTTTGTATATTCAGCTTTTAATTCAGTTACTGTAAATTCCCCAGACTCATCAAGCTTTTTACCTCCAAACATTACAGTCGCATTATAAGAATACTCTCCTACTTCAAACACCCCCGCATCCAAACGATAGGCATTTCCCGAACGACTAAAACTCTTTGCAGGATAAACTTCCCCAGCTTGATTAGTAATCTCTATCAGCACCTCTTCTTCGTTTACCAACTCATAACTATCGTTGTATAACTCTGATTCAAAAACAACTGATTGATTTTCCAAAAATGTATTTTCACAATAGATACGAAACTTACTCTTATCTTCCTTTAACGCTAGATATTGGATCATTTTAGAAACAAGATCATTAAAATTATCATGTGATTTGTTATTTGAGTAGTCATTCAATTTCCATCTCCAAATCCCTTCCCCAATAATAAAACCATACTTAGAATCATTCTTTTCATTAAAAACAAGTAAAGGGTAATCTGTTGCTGTCACTCCAATTTTTTGGTGTAACAAAACAGAGGAGCTATTTGCAACCTTATAATTACCTGCAAATGGAGTTTTTAATGGTGGAAACTTAGGTGTTGCCTCCTTTAATGATTCGGAAATTTTGAACTGTGAAAACGTTTTATTTACAGAAGCTGTTACATTAGTTACTCCATTAACACCTATTAACTCAAGGCCTAAATTATATTCGTTAAAACATGTGTAATTTGTTCCTGATCCTAAAACAAAAAGAGAAGGTACTCCAATTTTAATAATCTTTTCAACCAGCAAATTTTGTTGTTTATTTCCAGAAGGAAGTTGATGAAATATTACCAAACTATACCCTTTACCCTCTCCTTCATATTCGGAAACAAGCATTGATTTCACTTCATAATTAACATTCTTTTCTAAAGCTGATTGCATCGCAGCTATATCTGGATGAGGAGCTTTTGCAAGAATTAAGATTTGTTGTTTGTTATCTAAAATATCAATGTAAAATTCTCTTTTATTATTTTCATAGGTTAATTCTCCTGCTAACTCTCCAATGTTTACAACATATCTTTGTTTTCCCGTGCTCTTTGCTTCTAGTATTGCTGAAAGTGTAATTATATCACTGCTTTTTTCAAAAAACACCATTTCAGAAAACAACTCTACCCCATCTTTTGCAATAGATACCTTTGCTTTACTACCTGCAAACTGATTTGCTTTAACCACTATTTCTACTGGAAAGTCATTCCCTTTATACGCTAGGCGATTATGAACAATATTATTCAGGATCAAATCTTTCCTCTCTAATGTGTCACCCAATGCTATTGTAAAAAACGGAGTATGTTTAATTTTCTTGATATCATATATAGGGCTTGACCCTTTGTTTACAATTCCATCACTGGCCAATATTACCGCTCCTAAATTCCTCCCATAATAGCGCGTATATAGCTCATTAAGCAAGTCTGAAAATCCAGTTTCCTTATCGGTAAAATCAATTTCTAGTCCTGGTTGAACTTCATCTCCAAATGTAAATGTTTTCACTTCGTACTTTTCCTCTAGTTTTTCTTTAAACGAAGTCAAAGAAATTAAATAATCTGAATTTATAAATGCAGAATCCTTATTTACCAACAAACTTTCGGAGTTATCATGCGCAATAACCAGGACGGGTTTTTCAATTATTTGGTTCTCAATTTCAATCAGCGGCTCAAGTAATAACAATGTCAGAATAAAAACCGATGTAAAACGAAGAAAACCCATGGCATATACCAAAGCTTTATTTACCTCTTTAAATAATTTTTCTTTTCTGTAGAATACAAATGAATACAGCAATCCCATTAATATGCATATAAGCACATACCAAACTGGATAACTAAATTCTATGGTCATTTATTTTCTGATTGAAAATTACATCAACATACCACCGCATACACTCAATACTTGACCACTTATGTATGTGCTCATGTCCGACGCAAGGAAAACCGTTGCATTTGCAATGTCTTCAGGTGTTCCCGGACGTTTCAAAGGGATACTATCTGACCATCCTTTAACCACTTCTGGATCCAACTTTTCCGTCATTTCTGTTGCGATAAATCCCGGTGCGATAGCATTACACCTAATGTTCCTCGAACCTAATTCAGCAGCAATTGATTTAGTAAAACCTATTATTCCAGCCTTCGAAGCAGCGTAATTTGCTTGACCTGCATTTCCTCTAACCCCAACGATAGAACTCATATTAATGATGGAACCATTCTTCTGTTTCAAGAAAGTTCTTAACGCGGCTTTTGTCATGTTAAAAACAGAATTTAAGTTAACTTTTATGACATCATCAAAATTCTCTTCTGACATTCTCATTAATAAGCCATCCTTAGTTATTCCTGCATTATTCACTAAGATATCAATCTGCCCAAACTCTTCAACAACTTTATCAATCAATTCCACTGCATCTTCCATGTTAGCAGCATTAGATTTGTATCCTTTTACTTTTACTCCAAAGGCCCCTATTTCTTTTTCAACAGCATTAGCTGTCTCTTCACTTGACACATAAGTGAATATAACATCCGCACCTTCTTGTGCAAATTTTAACGCGATACCTTTTCCGATTCCTCTCGTTCCACCACTTATAATGGCCACTTTACCCTCTAATAACTTCATTTTGACGTTTTATATAATAATTACTTAAAATAGAATTATTTAATCTAGATATTTACCTATTGTAAAAATAATTTTATTTCATTTAATAACACTTCTAAAAAGATAAATATACTATAGTTATTTACCTTTGCAAAAAAACAAATATAATGAGAAAAATAAGTTCTGTAATATTTCTATTGTTTGTTGTAAACATAAGTTTTGCACAAAGTTGGCTAGACATTGGAATAAAAGGAGGGTATGGATTTGGAATACTGAACAACGCTAATATATGGAACGATACCAAATACAACCACAGACTGAATGGATCAGGTTTTTTTGGAGGAAAAATTGGACTTAATTTTAACAAAAATCATGAAATTACAGTAGATTTTATTTATGGTGATTTTAAGCAAGCATTCAGATATGACATAGACCTTCCAAAACTAGATAGTTCTTCAACGATTACACCAACTGAGGAACACAGTTCAGAAATCACATTTACAAAAATGGATATCATTTTTATGTATCGTCACAACAAAGATGGTAGATATGTCGAAATTGGACCACGAGTGTCACTAATCAGTAACGGTAATAGAACAGACGATTTTTATACGGAAGAATTTAATCCAAATTACTTTAACAATAATATTTTTGGAATTACAGTTGGTTTTGGTGGCTATATGATGGGGACCGAAAATTTTGGAATTACTGCTGGTGCTAGACTTGGCCTTGGATTGTCTGATTTAATCTCAAATGAAGGAAAAATCGCCAACATGCCTGCTTTAAAAAGCTATGAGGCATATAAAGAAACTTTTCCTGTTACCTTAGAGTTGGTTTTCGAAGCAAACTTGGATTTTGCTTATTTGGCAATGGCCCAATGTGGGCGAAGAAAATTATTGACTTTTTAGTTAATTCAATAGGGTTCTATCTAACATAGACTCGCTCGGTCTAATAAGTCAAATGGATTTGCTAGCAAGGCTAAAAGCACTTTTTATTGTGTGAAACAACTAAATTTTATCCGATAATTGAAATCTTAAAACCCTTTGAATTCTCACCTATATTTAGTATTTTCGCGCGACATTAAGCCATGTAATCAAACACATTTTTGGTTCAGGCTCAATACTTAAATGAAACAGAATATGGCGCAAGACAAGGAGACGACAATGGAGGAGAAAGACTACAGTAAGTTCGATACTTTTAAAAAAGAAGTAATCGCAGATTATACAATTGCTTGCATCAGTAGAGAGATGTCTTTACTAGGTCGAAGAGAAGTTTTGACAGGCAAAGCTAAATTCGGAATTTTTGGAGATGGCAAAGAAATTGCCCAACTGGCAATGGCAAAGCAATTTAAAAATGGTGATTTTAGATCTGGCTATTACAGAGATCAGACTTTCATGATGGCAATTGGTGCTCTAAGTATTAAAGATTATTATGCTGGACTATATGCTGACACCAAAATAGAAAATGAGCCTACTTCGGGAGGTCGCCAAATGGGCGGTCATTATGCAACACGCAGTTTAAATTTAGATGGAAGTTGGAAAAACTTAATGAACCAAAAGAACTCCAGTGCTGATATTTCTCCTACTGCTGGACAAATGCCGCGTTTGCTTGGTTTAGCATTGGCTTCAAAAATGTACAGAAATATCCCAGAACTAGAAGGCTTTACTAATTTTAGTAATAAAGGAAATGAAGTTGCTTTCGGGACAATAGGAGATGCAAGTACTTCCGAAGGTTTATTCTGGGAAACAATGAACGCAGCCGGTGTCTTGGAGGTTCCTATGGCAATATCTGTTTGGGATGATGGCTGGGGAATATCTGTACCTAAAAAATTCCAAACTACAAAAGCTAGTATTTCAGATGCGTTATCAGGTTTCGAAAAGGCAGAGGATTCTAACGGTTTTAAAATTTATAAAGTTAAAGGATGGGATTACCCTTCTTTGATGCGAACCTACAAGGAAGCTATAAGTTATTGCAGAGAAAACCACGTGCCAACTTTAGTTCATGTGCAAGAAGTAACACAGCCTCAGGGTCATTCTACTTCTGGTTCTCATGAACGATATAAAACTCCTGAACAATTAAAGTGGGCGGAAGAATTTGATTGTATTGCCCAAATGAAAAAATGGATGCTTAGCTCTGATAATGCAGCAGGGGAAGCGATAGCAACTGAAGACGAATTAGATACTATCCGTAAAGATGCCAAGAAAAAAGTTCGAGTAGAACAAAAGAAAGCATGGGCAAATTTTGTAGAGGGAATTAAGAAAGATGTGGATACTGTGCTTACTTTATTAGAAGCAGTAACCAAAGAAACGGGAAATGAAGAAATTGCTGTAATTACCGATTCCTTGAAAAAGGCAATTGAACCAATTCGAAAAGATGTAATAAAAACAGTAAAACAAGCTCTTCGTTTAATTAAAGAAGAATCTGGTTCTGCAAAACAAAATTTAATTGCCTGGATAAATAACAGTATTGAAGAAACACATGAGAGATACGCTTCTTATCTATATTCCGAATCAAAGCAGAGCCCTTTAAAAATTAAGGAAGTTCCTCCTGTGTATGATGATGAAGCGACAGATGATGGACGTATTATCTTAAAAGAAAATTTTAGAAAATTATTTGAGAAATACCCTGAAGTAATCACATTTGGAGAAGACACTGGTAAAATAGGTGGTGTTAATCAATCAATGGAGGGAATGCAAGAGCAATTTGGAACCTTAAGGGTTGCTGATACAGGTATTCGAGAAGCCACTATTATTGGACAAGGAATTGGAATGGCTATGCGTGGCTTACGTCCAATCGCCGAAATTCAGTATTTGGATTATATTTTATATTGCCTGCAAATTATGAGTGATGATTTAGCTACTGTTCAGTGGAGAACTAAAGGTGGACAAAAAGCTCCTTTAATTATCCGAACAAGAGGTCACCGATTAGAAGGTATTTGGCATGCTGGATCGCCTATGGCAGGAATCATTAACTTGGTAAAAGGCATCCATGTTTGTGTTCCGCGCAACATGACAAAGGCTGCTGGGTTCTACAACACCTTGTTAGAAGGTGACGATCCAGCATTGGTAGTTGAGTGTTTAAACGGCTATCGTTCGAAGGAAAAAATACCTACGAATTTATCCGAATTTAAAACACCTATTGGCTTGGTCGAAACAGTAAAAGAAGGAAAAGATGTTACTGTTGTGAGTTATGGATCGACATTCAATTTATGCCAAATTGCTGCAGAGCAATTAGAAAATCAAGGTATTTCTGTAGAGCTTATTGATGTTCAAACTTTGATGCCGTTTGATATTAATCACGACATCACAGCATCTTTAAAGAAAACAAATAGAATTATTTTTATTGATGAAGATTTTCCAGGCGGAACAACTGCATATATGATGCAGCAGGTGTTGCAAAAGCAAGGAGGGTATCAACATTTAGACTCTGCGCCAATTGCTTTAGCAGGAAAAGAACATAGACCTGCTTATGGTTCGGATGGAGATTACTTCTCTAAACCGAGTGTGGAAGATATTTTCGATGCAATTTACGAAATGATGAACGAAGTAAATCCCAAAGATTTCCCTAGTATTTACTAATTTAAGTAAACTATGTTAAGAATATTTTTTACTATTGTTTTGGTATTGTTTTGTTTTACAATTAATGGACAAGGACTATTATCCGCTGAATTACAATCTGTAATATCGGAGGCACACTCCAATGATTTTATCTCAATTAGAATTGAGTTTAAGGAAAATGTAGATTGCTATTACCTAAATAATGAATTCAAGGAAAATGAAATTCCTGTTGATCAGCGACCAAAAATTGTCATTGAGCAATTACAGAATCAGGCGGAAATCAGTCAGACAGAAATAATTGAATATATAGAGAGCCATTACAAAACCTCTTATCGAAATTTGAAACAGTTTTGGGTGGTTAACCTCATTATTCTAGAGGCAAAGCCAGATTTAATTGATTTCCTAAATACGCAAACTAGTATAGCGCTTTTAGATTTTGAAAATGATAAAATCATAATGCACGACTCTTTCAAAATCAATTCAGTAAATTCTCAAAGAACTCCAGGAGGAGTAGAAAACGGATTGCAAGCGATTAATGCGCCTGCTATGTGGGCTCTTGGTTATACTGGTCGGGGAAGAATTGTCTACGATTACGATACGGGAGTTTGGCCAAATCATCCTGCTTTTAGTAGTAGATATATGGGGAACTTTTTCCCCACTTCGCAATCTTGGTTTCCTTGGGCTAGTTCTGAACCAAACGGAGCCATAAGTGATCATGGCACTCATACTTTAGGAACTATTTTAGGGTTAGATACATTAACTAAAGATACGATTGGGGTTGCTTTTAAATCTTATTGGATTGCAAACGACTACGTTAATTCAACTGTAGGAACTTTACCACCAATTGCAGACATGATACTTGCTTTTGAATGGGCTCTGAATCCGGATGGAGATATTTCCACTACTTCAGATATTCCTGATGTAATTAGTAATAGTTGGAGATGGTATGATGAACCTGACACAGCGCAATGTGGTGGTTATGTTGTAAATCTTATGAACGCAATTGAAGCCGCAGGTATTGCAAACGTTTTTTCTGGCGGTAATTTTGGACCTTCCAACACAACGGTTTCGGCACCACAACGAATAAACACCTCCGAGGTAAACACATTTAGTGTAGGTAGTGTTAATGGAAACGTAGCTTTCCCGCATCCGATTAGTTCTTTTTCTAGTGTTGGTCCCAAACAATGTCCAGGAACGGGATCATTATCTATCCATCCAGAAGTGGTCGCACCAGGTCAAAATGTTCGCTCTGCTTGGGGCAGCGACAGCTACAATACGATTTCGGGAACTAGTATGGCCTCACCGCATGTTTCCGGAGCAATTTTACTATTAAAAGAAGCTTTCCCCTATCTTTCTGGAGAAGAGTTGCTTTGGGCATTGTATTTAACTGCAATTGATTTAGGTGTTGCTGGAGAAGACAACATCTACGGAATGGGTTTAATTGATGTATATGCAGCATTTTTGTATCTAAGTGCCACAAATACCCCTATTGATCCCACAAGTATAAAATGGGACGTTGCTATTATTGATGTAACAAATCCAGCTAAAAATGAATTGGTTTGTACAGACAACTTCTCTCCTACTGTAACAATTAAAAATTTAGGAGATAGTACAATCACCGCAATAGATGTTGCTTATTCGATTAATTCCGGAGTTTCTCAAAACTATAATTGGACAGGGACGCTTATTGCCAATGATACCATAATCCTTCAATTACCAAGCATAACCACATCCACCTACGGTAATCAAGAATTAAGTATAATTGCTACAATAACATCTGGAGCTCCAGAATACGATGAAATTAACAACCGTAGCTTATACAGCTTTAACAGAACAGGTTTTTACAACCTACCTTTTGTCGAGGACTTTGAAAATGGTTTTGATTCAGATAAGTGGTACATTATGAATCCTGACAACAGTATATCCTGGGACGCAATTCCAACAGAAGGGTTAATTTGGAGTAATTATTCTGCATCAATGCAGCTATATGATTACGATCCCCGCGATAGTCAAAAAGATGGTCTTATTGGACCTCAGTTATTAATTCCTATAGCAGGAAGTACTACATTAAAATTTGATGTCGCATATCAGAAAAAAAGTTCTAGTCCATCATTGCAAGACACATTAAAAGTTTTCGTTTCTGGTGATTGTGGTCAAACTTTCTCTGAAAATGTCTATGAAAAAACAGGTGATGAATTAGAAACGCTAGATACTTTATCTATTGATTTCGTCCCAGCCTATCATTCACACTGGAGAAGGGATTCAATTGACCTATCTGCTTATCAAGGTCATATTATTATGATTCAATTTGAGACTACCAACAGGCAAGGAAATAACGTGTATATTGATAATGTATCAATTTATAACGGCACTGAAGAACCTATAGATGTTCCGGAATATAATTTAAATGAATTCTCTATCTATCCAAACCCTGCACAATCAAAGTTATCTCTTGACGCCTCTAAATTGCCTCCCGGGCTGTATTCTATTGAAATATTGAATAGCCTTGGACAAACTATTTTTCAGTTTGAAACTAAATCGACAATTAGCACACTTGATGTTTCAAAGTGGCCAAAAGGCGTATACATTATTTCTGTTAAGAATAATTCTGACTTTAAGACTGAACGATTAATAATACATTAATGATTTAATGCGCATATTCACCTCCTTTATATTGCTATTTTCTATAAACTCTATGTGTTCGCAAGCTGTTATTACTGAACTAGATTGTGAAAAATTCCGAAAAGGAAAATTTGAAATGACTGGACCATCTGGAGGCGATATAAAAATTAGGCGAAAGAATAAATATCAATTCGAAAGGTATAACCGTGAACGGCAGAAATATAAATTCTTTATTGAATGGACTTCCACTTGTACTTATACGTTAACACTTCAAAGAGTAAAGGGAAAGAAGAGCGCTAAACGATTTGAAGGATCGGTTGTTTACATAGAAATTGTGGCAGTTACCAATGATTCGTATACTGCGAAGAGCAAAACTCAAGATGGTAAAGTTACAATAATTGAAATAGAGAAAGCCTATTAGTACAATCACCGCAATTTCTATAATCTATAGAAATCTATTAAATGTTTACAGATAATAACTTTATTGCACTTAATTTAAAACTAATATTTATAATTAGCTTGATTAATCGTCTATTTTAAGATAAATTAGTACCTTTCCATTGAACAATAGTTTACTACAATAATTTAAATACAAAACAATGGGAAAAGGAGATATCAAAACAACGAAGGGCAAGAGAACACGAGGATCCTACGGAAATACGCGTAAAAGGAAAAAAACTGTGAAAATTGTTGCTGCTAAACCTAAGAAAAAAACAGCGCCGAAAAAAACAGCGAAGAAACCGGCAGTTAAAAAAGCAACACCTAAAGCTAAAAAAGAAGAAAAGTCTTAATGATATTTACAAATTAAAAAAATCCAAACTTAGGTTTGGTTTTTTTTCTTTAAGCTTTATTCATTTAATACATTAAGTGCTTTTTGGAAGATTTTTTCCATTCTGCATCATACTTGCTACCAGAAAAGAAAATAAGTAGATCTGCTTCATACTTGCTATCGACAAAAAACACCTTTTTATCAGCATCGTACTTGCTCTTCACAAAAAACCACAACCCTTTATTGTCTTTAGCATCGTATTTTGAAGCGCATTTAAACACAACTAAATCTGCATCATATTTGCTGCTTGCAACAAACACCTTCACATCTGCATCGTATTTGCTGTCTGTGGAAAAAACCTTTTGCGCATCCGCTTGAATTGACAAACCAACAGCAATTAATATCCCAAGAAATAATTTCTCCATAATAAATAATTCTAGTAATATTCAAACATGGTGAGTTCGAAATAATTTTCAACCTTTCTACTATATAAACAAACGATTAAACCTATCATTTGGCAATGAGCAATAACTATAGCTGAAAGGATGCTTAAATGAACAAGCTCATATTTTGCATGACTTGTTTCATTAATTTACCCGTTATAACTTCAATAGAGTTGGTTTCTTTGTCTGCCATTACTACTTCCAATTTCATTTTATCAAAGCTACCTGAGAAAGTAACTTTTTCAAATTCAGTCATAAACTTCAACAATTCTCCACCTTCATTACCAGCATTTGTAATTACCATATCTTTTAAGGCTTGAGGCAAATTATCTAGATTTGGTATAACTTCTCCATACAATGAAGAGCTAATTTCGCTGGATGGCTTATACTCCTTAAGCACCTCTCCTTTTCCTAATTTAGCCGCTACACTTTCATCTGAAGTAAGCATCAGTTTATTGTCACCAAAGACAAAAAAACCATCACTACCAGCAATAAAATACCCTTCTTTATTTTCTGTTATACGAAGAGTTGTAAATAAGGATTTTAGTTTATCCGGATTATTTAATCCTATTGTAAAAAGGTAAACGGGAGAAGGGATTTCTGTTGGGAGTGAAATATTTGACTCATCCATATCGGAAAAGAAGTCATCATCCATTAAAGACTGGAATTCATAAAATGGATTAGGCTTCATTTCAACACCTATTAAAGAGGCAGAAAATTCTCCAGTAAATAAACCTCTCATTTGTTTTTCTGTCCAGCCAATTTCTTGTACTCTATTACTAAATAGACCTTTCACTTCATCATTTTGAAGCATCATATTAAAAACTGCATCCATGTTTATGGAAGCAACTCCAAACATCATTGGGACTTCATTTGATAAATAGTTCATAAAATCATTTGAAATTGGTTTTCCAGGAAGTAAATTGTATTTAGAATTTTTTAATTTATCTCCATGCATTTCCATTTCAAAAACAATTTTTCCCGGCAAAAAATTACCTGAACCAATAATATATGTGCTATCATAAAGACTTAAAAAATCTTCGTCCAACGCAGCTACCTCCGCTTCTTTTTTTAATAATTCCATCCATTTATCCAGATAAACTATCATATTCATATCGTCTTCGCGATTCAAATAATTCTCGAGAACATCATTTTCTGCCCCTTCAACTATTCTTGCCTCTAAAATTGATTTCGCTTTTATCTTTAAATCAATGGCATCATTTTCAGTATGAATAAATAGTATATGATCTTTGTCCCAAGCAGCCAGTGTATTTGAAAATTTATGTTCTATAAAATGTAAACCATCTTCTTCAAAAGACTTTCCTTTAAAAAAATCTTTTACACCTTTTTTTACTTTATCCTCATTTACAACTTCAGCAGATAAAAAAACCAAGTCAGCCTCTCCATTATCAGCAGTTGTGATTACTACATGGTTGTTTCCTTCTAAACGAATTCCCATATTGCTAGAATTAAGCATATTCCCAATGTAAATACTCATGGCCATTTTAACCTCCATTGGCATATCTTCTGAATTTTGAACCTTAGACTTGTCCATTAATTTCATGAAGTCATATGAAAAAATAACAGCATGATTATCTATAGAAGAAATCATATTGAACTCTGGGGTATGCAACTTTAATTCATCCTCTCCGCAACTTGTAAAAAGCAGCGCAAAAGTCGTCAATGTTGCTATTAAATAAATATATCCTTTAACCATAATAATTTTTTATTTTTCTATTGTACACAAAACTACTGTTTTATGACTTTAGAAAATAGGAATTAACCTGTTTTATTACTGTAACAATATCTTGCATGAAGTCTAACTATATAAACTGATTTTTCTAATTTTGTAAAAAGAGAATTACTTTGCACACAATTGAGCCTTATTACAACTGGAGAAACCTTTATACAGCAGAGGGTGACCCAAGATCACCTTTCTTTCAGAGGGAGTATTCAGAAACGCATTATACAGATCAAATTTACGATCACTATATCCATCCACAATGGGACAACATAGATTCTACAACCTTATTTATTAAGTTACTTTTTGCAGATTACGATGATGGTTATTGTGTTATTGAGCTTTTTGGAGAATGGAACGACTGTCTTTACAATGATATTATGTTTTTAAAAAGAGATATTATTGAAATTTTAATACAGGAAGGCATTAATAAATTCATTCTAATAGGAGAAAACGTTCTAAATTTTCATTATTCCGATGATTGTTATTATGAAGAATGGTTTGAAGATATTGAAGATGGATGGATAGCAGCTTTAAATTTTCGGGAGCATGTTTTAGAAGAGTTGAAAAGTGGAAATATAGACTCTTACTTTCTTCTAGGAGGACAATTAAACATGGTAAACTGGCGCACTCTTAGTCCCTCTAATTTGTATAGGAAAATTGAAAGTCAAGTAGCTATAAGATTAGGAACAACTTAGATCCATTAAATCCATTTTAATATATATTATGGTATGCAATTGTTCATAAACCATTGACAAACAATCAATAATTTAACCTAGTTTATTATATTTGCACGCAATGGTATCAATGAAAGCATTCCTATTATTTGTTTTAGTTACTTTCAATCCAACTAAAACTATTACCCTAAAAGTTGACTCGAATAATAAGGAGAAGGAGGAATCTTTCACCCCATTAAGTCAATATACTTTAGATTTATTCAAAGAAATAAACGATCAGCACCTTAGCTTTGAAGTTTTGGAAATAGCGCTTAAAGGATATTCTGAGTTATCCCTAAAAAACAAACTTAGAAACAAAAAATTCTTAACCATTATTGACATGAGTCTTTCTGCAAATACTGAACGTATGTTTATTATTGATATGGAAAAGAGAATTTTGGTGGAGAAAAAACTTGTAGCCCATGGAATGAAAACTGGATATGAATTTGCTTCTAAATTCTCTAATGAACAAAGTAGTCATAAAACTTGTCTTGGTTTTTTTATCACTGGTGAACTTTACAATGGCCGTCATGATTTATCCATGAAACTAGATGGTCAAGAATACTCAAATGACAATGCAAGAAATAGAGGTGTAGTTGTTCACAGTGCAGATTACGTGAGTTGTGAGTACATAGAATCAAATGGGCGGTTAGGAAGAAGTTTTGGATGTCCAGCAATTGAGAAAGAAGGGTATGAAGAAACAGTTAATAAACTGCAAGGTGGAAGCTGCTATTTTATCTACTATCCGAGTCGAAGTTATTTATCACGTTCTAGAATTGTAAATTCAAGGAAAGAATTTGTACTGAATCAATCTGGAAACGTAAGTTTTATTAAATAGTTAAACTTCAATTTCTTCAGCAATAGGAAACATTATCTCTTCTAACTCCTTTTCCTTTCTATATATATCAGGATAGAATCTAATATTGCCTTCTTCATCTCCTTCAGCAGTAATATAACGAATATATACAGGCATATTATTTTTCAAAGTAAACGTTTTTCTTTGTCTCTTATCAATAGTAGCTTGAACACTATCTATTTGAAATATTTCACCATCTCTTGCAAGTAGATATTCAGCCAATTTCATTGGTTCATCAACTCTAACACACCCATGGCTATAAGCCCTGATGTCGTTCAGAAATTTTCCTTTACTAGGTGTGTCATGAAAATAGACCGAATGTTTATTTTTAAAATAAAATTTTATCAAACCAAGCGCGTTGCTCCTTCCTCCACGTTGACGAACTGTGTAATCAAAATTATCATTAGATATATTTTTCCAATATACACTAGACATTTCCACTACCTTTCCTCCTTTAAGTAATTGGTAATTGTTTCTTGATAAATACGTAGAATCCTTTTTTGATTTCGGAACAAGCTCCCCATTTCTAATACTTTTCGGAACTGTCCAAAACGGATAAGCTACCATATATTCAATTTCACTGTCAAGTTCAGGAGTTTTATTCCCAATCGTCCCAACAACAACTTTATGCTCTTGCATTAAATTTTCATCTTTATAAAACTTCAATTTATAGGTAGCTATATTTGCTAAGATATACTCATCTTTCCAATCATCTACCCATTTCCATTTCTCTAGTGAAACTGCGGCTCTTTTGTAAAATTCAAATGGATTACCAGATAACGCTTTAGCTGTATTTTTTCCAACTTTCATATCAGGCTTTAAACCATGGTTAATCTGAAAAGCTTGAAGACCTTTTAAGAATACTGAATCATCAACTTGGTTGGAAACGATATAATCATGTAAAACCAATGCCTCTTTAGCTTCTTTGTAAGTTCTTATCGAATCAGCATCAGAACTCTTCTTTTTATAAGCGTGAACTTTTAAAGAAGAATCAACAAGAGTATGATTAGTTAAAAATAGAGCTAAACCAGCCTGGAGTTTTTTATACTCATCTTTTTGCGGTTCTAAATCCAAAAGTTTTTCAATAATGTTTCCCTCTTTGTGAGATGCATACAAGTATTCGCTTAAATCTTTACTAGGTTTACGATTTCCAAATTCTGGATGATATAGTGATGTATCAACTATTCCTCTTGAAATGTCGTTTGAAAATTTAAAATACTGAACCGTCAGAAGAACATCTAATTCAATAGCAGAGATATCCGATTTAATTTCGTCCAAGCCATTTATTTTATCTCTCAATTCAATTACATCGTATCGCATAGTATCCAAACCATAATGCATGGATTTAAACAAAATATTTGAAAATTCTACACCAACATTAGACAACTCCATTCGTTCATTTACCCAAAATGGAGCGAACTTGTTCATGTCGTACACCTTTTTTATCTGAGGTGATTCAGAGTTGGGTTGAGCGATATAACCCTTTAACGAAGCTTTTAAGTTTGAAGAGAACTCTAAAGTCTCTATAACTTTCTCTGAAGCATTATCGGAAACAACAGAGCTACAAGAGGCTAAACTAAAACACAACAATATGTATAAAATGTTTTGAAAACTCATAAAAAAATAGATAACTAGGGCATATCAATATGCTACGAGCTAAAGGGCTAAATGTTTTAATATTGTGATGAATACAACAATATATATGACCATCAAATTGGCGAAGATATAACTGCAATATTGTAAATATACGCAATAATTTAATCGATAATCATAAATTCGGTTCTCCGATTATTTGCATCGGCATCATCTCTATCTTTTTTAGATTTCATTTTATCTCTTTCAGCATCGGTAACCAATGGTTTCGCCTCGCCAACTCCTTTAAATTCAAAACGCTCTCTACCAAATCCATGCACTACTAAATAATCAACAACGGCTCCTGCTCTATCTTCAGATAAACGTTGGTTATATGAAGAAGAACCATGTGTATCTGTATGTCCTGAAATTTCAATTCTCAAGTTAAGATTATCAGTCAACAACTGTATCAATCGATCCAACTCTATTTTTGACTCTGCCTTTAAAGAATACTTATCCGTATCGAAGAAAATATTGCGCAAAACAATACTAACACCTTTCTTAATTTTATTTAAATAAATAACTTTCTCGTACTCTTTAAATCCCGCATCTGCTGGAATATCAAAGTTTTCTGAATGAAACAGATATCCTTCTGATTTAGCAGCAATACCATAATTCTTACCTGCGGGTAAAGACATTAAAAACTTACCAGTTATAGGGTCGTTGTTAAATTCTGAAATGTGCTCTTGTGTTCCATTGTCTACTAAGTCAATAAAAGACTTGACAGGCTGTTTTGTTTCAGCATCCAAAACTAAGCCTTTTAGTATAGATAGATTCTTTGCACTTACAGCCACTTTTGGCTGAATTAACTCCTCCTTAATTGGCGCTGTAATACTAGCTAATAAATTATCTTCTGTACTTAAGAGAGGCTCCTTCTTACCTCCTAAAAAGGTAATCATATAAATATCCTTCTCTCCCATTCCATCAACCTCTCTAAAAGAAGAATAATAACCATGTTTACCACTTGCAGAAATAACAAAGTGTACATCATCATCCGGCGTAGATACAGGGTATCCTATATTTACTGGCTCATTCCATGTGCCATCATCATTCATTATAGAATAGAAAATATCAAATCCTCCCATCCCTTGGTGACCTTTTGATGAAAAATACATGGTTCTACCATCTGGATGTATAAACACACCTACCTCATCGTAATTCGTATTAATTACATCTCCAATATTAACAGGTTTGCCCCATTCCTCTTTTTCCTCATCCCAGTCAGTTTTCCAAATATCAGTACCTCCATGCGTTCCTTCACGGTCAGAAACAAAATAAAATGATTTTTTATCAAAAGTAAAACAAGCACCCGTTTCTCTCGTTTTCTTTCCATTTATATTTTTCCCTACTCCTTTTGGCTTCTCCCATCCATCTTCCAGTTTATTACTTATGTAAAGATTTCCTCTATCGCCATTATCCATGTAGACAAATAATGATAATCCATCAAGAGATAACCCTGCAGTAGCATCATGTCCTTTTGTATTTATTTTTTCACTGATTCCAACTGCTGGACTCCAATTTCCATCTTTATCTTTTTCAGAAATGTATAAATCTTCATTATACATTGCTCCGACAATTTCTCCTCCCGTACTGTTTGACCTTCTTGAAGTAAACATAATTACAGATTCATCTGCAGAAATTAAAGGTGCATAATCGGGGTATTCGGTATTAATCTGCTTTCCTAAATTATCAATCCATACTCTTTCAGGGAAGTCCATTAATGTTTTTCCCGTTTCACACTGTTTGATAAATCTATTTAATTCAACAATTACCTTTGCATCTGTATCGTTATTTAGCGTCTTCCTAAATAAACCGTATTCATGTAATGCCTCATCAAATTTATATTGATACTGATAAGCTCTACCTATTTTGTAATGAATGTCTTTAGCAATCGTTGGCTTCAATTTATACGCCTGCAAAAAATAATCTAAAGCATGATATTTATGTATTGACACCAAATTACAGTTTCCTAATTTATAATTTAAAGTAGCATTATCTGGATTGAAATCGTTTGCTTTTTTATAAAAAGGAATTGCTTTGCTCCAAATAGAGAATCCTATTGCGGGATTCTGGCCTAATTCGTAAAACTTATCTCCTTCATCCAGATTGTCAACAGCAATTTTGAAAGCATCCTTTTTCTCTTTAAAGATTTTCTTATCAAAAGGCACAGATATGTTTTGAGCCAATGAATTAAAAGAAATTACAATTATTGATAATAGTAGTATATTTTTCATCACCTATCCTTTTAATCTAAATTATTTACACGAAGAGCTATAAAACGAGCGGCTTGCTTCCAATCCTAAATTCCCTGCTACTTCCCAATCTGCGCAAGCTCCGTCCAAATCTCTTTTCATCTCTTTAGCTATCGCTCGGTTATAATATGCATACGCATAATCAACATTTAAAGAAATTGCCTTGTCACAATCTGTAATGGCTTTATCCCATTCTTCTTGCAATATGTATGCAGAAGATCGGTTATTAAAAGCAAAAGCATAATCATTTTTAAGTGAGATAGCCTTAGTAAAATCTTTTATCGCTCCTTCGTAATCTTTCTTACCCAATTTTGCTAAACCTCTATTATTAAAGGCAATGTAATAGTCTCTCTTGTTTAAAAGTGCGCTATTGTAAGCTTTAATCGCATCCTCGAATTTTCCTTTCTTTCGGTAAACAGACCCTAAGTTATTAAAGGCAAAATCTAAATTAGGGTTCAATTCAGTTGCTTTTATATAATCCGCAATAGCAGCGTCTAAATCATCCAACTTCAAATTAGCACTTCCCCTATCATTATAAGCATATGCATGGTTACTTTCTAAACTAACCGCAACTGTAAAATCATCTTTTGCTTTCTGGTATTCTTCTTTTTGAAAAACCAACACACCTCTATGGTAATAATACTTAGCCTCTTTTGGGTTCAACTTAATTGCTGCCGAATAACTTGTTATGGCCTCTTCCAATTTGTTCTCTTTTTCGTAAATAACGCCCATTTCATAATGCGCTAAATGCAATTTAGGATCTTTTTCTAGTCCGCTTTTTAAATCTCCAATTGCTTTGTCAGAAGACCCCAATTCCATATAGCAAATCCCTCGATTCAAATAAGCTAAAGCAAAATCAGTATCGTAATTAAATACCTGATTGAAAAATGTAATTGCTTCTGAATAATTATGAACCTCCATTAAAGCAACTCCTTTATTGTACATCATTTGGGCTTGGGCTGTAGAATCTGTAGCCCCCAATGAATACAACTTTTGTAAAAACTCTTCCGAAGGTTCTTGAGAGGAAACTCCAATCGAAATTAAAAGTGAAACTAAAAATATAAGTTTTTTCATTCTTCCAGTTTTTTTTTGACAATCGTAAATGTAATAAATCTAAATGAAGTTTTATACAATATACCCCATTGTCAAAAAAATTACCAAATTCTTACAATAGGATGTATCTGATTAATTAAATACCTAGTATATTCACAATCTAAATTAGTAATTAGCTATGGCTAAATTAAAAACAATTATCACTTCAAAATCAGAGAAGTTCTTAAAGAAATATTTAAACAACGCCTCGCCTACGGGATTTGAGTCGGCAGGACAGAAATTATGGTTGGATTATATCAATCCGTATATCGATGAATATTTTACCGACACTTACGGCAGTGTTGTTGGAGTTATTAACCCTAAAGCGAAATATAAAGTGGTAATTGAGGCTCACGCTGACGAAATCTCTTGGTTTGTTCATTATATAACGGATGATGGTTTTATTTATTTGAGAAGAAATGGAGGTAGTGACCATCAAATTGCACCAAGTAAGAGAGTTAACATCCATACTGACAAAGGTGTGGTTAAAGCTGTATTTGGATGGCCAGCAATTCACACGCGCAAGGGGAAAGAAGAAACTCCCAAAACAGATAATATATTTTTAGACTGCGGTTGTGAATCAAAAAAAGAAGTTGAAAAATTAGGGGTTCATGTAGGTTGTGTTATAACCTATGAAGATGAATTTATTGTTTTGAATAAGAAAAATTACGTAGGTAGAGCCCTCGATAACAGAATGGGTGGATTTGTAATTGCTGAAGTTGCACGATTACTGAAAGAAAACAAAGTAAAATTACCTTTTGGACTATACATTACAAATGCTGTACAAGAGGAAATAGGTTTACGTGGGGCGCAAATGATTGCTGAAAGAATACAACCGGATGTTGCTATTATAACAGATGTTTGTCACGACACTAGCACTCCCATGATTAAAAAAATTGTGCAAGGTGATCTTAAAAATGGAAAAGGGCCTGTTTTAAGTTATGGGCCGTCAGTTCACAATAATCTTTTAAAACTATTAATTGATACGGCTGAGAAAAACAAAATACCTTTTCAACGACAAGCAGCTTCTAGGTCAACAGGAACAGATACAGATGCCTTCGCTTATTCTGGCAAAGGTGTTGCCTCTGCATTAATATCAATGCCTTTGAGATATATGCACACCACTGTAGAAATGTGCGCTAAAAGTGACATTGAAAATGTTATCACATTAATTTATGAAAGTTTACAAAGCATTAAAAACGGACAAGACTTTAGGTATATTAAATAGATTTTAATGGCAATTATTAGACAGATAAACTGAAATCATATTTGTAACTATCAATTAAGAGTCTCCTAAACATCCTTAAAAGCGGGGTGTAAAAAACCTAAAATTATGCACCAAAGACCTAGAAGAAATAGAAAGTCTCCAGCCATTCGAAACATGGTTAGAGAAACTACCATGCGTTTAGATAACCTGATTTATCCTCTATTCATTGTAGATGGAAAAGGGGTAAAACAAAAAGTCAGCTCCATGCCAGGTAACTTTAGGTGGTCTTTAGACACATTGCTTCCAGAGATTGAGGAGTGTCTGACAGCTAGGACTTAACAGTTTTGTTTTGTTTCCTGCTATAGAGGAAGCTTTAAAAGATAGCACTGCTGCTTATAGTTACGATGATGCTAATTTTTATTTAAAAGCAATTCGAGAAATTAAAAAACAATTTCCAGAAGCCTGTTTAATGAGTGATGTTGCAATGGACCCCTACTCCTCTGATGGACACGATGGATTTGTGCAAGATGGAAAAATATTGAATGATGAAACACTTCCGATTTTGGCTAAAATGGCCTTAGCACAAGCTGAGGCAGGAATCGACATTATTGGGCCTTCCGATATGATGGATGGAAGAATTGGGTATATCCGTGAAGAGTTGGATGCGGGAGGTTTTGACCAGACAAGTATTATGAGTTATTCCGCAAAATATGCAAGTGCATTCTACGGTCCATTTAGAGATGCTTTGGACTCAGCGCCAAAAGCTGGGGATAAAAAAACCTATCAAATGGATCCCGCTAACAAGTATGAAGCCATTTTAGAAGCAGAATTAGATATTGCCGAAGGAGCAGATTTTTTAATGGTAAAACCGGCATTGTGCTACTTGGATATTATTCATGTTTTAAAAGAAAGGTTTGATGTACCTATTTCTGCTTATAATGTAAGTGGAGAATGTGCCATGTTGCATGCGGCAGCGAAAAACGGCTGGTTAGATTACGACTCAGCAATGCAAGAAATGTTATTGAGTATAAAAAGAGCAGGTGCAGATGTAATTTTGACATATTTCGCTAAGGATTATGCGAAATTGAATCGATAGGTAAGCACTTGGTTCTTACGAAAACAAATTACCTAACAAATACAAAATTATCCTCGGTCGACATCTCTTCATTGTAGCCATATCTATCCAAATCAAAAGCTTTAAGGTGTTCAACTTCTGTAATTTTATTTTGGATAATAAAACGTGTCATTAGTCCTCTTGCAAATTTGGCGTAGAATGAAATCATTTTGTATTCACCATTCTTCTCATCTTTAAATGAACAAGTAACAATTCTGTGATTTAACTTCTTTCGATTAATTACCTTGAAATATTCATTCGAGGCTAAGTTAATTAAGACTTCTTCATCTTCCATCTCTTCATTTAAAGCATCCGTAACTTTATCACCCCAATATTTATAAAGATTATTTACTTCTTTCGTATATTCCAACTTAGTTCCCATTTCCAGTCGATAAGGCTGAATGATATCTAAAGGCTTTAAAATACCATATAAACCGCTTAATATCCTTAAATAATCTTGAGAATTTAGCATATCTTCTACAGAGAAGTCTTTTGGGTTCATCCCGCGATATGCGTCGCCAGTAAAAACATGCACTGCAGGCTTAGCATTCTCTATTGTAAATGGCAAAATCCAGTCTTGGAATCTGTTATAATTCAAATCAGATAATTTTTGACTGATGCTCATCAAAGTACTTATTTGCTCAGGAGAATATTTCTTTAATTTATTTATCAATAACTCACTTTCCTTTAGGAAAATAGGTTGAGTGAGATCTTTCGTTTCCGGAACATTTTCAAAATCAAGCGATTTAGCTGGTGATAATACAATTTTCATAAATATCTTTGTTATATGGTTATTTTATAGGTCCATTACACTCTCTCTGTATAAACTTTGATATTTCCCACCTGGGTAATATTCATTATAATCAAAATTAAGCCAAACATTATCCTCCTTATCGATGTAATAAAAAATAGCTTTGTCTTTTGATTCTTTCAGGAAAAACTTGTTTTTAATCAAGTACGCTATAGTTTCCAAATCTTTTTTAGTACCTATTTTGACTTCTGGATACAAATGCCCCGTTAAAGTACCATCTGCATTTTTTATTACAGTTCTTACCAATTGTGTTTCGCCTCCAGTAGCTTTAATTAAGGCAGCAATCATAATGCTATAATCATCACAATCTCCTTTTAACAAGTCATCAGATTCAAGTTGAGAAAGCGTTTCGCTAGCACTTGCATAGTAATCTTCTCCTTTAGGGTCATAAACATAATTCCAACGATTGCGCACCTCTTTGAAAATAGACATAGCATGTAATACACTTAAACTAGGTGTTACAGACTGGTATGCTTTAAAATTTTTTACTGCCCAGTTCGTTGCTATTTTACGAACTTCTTCATTCTGATAGTTTACAGCAATAGCTATTTGCGCTTGCTTAGAAAATGGATCATGTTTTTCTTCAAAATTTAACTGAATTCCATTTTCATTCAAATTATAAAGCATCACAGAGTAATCGTAATACAAATTACGTATCCCATAATGTCCAGTGAAAGTGGAAATCAACAAGCCAACAAAGGCGAAGGCTAACACAACATAAATTAACTTTGCTAATTTTCGAATAAGGATATAAATGAAAATAAATATAACGGCAAATAGTAATATGTGGTCAATTCTTAATTTATCCGAAAGTGGCAGGTAAATGATGGGTATAAGCTGATAGAAGGTAATGAATATTGGCATAGATACAATAAGCGTCAGACTACTTATTATTAAACCAGATGTGGGTTCTTTTAAGGAACTTATAAGTGTTTTTCTATTAGATTTGTTATCTTCCACCTTAAATAAACTATAAATTGTAATTGTTTCGTATAAAACGTTTCAAAAATACTACCAAAGTTTGAGCTATGCATGAAAAAAAATACGCTTTTCATAATTCTGAAGAACAATGGCAAGAAATTCTTACCGAATTAGAGTATCATGTTATGCGAAACAAAGGTACTGAAGCTCCATTTAAAGGTAAGTATACAGATTTTATTGACAAAGGGGTTTATTACTGTAAAGGGTGTGATGTGCAATTATTTTCGTCAGAGCAGAAATTTCAATCTTCCTGTGGATGGCCCAGTTTTGACAACGAATTGGATTCAGCAAATATTGAACAGATTCAAGACAAATCAATGGGAATGGTAAGAACCGAAATAGTCTGTGGAAACTGCGGCTCTCATCTCGGACATATATTTAATGATGGACCAACAGAAACAGGAAAGAGATATTGTGTTAATTCAATTTCATTAATTCATAAAAAAGAAAGTTAGATTATCACATCTTCATTTATTAGCAATATCATTAGAATAATAAATATATATACAAAATTAAAGGTCCGTTACATTTTAGCTACCCTTCTAATAGCTTTACTAATATTTAGTCACAGTGATTTGCATTTAAATCGAAATAGAAACAACCAACTTCCTATGGGGCAACTTTCTCGACTTGATGAAATAACTTTTTCTGATGAAATGGGAAATACCTGGATAATTCAGCCCAATAGTAAAAATCAATTTCATCAACCAAGTGAAATCTTTTCAAACGATATTTCCTTACCTTATTCCATTTTAGAAAACCCTCCAGAAATTAATTCTGAATATCCATATCTTAAATTATTATGTATTCAAAAAGATGGATCTTCTTATGAGGCCATTTTAAAACCGAATAATGAATATTTAACAATAGGTAAAGAAAGAGGTACGTTTAACTATTCTAGTCCTGAGGGTATTTGGGAAACTACAAAACATATCTTTATGGATGTAATTCCTCATTTTATTTGTTCTGAGTATAAATGAATGAAGCTAGATCTATAATTAAATGTAAATTGCAACAAAAACTCAAACAATGGCGCTTACAAATAATGATGTAATAAAGAAATTAAGAGTTGCTCTAAAGCTACGTGATGATGAAATTGTAGATATTTTAGCTTTGGCAGATTTCAGGATTTCCAAAAGTGAGTTAGGTGCTTTTTTTCGAAAAGAAACACATCCAAAATACATGGAATTACAAGATCAGATATTGAGGAATTTCTTAAACGGATTGATAATTTACAAAAGGGGTCCACAGGAGAAAAAATTCGTTGATCCAAAAACAGACGACTAATCCAAAATGTCTACAAAAGTATTATTAGTCACACCGCCCTTTACACAGCTGAATACGCCGTATCCAGCTACAATGTACTTAAAAGGGTTTTTGCAGAGTAAAAATATTTCTGTTTCTCAATGCGACTTAAGCATAGAACTATTTACAAGTATTTTTACCAATAGTTTTATACGAAATATTTTTCAAGAAGCAGATAAACAAGAGAGCTACGAACATCAATTGGTATGGAACCAAAGAGCTGAATACATTGATAAAGTTGACCTGGTTATTAACTACCTCCAAATCCAGGAAGTTACTTTAGCCTACCAGATAATAAATGATAGCTTTTTACCCAAAGCACATCGTTTCGAAAAATTAGAAGAAGATTTAAACTGGGCCTTTGGAAATTTAGGTGTATTGGATAAAGCCAAGCATTTTGCAACATTATTTATTGAAGAATTAGGCGACTTTATAACTGCCAACGTAGACGAGTTTTTTTCCTTTACACGCTATGCGGAAAAAATAGCTACATCTGCTAGTAGTTTTGACAAACTGGAGGAATACCTTTCTTTTGATTTAACCATTATAGAATCTAAATTAACTCAATTATTAGCTGAAAAACTGGAACTAAACAAACCCGATTTAGTTTGTTTTTCCATTCCTTTTCCAGGAAATTTATTTGCTGCATTGCGATGCGCACAATATATAAAACAATATTATCCATCAATCAAAGTTGCTTTTGGAGGAGGATATTGCAACACCGAACTGCGTTCTCTTGCCGACACCAGAATTTTTAAATATGTAGATTTTATTTCGTTAGATGATGGTGAAAGTCCTTTATTAAAAATTACCCAATACCTTTCAAAAGAAATTAAGCAAGATGAACTAGAAAGAACGTTTGTTTTGAAAAACAATAAAGTAGAATACATTAACAAAACCCCGAATACCCTATTTCACCATAGTAAGCTGCCGGCGCCTAGTTACGAAGGCTTAAAGCATGATTCTTATCTTTCTTTTTTAGATGTTATGAACCCCATGCATCGGTTATGGAGCGACGGAAAATGGAATAAACTGACCATTTCTCATGGATGTTACTGGAAACAGTGCTCTTTTTGCGATGTCAATTTAGATTACATTGGGAATTATCAAAATACAACGGCTGAGGATTTAGTTAATAAGATAGAAAGTATTGTTGTAGAAACAGGGGTTTCTGGATTTCACTTTGTGGATGAAGCTGCTCCACCAAAAATGTTAAAAGCATTGGCAGAGGAATTAATTAAAAGAAAGATATACATAACCTGGTGGACCAATATTCGTTTTGAGAAAACATTTACTTCAGAACTATGTAGCTTAATGGCCAAATCGGGATGTATTGCCGTGACTGGAGGATTAGAAGTTGCAGCTGACAGACTTCTAACCAAAATGAAAAAAGGTGTGGATATTGGTCAAGTTGCGAGGGTTACGAATGATTTTGCCGAGCAAAACATTATGGTACATGCGTATCTTATGTATGGCTTCCCAACAGAGACAGAGCAAGAGACTATCGACTCATTAGAAGTCGTTCGACAACTTTTTGAAAACGGTTGTATCCATTCTGCTTTTTGGCATAAGTTCACAACAACTGTTCACAGTCCAATTGGAAAGAACCCAGATGAATTTGAGATTACTATTACCGGACCTAAATTTAAAGGATTTGCACAAAATGACTTGACACATAATGACCCAACCGGGGCTAACCATGACCTATATACACATGGGCTAAATTTGGCATTGAATAATTATTTAAATGGACTAGATATAGATATAAGTGTCCACGAATGGTTTGATTTTGAAGTGCCGCCTACTACATTGCTTCCAGATTTAATTGGTCGATTTTTAGACGATTAAGTTTTATTTGTTTTTTCCTACAAAAACTACCGAACAAACTTTAATGTATATAACCTTCCTTCGATAGTTGAGGTAGCGATGTACACACCTTGCGGAAAATCGAGTTCTACTCTACTTTCGCCTTGTTCAATAGAAATTCCTTTCACAGTAACACCTAGCATATTAACTATATTAAGCACTACTTGTTTAGAATAAGCATTGTTAATGTGTAATAATCCATCTGCGTTATACATACTTAACTGAGGTTTCCTCAAATCTGACACAGAAGCTGTAGGCCCCCATATCCAGTCAATCCAGCTTGGTCTATCAATAAAAGGATTCCTATTCCCCTGAATAGCATGAACAGCATTATTTCTATCAATTTCTTTCTGACTTACGGGGTCTAAAGCATCCCAACTAATCAACATTGTTTTTGCCCATTCAGAAAGGTTATCACCGATTAGCATATCGCTAGTCCAAGTAGAAGAAACATTTTTATATCGGGTAACCATATAAAAATATGTACGTGCAAAATCACCTTTGTATTCATCTATTGGTTCGAAAACTGTGCCTGAATAACCCGGATAAACATTTGCTCCAAGCTTACTTCCATTGCTAGAAGTATACGTTGGGCTATTAACTTCCCCGTAAGGGTAATTGCCTCTCTTTCCATTTACCCAGCCATCTGTTGGGTATATATGAAATAAATCAGAATACATGGGCAAAGCATCGTTAAACCAACTTTTAGGAAAGGAATGCTCTCTGTTAAAGCAATCTCCTTCAGCAGTGTAATTACCACATTGATCTGAACCAAAATTATACGTGTAACTAGCAGATCCCGATGGGTTATCTGTGTACATATCCCAAACTATTCCGCTGTTATTATCTGTTGTTTGAAAATAGCCCCATAGTGTAGTATAATCTTTTACAGAATGGCCATTAATAATATTGTATAAAGCTGCACGAAGTGGCTCTCCACTTAAGTTTTCAGCTGCATTATAATACCCAGGTGGAATTTGAGCAAAACCCATCTTGCTAAGACTTAAAATCACAATAAATAGAATAGCTTTATTCATACCAGATGGTTAACTAGGTTTTAGGTAAATCTAAGCATAAAAGAATTAGCTAGACTAGATTAATGACTACATTTGAACAATAAATGTAAATGTAAATGAACTTTTCTGAGCTGAAACAATTTTTAGATGAAAAGGTGGAACTGTACAATACCCCGACATTTATTGAAAGTGATCCTATTTCCATCCCACATCAATTTGATTTAAAAGAAGATATAGAAATCATGGGATTTCTTGTAGCTACCATTGCTTGGGGAAATCGGAAAATGATAATTAAATCTGGAAATTCTCTGGCCACTATTTTGGGAAACTCTCCATATGATTTTATTATGAATTACAGAGAAACTGATAGCGCTTTTCTAAGAAATTTCAAACATAGGACTTTCAATTCTTTTGATCTAGAATTTTTCATCACAGCATTAAAAAACATATACACTAAGCATAAAGGTATGGAAAACGCGTTCTCATCTCCTATTGAGTCTAAAACAACTACAATGTATGGTTCAATTGAGAACTTTAGAAAGGTGTTTTTTGAAACGGTGAATGATGCTAAATTCAGAACCTTCAAACATGTTGCAAGTCCCGCAAGAGGTTCTGCTTCAAAGCGAATTAATATGTATTTAAGATGGATGGTACGTCAAGATAAAAAAGGAGTTGATTTTGGAATTTGGAAAAGTATAAACCCTTCCTTATTATCTTGTCCATTAGATGTTCATTCTGGGAATGTTGGACGTGTATTAGGCTTATTACCTCGGAAACAAAATGATTGGAAAGCTGTTATGGAGTTAGATGGTAATTTACGAAAAATGGATGCATCAGATCCTGTCAAATATGATTTCGCATTATTTGGATTGGGTGTTTTTGAAAAGTTTGCCTAAGATATGGGCTATTATTAAAGAAAAGATTAACTTTGTTTTTTGATGAAACTTCTCTATCCAGAATTTCTTTGGGCGCTTACCGCCTTATCTATCCCAATAATCATTCATTTATTTAATTTTCGAAAGTTTACTAAAGTTTACTTTTCCAACATTGAATTGCTGAAGGAAGTAAAACTGGAAACAAAAAGTAAGTCTCGACTTAAACACTTTCTGATACTTCTTATTCGCTTGCTGCTTGTTACATTTCTTGTAGTAGCTTTCGCACAACCTTATATTCCTGTAGAAAACGAAATACAGCTTGGGGATGCGACTATAGGGGTTTATATTGATAACTCGCACAGTATGGACACAAAAGGTGAGAATGGATATTTACTCGAACTAGCCAAAGAACAAGCTATACGCATTGCAGAGGGCTATAAAGCTACAGATCGCTTTCAAGTTATAACAAATGATTTAGAAGCACGCCATCAAAGATTGGTTAGTAAAGATGAGTTTATAGATTTAGTAGAAGAAATCGAACCAAGTTATGTTGCTAGAGAACTGAACGAAATTTATTTAAGGCAATCAGATGCAATGCTGGATAGAGAAGGAAACAAATCACTTTATTGGTTATCTGATTTCCAAAAAAATACGGCTCAATTGTCTGATGTCAAAAAAGATTCATCTTTAAAAATCTACTTATTACCATATCAACAGGAAGGAAAGGGAAACGTTTATATTGATAGTATTTGGTTTAAAACACCAATCCGAAAAACGGAAAGCGAAGAAAATATTTTTGCTAGAGTTGTAAATAAGACGGATTCTCCTATTGAGTTTAAAATCGAATTATCCATTAATGATGCCATACAAGGCTTTGGAAACTTTGCAATTGCAGAAAACTCTACAACCAACTGTATTGTGCCTTTTACAGTTGCTAAAAAAGGAATGCAGCATTGTAAACTCTACTTAACTGAATATCCTGATCCAGATATGCTTTTTGACGATGAATACTTCTTCTCTTATAACATAGAGAACAAAGTCAGTATTCTTCAACTAGTGGAAAAAGAAAACGCGAATGATACGCTCGGGTATTTAGCTAATCTTTTTAGTACAAACAACCTCTATCAGTTTACTTCGAAAAGCTTAGGCAAACTTGATTTTTCTACTCTTAATCAGTATGATTTCATCATCGCAAAGGGACTTGTCGATATTTCGACAGGGCTTTCATCTGAATTAATAAACTACACCAAGCAAGGAGGAAGCCTATTGGTGTTTCCATCTTCGTCAATTGATTTAGATGCATATAATAATTTATTGCAAACCATGGCAGGAGCTGACGTTTTAGGATTAGACACTGGGAACACGAAAGTTTCTTACTTAAACCTAGAACATCCTATTTACAAAGACGTTTTTGATAAAATTCCTGAAAATGTTTATTTACCAAAAGTAAATCAGCATTATGTACTATCATTTGCCAATTCTTCAGGGACAGAGTACCTTATGAAACTTCAAAATGGTGATTCATTTTTAAGTTCTTGCCAAGTTGCGAAAGGGACTTTTTATTTCTGCTCCACCCCATTAACCAGCAAAGCATCAAGCTTTCCGAAGCATGCCTTATTTGTAGCATCTTTGCTAAGGATTGGAGAATTTAGTCAACCGAGCTCTACCTTATCATACTCCATCGGCAGAGATAATACTATTGCCTTTCAGGAAATACCGTCTGATTTGGAAAAACTAACAATAAAATCAATTATCGAAGAAATAGAATTTATTCCTGAAGTTAGAAAGGTTAAAAATGAAACAAACTTATTACTCTACGATCAAATAAATACTTCAGGACATTATAATATTACGTTGGGTATTAATCCTATCGGAGGATTTAGTTTTAACTACGACAGAGCTGAATCGGATTTTAGTTTTTATACCACAAAAGAATTATCTGAATTACTCGCTAAATCGCCAATCGGAAATCAAGCTAATATAATACAAGGAGCGGATGATGCTTCATTTATTAACGTGAATGAACTCGTGCAAGGAAAACAATATTGGTGGGAATGTATACTACTAGTTATAATATTATTAGGATTAGAAATAGTTATCACAAGATTATGGAAATGATATTTAAAATTAAAAGGAAATGAAAATTTTAATTAAAGCGGCAAAAGTCATCGATCCAAATTCTTCATTTAATGGAAAAACCGTTGATGTTTACATTGAAGAAGGAATCATCAAAAATATCGGAAAAAACTTATCCGATATTGCAGACAGGGTTATTCAAGAAAAAAATTTACATATCTCGCCTGGCTTGATGGATATGCATGCAGAATTTTGCGAACCAGGAATGGAATACAAAGAGGATTTAATCTCAGGAGCCAATGCTGCTGCAAAAGGAGGGTTTACTTCGGTAGCAATTATGCCAAATACAAATCCTACTCGCTCTTCAAAAACAGACATTGAATTTGTAAAGTCAAGAACGCAAAGTCATATTGTAGATGTGTTTTCCATCGGAGCTTTAAGTCACAATTTAGAAGGGAAAGAATTATCCGAAATGTATGACATGAAGCAGGCAGGCGCTGTTGCATTTTCAGATAACAAAAAAGCAATTGAAAGCTCTGGACTAATGTCTAGAGCTCTTCTTTACTCAAAAAACTTTGATGGACTGGTAATTAGTTTTGCCAACGACGAGAGTCTTTCGAACGAAGGACAAATGCACGAAGGTGAAGTAAGCACCTCTTTGGGGCTTGAGAGTATTCCTACCCTATCAGAAGAACTGCAAATTTCAAGAGATTTGTTTCTCACTTCATACAACGAATCTAAAATTCATTTCTCTACTATTTCTACTGCCAATTCTGTAACAATGATTCAAGAAGCAAAGAATGAAGGAATAAATGTTACTTCTGAAATTGCGGCACATCAAATTGCTTTAACAGACACTGCACTTGTAGATTTTGACTCAAACTATAAGACATTGCCTCCGCTAAGAGAAGACATAGACACAGAAGCGCTTATCGAGGGGCTAAAAGATGGTACTATAGATGTAATAGTATCCGATCACACTCCACAAGATATTGAATGCAAACAGAAAGAATTTGACTTAGCAGAATTTGGAATCATCGGTTTACAAACCGCATTTCCGATTGCTTGCACACATTTGATAGAGCACATTGGAATAGAAGGCATCATTCAAAAAATGGCCATTAATCCAAGAACTATTTTACAATTAGATGTTCCCGTTATAGAAAAAGAATTTTCAGCAAACATTACACTTTTCAATCCAACAAAAAAATGGACCTTAACGAAAGAAATGTTAGTATCTAAAAGTGCAAATACGCCTTTTATAGGAACTGAATTTACAGGTAAAGTTCTGGGAATTATAAATAATGATACAATTGATTTTGATTAAAAATAAAGAAAAGTATTATTTTCATTTTTATTAATAAGTTTTTTTTATTTTTGCACACCCAAACAAAGGAACATCCTTTAAATTGGGCCAGTAGCTCAGCTGGATAGAGCACCTCCCTTCTAAGGAGGCGGTCAAAGGTTCGAATCCTTTCTGGCTCACGTAAAAAGACCAACACGAAAGTGTCGGTCTTTTTTGATTTACGGCGACTCCAAACGAAGTTTGAGGGAGATGGGAAACAAAAAAGATCGGAATTCTGATTTATCAGAATTGGCATTTATACTCGTGTAAAAAACTAACAATAGCATGGATCAATAAGCAAAGCGGAGTAATCCTTTCTGGCTCACATTTAAAAGTCTTATTCTCATTAGAGTTTAAGACTTTTTTTATGCTTGGAAGTTTCTGATGAGAAAGCTATGGTAAGGTAGCATGGTAGGTTTTAAGTTGTTTGTTGGTACTCTATCCAGCTGAAACTTCTGGCCCAAGTTGCATTGTTATAAATACTATGTATATTTAATTAAATTAAGAGCTTGAGGCAATCTGATTAATTTGCTGAAATAATAATTAATTATTCATGAAAAATATAATTTGTTTCTTTGGTTTATTCCTTTATTTCTTGTCAACTTCCTTCGGACAGACAAAAACAATAACTCCTTCTGCATTAGGTTTTTTTTCTCATAGAAATTATTTGAAGAAAGAATATGGTGGTAATCCACAAATTCATGACATTCTTCAAGATGATAGAGGAATGATGTATTTTGCAAATTATGCTGGTGTTCTTGAATACGATGGTTCTTCATGGAGAACAATTAAAATAGGTGAGAAAAATCAATCTACCGCCTGCCTTGCAAAGGGAAATAACTCTCAAATATATGTTGGAGGAACTGCAGGAGGAAGAAATCAATTTGGCGTATTAACGCCAAATAAATATGGACTTCTTGAGTACCAATCGTTATTGGATAAATACAATATTGATTCCATTGGTGTGGTCTACTCTATTATTGTTTGCAAGGATAATATAACATTACAAACTAGTTCCGAAATTTTAATTTTAGATTCCTCTAAATTGTTGAATAGAATACAACTAGATAATCGTAGTAAATTTTACTATCGTCATAACATCTTCTTATTTGAAAATGAGGTTTATGTCTACAAAGACGAACTGGGTCTTTATAAAATAGTAAATAATAGTCTAGAAAAAGTTCAACTTGACAAGCAATTTGATAAAAATTACATAAACAATATCATAACTTTTGCGGGGAAAACATTGATATTATCAGAAAATGGAATTTTCGAATGGGTATCTATGAAGAAACCCCCTGTTTTTTTAGCTAACATTCCACTTATACATAGCTCAAAAATTGTAAATGGAATGCTATCTATTGGAACTTTTAAAGAAGGAGTTTTATTATTTGATTCTGCTTTAAATATCAAACATGTTATAGACGAGAAAACAATTACTGACAAAACAATAAAATGTCAATTTCAAGATAATGAAGGGAACTTATGGCTAGGAACCAACCGTGGTATATCAAAAGTAGCCATCAACTCTGGAATTATAAAATATGATAGGAACATAGGATTAAAAGGAGGAGTTGAAGATATTCAAAAATTTCAAAATGCTCATATTTTCGCTACATCACATGGTCTGTATAAATTAGATATACTTGGTATATCCAAAATCCATAGTAAAACTGATTTTTATGGATTAGATGTCATCAATATTAACAATGAATCATTTTTATTTATTTCTCAACTTAATGAGTTATATGTTTATGATGAAAATGAAAATTTATACTCTATCGAAAAAGGTGGCCCTTACCAATGCATTCAATCACCTTTAGATTCATCAGAAATTATTGTTATACATTGGAATGGAATATCTAAACTTAAATATGAAAATGGTGCTTTCAGTAAAATAAAATCCATAAAAGGTTTTACCAAAATGGAACTTTTCAACGCTCAAATTGACTTAAAAGGAAATATTTGGATTGGAACCTTTAAAGGTGATAGCTCTGGTATTTTAAAAGGACATGTAAATATGTTCAATGATTCTATACCTAAATTTAAATACTATGGACAGGAACAAGGTCTACCCAAAGGGAGCAATTACCTATTTTTTCATGATGGAAAATTGTTCACAGGTCATGATAATGGAATATTCCTATTGAAGAATGAAAAATTCTCTCCTTACAATGAATTTGGCATTAATTTCACAAAAGAGAATCTTGGTGTTCATCGAATTAATAAAGATAAATTCGGAAATATTTGGATGATTCTTTTTGATGATGAAGGTAGGTTTCAATATGGATTCTCATCAATCAAAAATGGAAAATACATTTGGAACAATTCTTCCTTTTTGGGGTATACTGATGAAATTATTCACACAATGTTCCATGAAGAAAACGGAATTAGCTGGTTGGGAGGCCTCGAAGGAGTAATAAGATACGATGGAAAATCTAAAGATGATGAAGAATTAAAAATTGAGTCAATTTTTAGAAAAATTATTGTTAACGGTAATACAATATACAATGGATATAAAATCAGTCCAAACAACAGTTACTCCTTGCCATACGTGGGAAACAATTCATTATTAGTTGAATATAGCTGTAACTCCTTTATTAATGAAGAAGGTAACTAGTATAGCTACTTTATTGAAGGCATGGATTCCGTTTGGTCAGACTGGAGCAATAAAACATTTAAAGAATTAAATTTAAATGTAGGAGTTTATGAATTTAAGTTGAAGGCAAAAAACGTTAACGAAATAGAATCTTCAATATCATCTTTCAAAATTGAGATACTCCCTCCTTGGTATCGAACTTCTTGGGCATATTTATTATATACATCCATATTGGGCATCATTACATTCGTTTTTGCCTATATCTTAAGGAGTAACAAATTAATAAAAGTTCAAAGGAAACAATCAGACGAACTTACTAAGGCTATAAAGCTTCTTACCGATCATTCTGAAATTACAAATCATGAAGTAGAAGAATTCATTAATCATAAACAGACCTTTAGAGACTACCTTAATTTAGGAGTTGATATTGAAAAAATTAGCGTAGCTAAAAAAAGAAATGCTAAATCTGGAATATCTATGTGGAACGTTATTAATGGTGTTACAGATTTTGCATCGCATAATTATGGATATAATGTAAACAATAGTGTCCAGCTTCAGATAGAAGCTGGGAATATGCTTTGTAAAAACTTTGATATTTCCAATACATTAGATGTTAGCCCATATTGATGGAATTAATGCTTTAAAAAAGTACATTAACAGCCAAGGTCTTATCTAATTTTAGCTATCAATTGGAGAGTTTTGGTGTATTTCAATTTTCAAAATGGGAAATCAAATGGATCCTCAAAACCAATACGTTGGCTAGATTTACCTTCTGCAATTAACTCGATAAATTTAGCGTATTCTTCGTAGGATTCACAATTATTTAGATAACGTTTTACAATGTCTATGAATGATAACGTATTTCTATAAAACATTCTGCTTTCAATGATTTATAAGCATGTATCCTCAGCTGATTTTGCAAATTTATCAATCCCTTTGGATGAATTTTTTGATAAAAAAACTTAATTTTACGAGTCACGAAAGTAGTATAAACCATAAGGTTGTTATATACAGTCCTGTGTATACACGCACGTTGTAAAACATAAAACCGTTTATGAAAAAAATATTTTTAATCACATTGATTATTACACTAGTAAGTACTCTGTCAGCACAAACCGAAGAGTTTTCTAAAAAGAACTGGAAGAAATTCAATAAAACATTTGTAGAGAATCTATCTGCAGCAGAGAAGTTTCATGAAGGAAACATTGACCTAATTAAAAGGGATAAAGAGAACGGATTACCTACTGCAAAAATCCCACTTACAAATGTTACACGAAATTTTATAGAGACTGCAGGTTATTCCTCAATGAATAATTACAGTTTTAACACAGAAAAAGAGGCGAAAGAATTTTTCAAACAATTGAAAGACAAATTAATACTGCCTGAATCATATCAGATGACTACTGAAGCTTCTTTTATTTATGTTTCAGCAAAAAATAATGAAGGATTAAAAACAACCGTGGAGATTGAATTATCAAATACCCAGATTACCTTCTTATTTAGTCCTCCTTTAGATATACCTATTCCGAATTTTTAGGCAAAAGAAACGTTATATAACAAAGCTAAAATAAACAGCTTTTGCCTACCAAACCGTTTCTGCTTACGTTAGCCGCAACGTTAGGTAAAAGCAGAAAACCGAAACAGACAAATGAATCCTAGAATTGAAGAACTAAAAGAGAAGAAGTTAATAGGTCAAAATATAATGATGAGTTTGATTGACAATAAAACAGGACAACTTTGGGGTCAATTTGCACCACGAATTAAAGAAATTCAGAACAAGACAACAAAAGATAAAATCTCTTTGCAAATCTACCCTCCGCTTTACTACAAACAATTTAGACCTAACAATGAATTTGAAAAATGGGCAACAGTAGAGGTTAAAAGTTTCGAGAAGATTCCGAATGGGATGAAATCATTTATCCTGAAAGGTGGACTTTATGCAGTCTTTGATTACAAGGGTTTAAGTTCTGATAATTCGATATTTCAGTGCATTTTCTCAGAATGGTTACCTAGTTCAGAATATCTAGTTGATAACAGACTCTATTTTGAAGTCTTGGGAACAAAATATAAGAACAATGATCCAAATTCTGAGGAAGAGATTTGGATTCCGATAAAAGAAAAATAAGCCAGCACCTACAACGGCTAAAATAAATAAACCTGCCAACCACACCGTTTTTACTTATTTTAGTTGGAACGGTAGCCCATTAGAATTATGGATAAAGAATATCTAGAAAGTTTAAAAAAACAATTTCAATATTATAAAATGTTGGGAGATAAAACTATTGACCAATTAAATGATAATGAATTGCTTTGGCAATATAATTCTGAAAGTAATTCTATTGCCATTATGGTAAATCACCTTTGGGGGAATATGATGTCCAGGTGGACCGATTTTCTAGTTTCCGATGGAGAGAAAGAATGGCGTTCTAGAGATTTGGAATTTGAAGATGATGTCATAAAATCAAAAAAAGAATTAATTAATAAATGGGAAAAAGGCTGGCAATGTCTTTTTGAAGCTTTAAACTCAATAAATAAGGAGAATTTTGAAACAATAATTTACATAAGGAATCAAGGACATACTATTATTGAGGCAATCAACAGGCAATTATCTCATTATTCCTACCATATAGGTCAAATCGTTTTTGTTGGAAGAATGATAAAAGGAAACGATTGGAAAAGCCTTTCAATACCTAAGGGCAGATCATCTGATTATAACAATGAAAAATTCTCAAAAGAGAAATCAAAAATTCATTTTACAGATGAAATGTTAAATAATAAAAAGTAAAAACGGGTTACAATAAAAGCTAAACACCAGTGTAAATGGGATTTGTTTCCGTTTTGGATGATGATGGGGAGCTGGATGTGAGTGCTCGTGAGAAGGTTTTGGGGTTGGTTGAGGATGAAGTTTGGTTCCTTAATTGTTTATTACTAACATTTTATATAGTTTTGAGTAACATCCACTAGAAACTATTTAGGCCAAGAGCAGGTGTTATTTTGAGACTTTTGTGGATCTTGGGAACCCTTCAGTGTTGCTAAATTCACTTTATTATATTACAAATATGAAAAAAACAAGAATTGGATTCGCCTTTATAATTTTACTAACATTCGGTATAAGTAAGTCTTTTAGTCAGCATGCAGCAGACACCTTTGCAATTGTGCCGCTTTGTGATTTGGACTTGAACAGGGTGGCAACAAAGCTTTCGGTAGCTAATTTAGCTACAGTATCGCCTGCAGTCGTTGGGTATAAATGGAATAGCGGTGATGCTACTACGGTCAAATGGCGCCCACAAGGAATTACGGGTGTAAATGCTGGTTGCAAAGAGTTCTCCGTAGTTTCTTGGTATGGTCGGAATTACAATTATCCTTTTCCATGTAATGGGCAGAATGCGGATTATAGGAATAGGGGTTCAAGGGTCTCTTTTGTAGACATTACAGATATGGATAACATTGCTTATCGTCATGTATTATTGGTCGATGAAAACTATGATACTTTTTATGATATGCATGCAGGAGGACTGGTTATTATTAATGACACACTATATGTTCCCGACTCAAGAAGCACGATAGATGCGATGTATGCTTTTCCGCTAGATCAAATAAAGCAAGTACCAACAGCTTTTCAGCCTACTTTTTATAATTATGGATATATCTTAGCAAGAACACCAAATACAATAGACAGTATGCCAATCAATCCGTCGTTTGTATCTTATGATTGGGACGATGAGAAAATGGTACTAGGAAGCTTTCAGAATTGTGGACCAATCAATTGTCCTTCTCCTGAATTCAATCGTTTGCTATGGTACAATGTAGGAATGGTTAATACGAATACACCCTATTATGATGGTTTGTTTGGTAATATGCAAGGGCTTGGCTCGGCGAACAACTTACACAACTCCAATAAGAAAGATATATGGGTCTCCACTAGTTACGGTGCTGTAAACAATAGTGTTCTATTCACTTTTAATTATGATTTTGGTATAAATACAGTGCAAGATCAATCGATAAGTATGGGAGATAATTATGCTAAATTCACATTTCCTCCTGGTATTGAGGACATTCATTTATCTCCTGATAATGACACTATTTGGACCTTGACAGAATTTTCTCCCACACACCCTACTTGTTTCGCCGAGTCTTCTAATCAACGCTACGTTTTTGGTTTTAAAAGAACGGATATATCTCCACCGGGAAATTGCAATGGAAATGTTACTTACACAGAGAATATTATTGATGACACTGATATTTGTTCACCTACGGATTTGACTTACCACGCCTCTACTGATTATGTTTCGTATGCAACCTTCGACAAATCAGATGAGACTTGGATAGAACTAAATGCGCTAAGCGATACATTAGCTGGAGTAAATCGTTCCGTGTTTATGTGGATGAGACAATCTACCACAGTTTCTAGTGAATCCCAGGTTTTAGCTGGGATTAACACATCTACAGGTGGCAATGTGTGTAACTTGCAAATAAGTACAAGTGAAACATTAGGTATTTACGATGGAGCTACTTCTCATTGGGGAACAACTATTGTTACAGATGGATTGTGGCATCATGTGGGCTATACGTATAATGAAGCTACAGGTGAAACAAAACTTTATATAGATGGATCATTAGAGCTTACTTACAACAATTCCCAAACAATCTCTAGTACCAATTTAATTTCTTTAGGGCAAGAATTTGACAGTGGCTTAGACAAGAGTAATTTCTTTGAAGGAGAAATGACGGAAGTTACTATTTGGAATGATGTGTTGGTTTCTTCGGACATTAATCAACTGATGACTGAAACGGTTGCATCTACTCATCCTAAAATACAAAACTTAATGGCTTATTACTCCATGAATAAGCTTTGCGGAGATGACCTAACAATTGTTGAAGATATTTCAGGAAATGATTTTGATGGTGCAGCCAAAGGAACTATTGGAACAGATGGTGTAAATGTGTTGTCCGTAGATCAGATGGACCAGCTTCCCGGATTTAACAGTATAGCCTATTATACTAAAAACTGGCTTAGCAATGGA
>CALSMU010000020.1 GCA_943787535.1 uncultured Flavobacteriales bacterium | reverse complement strand
CATTCATTTGAAAATTTCAGCTAACTCTATTTATCCTCCAATGGCAATCATTGCTCTATTTTGCATATTCTTAACAAAATCTTCATCAAACTCTTCTGCGCCACCTTTTTGTTTCTTTTTATCAAGAATTGCAGAGATAATTAAGGGTTTGATATCTAAGTTATCACGATGTGCTTGAAGCAAGTCTGTTTCGTCTTGCGAAAATAAACAGTTTTTAATTTTTCCATCAGCTGTTAAACGTATCCTATTGCAAGTATCACAGAATGGATTTGTCACTGAGCTTATTATTCCAAAAGTTCCAATTCCATTGATTAAACGAAAACTTCTTGCAGTATCATTTTTACTGTCTTCTATTTTTGTAATTGCGCTTTCACCAAAAGCCTCATTGGCTAAGTTCAGGATTTCTTTAAAAGAAACTTTCTTGTCCCAGTTCCATTTATTTCCATCAAAAGGCATAAACTCGATAAAACGAACATGAATGGATTGTTTCTTCGTCCATTCAATAAAAGCAGGTATTTCGTGTTCATTTAAGTCGCGCATTACAACTACATTGATCTTAACGATAAAATCATTTGCAATGAGCAATTCGATGTTTTTCATGATCCTGTCGAAATAATTTCTTCTAGAAATCATGTTGAATCTTTCTTTTTTCAGGGAGTCTAGACTTACATTAACTGATTTTATTCCCGCTTCCTTAAAGACATCAATAAATTGATCCACAATAACAGCATTAGTAGTAATAGCCAATTCTACAGGTAGTTTTCCTAATTCTTTGATAATGTTGGCAGCATCCTTTTTGACGAGGGGTTCACCTCCAGTTAAACGAATTTTTTTTATTCCCATTCCAACAAAAACTTTAGCAATTGCCAAAGTTTCTTCACTAGACATAAACTCCGACTTTTCTCGCAGCGGTATTCCTTCTTCTGGCATGCAATAAAAACACCTAAGGTTGCACCTTTCAGTCAACGAAATACGCAAATAATCGTGCTCTCTACCAAAAGTATCGACAATATTTGCTGCTGGTTGGTCCATGGGTTTTAATGATCTACTATTCCTGAAATTTTCTTAGCTTCTTAACCAATTTCACTTTTAATTGATATTAAAAAACGTTATACTTTGATTTAAATATCGGATTACAATTTACACCCTTTTATGATACTAGGCAGCTAAAAATGATAACTAGATTTCTAAATCTAATGATTAATCATGTCTTTCGCCCTTAAGTATCCTAAATATATGCAAGACTGCCGGGAATAATGAGTCAATAGATTCGGCAGCTCCCTTTGTAGAACCCGGTAAAGCAAGTACAAGAGTTTGATCCTTTACACCAGCAACACTTCTTGAAAGCATTGCATAGGGAGTTCTGTCTTGCCCATATCTCCTTGCAGCCTCAGCAATTCCGGGTATTTCTCTATCCAATAATGGTTTTAATGCTTCAGGAGTGACATCCCTTTTGGATAATCCAGTTCCTCCAGTAAATAGCACCATATCCGTTTTTTCAGCAGCATGCTTTAATACCGCTTTTTGAATGTCTTCAATTTCATCCGGAATAATCGAGTATTCTTTAATTTGAACAGAAGACTCTTCTAATTTTTTTACGATCGTTTTTCCTGCTTTGTCTTCTTTCTGACCAGCTGAGATAGAATCCGAGCATACAATAACAGCGGCTGTGAGGTCTGTTTTATATTTATCTTTGAAATCAGATTTGCCCCCTTTTTTACTTAGGAGTTTAATCCTTTGTATTTCAATACCTTTATCAATAGGTTTAAGCATGTCGTACATGTTTAATGCTACAATGCTGGCACCATGCATAGCTTCTACTTCTACACCCGTTTTATAGATGGTTTTGACCGTCATTGTGATGGTTATTTCTAATCCTTCAATTTTGTATTCAATGCCGGTAAATTCAATTGGCATTGGATGACAATCAGGCAGTAACTCTGCTGTTTTCTTGACGCCCAATAAACCAGCAGCTTTACTCATTGCAAAAACATCACCTTTAGGAACGGTTTTATTATTAATTGCATCTATCGTTTCTTCCTTACTAACTACAACTACAGCTTGCGCCGTTGCTATTCTCAGTGTATTACCCTTAAAAGTTATATCTACCATTTATCTAAAGTTTTTTAGCCGCCCGCGAAAGGAGGAAGTAAAGCTATTTCTACAAATTCAGTCTTCGTATCAATAACCTCTGTTAAGGTTTGATTCACTGCTATTTGATAATCTATTTCATTTAAAAATGGATTTTTTTGAATAAAATAACTGCGTAAATCAGATTGGTTTTTTTCATCCAAATCAACTGATTCTTCCAATTTTCCAATCTTTTCAGCGATTATTCCAAAATATTTAATTTTTGCTTTCATGGGCAATTTTTATCAATTCATTTTTGGTGTTAATATTACTGAATATCAATTCATCAAAATTAGCATATTCTTTTTCAATGTCTATTATTTCACAAGCCATATCGTTGTTAACTTGGCTTAATTTTAAATGTTCTTTTTCTGTACTCTCCTTAAAATTTGCTAAAACTTGTTTTGAGTATACGCCAATCATTTGGTGTACTTTGTCATTATGCATAGGAAGTGTTATAGATGCGTTTCCACTTCTATTTAATAGCCAAAAAATGAAATCCGATGAAATCATTGGAACATCACAGCTAATACAAAAATTTAATTCTGTTTTGGAATGGTAAAGGCCTGTATAAATGCCCCCAACAGGTCCTTTGTCTTTAATAATGTCTGCATAGACCGGAACATCAAATTTATTATAAGATTCGTTATTAGAGATTATACTAATATCCGAAACAACTTCTTTTAAAGCTTTAATAACGTATTGAATCATTGGTTTTCCGTTTAGCAAAACAAGGCCTTTGTCTTCACCCATTCGAGAACTTTTCCCTCCTGCTAATATGATCCCTGTTGCATGCATCTTTAAAAACTAATTTTGTTGCTCTAGTCGCTTTATTTTAGAATCTGAGGTTGTTAAATTGGAAGAATGTAAACAAGAACTGTATCTCCTTTTTTAATTTCTCTATCTTCTTCTGATAAGTAAATTAAACTATTTGCACCTACAAATGAACTTAGCATAGCAGAACTTTGTCCCGTATGAACTTGAACTCCTTGAGCGTTAATATAGGCTTTTAATAGATGAGCTCTATCTCCTTTTTTTGCGAAGTCATGTAAAATAGCTACTTCTCTTTCTTCTAACATTGGGGTTGAAATACCTATTAATGATTTAATTGCTGTGCGGACATACATATAGTAACAAGTTAAAACTGCAGCAGGATTTCCTGGCAATGCAAAGATGCTTTTGTTTCCTTTTTTACCATAAAAAAGAGGTTTACCTGGTTTCTGTTTTACTTTATAAAAAACTTCTTCAACGTTTAATTCTGCGAGTGCTTTTCCAACAAAATCATAATCACCAACAGAGATGCCACCTGTAATGATAACAACATCATTCTGGTCAATTGCATTTCCAATGGTCTCTTTTGTTGAATTAAAATCATCCCTTACGGTAGTTAAACTTGAGTCGTATCCTGCATGTTTTAATACAGCTGTTAATGTTGCAGAATTCGATTCATAGATTTTACCCGGGAGCAGTTTTTCTCCAGGTTTAGTGAGTTCATTTCCTGTGACAATTACGGCAATTTTGGGCTTACGATATACATTTACTTCCTGAATCCCTAAGCCACTTAAAAACCCAATTGCTGCTGGATTTAAATAAGTTCCTTTAGCGATTGCAATCTCATTTATTGCCAATTCTTCTCCTTTTTTCCGGATACTCGTTCCTTTTCTCACATCTTCTAATAGCGTTATTGTTTCCCCATCTCTTTTTACAATTTCTTGTTTTGCAATTGAAATCGTTCCCTCCGGAATCATGGCCCCAGTAAAAATTCTTGCAGCTTCACCATGAGACAGTGATTTTCCAGTAACTGATGCACCCGCTTGAATTTCAGTAACAACAGTATATGCTGAAGCCTCTCCTCCTAAGGCATAGCCATCCATAGCAGATTGATCGAAAGGTGGCATATTTATCGGTGATTGAATACTCTCTGAAAGTACGCTTCCCAATGCACTCAATAAATCTACTTTTACAGAGCCTAATTTGGACGTATTTTCCTTAACTTTCGTTAGTGCTTCTTTTATGCTTATCATGATACCCTGTGTAACTGTTTTGAGCTCTAAATATAGGCATTATCAAATAATCAGTGCTTTCTACTTTGCTGATAGAAAAATGTGTTAATAGAAGTATATTGAAGCTGAATGGTATAAGGTTATAATTATCCACTTATTCATTTACCTTTGTTAGCTTAATAAATATACATGACGTTTAAAGATTTACATTTAATAGAACCGATTCTTAGAGCAGTGGAAGATGAAGGTTATACACACCCAACTCCGATTCAAGAACAATCAATTCCAATACTTCTTAAGGGGAAAGATTTATTGGGATGTGCTCAAACCGGAACAGGTAAAACAGCGTCTTTTGCCATACCTATTTTACAGCATATTTACCTAGATAAACAACAAAACAAGGGGGCTCGAACGGTCAAAGCTTTGATTGTAACTCCTACTAGAGAGCTGGCAATTCAAATTGCTGATAGTTTTACTTCTTATGGCAAGCATACCGGGATAAAAAATACAGTTATTTTTGGTGGTGTAAAACAAGGGCAACAGACTAATGCATTAAGAGCTGGAGTGGATGTTTTAGTAGCAACGCCAGGTAGGTTGTTAGATTTAATTCAACAAGGGTTTATTACTTTAAAGTACATTGAATATTTTGTATTGGATGAGGCTGACCATATGTTAGATATGGGGTTTATCCATGACATAAAAAAGGTGATTGCGCAATTACCACAAAGAAGGCAGTCTTTATTCTTTTCAGCAACAATGCCAAAATCCATTGTAGAGCTTTCAGGAAAGATATTAGGGCATCCAGAAAAGGTTACTATTAAACCAAAACAAGCTACAGCCGAAAAGGTAGATCAAGCTTTATATTTTGTTACTAAACCAAGTAAGACTAAATTATTGATTCATTTAATTGAAGAAAAGAAGGCAAAGTCTACATTGGTTTTTTCAAGGACAAAACATGGTGCAGATAAAATTGTTAAGAATTTAATAAAAGTAGGCATTAAAGCTGCCGCAATTCATGGTAATAAGGCTCAAAATGCTAGGCAAAGAGCCCTCAATGCTTTCAAAGTGGGTGATTTATCGGTTTTAGTTGCTACCGATATTGCTGCTCGTGGCATTGACGTTGATGATTTGTCACTGGTAATTAATTTTGATTTACCTAATGTGCCTGAAACCTATGTCCACCGGATTGGAAGAACAGGTAGAGCAAAAGCAAGTGGTATTGCATTGTCTTTCTGCGATGCTATAGAGAAATCGGACTTAAAGGAGATTGAGAAGCTAATTAAACAAAAGGTTCCAGTTATATCAGATCATCCTTTTGCGCATGAAGGAGTGGAACAAGCTCCAATTGAAAAGAAAGCACCGCAAAAGCAAAGGTCTCGGCATTCTAATAGCCAAAAGAATAGAGGAGGAGGTTCTAGAAACAATAACAATGGAGGTAAAAAGAAAAGCTGGAAACAACGTAGGTAATAGTTTGCTGTAATAATGAAATTAACCGCCGAAGAAAAATATCGCTACAGCCGACACTTATTACTAGAAGAAGTTGGATTAGAAGGCCAAGAGAAATTGAAGATGGCTAAAGTGCTCGTTGTGGGCGCTGGAGGCTTAGGATGTCCTGTCTTACTATATTTAGCAGCTGCTGGAGTTGGAACAATCGGCGTGATTGATTTTGATACAATTGATGTATCAAACCTGCAACGTCAAATACTGTTTAGCACAGATGATTTGGGTAGAAGCAAGGCCAAAGTTGCGAAAGAGAAATTGAATGCCAATAATCCATTTATAGAAGTCATATCTTATAATGAGCAGTTAACAAATGAAAATGCGTTAGACATATTCAGTAAATTCGATATAATTGTGGATGGTACGGATAATTTCCATACCCGCTATTTGGTGAATGATGCTTGCCTAATTGCAAATAAACCTCTGGTCTATGGTGCCATTCATAAGTTTGAAGGCCATGTGTCTGTTTTTAATTACCAGGAAGGACCTACTTATAGATGTTTGTTTCCTACTCCACCCGAAGCAGGAAGTATTCCTTCTTGTTCTGAGGTAGGAGTTGTTGGTGTTTTACCGGGAATTATAGGAACACAAGAAGCAAATGAAGTAATTAAAATCATTTTAGGTATAGGAAAAGTGTTATCTGGTAGATTGTTGATATATAATGCACTTCAATCTTCATTTATGGAGATACAAATTAATAAAACAGAAGCAATGATTTTTAAAAAGGAGGAATTTTTAAAATTTGATTATCAAGGTTATTGTGAAGGTTCAATCGTTTTGGAAAAAAGTATAACGTTAGAGGAATTAGTCAAATTATCTTCAGATGTTTTTGTTGTTGATGTTAGAGAGGTTTGGGAGCAACCGCAATTAGAAAGCAAACATGTTTTGCATGCGCCATTGCACGAAATTGCCGGTTATGTAAATGAAATTCCGACAGACAAAGAGGTATATGTCATCTGTCAGCATGGAGTAAGAAGTAAAGTGGCAATTGAATATCTAGAAAAGGAATGTAATTTCACCAACCTGATAAATGTTGAAGGAGGAATGTTAGGATAGTTGTTTAAAATAGTAAATATGAGTGGAAAAAAAATAAAAAATGTATTTGTAGATGGAGCAATAACTCCTGAAAAAATAGCTACATCAATAGCCCATCACCAGGTGAAAACAAATATAGGGGCACACGATATATTTTTGGGACAAGTTCGTGCTGATATTATTGAAGAGAAAGAGGTTGTTGCTATAGATTATTCTTGCTATGAGGAGATGGCTAATCAAACTTTTCATGAGATTCGTGAAGCTACATTTGAAAAGTATGATCTCACTTGTATGCATATTTATCACAGTAAAGGAGTTGTAAAAACAGGTGAAATATGCTTATTTGTATTTACTTCTTCAGCGCATAGAAAAGATGCTATGGATGCTTGTCGTTACTTAGTAGAAGAAATTAAGGTAAAGGTTCCTGTTTTCGGGAAAGAATTATTTTCGGACAATACCCATGTTTGGAAGGAGAATAAATAGTTGTAATAAGCTAATTGGTTTCTTTGATAAATTGGTTTATCAGTTCTCATTAATTTAAATGAATATTCAAAAAATAATTAGAGTCTATTTATTCTTGATTCTAACTAGGTATTATATATTAAATCAAATTGTTATATTCATTTACTCTAGATAACTCTATCCATAGTTAAGAATCTTTGGAAATAAAACTACATTTGATGATAAAATGGCACAGAAATTGGTCCGTGCGAGTCGAACTAAAAAACAAATAATTATGTTAAAATCAATACTATCAGCATCACTTATACTATTATCGGTAGCTGGAAATGCGCAAAGTGATAAATCAAAAAAGGTTAAAACACAATATATGCAATTGCCTTCTTATGATGTTTCAGTAACTAGTCCTTCTTCTATCGGAATTGAATTTGCGATGAATGAAGTTTCTTATGGAACTGAAAAACTAAAGGACACAAAATCTAAATGTATGCCCAAAGGAGGAGGCTTGAAAGATATAATAGAAATAACAGCTTATCATTATGAAGTTCCCCAAACATTGCCTGAGTCTTATGTTGTAGCGAAAAGCTTGGATGGAACAATTGTTTATGCGGTTAAGTCTTCTGAGGTGGGTGCGTCTTCAGTAAAATTTGGTTGGGATGATAAAATGAAACAATCTTTATGTGAATATTGGCAAGCAGCGCAATTAAAGAAGGACTGGGCTAGTAAAGCCACCTTGTTTAAAGACCAGGAGGCTGAAGCTTACGAAGAGAAAATATATAAAAAAGCATATGCGGAAGCTGTAAATAATGTTTCTATCAATTATGTGCTGCAGGAATTTTCTGTTTTTACTGCAAAAGGAAAGGGGTTTAATTACTCGGAATTAGATTTAGCATTTGAAAACGCATTGACCGCTTACGAGGGTATTAGTGAAAATGGGTATAATGAAAAAGATTTCGGAATATTGAAAGAATCAATTGTTGTTTGGGAAAAAGAATTGGCTAGTGCCGATCTGGAAAATAAGAAAGCTAGAATTAATAGGAAGATTGCAAAGGGATTAGAAGAAAATTGTACGCGTGCTTATTTCCATATTATGGATTACGATAATGCCAAGAAGCATGCAGAAGCTTTTGATAAATTATTTGGAAACATGAGTACAACAAGATCTCAAAATTTTGAATTGGTTGCAAAAAGAATTCGTTTGCAGAGTGTTGCTGCTTCCAAAAATAAATCAAGTCTCAACGATATAGCTGCATTAAACGCAAAAGCAACTGCTGAAAAAGGAGATTTAGCTGGAAAAAAACTAGAAAGTATTAATGTTGAGAGATTAAAAACTGATTATAATACTTTGCGAAGCACTCAAAGTCTAGAGGTAGCTGATGAAGTGAAGCAAGGAGAGGCGGATGCAATTGCAAGCGGTGAATTGAACCCTTATCAGAAATTTTATATCGATGCTGCAGCCGGTGGAGCCGGAGTGATTATGAGTCTTCCGCCTTCTACTCTTAGTGGAATTCCTGAGCTAACTGAGTTCCCAAAAGAAATATGTCAATTCACAGAAGCGAAGCAAGTGGTGATATTAAAAAATAAAATTGCAAGTATTCCTGCAGAAATTAGTAAGATGACGAATTTGAAAAAGTTAAATTTATCAAATAATAAGTTAACTGATTTACCCGCCGAAATAGGAACGTTAGGAAATTTGGAAACATTAAAGTTGGCCAATAATCCTTTAGAAAGTCTTCCTGCTGAGTTGGCTAATTGTAAAAACCTTAAAAGTCTTGTGCTAAAAGGAACAAAAATACCTGCTGATCAGATAAAAGAGCTACAAGCTAAATTACCAAATTGTAAAATAAAAATTTAGTAGCTATGAAGAATTTACTGAATGCAAGTTTAATTTTAATAATGTTTATTTCATTGGGATGCAAGAAAGAAGAAGCAGGGCCGAGTGCTGCGGAATTGGTTGCTGACCAATGGACAATTGATTCGTCAGAAATTTTAGGGACAGTTATTCCTGGTGATGGTTCTTACTTGCGCTTTGATGCATGCGGCTCTTCATGTAGCGGGGTAGATTACAAAGTAAGCGATACAACATCAGGTACTTTTACCTATACGATTAATGAAGAAGCTACGACTCTAGCGATAACAGATAACTCAAGTGATGGAGGAAGTTGGTCTGGAGAATGGGATATTCTTGAATTAACAGAATCAGATTTGAGAATTACTACAACGACAATTTTTGGAAGTATGAAAGTTGAAATGTCGAAGTAAACTTGGTATTTTTTTATTGAAAGCCCTTTTTTATAAAGGGCTTTTTTTTTGCTAATTATTACACAGATAAATTCAATGTTCCGTTTCTTTGATAAATTGGTTTATTAAATCAATTGTAGTCTTTGGATGAATCATATAAAAAAGGTGTTCCTTAAAGATCTCTTTTTCATCTGTGTTTGTTACATCAATGATAGTTGTGTTCTTGCTAGTTTCGTATAGGTGTGGTACAAATTTAGCAATTGGATCAATAGCACTTTTTAAGACTAAAGTTGGGATATTGTTATTTTCAAAACCAGTCAGCATTTTAATCTTGTCTAATTCTTTAGATTCTCTTAAGGCAGATTGTATTTGAATGGCAAATATTTTAATTGGTAATTTATTTAGCGTGTGCTCAATAGGTATTTTATTCAGTTCAGGAAGCATGTCCATATCTGCAACCAAAACCATTATACGTTGTTTTATAGCTTTCCATATTCTGTTATGAACTGTGGAGTCGGATTTTATCAACCAATGTGTTAAACCAATTGCGAGGTACCGCATTCCTTGTTTAGTTTCAAAAGGTCTCATAGTCCGTAAAGCTCGAAATAGTGACTTATCCACCACAGAAATGTTTGATTTGAGAATTACACTGTCTACAAATCTTGCGGTGGCGTGTTTGGTCTCAAATCCAAAAAATGGATTACAGGCAATTCTTCCTTTGAGGTAGGTTTTTACAGCATCGTATTTTTCAATATTTTCACTAATCATTAGCAGGTATGTGTTTGCCATTGAGTGATCAAAAATGTATACTGGATGACCAAGTTCACCAAAGTAGCCTACCGTATGATTTATGTTTTCTGTTACAAATTCTGAATATTTTTTTGGAGGTAAAGCGTGTGGGATGGAACCATAATGCATTGCAGCAGAAATATATTTATCGGAAGGATTAAAAGCTAATAAGGCATCAAAAGTATTTAACCCTAAAAACCCGTGAACCATAATTATGACGGGCAACTTTTTTTTCTTTTTTTCATCGAAAGGCAAGGCCATATCTATGGTGATATGCGTATCTCCAAATTTTGACTCTCTTTTCAATTTTACTTGTGGCCAAGTTAACGCCTGATCATCGATGAAAACCATCATTCTATTTTTAACATCATCGATAAATCTTAAAAAACTTGGGCTTTCATTCTCTTTTCCCCATTTGTAATATAGCCAGGCAAGCGGCATCCTTTTTTCAGCCTTAGTAGCGAGGAACGCAATTCTAACGGATTTTTTTAAAAAGTCTGGAGTATATGTCAGTTCGGGCTCTTCAGTGTCTTTTACCACAACTACCAAGTCATTGGAGTTAAAAGCTGTTGAGTTTTTTGTTATTCCTGCAACTTGTCCTTTAGTAGTGGAAGCGACAAAAACATAATCAAGGCCTTTTTTATGTAGTTTATTGAGGTATTCTTTCAAAGAGGTGTTTAACCCATCTTTATAGGCTTCTATATTTTCACGATCCAAACTTCTTCCTAAAATTTGATCCTTATTTATTTTATTAGTCTCGATTAAAGCTTTCAAAAATGAAATTGCATCCATAACATCAACCAAGCCTCTTTGCCTTTTTAACTTAGAGTTGATACATGTGTAATGAATTCGTTCTGGGTGCAAAATTTCATCGTAGTGAGCCAGAATGTAAGCGTACGCACCAGCGGGAGATTTTCCATGCGACAACCCCACTAAGAATTCTTCATTATTCTGGGTTACCTGGTTTACATTCCTGATAAAATCGCAACCTATTTCTTTATCAAATTCTTCTTTGCTTTTGCAATAGATAGTTGTAGGAGCTACATATTTTAGAGACTCTTTTAGAGTTGGTATTATTTTAGCCATTGCTTCTGTCAATATCTTATTTTTGGTTTGATAAAATAAATAATACAAGTTACAATATACTGGTTTATTTAATACAAAGAGGCTATGCATGTTATTAATTAGCCGAATAATTATTATCTTTAAATTTGTCAAATTGATTATTGAAAAAGCAGAATGCCAGCAATATGAAAAACAAAAAAGAGGTGAAAGAGATGTATTTAGCCAAGAAATCGGCTAAAGTCCTAAGACCTTTATTAGAGAAGTATTATCGTGCAAAATTTATTGGTATTGAAAATATTCCGGATACTCCATTTTTAGGAATTGGAAATCATTTAGGAGTTTATTTTATGCCGGAATCTTTTTTATGGCTCACAAAGTATTATTCTTTAAAAAACAAACCTCCTATGAAAGTTCTGGTGCATAGTGCCTTACATAATATTGCAAAATTTCTGGTATTACCTGAAAAAGAATTTGGAATCTTAGATGCGAATCCAAAAAACGCTGTTGAATCTTTAAAAAATGGTAATTCTATAACGGTTTATCCTGGGGGCGATCGGGAGAATGCTAAACCTTTTTCAGAAAGAAATGAAATAAACTTTTACAATCACCTTGGCTACATAAAATCAGCACTAAAAGCGAATGTGCCAATTTTGCCAATTGTTGGTGTAGGTGGAGGAGAAACGCTTTTTGTGTTGTCATCGGGAGAGGATATAGCTAAAAAAACGGGGTTGACTAAATTATTTAACCTAAATACTTGGCCGATTTATTGGTCGTTTCCTTTTGGTTGGCACGTTGGACATTTTCCATTCTTATCTTTGCCACTACCTTCGCAGGTTACGCTTAGTATATTACCAGCTTACTCCTTGGATGAATATAGTGCTGAAGATGCGGATAAACCTAAAGTTTTAGAAAAAATTAACAAAGAGATTATTTTTCTAATGCAGACGGAATTGGATAGATTAGCTAAAGGTAGAATACCTATTATAGGTAATATTAAACCTTGATGTAGGAATAAAATCAATTTTTTTGGTAATAGAAAGTATACCTATTTTTACGTCAATACCTACTTGTACAATTTCTCTAAATAGTAAGTCTATTGTTATATGCTGGTTTTACCTTCAGTATTATATCATTAATTGCATCCCAAAGGGAAATTCTGTTCGATAAAGATTGCTTTGCTACTGCTAGGCTTCCTTTCCATTTATCGTCATCATTACCGCATAGTTCTGAAATCATCTTAAGAGAAAGTGGTCCATGTTCGTCCCCGTCTAAATCTATATGTCTTTCAAGATAATATGTCAATTTATTGTATAAGGTATTTTCTGAATCTGCAGATTTAAGGATTTCAATAAACATATCTGGGATAAGATCTTCTCTTCCAAATGTAAATGCAGAAGCAACAAGGTGAGCTTTGTTAGTTTCAATAATCGAAAAAGAAAATTTCACGAAATCAGCTACTCTATTGTCAACATTGATCTGGCTTAATGAATAATCAACCGTATTTCCAGCTTCAATAAGCCCTATGAAATTAGTAATATTGGAGATGTTTCCATTGACTTGGTGCATTGCATCTAAATACATTTCGAAATGACTCTTAGGCTCTCCTAATTCATTGATGTCACTTTCTTCTCCGTGTACGATTTCATTTATGAATCTTGATAGAGTTGCGTTTTTAGCTGGAGTCCAAGGAATTTGCACATTTGTCAATTCGATTTGAAGATATTTTACAAGTGACATAAAGTCCCAAACGGCAAACACATGGTTCTCCATAAAAACCGTTATGTCATCTACAGTTTTTAAGTTTTCATACAACTTATGATTTTGTAACTGATTTTTTAGCCCTGAAATTTCATTTTCTATATGTTGTATTCGATTCATCCACTGCAAAGATAATTCAAATTTACTCCATTTTCCAATCTGGTAAAGGAATTCTGCCAGGAGTATATGGAGCTTTGTGTTTGTCTAATTCTTTTTCCATTTCTTCCACACTGGTTATGACTTCTTTAAGTCGATTAAGAAGAGGTTCAAATTCTTGCCCAGCTTCTTCATACAATCGAATAGAAGTCTGGGAGGCAGTTGATGAGTTGCTTAGGGTACTCCAAATCGCCGTTTCAATTCTATCTGAAAGACTATTTTTAACTTCAAACTCTCTCGACGATAAACTTGATTCACCATAGAATGCTATTTCTAAAGTGGTGATGTCGTTTTCTGCTTTTTTAGCTTTTGGCATTAAAGAAAGCGGTAGTTGAGGAACAGATTCCACGGCAACTTTAATATATTTTACCCGCGTATCAATATCCGAAAGGATTTTTTCAGCCCCACGAACAGCTCTTTGCAAATCACTTATTTTTTGTTGAAAAACCAAAGCTTCTCCTTTATTTAATTCAGGAAGAGAAAGATTGTTTAATGTTTTGATTTCAAAGGATACAGGATCTGTTAATTTTGAAATAATTCCATTATGACTTTTGTACATTTCTACAGAATACTTTCCCGGAACTGCAATTGGTCCCTGATCAGCTCCAGAATACCTTCCAATAACTCTTGGTTTAAGTCGCAATGGAACCGATGGAGCATGTCTGAAATCCCAAACTAACCTGTTTATTCCCGTGGTAACTTTAGTTTTAATTTTTCTAACTTCAGTTCCTTTTGAATCTCTAACAAGGAATAAGAGGAAAGGTTTTTCCTCATTATCCTCTGCTTTAATTTCGTCTATAGTAGGATAGTAAACATCTCCTCCCAATTTTTTTATTTTAGCTTCTTTGGTTTGCCTAATTTCTTTTATTGTTTTTAGCGTATCATTCATAATGTAGGTGAAAACAGCTCCTACGGGAGGGTTGGGTGCAGTAAAAAAGGATTCCCCCATTGAGCTTTTACCTTTCATTCCCTTCGGACTACTTTCTTGGAACATTAAACCTTCCTTGATGGGATATATTTTACTTTTTACTTCAAAATCTTGTGGGTTTAAATCGCGAAGAGGAGTGTAGTCATCTAGGATGTAAAATCCACGTCCAAAAGAGGCGAGAACCAAATCGTTCTCTCGTTCCTGAATTTCAATGTCTCTGATTGCAATAGTGGGAAGACCCGATTTTAATTGCGTCCAATTCTTTCCGCTGTCGTCAGAAAAGAAAAGCCCAAATTCGGTTCCTGCAAATAATAGGTTTGGATTGATATGGTCTTCGGCAATATCATAAACAGATCCTTTTTCTGGTAAATCTCCCTGAACAGGGTTCCATGTGATTCCTTTATCGGTACTCTTAAGAATATAAGGTTTAAAATCACCTCTTTTATGATTGTTAAATACTGCATAAACTGTATTGGTGTCATGTTTAGAACAAACAATTGCATTTACATATGTCATAGGTAAAATTCCTGGGAAGGCTTCTATTTTTCTCCATGTACTACCGTTGTCTTCTGTAATTTGTATTAGCCCGTCATCTGTGCCAATATAAAGGAGCCCTTCTTGCAAAGGAGACTCGTCAAGAGCTACAATGTTTCCAAATATTGTAGTAGATTTATTTTTCATAACGGCGTCCATTCCCCAAACACGATCCATTGTTTTCATTTTATTTCGATCTAATTGGCGTGTTAGGTCATCGCTGATTTCTTCCCAACTGTTTCCCCTGTCATCACTTCTAAAAAGCTTGTTAGCTGCAAAATATAGCCTTTTGCGGTTGTGAGGTGAGATTAGTAATGGCGCATCCCAATTCCATCGAAGAGCAGGATCTCCCTTTTTGTGCTGAGGCTTTATTGTTACTCTTTCGCCGCTTTGTTTATCGTATCTGACCAACCAACCATATTGACTTTGTGCATAGACTATATTTGGGTCCATTGGATCAATTGCAGATTCAAAACCATCCCCTCCGTTAGTAATAAACCAATCTTCATTCATAATTCCATGATTGGTTATTGTGCGTGACGGACCACCTTGACTATTGTTATCTTGCGTTCCACCATAAACATTGTAGAATGGAAGGTTGTTGTCTACCGCTACTTTGTAAAACTGCGTTAACGGAAGATTTGGTTTGTATTGCCAATTTTTTGCATGATCCCACGTTTCGTATAGACCACCGTCACATCCTACAATCCAATGGTCTGTGTTGTTCGGGTTTATCCACATACAGTGATTATCAACGTGTTTTGACTTTTCTCCGGTTTTAATAAATGTTTTACCTCCATCGGTAGTGTGATGCAGCCAGGTATTCATTGAAAATACTTTATCTACGTCTATTGGGTCACAATATATTTCTTGATAATAATTTCCACTGGTGCTGTAGTCACTCATTTTACTCCAACTTGCCCCTCTATTCATAGTTTTAAAAAATCCACCTTTTTTATCCGAGGCTTCAATAATGGCATATAAATAATCGGGATTTACCGGTGAAATGGCTAGGCCAATTCTTCCAACATCAACAGCTGGAAGCCCTGAAGTTAGTTTGTTCCAAGTTTTACCCCCGTCTGTTGTTTTGTGTATCCCAGATCCAGGACCACCTCCAATATAAGTATATACATGCCTCCTTCTTTGTTGAGAAGCAGCATACATTACGTGTGAATTTCTTGGGTCCATGACAATATCAGAAACACCCGTATTTTTGTCAATTTCTAGAATCAAGTTCCAAGTTTTACCACCATCAATCGTCTTGTATACACCGCGTTCTCCTCCTTCATTCCAAAGAGGGCCCATTGCCGCTACATAAATGATGTTTGAGTTATTGGGATCTACAATAATTTTCCCAATATGCTCAGATGTTTTTAATCCAACATTTTTCCACGAGCTTCCACCATCTTCAGATTTGTAAACACCGTCACCGTAGGCAACACTTCTTTGATTATTGTTTTCTCCTGTACCAACCCATATTACATTTTCATTGTTAGGATCAATTGTGATACAACCAATAGAGTAGGAGCCTTCATTATCAAAAATTGGTTGATAGGTTGTTCCAGCATTTGTTGTTTTCCAGACCCCTCCAGATGCAACTGCTATATAATATTCGGAGGTGTTTTTTGGGTTTACAGCAATGTCTGCAATTCTTCCTGAAGTTAATGCGGGCCCTATATTTCTAAATTTCAAGCCATTAAAGGTTGAAGATTTATACTTTGTCTCTTTTTTGTCCTTTTTACCTTTTTTATTTATTGCTAAAGTAGGGTTGAAGGAAAGAATTCCAATAAGTAGTACTACAAGTTTAATTTTTTTCATAGGGTTGATTTTTCGTGTATAAAATTAATTCATTCTTTTCAACATTATAAATTATTTCCATGAGAGGTAAGAAAGGTAACTTTATGGCTGGCTAGATATTTTGTAATAAGTAATTTAGCTATTGTTGGAAAGTTGTTATCTAATCTAAAATAGCAGCGATACCCGGGAGTGTTTTTCCTTCAAGATACTCAAGCATAGCGCCACCTCCTGTGCTAACATGGCTAACTTTATCTGCTAAGTCAAATTTATTGACAGCTGCTACACTATCACCGCCACCTATTAAAGAAAATGCACCATTTTGGGTTGCTTCTGCAACTGCAATAGCAATATCCTTTGTACCTTTTTGGAAGTTATCCATTTCAAAAACTCCCATAGGGCCATTCCATAGAATGAGTTTTGAATCCAATACGGCTCGTCTAAACTTAGTGATGGATTCTTCCGCTATGTCGAGGCCCATCCATCCATCAGGGATTGAATCTGTAGAGCAAGATTTTATATGTGCATCATTTGAAAAAGAATCAGCAATCACTGTGTCAATAGGTATGAGTAGATTTACACCTTTTGCTTTAGCATTTGACACGATAGCTTTAGCCATTTCTAGAAAGTCATCTTCTACCAAAGAGTTTCCAACCTTACCACCATTTGCTTTTGCAAATGTATAAGCCATTCCACCTCCAATAATTAAATTATCTACTTTGTCGAGAAGTTTGTTAATGATGGTTATTTTGGATGAGACTTTAGCTCCCCCAACAATTGCTGTAAGCGGCTTTTCAGAACTGTTCAGAACTTTGTCTACGCTTACAATTTCACTTTCAATTAAATAACCGAACATTTTATCATTCGGAAAACATTCAGCAACTACAGTAGTGGAAGCATGTGCTCTATGCGCTGTACCGAAGGCGTCATTTATATATACGTCTCCATGTTGCGCCAATTTTTCAGCAAATACTTTATTTCCTGCTCTCTCTTGGGGGTAAAAACGAAGATTTTCCAACAATACAACTTTCCCTGGCTTTAAATTTTCGGTAATTGCATAAGCACTTTCTCCGATGCTGTCTCCAGCAAAAATAACTTCTTGTCCTAATTCTTTTTCAATTCCCGAAACTATATTTTCTAATGAATATTTAGGTTCAGGTCCTAATTTAGGCCTTCCCATATGTGACATAAGTACAACACTTCCTCCTGCATCAAGAACTTTTCTAATTGTAGGAATTGCAGCTTTAATTCTCGTATTGTCCGTTATTGTTAAGGTAGTTTTATCCATAGGGACATTAAAATCTACCCGTATTAAAGCTCTTTTACCCGAAAAATTGTATTTATCAATTATTGCCATTATTCAAATTTTCAACAAATTTAAAAATGATATTCAGAGTAACATTTTTTAAAAGTACTTTTGATTAAATAATTTTGATTTATGGCACAAAAACTAATTTCGTGGAATTTAAATGGCATTCGAGCCGTCGCAAAAAAGGGGTTGATTGATATTTTATACAGGGTAGATGCTGACGTGTATTGCTTTCAGGAAACAAAAGCCCAGGATGATCAAGTTCTTGAGGCTTTAACTGGTTTGGAAGGGTATAACATTTATTCTTTTAGTGCTATAAAAAAGGGTTATAGTGGAACGGCTATTTTAACGAAAGAAAAACCAATTTCTGTTGTTAACGGTTTAGGAGTTGAAGAGCATGATGATGAAGGTAGGGTTCTAACTGCTGAATTTAAAGATTACTATTTAATTACAACTTATGTTCCCAATAGTAAAAGTGGATTATTGCGGCTACCGTATAGAAAGGTTTGGGATGCAGCTTTATTATCGCACATGCAAGAACTTGAAAAAACTAAACCTGTTATTATTTGTGGAGATCTCAATGTGGCGCATCAACCGATAGATTTAAAAAATGATAAAGCTAATTTTAATAAAACTGCTGGATATACCGAACAAGAAATAGAAGGAATGGATAACTATATTAAAGGTGGATATACGGATAGTTTTAGACATTTTTACCCACAGCAAGAAAAATACTCCTGGTGGAGTTACCGAATGAATGCCAGAGCAAAGAATGTTGGATGGCGGCTCGACTATTTTTTAGTAAGTGATGGATTAATGAATAGAGTAGAAGACGCTTTTATTTTAAATGATATTTTTGGTAGTGACCATTGTCCAGTTGGAATCAATATAAAATAAAAAAAGCCGATTTAAAAACCGGCTTTTCCTGAATCGAATACATTATTTTTTATATTTCTTTTTAATCTTTTTGACTTTTTCCTCAATCTTGGATTGACTTTCGTCTAGTTTGGAATGCTTTGCATCTATTTTAGCTTGTTCTTCTTTTGCTTTTTCAGCATCCATTTTTCCTTTCTTAATTTTTTTATCCAGCTTTTTCTGATCGGCATCTATCTTACTTCTTTTGTCATCGATACTAGACTGACTCGACTTTAATTTTTCAAGTTCAGCTTGGTATTTTGCTTCTGCTGCTTTTGCTTTTTCTGCTGCTTTGACTTCTTTTTCAGCTTCTTTTTGTTCCTTTTCTGCCTCTTTTTGTTCTTTCTCTGCTTCTTTTTGGTTTTTTACTGCTTCTTTTTTAGCTTCTTCTTGCTTCTTTGCTTTTTCTTTTGCTTCCTTTTCTTCTTTTTCAGCGTCTTTCTGTTCCTTTTTTGCCGCTGCTTCTTTTTCTTTCGCTTCTTCATCTATTTTTTCGGTTTCTTTTTTAGCTTCTTTTTCTGCCTGATTAACCTCTTTCTTAGCATCCTTTTCAGCTTTTTTTGCTGCCTCTTCAGCTTCTAATATCGCTTGTTCTTCTGCTAGTTTCGATAAGTTTTCTTCTCTTTCTTTTGCTAATCTCGATAAGTTTTCTTCTCTTTCTTTTGCTAATCTCGTTCTTTCTTGAGCGCTTTTTGCTCTATCGTCAGATGTGTTTGAAATTTCCTTCTCTGCACCTGTACTTAGCTCAGAAGCTTCTTTACGCGTTTTATCTGCAATTGTTTTATCCTCGTTGGCTTTCTTTCTAGCTTCTTCTGCCTTTTTTCTTATTGCCTCTGTTTTGTCATTTGTAGAAATAACAGCATCTTCTGTTTTTTTAGCATCTTCATTATACCTTTCTGCTCCCTCATGCGCTTTTTCCGTATCTTCGACATGCTGTTCCGCCTTTTTCCCAATTTTATTTACTTTGTCTTCAGATTTAGAATAAATCGATTCAACCTTACTTTCAACAATAGTAGTTGCAGAGCCTGTTCCTTTTACAAGGCTAATGTTAACAGACTTACCGTTGCTTAATGCAGTACCTTCAATTGTGTAACTTTGGTATCCAGCTAAAGATGTTGTAATAGAAACTAGTTTTCCATTATAATTAGCTATGTTAAAAGCTGCTGAGCCTTTTATGTTGGTAGTAGCTGAACCAATACTTTTACCTTCTTGAATAATATTTACAGAAGCTCCGGAAAGAGGGTTTCCAGAATAGGAAACATTAACAGAAAATTTTACGTTAGAAACGTTGGCAGTTTGGTTAATATTTTCTTCTATTGAATTGTTGATTACAGCTGCATTCAAATTTATGCTCGCTACTAAAATTCCAAAAAGGATTAAATTCTTTTTCATAATAAGTTTTTAGTCTAACAAATATAGCGTTATTCATAAATCATTCCAATTTAATTTTTAGTTGGGTTTTTTCACCCATCCATTTCTACCACTTTGTTTTAGTGTCTTTTTTGCTTCTCTTGCACTTGAAAATATACCTAATGAAACACTTTTTAAATTTCCATTTTGGTAGATAAGTGCATCATCATACCCTTCCTCTTTAAGTGATTTTATTAAGTTTTTTGCATTTTTCTCTTTAGAAAATGAGCCGACAATAACATAGTAACTTTCTTGCTTTGCAATTTCAATCCTAACTTCTTCTTCAGTATCTATTGGTAATTTATTGTCATTTAAAACTTCATCTGTTTCAGTAATTATTTCTTCTTCAATAATTTGTTCTATCTGCTCTATCTGCTCTATCTGCTCTTGTTCTTCTTGTTCTTTTTCTACTATTATAACTGGTTCTATTCGTTCTTCTTTGATTTGTTCTGTTTTTGTATTGTTTTCCAATTCAGAACCTACTATTGTATTGGAAGATGGGTTATGAGAAAGTTGCTCTGAGTTTTTAAACCAACCTGCAATAACGTCCTGTTTTAAGTACCCTATTATACTACCCCCGCTGAAAACACAAATTAGAGCAAACCAAAAAATAATTTTATTTCTTTTTCTCCGCTTGGCCTCTTTTTCTATCCTCACTGCTCCTGCAGATAGCGCAACCAAATCTTCTTCTTCTGTCGTTTCGGTATTTTCAATGTTCTTCTTTTCTGTAGAAGGTGTTTTATTGTCTTTTTTTACAAAAGTTTTTGCAGTAGTTCCGATTGCTTGTTCCTTCTCTTGGATTGTGTTATCCTCAATTTCTTTTTCAATGACTGTTTTTAAAATATCACTTTCTTTGGCTACTTGTTCTTTTACTTCTTTTTTCGAACCCTCTTTAATAGAAGTGTTTTTAACATCTTTATGCTTCTCTGTTTTTAATTGTGAAGCCTCTAGAATATCTAATTCGGTGTTGTCAATATTATTGAGTGACTTTAACTTTTGATTTAAGGCTGCAATAATTGATTTTCGATTATCACCTCTGGTAAAAAATATAATTTCTTGTTTGTCTTTCAGTGCCTTTATTTTTTGCTGCGCTTCTTTTACGGGAAAGTCGATAGACAAACTATTAGCTATTTTTTTAGTTTCTTTTTCCTTGGGAGTTGATTTATCTTCTTCTTTTTTAGCAGTGAAAGACAGTAGTTCTAGTTTTATCTTGCCATCTATAAGGTTTAGCGTACCAACTTCGTTTAACGAAAAACTCCCAGTTTTCGAAAGTTCGTTTTTTATTTCTTTTATGAAATTTTCAATTTTTATATTTGCCTCTTCTTCACTGATGCTTTCAGTTTCTTGTAAGAACTTAGAAAATTTCCCATCATTAAATTTTAGGAATTCATTAAACATGTAGGAAGATCCCATTTTCATGATTCCTCCAAAACCCGGAAGAGTAACACTGTTAAAATTGTTAAGGGCTTTGAGTAAGGATTGTAGCATTTAAAATATTAAGTAAATTAACAAGGTGATAAAAATAGAAGAGTGATAGGTATTTTCAAAACTTAACTATCAACAATAATTAAGTTTTTATTAATAATTATTTAATAACATCTACAGTAATGAATAAATCTTCAATAGGTCTATCATAAGCATCAGTACTTTGTGTTGCGATTTTATCAACGACACTCATTCCTGAATAAACTTCTCCAAAAACTGTGAAATCGCCATCGAGGTGAGGCACACCTCCATATTTACTATATATTTTTCTGTTTTTAGCTGGAATGGAAAATTTATACCGCTTTTCAAGTTTTTTCATATAGTTTTCAGACAGAGGCTTTTGTTGAACAATATAAAAATTGTATGGGCTTGATCTTTTGTCTTTCTTGCTTTCGGGAATATCGTGTTGCTCGTGGACAGCCATTGCTATTACTCCTCTTTTGTGTATGTGGTGCGCATGGATTTCATCAGGTATTCTGTACTGCCCAATTCTAGACATTTTTACAGCTACGTTGTCTCTATCCGAGTTTCCTCCTTGAACTACAAAGTTCTGGATTACTCGATAGAATAGGGTGGAGTCGAAATAATTCCTTTTCGTAAGCATTATGAAATTAGCTCTATGCAAAGGAGTGTCTTTAAAAAGGCGGATTTTAATATTTCCAAACTTAGGTAGTGATCTTTACTTTGGTCTCCTGATTTTTGAGGCCATATTCTGTTAGTTTCTCCAAAACATTGGAATTGTTAATTAAGTTCTGTGGTTGCTCGGGAGCAGCTGAATCAGGGATAATATAGGGGTTGACAATTTCAATAGAATCCTCTTGAATGTCTACCTTGGAAATGAGCGGACCCGAATGATTACCTTCCTTTTCTGAAGAACATGAAAAGAAAAATAATGCTATTATAAATACGTTAATAGTACTAAACTTCATAGAGTGTAAAATTACAATAAGGCTATTAATAGTGCAATAAAAACAAAAATAGGTAAATAAGCATTTATGTGCACAATCACTAAATAAAGTGTATTGGGACCTCTTATCGCAAAATTAAGAATCGGAAGAAAGAATAAAACAATAAACACCCAAAAAGCGATATAAATGGAAAATCGGTTCATCATGGATGTTTCGAAAGTATCTTTTTCATGAGAAAAGGAGATGTTTTCATTTAATATTCTCGACTTATAAATATTTATAAAACTATTGTAGGTTCAGAGCTTTGAGAGTTATCACTAGAGAAGAGCTGTAGAAACTTCATACTCTCTTTTTTTAGTTGGAATTTGATAATTTAAATCATACACATGAGTAAACTATATTGTCAATATTGTACCGATAATAGTCAATATTACAGCTGTTTCAACCTTGGGTTCTAAAACTGCATAATCAAGGAACAATATAGATCCAATTAAGAGACTGAAAATTGCCACAATATTCGAAAATTTATAAAGGAATGATTTTCTTAATCCATTGTAGGAAATTGTAAGAATGTATTCCTCATACATTTCTTTATATTTAGAATGTTCTCGAGCTTTTTGTCTCCTTTTTGCTATATCTTCATTGGTTAGGTTTTGATTATATTTTCTGTAAAACTCATTCGTTTCTGGTGGAATAGTTTCGTCAATTTTTTCAAATGTTCCACTCGACAACTTTTGATATGCATCGCAAACTTTAATGAATTCGTTTTGCGCATTGTCACTTGGGTTTTTATCCGGATGAAATTGTAAAACCTTTCTTTTCCAAGCTTTTTTTATTTGCTCATCACTAGCACCATCATTTAAGCCTAATATCTTCAAATACTCTTTCCTCACAAGCTTTTAATCTTCTTTAATTAATAAATAAACGACTAAAAATTGTTTTATCCATGTATAATATAAAAAATTAAAAATGTTGCAATCGGTTAATTTTTATATTTGCAAAGAAATTACGTGAAACTTCAATTGGTTAAAATATGTCAAACAATTTATTAAAAGGAAAAAGAGGGATTATTTTTGGAGCTTTAAATGAGCAATCAATTGCTTGGAAAGTGGCTGAACAAGCTCATGAGCAAGGAGCGACGTTTGTATTGACAAATGCTCCGATAGCAATGCGCATGGGAGAGATAAATAAATTAGCTGAAGATACTGGCAGTCAGATAATTCCAGCAGATGCTACAAGTGTCGAAGATTTAGAGAATTTGATTTCTCAGTCAATGGAAATATTGGGCGGGAAGATTGATTTCATTTTACATTCCATTGGTATGTCTGTTAATGTAAGAAAAGGAAGACACTATACTGATGAGAAATATGATTGGACTATGAAAGGCTTAGATGTTTCTGCATTGTCATTCCACAAGGTTCTTCAAGTTTCTAAAAAATTGGATGCAGTAAATGATTGGGGTTCTATTGTAGCATTAACTTATATTGCTGCGCAAAGAGTATTTCCTGATTATAACGATATGGCTGATAATAAGTCGTATTTAGAGTCCATTGCTCGGAGCTTTGGTTATCATTATGGTGTTGATAATAAAGTCCGTATAAATACAATTTCTCAA
>CALSMU010000019.1 GCA_943787535.1 uncultured Flavobacteriales bacterium | reverse complement strand
TGAACAATTAATGTTATGACTTTAAATAAATACTTAGGGGAGTTTCACAAAGAAAATAAATTGCCAAAAAATGAAGCAACAGTAAATGCTATTTAATAACTATTCAATATTTATCTGCTTTATTACTTTCGTGTTGGTTTACAATGCGGTTAAATTTGTTTCTAAAAGCATAGTTCTCAGAAACATCATCGTGCTTGCTGGTAATTTGTTTATTCTATTAACACTTGTTAAAGAGCACACTCTAATAGTAATTGCAGTGTTATGTTTACTTGTTTTCCTAATAGGTAAAGTATTGCAAAACAAAAACTCCCGAGTGCTCTTGTTCACATCACTCACCTTAATCATTGTTCTGTTCTCAATCCGAAATTACACATACATTCAAGAATGCTTAGCTAAGGGAATATTTTCATTTTTGAATGCTCCTATTCTTTCAGTTGAAAAATTAGGCTTATCCTATATCCTTTTCCGGTTAGTTCATTATCTGGTAGAGTCGTATAAAAATAAAATTCACAGGTCCAATTTCATTACTTTTTTAAATTATATTTTCTTTTTTCCTTCCATAATTGCTGGTCCAATAGACACCTACAACAATTTCAGTTTTTGGATAGGTAATAATAAATTAAAATATCACCGGTCTTTATTTTTTGCAGGCGTCACACGCATATTTATGGGGGCTGTAAAAACAATTGGAATTGTCCCTTATATCATTCATTATGCTACCGATTATACAACGCTAACCGCTAATTTTTCACCAACATTAGCTATTCTTATTAGTTTACTTGCCTATTCGGCATATATCTACCTTGATTTTTCTGGTTATAGCGATATTGCGATTGGATCAGCATATTTGATAGGAATTAAAACCCCCGAAAATTTCAACAATCCATATGTATCACAAAATCTTTCGGAGTTCTGGAAACGCTGGCACATTACATTCTCTCTGTTTTTAAAACTATATGTTTTTAAACCCACCATCATACTCTACAATAGAGTAATTAACCCAAAACACAGACTATTAGTTACTGTGCTTTGCTACCTAACAACCTTTATAATATGTGGGCTATGGCATGGTGACAAAATCAATTTTCTGTATTGGGGATTATGGCATGGAGTAGGATTGGCGATCAATAAAATTTGGACTGTGAAAATAAAACCCAGAATGCCTTTTAGCAATAAACCTTCGTACGCATTTGTTAGTATTCTTTTAACCTTTATATATGTAACAATAGGCTGGATCTTTTTTAATTACTCCGAAGAACAATTAATAACTCTTTATAACTTGATAACATGAATTTGATTCGATCAATTTATAAAACTAAAACCTTAACAAAAAACGGTGTTTTCATTGTTATTTGTGGCTTGGTGATTTTAATAATCGGTTATTTCATTCCGGATATTAAATCTGGAAATATTAAAAAACAAATCTATACGTTAAATGGTTTCAGCACCAAGTATAATGACCATACGGAATTGGCAGACTTTTATCAATCAATTAAAAACAATAACGGATTTTTAGTCTTAGGAACCTCGGAAACCACCACTTTAAAAGGCGGAAACTACTACGACTTCCTAAACAATGATAAAGATATTAAAGGCAATAAATTCTCGCTATTAGCTGGAGCGGGAAGAACGTGCGGAATACATATCCCGCTTTTGCTGCACCATCAAGCTGAGGTTGATTCATTGAAAATAATTTACTTCATAAATCCGGTTTATTGGAGAACAGATCTTTGCGATGTAAGTGTAGAATATTGGAACAGATACAGTAATTATAAAGTGTGCGGCGGTTTTGATTTATCGCCAAAAGAAGAAAAGGCTTTTTTGACACCAATAATGGCATATACTGATAAATTGAATTGGTTTGAGAAAAGTGCGCAGTATATGGAGCAAGTGATTCGTTCAGCAAGAAGAAATTATTTCCACAAGCTGCGCTATAGCATTTCTCCAGAAGATTATTCAACACAATTTCGTTTTCTTTCTTCCTCAAAAGTCGACTACACAAGCGACCCTCTATATGGTAAGCCTAACTTAGAATCAATTGATACAAATTGGAACATATTAAAAAGTTTTACTAATAAAAGCTGGTTCAAGCCGATAGATAAAGCAAGTAACTATAGATATGAAGAATTAACTTCATTTATAAAATTATGTGAAAGTTTAGGCATCAAAGTAACCTTTATTGTAGGGCCTTACAATGAAAGGTTTATAACTCAGTATGATCCTAAGAGTATTGGAAATTATAACAGCACAGTTCAAAATATCAAGCAACTATTAACCGATTATAACGCTGAATTTATTGATGCTACGGACATATCAAATGTTGTTGGTGCATTTAATGATCATCAACACCATTCAAGTTACGGGGCATTTCTGATATACCGAAAAATTAAAAGTCAATTGTATGAAAAAGAAAGTCTTTAGTGTTCTTGGGAAATTTTGCATTGCGCTGCTATTGGTGTATTTATTAATGTCAATTAATAAGGAGGATATTGAATACATATATGCGAACTTTTAGCTTGTTTAAAATAGGACCCGCCAGAAGCATAAGCCCTATTTACTAACGCGTTTTCACAACAGTCAATTTTCCATTGCGCATGATGCTATTTCCTTTTACATGATATAAATAAGTACCCATGCTCAACTGAAGCTTGCCTATATTTATGAGGTCGTTTCCATTTATAAACTGATGAGAAATAAGTTTTCCACTTAAATTAAAAAGGGAGAATTCTAAAGGTGCATCGGTAGATGATGAGATTTTCAACTGGCCATTTACAGCAACTGGATTCGGGTAACAAGAAATCCATTCTTTCAAAGGAGAAGCCTCCATTGCGACAGCTTGATCTCCAAGATTGATGTTATCGACATAAAGCATTTGCGACCAATTACCGTGATTTCTAAATGCGATACTTAAAAAATCTGCTCCTAGATAGCTCGTCATATCTATGGAATCTGTTCTCCATTCTGAGGCCATTGGCACAAAGGGTGCGCTTGAGAAATCTGGAGCTGTTGCCAAATCAGTATCCCCCTTAAAATAAACGGTATTCCAGGTGTTTCCGCAATCGGCAGAAACCAATACTTCAAGACTATCCAAATATGCCCCACTATAACGTGCATATGCCACATCAAAAGTTAGCCAGCTACTATTCACTGCAGAAAGATCAATCGCAGCAATCATATCGCAAGTTGTACCTCCTCCATCTACATTATAATTATCGGCCACCATAGAATTGGCAGAGGTGCCATAGCCGCCTACCGCAGTTGCATGTCCCCAACTTAAGTTACCTGTAGTAGCGGTTTGCCAACCTGCTGGAGGAAAAGCATTTTCAAAACCTTCTTGAATATCATTTGCAGTAGCTCCGGTGAGTGACACATATATGCTGTCTACATCGCTTACAGAATTGATATCCGTAACTTCTAAAATTGCTAAATGCTGTCCTAAACCATTAAAAACAACCGATGGGTTTCGAGCGCTTGAGGTGCTTGGAGTGCCGGTTGGAAAAGTCCAGTTCCAACTTGCTCCATTATGATCGAGCATGGAATAATCATCAAAATAAAACAAATCGCTTTCACACCATTTTTCAAAATGATCTACCATTGCAGTAGCAACTGGACCTGATGGAGCTTCATAAAATGGACTTTCCCAAATCCCTTTGCCATAAGACGCTGATCTAATTTTACTGTCGCGGTAAAAAGGCTTGGCTTTATTCGTGTAAAAAACCGCAGGCAGGCCAGCATTATCTATTACCCAATCGGTCATTACATTGTTGCGATAATAAACGGTGTTTTGCGAACAGAGATAGACTCCGCCATCTGTATTTCCTACATGGAAAATACTGCAAGGATATTCTCCATTTAACGTGGCTGTAGTTCTATTGGTCCAAGTCACTCCTCCATCATTGGTGTGCCATATCTTAAATCCATTGCTTCCGTTGTGGTAAGCCATCCAAAGTTCATCTGCGTCATTGGGGTTCATGGTTAATAACATCTGCTTACTCGATCCGGATGGAATGGTTAATTGATTCCACGTAAGTCCTGAATCATTACTTCGATAAAGTCTCCCAACCGACCCTGTCGAAGGGTTAATTTGCACATACATCACAGAAGGATTACTTCTAGAGATTTCAATTGCTTGAACCTTGTCATCAATACTGCCAAAGGAAGCCCATTCAGAATAAGACGCTCCTGCATCCTCACTTTTATACAACTTGTTTTCGTTTCCGAGAAAAACAATGTTATAACAATTCGGGTGAAAAACCATTTCGCTAGAATTAGCGGCCCAATAGCTTTCATTTGGAGCCATTCCCATAGAAGCGTTAGCAACAGGGTCACCAATATTTAAGGGCAAATACTTGCTTCCTACATCAGAGGTATAAACCCGTCTTCCTGCCTCAGGGCTTACATATCCAGTTGGTGCTTCTCCTCCGCCAATGTTAAGAAATTCACCTGCAGGATAATTTTCATAATAAGTCGGGTTTCCATTGTGGTACAACCCACCGATGAGCACGTCTTCGTTCCAACCCTGTCCGAATCCCCAATAATCTGCACCATGAACACCATACATTTTAACTTCAGGTTGAGTGTTAAAAAAATCTAGTGATTTATAAATCCCTCCATCTGTTGAAACCCAGTATTCATTTCCAAAAACTCTGAAATCTTGCATATCTACGTGCATTGAATAATTGGAGCATTCATAGCCGTTCACGCATTCGAAAGTTGCTCCTCCATCATTCGAACGCCATAAATTAAGGCCTCCGATTAGAATTTCATCTGCATTTGTGCTAGACGCCATAAAAGCACAGTTATAAAAGCCTTGATGATACACCCAAGTACTAGTACCTATCGCCAAATTAGGATGCGCTGCAGTATAAGGTCCTCCATCTGGACCGTTTGGTAGTGTCCAAGTTGTTCCACCATCATTGCTTCGATAAACTCCAATATATCCTGCATCATCAGTTTTAGACTCGCCGATAAGATAAGCATACACCCTGTTGGTATCTGCTGGAGACACAGCAATTCGAGCCCCTCCGCAATTTCGATCAGGATCGCTTGAAGTATACCAGCCAGAAGTCTGTATTTGAAAACTTTGTCCAGCATCATAAGACCTCCAAAATTCCGCCAACTTAGCAGGACCGTTTTCTTTTATTAAATAAAGCGTATTAGGATTTTGTGGGTTTGCCTTGATGTCGTAAGAAGCATCTGTATACATTTCTACCCAAGTGGCTCCTGCATCCGTACTTCGATGAAATCCAGTTGCTCCAGCAATCATTACAATGTTCGGATTCGATTCGCTAACAATAATTTCGTTCGCATCCAATACTGGTGTTGAATATGCAATTGTCCAATTGGAACCACCATCGATGGTTTTGAATAAAACATCTCCTGATCCGGCATAAACGATATCAGCATCACTTGGATCTACCGCCAAAGCAGTCACCCCGGCAGAGAATAATCCTGTTGGAACAAATATTTCATAAGAAACATTACTCCAAATTTCTCCTCCATCTATACTCTTATATATCTCTCCATTTTCCGTTCCACAAAACATGACGAGAGGATTAGAAATTCCTTGTGCTAAACTGTACACATTTGTCTGCTGAGCTATGACGTCGCCGTTTGAATTTTGCATTTGTATTGGGCCAATCAACGACCATGATCCGGATTTCTCTAAACTTTTGTTTTGACTCGAAAGGCCTTCAATATAAGAAGATGGCTCATCATTAGATATGGACCCATCTGATTTTAAGCGCAGATCTATATTTCTTCTCCAATATTTATAATACTGTGTATGGTACGATTTCTTGAAGGGATGGTTTTTATAATATGCCGTGTAGGCTTTATCGACATTGTAAACATTAGGTGATTCTGCGTACATAAGTTTAGCCCAATTAGGAGCTTCACGCAGAAGCTGTCCTTGAGCAGCCCCTCTTTTCTGAGAAAAACTGAAGCCTGCAATTAAAAATATGAGCAGTGTTAAAAAATATTTCATGTGGATAGAGATTTTTCGTGCTATAAATGTAATTAAAAAAATAGTACACTTAAGCCGGATAAAACAACCGACAGAAACCATCTCTAAATTTTATACTAAACTCCACTGAACAGTTAGGTATAATTAACCCTATATTTAACCTATTCAAGAGGTATTTTGAACAATACTGGTAAAGAAATGTAACAATCTACTTTTTCTCCCTTTAGTTCACCAGGTATCCAGTTTGGCATTGAAAGAATAACTCTTTTTGCCTCTTCATCAAGTTCTTTATTAATTCCTTTCATTACTTTTGGATCAGCAATTTCCCCAGTTTTTTTGACAACAACTCTCAAAAAAACTCGCCCTTGGACGAACTTATTTCTAGAGTTTTCAGGGTACTTAATATTCTTCGCCAAATAAGTTACAAGCTCATGCCCTCCCTTTGGGAATTCAGGTTGCTTATCAACAAAATCATAAATTTCAATTTCCTTTTCGCTACTTTCCATGGTGGACATATCAAGGATATGAATTTTATTATTTATCATTTCTTCGCGTTCCTTGTTCTTTCTTGCTATTTCAATTTTATATTTCTTTTTTGAATCTGCAATAGCCTTTTCATCAACAACAACAAAACTTGAATTAAAAACTGTTGACTTCTTCTTGGAAAATGCTTTGTAATATTTGTCTACTAACCCGGAGCTGCCTGTACTCACAACATTAATTGAATCAAACTTTCCTGAAATAGCAACATAAGCGCTATCCAAGTTTTTTGTTACTCGAATTAGTTCGGTTTTTTTCTTTTTACTATATACGAAATAATGAAAAGGCACTTTACTCCAATAAACAGTGTCATATTTTAACGGAATTAGCAAATAGTCATTCTTACTAATTAACCCCTTTTTATTACCATCGCCAACAACATAGGCATTAGCACGAAGCCCTTTATTATCAAAAGCTTGAAGATATGAATAAGTTGGAGCAAAAATGAATTCACCTTTATGATTAATTACACCTTTCTTTCCTCCCTGAATTATGTATCCTCTACCAAACTTAAAATCATAAGCTGTGTCGAATTTTGCTGGAATAACAATTTTTCCTAAACCAGATCGATAACCATATTTGCCCTCTTCCTGATAAACATAAAGCTGAGATCGACTAATTAAGCTTAAAAAAACTACAAAGAATAAGACTAAAGATGCTTTCATTTACCGGTTATAATTTCGACAAATATACACTTACCCATTAAAAACAAAGTAAAAGGGCCTAACAATGGCTAAAATAAATAAACCTAAACTGCAAACCGATTTTACTTATGTTAGACCAATCGTCAGACCTCATTGTCCATTAAATCAGTAACGACATGATATCTTGGATCGTCAATTGACGATTCAATAATGTTTCCAAAATTAGGGTCTGATTTTAACAACAGCACTTTGCATTCAGGGCTTAAGTGTGTTAGCCTTATTTGTTTACCAAATTGCCTATATTTATCCGTAATTGATTTTATTGCTTCAATACCTGAGTGATCCGATACTCTGGATTCGATAAAGTCAATTTCTATTTTATCTGGGTCATTTTTAGGGTTAAATTTGGAACCAAACATTTGAACAGAACCAAAAAAGAGAGGTCCCCAAATTTCATAAACCAATGTTCCGTCTTCCTTTGTCTTTTTTCTCGCACGTATCATTGCCGCATTTTTCCAAGCAAAAACCAATGCAGACATAATTACTCCCGCAATCACGGCAATTGCTAAATCTTGCCAAACAGTAATAGCAGAAACCGCAATTAAAACGATTGCATCAGGTAAAGGAATTTTTCTTATGATTCTAAAACTACTCCATGCAAACGTTCCGATAACCACCATGAACATAACGCCTACTAGCGCTGCTAGAGGAATTTGCTCTATTAGTGGAGCTCCGAATAATATAAAACATAGTAAAGCAATAGCTGCTGTAACTCCAGATAATCGGCCTCGGCCACCTGAATTAACATTAATTAATGATTGTCCAATCATTGCGCATCCGCCCATTCCACCAAATAATCCGTTTAGCAAATTTGCGCCACCCTGAGCTACACATTCTCGGTTACCACTTCCCCTAGTTTCAGTAATATCATCAACTAAATTCAATGTCATCAATGATTCAATTAAACCAACTGCTGCCATTAAAAATGCCGTCGAAATAATCAAGTCCCAGTGACCATTTAGGCTCCCAAAGAAACTGAATATTTGGGATTGAAAAGAAGGCAAGGATCCTTCAAGCCCCTCTCCTCCTCCATCACTAATGAAAGAACCGACTGTGCTAACTTCTATGTGCCCCAAAATAGTAATAGCAGCAACAACTATTATTGCAACCAAAGCAGCAGGAATTTTTTTTGTCAGCTTGGGTAACCCAAACATTATACCCATAGTTAAGACTACCAGCCCAATCATCATCCACAACTCGGAACCTTCCATGATTTGTGGAGTCCCGTCCACATTTTTCATAAAAAGACCCAACTGAGAAATAAAAATCACAATGGCTAAGACCATTAACAAATCCCATCATAACAGGGTGAGGAATAAGCCTTACAAACTTTCCAAGTTTTAAAAAGCCTGCTGAAATTTGAATAATTCCAACCAACAAAAGAGTGATAAAAAGCCATTGTAATCCCAGGTTATCAACAGGAACTTGCATTGCATTTCCAACTTCATTTCCTTTTTGAATCATGTGAACCATTACAACCGCCATTGCTCCCGTAGCTCCTGAAATCATTCCTGGTCTACCACCAAATAATGCCGTTATAAGCCCCATCATAAAAGCTCCGTATAAACCAACTAAGGGGTCAATTCCTGCAACAAAAGCAAAAGCCACAGCTTCAGGAACCAAAGCTAATGCAACAGTGAGGCCTGAAAGGATGTCATTTTTTGGATTGTGTGTAAAGTTGTTAAATAGTTTTCTCATTTGGCTAAAGCTTTTCGGTTCAGAAAAGCGCAAAAGTAACCTTTTAGTTAAAGGTAAAATAAGTTTTTTTTATGATAAATTTCCAATTCTGGTTTTGTTTATAAGAGTTTGAAAAGGTCTCCATCATGAAATACTGGAAAATTTTCACGGAACTCATTTAGCATTGTCAAGTCCAATGTAACTATACTGGTCATTTCTTTACCGGAAATGACTTGGTCTAATCTGTCTCCTTTGGGAGAGAAAAAACGAGAATCTCCAGAATATTTAATTCCATTTCCATCTAAGCCAACCCGATTTACACCGACAACAAAAGCTTGATTTTCTATTGCTCTTGCCTTCAATAGAGAAGTCCACGCATCGTTTCTTGCTTCTGGCCAATTTGCAACATAAATTAGGCAATCATATACGGGGAATTTAGATTTTCCATCTGAATTCCGACTCCAAATAGGAAATCTTAAATCGTAGCATATTTGTGGACAAAATCGGACTCCTTTGTGTTCTATTATAACACGTTCTTTTCCGGGCATAAAATAATTGTGCTCACTAGCCATTCTAAAAAGGTGCTTCTTATCATAGGTATTAGTGACTCCATTTGGCGCTGCCCAAACCAGCCTGTTATATCGCCTTGTGTTTTCGATAATAATTAGACTAGCTACAAATACAGCGTCTTTTTCAATTGCCATTTTTTGCAACCAGCAAACGGCTTTCCCTTCCATTTTTTGTCCAACACCATGAGAATTTGTTGTAAAGCCGGAGTTAAACATTTCTGGAAGAACAAAAATATCGACACCTTTTATGCTCTCCAATATACTTGAAAAATGTTCTAGGTTTTTATCGTTGTCTTCCCAAGTTAACTCGGCTTGAACTAAAGCAATTTTCATATAATTATTTACTTATCAATCTTGTGACGTGACTTAAGTTTTCGTTGCCTGACCTTGAGCAAGAACACTTTGTAATAGACACCCAAAACTAATAAATTATTGGATAAAGATCATAGCTTTCTATCATTACCGTCTTTTTGCTATAATCTGCCAGAAAATATCCTTCTTTACAAAAGTGTCTTGAACTTAATTTATTTTGTTAATTATACAGATGTGTTGTGTAGTTAATATAAACATTGTTAATATTTATACAATTACTACTGGTAAATGGTGTTTTTTTTTGAAAAAATTTATAACTTCATCCATCTGAAGAAATTTTGGCCCAATTTTTATGTACTTTGCAGGGCAATGCAAAAAATGTCTTTTATGATACAAAAATTCATCATCGTCGCAGTCATGTTTATGGGCTTCATGTTCTTTTCTGAAGGAGGGGTGTCGGCTCAAAATGCTTATGATGCTGACGGAAAAAAAACTGGGCCATGGATTATTACAGGCGATATGAGTAGGCAGAAAGGATTTGATGAGGGTGCTAAAGTTGAAGAAGGAGAATATAAAAAAAGTAGAAAAGTTGGTGTTTGGATTAAATATTGGCCAAATGGCCAGAAAAAAGCAGAAGTATTCTATGATCGAGGAAGGCCTACGGGAGATTATAAATCATTTTATGAAAATGGACAGCTAGAAGAGAGTGGTTCAATGAAAGGGGGGAATTTGGTCGGGGAATTTGCTATGTACTACCCAGACGGGACGCCAAAACAGAAGAAAACTTTTAATGAAGTTGGGGAAACCGAAGGTTTAGTTACTTTTTGGTTTGAAAATGGCCAAAAAGAATTAGAATTTGAAACGATTTCTGGGAAAGAAACAGGCAAGGCAGAATGGTTTTATGAAAATGGAGATAAGAAAAAAGAGAAAACATTTGCAAATGGAGTGGCAAGCGAGCCAGTATTATTCGAAAGAAAAAATCCGCCTTACAAAGATCCTAACCCACCGATTGTTGAAAAAGGACCAAAGGCCAAGGGAGATGAAAACTCGGCGCAAGGTGGTAAAAGTGGAAGTCAAATTGTTGATGGGTACCACAAGACCTATGATAAGGCTGGAAATATTCTAATGGATGGAGAGTTTTCAAATGGTCGTTTAAATGACGGAAGGCATTACATTTATGATGAATTTGGCTTGTTAGATCACATTGAAGTATTTAAAAAAGGTGTTTTTGCTGGGAATGGTGTTATTGGGTCTAAAGACAAATACTAATCTTTTTACTTTTTACAGCACTTTTTGGCAAACAGCTTTATTGACTAATGATTCATAGAAAAGATCCTTTTACTAATTAAAGGCAGGGCATAAATAATCTGATTCTCCTCTAGGACATGAATATATTCCAAGTATTACTTCATGTGTATTTGAGCTGCCAAGACGTATTTTCGACGTCGTAAAGTCAAAAGAATACCCCAAAGAAAAATACTCTAAAAAGTTGATTTTTACAATTCCAGCAAACGCGTCTATATTTCGCCAGGAAGCACCAACCTCAAAATGGTGATTCAATTCAAATAATAAATTTAAATCAACTGATGGGTTTGTATAACCCGTCCATTTCAGCATTGCCGAGGGCACCACATTTATTTCGTCTCCTGTTTCAAACCTTTTTCCACCGACCAACAAATAGTGTAAAGTGTTTTTAGTTTTATCAGAACCTATTAAACCCCATTTTTTTGGAAAAGCTTGGCGAATACTAAAACCCGTGAACCAATCTTTATGACCAATAAAAAATCCAGGGGAAATATCAGGAATAATAAAACGAGCTCCAGAACCTCGAATTAAGGGATCGCCGCCATCAGCAACCGATATTTTTGTTGCATCTAAACGTAATTCTTGCAATCCGGCAAACACCCCGGTTGAAGCTGTAATTCCTCTAGACAAAGGAAAATGATAGGCATAGGCTAGATACATGGTTGTTTTTTTAATGGGTCCAATTACATCACTTTCTACATAAACTCCGGCTCCATGCTTTGTTCTAATACTCTTAACTTTTTTAAATTTTAACTCTCCGTTTACCGAAGCAAATGTGGTTTTTGGTGCCCCCTCAAAACCAACCCATTGTAATCGATATCCTAATTTTACATCTAAACATGGTTTGCTCCCTGCAAGAGCAGGATTAATAGCAAACCCATTAAAAATGTATTGTGTGAATTGAGCCGTTTGCTGACCCTTAAATTGGGCGCAAATAAAAAAAACCAATATTCCTATATACAGCTTCATTATAAAATAATAGTAATAGACCCTGTGACTATCCCTTTGTCATTTCCTGTTTGTAAATCAATTACATAAAAGTAGGTTGCCGCAGGTAATTTAAGTCCTTTGTAAGTTCCATCCCATCTTTTATCATTTGTGTAACCCACTACATTAAAAACTTTTTGGCCCCACCTATCATATACACTAACTTTTGCTCTGGGGTAACTACTAATATTACCTATTTCCCAATAATCATTTAATCCGTCATCATTTGGAGTAAGCGTGTTTGCTGAGAAAATAGGACTTTCCAAAAAAACAGTAACCTCGTCATAGGATTCACAACCTCCTGCCGACGTCACCGTAAGCTGGTATGTTGTAGTTACGTCTGGACTGGCTAGAGGCTGGGGCGAGGTAGAAGATGACAAGTCATCAATGGGACCCCAGAAATAAGAGCCATTGCCGCTTCCTTGAAGAATAGTGCTTTCCCCAAAAGGAATTAAAACATCCTCTCCCGCATCAGCCATTGGGTCGTCTACTGTTAGGACTATTTCGGCTGAAGTACTGCTTATTGGACAACTGCCTAAACAAGTAAATGTTGCTGTTATTTCATCACCATCAGAAAAACCAGAGCTCGTATAGGTATTATCTGCTCCAGTCGCCACAGTTAACCCGTTTACAAACCATTCAACCGTACTTGAAAAGTTACAGTCAGAAGCATTAGCTGTAAAGGTAACATCATCATTTACACAAACGTCTGTTGCGCTTGAAGAGATTCCAACCGTTGGCGGAATTTGATCAACCGCCGAACCACTAGCTGTAATATCAAACATAGCTGAGGCGGGATTTGTATCAGCTCCATTCATTGAACCATCAACTTGAACATAATAGGTAGTATTGGGCTGCAACCCTGACGCCGTAAGTGTGGATTGTCCTACTGTTCCGTCAATTGTTGTTTCACAATTCGAAACAGCAGAATAAGTAGCTTCATCGCAAGCTACACCTGCCTCGATGACAACAGCTTCCAAGCTAGAACCAAATCCAGCTGTTAAATCAAATGCCATGTTAGAAAAATCAATTTGTGCATCACCCCCTATAGAGTTTGTCGTAAATGAAAACCAAACTGTATTCTCCAAGGTAAAGCAAAAGTTTCCAGCAGCAGTAGCACCATCAGAACATCCGATACAAACGCTAATTGTTGCGTCTTGTGTACTTCCAGGTTGAGCTTGGTTGGCACATAAAGTTGTAGGGCTTGTGCAATCATCGTTTCCCGGCTGAGCATGGAACACAATAACATTTGAAAATACAAGTATGAGTATGGACAGCAGCTGTTTCATAAAACGGCAAATTTAAATAAATACCTTGAAAAAATCAACATTTTATTGTATTCCATTACAAATGAATAGTGTCGTTTTATTACATTTGTTTAACAGTTGGTACGAATTGTGCTATGTGGCCTTTATAGAAATCTATTATTATGAAAAAGCATTTACTTTTTACGGTTACAATATTCTTTCTCTTAATTACTTCTTCAAAAGGGCAGTTTGTTAATTATGAAAATGACTATGGATGGAATTTAGGCTTCAACATAGGAGGTGCTTGGCAGCAAAACGACTTTGACTATACGCCAAAAGGAGGAATTAGCGGTGGGTTGACTTTTGGAAAATCAATTTATGAAAAAGAAGGCGCTTTTCTTGCTTTTGACTTACGATACAGATACTTAGGGGGATGGAATAAAGGTTATTCCACAGATACCAGCATAATCTTGGTAGGCACATCTTCCTTTTTAGGTTATCAAAATTACCGACTAAACCTGCACGAGCACACACTTGAGGGGGTGCTAACGCTAAACCGCTTGCGCGAGTCAACCGGTATTTTATTATATGGTTTTGGAGGAATAGGTCTTACTAATTACTCGGTAAAAGCAAACTATGAAAATGGAATATTTGGAGATTACAACTATTTATCCATTGATAATTCACAAAGTCCAAATGAGATCGTAGATGACTTGGATCGCATGTTAGATAACTCTTATGAAACAACCATAAAAGAAAGAGGAACAGATTTCATGCCTTCTCTTGGTTTTGGTATTGGATATCAGTTCCCTTACCATTTTTCAATGGGATTAGAGCATAAAATCACGTATGCTTTGGCAGATAGTAAATTAAATGGGATGCCTAATGGCATAAATGATAAATACCATTATTCTGCATTGTATTTTAGATGGAACTTATTCGGTTCAGGAAGGGAAAACTATACAGTAAACAATAGCGGCAACGTAAATAACTACACTACTGTAAATCCTACGCCAGTTGTAAATACACCGGTTGGAAATAAACCATTAGTTAACATTACTAATCCATCTATAAACAACACAACCGTTCAAAACAATACCTTTACAATAAGCGCCAACATTTATTATGTTGAGAGAAAGGATAAAGTTGTTTTTAAGCAGAATGGAATTCAATTAAGTAACTTTAATTACAATAGTAGCACGAATCATTTTGACGCTTCTGTAATATTGCAGCCAGGAAATAATGTTTTTGAAATAAGTGGTTCAAATACTTATGGTTCCGACCAAGATTCAAAAATAATTATTCTTCAACAACCGATTGAAGTTACACCGCCTCCAATTGTTACTATAACGAACCCAACATATTGTCCATTTATCGTTGAATCATCACAACTTATTCTAACGTCTACGATATTAAATGTTGATAACGCCAGTCAAATTGCATTTACATTTAATGGAATAAATTATACTAATTTTAATTACAACAATATTTCTAAGGTTTTCAGTTCAGGATTAACATTAAAAGAAGGAAATAACACGGTTCAAATTACAGCTACAAATTCGCAAGGAAGTGTCTCAAAAACATGTACAATTACTTATAATATTGCTAATGCCTTGCCTCCAATAGTTGACATTACCTTTCCCGCCCTTAACCCTTACAACACAACAAACTCATTAGTTAATATTAACGGAACGGTTAAAAATGTGAGCTTCAAAAACCAAATAAAGGTTTATGTAAACGGCGGTATTCAGCAAAACTTTGCCTACAAGTCAGAGACAAAACAAGTTTCTTTTCCGGCTAATTTAATAGTAGGAACAAATGTGATTCAAATATCTGCATCCAATGCTGGTGGTTATGATTCTGAGTCAACAACAATTCTTTATGCACAACCCGAAACACTTCCCCCACCGGCTGTAACTTTTTTAAGCCCTGCTGTTTCGCCACATTCGGTTGCTGTTAGCAATATGACCATTAAAGCAACTGTATTAAATGTATTTGGAAAACCAGGAATTTCGGTGAAACAGAATGGATCGGCAATAACAAACTTTAGTTTTAACCCAATTACAAAGCTCGTTTCTTTTAATGCTAATTTAATCAATGGAAGCAACATGTTTGAGATTAAAGGTACAAATACGGTAGGTAGTGACGCTAAGGTAGCAAGAGTAATTTATAAGAAGCCTTTAGAGATTAACCCGCCAATTGTAACAATAACAAAGCCTATTGTAACACCTTACATGGTAGGTTTCCCTACTCAGACAATAACCGCTAACATTTTAAATGTAAATAACGCAAACAATGTAACCGCTGTATACAATGGTGTTCCGGTTTCAAATTTTATTTATGACCCCGCAACGACAGAATTTAGTTATTCAGCAAATTTGTTAGAAGGAGCAAACACACTATTGATTACAGGAACAAATGTGGCTGGAACTGCCTCTAAAACACAAACCGTGATTTACGATGTTCCTCCTTGTGAAAAACCAACCTTAACGCAAGTTTCGCCAGCCGCTAATCCACATTTAACATCCAATTCTAAAGGTTACTTGGAGTATAGCATTACAAATGCAACATCGGTAGAGTTTACTATTAATGGACAATCTTCACCTGGGTTTAACTTTAATCAAGCTACTGGAAAATTTACTTCTATGCTTCACCTTACAGAAGGTGCTACTTCTTACGAGGTTATTGCAACAAATAACTGCGGAAGCACTTCTCAAATGACAGCTATTATTTATGAAGAAGAATTACCTTGTTACGAACCCACGATTAGTTTTATCAACCCCTCTGTAAGCCCTTTTGAGCATATTGGAAAAACAGGAAACACATCATTTAATGTGAGTGTTGAAAATATCACTAATGAAAATATGGTTTTAGTAAAACTGAATGGGTCGCCTGTTTCATTTACATACAACTCACTGACAGGTCACGTTTCTGGAGCAATTTCACTTATCGAAGGAAGTAATACAGTTTCTATCTCTGCTACAAACGAATGCGGGAACACAACTTCTGAAACTATTATCACTTACGTCGGAATTCAAGATCAACTTCCCCCTCCCGTAGTCACGATAACAGCTCCTAATACAAATCCATATGCTACTTCCAATTCAACTGAGACGATTACAGCAACGGTATTAAATGTTGCTGGGGTAAATGATATTTCTGCAATTTTTAATGGAGTTCCAACAACAAACTTTAGCTATAATAGCACAAACAAAGTTTTTAGCTATAATGCACCCCTTGTTGACGGCATAAATTCTTTAATCGTTTCAGGCACAAATACAGTTGGAACAGATTCAAAAACACAAACAATTACAAAATCCGAGCCTTGTGTAGACCCTACGGTGAGTTTTGATCAGCCAACAGCAAATACTAATGGCTATGCTTCCTTTTTTGCTACAGTGGGGAACATTACAAACTCCAATTTAATTGTTGTGAGTCATAATGGTTCACCTGTTCCATATACATATGATTCTGGGACTGGTAAAGTTTCAGTAACTCTTACTCTGGTAGAGGGAAACAATTTAATAGGCATATCAGTAAGTAACGCTTGTGGAAGCGCACTTTCGGAGCATAATATTGCGTATGCAGCACCTATCGAAGAGCCATGTGTTAATCCTTTAATTACAACTTCATCACCGCCTGTAAGTAATAGCCCGCAATACAACTTTACAGCTGTCATATCAAACATATTGTCAGCTAGTAATGTAACCCTTACGTTAAATGGCATTGGCGTTTCTTCAAGTTTTGACGAGAGTAATGGAGATTTGTCAGCCATGCTAACACTTATTGAGGGAAATAATACAATCATTGTAAATGCTAATGAATGTGATGGCTCAACACTAACAACAATCGTTAATTACACAGTTCATACGCTTCCATTTGATACTACTGAAACACTTTTAGGAGGTCCGCCAAGATGCGAAAATCCTATAATTACTATTTCTAGCGGAACTACAAGCTCTGCGGCAAATTACAATTTATCAGGAATTATTTCCAATATTACTGACGGGGGCAATGTCTCCGTTACATTAAACGGGACTAATACTGCTTCAAGTTTTAGCTTAAACACTAAAATTCTTACGGCCTCTCTTGTCTTAAATGAAGGCAATAACACAATTGTTGTTTTGGCAAACGAATGCGACGGAGCATCTGAAACATTAAACGTATTATATACTGCTCCTTGCAACCCTGTTGCTTATAGCTTAGTTATGCCAAATACTACTAGCGCAATAAGTGCTGATGCAGATTATATGATTAAGGTAAGTGCTGTAAATGTTCCTGCTAGTTCCAATATAACAACAACACTAAACGGAGCGTCTGTTCCATTTACATTCGACGCAAACAGCGGAATGATTAATTGTTCTGACCTCACTCTTGAAGAAGGAGACAATCCCGTGGTCCTAACTATCGAAAATGATTGTAGTAATGAAACAATATATTTCACTATAACCTATGAAGCTACGGTTGTGGAAGAACTTGTTCCTTGTGGTCCTCGATTTAACCCAGGAAACGCAGCTTGGCAATTTTGTTTAGTAACGCCAGCTGGAACGTATAGTAGAGAGGATTTAGTAAATAATCCTAGTTTTAGTTATTCTGGACCCGCAACTTCTGTATATTTCAAACCCATTGCAGGGGGTGGAGATGCTACTGTCAATGGATTACCGTATTCGTTGCAGAACGGACAATACTATTTATTTCAAGGGGGGGTAACAGTAGATGTTAGCTCTTCGCATCCTGGCTCAATGGGACACTGGGAAGTTTGCGTAAATGCTAGTTCAATTCCTGTTTTTGGAAATGGAAACAATCGACCGGCTAGTCCATGTGAAAATAAAAGTGCAACAGGTGGTGGAAATCAAACAGAAATAGATGCAGGTGTAAAAGCCAAAGAAGCAGCAGAGAAAAAGGCTAAAGAAGACTTAGATGTTGCCTACAATTCTGCTATTCAAAAAGCAGATATGTATTATAATTCAAAGAAGTGGTCATCTGCAAAACAATACTATAATCAGGCATCAGTGCTTAAACCGAACGAAAGCTATCCAAAAAACAAGATTGAAGAATTAGAAGCTTTCCTTAAAACAGAGGCACAGAAAAAAGCTGATGCAGCGGCAGCAGCAAAAGCGAAGGTAGACGCAGCAGCGAAGGCAAAAGCAGACGCAGCAGCAAAAGCTAAAGCAGCAGCAGCAGCGAAGGCAAAAGCAGACGCAGCAGCAAAAGCTAAAGCAGCAGCAGCAGCGAAGGCAAAAGCAGACGCAGCAGCAAAAGCTAAAGCAGCGGCAGCAGCGAAGGCAAAAGCAGACGCAGCAGCAAAAGCTAAAGCAGCGGCAGCAGCGAAGGCAAAAGCAGACGCAGCAGCTAAAGCTAAAGCAGCAGCAGCAGCGAAGGCAAAAGCAGACGCAGCAGCTAAAGCTAAAGCAGCGGCAGCAGCGAAGGCAAAAGCAGACGCAGCAGCAAAAGCTAAAGCAGCAGCAGCAGCGAAGGCAAAAGCAGACGCAGCAGCAAAAGCTAAAGCAGCGGCAGCAGCGAAGGCAAAAGCAGGCGCAGCAGCAAAAGCGGGGGGAAAATAATTATTTTCTCTTCTGAGATGTTAATGGATTGGCGGTGATTTCTTGATGCCTCTTTCTATTTTTGTAAATATCAACAGCGATAAAAACTGCATTTCGAAAAGATTCTTCTGATGCAATTCCTTTTCCCGCAATATCATAAGCAGTGCCGTGGTCTGGGGAGGTTCTAACTATTGGAAGCCCTGCAGTAAAATTTACCCCAGCTCCAGCAACTAATGTCTTAAATGGTATTAAACCTTGATCGTGGTAAGTTGCAAGAATTCCATCAAACTTTTTAAAACTGGAAGAGCCGAAAAATCCGTCTGAAGGATAAGGCCCATAAACAACAAACCCCTTTTCTTGCATTTCCATTATTGCTGGGAATATAATTTCCTTTTCTTCAGTACCAAGCATTCCATTTTCACCAGCATGGGGATTTAAACCTAAGACGGCAATTTTTGGTTTTTTAACACCAAAGTCTTTTTGAAGAGAAGACTGTAGTATTTCAATTTTTCTGCAAATAAGCTCTTTCGTTAACGCCTCTGGCACATCCTTTAATGGAACATGATTTGTAATGGTCCCAACCCTTAAGTCATTTAATACCATAAGCATTAAAGAGTCGTCAGCATTTGAATATTTAGTTAGATACTCTGTATGACCAGGGAAATTAAACTTATCGCTTTGGATGTTTTTTTTGTTGATAGGAGCTGTTACCAGAACATCTATCTTTCCCGCAGCCAAGTCTTCTGTAGCAGCTTCTAAAGATTTAAAAGCATACCTTCCTGCAGCCTCGGTAGATTTACCAATTTCAAAAACAACTTCTTCTTCCCATAAACAAATTAGATTTGCTTTATTTTCTTGAGCCCCTGAGGCATTAGAGATCTTATTAAAACTAAAGTTATTTTTCTCTAATTCTTTTCTATAAAAAGTGGCAACTTGGCTAGATCCGTAGATAATTGGCGTAATGTTTTCAAGAATTCTAACGTCCAAAAAGGTTTTTATAATCAACTCCATTCCAATACCATTGAAATCTCCAATAGTAATTCCCACTTTTATGTTTCCTTTAGACATAATAAATCCTTGTTTTATTTAATAATTTTTTACAAAATCGAAAAATAACCTAACACCTGTTCCTGTTCCTCCTTTAGACAGATAACCTGAATCACTATCAGCCCATGCTGGACCCGCTATATCAACGTGAATCCAAGGATAGTCCGTGAAGTGTTCTAAAAATTTTCCAGCCGTTATTGCTCCTGCGCTTGCACCTCCCAAATTTTTTATATCAGCAATTGGTGATTTTATTTCTTGTGCATATTCATCCCAAAATGGAAACCGAACTGTTCTTTCGTAGGTGTTTTCTCCCGACTCTTCTAGCTTATTAAACGCTGTGTCTGAGGCTGTTCCCATAACCACAGATCCGTAAGACCCTATTGCCCGCATTGCAGAGCCAGTAAGAGTTGCTGCATCGATAACCAATTCGGGTTTATATTTTTTAGCATATGCCAATGCATCTGCTAAAATCATTCTTCCTTCAGCATCCGTGTTTAAAACCTCAACAGTAGTTCCGTCAAACATAGTTACAACGTCTCCTGGAGCATAAGCGTTTCCTCCTGGACGATTGTCTGTTGCAGGAACTAAACCCACAATATGAATAGGGAGTTTTGCCTTTGCAATTGCATAAATAGCGCAAGAAACTGCCGCTGCGCCTCCCATATCGCATTTCATAATATCCATGCTGTTTGCAGTAGGTTTCAGGCTCAATCCTCCCGTATCATATACCACACCCTTGCCAACTAAAATAATTGGCTTTTTGTTTTTGGCGCTTTTGGGTTTCCATTCCATTTTTGTAAACGTCGCGGGGTCAAGACTTCCTTTATTAACTGCCAATAGGCCTCCCATTTTTAATGTCTCAAGCTTTATTTGGTCAAGAACTTCCACTTTAAAGTTTGCTTTTTTACCCATTTCTACTATCTGATTGGATAACTCTTCAGCATTCAAGAATGAAACGGGTTCGTTGACTAAATCTCGAGCCCAAAAAGTTGCTTCAACTATTGCATTTAATTCCAATAATTGCTCTTTGGAAATGTCTTTTGATTGTGCGTAAATTGATTTTAAAGTGTTTGTTTTATTCTTGGCGTCTTTAAAGTATTTTAAAAACTGATAATTCGCTAAAGCCATACCTTCAGCGATTGAAGAAAGATATGCCTCCTCTTTTGTTTTGTCGTATACAGCAACTTCTTTTTGCTTAAATTCATTTAAAGATTTAGTAATATTAGCGCCCGCTTTTCTGATCTTTTCCTGCGATTGTGATGTTGGTTTATCCTTAACTTTTACAACGTATATCTGCTCTTTTAAACGGTTAATTAATTTCCACTCAAAATCATCTTTTAAAGACTCCTTTAGATAATTAAATTCGTCTTCGTTGAACCCTAATGAACTTAACTGAATTAAGTCTGAAACGACATAGACCTTACTTGTATTTTCTTTTTTAGAAATAGGAAGGATTGTAATCATGATGTAAATTATTTTGATTGACGAAATTAATCAATATTATCGACTCTTAAATAATGCAATATTAAAATCCTTGCGACCTTTCCGCAACAAATGGCCTAGATTCTTCGTCAATTTAGAACAATGCCGCAAATATTGGACTATACAAACAACAAATTCAGTAATTTCGTGTTTTAAATATGCCTTCTTTTCCTGAAAGAAAAAAAATGCAAAAGTTGAATAAATATCTAATACTTTTAACAATTGGACTAATTCCCATTTTGACTTTTGGCACGCATAATCGTGGTGGCGAAATTACATATACACACATTTCAGGCTTTACTTATGAGTTCACTATAACAACTTGCACTGACGTCGGGGATGACGCTCAAGCAAATAGAGACGAATTATTTATTGATTATGGTGATGGAGAGGGAGACACTATCCCAAGAATAAGCGAAACTTTATTGCCTTTAGATCATAAGAAAAGTGTATATAAAGGGCAACATACCTATTCATCACCGGGATCTTATATTATTTGTATGGAAGACCCCAATAGAAATGGAGGAATAATTAATATTTATACGGGAGGAGCCGGTAATTCAGATGATGTCGTTTTTTCTATTCAGTCTAAATTAATTATTGATCCATTTGCTGGAAATAGTGGAGCAAATAACTCTGTTGTATTTAACGATTGTCCTTGTCCTGCCCAAGCTTGTGTGGGGCAACAGTATTGTTACAATAATTTAGCGGTTGATATTGATGATGATAGTCTTTCTTATGCGCTAGTAGCGCCTTTTGGGGAAAATTGTACCCAACTGCCTGTTCCTACTATGTATCAATTCCCACATTTAGTTAATGGTGGCACAAATACATTTAATATAGACCCCGTAACAGGGACGATGTGCTGGGACAGCCCTAACATGGCAGGAGAGTTTAATTATACCATTAAAGTCACAGAATGGAGAAATGGAGCAATAGTCGGTTATGTAATAAGAGATGTTCAACTCACTATTATTTCAGGTTGCAATAACGATAGCCCTATTTTAAGCCCTGCGCCCGATATTTGTGTTGTTGCCGGAGATCCAATTGAGTTTACTGTATCTGCAACAGATGTAAATACTAACGTACTTACCCTGACCGCTTCAGGGATTCCATTATCACTAAATAACGCTCCCGCAGTTTTTGATGATGCAACAGGAGCTGGAGCGGTATCGAGTATTTTTTCTTGGAACACTTCCTGTGATCATATTAAAAATACCCCTTACCAAATATTATTTTCTGTTGAGGACAATGGAAGCCCCCAGTTTGCTGACAATATAGCAACAGAAATAACCATAGTTCCTCCGCAAATCACAGGTGTTTCAGCCAGCCCTCTTGGAAATAACGTTTCTGTGACATGGGATCCTGCGGAGTGTTATAATGCGGAAGGGTATAGAATATATAGGTCTACTAACCAGTCTTTGAATTTGCCTGCAGATTGTTGTTCTGACCCTAATTTTAGCGGCAATGGATTTACACAAATCGGGGAAATATTTGGCATAAACAACACCTCTTTTATAGATAATGAAGGGCTTACATTGGGTCTTAGTTATTGTTATGTAGTACGGGCTTTTTATGACGTTGGCCAAGTAGAGAGTTGTCCTTCAGACACCTCATGTGCTCGATTAAAAAAAGAAGTTCCCGTAATTACTCATGTCTCTGTTCTACAGACAAATGTGTCCGACGGTATAGATTCTATAATGTGGTCTAAGCCAATAGAATTGGACACAACGCAATATCCAGGACCGTATTTATACAAAGTGTATCATGGTCTGAACGTAAACAATGTAAATACTCTTATTGGGCAAACCATACCAACTAGCAACCTCTTTGACTCTGATACATCTTTTACACATTTTCAAATCAATACGAGTAGTCAGGCAAACTATTATCGGGTAGAGTTATTTTACGACAGCCTTGGAACAAGCCTGTTGGTTGGAACCTCTAACAATGCCGGCTCTATTTTTATAAGCACCATTCCTAGCGACAATCAAATTACCGTTTCCTGGGATGAAGATGTTCCTTGGGTAAATACAACATACTACATATACAAGGCAAATAACTTTAGTGGACCCTTTTCTTTGGTAGGAACATCCACAACACAAAGCTTTGCTGATACTGGGTTGGTAAACGGCTCCGAATATTGTTACTATATACAAAGTCAAGGGTATTATACATCTTCCAGTATAATTAGCCCCATATTAAATCTTTCGCAAATTGCCTGCGACTCTCCTGTAGACTTGACTCCTCCTTGTCCTCCTGAATTATCTATAAATGGAAATTGTGAAATTGGAGAGAATACTTTGACTTGGACAAACCCAAATAATTTATGTGCAGATGATGTAATGAGTTATAATCTTTATTATACACCGATAGAAGGAAATGAAATGGTACTGATTGAAACTTTTGATAACAGTTTAGACACAACCTTTACGCACAATAACAATGGGTCTGTTGCAGGATGCTATGCGGTTACAGCCGTTGACTCCTTACAATATGGAAACGAAAGTGATTCAAGCAATATTGTTTGCTTTGATAATTGCCCTTCGTATTGGTTGCCCAACGTCTTCTCGCCCAATGGCGATGGAATTAACGATTTATTTTCGGCATTGGTACCTTATAATTATGTAGAAAGTATCAGTATTCAAATTTATAATAGATGGGGCCAGCTTATTTTTGAAACAACGAATCCTGATGTTGATTGGGATGGCACGCATATAAAATCAGCAAAGACTGTTCCTGATGGTGTTTATTATTATCTGTGTACGGTTAACACAATACGATTGACTGGAATTGAACCAATTTTATTAAAAGGTTTCTTTCATTTGTTCTCACAAGGAGGAGGGAACTGAGACAGGACTTTATACTATTTCTTTTATGTTTCAGGCGGATTTAATTCTGCCCCACAATGTTTGCAATGCTTTGCATTATTTTCATGCCCTTCTGCTGAGCAGCTTGGACAACTTTGCGTATTCATTTTTTCTGAAAGAGCTAATTCTACTGAAACCATTCCGGTTGGGACGGCAATAATGGCGTAACCCAAAATCATAATAATTGACGCGAAAAACTGGCCTAACACAGTTTGGGGAGCAATGTCTCCATAGCCTACAGTAGTCAAGGTAACAATAGCCCAATAAATACTTCTTGGAATACTTGTAAAACCAGCTTTAGAGTCTTCAATAATGTAAATCATTGTTCCCATTATTGTAGCAACCGCTAAAACTGCTAGAAGAAAGACAATGACTCGTTGTCTACTTGCAATAAGCGCTTGTTTTAATGTATTTGCTTCCTTTACATACCTTATTAGTTTTAAAATTCTAAAAACTCTAAGCAACCTAATGGTTCTGATGGTTTTTATTGAAGAAATTGATTCAGAAAACATAAATAACCCTAAATAAGTTGGCAATAAAGATATCAAGTCAATTAACCCGTAGAAACTGAAGATGTATTTTAATGGCTTTTTTACACTAATAATTCTAAGGATGTATTCCAAAGAAAATATAGCAGTAATAACCCATTCAAAAAAGGTTAATTCTTCGTTGTACTTAATGCTATATTCCTCTACACTTTCAATCATAACAGCAGCCACACTGAATAAGATTAAAATTAATAATGAAATGTCAAAAAGCTTCCCTAAAAAAGTATCTGCTTCGAAAATTACTTCGTGTAGTTTAGTTTTCCAGAACCTTGGCTTAGACGGCTTCATATTTTTTTAGTTCAAAAATCAAATTTAGCAACCTCAATAATCTGAACTGAGCTACGAAACGTTTCTTGGAAATAAAGCCCCAAATCTTTCATGTCTTCATCCTCTTTTTCGAAAGACCACGTTATTTCAACCTCTGTTTTCATGCTGATCATGTTGTCCAGCAACTTCATCATACCGGCTATAATTGAAACAGAGTTACTATTTAGATAAAGCAAGGCTAAATTCACTTTAGTCTTTGGAGCAGGACTTAATGAGTATTCAGCGAGCCACCTGGTAAACTGATAATAAAATTCAGGAGCGTTTTCTGGAAACGACCTTCCTTCAATAAGAATTTCACCTGTATCCTTATTTAAAATAACATGAGGGGTTTTTGCAGAGGAGGCAATTTCTATATTTTTGTATTCAAAATCCATTGGATAATTCATTGCAATATAGGAATAATATCTTGTATAATTTACTAAGGATCAATTACAATTGATCCATTTGTGATAGCATATGCACCAAAAAAACCTATTGCGTCACCAACCAAGTTACTTACAGGGTTTCCTGGAGCAGCTGATGCTGCATTCTCCCCGCTTGCAATTTCTCCCAACACTTTAAAATATTCATACGTACCTTTGTCAATCTCGATGAACTCAATCATAAGGGTGTCGAAGTCTTCTACAGTAACATCGAACAATGGGTATTGAGTTTCCACTCCATTTATCAAAATGTCATCCAATATGCTAATCTGTTTTCCCTTCTCTCCATTTATTGTAGGCTTAAAACGGTAAAAGTTTTCTTCAGATTGCTTGTCAGACCAGTGCATTAATACAAACCATTCGGGATCTCCAAAGCCTCCAGAATTTAAAAAATAAGATAATGAATCTAGATGTGTCGTGTCCGGCAAATAAGCTCTTGCGGTAATGGTCTGGTTGTTTGCAACGACTTCCAAATCGTAATTCGTTTTGAGTTTACCTATGAGATTAGAGTTAGAGTAGTATCCGGGGGTGGACTCACTCAAAGAATAGACTACCCCTGCATCATCAGTAATTGTAACAGAGGCCCCTGATATTGCTTCGAAATCATTATCTTGATAAAACCCCCCTGACTTGGATAAGATTACATAGTTCTGAACGGAATCATTAGACACAATTGCATCAACCACCATTTTTTGATCAGCTTCATTCAGGTCAATTAAAATAACTTTTTCGCAAGATGTGTTTAGTGTCAATAAAATAATTGCAAATAGGCATGTATGTATTGCTCTCATAGTTAAAATTTAAAATTGTAAGCGATTGATGGAATTATTTTAAAAAGAGCTAGCTGCACAGCTTCAGTTTGTCCCGGGTTTGACTCACTTTCTCTAAAAGATATTTGGTAAGCGTTTTCTCTTGCATAAGCATTGTAAACAGAAAAATTCCAGTTGGATTCCCACTTCTTTTTAACCTTGATTTCCTTTTGTTTTTCCGGATCTATAATAGTTTTATACTTATCATTATACAAGGTTACCCCAATATCTAATCTATGGTAATCAGGCATTCTATATCCATTTCTTTCTGTGTAGTAATTAGCAACCACGCCATCAATTTGATATTTCCCACTTGGAAAAGTAACAGCGTTGCCTGTGTAATAAACCCAATTTGCTGATGCTTTTACTTTTTCAGAGAATGAATACATAGCCACGATTGATATATCGTGAATTCTGTCTTGTCGAGCAGGAAACCAATTAGAAGAATTAATCTCCTCAAACTTTTTTTCTGTTCGTGCTAAGGTATAACCAAACCAGCCTGTAAATTTTCCTTTGTTTTTTCTGATTAAAATTTCTGCTCCGTATGCTCGTCCTACTCCAAAAACAAGCTCACCTTCCACGAATTCATTCAATAATACCTCTGCTCCAGTTTTGTAGTCAATTAAATTATTCATAGGCTTGTAATAAGACTCTATCGAAAACTCATAGGTGTTGTCTTTAAAGTTTCGAAAATAGCCTACTGTAAATTGGTCTGAGAGCTGCGGCTTGATATTATTGCTGCTCGGCATCCAGATATCAGTGGGGCTAGAGCTCGTAGAATTGGTTAGTAAATGGAGATATTGATACCCTCTGGAATAAGACGCTTTCATCGAGCTATATTCATTCAACATAAAGGTAGTCGCTATTCGCGGCTCCAAACCTTGATATTGTTGAAAAACCTCATTTTTACCATACGTAGTTGTATCTGTTAGAGACCCATTTTCATCATAACTATACACATCTTGCTCGCCAATAGCATAGAAAGAGGAATATCTTAACCCATAATTTGCAGAAATTCTATTAGAAATTTTCCATTCATCCAAAATATACGTAGACGCCTCTATTGATCTTTTCTCTTGAACATTTAAATCTGCTATAATGCCATCTGGCTCTAGGCTATTTATACCGCCTGGGGAAATCTTATGCGTCAGAACGTTGAATCCAAATTTGACATTATGTTTCTCGTTTGCAAACCATTGGTAATCTTGCTTAAATGTCCAATCTTTGATTACTGAAGCTATATCAAACCCTGCGCCACCAATTGTGATTTTGTAGTCATAATTGCTATAGATAACCGAAGTGTTCGAGAATAATTTGTTGGAATAAATGTGGTTCCATCTCAAGGTTCCTGTTGTATTTCCCCATTCGAACCCAAAAGAATCTCCAAAACCAAACTTATCTTGACCAAAGTAACCGGACAGAAAAACCCGGTCTTTTTCTCCAAATGAATAATTAGCTTTTGCGTTAATATCATAGAAGTAGAGGGTCGACTCTCTTCTCGAAGAGTCCTTGGATAACTTCAAAAATGTATCGGCGTAGGTTCTTCTTCCTGAGACAAAAAAAGACCCTTTATCCTTGACTATAGGCGCCTCTATCAACAAACGCGAAGAAATTAAACCTAGTCCACCTGAGGCGCTAAACTTTTTTCGATTTCCTTCTTTCATCTTTATATCCATTACTGAAGAAAGTCTGCCTCCATATTCTGCTGGAATCCCTCCCTTCATTAAGTTTATGTCTTTCAACGCATCAGAATTAAACACCGAAAAGAAACCTAATAAATGTGACGCATTGTAAACAGGAGCTTCATCCAGCAAAATAAGGTTTTGATCTGAAGCACCTCCTCTAACATTGAACCCCGAACTACCCTCGCCTGCACTTTGAACCCCCGGCAATAAAGTCACTGTTTTCAACACATCTTTTTCTCCGAATAGGACAGGAATTGTTTCAATATCTTTTGGCTTCAATCGGACTGCACTTCCATTGGTGTTGGTTAAATTTTCATTTTCTTTTTCTGCGGTAACCTCCAATGCTTTCATAACCTCGGAGCTATTAGAAAGTTCCATTCCTATTACCTTGTTTTTGTCAAGTACAATTTTTTTGTCAACAGTGTTGTATCCTAGATAACTAAAAGAAATGGTGTACTCGCCCTGTGGAAGCGTAATGGAATAAAACCCATAGCTATTTGTTATGGTGCCCACACCACTTAAATTTGCTACGGTTACATAAACACCTATTAAATCTTCGCCGTCTGTCGAATCTTTAATTGTGCCAGATAATGTAAATTTTTCTTGCCCGGAGATTATCTGAGTTGAAAAAAATATTAGCAGTAATAAAAATCGAGTAAGCGTCATGATTATCTTTGGTTTGTTTAATGAATATTGTACAAAGTTAAACAAAATTAAATGTATTGGTTTATTTTACTATAAAATTTGTTAAAACAACTCTTTTCCGTTCGCTGTAAACAATTTTATAGCAATGGCCAAAAGGATTATTCCGAATACTTTTTCTAATACAGCCATTCCTCCCTTACCTAAGAGCTTTTCAATCCTAGCAGTAAGCTTTAAGACGACAAAAACGCATATTAGGTTTAAAATAATTGCGGCTAAAATATTAACCTGCGCAAACTCTGCTCTAAGAGAAATAATAGAAGTCATTGTGCCTGCTCCAGCAATTACCGGAAATGCCAAAGGGACGATTGAGGCAGTTCGAGAAGATGAGTTGTCTTGTTTGTGTTTAAATATCTCTATCCCTAAAACCATTTCTATGGCCATAAAAAACAGGACAAATGACCCGGCAACAGCAAACTCGTTAATTCCAACGCCAATCACACTTAAAATTGATTCCCCTAAAAAAAGAAAACCAATCATAATTAGGGTTGCAACTGCTGTTGCTCTGAGCGGATGAATAGACCCAGCAGATTTTTTTATTTTGATAATGATTGGCATGGATCCTATTATATCAATAACCGCAAATAAGACCATTGATGCAACTCCGACTTCTCTTAAGTCGAATCCAAAAAAAACTGATGCGAACATAATTATTTAATTTTTAAGATATATGCTTCTATTGTTTTTGGAAAATGAGACTTTTCTAAAACACTAACTTTCTGCGCTAGGCTTTGCGGCGTATCGTGCTCATTCAAATCACATTCGAATTGAGCAATAGTTGCTCCATCATCATACTTTTCATTTACCAAATGAATTGTAATCCCAGACTTTTTTTCTTTAGCCGCAATTACCGCATTATGAACATTAATTCCATACATACCTTTGCCTCCGAAATTTGGCAACAAAGCAGGATGTATGTTTATTATTTTATTCGGATATAAATCAATTAAGCTTTTGGGAACCTTTAATAAAAAACCCGCTAAAACTATTAGCTCTACTTTTTTCTCGGCTAAAAATTCTTCTACTTTAATTGCTGATGCAAACTCTTTTATGCCAAAAGTAAGCGACGGAACGCCAGCGTTTTTAGCATGATTTAATGCGCCAGCATCGGCCTTATTACTCAGCACAGCAACAACATTTATCAAGTCATTTGACTTAAAATGCTGTATGACATTGTAGACGTTACTCCCTGTCCCTGAGGCAAATAAGGCGATGTTCATTTCTTAGACTTAATAATTATGAGCAAAGGTAAAACCAAAACACATAGGATGAGAAGAAAAAGTAAATTATTTAATTCCGAAAGATGTTGCACCAATTATCTTTAGACTTCAGTTTAAAAAGGAGATAGTATAAAAAACCATAGACATTTTGTTGCCAATGCGGAAAAAATTAGTTTCTAAGGAAGGTGTGTGATTCTTGGATGAAAAAGCAGATAGATTCAGCGCTTTGGGCAATAATTGTTGTGAAAAATGACTTTGGATTTGTCCAAAATTGGAGACAAATTAAACTACTGCTTTGTAAATGAGAGGATAGGGATTGCTTTTGGATTTTTAATTGCAGCAATTTACAAGGCCGGATTAGTTAGTTTAACACATGCCCTAAGCCTTGTGGGTATTCTAACGGAGGTGTTTAATATCTCTACCAACAAACAGCCTTAAATGTTGATTACATTGGATTGTACAGACAAAAACGAGTTGCTTCCTGATTGAAAAAGAAACGATTTGTTAGTTGTGGTTCCTTATTGCGAAGAAGTTCTTAAAAATGCATTCCTCATAACTTTAGTGAAAAGAATTTTGTTGAATTAACGAAATGTATTTTATTTGCATTCAGGTTTAAATAATTAAAAAAAAAATCATGTCAGATATTAAATCAAGAGTTATCTCAATTATCGTTGATAAATTGGGTGTAGATGAAGGAGAAGTAACTTCAGAAGCAAGTTTCACAAACGATCTAGGAGCAGATTCTTTAGATACTGTAGAATTAATTATGGAATTCGAAAAAGAATTCAATATTGCTATTCCAGATGATCAAGCAGAAAAAATCGCTACAGTAGGTGATGCTATCTCTTACATTGGAGATAACAAATAAATTTATCTTTCTTTTTTAACTTCTATAAGCTATTATGGAAAAAAAGCGCGTTGTTGTAACAGGAATGGGAGCATTGACTCCGATTGGCAATACTCTAGATGAGTATTGGAACAATCTAATTAATGGAGTTAGTGGCGCAGCGCCTATACAGCAATTTGATTCTTCTAAATTTAAAACACAATTTGCTTGTGAGGTTAAAGGATTTGATGTTGAAAGCGTTATGCATAGAAAAGAGGCTAGGAAGCTAGACCCCTTTTCTCAATACGCTGTTGCTACCGCAACCGAAGCCATGGAAGATTCTGGCCTAGATCTTGAAAAAGTAAATTTAGACCGAGTTGGAGTTATTTGGGGTTCAGGCATTGGAGGGTTAAAAACTTTCCAAGAAGAGTGCTTTAGCTTTAAAGATGGAGACGGAACCCCTAGATTCAACCCCTTCTTTATCCCTAAGATGATTGTAGATATTGCTGCTGGGCACATCTCTATTAAGTATGGACTAAGAGGACCTAACTATGTTACTGTTTCGGCATGCGCATCTGCTACAAATGCTATGATTGATTGCTTAATGCAAATACAATTGGGCAAAGTAGATGTTATGGTTACCGGTGGCTCTGAAGCAGCAGTTAATATTGCAGGTATTGGAGGGTTTAACGCTCTGCAAGCGCTTTCCAAAAGAAACGACGACCCAAAAACAGCCTCGAGACCCTTTGATGCAACCCGTGATGGATTTGTTTTGGGAGAAGGTTCTGGCGCTTTAATTTTTGAAGAATTAGAGCACGCTAAAGCAAGAGGCGCAAAAATATATGCCGAAGTAGTAGGTGGAGGAATGACTGCCGACGCTCACCACATAACTGCCCCGCATCCTGATGGAACAGGAGCTTCAAGCGTTATGAAACTTGCATTAAAAGATGCTGGACTAGATCCGTCTACAGTAGATTACGTTAATGTGCATGGAACATCAACTCCGCTTGGAGATATTGCTGAGACAAAAGCAATTAAAGAAGTGTTTGGAGAACATGCATACAACCTAAACATTAGCTCAACTAAATCTATGACCGGGCACTTGTTGGGTGCAGCAGGAGCTATTGAGGCAATTGCTTGTGTAAAAGCAGTTCAGGAAGATATTGTCCCGCCAACAATTAACTTTGAGCACGAAGACGAAAACATTGATTACAAATTGAATTTTACCTTTAATAAGGCGGAAAAGAGGACGGTTGACGTTGCGTTAAGCAATACATTTGGTTTTGGAGGTCACAATACATCAGTGATTGTGAAAAAATACAAAGATTAAATTGTGTTGTTCAGTTTGTTGTTCAATCGAAAATCTCACTTAAAAAATTCTCCTTTACAATTATTTATTCGCCAAAGTTTCGGGTTTAAGCCCAAAAATATTGAGTTGTATACCCAGGCATTTGTGCACAAGTCGGTAGCAAAAAAAAATCCGAGAGGATTAAAAATAAGTAATGAAAGGCTTGAGTTCTTAGGAGATTCCGTTCTTTCAACCATTGTTTCTGAATATTTGTTTGAAAAATTTCCTGATCAGGACGAGGGGTATCTCACTCAAATGCGATCAAAGATCGTAAGTCGGAAAAGCTTGAACTCATTGGGAGAAAAAATTGGATTAGAGCCGTTCGTAAAATATTTAAAAGGTAACTTTCCTTACAAATCTTTATTAGGAAATGTTTTTGAAGCTCTTTTTGGAGCAATCTACTTAGATAAAGGATATAACAAAGCCAAGGAAGTGTTTATTAAGTGTATTCTCGAGCACTATGTAGATTTGGAAAATTTGGAAGCAAACAATATTGACTATAAAAGTCAGTTACTGATTTATTGCCAGAAAAATAAATTATCGTTAGAATTTAAAACCATAAAAGAAGAAACTGTAAATGGGTCAATTAATTTTACCATGGGAGCGTTTATTAACGATGAGTTAAAAGGTCAATCAACCGATTTATCGAAAAGAAGCGCCAAACAAGCTGCGGCAGAAATTGTATATCAAGAGATTATTTAGCTATTTTTAAAAAGCCAACTTCTTTTTTGTCTAATATCCTCCATTTTCCTCGAGTAACCTTCCCTTTCTTTAGTCCTGCAAACTCAATTCTGTCAAGCTTCACAACATCGTAGCCTAAATGAGCAAACATTCTTCTTACAATTCTATTTTTTCCCGAGTGAATGGAGATCATTACAATTGTTTTTTGACCTGGAGCACCATTATACTCCGCGCTATCAAAAGCACTTAACCCATCTTCTAGTTCTATACCTAAAGTTAATTTCTCTAAATCATGGTCTTCAAGAGGTTTGTCTAAAACCGCTTCGTATGTTTTTTTTACCCCATAGCTGGGATGAGTTAGTCTTTTGGTTAGTTCACCATCATTAGTGAAAAGTAAAAGACCTGTAGTGTTTCTATCTAATCGACCAACCGGATAAACCCTTTCTGAGCAAGCCCCTTCTATTAGATTCATAACCGTTTGACGATTATGAGTGTCTGAAACAGTAGTGATATAATTTTTCGGTTTATTAAGGAGAATGTATTTAAAGCGCTCTTTTTTTAACCTCTTTCCTAGATATCTCACGTCATCTGTATCACTAACTTTATGACCCATTTCAGTAACGGGATCTCCATTTACTGTTACGTCTCCTTTAGCTATCAGCTTATCTGCTTCACGTCTAGAACATATCCCTGCATTTGCAATGTATTTATTTAAACGAATGTTTTCGACAACCTCCTTAGTCGTTTCCGATTTATTTGAACTAATTTTTGATTTGTTCGAGTAGTTTTTTCCTTTCTTATTTCCCATTGTCTATTCTGGTCTAGGGCGCGAATATCGGAAAGATTAACCTAAAAAATTATAATGTTGGGTAAAAAGCACCTTCTATATGCTTAATATCTTTCTTCTTGTTGTTTATAATAATTGAAATGATGTCAAATCGAGCCTCACGCTCAATATTGTTTTTAATAATGTATTCGTTAGCGGCATTAATAATCATTTTTTGTTGCTTATCAGAAACAAAACTTTCGGGGTCTCCATAATTGTTGGCGCTTCTTGTTTTAACTTCCACAAAAACTATAAAGCCATCTTTTTGAGTAATGAGATCAATTTCAGCTTTTAAGTATCTCCAATTTTTTTCTAATATTAAATAGTTCTTTTCGAGTAAGTAGTCTTTTGCGATTGCTTCACCCTCTTTTCCTAAAATATGTTTTTGTTCCATTGTCTTCTTTTGGTATGATACTTGGTAAAGGGCAGAATAATTATTAGATATGATATAAATTTTTATATCTTAGTCGAACTTAAAAAGAAAATTACACCCATGAAAAATAATTTACAAAAACTTGGACTTTCTATACTCGCTTCTGTTTTGATTGCATCTACATCTTTGGCGCAGTTTGAAGGGGAAATACTATTTGAAAAAAACGTTGGTAAAATTCACGTTATCTACAAATACTTTGTTAAAGGAAATGATATTAGGATAGAAGAAGTTGGGGAAGATGGAACAATTGATGGAATTCAATTGATGGATCTAGAAACGAAAAAGACATACGCTCTAAGCCCAGAAAGGAAGCTGTGGTTTGAGACACCTAACAGAAGACCGGCAAAAACTTTGGATGTTGATGTCAAGAAAACGGGGGAAACGAAAGAAATATTAGGAAAAAAATGTTTTGAAGTAGTCGTTATTAACAAAGCAAACGACAGAAAAATTGTTTATTGGATAACAAAAGGAGATTATGAATTCTTTATCCCTATGTTAGAAACATTAAACAGAAAAGAAAACCAGGCTATGTATTATTTGGAGATTGAAGGAATGGAAAATCATTTTCCTATGTTAAGTACAGAATATGCTCTTTCTACTGGAAATGTTGTTTCAATCCTAAAAGCAGAAAAGATTGAGGTAAAAAAAATTACCCCTGAAACTTTTATTATTCCAAAAGATTACGGCAAATTTGAAAGATAAATAGCTTCATCTAACTTTTTAAGGGTTGTTATTTCAAACAACCCTTTTCTATTGCTCAAAAATTACGTTTGAATATGCTACTGTTAGTTTGCCTTCCTTGTTAAGGATTACAGTCCTATTGTCGTCTATATGACCACAAGGAAAGTTGAAGCAAACGGGGTAATTGTATTCCTCAACAGCTTCTTTGATAATCTCAACAGCAGTTTTTCCAAATGGGTTTTCATTGTCATTCATGTCCGTAATTCCACCAACAACTAGCCCTGAAAGGTTGCACAATTTTCCGGATAATTTTAAGTTCCACATCATTCTATCTATATGGTAGAGGTATTCATCCAGGTCTTCAATGAACAATATTTTCCCCCTTGTATCAATATCGAATTTTGTTCCCGAAAGACTGTAAAGCATGGATAAGTTTCCACCTATAATTTTCCCAAAGGCAGCGCCTTCTCTGTTTAATTCGTGCGTCTCAGCAATAATGTTGTATTTCTCGCCAAATAAAGCTTTTCGGAACGACTCTAGAGCTACATTTGTGTTCGTTTCAAAATTTACAGGCATTGTAGAGTGCAGTGTAGCAATGTTACATTTGGTATTTAAATAGCTATGAAGCGCCGTTACATCGCTATAACCACAAACCCATTTTGGGTTTTTGATTAGGTTTGAAAAATCAACGCTTTCTAAAATCCTTACGGTTCCGTATCCTCCTCTAAAACAAATTATTGCTTTAATTGAATTGTCGTTTACTGCGGCTTGTAAATCGCTTGCTCTTTGGATGTCGGTTCCGCAAAACTGATCACTCTCGGCTCTTAAATTTTTCCCTTCAACCACCTTAAGCCCCCACTTATTCAAAACTTCTTTTGCATGCCCTAATTTTTCTACATCAATCTTTCGAGCAGTTGATATTAGCGATATTTTGTCTCCTTTTTTGAGATTGTTAGGAAGGATTGAATTTTTCATGTATCGAATATATTATATCAAGAGTCAAAAAACTATCTTTGCGTTCGCAATTTTATGAATCAACTTGTGTTCAAGTAAGCTATTGAATGAAGAATCCGAAAAGATATACCATTACCGCAGCTCTTCCGTATGCCAATGGACCTTTACATTTAGGTCATTTAGCAGGTGTTTATATACCTTCTGACATATACGCTCGTTTTTTACGGTCTAATGAAAAAGATGTTGCTTTTGTGTGTGGTTCGGATGAGCATGGTGCTGCAATTACATTGCGCGCAAAAAAGGAAGGAACAACACCGCAAGCTATTGTAGACCAATATCATGCAATCAATAAAAATGTCTTTAAGCAACTTGGAGTAAGTTTTGATATTTATCATAGAACTTCTTCCGACCTACATAAAAAAACGGCTTCTGATTATTTTAAGCTTTTAGAAGAGAGAGGAGAATTTACAAAAAACACGACGCAGCAATATTACGACGAAGAATATAATCAGTTTTTGGCAGATAGATATATTACGGGAGATTGCCCAAAATGTAAAACTCCCGGTGCTTATGGCGACCAGTGTGAAAAATGTGGATCAGACCTTAGTCCTCTAGATTTAATCAATCCTGTTTCAACTTTAAGTGGAAATTCGCCAACGTTGAAAGAAACATCTCATTGGTATTTGCCAATGGACAAGCATGAAGATTGGGTTAAAGATTGGATAAAAAATGGAAAGTTGGACGGTATTCAAGTCCATAGGCCTAAAGAATGGAGAAACCAAGTTATTGGTCAATGTATGAGTTGGATAGACTCTGGATTAAGACCAAGAGCAATGACACGTGATTTAGATTGGGGTGTTGAGGTTCCTGTTGAAGGAGGAGATGGTAAGGTAATGTATGTTTGGTTTGATGCGCCTATAGGTTATATTTCAGCAACAAAACAATGGGCTGAAGATACAGGAAGAAATTGGGAGGATTACTGGAAGTCAGCTGACACTAAATTGGTTCACTTTTTAGCAAAAGATAACATTGTATTTCATTGTATAATATTTCCAATCATTCTAAAACTATTAGGAGATCATGTCCTGCCAGATAATGTTCCGGCCAATGAGTTTTTAAACTTAGAAGGGAAGAAATTAAGCACGTCTAGAAATTGGGCTGTATGGGGGCATGAATATTTAGAAGATTTTCCGGACCAGGAAGACGTGCTTCGGTATGTGCTTACTTCAATAGCTCCAGAAAACAAGGACAGCGACTTTTCATGGAAAGATTTTCAAGCTAGGAACAATAATGAACTAGTTGCGATTTATGGAAACTTTGTGAACCGGTGTTTAGTTTTAACACATAAGTATTATGATGGGTCTGTTCCGAAAATGGGAGAGCTAACAGACTATGATAAAGAGGTGTTAGAAGAATTGGAACTAATCCCTTCTAAAGTGTCGAATGCAATTGAGTCTTATCGGTTTAGAGAAGCACAAGCAGAAGCGATGAATTTAGCTCGTTTAGGAAATAAGTACTTGGCGGACACAGAGCCCTGGAAATTAATTAAGACAGACGAGGAACGTGTTAAAACAATAATGAACATAGCTCTTCAAATAACAGCAAATCTTACTATTGTATTTGAACCTTTTTTACCGCTTACTAGTAATAGGTTGGCCTCCATGCTAGGAATAGAGCTATTAAAATGGCAGGCAGCCGGACAAGATGATTTACTGAGCACGGGACACGTTATCAATAAAGCAGAATTGCTTTTCAGTAAAATTGAAGAGAACAAAATAGAAGAACAAATAGCAAAATTAGAGTCGGCTACACAAGAAAACAGTAAATTCCCACCTATGAAAGATGAAGTAACATTTGACGATTTCACAAAAATGGATATCCGTGTCGGTGAGATAATGGCGGCCGAAAAAGTCGAGAAAGCAGATAAGTTATTGAAGTTAACGGTTAATACAGGCTTGGACACTCGTACTGTTGTTTCGGGAATTGCGGAACATTATTCTCCTAAAGAGCTTGTTGGACAAAAGGTGTCAATCCTAATGAATCTAGCTCCGCGAAAGATTAGGGGTGTTGAATCTCAAGGAATGATTTTGATGGCTGAAGATGATGAAGGAAAACTTTCATTTGTTGCTCCAACTAAGGAGATGGAAGCTGGTGGAGGAGTTAGGTAATAAATACTACTTAAAATCAATATATAAAGTTACCTTTTCATCTAACTTATTAGACTGTACCAATTGATTATTCAAAATTACTGGAAAAGGAAATAGCTAAATTCAGAATTTATTTAGAACACTATCCATTCGGAATCGACAGATGTTATTTATATGGAACATTTGGTAGAAGCTAATAAAAAATTAAAGAAAACGGTAGGCACAATTTTCTCTATGGCATGATGTTTGGGTATTCCAGGTGGAATAACGAAACAGACATAAACTTTAAAGATGAAGATTAAAACAAACGCATGAATATCTTCTTGACATACCTTATTATTGGGTTTTTAGCGAGTAACCCCATTGAAGAGAAAAAGAAAACCCATACTATTTCGGGAACAATAGCAACATCTGGGAGTTACTGTGGCGGCGTTGCACCTTCAGAAGAAATGCTGCAAAATATTGAAGCCACTAGACCTATGGTTGGTTTCATGATATATGTAAAAAAGGGTACAAACAATAAATTATCATCTTGTATTGTTGATAGTGCCTCTACCGATTCAAATGGAAATTATTCTTTCGACTTGAAGCCAGGAAAGTACGTTTTATTGCAAAAGAACCAATTAAATAAAAACGTTTTTGAGAAATACAAACAATCTAAATTGATGCAAGTAGATGTCGATTGCATGCAAGCATGGTGGGAAAAAGGGCTCATGTCAATTACTGTTGGTGATGAGAAAATAACCAATTTAAATTTTCACTTTCAAAAACGATGTTTTATTCCCTTAGATACGCCTTGTTTGCGTTATATAGGACCATACCCTCCTTGAGAAATCGTTACTTCTTAATCATTTTTATCCAAATTTCCCTTCCGGATCGAGGTTGAATTGAATTATAACACGGCTCCATGGTTTCAATATCAAAATAAGGCTCAAAGTAGCTAGCATACTCTTTTGTAGTTCCTCCATAAGGTGGATGATCCTCATTTAGCGGAGCGTCAAATAAAAGGCCTACCAACTTTCCTTCTGAACTTAACAGTTCAGATACTTTTTTTGCATATGCAGACCTAAGGTTTTTATCTATAGCGCAAAAGAATGTTTGTTCGACGATTAGATCAAACGTACCGTTTATTTTAAAAAAATCTTCATTAAAAAGATGATTAGCCGGGAAATTCGGAACCCGTTCTTTAATGTTAGAAATTGCAAATGGAGAAATATCAACTACAAAAACATTTTTAAACCCGTTGCTTAAAATGTATTCCGCTTCATGGCTATTCCCTCCACCAGGAATTAGTATTGATAATTCTTTATTGTTTAATTGACTAAAATACGCCTCAATTGGCTTAGAAATTTTCCCTAAATCCCAACCCGTATCATTGTTTTGATAACAATTATTCCAATATTCTTCTGTCAATTTCATGTGTTATATGTTACTCGCATACTGCAATTCTAATAAAAAACTGTTTAAGTTTAAAACAAAATTTTATACTGCATAATTGGAAGCATTCCAATTTGATACCTAGTGAAGACCGACTGTGTTGATGTATCATATCCTTGACTAAATACATTTTTTCTATTGGTTGCGTTTTGCATAGTAAATGCCCATTCTTGCGTGATTTTTTTACCATTTAATTTATACCCTATCTTAATATCTGTTCTAAAATATTCAGGATGCTGAGGAGCAAATGCATTGTCATAATCATAAACCGCAGCATTCTGGTTTTGACTTTGTTCCAAGTCTATGGGGATGTACCGCTGACCTCCGTTTAAGGTAAATTTAATATCTAGTAATAGTGAACTCTGTTTTTTTGATGGTTTTTTTGATGTAAAATAAAACTCTTTGCCGACTAAGACATTTGTTGTATAGTTTCCATTAAAAGCTGTGTTTCTTTCTATTACGTCAACCCCTTTGTAGGTTGAGTTATAAATTGAACCCGTAAATAAGTAATAGAACCCATTGTGTAAGAACCTTTCGACAGTAAATTCCAGACCATAGTTTGTTCCCGTACCCTTGTTTACTAAGGTATCGGGAAAAGCCAAATCAAAATTGGCCCCAAAGTTTAGTGTGCTATATTGCGGGTATCTATAGCTTACAGGGACATTATCCAATAGTTGATAATACGCCTCCATTTTTAACCTTGAATGTTTTCCCAAATTTCTATCGTATGCCACAACAAAATGCTGGCTTCGAACCATTTTCAACTCTTTATTTGGAATTATTGCTTCTCCTTTATCGTCAAAAACAGTATTTCCAAAAAGGTCTGTTTGCTCTCTAAAAAATAACCGGGTTGGCGCGAGTTGATTATGCAATCCATAACCGGCACTAACGGTGCTTTTATCATTGGATTTGTATTTAATTCCGAGCCTCGGCTCAACAGCAAAAGTGCTGTTGTAAACAAAATATTGACTGTGAATACCTGTATTTAAGGTTAGGTCTTCATTTACTCTAAATTGCCACTGCATAAAGGGCTGAATAAAATACGTAGCCCCATCATAGTTGGTAAGTTTTTTCCATTGAGGTTGCAAAGCCACGTATGAATTTGTAAATGGATTAAGAACGCTATCTGACCTTTGATGAATACTGTCTTTTAGATGAAAAAACTTTCGCTGATTATAGACCCCTATCTTCAATAGATTTCTAGCATTAATCTTTTGGTTAAAAACTACATTTATAGATTGTTTCCCCTCATAACTATTATTACGGTAATAAGGGTTGTAGCTTCCATTGGTAGGGTTTAGTGTATCGTTTATTATATCGTTTGCTGCAACGTCAATAGCAAAACTCGTTTTGAGAAAAGCCTTATCATTAAACCGATATGTGTTGGATAACGAAATTACTCCTATTCTTGATTTAAAAACAATATCTTCTCCGCTATCGGTAAATAAGTTTTCTTCTCCTTCTTGTTCGCTATCTAAAAATGAAGCTTCGCTAACCCCTCCAACACCCCATAAAACAGTTCTCCCTTTTTTGTTTGGAAAATTTAACTTGAACATTGCATCTTGATAACCGGGAACAGCTGTTCCTGCTCCAAAATTAAGCCCCATTTTTTTAAATAGGCCAAGTGTAGAATAACGGTAACTAGCAATATAAGATGAATAACTCTCTTTATTAATAGGTCCTTCAGCTGTGAACTCGAGTCCATTAAAGCCAATTTGAGACAAAAACTCATGTTTCTCGTTATTACCATTTTTCAGCTTCAAATCAAAAACCCCAGCCAAGGCGTTTCCGTATTCTGCTGGAAATGCCCCAGTCATAAAATCTGAGTTGTCCAAAACATTGTTATTTAAAATACTAATAGGTCCTCCTGTTGTGCCGTTTAAAGCAAAATGATTAGGGTTTGGAATGTCCACATCTTCTAGGCGATACAATACCCCCGTAGGTGAATTTCCGCGAATTACGATATCATTTCTACTATCATCTGCTCCTTGAACGCCTGCAAAGTTTTGGGCCATCCTAGCTACGTCATTTAAGCTGCCTGCATACCGCTGGGTTTCTTCAATAGAGAAGGTTCGAGCGCTAACCGTTGCCATTTTGTTTATGGTTTTATCTTTCTCCGGGCCAGATTTAACCACAACTTCATTCATAATAATTGATTCTTGAATCTCAATATTAAGGATAAGTTCTTTTCCGGAAGTAAGCTCAATGTTCGTTAGTGTTTTTGGTTCATATCCAACATAGCTAATTTTAATATTGTGTCGGCCAATTGGAACGTCAACGACCTTAAACCTTCCGTCAAAATCTGTGGCTGCTCCTTGCAGGGGCGTAACTGAAGTAATAACTATATTTGCTCCTGGCAAGGGAGATTTAGAGTCTTTGTCAATAACGAGGCCTCTGATGTTTTGTGTTATTTGTGCTTGCCCAAAAAGCGAAAGCATAAAGAGTAATGTTGTAACAATTTTTTTCATTTCTTGTTTTTGATGGCACAAAGAAACAACCGATCTTCTGCAAAAAAAACTAAAAGGTACGAACGGCTCTGTTTTGGGACGAAATGAAGTGCTTGGGGCGAATAGTAATATTACCTCAACAACGAAACAAGCGATTTAAAATGAGCTGATTGCTTCCTAGACACAGGAATAGAATGTTGCACGTTTTCAAAATGCACCTTGTACCCTTGAGCTGTTCCAGAAACTTTATAAATCCTATTAAAATTAACAATATAACTACGATGTACACGAACGAAAAATGAAAATTCTTTTAAGCTGTCTTCTATGGAGTTTAGACTAGCTCTTATAAGTTCCTTCCTGTATTTGTCATTCTCATTAAAATGGATTTCGCAATAATTACTTTCTGATTTAACATATAAAATGGAATAATCCATGAGCTTTAATTCCTCATTTTTTCCTTCTCCTTTCAATGTTATTTCTTTCGTAAAGGGGTTCTTAGATTGTTTTAGTTTGTTGATGTTTTCCGATTCTGCTTTGTACTTTTTTAATAGTCTTGTCTGGTTTTACAATACCACAACAACTATGGGTATTATGCCAATTACAAAAGTGATGCTAATTGAAAGAATAAAATTATTAAAGGAGTACACGTCACTTTTTTCAACTGAAATTTGACTGGACGCGACATAAAGAAAGTTGACAACTCCAATCGTGAATACAATAAATGATAGGTGGCCAATCTCTTTTAATACAGTCCAATTGGCGTCACTAAAATAATTTGAAAAAAACTGCGGTAAAATAGCTGCAATAAAAAATGACACCGCAAATGTTATCAACCCATATCCCAACGACACATAATCTGAATAATTAATTAAAGAATCGAACGGTTTAAATAATAATAAGAAAAAGAAAATAAACGCACCTGCCAACAACGAGATAATGAGGTTATTCAAAATCTCTTTATTGCATGGGTATGGTTTTCTTAAAATATCTAACACTGTTACAAAAATAAAAAAAGCCTCTAGCAAATCTATGCTAGAGGCTTTAAAATACAATTAGTAATTTTTTTATCTATTGAAAGACATTGACATACTAGTTCCTTTTGCCATTGCGTCAATATCAAATTCACCTGGAACCATGCCCATTGCTTCTGGCATCTGCTCTTTAACTTGAGCGATTAAATCTTCTGCCGTAAGCGCAAGCGTTAACTTGTCTGCTGAGACACTTTGAACATTTAAAGCCATCTTTCCTTTTTGGCCTTCTACTTCTCCTTCAATAACTAATTTGTCTCCTTCAAGTGACCAATCAAAAGAATAAGTTTCATCTTCATCCTCATGTGACAATACTAACTTACCATCTTCTTTAAATTCAAAAGTAACTTTGTCTGATTCTCCAGATGCTTCTGAAAGCATTTGACTTTGTTGCTCTTCAATTGCTCCTCTGAATGCTGCAAGGCCGTCTCCTAATGTCAAATCCAACGAACTAGGATCTGCTTTCCATACTCCTACTAATTCCGCTGAATCCGTGCCACCGCAAGAAACCAATACTAATGCAGTTAATGCAACTGCCAATGTTTTAAATACGTTTTTCATTTTAAATTTAGTTTTTGTTTTTATTTATTCTACAAATGAAAACGATTCCGTGGTATAAAACAATAATTCGTGTAAAAACTTGATAAACAATATAGTTTTAATGGTTTAATAGTATTTATTAGTTTTGTAACATGAAAAGAATTGGAATTATTGGAGGAGGAAGTTGGGCGACGGCAATTGTAAAAATGCTATCGAACAATAGTGATTCATTTACTTGGTGGATGCGAGATGAAAACCAAAAGGAACATGTTGTCTGGCACAACCATAATCCAAAATACCTACAATCTGTGGTTATTGACAATAACATTGTAACAGCTACAACGGATCTAAAATTGACAATCGAGGAAAGTGATATTCTTGTAATAGCTACCCCTTCTGCTTTTATAGATGAAACATTTTTAAATTTTTCAAAAGAAGACTTTGCAGGAAAATATATTATTTCAGCTGTAAAAGGGATTATACCGCAAACGAATGAGATTCCTGCGAATTATTTCAATAATAAATTTGACGTTCCGTTTGAAAGCATTGGAATCATCAGCGGCCCTTGTCATGCTGAAGAGGTTGCCTTGGAAAGACTATCCTACTTAACCATTGCAAGTCCAAACAAAACATTAGCCGAACAAATATCAAACAGCTTATCTTGTCGTTATATTAAGTGCTCTATTTCGGATGACTTAATGGGAACTGAAATATCTGCGGTTCTGAAAAATGTATATGCTTTAGCAGGTGGAATTTGCCACGGACTGGGTTATGGTGATAATTTTCAAGCTGTTTTGATGAGTAATGCTATTCAAGAGATTTCTCGTTTTGTGGATGCTGTTCACCCCATACACAGAGATGTTAAATCTTCAGCATACTTGGGGGATCTATTGGTAACCGGATATTCCCTATATAGCCGAAATAGAACTTTCGGAAATATGATAGGCAAAGGGTATTCTGTTCGGGCCGCACAACTAGAAATGAACATGGTTGCTGAAGGTTATTATGCAACGAAATGCATCATGGAAATAAACGAGAAGTACCAAGTGGAACTGCCTATAACCAAAGCAGTATATCATATCTTATATGACAAAATATCTCCTTCCGTCGAGATGAAGATATTGTCTGATAATTTGACTTAAATGGTTAACACTTATTGACAGCACTTCAGTAAACTATAAATATTTACACTTCATAGTTACTTCTTTATCTTCTTTACCTAATATAAATTTAAAATCTTCAAATTGGGGTTTTGAATAACCTTCGTGAAAATAATTTGAAAATGCAAAACCCTCTTGTGGGAATAAATATTTATATTTCATTTTCCTATCCCAGTCTTCATCATCCAACAAAGCAATTCCATATACTCCAGGGCTTAACCCAACAATTGTAGCGGTTACCCTACCGTCTTTTATTTTTGTTTTCAAAACTGTTTGTTTCATAACAGCATCTCTATTTTGGTAGTCTTTATTGTTCGTGTAAATACCAAGCAACAAATGTCCATTGGAACTGCGAACATCTGTAATTTCTACTAAAATAGTTTGTGCACAAACAGAGGCACCGATATTACAGATTAATAAAAAAATATTCAAAACAAAAACTTCAATCTTCATATTTACTAAAACTAAAATAATTCAAGTTTTATTACTAAAACTTAATTATTACGCCCAATTCATAGAAAATATTTAGTCTTTTAGACTAATCTGTTGATTTTCAGTATTTTAGGCGTAAGCCGGGAAGGCGTGCTTAAATTGACCATCTTCAACAATTAATGGCATTGTTTCACTTGACAAGCAAAAGTCTCTCAATTCGCTTTTAAACACCTTTTTGATGCTTGATAACATAAATCTGACTTGAATATTTGTTGTTTTTTGCATTTGCTGCGAGATTCGATTTAAACCCATTAAAAAAACCCGAGAAAATATTTCCCCCTTTATATTTTTCCGAAACCATGCTTATGTAGTACGCGTCATATTTCATTGGCAATATTTCAACTACCTCCATTCCATGATTAGAAAATAATTTTTTCATGTTATTAGGTCTAAAATGGTACAAATGAATTGGCAAATCGTAAGCAGCCCAATTTGTACCATAGTGTTCTGCATCTTTACTAGAGCAATTTGGAACTGCAACTATTAATACCCCGTCTTGCTTTAAAATCTTTTTATATTGCTTTATATCTTCATTTAAATTATACACATGCTCCAATACGTGCCACATAGAAATTACATCAAACGTATTCTCCTCAACCGCATATAAATGATTCAATGGTTTTGCTTCTATTAAGTTGCTTTCGATTGCAATGTTCCGCGCAGATTGGTCAGGCTCTAATCCAAGCGTGTTCCAGTTTAGTGATTTACAATAAGCTAAAAAATCCCCAGTGCCACAGCCAATATCTAAAATGTTTTTAGCTGTTGAATGCTTTGACGCCAACTTTTCTTTTTGCTTGATTGCCCTGGAACGGACAACATGGTAAACTCTATTTATAAGTCCTTTCTTTGTTCCGGAATGAGAAACATAATTTTCCGATTTATAATAATTTCCTATTGTATCTTCCGTAGGAATCGGATTCGTAAACCGAAAAGAACAATCGTTACATTCTACAATATTAAAACGATCGTGACTTACGTTGTGGTCTTCTGCTTCTAGGAATTTTTCTAGAGAATCTCCTCCGCAAATGGGACACTTTTCGATATTTATTAATTGATGTTTCACGTGGAACTATTCTAATTTTATCTGCCAAGATAAATCATTAATACAGATATGTCAGACGGTTTAATTCCGCTGATTCTTGAAGCTTGACCCAACGTTTTCGGACCGATTTCACCCAACTTCTCTTTGGCTTCATTAGAAAGTGAAGAAAATTTACCATAGTCGATACTGTCGGGAATAACAACATGTTCCAGTCTTGACAGCTTGTCAGCAACATCCCTTTCCCGATCCAAATAACCTTTATATTTTATCATTATTTCGGCTTGTTCCAAAACATCTCGTTTCTCATTTCCTATATTGTCAATAAAGTCCTTAAGCGTGTCATTAGCTATTTCTAAATCGTGAATCGTTAAAAACGGCCGTGCCAAAACCCCGTCCATTTTTACTTTCTGCTTGATTGGAGACGTCTTCTTCTTTTCTAGAATTGGATTAATCCGTTCCGGATCAATTGATGTTTTGCGAATAACCTTTATTAGCTGATCCGTTTTTGCTTCCTTTTCTAAAACCTTCTTCATGCGTTCTTTCGAGGCTAAACCAATTTTAAATCCTTTTTCGGTAAGCCTTAAATCGGCATTATCTTGACGCAATAAAATCCTATATTCTGCGCGCGACGTAAACATTCTGTAAGGCTCTTCAGTGCCTTTCGTAATCAAATCATCAATCAGCACTCCAATATAAGCCTCACTACGCGATAATGTAAACTCCTGCTTTTGCTGCACCTTCAATGCAGCATTTATTCCAGCAATTAGACCCTGACTTGCCGCTTCTTCATACCCAGTGGTCCCATTAATCTGACCTGAAAAATACAAACCTTCTATAAGTTTCGTTTCCAGGGTATGCTTCAATTGTGTTGGAGGAAAATAATCGTACTCAATCGCGTACCCAGGCCGAAACATTTTAGCATTTTCGAAGCCAGGAACCAAGCGAAGGGCTCTCATCTGAACCTCTTCCGGCAAACTGGTGCTAAAGCCATTGACATAGTACTCTATAGTATCCCAACCCTCGGGTTCTGCAAATATTTGATGACGATTACGCTCAGCAAAACGATTAATTTTATCTTCAATAGAGGGACAATAACGAGGACCTACGCTTTTTATAGATCCATTGAACATCGGCGACCGATCAAACCCAGTTTTTAACATCTCATGCACCTCCGGATTTGTATAGGTAATCCAACAACTTTTTTGGTGAGATAGAAACTCTGTCTCATCAGAATAGGAAAATTTCTTTGGGTTTATGTCACCTGGTTGTTCGGCCATTTTCGAAAAGTCAATAGAACGTCCATCGACTCTAGGCGGAGTGCCCGTTTTCATTCTGCCTGATTCAAAACCAAATTCAACTAATTGCTCAGTTATTCCATGGGCTCCCTTCTCTCCCATCCTACCGCCACCATATTGCTTCTCACCAAGGTGTATAGTTCCATTCAAAAAAGTACCGCTGTTCAGAATTACTGATTTTCCTTTTACTTCAATTCCCATTGCCGTTTTCACCCCCCTCACTTTACCATTGCAGGTAGTTATACCAACCACCATATCTTGCCAAAAGTCGACGTTTGGATTTTGCTCAAGGGTTAGCCTCCAAGTCCTTGAAAACATCATACGGTCGCATTGAGCCCTAGGACTCCACATAGCCGGTCCTTTGCTTAAATTCAAAAGCTTAAACTGAATAGCGCTTTTGTCGGTAACAATCCCAGTATAACCGCCCAAAGCGTCTATTTCACGAACTATTTGCCCTTTTGCAATACCTCCAATAGCCGGGTTACAACTCATTTGACCTATGGTCTCCATGTTCATGGTAATCATAAGAACACTAGCTCCAAGATTTGCCGCCGCAGCAGCAGCTTCATTTCCTGCGTGTCCACCACCAACAACTATAACATCATACTTTTCCAGCATTTCTACTTTTTATTAATGTTCCACGTGAAACAAGTTGTTAAACCATTGGATATCAGCAACCTAAAAGCTCAGCCACATAGTTAACGCCTCTTCTTCCATGCTCCGCATTTCTACAATATCTTCGGGAGTCTTGTCCGAAAACCCGAGCAAATGTAATAAACCATGCGCAATTACTCTATTAAGTTCATTGCTTTCCGTTTTCCCAAATGTCTTGGCATTTTCTTTAGTTCTATCAACAGATATAAATAGATCTCCTGAAATCACATCATTATGACAATAATCAAATGTAACAATGTCAGTGAAATAATCATGATTCAAGTGTTCTTGGTTCAACTTCAATAAATAATCGTCCGAACAAAATATACAGTTTAATTCTCCAAGCTTTTTATTGTGTCGTTCAATTAACTTTACTAGCCAATTTGAAGTTTTTTTTTCACTGTCAAGTGCAAAAGAAATATCTTCAGTATGAAAAAAAATATTATCCGTCAGCATAGTTTGGGTATAAAAAAATCCCGCATTAAACGGGACAAATTAAATATATAACTCATTCAACCAATTACCTATTCGCATTCAAATGAAAGCTCAACTACCCTTCCGTTTTCTTCGAAAGAAACCTCGTCAGCTAAGTTTTTCATTAAAAAAATACCCCTTCCATTTGGCTTCTCAATGTTTTTTGGGTCTGTTGGATCAGGTAAATTTTCAAAATCAAAACCCACACCTTCATCTTCAATTCTAAATTTTAGTGTGTTTTCATTTTGACCACAGGCAACCGATGTTTTTTTCTTTACATCTAACTTGTTTCCATGGTGAATAGCATTGTTTACCGCTTCCGTTAAGGCTATTAATATGTTTCCATAATTACCTTCAGGGATTTCCAACTCCTCACAAACATTATCTACCAATTTTTCTACCAAATAAATGTTCTCTGCCTCAGAAGGAAAGTCTATTTTTTGCACTCTTAAAAAGGATTGTGTCTCCATGGTATCATTCATCAATTTGATTAAAATACTCGTTCACTTTGTTTTTATAGTATGGTTTTAGTGAGGGAGGAATCGTTTTTAACATTTCGATTTCCTTCTCTTTGTCTTCCTTATACTCAAGATATTCATTTGGGTTACTAAAAAGTTGCTTTTTTGCTTCATTAGCTTCTCTTTTCTCATCAAACTCCCTTTCTCTTTGTGCTTTCTCGTGCTTCAAAAGGCGGGTCATAATATCTTTGTGGCGCATTATTGTCTCTTTCGAAATTCTTTTATTGACAATATCTTCCTCTAGTTTTTCCATGTCCTTGGCTATTTTTTTTAAGCCATTTCCATTGCCTGATCCGTCTTTGTTAAGCTCCTGGCCCATTTGTTCCATTTGTTTTCTTAAGGCACTTTGGGCGGCAGCCATTTGCGCAATCTCTTTGCTAGACATCCCTCCAACACCACCTTGACCACCAGGTTTTTTGCCTCCGTCACCCTTTTTCCCCTCTTTCTTGCCTCCAGAGTTATCTGCCTTTTCCATGGACTTCTTCATCTTGTCAAGTTGTTTTTTTAAGGCATCTTGCATTTCCTTCATGCTTTTAGCAGAAGGCTTTCCGTTTCCTTTACCCCCTGGCTTATTACACTCGCCTTCTCCCGGAGGACCTTTTTGTTGTTTTTGCATTTGTTTAATAGCTTCGTCAAATAGAAGTGCTAGGTTATTAGCAGCTGTCATTACATACTGCTGTTCGCTGGAGGCCTTGGGTGTTTGTCTGTCGGCAATATGCTTGACTGCATTTTCAATATTCTTGTTCATAGCCGCAACCTCCTTGTTTATATGCGGACCTAGTTGCATAACTCTCTTGCTCAAAGCAAAAAGAGAATCCTCTAATAGTTGCGCATCATCTTCTAATTTACGCTGTCTTTGTCCTAACTTAACATATTGCGGATCTTTAGGACTCAAACCCTTCAGCTCATGCATTACTTCCTCTTGTTCAAAAGAAAATTGAATTAAATTCTCAAGTAACTGGCGCAAAGACTCCATACTCTCGGAGTCTTTTTGTTCTTTGTCTTTAGATTTCATATTCTTCAACATTTGCGAAAGTTCATCCATGTCCTCTGCAGCTTGATCTTGTTTCTCTGCAGCTTTTTTGTTCTTTTTATCTTCTATGTTTTTTTTACTTTCATCCAACCCCTCTGAAATATTTTTCTCTTCTTCTTTCGTGTCAAGCATGTTCTTTTTCCTTTCCAGGTCTTCATTCAACTCCTCCAGTTCTTTCATTTCTTCCTGGATATTTTTAAACTCTTGATTCAATTTTTCTTGTTCCTTGTTTAATTGAAAATTAGATTTCTCTTTGTTTTTTGTTTCCTTAGATAAATCCTTTTGCTTTTCCGCCAGCTCATCCAGTCGATCTGTGATTTTTTCTAATTTACTGTCAAACTCCATTTGCTTGAACTGCTCCAGCGACCTATCCAGTTCCTTTTCCATTTGCTCTTGAGATAATTCAATTTGATCCATTTTATTTAACAACTGGTTCTTGTTTAACTCCTCTAGCATTTTTTGAAGCTCCTTATACATTTGCTTCATTTCATCTGTCATTAATTGTTCAAACAGCTCATTTAATTGTTGTTGCTTTTCTAAAATATCTTCGCTTAGCTTTTCATATTCATTCTGTTCATTGTTTTTTTTACTATTATCTTGTTTCATTTGGTTAATCTTATTCTCCAAGTTGCGCTGTTTCTTTAAGAAATCTTCTAACCTGTTTTTGTCCTGCCAATCAGGCTTCGGTTTTTCTAAAAGACCTTTTTGAATTGCTTTCAATTCCTCTTGCAGTTTTTGCACGTCCTTTAAATTTTCTGAAAGCTTATCCTTGAGGTCTTCATTTGATTTATCAGCTTTATTTGCAAGCTCATTTATTGTAGGAGCCTTATAAACTCTTGTTTGAGAACGCGAAGACTTTGGTCCATTTAATCGATCATTGTCCCAAACAACAAAGTAATGCTCTATGGATTCGCCTGGGCTTAAGTTAAGTTTTGACATATCTAAATAATGGAAAAACTGTTCTTTTTTATAGTTTTTAGAAATAGGAACTTGAATGGACTCAAACTTACTTGCTTTTCCATCATTTACCCTTTTATATTTAAAAACAAGTTTCGTAAAACCATAATCGTCCGCAATTTCTCCATTAAAGTAATGAACAAGCGTGTTTCCTGAGTCCAATTTCTCATCTACACTTATAGAGGGTGAGGCGTCCTTAATTACGTTTAGAAAATATGCTATAGAATCATCATTCGTAATGTAATCGTTCTGAGTAGAAATTGAATAACTAGCGCTCTTAAAAAACTGCTGAGTATGGCTAAATGAGTTCTGGCCAAAAGGACTTAGTACAACCAATGAATCAGGAAAATGAAGGTTAATCTGATTCGTGTTTTTTGTCATAAAACCCCATTCCACTTTTGTGCCCTCGGGCAAAGTTAAGTCCCCTACGTTGTTTAACTCCTCGTCTTTTAAATCTGTATATTCGGGATAATCTAAGTTGATTCGAAACCCCATTAATGAAGGTTTCGGCATTACCCGAAGCAAGTAATTGTCCGATGAAATATCGTCTGCGGATAAATAAAAGTCGTGATCTTCGTTTACGTTTCTAAATGTATGTTCAAATGATATATTACTTGTTTTTTTTAGCTTATGCCTTCTGCCATCGACATTAACATAAACTGAGTTAGGGAAATGGTTTCCTTTAACTTTAACAGATAGAAGAAAGTTTTCTTGTTGAATTACTTCAAGACTTTCGTTTTGAACCTCAAAACGAAACGGAGCGTTATCGGTAATAATAATGTTGTGATGCAAAATGTTATCTGTACTATTTAAGATAATGCTGCTATCCGCGAAAGAAATGATAAGCAAAACAACTATTGGGGAGAATAGAAATTTCAAGTACTTTTTGTTCTCTGAGAAATCTATCGCAGACTTAAAAGAAACCGCTGTAAGCTGACTTACCCTTTGATCTATACTTGCTGAAATCAATGTGAGGTGGCTTGGCGAGATGTTCTCTTTACTTTCGCTGAGTTGAAGTGTGTTTACAATCTTATCTTTTATGCCTCCAAAATGATTTCCGACAATTTTTGCAGCCTGTTCGTAGGAAATCAGTTTACCTAATTTAGCTAACTTAAAAAGAGGGATAGACACATAGAAAACTAAAATAAATAAAGCCAACACCAAATAGCCGTAAAACAAAAGTGACCTGCCAACTACATCAAATTCTCCAAAATACTCTAGAAGAATTGCAAATAAAAAGAAAGAACATAACAATGCAGAACTATAAATAAGACCTTTTAAAAGCCTATTTTTATAGTACTTACGAATAAATTCGTCCAGTTTTTCTATCAGAACATCTATTCCATGCATTGCGCTTACAAGATATAACCTTAATCCGTAAATTGGTTCAAGAAATACGGGAATTCTTTTGTTTTGTTGCTAAAAAGAGGTTAATTTTTTATTGTTTGGAGCAATTCAATTGTAACACTCTATTGAGGCTTCTCGAATTGAACGCACAAAGAGCTTTTTCTCTCATATTTCCAATTACTCAACAATAAGAATATATTTTCGTGCTAACTCTCGGTGGTCTTCATGGGGCCTCTAATCGAGTGTTCGCGAAAAAATAACGCCCATTTAATCTGACAGAAACAAGACATAAATCATGTTTTCGAAGCTCAGGTTTTTGCTACATTTGCAGAAACCCAAGAAATAAATGAACATTAGAATAACCAAAGAATTTGATTTTGAAGCAGCGCATGCGCTGGATGGCTATGAGGGAAAGTGTAAAGATATACATGGTCATTCATATCATTTAAAGATTACACTAATTGGTGAGCCCAGCAAAGACGTGTTATTGTCTGACTGCGGGATGGTTGTCGACTTTGGAGAAATAAAATCCATTGTTCGTGACCATGTTTACGAAAATTTTGATCATCGTTTATTATTACGCAATGACTCACGGTTTAAAGGTCTTGAAAAAAACAATGAGCGAATTCGGTATGTAAATTATCAGCCTACTTGTGAAAATATGTTGATTGAGATTGTAGGAATGGTTCAAAAATGTTTACAAGGGAAAATTATACTCCATTCTGCATTTTTAAGAGAGACTGCAAATAGTTATGCCGAATGGTTTTCAAGTGATAACAAATAAAACAGATTAAATTCTGTTAAGCAGAAGCCACAGCACTATAAGCAAAGGTTTTGGACGCTTTCTTAAAAGTGTTAAACAACGGAAGAACAATAAAAAATAATATGGATATCGATTTAATTAGAAAATACAACGTCCCCGGTCCGAGGTACACATCATATCCAACGGTGCCTTTTTGGGATAAAAAAGGTATTAAAAAATCTGCCTGGAAAAACACTTTCCAAAAAGCCTTTGATGAAAGCAACGATACAGAAGGAATTAGTCTTTACATTCACCTTCCTTTTTGTGAAAACCTTTGTACTTTCTGCGGCTGCCACAAGAGAATTACAAGACGTCATGATGTTGAAGAACCATACATTGACACCGTATTGAAAGAATGGCAATTATATTTAAAGCATTTTTCAGAAAAACCAAAAATCAAAGAAATTCATTTAGGAGGCGGTACACCAACTTTTTTCAGTGCAGAAAACCTTAAAAAGTTAATTACTGGTATTCTAGAAGCTTCTGAATTAATGGAAAATCACGAATTCAGCTTTGAGGGACACCCTAACAATACGACCGAAGAGCAATTAACTACATTGTATACGTTAGGTTTTAGGCGTTGTAGCTTCGGAGTTCAGGATTACGACCCAATTGTTCAGAAAACAATTAATCGGATTCAGCCATTTGAAAATGTCGAAAGGGTTACAAAATTGGCGCGTAAAATTGGATACACCTCAATAAGTCATGACTTAGTGTTTGGTTTGCCAAAGCAAAATTTACAAAACATTATTGACACCATAAATAAAACCAAAGAGCTAAAACCCGATAGAATTGCATTTTACAGTTACGCACACGTTCCATGGATAAAAGGAGTGGGGCAGAGGGGTTATGATGAAAATGACTTACCAAAAGACGAAGTAAAAAGGGACTTGTATGAAGTCGGCAAACAATTATTTGACAAAATAGGATACGTAGAAGTCGGAATGGATCATTTTGCGCTTAAAACAGATTCTATGTACAAGGCGATGAAAGAGAAAACCCTTCATCGCAATTTTATGGGATATACTTCTGGAAAAACAGCTCTAATGATTGGCTTAGGAATGTCGGCAATCAGTGATAGCTGGTACAGCTTTGCGCAAAATGTAAAAACAGTAGAAGAGTATCAATTAGTTGTTAATCAAGGGGAAATTCCTTTATTAAGGGGGCACTTGCTCTCCGAAGAAGATTTAATTATCCGTAAACACATACTTAACATAATGTGTCATTTTGAAACTTCGTGGAAAAACGTCGATCAACAAACGCCTGCTTTATTAGAAGGCTTAACCCTACTTGATGAAATGAAAGAAGATGGCCTTGTTGTAGTTAAAGACAACAAATTAACTGTGCCTGAAAAAGGAAGGTTGTTTGTAAGAAATATTTGTATGTGTTTTGATGCTAAAATGATTCGGAACAAACCAGACACTCCTTTGTTTAGTCAAACTGTATAGGCTTAGCTAGGTTAAAAAAAGGTTTTGGATTAACCAAAGCTGCAGTCTCTTCTGCTTTTTCTGCAATAATGATTTTCAATAACGCTAATTCCTTTCTGCGGATTCGACAAAAACAAAAAGCCTGTAAAAGAGAAAACTTTTTAGGTGTTTTCACGTACAAGTCTCGGTATTTTCAATGTGAATGAAAAAAAAACTATTAATAGTTCTAATCCTTCTTATCTCAATTCTTGGGCACGCTCAACGGTTTCAACAAATAAACAAATTCGAGGCTGCAGTAAACTCAGAAACCGATCCTAAAAAATTAGCGAATATTTTGTATGAGTTATCTAAACTATATGAGCCTTCTAATTCGGAAAAGGCTATGGAAAATGCTCGTCGTAGTTTAGCTGTCAGTAAAAGCTTACAATACAATACAGGAATAGTTAACGCCTATAATCAAATTGGCGTATTGGAGCTAAATTTTGCACAATATCAAGCCGCCTTAGACGCTCACTATAGCGCCTTAAGAAACAATGAGGAAACACAAAATCAGGAAGGAGTTTCCTTAAGTAATTTATTCATAGGCCATGTTTATCAGGAAAAGGGAGAATTCACAATAGCAGAAAGCTTTTATAGAGCCTCGCTCGAAATAGCTAAGGAAATTGATTGTTTATTATGTTTATCAAAATGTAACACTCGGTTGGGGGATTTAAGTTATGTCCAAGGAAAAGAAAATCTATCGCTTCAATATTATTTAGTTGCATTAGATGCAATTTCTTTAACCAACAACATAGAAGAGTTGGCTGAAGTAAATAGAAGTGTAGGGTTTCTCTACAAAAATGCAAAACAAAATGATTTAGCCCTAGAGCACTATTTAAAATCACTCGGTGACTTTGAAAGGATTAACAATAAAGAAAAACAATCCGTTCTTTGTTTTGAAATAGGAGTGGTTTATCAAGCGGAAAATGAGTTTGATTTAGCTTTACTTTACATGAAAACTAGTCTGGGGTTAGCGGAAAAAACAGGATTAAAAGCTTACATTAAAAAAGGGTATGAAAATTTAGCAAATGTCTATGAAAAAAACGAAGATTATAAGCTAGCTTATGAATACCTTAAATACTACCTAGCAATAAAAGATACGCGTGAAATTTCGGAGCTAGAGGCGCAGTTAGATATTGAAAACAAGAACCAAGAAATACTACTTCTTAACAAAGAAAAACAATTTAAAGCGCAAGAATTAAAAAATAAAAGCTTCGTAACAAATATTATTTTGTTCGTTTTCTTTGTTGTAATAGTTCTCGCTATTTTTCTGTTTTTTGCTCTGAAACAGAAAAATAAAATCAACTATCAGTTAAAAATTGCAAACGAAGACGCCAACCGAGCTCGAATAGATAAAGAGGAATTTTTTGCATATACTAGCCATGAAATCCGAACTCCATTAAATGCTGTGGTCGGATTGTCAAGGCTATTGGGCGAAACAAATCTGAACCCGGATCAGCAAAAGTACTTGCGAACAATAAATTCAAGTGCACAAAACATTTTGTTTCTTGTAAATGATGTTTTGGATTTATCAAAGATAGAATCTGGAACAATTGAGCTAGAAACAGTAAACTTTTCAATTCATGAAATTCTTGATGAACTGATAAATAGTCTTAGTTTTAAGCTTCGTGAAAAAAATGTTTCTTTGATTTCCAGGTTAGACAAAAGAATCCCAAAAGTCTTAATGGGAGATCCGCATAGAATAAACCAAATCATATTAAACCTATTGGACAATGCTATTAAGTTTACCGAAGACGGAGAGATTTGTGTAGCAATTAACGTGACCCACGAAACGGAAAAAACAATATCCGTTTTATTTGAAATATCGGACACCGGTATCGGCATTAGAAGGAGTAGGATAGATTCCATTTTCGACTCATTTAAGCAAGAAACCACATACACAACGAGGCAATATGGAGGCACTGGATTAGGGCTTGCAATTACTAAAAACTTAATCCAACTAATGGATAGTAAAATTCATTTACAAAGTACTTTTGGAGAGGGTAGTAAGTTTTCCTTTGAGCTAGAACTAAAGAAAAGTAAAAACAAAAAAATAAGTGCTGGAGTACCAGGCAATAAAACAAGTCCGTTGAGAGACTTAAAGATTTTAGTCGTTGATGACAATGCATTAAACCGAGAAATCTTCTTTGATTTAATAAATAGTTATAAGAATAATGTAGAAGTTGAAATGGCAGATGACGGAAAAATGGCTCTTCTAAAGGTAAAACAATCTAAATATGATATTATATTAATGGATATTCAAATGCCCATAATGGACGGATATGAAGCAACCCGACAAATTAGAAAACTAAAAAGCAGTAAGGCAAATATTCCGATTATAGCTATGACGGCACATGTTCTAGATGGAGTTGCAGAAAAATGCAATAAAGCAGGAATGAATGACTACGTTTCCAAGCCAATTAACCTTGCTCTTTTGACTCAAATTATAAAAAAGCACAAAAAAAGTGGGGGAGGGGCTGACTCATTAAAACCTCATGATCAAACGATAGATAATGTAGTATTTGACACTTCTCATGTTCACTTAGAAGAATTACTGCAGCTTATTAACAATGATTATTCAAAACTGGACAAATACATCTCTATTTTTTTAAACAACGTTCCGAATGATTTGGAAGCCTTAAAAGAAGCACATGATTCTCGAAAATGGGAGGAGCTGCGAGGATTCGCTCATAAAATTAAGGGCAATGTTAGGTATATGGGAATAGCTCTAATTGAAAAAGAGCTAGAATTTCTGGAGAAAGTAAACAAAGAAGTTGGTGATTTAGGGGAAATTGCAGATATTGTGAACAGAGTTGAAATTGTGTTAGAATTATCAATTAAAGAGCTCAAAAAAATTAAAGGCGAATTAAAAGAAAAAGCATGAGGTGTCTTGTTGTAGACGATGACGAACTTTCTAGAAATGTATTAGCAGATTTAATTAATGAAACTGACTCCCTGGAGCTAATAAGGTCGTGTGAAGATGCGATAGACGCATTTAACACTATTAAGGATGAGCACATTGATTTAGTTTTTCTAGATATTGAAATGCCAAAAATGGATGGTATGGAAATGCTTAGAACGTTAAGTCCGCTGCCTCAAGTTATTTTGGTTACTTCCCATTCCGAATATGCTGTAGAGTCGTATGAATATGATGTTACTGACTTTGTCCAAAAACCTATCTCACACGCACGTTTCTTAAAATCAGTAGATAAAGCACTTCGGCGTTTTGAAGAAAGTAGAGCAAACATAACCTCCAAAGACAAAACTATTTTTATTAAAACCGAATCTAAATTGGTTCAAATTAACACGGAGGATGTTTTATGGGTAGAGGCCTTAGGTAATTACATGCGTATCTTTACACCGAAAGGTAAATACACAATATTAAGTACAATGAAAGATATTGCATCCAAATTATCTGCGGATGATTTTGTTAGGGTTCATAGGTCTTTTATTGTTAGGGTTGATAAAATTGAAACTATTGAAGATAATTACATTTTAATTAATCAAAAACAAATAAGCATAGGTAAGGCTTATAAAGAGGAACTTACCAAGCGACTCAACTTGCTTTAGTGTTTTCCTATATACCTATAGGTAACTTATTAGTTCTTATTTCTTGGCGAACCAACCATACCTAATAATACTATAAATAGCCCGAAACCCATCAATGTAGCCTATTTTTTTTCCCTCTTTTTGAGTCCTTGGTTCATATGTTATCGCAACTTCTGCCCATTTCAGTTCTTTATATTTTGCAAGTCTAGCAGTAATTTCTGAGTCAAAAGCAAATCGCTTTTCTTTAAGCTTTAACTCCTTAAAAACTTTTGTAGGCACAAGCTTGTAGCATGTCTGCATGTCTGTTAGTTTTACTCCGTTAACCAGGTTGCCTAGCCATGTTAAAAAGTGATTAGCCATCCTGTGCGCGGCAGATTCTTTTTCGTGCTTAGAGGACCCAATAAAACGAGAGCCATAAACAATATCAGCTGTGTTGTTTAAAATCGGCTCGAGTAATTGATTATATTCCGATGGGTTTAATTCCAAATCCGCATCTTGAATAATTGTGTAGTCCCCTGTTGCTTTTTGAATACCTGTTCGAATGGACCCTCCTTTCCCAATGTTGTTTTGGTGCTGAACTAAGGTTACTAAATGGTCTGGAGTTTCTGAAATATACCTTTTTATCTCATCTAAACTCCCGTCTGTTGAACAGTCGTCAACAACTATCAACTCTTTCTCAATATTGCGAATTAAGACAACTCTCTGAACGATCCCCAACAATTTATAAATTGTTTCCTTTTCGTTAAAAACAGGGATGATTATTGAAAGTTTTTTTATCATTCTTTACGCTGCCAAAGATAACAAGATTTCTCAGTCATCCATTTTAATCACTTAAAAAGGGTTAAAATCGTATTCGTCTTCTCCGGCTCTAGCTTTAATCTGATCAGGAGGTTTTAGATATCTTTCCTGACGATCCCAGTCATCTGCGCGCATATTCATTTTTAAAAAAACATTCCAATATGCCTTTTTTGTCATAGAATCCCAGTGAATTATACCTCGCCTATGCTGAAATGTTTGTATCTGATTTAACGTGATGAGTGCAATTCCAATTGAAAATATAGGTATTAAAACCAACATCTTTCTTAGAGTAACTGAATAAAAACTGGCCATTGGGATTGCAAGCAAACCATAACAGTCAATCATCGGCCTACTTCCAAAACCTCCTCCATACCACCAGGACCACCAGCTATATAGCACGAAGATATTGATACATAAAAAAACTGAAATAGATAGAAAATATTTCCGTTCTTTTTTGAATAAAAACAATAAGCCAATACACGCAAAGATCATAATCGGCGTATACGTCAACCAACCTTTTCTGTAGCTAAAAAGTCCCTCTATAATGTGTTGGTTGTTGAAATAAAACCGTTCGCCAACGTAAGAGTTAAAAAGCCAACTTCCTGTAATCAATTTCCAATAAATAAATTGTGGCAGCAGCACAAAAAAGCCAAGAAATGCAATAGTAATTATCTGTTTCCATTTGCATGTGAAATAATTAATACGCTCTATAAATTGTTTTGCAGTAGTTACATTATATAATAAAGGAAATAAGAATATAAGAACATTAACAGGCCGAATTAAAACTATAAGACCCCCCAGCAAACCAAGATAAATCGCTCTTTTAATTTTTTTTTCCGATAACCACAACACACTCTGATAAATAAAGCAAGTTATTAAAGAAAAAGAAAACGCATGGGACATTGCGGGTTCTGCGCTTGCATAATAATACAAATTGGTTCCTGCTAATATCGTTACCATAGTCAAGCTGGTAACCCATTCGGAAAAAGTGAAAAGTAATAATTTCCGAAGATAATACAAGCCAATAAATAGGTAAAAGAGACACGAAACAACAAGGAAAAATTCGTAGGGCTGAGAGAATCCATTTGGCTCATATTTCGAAAGGTGGGCAAACCCATGGGCCATAAAAAAGAAAGGTGCATACATAAAAGACAGCCCCATGGTTGTTTTTATAACCTTAATTTCTCCTTTTGGATCACTTTCTAATTCACTGTTTAAGCGCTCTGGCCAAAACTGATGTTTTGCAGCATAGTCAACGCTGTCTGTGTCAACAAAACCAAGAGAAAGATCATAATGAATAAAGGCTGCTGGTAGATATCCATAATACGAAGTAACATCCCATGTAATTATTTTAGCTTCTGTTTCGGCATGCTTCCATTTTTTTAAATTAAATGTTGTCCAAATCATCAGCGCAACAAGAACAAAAAAAGTAAGTTTTGAAACACTATTAAAGTATGGTTTTAACTGCAAAATCACTCTTGACGAGAATCGAAATTTAGGGTTGATTGTTCTATAACTATTTTATTACCTAAACATTATAACACCATCTCGGGAATTTCTCCTTTAATGATTAGCTTTCCTTCCGTTGCGTCTCTAATTTCCTCAACAGAAACTCCTGGAGCTCTCTCTAATAATTTAAACCCGCCGCCTTCTATTATTTCCATCACTGCTAAGTTTGTCACCACTTTTTTTACACACCCAACACCGGTTAATGGCAGAGAGCAGTTTGATAATAGCTTGCTCTCTCCTTTTTTATTAGCGTGCATCATTGCCACAATAATATTATCAGCACTAGCAACTAAATCCATAGCTCCGCCCATTCCTTTAACCATTTTACCAGGGATTTTCCAATTTGCAATATCTCCATTTTCAGAAACTTCCATAGCTCCCAGCACCGTTAACTGGACATGTTGCCCTCTTATCATTGCGAAGCTTGTCGCTGAATCAAAGTAAGCAGCACCATTCATCGCGGTAATCGTTTGCTTTCCAGCATTTATCAAATCAGCATCTTCCTCTCCATCAAATGGAAAGGGCCCCATGCCTAATATTCCGTTTTCGGACTGGAACTCAACCTCGATTCCCTCAGGAATAAAATTAGCAACCAAAGTTGGTATTCCTATTCCTAGATTAACGTACCAACCATGTTGCAGTTCCTGTGCTATTCTTCGTGCTATTTGGTTTTTATCTAAAGCCATTGTTTTCTAATTTTAAGATTTCTGACGAACCGTTCTTTGCTCAATTCTTTTTTCGTAATCCGTTCCTTGAAAAATATGTTGGACAAAAATGCCTGCAATATGAATTTGATTTGGATCCAATTCTCCGACAGAAACCAAATGCTCCACTTCTGCAATCGTAACTTTTCCTGCCATTGCCATCATTGGATTAAAATTACGAGCAGTTCCTTTAAAAATGAGATTTCCAGCCGTATCACCTTTCCAGGCTTTTACAATAGCGTAATCTGCTGTTAAAGCTGATTCTAATATGTGGGGCTTTCCATTAAACACCCTTACTTCTTTACCTTCTGCAACCTCAGTGCCATAGCCAGCGGGGGTGAAAAATGCTGGGATTCCCGCTCCTCCAGCTCTGCATCGCTCAGCAAGACTTCCTTGAGGAATTAAATCGACCTCTAATTCACCGCTAAGCATTTGCCTTTCAAACTCGTCATTTTCTCCTACATAGGAAGATATCATTTTTTTAATTTGCCGGTTTTGAAGCAAGAGTCCCAATCCAAAATCATCAACACCTGCATTGTTAGAGATACATGTTAACTCTTTAGTGCCAAGCTTAACTAATTGAGAGATGCTGTTTTCCGGAATACCGCACAGACCAAAACCTCCAAGCATAATTGTCATGCCGTTTTCTATACCAGCACAAGCTTTTTCAACGTTATCAACTACTTTATTCATATATAATATGTTTTACTTAATCTACCACTCTTGATTCTTTTCGTCCCAGGTGTCCATTTTTGGATCAAATTCTTTATCTTGATTACAATCAAGAGGGTCTCCAATGATGGAAGAGGGGGGAGTAAAGTCAGATTGAGATATATTTAATGTGGGGTCTGCATAAACTTTTTTCATATAATAGCACCACATCGGAAGCGCCATGTTTGTTCCCATTCCAAGCTGCAAACTCCTAAATCGGACCGCTCTATCTTCAGCACCTACCCAAACCCCTGTTACCAGATCAGGTGTAAGCCCCATAAACCAGCCATCAGATTGGTTTTGAGTAGTTCCCGTTTTTCCGGCTACAGGAATTTCTCTGCTTATTCCTGCATAGGGTCTTTTTTTCGTTTCTTTACCTCGCATACGAATAGCTGTTCCCCCAACTAAGGGTCTACCTGTTTTTTTGTTTTTTAGTGTTGGATGACTTACCCCCGTAGTTACAAGCTTCATCATTTGAAGAATGCTATATGCTGTTTCCTCCTTCCATATTTCCTTAGAATAGATCTCTGGTTCGTAAATAACATTACCGTTCCTATCCTCTATTTTAACAATATAAGTTGGTTTTATGTACACTCCATTATTTACAAAAGATGTTAAAGCGCCAACCATGTCGTACACAGACAAGTCAAAAACCCCGAGCGCCATCGAGGGAACAGGAATAAACCTTGAGGTGTCCATTCCCATTTGTGAAACACGGTCAAACGTTTCATCCAACAACCCTTGTTTTCCTTTTTTAACTATTCCTGCTGTAATGTTGTTCATTGAATTTGCCAAAGCATAAGGTATAGGCATCATTTCATTGGTAAACCCAGCGCCAGAATTACTTGGACACCATTGTTTTTCTCTATACTTATTATAAGGAATATCAACACAGTACTTTATATCAAAAAAAGACTCATCACAAGGCTCTATTAAGCCCAGCTCTAAAGCGGTTCCATAAATAAACGGCTTGAATGTTGATCCAACCTGACGTTTACCTTTTTTAACCATATCATACTTAAAGTGATTAAAATAAGGTCCGCCAACCCATGCTTTAATTTGTCCTGTTTGCGGCTCAATAGAAACCATACTCGCACGCAAAAGGCTTTTATAGTAACGTATGGAGTCCATTACAGTCATAATAGTGTCTTTTTCATAATTTTCGGCCTGCCAATCAAAAACTTTCATTTTACGCTTGATTAAAAACATTTCCGCTAAATCCTTTTTGCTTTTCACCTCAGTTTCATGATGACAATAGCTACAAACAAATTTATCGCCTTCCTTCGATACATATTTATCCGGACGTTCGCAATATCCACATATTTTTCCAACATATACTTTATATAGTTGTGAACGACGCTTTGCTCGTTCCATTAAAGTGTCAATTTGAGTCTCTGTTAAATCATTCGAAAAAGGCGGTCGTTTCCATTTTTCGCTGTTCGTAAAAAAATCTTCTTGCAAATCATATTTCAAATGTTCTTGAACCGCCCACTCTGCATAAGATTGCATTCTTGAATCAAGAGTAGAGTGAATTTTTAGACCGTCTACATAAATATCGTAAGGTTCCCCTTTTTCCTTATGGTACTTATATTTTCTCAGCTCACATTGGGCATCGCCATCTACATTTAATATTCGCATAACAAAATATTCCCCTTCTTCATTTTTTACGGTAATCGTTTGATAGAGACTCTCTTTTAAGGCTTTTTTATGATCAAACAGCTTTTTTGTATCCAATGCAGTCCAAATTTGATTAAACAAAGCCTCTCCACCTTCATCAACACGTCCAAACCTATATATGGTTTTATAATGAACTGTTTTTCTGAGAATTTTAGAAACATCTCCTCTTAATGTTTCTCTAAAATAAGGCGCTAAACCGCTTTTATGATCGACTCGTGTATAGTTTAACCCCAACGGCAAAACTCTTACAGAATCATACTGTGCCTGTGAGATGTATTTAGCTTTTAACATTTGGTTTAAAACAACTTCTCGTCGTTTTATTACCTTCTTCTCCCTTCTTAGTGGGTTAAATAAAGAAGGGTTTTTGGCCATCCCCACAAGCATCGCTGCTTCATGAAGCTCTAGTTCGCTGGGTGTTTTGCCAAAATAAACTTGTGAAGCCGAATTTATGCCAACTGCATTGTTAAGGAAATCAAACTTATTAAAGTACATAGTGATAATCTCCTCTTTAGTATAATTTTTCTCAAGTCGTGTTGCGATTAGCCATTCTTTGAACTTTCTCTTTATAAGCTCCCATTTATTAGTCATTTGTTTTCGTGGAAATAAGAGTTTAGAAAGCTGCTGAGAGATGGTACTTCCGCCTCCTTGGCTTTTTTGACCAGTAGCAACACCTTTTACAACTCTTCCTAGCGCGCGCACATCAATTCCAGAGTGTTGATAGTATCTCGCATCTTCTGTTGCTACTAGAGCTTCCATTAACCAATGAGAAAGGTCGTTGTATTTCGTGTTGGTTCTATTCTCTTTGTAGTACTTCCCTAATTCAACACCATCAGCTGAGTAAACCCTTGAAGCAAGATTGCTTTGAGGGTTTTCTAGCTCCTCGAACCCCGGAAGAGTACCATCATCGGAAATATTTAACATAATATAAATCCCTGCTAACGGCCCTAATATGATTATCCACAACAAGCTAATAATTGTCCATTGAGACCACTTCTTTAGTTGTCTTTTAGCAACTTTTGGATCTTCACCCTTTAGTGTGTTTGGTTTCGCTATATTCTCTTGCATGTTTTTCAATAGACCTCAAAAGTAGTAAATTTTTAGAGTCAAGAATTGGATGGATGTTATACCTTTAAAAAAAGGCTGTTGCAGACGCGTTTAAACCAGCGCCATAATTGGCTCAATTTAGACACGATACTGATTTTTGTTATTTATCCCCATAAAAAAGAAAGAATGGTTGTGTAGTTAAAAACAAACACTATCTTTGCACCGATTTTTGTAACCTTAGACTGATTTTAGATTGGAAATGCATCAAAAAACTACAATTAAAATGGCGGTGTTATTAGGAATGTTCTTCCTGTTTAACATAGGCCTGAAAGCTCAGGACCATGTGGATAATCACACAACCCCTGAAGAAACAGTAAAATCAGAGTTTGACCCAGTTGCTTTTGCTTTTGATCACGTATTAGACGCACATGAGGTTCACATTGCGGGGGAAGGTGCTTCTTCTATTACCTTGCCGCTCCCTGTTATTCTTTGGACCGAAAAAGGGCTTGTTACTTTTTTATCTTCTTCATTTCACCACGACAATGAAGGGCACCACAAAGTAGAAAAAAAGGGATTAAACTTTGTTAAGTACCACGAAAAAATATACCAATTAAACCCTGGAGAGTCCCATATAAAATTAGAAGGTAAAGATGTTGTTAATGCTATTCAGCCTTTGGACTTTTCCATTACAAAAGTGGTTTTCACGATGTTTCTGGTAGCTTTCTTATTATTCTTTGTGTTTTTTAAAGTTGCAAGGTTTTACAAAAAGAATGGAGCCGTTGCTCCTAAGGGAATTGTTTCGTGGATGGAGCCATTAGTGTTATTTGTAAGGGATGACATCGCTGAGCCAAATATTGGGGCTAAAAAAGATAGATTTATGCCTTACCTATTGACGGTCTTTTTCTTTATTCTTATAGGAAACTTATTAGGTCTTATCCCTTGGATTGGAAGCCCCAACTTAACTGGAAACATTTCAGTTACGGTAACATTAGCAATGTTTACTCTAGTCATTCAATTAATCTTCTCTAAGAAGCCATTCTGGAAACATATATTTATGCCTCCAGGTGTTCCATTAGCTTTGTATCCAATTTTAGTGCCTATTGAAATCGCTGGAATTTTTATTAAGCCCGCTGCATTGTTAATTCGTTTATTTGCAAACATGACTGCAGGGCACATTATTGTAATATCCTTGATCTCAATTATTTTTGTAAAAGAAAGCCTTGCGTGGTCTGGATTATCAGTTCCAATGGCTTTATTTATCTCAACTTTAGAATTACTAGTAGCCTTTTTACAGGCATATATTTTTACCATGCTTTCTGCTTTGTTCATTGGAACAGCGGTAGAAGAAGCGCATTAATTAGCAAATAAATAAACAATAAATAATAACAGTTATGAATGAAATGATTTTACACGGAGGAATTGCAGCAATTGGAGCTGGTTTAGCAGCGGTTGGAGCAGGAATCGGAATTGGTAAAATTGGTGGAAGCGCAGTAGAAGCTATTGCACGTCAACCAGAAGCTTACAACAAAATTCAGACAACGATGATTATCGCTGCTGCATTAGTTGAGGGTGTTGCGTTATTTGGTGTGGTAGTTGCCATGTTACAAGCGTAAAACAACTTTAGGAGAAATTCAGGGATTGCCTGTTTTTCTCCTATTATTATTTTAGTTTATTATAAAAAATAAAACATGGATTTAGTCATACCTAGCATTGGGTTAATTTTTTGGACATCTTTAGTCTTTATTATATTATTATTTCTTCTTGCAAAATTCGCGTGGAAACCCATTTTAAAGTCTGTAAAAGAGCGGGAAACCAAAATTGAAACTGCTTTAGAGGCATCTGAAAAAGCTAGAGAAGAAATGGCAGCGTTAAAGTCACAGAACGAAGACCTAAGGAAAGAGGCTTTAGTTGAAAGAGATGCTTTGCTAAAAGAAGCACGTGAAATGAAAGACAAAATTGTTTCCGAAGCAAAGAACACAGCTAAAGAAGAAGGTGAAAGAATTATAGAGTCTGCAAGAGAAGTGATAACAAACGAGAAAATGGCTGCGGTTACTGAAATTAAAAACCAAGTTGCTACATTGTCAATTGAAATTGCAGAAAAAATCGTTAAAGAAAAACTTTCAACTGACGAAAAACAAAAGACTTTGGTAGATGGGTTAGTTAAAGAAATAAACCTTAACTAAAATGAGAGAATCCCTAGCAGGAAATAGATACGCTAAATCTTTAATAGTGTTGTCAATTGAGAAAAACGAACTTGACGCGATATACAGTGATATGGTTTTAATTTCTGAAACGATTGAACATAGCAAAGATTTAGATGTTTTGCTTAAAAGCCCTGTTGTTAAAGCAGATAAAAAGCAAGAGATTCTAACATCAATCTTTGGAAAAAAGGCTTCCGAACTAACAAAGCAATTCTTATTGCTTATTTCTTCAAGGAATAGAGAGGCTTTAATCGGAGATATCGCTAACGCATTTATCCGTCAATATAAGGTTATTAAGAAAATCGTTGTAACAGAAATTACATCAGCAGTCAAGTTGGCGGACGATCAAAAGAAACAAATACTTCATCTGCTTAACACAGTTGAAAGCTCTAGTGTTGAGGTTATTGAGAAAATTAATCCCGAGATTATTGGAGGTTTTATTGTTAGAGTAGATGATAAACAAATAGACGCTAGTATTAGCCGAAGGCTAGATGACCTAAAGCAAAATTTTAGCAAAAACCCATACATAGCAGATTTTTAATTTAGATAAATTTTAAGAAAATGGCAGGAATTAAACCAGCTGAAGTTTCAGCAATATTGAGAGAACAGCTTTCAAGCTTTAAAACTGAGGCGGAATTGGAAGAAGTAGGTACCATACTTCAAGTCGGTGATGGTATTGCACGTATTTATGGGCTTTCGGCCGTACAATATGGCGAGTTAATTGAATTTGAAGGAGGTTTGCAAGGAATTGCTTTAAACCTTGAGGAAGATAATGTGGGTGCTGTATTATTAGGTGCAGCAACTAACCTTAAAGAAGGAGATACAGTTAAACGTACCGGAAAGATTGCTTCTGTTCAGGTTGGAAAGGGGATGCTTGGTCGTGTTGTTGATACATTGGGAAGCCCTATTGATGGTAAAGGACCAATTGAAGGTGACTTATACGAAATGCCTATCGAACGTAAAGCTCCAGGTGTTATATATCGTCAACCTGTTACCGAGCCTTTACAATCAGGAATTAAAGCTATCGATTCTATGATTCCTGTAGGAAGAGGTCAAAGGGAGTTGGTAATTGGAGATAGGCAGACTGGAAAAACTACAGTTTGTATTGATACAATTATTAATCAAAAAGAATTTTACGATAGAGGAGAGCCTGTTTTTTGTATTTATGTCGCGATTGGCCAAAAAGGATCTACTGTTGCAGGAATAGTAAATAAATTAGAGGCTGCTGGGGCGATGGCTTACACGGTTGTTGTTGCTGCGAATGCATCCGACCCTGCGCCGATGCAATTTTACGCTCCCTTTACAGGTGCAGCAATTGGAGAGTTTTTTAGAGATACAGGTGAGCCAGCACTGATTGTTTATGATGATTTATCAAAACAAGCTGTTGCTTACCGTGAGGTTTCATTGTTGCTTAGAAGACCACCAGGACGTGAAGCATATCCTGGCGATGTGTTTTACCTACACTCAAGGTTATTAGAAAGAGCTGCAAAAGTAAACTCTTCGGATACCATTGCTGCACAAATGAATGATTTGCCGGAATCCATTAAACACTTGGTTAAAGGTGGCGGTTCCCTAACGGCACTTCCAATTATCGAGACGCAAGCAGGTGATGTTTCTGCCTATATTCCCACCAATGTAATTTCTATTACAGACGGACAGATCTTCTTAGAGGCTAACTTATTTAATTCTGGAGTTCGTCCAGCAATTAACGTAGGTATCTCTGTATCGCGTGTAGGTGGAAACGCGCAGATTAAGTCAATGAAGAAAATTGCTGGAACATTAAAATTAGATCAGGCACAATATAGAGAGCTTGAAGCATTTGCTAAATTCGGATCGGATTTAGATGCTGCTACAATGGCGGTGCTTGCGAAAGGAGCTAGAAACGTTGAAATGCTTAAGCAAGGAGAAGGAGCTCCTGTTCCTGTAGAGGAACAAGTTGCGATTATCTATTGTGGAACTAAAGGCCTAATGAATAGCGTTCCTGTAAACAAAGTAAGAGAATTTGAAGAAGAATTCCTTAGTTATATGAGAAATAGTCATGCGGCTGAATTGGCAGAATTAAAAGCAGGAAAACTTTCTGATAACGCAACCTTAACTATTGAAAAAGTAGCAGCTGATTTATCTGCTAAATATAGTGTGGAGGCATAAAATTAACCTTTGAACTTTAGTTTCATATGGCGAACTTAAAAGAAATACGAAATAGGATCACTTCTGTAAACTCAACAATGCAGATTACCTCTGCCATGAAAATGGTATCGGCTGCAAAATTGAAACGAGCGCAAGATGCAATTACGCAAATGCGTCCATATGCTCAAAAGCTGCAGGAAATCCTTGGAAACTTAACCTCTTCATTGGACACAAGTGACAATGTTTACGCGCAAGAACGTGATTTGAAAAACGTTCTTATTGTTGGAATTAATTCTAACCGTGGGCTTTGTGGTGGTTTTAACAATAATGTTGCTAAGGAAGTTAAGCGAATTGCAGCGCAACATAAAGACAGTAGTGTTTCTATATTGCCGATAGGTAAAAAAATGGCTGACTCCGTAAAAGGAACCGATTTCGTTATTACTGATGAAACAATGCCAAGTAACACTGAGGAATTGTGGGGAGATCTTTCGTTTGATAATGTTTCTGAAGTTGCTCAAACACTTATGGATAAGTTTGAAAACGGCGTAATTGATAAAATCGTTATCGTTTACAACGCTTTTAAAAATGCTGGTGTACAAATCGTAACTACTGAGCAGTTCTTACCTATTGCTCCTGCGGAACAAGCCAATGGTAAAGAATCAGTTGATTACATTTTCGAGCCTTCAAAGGAAGAAATTGTAAATAACTTAATTCCAAGTTCATTAAAAACTCAATTTTATAAAGCTATGTTAGACTCTCACGCTGCAGAACATGGAGCAAGAATGACAGCAATGCACAAAGCAACTGATAACGCAACAGACCTAAAGAAAGAGCTTCAGTTGTTCTATAACAAAGCAAGACAAACTGCAATTACTAATGAAATATTAGAAATTGTTGGAGGTGCAGAAGCGTTAAACGAATAGTTTGATATTATTTTACAAAAAAGGGCTTAACCAAACAGTTAAGCCCTTTTTTATGCGTCTAATTCTGGGTTATCTACTTAAGGTAATTGGTCCCGTGTGTTCATACACTTTACCATCTGTCCCGCGAGCACTAATTAAATAGAAGTATGTTCCGGCAGGTATTTCTTCACCATACTTATTTTTACCGTCCCATGAGTGCTCTATTGACTCTGAAGAGAATATTACCTCTCCTGTGCGATTAAAAACCTTCATTTGGAATACTTCTATATTTTTGCCTTTTACTGTACATAAATCGTTTATACCATCGCCATTTGGGGTAAAAACATTTGGCAAGACAGTAATGGCGCTGTTGGGCTCGACTTCAATAACACGATAGTCCTTTTTCTCTTCACCGTTTGCGTCAGTTACAATTAGTTCGATAGTATAAGTACCATACTCATTGAAAGTATGAGAAGGGCTAAAATCTTCACTAGATGTTCCGTCTCCAAAATTCCAAAGAACACTTCCGCGAGTAGCTGCATTCGAAAAATAAACATCTAATGGAGCGTACCCACCCACCGGGGAAGCAATGATTGTTGCAATTAGTTCGTCTTTTTGGGGTTGAATAATGGTAATTTCCTTTTCCTCAGGTGCTTTGTTCTCCAACTGGCGTGGTTGTGTCGTCTGTTGTTTCTGTTTTATTCTGCTTTTAGGTGTTAAGAATGTGTTAATTATAGAGCTTGGTGCTGACGAAGAGCTTTTAATTTTAGAACTGTTTGAAGATACAACGACAAAGGTTTCAGCAGGTTCTTCTTTTACCAATGGATCATTTGAATCGATTGGAGTGTTCTTTAATATATTACTTAAGGCTAGTTCGTCATCACTGGTAACTTGTAGTTTGGTTTTGTCGGCTGTTTCAATTGACACTAAAGAGGTTTCTTTTTTTAATGGGTTTGCTTGCTTGCTTGGATTCATTACTAAAAATGTCGCTATTGTACATAATAAACCCGTGCTAATAGCAATACCTGTAGTAGAAATTAGTTTGCTAACAAGTACTTTAAAAGCCCTTGTAGAGACGCCAGTAGCCCCAATTGAAGAAGATATATTTGACCACATAACATCGTTAATAGGCGCTTCAAAACCTTCTAGCTTCGATTTAAATAAACCTTCTATATTATTTTCAACACTCATTCGTTCTCTAGTTCTGTTATTTTATGCCGTAACATTGCTTTTGCTCTTGAAAATTGGGACTTTGAAGTACTTACGGTAACATTCATTTTTTTTGCTATTTCTTTGTGCGAATAACCTTCAATTGCGTACAAATTAAACACAGTTTTGTAGCCCAGCGGTAACCCTTGTAGAAGTTTCATTAAGTCTTCTGCCGCCAATGTTTCAAAAATAAAATCGTTAGACTTTAGTCCGAATGCCACGTCATCAATTTGCGCTTGGTGTTTTAGCTTTTTATTCTTTCGAATAGCATCTAAAGCTGTGTTCACAAATATTCTCCGCACCCATCCTTCAAATGAACCCGTTCCTGAATATGCTCCCAATTTATCAAAGACCTTTATAAACCCATCCTGCAAAACATCCTGCGCCTCTTCCGTGTTTGTCATGTAACGCAGACACACTCCCATCATTTTGGGTCCAAGCTTATTGTATAAGGTTTTTTGAGCAAGAGGGTTGTTTTCTAAACACCCTTTAATCATTTGTTCCTCAGACATATTTCGCTTATCTAGTACCATAGACATCATTCTATAAAAAAAGGTTGCGTCCGCTATATGTTTTTGCTTGTTATCTTCTAAAGATCTTTGTTAAAGGTAGAAAAAACCGACATTATGAGAGATATATATTAATTACTATTTTTGGCAACTACCAAAACCTGAATAGTTATTATGAACAAACTTTACACCTTATTTGTTTGTCTGACATTAATTCTTTCGTGTTCTGATCAAGCGCAATCTCATGCAGATTTAAGTGAGGGTGAAAAACACTGCAATTTCCTTATCTCTCAGGGTCAATGGCTTGGACAACTAAGTATTAAAAAAAACAAAAAAATTCCGTTTAATTTTGAGGTAAATAATGATTCTGTTTTCATAGTTAACTCAGAAGAAAGAATTGGAGCTAAAATATGCTCTTACCAAGATTCCATGCGTATTAAAATACCTGTTTTTGATTCAGAACTACGATTTATTAAAACAAAAATTGGCTTAGCAGGGTATTGGCACAATAATACAAAAACAAGGCACAAGTTACCATTTTGCGCACATTTAAACAAAAAAGGAGGGAAACACAGGTTTAATGGCGCTCATAGCAACAATCATAATTTGTATAGTGGAAATTGGGAAACAACTTTCAGTAAGGGAACTGAAAATGAATATAAGTCCGTTGCCATATTTCATCAAGACAAGGAACACGTAACAGGCACTTTTATAACAGAAACTGGAGATTATAGGTTTTTGCAAGGAAATGTATATAATGATTCTATTTTTTTGTCTTGTTTTGATGGGGCGCATGCGTTTTTGTTTGAGGGAAGACTAGTTGATAATATAATACACGGGATGTTTTATTCAGGTTTGCAATGGAGTGAACCATGGATTTCATTAAAAAATGATTCGTTTGCTCTGACGAATCCATATTTGATAACACAGCATGTGCCTAGAGAAAGGCTAGAGTTTTCTTTTCCTAGTGTTGACGGAGGAATTCTTTCTTACCCCAACAAACGCTTCAATAATAAAGTTGTAATAATTCAAATACTTGGGTCTTGGTGCCCCAACTGCGTCGACGAAACAAAGTTTTTTTCGACCCTATATAACCAATATCAAGATAGGGGGTTAGAAATAATAGGCCTTGCTTTTGAATCGCCTAAAAAACTAATTGATAAAATAGCAAGAGTAAAAGACTTAAAGTCGCATACCGGAAGTAAGTATGAGTTTTTAATTGCGGGTAGTGCAAGCAAAAAAGAAGCGCAAAAAGCACTACCTTTTCTTAATGAGATTTCCTCATTTCCAACAACAATGTTTATAGGTAAAAAAGGGGCGGTTAGAAAAATCCATACCGGTTTTTATGGTCCAGGCACTGGAGAACATTATGTTAAATACACGGCTGAAGTAGGTGCATTAGTTGAAGCCCTGTTAAGCGAATAATATTCTGTTTTTGTATCTTTGGCTTTCAAATTAATTTTATGCCAGTAATTAAAAACGCCTTGGCGCGCTATCGAATAATTGACAGGAGCCTAAGAAATGAATACAATCCCTTTCCTTCAAAAGCGGCTTTGAGATCGGCTTGTGAAGAAGAATTGTTTGGAACAACTTTAGGGGGAAATATTTGTGCCTCTACTATTGAGAAGGATTTGTTTGCTATGCGACTAGAGCATGATGCACCAATAAAATATAGCAAACTAGAAAAAGGTTATTACTACGAAGACAAGGATTATTCAATAGACGAGGTTCCTCTAACAGAAAAGGATATTAAAGCAATTAAAATTGCAACAAACCTACTTTCTCAATTCAAAAACACAGAGATCTTTAGTCAGTTCGAGTTTGCAATAGATAAAATTATTGATCGGGTAAATATCTCTTCTAATGTTCAAGATACAGCTATCGAAGAATACGTCCAGTTCGAAACTGTTGAAAGAGTAGGGGGAAGCGAGTTTTTAGAACCTCTTTTAACCGCAATTAAAAATAAAAACAAAGTTCAATTTGAACATAAAGGGTTTTCAAGCGAGGTAGCTAAAACAAGAAGAATACATCCATACCTGTTGAAAGAATACAGAAATAGATGGTATCTTGTTGGTAAGAGCGAACTTAAAGACAAGGTAATTACCTTTGGCTTGGATAGAGTTAAAAACCTCACTGTTTTATCAGAAACGTATAAAAAAAATAACTCTTTTAGCCCTGACAGATTTTTTAAGTACTCAATCGGAATTACCTCAGACCACGGAAGTCCTTCTAAAATAATTATCGAGGTGGGTGTGCTGTTGTCAAAATATATTCTTTCTCAACCCCTTCACATGTCGCAAGAATATCTAGGGGAAAAAAACAATATGCATTTATTTTCATATTTTCTTCTTCCCACCTATGAATTGAAAATGCAAATTTTAGGTTTTGGTAAAGAAGTAAAGGTAATAGAACCTAAAGAGCTAAGGGACGAGATACGAGAAGTTGCTCGGTCTGTGGTAGCATTATATAAATAGGTCACTTGATAAATTCAATTACTTTTGCCTTAACTAAACCACTTTAACCAAGCACAATGCGCCTTTTCATTTTTATACTAATTATTCCTACGTCCTTTTTAGGGCAAATGCTAGACAATAGAGGTTGTGCTGTATTTTCTGGAGAGCCTTTTTTTTATACTGAATTCATCCGTAGTAATAAGATAAAAAGTATAAAGGGTGTGGTTTCCACGAAAGCAGATTTACAAGTTATAAAAAGTAAGGGGGTCTCAACCGAGTTCTTTTTTGATGATTCGGGTAACCTTATTAAACAGTTCGACTCTTTTTACCGTGGGAAAAAAAAAGACAGTTCGATAACAACATATCATTATGATGAAAAGAAAAATATCACCACAAAGAGAATGAGCGATAGTTATGGGTTCTTTTCTTATAATTACAGTTACAATGATAACGGTGATGTGGTGAGTAAAACATATTGTAGGGACGAAAACACCACAAACAATAAAAACGATTTCAAGTTAAAGAAACAATATACCATTGTAAACGAAACTTATTCCTATGTACAAAAGGACTCGTGTATACAAAAAAACGTACACAACAACCACGGAGGGGTTTATCAAAAAGAATACTATACATATGATGAAAACCAGCTTTTGGTTAAGGTGGAAAAAAAATTAATTGTAAATCATAAAAAAGCACAAACAACCTTCAAGTACAATAATTTGATGATGGTTTCGGAAATGACAACACAAAAAGATTTAGGGAAAGGTGAATATTCAAGGTTTGTGTATAAATATGATGGGTTAGGAAACCTAGAAGCAATCGATGAGTACAGAAACGAGGAGTTAAAAACACACAAAGAAGTGATTTATGATAAATCCACGCTTTTAATGAAGGCGCTTCTTGTTCAAGAAGTTAATTCAAATTTTATTACAATAACTAAGTTTTCCTATATGTTTTTTGAATAGATACTTCAAAAACGATTTTTCCCAAAAAACTTGCTAATTACAGAATTGTTTTTAAATTTGTTATTAGAGTATAAACCAATAAAAATAATCAAAATGAAAAAGTTTTTTATGTTATTAGCTGTTGCTGGATTCTTTTCTATGACAACAATTTCTTGTGGTGGAGAAGCTGCAAAGGGAGAAGCAACTGAAGAAGGTGCTGCTGAAGAAGGTGCGGCTGAAGAAAGTCATGATGATCATGGCCACTAGAACAATCTTTAATTAAAGTAATTGAAAGCTTACACATATTTGTGTAAGCTTTTTTTTTGCTTTTCTTTGCATTCTTAATGAAGGTTTTCGGTTTTATAGCTCTTGCAGTAGTGCTGTTTTCTTGTGTTAATAAGAAGGAGGGTGAGGGGGTATTAAGCTCAAACACCTGTATAGAAATTCATATAGACGACTCTGCCTACCAACAACTTGAGTTATATAGAAATATAGCATTAGAAAACGGTGTAATAGATAAAAGCTTAAAAAAGTATGTTCGTGCAACGGTAACTTATAAAGGCAAAGACGTGCCTATTAAACTGAGATTGAAGGGTGATTGGGTCGACCACTTAAAAGGTGATAAATGGTCTTTTAGAATAAAGGTGACTGGTAGCAATGCGTTTCGTGGTTTAAAAAGCTTTTCTATTCAAAGCCCACACACCCGTTCATTTTTGCATGAATGGTTTATGCATCAAGTATATTTACGAGAGGGTGTTTTAACAACTCGATATGACTTTGTTCCGATCGTCATAAACGGCAAGTCTATGGGGGTTTATGCGCTTGAAGAACATTTCGACAAGCAACTAGTAGAGTCTAAAAACAGAAGAGAAGGCCCTATATTAAAGTTTAACGAAGAAGGTCTTTGGGAAACTAGGGTAGGAGATCCAGATGGGTACCATTCTTTGCCTTATTTTGCGGCTGCAGAAGTAATTCCTTTTAAAAAGAACAGGACAATGAAAAACCCTGTTTTAAAACAACACTTCAAAACAGCACAAAGTTTGTTGCTCCGCTACAAAGCATTTGACAAAAATATTGAGGAAATATTCGACCTTGATAAAATGGCTAAGTTCTACGCTTTAACCGACTTAGCAAACACCGATCACGCTTTAATATGGCATAACTTAAGGTTTTATTACAACCCTGTTTCGAGAAAGTTAGAGCCAATAGCATACGACTGTTATCCTGAAAAGATAGAGATGAGCGCAAATCAACCTATATATGGATATAGCAAAGACAAGGTTTTGTTTCCAGATTTTAGCTATGTCCATTACAACCTTTTCAACAACGCTTCTTTTAAGTCACTATATTCTTTATATCTCAAACAGTATTCTGAAATCAAATACCTCAACGAGGTTTTTAGCGAACTAGACTCCTCTTTAAGCTCAATCGGCGCCCTTTTGGATAATGAATATCCCAGCTCCAAGTTTAATAAAGATTTTTACTATAATAATATAAAAAGCATACAAAAAACGCTTCCTGAATTCATAAAATCAAACATAAAATATGAATTGCAAAGCAATGGTTTTGAGGACTTTACAAACACTAAAAAATATTACTACCATACAGGGTTAAAAGCATATTCAAACCCTTATCAAGACTCTGCCTCGAACCTTGTTCAAATAGAAAATTTCCACTCTACCTCTGTAACAATTGTTGGTTATGGATTAAAACAAAACAAAGACTCTATCATAATGATGAGTTCACCGTTAAAAATTGAGGCTTTAGGTAAGAACAAAGCACTTCATGTAATCAAGCTTCCTAAGGCTGCAAAAACATTTTTTTTCGTAGCCGAAAACATGCCAGACACCCTTAGGTTATCAATTAGCAAATGGGCATTTGATAAAAAGTTAATTGACCCTATTAAAAACATAAACACTAAAAGCCTTTTTGAACAGGCGTTTTTAGAAATAAACACTGCAGCTAAAGAGGTTGTTGTAAAAAAAGGAAAACACGTTATCTCAAGCGATTTGGTCGTGCCGCGGGGTTGGGTGTTAATTCTAGAGCCTGGAAGCGAATTAGATATTATTAACAATGCCGCTATTGTTAGCTATTCCCCTGTTCTTGCCGAAGGAACACCCTCGAATAAAGTTTTTATTCACTCTTCGGACGGCACTGGCCATGGCTTCACTGTAATTGGTGGTTATGATAATTCGCTTCTAAAGTATGTTACATTTAAAAATTTAAATACGCTGCAGAAGTGTGGATGGTATTTAACTGGTGCTGTTACGTTTTATCAAAGCAATGTAATTATTGAAAACTGCATCTTTGAACAGAGCTTATGTGAAGATGCTTTAAACCTCGTTCAGTCCAATTTTACTTTTTCCAATTCTTCTGTCCAAAACACATATGCTGATGGATTGGATTCCGATTTTAGTTCTGGACAAATTTTGAATTCCTCTTTTATAAATAACGGTAACGACTGTATTGATTTATCTGGAAGCACCATTAAAATAAAAGCCTGCACTATTAATAATTCTGGAGATAAAGGTGTTTCTGGAGGTGAAAACTCTTTAGTGGAAGTAGATAACTCAAGGATTAGTAACGCAAAAATTGCTGTTGCTTCTAAGGACTTGTCATCAGTATTTATTAATGACGTTGAAATAACAAATGTGGATTATGAATATGTTGCGTTTCAAAAAAAGCCCGAATATGGTCCAGCTAAAATTATTGTCACAAATACTACAGAGGATTTTATAAGCCATAAAAACATTATAGACAGTGGCTCAATGCTAATAAAGAAACAAAAAGAGAGAACCGACACAATTCTTGGAGAATCTAAAATCAATACAGACCTATTATATAATGAGTTTAAATAAGCCTGCCAATGTTATTTTTAAAAAATAGTTATTTATTTTTTTTCTTTGTAGCATTAATTTCAAGTTGCTCTGGAGACACAAAAAAAGTTGAATCAATACCAGAAAATCTTCCGACTGCAATTGACCAAGCGCTTGAAGAAATAGAAGAGCTTCTATTAAGTGTTAATAAGAACCTCTTGGTAATGGATAGCACAGACATACAATCATTTGTTACTTCTCATGGTTTAGAGTGTCAAGCAAATACCTGTCGTAGTGAAGTGGCGCTTGGAGGTGTTGTTCTTAAAAAGGTTTTTAAATGTAACAATGGGATTATAGGCGCCGTCCATTACGACTTTTATTACGACTCACTAAACCCAAGCTTAGAAAAAGATGCACAAACCGCCATAAGCACGATAGGTGCAAAGTTAGGAGACCACAACTCAATATATAATAGTGGCACCATGAAAACATATTCGTGGCTGTCCCATAAAAATACAATCGATTTTGAAATATTTAATAACGGATTTACCCTTACAGTTAGAAAAAATCGTAAAACAGAACAGCGAGCAAAAACCGCCTTGGTGTTGCCAAAACACCTGCAATTAGTTGAAAAATTAATTCACCATGTGTATGAAGATTCTCTGAAGCTAGACCATTCAACAATAGACGCCGTCCAAAACCTTTTTACCGTTGACTTTAAGGGTAAATCAAGCGCTTTAGCGTTTAGTGAAGTATATGGTGATAAAGTCTTGTTAAGCGGTAGGTTTTTGTTCGAGAGCGAAAGGTTGTCTAATGTTTACTTTGATTATCTGTATTCAGATACAACATCTAAAGAATTTTTAATAAATACGAAAACGGTAAAGTCTATAATTACTAGCTTATATAAGGAGCCATCTAGTGTTGCCACTGTGCCATTATCCACATCATATAGGTGGGGCAACAACCCTATTGTATTAGAAATGTATGGTGATGGTTTCTCTGTTTTTCTAGAAAAGAGCAGTTTATAACACCCTTTTAACTACTTCATCCAAGCAGATTTTAAACCATTCTGTATATTTTTCAGGCTTTTGATTAACCTCCTCTAAAACAGTATGGATAGGGCTATAGGTATATGCGTTAACCTCCTCTTTGTTAAAACAAACCTCACCCTCGAATTGACCAATAAAAACATGGTCAAATTCATGCTCTATTAAACCTTTATCTAAGTCTTTTTTGTAAATAAAGTCAAACACTTTTTCTATTTCACAGTCAAAACCCATTTCCTCTTGTAGCCTTCTGTGGGCGGCTTCTATTGTTGTTTCCCCTTCTCTTGGATGACTACAACAAGTGTTTGTCCATAGTCCACCTGAGTGGTACTTTGAAAATGCCCGCTGCTGTAAAAGCATCTCACCGTTATTGTTAAAAACAAACACGGAAAAAGCTCTATGCAAAAGTCCTTTCTCGTGCGCTTCCATTTTTTCCATCGTTCCTAATGGATTGTCATTTTCATCTACCAATACTACTTTTTCCATTCTTAGTTTGTTCCGTTCATTCTTAATCGCCGATCCCTATTGGCAATTTCCCAAGCGGTATAAAAAACCATTTTTGTGGTTCTTTGCACCTTTTTAAAATTAATTTTATCCACATCGTCCGTTGGCTTATGATAATCTTCATGAACCCCACTAAAATAAAAAATGACCGGAATTCCTTTTTTAGCAAAATTATAGTGGTCCGAACGGTAGTAGAACTGATTAGGATCTGTTCGCTCATTGTAAGTATAGTCTATATCGTAATTGATATACTTTTCATTCACTTTTTCACTAATTAAGTGTAAGTCTGTGCTAATTCTATCAGCTCCTATTAAGTAAATATAATTATCATAGTCGTGCTCATCGTCTCTCCTTCCAATCATGTCAATATTTAAATTAACAACCGTATTCTCTAAACTATATAAAGGATTTTCAGTATAATAGCTAGACCCCCACAGTCCCTTTTCTTCTCCTGAAACAGTCATAAATAATATACTTCTTCGCGGTCCCTTACCGTCATCTTTAGCTTTTTGAAATGCCTCTGCCAGTTCAATTACACTAACAGTTCCTGAACCATCATCATCAGCACCATTACACACCTCTCCATTGTCGTATCCTAAATGATCATAATGTGCGGTAATTATTACTAGCTCATCTTTTAAATCTGTTCCCTCAATATAGCCCAAAACGTTATCAGAGGTAAGTGTTTCCTCTATGTCAACCTTAATTGTTATTAGCACAGAGTCAATAGCTAATAAAAGCTCCTTTGAGGTACTGTCTGAAATATAAATATTAGGTATTAAATCCGCTTTTCGTTTACCTGGATTGTGCATTTGCATACTCGGGTTCTGAATAAACCCTTCTGTTGTTTCTGCTCCATACTTAAAATCATCCTTATCTTTAATGGTAATTATTCCAACCGCTCCCTTTTCTTCTGCAAGTTTAACTTTCCGTCTCCAATTGTACCAATCATTTTCAAATACAGTGGCGGGTGGTGCTCCATTTCGAACAATTATAAACTTTCCTTTAACGTTTATGTTAGAATAGTCTGAATACTCTCCTTCTTCAACTCCATAGCCTGCATCTATTAATCCAATATTACTTAACTCTATGTCTTTAAGGTTTCCTACGTAATAAAAATCCTTACTTAATTGCCAACTATTATTATTCACTTCAATAAATACGTTTGAAGCGTTTTTAACATCAACTTCAAATGTCTGTAAATAAGAACCACCAACTCCTTCATTCACTCCAAATTTTCGAAACTGATCAGAAATGTATCTTGCTGCTTTTTTTTGACCAGGTTTTGCTGTTTCTCTACCTTCATACTCATCAGATGCAAGTATGGAAAGGTGTTTATTTAAGTCTTCTTTTAAAATAGAAGAAGCATATATCTCCGCAACACTATCTGTTAGTGCTTCCAACTTTACATCGTCTACTTTGCTGTTTCTTTTTGTTAGTGTACAACTAATAGACGCTAATAATAGTAATGTTATTATATATTTCATTTTATATACAAGCTATTTTATCTACTCTTTTTTGGTGTCTTCCTCCTTCAAATTCTGTATTGAAAAAAACATCCACTATGTTCAAAGCTTTTTCCTCGCTAATAAAACGAGCAGGTATTGAAACTATATTTGCGTCGTTGTGCTGTCTTGCAAGTTCAGCAACTTCTGTTTTCCAACATAATGCTGCTCTAATATTAAGATGTTTGTTTGCTGCCATACTTATTCCGTTACCACTTCCGCAAATTAATACCCCAAACCTATTTTTCTTTTTTTCTATACTATCACATACTGGGTGTGCGTAATCGGGATAATCTATACTTTTTTCTGAATAACATCCAAAATCCTCAACTTTATGTCCTTTGTCGGTTAAAAAACTTATTATTGTTTTTTTTAACTCATAACCTGCATGATCTGCACCAATTGCTATATTCATAATTTTTTTGTTTTTATTTACCTTAACCTACTTTATTAATAACCTGTTAATAACATGTTGGTTATTTAATGTAAACTTTATTAGGATTATAAATATTAATTATTGGTTGATATTAATTTTATATATACCAAATAAGTTAACAGCTTTTTTATAATTAAAAATCAACAGGTTTTATGAAGTTTTCATTACAAAAATGGTATAAAAGTTTTAACCACTCATCTATATAAAAACTATTTTTCATTTTGTTAATAACATATTACTTACCTTTATAATAAAGATATTTAGATAATAAACACTGTTAATTAAATGTTATTAAGTACTGATAAAACATAAAGCCTAATTTTTTGAACACAATTTACACACATAATCAACAATATAATAATAATAGTAAATTATTAAATTTTAATCTTTTTTATTTATTTATAATATGTCTTGTTCATTTCTCTTTTTTGAGTGATTTAATAATTTTTGCTCAAGAAGTAAATCCAAATGGATATAACATATTTTATTTTCAAAATGGAAATATTAGTAGTGAAGGAATATTGAAAGAAGGAAAGCCTACAGCTTATTGGAAAACCTATTATGATAATGGACAAATTAAATCCGAAGGTAATCGTAAGAATTTTTTACTGGATAGTGTTTGGAAATTTTATAATAATAATGGTTATCTGATAGATGAAATAAACTACAAGAAAAACAGAAAAGATGGGTTTTCTAAATTATTTGATAATCAAGGATGTTTAAAAAGCATATCAAATTATAGTAAAAATGTAAAATCGGGAGAAGAAAAAATTTTCTATACGTCAGGAAGAATACAAAAAATTAATCATTATGTACAAGATAAAAAACAAGGATTTTGTTATGAATTAGATAGTTTAGGAAGAGTTATTACCATAAGTGAATATGTTGGAGGTTTTTTAAGGAGTGAGGAAAAAATAAATAGATTTGACGAAGAAGAAAAAAAACATGGTTTATGGAAAGAATTTCATGAAAATGGGAAGGTAAAATGGGAAGGTGATTTTAAGCATGGGATATTGAATGGAATAGTTAGAGAATATAACAAGAAAGGGGGGTTGAGGACAATGAAAATGTTTAATAATGGTGTTTTAAATAATGACGCAAAAGAAATTAAATTTTTCGAATTAAGTAAAGAAATTAGGCCAGATGGTTCATATTTGGTTGGAGCTTATGCGGATCAAATGAAGCAAGGTATATTCAGAGAATACGATTCTGCAGATGTATTAATTAATTCTTATAAGTATAGAAATAGTATTAAAATAGCTGAGGGTATATTGGATTCTACTGGCTTAGAAGATGGAGAATGGAAATATTTGTTTCCTGATGGTTCAATTAAAGCAACAGGTACATTTGATCATGGAAAAAGAGTAGGTTTATGGATGTATTATTATTTAAATGGAGAGATTGAGCAAAAAGGACTATATGTTAATGGTTTAACGCATGGAGAATGGAACTGGTGGTATAGTAATAAACAATTGCGTAGAAAGGAGTATTTTCAATACGGAAAAGAGAACGGTGAATCCATTGAATATGACACAACCGGAAGTTTAATGACAAAAGGAGATTATGTAGATGGTATTCGAGAAGGTTCTTGGTTTTATAATATAAATGATCACAAAGAAGAAGGAGAGTTTAGAGATGGATTAAAACATGGTATTTGGACATATACTTATTATGATGGACAAATTAATTTTAAAGGTGAATATATTAATGGACTTCCAATAGACAAACATAGATTTTATTATCCTAATGGTCAGTTAAAATGGGAAGGGAAATATAATAATGGAGAAAAAGAAGGTGAATGGAAAAAATACAACAAAGAAGGAATGCTTATTCTTACCATACAATACAAGAGAGGTGTTGAGTATAAAGTGGATGGCTATAAAATAAAACCCGCATTTGAAACTCAATGATAAGTGAATATTTTAAAATATTTTTCAATTCCTATGGAGATTCAGTTGTATTAGTAAAAAAAGAAAATTTTACAATTATCGATTTTAATACTAATGCAATGGTGTTGCATGATATTTCTTTTGAAGAGAAGGAAGAAATAATAGGAAAGCCATTTACAGTTCTTAAATCAGGTGAATTAAATTTATGCCCGGAAGAAATAAAATTAGTACTGCAAAAAATCAAAGAGAATGGAAAATGGACGGTTTATTTACCGGCGAAAACAATTAAAGAATCTTGTTTTACTGGTAAAACAACCATATCGTCACTAACCTTTAAAGGAATAGATTATTTATTGGTAGTAACAGAAAAAAAAATAGACACGATAAAGCACGCATATACTTTTTTAGAAAAAGAAAAAACTAAAGCAGAGCTGACAAAAGATACTGATGCGCTGCATACTATAGAGTTTATAAATTGTATAATAAATAGTTCGGTAGATATTATTATAACATCTGATATAAACAATAAAATAAACCATGTAAGCCATTCAGCATCTTCTCAATTTGGATATTCAAAAGAAGAGTTTTTAGAAATGAAAGTGGTTGATTTATATAAGGATAAAGATGAATATGAACATGTTGAACAACAAATAAATAGTAAAGGTTTTTTTATAGGTAAAATAACAAATAAAAAGAAAAATGGTAAATTATTTATTACTCATTTATCTGCATCTCACATAACGGATGATAACGGAAATATTATTGGATTAATGGGTATATCTCGAGACATTAAAGAAGTAAAAAAAATAGAAAATGAGATAGTTAACAGTGAAAAAAAATATAGAGAATTATTTGAGAACTTTTCGGATGCAGTAATAATTGTTGATGAAAATAATATAACGATTGATATTAATGAGGCGGGAAAAAAGTTATTTGAAGTGGAGAATAATGTAGCGTATAATTTTTATTCTTTTGTTTCTGATAAAGATAAAAATATTGTTGTAGAGAAAGCTAAAGAACTCAGAAAAGAAGGAATGGTTCGGAACTTTGAAATTGAAATTATTACAGCAAAAGGTACTAAAAAAAATATAGAAATATCCAGCAGCGCTTTTTATGAGAACGGAATATTTAAAGGATCAAGAGATGTAATTAGAGACATTTCAGAAAAGAAAAAAAGAGAAAATTTATTAATTCAACAATCATCCACAATACAGTCAATTTTTGAAAACACCAGTAATGTTATTATTTGGACGCTAGATACTAAATTTAATATTTCATCCTTAAATAGGGAATTTATTCGAATTTTTAAAGATAGATTAGATGAGTCAATACAAGTTGGAGATAATTTTTTGAATAAAATATCAGATAATTTAAAACCCTATAAACCGGAGTTAATAAATGACATGCAAAGTGCATATAACAGCGCTCAATCAGGAGTTTCTCAAAATTTTGAATCTGTTATTTATGGATTAAATGGTAAACAAATAATTTATGAAACATTTCTTAGTCCGATTAAAATAAAAGGAAAAAATAAATTTGACTTAGCTTGTTTAGCAATTGACTTAACACATAGAAAAGAGATAGAACTAAAATTAAGAAAACTTTTAAATGAAAAAGAAGTACTATTAAAAGAGGTGCATCACCGTGTTAAAAATAACCTTCAAGTAATATCTAGTATTCTCAACCTTCAATCATCTTATGTTAAAAACAAAAAAATATTAGACATATTAAGAGAAAGTCAAAATCGCATAAAAGCTATGTCTTTTATTCATGAAAGTTTGTATAGGTCTGATGACTTTTCTTTTGTTAATTTTTCGAGCTATATAAACAGCTTGACTTCTAACCTGGTCCAAACGTATATTATTAAACGTGCCAATATTAATTTAGAATTAGACTTAGGAAATGTTAATTTAAGTTTAGATCAAGCAATTCCATGTGGTTTAATAATTAACGAACTAGTATCTAATTCTATTAAGTATGCATTCCCATTTAATAGAAACGGAAAAATACGGATTGAGTTAATAAAACAAGGAAATAAAATAAATTTAAAGGTGTCGGATAATGGAGTTGGATTACCGGATAATTTAGATGTTGAAAATACGGACACCCTAGGTCTTCAATTGGTCTATATACTTATTAGTCAGTTAGATGGAGATATTAAGGTAATTAACAAGAAAGGAACAACATTTTTGTTTAACTTTACAATTCAACAATAATTTAATAGGTGCTAAGAGTCTTTTATGGGTAAAATAGGTGTGTTAATCGTTGAAGATGAAAGTATTGTGTCAAAAGACATTCAGTATAGCTTAAAAAAATTAGGCTACAATGTTGTAGGCGTTGCAGCTACAGGGCAGAAAGCGATTGATCTTTGTGGAGAAAAAATGCCTGACATTATCTTAATGGATATTATGTTAAAAGGAGACATAAACGGAATAGAAGCATCTACCAGAATAAAGGAGTCTTATAATATTCCTGTTATATTTTTAACAGCTTATGCGGATGAAAACACACTCTCTAAAGCAAAAGTTACAGAGCCGTATGCTTATATAATTAAACCATTTAAGGAAATTGATCTTCACACCTCTATTGAGATGGCTTTTTATAAGCACAGTAAGGAGTTGGAAATACTTAAAGAGCGAGATATGCTCTATAACATAATAGAAAATAAAGAAAACAAAGATTTTATTTTTGTTAAGAGCAAATCAAGACTAATAAAATTAAATACGGAAGACATATATTTTATTGAAGCGCTTAAAGATTACGTGGTTATTAATACAATAAATAAACGGTATACAATTCATTCAACAATGAAAGATATAGAGCGTAAAATGCCTCAAGACTATTTTTTAAGAGTGCATAGGTCTTACATTGTTAGGCTAGATAAAATTGCACAAATAGAGCAACCAAACCTTATATTAGAGGATAATAACAAAATTATTCCAATAGGAGGATCTTACAAAGAAGAAATGCTAAAAAGGATTAATTTAATATAACCTTATACGGAAAAATGTATATTTTTAAAAAACGACTAAAGGCTAAAAACGCTTTATTAAAATGTGTTTTTAGCCTTTTTTTGTTTTTTTACTTTCCAAATTGCTTTACTCAAACATGGGAATACATTATTTCTAAAGATTTTGAATTTTCAATTCAAGATAAGTGGGGGGAAAGTGGATTATATAAAGCTAAGTTTGTTTTGTATAATCAAAAAACAGCATTTGTTAAAATAATTGAGGTAGATGATAACAATATTGGAAAGTTGCTTTTCCCCGACGACTTTAATCATACAAGAGGAAAATTTAACAAAGACACCATAACGCTATTTAACTGGTATATTGAGGTAAAAAAAGAAAAAGTTGCTTTGGGGAAAATTGTTTATGACCCAAGTCCAAATGCATTACTTCAACTCTTCACATATGAATATATGAAATTTAACAATAAAGAATTAATATGGGGAGATGTTGTTGATGGTTTTCAGTGGATAGATAAAGAAGGAGAAAACATAATACTTAGGTCGGTTCTAATAGATGTAATAAACCATAGCAAGCATTTATATATATATCACTTTTTAAAAGCAAGTAATGAGTTTAAATTAGTAAGAAAACTTACTGATTATGTAAAAAATTGCGATTTAGATATATTTTCTAGTCATAATATTGAATCTATAGAACTAACAGACATTAATAAAGACACTATAGGAGAGATGTCTTTTAGTTACACGAATGATTGCAGCTGCATAGAAGATAGTTTAGCAATATCAACCAAGTTAATGTTGACAACAAAGGGAGAAAAGTATGCCATTAGGGGGTTTGTTGATCCAAAGAAAAAGCAACCTGTTTTAGAATATGAGGTAGGCGGAAACCTTAAAAAAAAGGACTTGTATAGAAGGTTTTTAATCAAAAAATGGAAAAGAATATCAAGTGAAGAAAAGACCATATATAATTAGTGGGCCCTGCAGTGCAGAGACGAAAGAACAATTATTAAAGACTGCTAAACAATTAGTTAAGCATGACTCAATTGATTGTTTAAGAGCAGGAATATGGAAACCTCGAACTCGCCCCAACTTTTTTGAGGGCATTGGTGAAACAGGATTACAATGGTTAAAAGAAACAGGTGATGCAGTCAATCTTCCCGTAACAACAGAGGTAGCGAACACTAGACACGTTGAACTTGCATTAAAAAACAACATTGACATCCTTTGGATAGGAGCTAGAACAGTGGCGAACCCTTTTTCTGTTCAAGAAATAGCAAATGCGCTGAAAGGAATAGACATACCTGTTATGGTAAAAAATCCGGTAAACCCAGACTTACAATTATGGGTTGGAGCCATAGAACGCATCTTTCAAGCAGGAATTAATAATATAAAAGCAATTCACAGAGGCTTTTCTAGTTTTGAAAAATCAGCCTATAGGAATACTCCAAAATGGGAGATACCCATAGAGCTTATGAGAATTTTCCCTGAGATACCAATCATTTGCGATCCAAGCCATATAGGAGGCAATCGGAACATGATTAAGGCAATCGCACAAAAAGCATTGGATTTAGAAATGGACGGATTAATGATAGAGAGCCATTTTAACCCAGATGAAGCATGGAGTGATTCAAAACAGCAAATAACACCGAAAAAGCTGCAACAAATATTATCTAAACTTGTGGTTCGTGAACCAGAGGTTAACGATAAAACACTTAAAAGTAAGCTAGATATTTTACGAAAGAAAATAGATGGTTTAGACGAAGAAATGATTAACCTATTATCAAACAGAATGAATATTGTAGAAGAAATAGGAAATCACAAAAAAGAGAATGAAATCACAATTCTGCAGGCGGACAGGTGGAAAAAAATTATTAATGACAGAAACAACACAGCAAGAGAAGTAGGGGTTTCAGAAGAATTTATTCAAAGAATATTAAAGGTAATTCATAAGGAATCAATAAACATTCAAACAAACATTTTAAATAGGAAAAAGAATGAATAAATTTTTTTAAATTGAAACTTAAAGCATTCCTCTTGATTTTAGCTCCAGGTATTTATTGATTGTGTCTACAGATAGATTTTCAGGTTTAGTTAACACACTTTGTATACCATATTTTCTCAATTCGAAAGCAATTAACTCTTTTTCTAAAGCAAATTTTGCCGCCAAAGTCTTCACATAAATGTCTTTTACATGATTACTTTCCATTTTCGCCACCTTTTTTAATTTAGAGTTTTCAAAAAAAACAACAACCAATAAATGTTGTTGATTAATTCTCCGCAATAAAGCAAGGTTTCTTTTTAAAGAATACATGCTTTCAAAGTTGGTAAACAACAAAACCATACTACGTCCTTTAATAGTGTTTCTAAGTCCAAAATATAACCGCTCGTAGTTGGACTCCATGAAGTGCGTTTTTTGTCTATAAAGAACATCTATTATTCTTCTTAGCTGCGTTGCGGTGTTTTCTGCGGGCAATCTAGAACCAAGCTTATCAGAAAAAGTTACTACACCCACCTTGTCGTTTTTACGTAATATAATGTTTGAAAGAGACAAGGCACTATTAATAGAGTGATCTAACAACGTCAAATTGTCAAAAGGCATTCGCATTGACCGGCTTTTGTCAATTACACAATATACTTGTTGAGAACGCTCGTCTTGATATTGGTTTACCATTAACTCTCCCTTCCTGCTGGTTGCTTTCCAATTAACCGACCTAATGTCATCACCTTGAACATAAGTTTTTATTTGTTCAAATTCGTTGTTGTTCCCAGTTCTCCTAATCTTTTTAATACCTTGGAAAATTGCCGTTTTAGAAAAGACCTGTAGCTCATATTTCTTCATTTGCAGTATAGAAGGATAAACAGCAACCTCTTGTTTTGCTTTTATTGTAATTCCTCTTTCAACAACTCTCAAAATAGTGGAGATATAGATGTTTATATCTTGAAACAAATAAACACCTCTCTTATTGGGTTGAATTAAATAAATAAATTCTTTGGACTCACCTGGGTTTAAAAACAACCATTCCTCAAAATCCCTAATTTGCAATTGGTAGGGCAGCTCGTCTATTATCCGTAAACTAACCGGCATACTATAAGTGCTGCTTACTTTTATTCGAACAGTATTTTTATCCCCTAAGGAAAGCTGTGTACTTACAACTCTAGTTGCCTGAACCTTTGACTTACTGAAGAATAGAATAAACAAATCTAACATTGTTATTGCCATTAACGCAATAAAAGCAACCTGTGCAATTGGATACAAAAAAGGCACGCCAAAACCCACACAAAAGAGCATAACCACAACCACCCAATAAAGGAAGAAGGTGTTGCGAATGTATAACTGTTTAAAAAAAGTGGTCATGGTTGAGTTATCTAGGGACCTCTACTTTTTGAATTATTTCTTGAATAATTATTGAAGCGTCCATTCCCTCCATTTCAGCTTCAGGGGTTAAGATAATTCTATGGTTTAACACATGAAAAGCTACGAATTGTACGTCATCTGGAATAACAAAATCCCTTCCCCTCATAGCAGCAATAGCTTTTGCCGTTTTCATCATAGAGAGGGAGGCGCGTGGAGAACCACCCAGGTAGAGCTTACCATGAGACCTTGTTTCATGGGTAATGTTTGCAATATACACTACTAAAGAGTCGTCTAATGTAACCCGTTCTATCGAGTTTTGTATCGTTTTCAACTCGTTTTTTGAAAACAAGCTCTGAACGTTTTCTAAATCTATGTCGTGTTTGTTTCTAAATCGAATTAATATTTCTTTTTCCTCTTCGAGGGTTGGGTAATGCAGGTTAACCTTAAAAATAAAACGATCCAATTGAGCTTCTGGAAGCCTATAAGTACCTTCTTGTTCAATTGGGTTTTGCGTTGCGATTACTAAAAATGGAAAATCAAAGCCGTATTGCACACCATCATAAGTAATCTGTCTTTCTTCCATTACCTCGAATAATGCTGCTTGAGTTTTTGCAGGAGCCCTATTAATTTCATCTATAAGAACGATGTTCGTAAAGATAGGCCCCTTTTTAAATAAGAATTCGCCCGACTTTAAATTGTATACTGACGTTCCGATGATGTCAGAAGGCATTAAATCTGGAGTAAACTGGATTCTAGAAAAATCAACCGATAACGTTTTAGACAACACCTTCGCGGTTAGCGTTTTTGCAACACCAGGAACGCCCTCTAGTAAAACATGTCCTCTGCAAAACAAACCAATCAATAACAAATCAACCATCTCGTTTTGCCCAACAAGATACTTTCCAATCTCTATTCTAACCGCCTCAACCTTGGAGTTTAACAAAGATAAATCAACTCTTGGTGAGCCAAACTCGCTCGGTCGAACAGGAGGTATAGCACCTAAAGGGGTTTCGGAGGCACTTAAAGCCTTTTTTATAGGGTCTTCGAATGCGCTTTCATCTTTTTCAGGCTTGTTATTATTGTCTTCCATAGTTATTTGTTTAGTGGCAATTTTTATAAAAATACTCAAGTTTATTATATAGGCTTATTAGTTCTCTTTCCGAAATATTCTTACTCTCCTTTCCTTTCTTAAGAGTGGTGAAAATATCTTTTACATGTTTTTCTCCGACGCCCGACTTTTGAGCAACTTTAGTAATAAAACCAGGTGTAGTTTTTGGAGAAGAAATATAGTAGTGTTGTCGTAAAAAAGATAAGAAAATTAATTCCTTATGCTTAATTAATTTGTCGTGTCTTTTTTGCTGAAAGTATAATCTGCTTACTGTTTGTACAAACTCTACGCTAGAGTTTTCATTAGATTCTATTGCTGGAATGATTCGCTGCCTTCTTTTACTTTGAAATATCATGTACAATAAAACTCCAACAATTAATAAGATTAGAGCAGTAAACAAGGTGGGCACCCTCATTATATATTGCAAAGGGCTTGATTTTGGATAGTTTACTTCATTCGAACTACCCTGCTTAGAATATGTCGGCTGCGGAACACCCCTATAAGGCGAATATTTTCCAAAGTCATGGTGCCAATATATATTTCCTTTTGGCAAATGAGAAAAAACTGCTTCAGCGTGGTATTTCCCCCCTGTGTTAAACATGTTGTAATTCGAAAAAGCAGAAGGTGTTGAGTGAATAATAAAGACACCTTTACCATATTGTAAACGGATACATATAGGGTAATCCTTATTGCTGTTATACGCTATTCGCACAAACCCTCCTCCCAATTCAGTGTCTAGAAAATACTTCCAGTTTTTATATCTTGGGAGACGGTGACTGTTCAGTTCCGAATTTTTGATTTCAACAGGGGTTTCTTGCAAGAGTTTGGGGTGATAAAAGTTTAATACAAAAGAAGTGTCATAATACGAGTTAAATCTAAAATATGAGTTATCCGAAATAGCAGATCGAACTTTGTTTGACAAACTTTCACACGCTATAAACGCGCAATTTCCTGCTTCAACAAACCTTAACAACCAATCACTATCGCTTTCGTTTAAATTCACGCTTTCTGCAATAGTAAAGTATATGTTGTTACAGTCATTTTTTCGTTCTTTTGGCAACAATTCCGAAAGAGAGACGTCCTGAGTGGTTTGTATTTTTTGAAGAGAAGAGGTGTTTTTGTGGTTTTTTAATAGGTGATACAGTAAAAAAGTTCCCGCTGGATTAATGGGCTTTTTTATTGTCAAGGAATCAGCCTGAGAACGCTCAAAAGTCTTTTTTATACTTGAATTTGATTGATAACCCCCTCCTAAGAAATAAACCAACACCAACACCACTACTAATGCACCTCCTAAAATCAAATATTTTTTAGACAACCCCACAACTACTTACTTCCAGAATTTAAATTGTTTAACAAACCTTTAAACCTCGGCTCTAAAGAATTAAAATCTTCTTTTTTTACACTGTAATTTCCATACCACACCAATTCATAAATCGACACAACGTCATTAAACGATTCGTATTGAGGCTTACCTCTCATTTCGATTAAGTATGAAAAGTTGGTTTTTTTCTTTTCCCACCTTATCCACCCTTTCTCACACAAGTCTTTAATAATAAAAATAAAATAGAGCCTAATTGCCCCTCTAAAATCATCGTTAGCCAATGCTTTTTCTAACAGAAGCTCCAGTTCGGATTTTGGTATTTGAGTTGGAGTCAGTTCTTCAAAATCATCAACAACCTTTAGTCCCTTGTCGTTAAAAGAGGTTTTAATAAACAGCTGATAAACTAGGAAGCCAAGTAAAATTGCTAATATCCCAAATAAGACATATTGAAGAAACCCCATGCCGCCTCCAGGCGAAACACTATTATTGTTTCGATTGGTCCGCTGAAACTTTTTTTCTTTAGGATGGTAACCTTGTTGTCCGTATTCCGCATTGTCCTCTTTCGGGTGGTAATTTGCCCCTCCATCGCCTTTGTCTTCTAACCCACCCCCCTCAGAATAAGCCTGATCCTCCTCATAAGCGTATTGGTCGTCGTCATTTTTGTACTCGCTATACTTGCCGTCGTAGTCTTCGTTGTCGTAATTATAATAACTACCTTCACCCCCCCCGTTATCCGAGCTATAAGCTCCTCCAGATTCGTTAATGACACGATCCTTTAGGCTACTCCACTTCTTTTTATGAAAGCTATATTTTTCTTGTGCAGAATTTACATAATTGTTTTGCGCAGAAGGTTCTTGCGCAGATACTTGTGTAAGACAGCTCAAAACTGAAAGGAGAATGTTATGTATAATAAACCGCCTCATCTTTTAAAAAACTCCTTCATCTTCGTGTATTTTACTTCCCTTCCCAAAACGCTTTAGCTTTTCAAACAAACCATAAGCTTCTTCCTTCTCAACCGTGCTCAAGTAAAGAACGTTAAATGCAATAAAAAATATAGGAACTATGAAATGGGCTATCAACATATAAAGACAAGCTTCGACAATGTTCATGATTAGAAAATAGTCGTCCGTTGTTGAAATTAGGAACCAGTCCAAAACCATTATTATTAAGTCCTGAACAGGTCCAACAGCAAAAAAGAAAATTAACCCTAGAATAAAAAGGAATACAAAAAAAACACCAAGTCCGGAAGCCCACCCTCTTGTTCCAATTGACAAACCACGCCCAATTCCTATAAATAGTGTTCTATTTTCAAAAGCACCAGGAAAACTCAAAGACAATACTAAAGGCATTATAAAACAAGCCAAAAAAATTAACCAAATATCGACTTGTGCCAGCAACAGCGCTCCGCCAATTATTGGCACAACCCTCCAAAGGTTTTTTAATGTATAAGTAAAAAAGGCTTTTGTAAAGTTGATGGGTTTTTCTTGCCTCTTAGCTATTGTAAAAGAAAAAAAGATGCTTGTGACGTTTAAAGAAAAAAGAAAAGTAAGCACACTAAAAGTCTCCCAACGAAAAGCACTGTTGCCTATACTAAAAGCGATGGACATGTTTTCATACCAATTATTAATTGTGCCTCCATAGGGATACTGATAAAAAAACCAAGCAATATATATTATTGTTGCAGGAAAAATGAACCAATAAATTTTAGAGAAATAGTGAAAGAACTTCCGATAAAAGACAAACGTATCTGTGAAAACCCCTCCTACGCCACGGACCTTATACAGCTCAAAAGTTTTCTTTTCAACGAAAGTTGGTTTTTCAGTGACCCTACCATTGAAATTACGCTTATTAGCAACAATGTAAGGGTATACAACAAAGTAGAAAACCATAATTGTGAAACTTAAAAAGATGATCCCGCCCTTTATGAAGTCTGGCCACTCAGTATGACGCGAAGCGAAACCCTCAATAAAAGCAGCAAAAAGTATAACAGGGAATAACCCAATAATTACCTTTATTCCTCTTTTTGCAGCAATCGATAAAGATTGCATTCGGGTTAATGTTCCTGGAAACATAAAACCATTTCCAAGCGTAATACCAGCAGCACCAGCAATTACTATCCCAGATATTTCGAAAGCGCCATGAACCCAAATAGTTAAAAAAGAGGTAAGCAAAAGCCCTCTTACCTTAAAAAACCATTGAAAAGCCCCAACCATTATTCCATTAAAAAACATATATATAGCAGAGCCTACAGAGAAAAATATTCCCAAAACAAAAGCCATAAGGGTAACCCTTAAATTGTTTTGGGCAATAGAAATAAAAGAATACATCTCCCCTCCGTTATTTCCATATACGCTCATTGGTTCTCCATTGACAATGTTTTGCTCAGTCATATGAACATATTCGTAGCCTATTACCGCCCCCAAGAAATCAGGGTCATCCATTGTAGAAACCATGCCTATCAGCATTCCAACAGCAAAAACGACAAATGACGCAAGCAGCGCTTTGCGGATTCTGTACATTTCTAAAGGAAGGCTGGTCGTCCAAAACTGAATAAACGCACTAAAAGGCGTGCGTTTGTTTTTATAAATCCCGTGAAATGATTTTTGCGCCAGCGAGTTTAAGTAAACTTTTACCGATCTTTTGGAATAATGAGTTCTAGCATAAGCCAAATCATCTGTTATTTCAATAAACAAATCACTCAATTCATCAGGATCGCTCTGATTTTGTTTGGACATTCGTTCGAATTGTGCCCACTTTTTTTTATTTTGGTTAATAAAATCCGTTTCCTTCATGGAGCTTCACTCATGAGTTTAGTGTTTAACAACACCTAAATGTAAGGGTTAAAATCGACTTCTCAAATTGAGAAACCATGAGTTAAATAAAATAGATAAAACCTACTTTTTTTATTTTAAGAAGTATTCCTTCCTATATTTAGATTCAGAAATGAAAACCACAGAGATAGTAACTGCACATAACGTCATCATTCAGTATGAGCTAGCAACCATACTAGGAAGGGCCTTAGCTTTACTAGTGGACCTAGTAACACTATTTTTATATATAACAATATGTACAATTCTATTCAACACACTATCTACTGGCTTTGCTGCAAACAACATGTTTGATTCAAGGGAAGTGATTTACACCGCATTTACCTTATTTATGCTACCTGTCTTTTTTTATTCTTTTATTATGGAAGCTTTTTTTGGAGGACAATCTATAGGGAAAATGGCTCTTGGAATTAGGGTTGTAAAAGTTTCAGGCGGCACTCCCTCAATGGGAGAGTTGTTTTTAAGGTGGTCTTTTAGACTAATAGATATTTTATTTTCTGTTGGTTCAATTGCAGCTTTGTCGGCTTCATCATCAGACAAAATGCAGCGGCTTGGAGATGTTATTGCAAACACTTGTGTCATAAAACTTAAACCCTCCTCACAATACAGCATAAAGGATATTTTAACCATAAAAAACAAAGAGAATTATGAGACAAAATATCCACAGGTGGTTCAATTGTCGGATGAAGACATGTTGTTAGTAAAAAATTCAATAGACAGGTTTAGAAGTCGACCAAACAAACAACATAAAGAGTTGATTACAGAACTAACTAAACTAGTTAGTGAAAAGCTTAATATTTCAAGTATTCCAGAAAACAAAGTCACATTTTTAAAAACAGTGTTACAAGACTATATTGTACTAACGAGATCTTAAAATGGGAAAACTAATTGTTGTGCCAACCCCTATTGGGAATTTAGAAGATATAACACTTCGAGCTATTCGCTTATTAAAAGAGGCTAATTTAATTTTAGCTGAAGACACCCGCACAAGTGGAAAACTATTGAAACACCTTAAAATTGAAACACCTCAGCGCTCCTTTCATTTGCATAACGAGCATAAAATAGTGGAGCAATTGGTGGATGAGCTTTCTTCAACAGAAAATGTTTTTGCGTTAGTAAGTGATGCCGGAACCCCTGCAATTTCAGATCCAGGATTCCTGCTGGTAAGAGCTTGTATTGAAAAAGGCGTTGAGGTAGAAACCTTGCCTGGCGCAACTGCGCTTGTTCCTGCTCTAGTAAACTCTGGCCTTCCGTGTGATCGGTTTTTATTCGAAGGGTTTTTACCCCATAAAAAAGGAAGAAAAAAACGACTAGAGGCGCTGAAAGAAGAATCACGAACCATAGTTTTTTATGAATCCCCGTATCGAGTTGTTAAAGCCCTTGAACAATTTATTGATGTTTTTGGAGCCGATCGAAAGTGTTCAGTAACAAGAGAGCTGACAAAAATCTACGAGGAAAATGTTAGAGGAACGCTTTCTGAGGCTTTGCTTCATTTTCAAGAAAAGGCACCAAAAGGTGAGTTTGTGCTTGTAGTGGAAGGTTTAAGAGAGTGAAACAACTAAAAACCACCTCTTAGCAGTTAGTTAGGAATTCAAGCCTTTGCGATAATCAACTATTTTTTTAGGATAGTTACCGTTACATTTGTGCTAAATAATCCGAATCAATCAGACATGAAAAAGACAGTTCTAATTAGCCTACTTTTAATATTTATAACATTGCCCTCCATAAAAGCACAAAATATTGGAGATACGACAGTTGTGCAAACCCTTGAGTTTTCTGACATTACTAAAAGAAGAGGGTGGTACGTTTTTCCGAGCGACACAAATACCTATTCTAAAATATTAATGTATTATACGCTTAAATGTGATGCTGCAACTACTCAAGATGGATATGCCTGTGGAGAATGGGATTATACAACCTATACGAATTTATACCAGCACGAAAATATTGGATCATCTTATTATTATTTAGGGAATACAAACCCCGATACAATCTTTTATGTTAGCAATCCTATTTATGACTACAATCAGTCGTATCAATACTTCCCTGTATATGACGCAATAGCATCTGAAACAAGCGGAACAGTTGGGGCAGGGGCAACACCTTTAACAGAGGTGTTTAATACTTCAAATAGAACAGGGAAAGCACAATATATATTTACCGCTAGTGAACTAACTGCCGCAGGAATTATTTCGGGTAATATTGATAAGCTTGCTCTTGAAGTAACAGCTTTAGGCCCGGAGATCAATAACCTAAAGATTAGCGTAAAGCATACTGCATTAAACGAGTTAACACCAGCATCTTACGAAACAGGTCTACAAGAAGTATATAATATTAATACAAATGTCGCTTCAGTTGGAACGGCGAGTTTTAATTTCCATACCCCATTTGCATGGGACGGGACTTCCAATCTAGTTGTGGAGCTTTGTTTTGACAATACACCAACTGGAAGTGACTTTTCAATTGCCGGAGAGGTCGTTGGTTTTAATTCAGGAATAACAGGATCTGATAATGGTTATTTAGATTTCGGAAGTGGAGATTATGTTGAGGTTCCTTCGGCAGCATTTTCAAATATTTCTGATCAAATTACAGTTTCATTTTGGTGTTATGGTGACCCAAATATAATGCCGATGAACTCGTATGTTTTTGAAGGAAGAGACGCTAATGGCTATCGAGTTGTTAACTCCCACCTTCCTTGGAGCAATAGTAGGGTCTATTGGGACGCTGGAAACAGCTCAACTAATTCATATGATAGGATTGATGAAGTGGCAAACACAATAGATTTTGCTGGTCAATGGAATCATTGGGCGTTTACAAAGAACGCAACCACAGGAGACATGACGGCGTATTTAAATGGCGCTGTTTTTATTTCTGGGACAGGAAAAACCAAAACAATGGCAGGAATAGAAAAGTTTAAAATCGGAGGGCCTGCACAAAATGACTACTCAGGAAGATATGATGGCTATATCGATGAATTTAGGGTTTGGAATGCTGCGCTTGACCAAACAACGATTCAAGATTGGATGAATAAATCTATAGATGCAACCCACCCAAATATAGCCAATCTGCAGGCGGCTTATAATTTCAATGATTTAGCAGGTTCTGTAGCGGTGGATTATAGTATTAATGGACATGACGCTCAATTAATGGGGCTTCCTTCTTGGCGCCAGCAAGGTGGGTGTGAGGTAAGTTCTAATATTTTACAATCTACAAACCGTCCAAACATCACTTTTATACAAGGAAACTACACATCTCACCTTGACTCTATTTTAGTCATTGACTCTATAGAACACCATCAAGTTTCTATTGTCGAAACAACAACCTCGGTTGATATGAATGTTACTGGAATATCTTCTTCTGCGGTTGACACCTCTTATGGTTGGTTACCGGGATATTCATATACCTATGACAACAATGGCTTTGTTATAGATTCAAACTATAATTCTTACAATGGCTATTTTGTGAATACATACAATCAAACCACTCATCAAATTCAAAACTATGTTACACCTTACGGAATAGGACTAAGTCTTGGTCCCAATGGGTTCAGATGGGTTTACGATGTAACTGACTATATGCCTTTGTTTCATGATACTATTGAGTTTTCTGCAGGAAACCAGCAAGAACTGATAGATGTTAAATTTGTAATGATACACGGAACTCCGCCGAGGGACGTTATTGATTTTGAAACAATATGGCTGGGAGATTATCAGCATTCAAATATCGCTAATGATATTTCTATGCCAGCGGTTGATGTCCAATTAAACCCCGGAGCAACTCAATATACTGTGAAGACCAGAACTACAGGTCACTGGTTCGGAGGCTTTGAAAATTGTGCGGAATTTTGTCCCAAATTACACGACTTAAGCATTAACGGGACGCAACAATTTCAGTGGTTAAACTGGAAAACATGTGCCGATAATCCGGTTATTTCCCAAGGAGGAACATGGATTTACGATAGGGCTGGTTGGTGTCCAGGAACATTTGGCGACACATACAATCACGATATCACACCTTACATTACGCCCGGAGGAGTTGCTTCTATTGATTATGGAATGGAATATGATGCCGGAGGAATGGAAGGAAATTACCGAACTACTGTTCAGCTTGTTTCTTATGGTGACATTAATTTTTTAAATAATGCGACTGTTGATGATGTGATTTCTCCAAACATTTGGGAATACCATAATAGAGTAAACCCGATTTGCGATAACCCAAAAATTGTAATTAAAAATAACGGCAGCGCCAATTTAACGAGCGCAACGATAGAGTTTTGGGTTTGTAACGGAGGTCACGAGTCTTTCAATTGGACTGGGAATTTGGCTTTTGGAGAAACAGAAGAGGTTGAGTTACCTATATCGGGTCAAGGGTTTTGGTTTGAAGCCCAAGACTGCAAGTGGTTTAATGTTGATATTGTAAGCACAAACGGAACTTCTGACGATTACGATTATGACAACACTTATAGCGTGGAGTTTGAAGCACCAAAAACATATCCATCCGATTTTTATATTTGGACAATCACAAATAATGCAGCCAGTGAAAACGAACTCTATGTTTACGATGAAAATGGAAATGTAATTTTCTCAAGGACCAATTTTGCTAATTCGACGCAATATAAGGACACGCTAAGCCTACCTCCAGGGTGTTACAAAATGGAGTTTTTAGACTCCGATGGCGACGGGTTAGGATTTTTTGCAAATAGCGATGGCAATGGATCGATAAAAACCAAAATGCTCGGCGGCCCCCAATTAGACCAATTCGACTCTGATTTTGGTTCGCATATCACGCACTACTTTACGGTTGGATATACCTTAAGTGAAGAAGAGATAGCAAGCTATACTTCTGTTGAAATTTTTCCTAACCCGAGCGACAATATTTTTAATTTAGAAATAGAAGGTTTTGGAAAAAGCATTAATATTGCGGTTCTAGACGCCACTGGTCGGGAAATATCTAGCGAGTTCGTTTTAGGTAACGAACATACAGTAAAAACTCAGGTTGATTTGGACGGATTGGAGTCCGGAGTTTATTTTGTAAAAATTAGTAATGGTGAAAAACAACAAATTGAAAGACTGATAAAAAACTAATTACTTGAGGCTCATATAATAAAAAACTCTTCATTAATAGGTGCCAGACCACTGAAAATATTAGTTCACATGAAAAAATTATCAAGCCTAGTAATTCTACCATTTTTAATCGCAACAACCAGCGCTCAAAACAATGTTTGCTTCACGGTTGAGGCTAATCCAGCCCCATCAAACCCTGCATTAAGTTCGTTTACGAAATATATTGATGTGTTTGGTTGCTCTGTGTATGCTGAAAGTACAGTTCCAGATGAAAAAGTATTACACGCCGCAGCAATATGGGCAGAGTTAATTGACAACGATGAAGATGGTGTTGTTGATGACCCCGCTTTGCTTGCGGAGCTTGTTGCAAATGAAGCTATGATGCCGGTGTTTGCTGCTGATGGTAATGCTGCAATGACAACTTTTGAAAATAATTATAATGGAAATGGTGTGGCAGCGGTATTGTGGAAGTCAGAAATGGACCCAACTGCTACAGGTTATTGGGGTTCAGACGCAACAGTAGAGGAAGTTTTGCACACTATTAATGGTGTTGGCCATGTAAATATCTATCCGACGGCATTTGACCTTTCTCCCAATTCTTCTCTTTTATCGGCTGCAATGGATGTTGCAAGAGGAGGTCAGTTCTTAAGTATTCCCAACCCTTATCCAAGTTCTGCATGGTATCACTATGACGATGCAACATGCGATTATGGATGTATGGCTATTGAATACTTATATTGGATGATAGTCACTAATATGGGTATATTAAACGATACACCCACTTGTAACGGCATTGCTAACGAATGGGAGCCTTGCTCGCCAGCATTACTTCAGTCTATGGATGTTTTAGGCCATGCTTTGATTACCAACCCAGCTTATAAGCTGCCTCAAAATGCTCCAGACGGTAATTATTGTCCACCAAGCTTAAGTCTCCGTGAGAATACTTCAGATGAATTAAAAATACACCCTAACCCTTCAAATGATATTCTTTTTGTGAGTGGTGTAGGCCTAATGGTAATTACAGATTCTGTGGGTAAGAAAGTTTTGTCCCAACAGTTAAATTCTCCAACAAATAAAATTGACTTGTCTAATTTTGCGAAAGGAACATATATGATTTCTCTGAATGGGGGAAGCGCTGTTTTTATAAAAAACTAAAAACAAAGCTGGTTTCGGAAATATTGTCAGTAGCTAAAAGTCTAAAACGCTTAAAAACAGACAAAAAGACAGTTTTTTTCAAGGAAAATGCAACGGCACACAGTTTGACCTGGTGATTTCGAAATTTAATTAGAAATCAAAAACAAAAAATTATGTCAATAGTAAAATTTAACCACAGACCAAGTATCAACTCTTTATTCGATGATTTTTTCATCAACACAGATAAGTTGGATACAAATTATAATAAACACACTATCCCTGCTGTAAATGTTAAAGAACATGAAAAAGGCTTTGTTATTGAACTGGCTGTTCCTGGAATGAAAAAGGAGGATTTAAATATAGAGTTGGAAAATAATAAGCTATCTATTTCAAACGAAAAAGAGCTAGTAGAAAATGAAGATGCGGGTAAATATGTAAGAAGAGAATTTATTTACGGTAAATTTCAGAGAATATTTAACCTACCAAAAAACGTGGAAGAGAAAAAAATAGTAGGTGACTATAAAGACGGTATACTTTCCATTTCAATTCCAATAAATAAGGAGAGCAAGATTGCTAAAAAAATTGCTATCAAATAATTTATATCTTATGTTGAACAAAAAAGCCCGACTTGCATATGCAAGGCGGGCTTTTTAACTTTACAGAGTTAATTTTTACTCAATAACAATGGATTGAGTGTACCTTCCTTTGTCTGAAGAAACAGAGATAAGGTAAACACCTCTCTCAACGTTGTCAAGAGAAATAACATTTTCCTTTCCAACTTTAAGTCCTTCAATTTGAGAGTAAATTAATCTTCCTTGCATATCAACAACTTGCACAGAAACGTGTTCGCTGATGTTGCTTAAAGATATAATGAAATTCCCATTACTCGGATTAGGATAAACGCTAACAGTCCCTCCAGATAATTCAGAAACACCTGAACAATCGTCGAATGTAACACTAACCGTATCTGAAGCCTCACACATTGAAATGGAGTCGGTAACAATAACTCCGTAATCTACAGTGCCAACAGCTGAATCACTCACTACAATTGTCTGCGTAGATTCCATGTTGGACCAAAGATAGGTGTATGCTCCAGCTCCAGCGTCCAACACTAAAGAATCTTGCCCCGAGCACAATGAAGCATCTGCACCTAAGTCAACTACAAAAGAGTAGTCCTGAAACTCTAAGTGCCAAGCAAACAACATTCCGTTATCTCCAGCTGCGCCATCTGTTATCCATAAGTCCCACGTCCCGTTGGGATCAAAACCAATATATGAACCTAGTCCGTTTACGTCTTCAATAGAGTAATATCCTCCAGTACCAAATCCTGCGGTGCCAGTAGTTATGCTAGTTGCAGCAGTGTCTGTAAATACAACCCCTATATAATCATCTCCAGATCCCCCGTTTTCTGCAGAAAGTAGGATAGAATCCCCATTCGGAGTAATTAAGTAAATGGTAAGGTCACTATCCCATGTGTGAACTAGCGAGTCAATTACTACCGCTGATAATTTATAACAATTAGTTAGCTCATTTGGCAATAGTCCGTTTGTACAAATTATACCATGCGTTCCATTAGAAAGGCCATCAGAAATAAGTAAACTATCATTAAAAGTTAAACTTGGTGCAATGTGGTTTACAGAAATAGACATCGAATCATTGGAAAGGTCTACATCGGTAGCTAATGCTGTGTAAGCTTCTATACCATAAACCATAGGAATAGACATATCAACCAAAGCTGTAAAAGTATAGGTAATTGTATCACCAGCAGCAATAGGTCCAGCAATAGTTTCTGGAGTTATTGGTGTTCCGTTTACAGAATAACCAACATCAAAATTACTTTGACTGCTAATCCCGGTATTTTTAAACTGTATTGTTACAGTTTCAGAACTACTCAAGCTGCAACCAGTAGAAGCAGATGTCGTTACGTTCAGCATTGCCAAGTCATCAGCTGCAGCTTCTTTAATTTCGAAACTTCCAATGTGAAAATCAAAATCTTCAGGATCATTAACCGTTCCATCATACGCCCATATTGCAAAGATGTTTGAAGTCCCGGTATAGGCAGATAAATCCAATTGTAGGAACTCACCATTTACACTTGGCTGATTAGTTGCGTCCCAAGTATGAAGAACAGACCACGTTGCTCCTCCGTCTGTTGAAACAACAACTTGCACCATGTCATCAGAGCCCATTTGTGCAGCAGATGTGTTATTCCACCCGGTTACTCCAGCTTCAATTTTTAGTTCCCAAGGACCACCAGCAGACAAATCGAATGTTGGTGAAACCATCCAGTCTTCAGTGCCTGTAAAATATAAGTTAATTTTTACTGCTCCAGCTCCAGAGCCATCATTTAAAAATCCTGTTGAATTCCAATTACTAGAGCCAAATGTTGTTGCTGTGGTTGTTGGTGAGCCTGCATCTGCTTGATCCCAACATGGAGACACCCAAGTATTAAAGGATTCAAGGTATTGAGGAGTGTATACGGAGCAAGGAGTGGTAAAAGAATAAGGGCCAGTCCAAGCACTTGTGTCACCTACACCACAAATAGCTCTTACGTAAAAGTCATACGAATAATTAGCTGTTAACCCAGTTAAAGCATGCGGATTGGTTCCGGTAACAACTGTAGTTCCTGTTCCTTGCACAAAACCAGTTGAGTCATATTCCACTTCCCAAGAAGTTGCCGATCCATTTTCTGTCCAAGCCAAATCTGCAGAAGTAGTGGTAATGTTAGACGCTGTTAATCCGCTTGGATCAATACAAGCAGGCACAGGCTCTATTATTAGATTGTCCACGAATAAATCTGGACCATATCCTGAAGTTGCGACAAATCTGACTTGAACATCTTGTCCTGTATAGGTTGCAGGGTCAAGCAGAATCGTTTCAGTAATCATAGAACCAGGAGTCGTGTTACCTGCTCCGTCATTTGATTCTAAGTCTGAACCACCTTTCCCCCAGATACTAGTCCAAGTACCACCGGGTAAAACTTTCACATCAACACTTAATGAGTCCAACGGATATGTTGCACTGTAAAGGTGAGACCAATCAAACCGCACGCGAGCATCAACACTAATGTCAATTGGCTCTGTAGACATAATAGCATCAGTCGGGTTTGGCCAGCTCCAGAAGTTTGCCAAAGCAATTCCTGAGCCGTTATCACCCCATGTTTGAGCGCCACCCGTTAGATCCCAACAATTCATAGGCCAAGTAGTGAAATCTTGCGTGTAAGTAATAGCCGCAGTATTACAAGGCGTTGTAAAGCTATAAGGCCCAACCCATGCACTTACACCATTAGTCCCTCCACAATCAGCTCTTACATAAAATTCGTAAGTAGTGTTTGCGGTTAATCCTGAATAATTATAAGGGTTAGTTACACCAGATACTGTTGGTGTTCCTGTAGGGACATAAGGAGCTACTCCGTATTCTAAGTCCCACATTGTTTCTGTTCCGCCTGCTGTCCATCCTAAATCAGCAGATGAACTAGTAATGTTAGATGCTGTTAATGACGAAGGAGGAACACAAGCAGGTGGAGGAGTTACATTTAAGGTGTAATCCTCAAAAGCGCCCCACGATCCAGTATAACAAGGGTCAGAAGGGATTGTAGACCCTAATCCACTATCGGCACCACCTATTCTTAGTCTATGATTACCTAAACTAGCCGCAGCTGGAACAGGAATAGAAACAACACCAGTGGTTGCAAATTCCCCAACATAATATGTTTCTCCAGCATCATCAAAGTCTAAGTCATTATTCCAGTCAATCCATGCGAAAACATTATAGTTATTGTAAGTAACGGTAACAGACAAATCTACTGATATAGATTGCTGAACATCTGTTACTAGAGCTGTATAATCTCCATAATTCCCAAGCTCTGTAGTTGTAGTATTATTAATGGTGCCTATTGTTACATTAGTAATACCATCATTATCAACGCTGGAAGGGTTTGGTGTGCAATACCCTGTAAAAAAGCTATAAGGCCCAGCCCATGCACTTGTTCCATTAGCTCCCTCCACAATCAGCTCTTACATAAAATTCGTAAGTAGTGTTTGCGGTTAATCCTGAATAATTATAAGGGTTAGTTACACCAGATACTGTTGGTGTTCCTGTAGGGACATAAGGAGCTACTCCGTATTCTAAGTCCCACATTGTTTCTGTTCCGCCAGCTGTCCATCCTAAATCAGCAGATGAACTAGTAATGTTAGATGCTGTTAATGACGAAGGAGGAACACAAGCAGGTGGAGGAGTTACATTTAAGGTGTAATCCTCAAAAGCGCCCCACGATCCAGTATAACAAGGGTCAGAAGGGATTGTAGACCCTAATCCACTATCGGCACCACCTATTCTTAGTCTATGATTACCTAAACTAGCCGCAGCTGGAACAGGAATAGAAACAACACCAGTGGTTGCAAATTCCCCAACATAATATGTTTCTCCAGCATCATCAAAGTCTAAGTCATTATTCCAGTCAATCCATGCGAAAACATTATAGTTATTGTAAGTAACGGTAACAGACAAATCTACTGATATAGATTGCTGAACATCTGTTACTAGAGCTGTATAATCTCCATAATTCCCAAGCTCTGTAGTTGTAGTATTATTAATGGTGCCTATTGTTACATTAGTAATACCATCATTATCAACGCTGGAAGGGTTTGGTGTGCAATACCCTGTAAAAAAGCTATAAGGACCAGCCCAATGCACTTGTTCCGTTAGCTCCCCCACAATCAGCTCTCACGTAAAACTCGTAAGTAGTATTTGCGGTTAAGCCTGAATAATTATAAGGGTTAGTTACACCAGATACTGTTGGTGTTCCTGTAGGGACATAAGGAGCTACTCCGTATTCTAAGTCCCACATTGTTTCTGTTCCGCCAGCTGTCCATCCTAAATCAGCAGATGAACTAGTAATGTTAGTTGCAGTTCCTGCAGACGGGTCTGGACAAGAAGCAGGAGGGCTACAAGACAAACTATAGACAAAAGTATCCCAAGTTGTGCCTGCAGTACCGCCACCACTAACTGGAGACCAAGACCCATCAGAATCAACGAAAAAAGAAATTTCTCCAGTAGTTGACTCGTATGTTCCAACAATACTGCCCGCGCCCGTTGCAATTACATTTCCCGTGCCATCGGCAGCATCCATGATAAACCAAGTATCACAACAAGACTCAGTTATTCCGCCAGTAAACGTTAAAGTGATGTAATCTCCAGGCGCATTGGCAATAAAGCCAACAGCATTAGTAAAATCTTCGTTATTATCATAATCATAAGTGCCGCTGGAAAAGCAATCTCCTTGCGCATTCGCCTGCCAACTAAAAGCGGTTAATAACAAAGCAGAAAATAAAAGTGTAAAATTTTTCATATATATAAGTGTTGAATTTTAAATTATTAGCTGTCTTAAGGTAGGCAATAATAATCGATTTTCAATGGAAAAAGGGTAAAAAAGCAAAAATATCGACCAAAAGACATAAACCGATGATGAAAGAAATGCATTTTCATGCGGTTATCTACTTTAGATGAATTAAGTAACTTTGCTTAGTCAAAATCAAAGAACCAGCAGTCATTGAAGCAGTGAAATTCTCTGTTTATCCAAATCCCTCAACTGGAGCATTTATAGTTGAAACTTATGGACATCACTCAAATGTTGAATTGTCAATCCTTGACCTAAACGGAAAGAGGGTGCATTCTCAAAGAATCAATTCGAATAAAACAAATATTGAATTGAATGCAATTGCAAATGGCGTATACTCGGTTGTTCTTGTTTCAAACGATACTGTTTCTGTAACTAAATTGGTTGTTTCGAAATAAATAACACATAGACAAAATTTAAGGGAGCTAAATTTGAGCTCCCTTTTTATATTCATTAAAAACAATTTTATAACTACATTGCGCTAAAATTCAAAAAGAACATGAGCCTTAAACCAAACCAACTAGATACACTTATAGAAAAAGCAAAAGGACTATTAGGCAGCACTCTTGTAATTCGAAATAAGGCTTTCAAATTCAAAAGCATCGGAGTTATAGATCAAATAAACTCAAAAGGAGATCCTGAAAGGTTTGCGGTAAATGGAAATTTAGTTTCAGAAGATGGCGACATGCTCCAGAAACCCTTAGCAAAGATTGTTGCGCAAATAGATAAGAAAGCTGCTAAATAAGCGGAGAATTAAAATTTCCTTCTTACATACAAACTACGTACTTTCGCAGCTTCAAACATTGAAAGTATGAGTGAATATAACCATAAAGCCATTGAAGAAAAATGGCAAAAAGATTGGCGCAAAAACAAGACCTATAAAGCAACAGAAGATTCCTCTAAAGAGAAGTTTTATGTTTTAGATATGTTTCCCTATCCATCTGGAGCAGGACTGCATGTTGGACATCCGCTTGGATACATAGCCTCTGATATATATGCTCGTTACAAAAGGAATGTAGGTTTTAACGTTTTGCATCCAATGGGATATGATTCTTTTGGGTTGCCTGCAGAACAATATGCAATTCAAACAGGCCAGCACCCAGCAGTAACTACAAAAGTGAACATTGATGGAGGAGTTGACAAACAAGGAAATGCAATTGATGGCTACAGAAAGCAACTTGATATTATGGGGTTCGCTTTCGATTGGGACAGGGAAGTGCGTACCTCAAGTCCAGAATATTATAAATGGACGCAATGGATTTTTAAGCAAATATTTAATTCTTGGTACAACAAAAACACGGACAAAGCAGAAAACATTACAACACTTACCAATGTTTTTGCAAAAGAAGGAAATTCAAATGTAAACGCCGTTTGTGATGAGTCCCCTATTTTTTCTGCTGAAGATTGGAACAGTTGGGACGATTCAACGCAGCGCAAAATGTTGATGAATTATCGGCTAACCTTCTTAGCAGACTCGTGGGTAAACTGGTGCCCTATGCTGGGAACGGTATTAGCAAATGATGAAATTAAAGATGGAGTTTCTGAGCGTGGCGGACATCCGGTTGAGCAAAAATTAATGCGGCAATGGAGCATGCGTATTTCTGCCTATGCAGAGAGGTTATTGAAGGGGTTGAATGAAGTCGACTTTTCCGACTCGTTAAAAGAGCAACAGCGTAATTGGATTGGAAAATCTCAAGGGGCTTCGGTACAGTTTACTTTAGAAGGACGAGATGATAAAATCGAGGTATTTACAACTCGACCTGATACAATTTTCGGTGTTACATTTATGGTTTTGGCCCCAGAACACGAATTGGTTGATCAAATTACTACAGATGATAATAAAGCGGCAATAGCTGAATACAAAACCAAAGCTGCTGCCAAAACAGAAAGAGACAGGCAAGCAAACGTAAAAGACATAACAGGTCAGTTTACTGGAGCTTATGCTTTGCACCCTTTTACGGGAGAAAAAGTGCAAATTTGGATTGGAGAATATGTTTTGGCTTCTTATGGTACGGGAGCGGTTATGGCAGTTCCAGCCGGAGATCAGCGCGATTACGATTTTGCAAAGCACTTCGGAATAGACATACCAAATATATTTGATGGGAAAGATATTTCTGAAGCGGCTTATACAGACAAAGACGCTGTATTAGCAAACTCCGACTTTTTAAACAACTTATCCGTCAAACAAAGTATTGTAAAAGCGATTGAAGCCTTCGAAGCAAAAGGCTTTGGAAAAGGTAAAACGCTATATAGGTTGCGCGATGCTATTTTCTCGCGGCAACGATATTGGGGGGAGCCATTTCCAATATACTACAAAGGTGAAACCCCTTACTTAATTTCCGACGAAAAGCTACCCGTTACGCTTCCTGAAGTGGATAAATACTTACCTACGGAGGAAGGTGAGCCTCCATTAGCTAGAGCAGAAAAATCTGCATGGGATGTGTTTGAGGGAGATAGAATGGAACACAATACTATGCCCGGGTGGGCAGGTTCTTCATGGTACTTTTTACGGTATATGGACCCAAATAACTTAGGAGAATTTGTAAGTAAAGAAAAAGCAGACTATTGGAATCAAGTTGATTTATATATCGGCGGAGCAGAGCATGCAACAGGTCACTTATTGTATTCCCGTTTTTGGACAAAGTTCTTGTATGACATGGGGTATATTGCTTTTAACGAACCTTTCAAAAAGTTGATTAATCAAGGAATGATTTTAGGAAGGTCAAGTTTCGTATACAAGGTTAAAGATGAAAATAAATTTGTTTCTTTTGGCTTAAGGAAAGAACACAAAACCCAGCGACTGCATGCGGACATATCAAATGTGGTAAATGATGAATTGAACGTTGGTGAGTTTAAAAAATGGAGACCTGAATTTGCGGATGCAGAATTTGTATTGGAAGGCGGAAAGTACATTTGCGGATCCGAAATAGAAAAAATGTCAAAGTCGAAATACAATGTTCAAACGCCAGATGAATTGGTTGAAAAATATGGAGCAGACACGCTTCGCTGTTATGAAATGTTTTTAGGTCCTTTGGAGCAGGCAAAACCATGGGACGTTCAAGGGATTAGTGGAGTAAACAACTTTCTAAAAAAACTATGGCGCCTTTTTCATCAGGGAGAGAGCTTTACTATTTCCAAACAGGAGCCAACAAAAGAGAACTTAAAATCACTACACCAAGCAATCAAAAAAGTTACCGAAGACATAACGCGCTATTCGTTTAATACGGTGGTTAGCACCCTAATGATTGCGGTTAACGAATTAGGTTCGCAAAAATGTAATAACAAAGCAATTCTTTCAGACTTGGTAGTGTTGGTTTCCCCATTTGCGCCGCATATTGCAGAAGAATTATGGTTTTTATTAGGAAACTCCTCCAGTGTAACCGTTGCATCTTGGCCAAAATTTGAAGCAGTTCACCTAATAGAAAGCGATTTTGAATACCCCGTTTCTTTTAACGGTAAAATGCGTTTCAAAATATCATTACCCGTAACAATGTCAAAAGAGGAAGTTGAAAAAGCACTGTTTGAACATGAAAAAACAGCACATTATTTGAGCGGTAAAGACCCTAAAAAAGTGATAGTGGTTCCGCAGCGTATTATTAACGTTGTGATGTAAATTTTTATCCTACCAAAAAGTGAAGCAGTATTTTTCAATGGCCTGGAGCTTTGGGTCTCTTGTTTTCAAATGATTTAGTTAGTTTGAGAGGGCTTTGTAAACTGTATTTAACCTTATTATAAGCAGTTTCGTCAAACCGTTTTTTTTAACCACTAGAAAAAGGTATATTTATAAATTATTTTGACACGCATGAAGTTCAATTTTAGCATAATTCTCTTATTTGTATCTACCTCTTTTTATTGTCAGGACAGTTTGTCTTTATTTAAAAAAGCTAAAGAGAACGTTAAAATATCCGGAGGCTTTTCATCCATCGGCACAGCCTACATGATTAATGACACAAGTCTTTCTCAAAGGGATCCATTTTTTTGGCAGTTAGGAGCAAATATTAACATTAAAATTGGTCAAGTTTCCATTCCTTTTTCGGCTGTCATGAATCAGCAAGAAAGAAACTTTACTCAACCCTTTAATCAATATGGCCTCAGTCCAAAGTATAAGGGCATTACAGCTCATTTAGGCTATAGGTCTTTGAAGTTTTCTGATTTTTCATTAAGTGGAAACCAGTTTTTGGGAGTAGGTATTGAGATCGCTCCGAAAAACTCAATTGTACGAGGGAAGGCGCTTTATGGACGTTTCGCTAGGGCCGTAGACGGATACTATACGGATGGAAAAGTTGTGGGCTCCCCTAGTTTCGAGCGATGGGGCTTGGGAGGAATGGTTGAGATAGGGTCCTCAAAAAACAATGTTGGAGTTGTTGTTTTTAGAGCCAAAGATGATCAAGCGTCTATTGCATCCTTTGCAAACGACGCAACAATAAAGCCCGGTGAGAATTTAATTTTTGGCTTAACAACAAAACAAAAACTCTCAAAAGAGCTCTCTTTTAAAGGGGAAATAGATTGGAGTGCATTTACCAAAGACCTTAGGTTGGACCCAACAGTTCTTGAGGGGTTTTCCTACCTAAATAATATAGGGCCATTATTCCACGCAAATGCTTCTAGTTCGTTTTCAAAAGCTGTAAAAGCTGATTTAGAATACAATAAAAAGAAGTTTAAGGTAGGTTTTGGTTATCGTCGAATCGATCCTGAATACCAAACAATGGGTTCTGTATATTTAAACAATGACTTTGAAGATCTTCAGGGAAAAACATCGCTTAGAATGCTAAAAAACAAGTTAACTTTGGCTGGAAGTGCAGGTTTTCAGCGAAACAACCTAGATGATAGCAAGGCGTCAGAGATGTTACGATTAATATCTTCCTTCTCGGCAAACTACAACATAAACGAGAATTTTATGGTCAACGGTGCTTTTTCTAATTTTAATTCTCAAAGTTATATGACTATTGTAAATTCGCTAGATACAAACCGCTATGCTCAGGTTACTAAAAACGCAAACCTTCAACTCATGTATGCAAAGGCAAATGATGTTCGAAGAATTGCAGCCTCTATCAGAGGTAATTTTCAAAATGCCAAAATCAACGGAATAGATAACACAACGCTTTATAACGGAGGTGTTAGTTTTCAATATGGGCATTTAAAGTCGGGTCTTAATGTGGTTTCTGCGATTAACGCCTCAAAGAATATTACTGAGACATATGATATTGTGTCGGTAGGACCGACTTTAGGTTTGAATAAGAGGTTTTTAAGCGGTAAAATAAGCGCCTCAGCAAGCGCTTCGGCTTTAAAAACATTTTTAGGTGGCGTGGACAACGGCTATGTGTTAAATGTTAAAAGTATGGGGACATTTAAGTTAAACCGACACCACACATTTAATTTGATTTTTTCAACCATTGGGAAAAACAACGCAACTACAGATACGCAAGAGACTACTATTTCACTTGGATATAACTACGCGTTTTAATGAGTAAAAATATGAATAGAATTTATCACTTACTAGGCTTTATATTGTTTCTCCCATTTTTCGGAAATAGTCAGCAGCTGCCGGTTTCTGCCGTTACAATAATGAACGCACCACATCCAGTTTATGTGAATGAGTATTATAGTATAGGATCAAATGCGCTGCAAGGAATAATTACCTTGAACGATTTAAATGAACCTTCTTGGGACGTACGATTATTAGTGACTATTGAAGGTGAGGGAATTAGGATAAAAACGAAACAAAGCTTTCTTCCTTCGAATCCGATTAATCTAACTTCAGGTATACCTTCAGTTATAGAGGGCTCACTATTTGCTCAATATCTAGATGTTAATAATGTTGATTTAGAAGGCATTACAGCCGCAAGCCTCAACCAAAGCGGAAAGCTCCCGGAAGGAATTTATAATTTTTGTATTGAAGTCTTAGATTATGTTTCTGGAGTGCCTCTGTCTTTGCCCTCTTGCGCTCCTGCATTTATCTTTTTTGACCCGCCGCCTGTAACATTGCAGCCTGAATGTGAGGGAGTCGTAGTTCCTTCAGATCCCCAGATTGTCAATTTCTCATGGCAAATTGCTGGAAGTGCATCCCCGGATCAAATGCTTGTTGCAATGAACAGCCTTTATCAATTATCGGTTTATGAAGTGACAGAAGAAGGTAGCGATCCTTATTTTGCTGTTGCAAATAACCATGCATTACTAGTCTACGAGTCCGACTTTATTAATCAGACTCAAAACCAAATAGATTTTGGTATTAATACCACATCAATGCTAACTCCCGGAAAGCAATATGTGTATAGAGTAAGAGCGGTCGATGGAGACGGAAAAGATATTTATAGAAACAATGGTTTTAGTGAATGGTGCTGGTTTTTTTATGGATATCCACATGATGGCAACCTGGCTATAACAACCCCTGAGGATGAGCACATATACGGAAAGTTTGAGTCTAAGTCTTTTGGTTGGAATGTTAGTGATTTAGGTGTTCCAGGACAGGAGTATAATTACATGGCTGTTATAAAAGAGTTGAACGAAGGTCAGGAAAAGGAAGACGCCATGGACGTAAATCCGGATTGGTACGTGAAAAACCTACCTACCACTTCTTCGTTAAATGGATCTGGGTTTCTTTTAGACCAAGAAACTGATCCAGGCAAAACATATATTTGGCAGGTTACTGCCTACACAGGAGTGCAAGAAGTTGCAAAGAGTGAGATATACACTTTTTATT
>CALSMU010000018.1 GCA_943787535.1 uncultured Flavobacteriales bacterium | reverse complement strand
AAACGTTCTTCAATTTCAGAAATAGCCTCTTGACCATCACTATCTACATGCATAATGTCTTTTAAGTCAAGAACAACTTTGTCATTCTTCACCTCCGCCGCAAAATCGCGCATATTTGATCTGCTCAAAAATGAAATTCGTTTAGTCAGGGTAATAACTGAGTATTTACCTCCATCTTCGCTATCTTTTTCAGTGATATCTCCGGCAGATACCATTTCTTTGATGTGTTTAAAAGACTTTACTTCGTTTTTATACAGAGTAATTAAAAGAGCAACTGCAAAGCCAATACCAATACCAATCAATAAATCAGTAAAAATTATTGCTAGTAATGTTACCATAAATGGAATGAATTGACTCCAACCTCTGCGGTAGTAGTCCAGGAACATAGACGGTTTAGCTAGTTTTAGTCCAATGATTATCAATATAGCAGCAAGAGCAGCAAGAGGAACATATTCCATAACCCCAGGAATAAGGAGCACACTTAATAAGAGCCACCACCCATGCAAAAATGCAGAGAGTTTAGTCTTAGCACCCGATTGCAAGTTTGCCGATGATCTTACAATAACTTGAGTTACAGGAATGCCACCGATAAAACCAGCTACAAGATTACCAACGCCTTGTGCTACAAGCTCTTTATTTGGAGGACTATGTCTTACTTCTGGGTCCATTTTGTCAGTTGCTTCCATGCATAGAAGTGATTCTAGGCTGGCTACTATTGCTAAGGTTATAGCAGTGACATAAACTCGATAATCACCCAATACACTAAAGTCGGGAGTATATCTAAATACATCGCTAATTCCACTAATTCCACCTAGATCAACACGATGGCTTTCTGCAATGTTTAAATATCCTCCTTGCAGCGCCACTACCATTACAGCACCGGTAATTACTATTACTAGCGGTGCAGAAACAAGATTAGACCATGAAGCATTTTTTATAAACTTCAAACCCCAAATGAGCGTAATGAGTATTCCTACAATAAATATAATTGTTGGTCCTAGTGCAGTCGCTTCTGTTCCCGTAAATAAGGAATGAAAGACATTGCCTAATTCAGTGAAGGTGTTTCCTCCATCAGCTTGATCAAATGCTAAGTCTCCTTCATAATCTATGTCGTAGCCAAAAGCATGGGGTATTTGTTTTAGAATAATAATAACCCCAATAGCTGCTAACATACCTCTAATAACTGATCCCGGGAAAAAAGCAATTAATTTCCCCAATTTGGCTAGTCCTAAAATTATTTGAAATATACCGGCTACAACAACCGCTACTAGGAACATCTGAAATCCAGTTTCAGTAATCCATTTAGTTCCTTGAGAAATATCTACTCCTGGATTAACTTGCGTCCATTCCGCCTTTGCAACATCTTGAAAATATTGAATGGCTGCGAGAACTATCGCTACTAGACCTGCAGCAGGACCGCTTACTCCAAGAGCTGAACCACTAAATGTACTTACAACAATACCACCCACTATACCGGCAATTAAACCAGATATTGGATCTGCACCCGATGCAATACTAATTCCCAAACATAGCGGCAATGCAACTAGAAAAACAACTAGTGAAGCGGGGATATCATTTTTTAAATAACTAAAGTTGAAGATTTTATTTTTTGAATTTGACATATCGATTAATATGAGTTGGTTTCCCAACAAATGAAATAATTTTATAATTTAATTTGAACTTTGATTTTTTTAGTATTACAGTACAAAAAAAATCGAATAGCTGAAGGATTCAACTAAAAAATAAGTGAATTAACTCAATTCAGGTGGTGGTGTGTTGATCTCATCTATATACAAATGAGGCAGTTTACAAGGGGGATAACTAATAGAGTTAATCAAAGTAGTATTCCGGTGAGCTTGAGGAGACCTGTGAAAAAAATCATCATTGAATATTTCTTCATTTTCTTCAACTTCATTTTCGCCCTCTTCGCCTAAGTCTATTTCAATCCATTCCGAGTAATACTCACTTTCAGTATATATAGATTGTACTAACCCGGGTAATAAGAAATTTGACGCTAGAAATAAGAAAGTAAATTGTATACTTAACATTCTCAATGATAGCATGAAATTTTTATAAATCTTATTGTTATTTCTGGTTATCAAAACGGAGTACTTTGATTACAAATATAACTATATCTACTTTAATTAGAGCATTTTTTATGAATACTATCATTAATCCATAAAAAACTTTCAAAAAAAAGCCCTTTGTGAGAACAAAGGGCTTTTTTATATTGAAATAGAAAACTATTGTATTACTATCTTTTTGACAGTATTAGCTCCCTTAAAACGCAGGTTCGCAAAATAAATTCCTTTCGGTAAATCTAAATTAGAAATAACAACATTGGTTGTATTGATGTTAGCTTCTCTTCTTACTACTTTTCCATCTAAGGCGTAAAATAATATTTCAGAAATAGGATTATTGTCTTCAGAAACAAAAGCAATTTGATCTGTTGCTGGATTAGGGTAAACACTTACCTCAGTCGCAGAAAATTCCGCTACTGAAAAAGGTTGCTCTAACAAACCTCTGTATAATCTAGGAGATAAATATCCTTGTATCGTATCACAATAAGCAATTGCTCGTGCTCGCGCAGCTGCATATCCTCCAGTTACATATAGGTATTCAAAAAGGGGATTAGCAGCATAGAAATTATCTAATATAACATCACCATCTTGACCCCAAGCAGTAGCTTCTGCTTTTACCGCTACTGTATCTATCCATTCCCATGGTCCATTTCCGTTTGCAGCGCCTTCAAAAGCAAATAATCCCTCGTCACCTGCGTTTCCGTAAGTTGCATTATTTGCAGTGTTGAAAGCATTTGCACGCGCTGTGTAAGCATCAGAAATAGCAGGTGTTTTGAATACATCATTATTTCCAAATTTTTCTTGCATTCTACTAATGTCACTAGATCCACTTACGTCAATAACAAAAACAGTTGTTCCAGGTACGGTTACAATACCGTATTGAAAAGGAGCGAAGTAATCCGCTTGACCTTGCATGGTAATAATTGGTACTTCTCCTGCTTCTATCCAAGAAGAATCACCAATAGCACCACCAATATTGAAAGTCATTAATATATCGTCAGAATATCCAGCGTGGTTATTTGTATTTAAAGCAGGGTTTCCTCCTAATCCACTCCAATTACCCATTAAGGTTGTGTCAACCATATATTCGTTACTTGAAAAATTGTAAAATTTCTGTAGTTGAATTTCAGACAATTTATCCAATGCCCCGTAGGCTAGAGAAATATATCCACCTGATCCTTGACCACCAATAGCTATCCTTGTATCGTCAATTCCATAAGAGTTATTGTTTGTGGCAACATCTTTTCTGAAATAACGAACACAGGTTTTAGCATCTTGTAAACCTCTATAAACTGCTTGCAAAATACTTTGTGTTCTATCGTCTGTAATAGGTTCATTTGGATTCCAACCTTTCCTATAGTCTACTGCAGCAACAACATATCCTTGTTTTGCCAAGCGAGTGCAAATTTCCACCGTTGCACTATCTGTTTTTGATCCAGTCGCTGATTGGTTAATGTATCTTGGTAAAAAACTACCCGTAGCCAAATACAATATTAATGGACGATCGGTTGCTACATCTCCCGACGGTTCGTAAACATCCATTAGTAGGTCCTCTGCCACTGGAGCTCCTGTTAGCACGCCTAGATTGTTTCCGTAGACTACATTGGATGTAACTGTAACGCTGCTGAAGAAGTCTGCATCCAGGTAGCGCGTTTGGGCAGTAGTTTCATGTCCAATAAGCGAAGCGCAAAATGCCGCAGTTAAAAGTAATTTTTTTTTCATAATTCTAGTTTTAGTTATTGATTTCTATTTTTGTTAGTTAAATGTCATCCAAATCGATGGTTACGGATACGTATGCCATCCTACCTACACGAGGTCCTCCATAAACTTGAAATTGTTTTCTGTTTAAAATATTTGATACTCCAAGTTTAAATATAGCATTAATTTTTGGAACTTTTCGATTAACCTGTGCATCCAATAAATAATAAGTTGGAACGATACCCGTGAATTGAGGAGAACCTTCGTATAAGAAACCTTCAATCCATTTGAGATTTACATTAAATCCAAACTTCTTTATTTCACTTCCGGTTACTCCAATATTGAATTTATGTTCAGGGGTGTTAAATGCAGGAATTATTGGGTCTAACGAATCCTGCGTGTTTAATTTATTCCAAGAATAGTTACCGCTTATTTTAACATATTTCTTAAAATAGTAATTTATTCCAATCGAAAATCCTTGAGTGGTAACTCCAGTTTCGGCATTTGCAGCTATTCGATAGGCAGTAGTTTTATTTGGGTTTAATGAGTTAGTTATAGGCTCTATTGTCGGTTCAACTCCAATGTTGTATCCAATGAAATCTTTATAGAAACTATAATAATAGCCTGCGTCAACATAAATACTTTTGTTAATTAATGTTCTGAAGCCCAATTCAATTGTTTTTACTTTTTCAGGGACAATCGGAGCAACATTAAAATAAACTAATGTGTCTGGATTTTGTGTATCAAGAAGCCAGCCAACAGATTCAGTAGTTGTTAGAGAGTCATAGCCATTAATGTTTCCTAGCAAAATTGCTCTACCCGTATTGTAATATAAATATTGATCTTGCAGTGTAGGATTTCTTGTTGCTGAAGAAAAAGAGAATCGCAATATATTGTTTATGTCAAACTTGTATACCATGGAAGCTGCTGGGGAGAATACCATATCGAAATTTTGATTTTTATCTGCTCGAAATGTCCCATTTACTTTTAATTTTTCTTCTAAAAATCGTTTTTCTAGGCCTAAATAAAGGCCACCCTCTTGGTTGGTGATTCTTTCCGTTGAATCGCTAAATAATGTTCCTTGAGACATCGGAGTATACATTCTGTAATTTCCACCAGTGGTAATATCCAGTTTGAAAAATTGATTTGTATCTAAAGAGAATCTTCGCTCTGCATGAATATGATAGAGAGCACTTTTATCGTAAAATTTAGATCCTCCTTCTGTAAAGGCAGTCTTTGAGGTTATACTATTTAAAAGCGAGTCGTAAGCTGCAGTTCCCGGTTCAAATCTGTATGTATTATCATCTTTAATTAACGCACCTGAAAAAGGAGAATCTGCAGCAGCCCTTGCTTCTGCATGCCATATGTCGAGACTATCTCCAATTCCTAAAAGAAATTCCCCAATTGCATCTGTATCTGTTTCCCATCCGTTTGGTGTTTGCACTGGCTGGGGATATCCTGGTAGGTTTTTTATTTTATTTGAAATATATGTAGCCCAATAATTCGCATAATCTTTCGCCCAATCGCTATCACTTTTTGCTGCATTTTGCATTAAAAGAGCTGTAAATACGGCATCGTAAGAGTTGCCCGCATCTTCATGGGTTGCATAAGCCCTAATAAAACCTTTATTGCTCTTGTATTCAATTTTATTCTGAAAAAACAATATGTCTTTTAGGCTATATCGGTTGTCCCCTTGATAAACAGTGGTTCCGGTGCCAAAGCTTGAAGAAGCTATGAATTGAGAGTTATTTTTAAATTTATGATGCAAAGCAAGGTTTGCCTTTAAGTTTTCTGTATCATAATCCACAATGTCTTTTTCCTCGTAGCCAGTTCTGTAGAAAACCCCTAAACCGGGTCTGTTAACTGAATCTCCCTTGCTGTTATATCGAACGCCTAACTCATCGCCATATCTATTTACAGCATCATATCCACCCCAATTGTCAATAGAACTTTCGCTCTCGAATATCGAGTCGTAATTATCCGCTACCCAGTCATCCGCCCGCAGATAGGAAAGGTTAAATTTCATGGCCCATCTATCAACACTGTCTTTGTTCTTAAATACATGTGCATATCTTAGGGAGAAGTCTGCTAAATTTCTTTCACCTCCTTTTGCCATTACGCTCAATCCTTCGAAAAAGAATGGGTCTTTTGTTTCCATGCCAATAACTCCGTTAAAAGCATTGGGTCCATAAAATGCAGAGCTAGCACCAACAATTAAATCTACTTTTTTTACATCTAGTTCAGATACGCCTAAGAAATTACCCAGAGAAAAATTTAAACCTGGAGCTTGGTTGTCTACACCATCTATAATCTGCAATGATCGAACCGGAGATGTCGAGTTAAATCCACGCGTATTAATCACTTTAAATCCAATACTCGCAGCTGTTAAATCGACTCCTTTTAAGTTTCCTAGACCTTCATAAAAATCAGCAGAAGAATTTTGTTTAATGGCCTGAACCCCCATGGACTCAACTGTTAATGCTGATTCTTTTTGCTTTTGAGAAATACTAATCTCTCTTATTTCTACCGCATCTAATTGTTGGCTATCTTCTGTTAGCATGATTTTTATTTTATCACTAGCAGATTTGACAATTAACTCCTGAGTAGTATACCCAATAAAACGAATGATGAGAGTGATTGGATAGTTGTTGTCTGATTTTAATCGGAATTTTCCATTGTAATCAGTTACACATCCGTTAGATGTGCCCTTTTCGAGAATGGCAGCTCCAATAATCGTTTCACCGGAAGATTTTTCAATTATTGTTCCCGTAATTGTGGATTGGGCAAAGGTTTCAAGGTTAACTAAAGTTAATAATAAAGTTACCAAGAAGGGTAGCCAACGTTTTGTTTTCATCTATTCATAAATTGAATTAATCAATAGTAAAACGTGATTAATCCGGTAATTTTGCACAAAGTAAGGTTTTTTTCTAAATAAATGGAGCTCATGGAGGTAAAATGGATGGCGCTTAATAGGGTATAATGGGAATGCTTTAATTATTTTCTTTTTTAAAGATTATAGTTACTATATTTCGCATGTTTTATACTTATAGTGAAAGATATAAAAGATCAATATTTATCAATTTACAGATTGCTACTGTTTTTACTAGCCGTAATGATTCCGTTATTTGGGCTTGCTTTTGCTTACGGGAATCCAGAAGCGGTTAGCCCCCCATTATTTAAAGAGATTTTAGCGCCAGTAGGAATATTTATATTAATTGCTAGTTTTAAATTTTCATGGGTTAAGCGTAACATGCAAATTATTATGCTTGTCTTGTATGTTGTAGTTGTGATTTGGCAGCTTTTCGTGCTTAAAATGAATGAATTTAACCCAAACAATGATATGGGTTTTTTGGTAGTGATTTCGGCAATTACCGTAGGGTTTGAAAGTCGAAAAATATTCATTTCATTCATTTCAATGTTGTTTGTTTTAATGACTGTGTTCGTTTTAATGAATGAGGTGGAAGGAATTAGTAAGCTAATATTTATAATCACTGTCTTTTCTGTATTGTTCATTTCCTTTTTGGTAAATAATCGAAAATTTAAAGCGGAAAGTAGTGTCGGAGAATTTACAGCTCAGTTAAAATGGAAAAATAAAGAGATTACTGATAGTATATCTTATGGGCAGCGGATTCAAAATGCTATTCTTCCAAACCAGGGATTGGTAAATAAGTATTTTCCAGATAGTTTTGTTTTGTATAAGCCCAAGGATATTGTAGCTGGTGATTTTTACTGGATGGAACAAGTAGGAAGTCACATTCTTTTTGCAGTTGCTGATTGCACTGGGCATGGAGTTCCAGGAGCTATGGTTAGTGTTGTGTGCAATGGCGCATTGAATAGAGCGATTCGAGAATTTAAATTAATAGCTCCAGCAGCTATTTTAGACAAAACAACAGATTTAGTTATTGAGGCTTTTTCTCAAAGTGATGATATGGTGAAAGATGGTATGGATATATCGCTGTGTTCTTGGAATTTGAAAACGGGAGATTTTTGGTTTGCTGGAGCCAATAATCCTATTTACCTAGTGAAAGGAAAAGAGAAGAAAATAGAAACATTTTCAGCTGATAAACAACCAATAGGACAGTTTGATAAAAGAACGCCTTTTACAAATGTGAAGATTGATTTTGAAAAAAATGATACGCTTTATCTTTTTACAGATGGAATGGTGGATCAATTTGGAGGGCCAAAAGGTAAAAAGTTTAAGCATAAAAAGTTTAAGGAATTACTGCTATCTATCAGTCATAGAACATCCAAAGAAAAAAAGAGCGATATAAATAGGATCTTTGATGACTGGCGCGGTGAAATGGAGCAAGTTGATGACGTATGTATTGTTGGAATCAATTTGTAGCTAATTTTGAAGATTAGAATTAGATTATAACACAGATTGATTTTTTTTATTTGACAGTTAATAGATTTAATCCTTAACTTAGGGGGAATGAAAGTTTTTGTTAAATGCATTGCGGTTTTTGGGGTTTTACTATCTTCTTTAATTATAACTAGTGCCCAGGACAGTTTGTTTTTTGAGGAATCAGATTCAATTTTTTTTGAGGCGAGAAGAAATTATCTAGGAGTAAATTTATCACCTCTATTCACTTCTTCATTTGGAAGGGAGAATAGGAACGCGAAAATGAGCCTAGTCTACAAGAGGAATAAAGGATATAGGAATATAAGGTTTAGTGCCAATTATATGACGCTTGCGAATAAGACATCTTTTTATGCTTTTAGAACTATAGGGTCTTCTGATTCCAGTATAACAAATAGATATTACGAATCAGATTATAAAACAGGTGATATAAGAATCGGGTTTGAAGAGATAAAAGGTGGCGGTGCTGGCAGATTTCATATAGGAGCAGATATTATTTTAGGGTATGGGCAATTTTATTCTGAATATCGTCAGAATGAATTAATGATTGATTCAATTGGAGTTTATCGAATAGACAATGATGTAGATCCATTTTACACCGGAAGTCATAGTAGTGATTATTTTATCACAGGAATAGATGTAAGTTTTGGATTTGATTGGTTTTTAGATGAAGTATTTATGGTGACCCTGCAGCTAACCCCTCAATTCAATTATTATTTGGCTATTTCAGAAAAATTAGCGGATCAATTTAAACAATACAATCCCATTGATGATTTTATTGATTTTGATTTAGGTCATCTTGATGTTATGCTTGTTTATAAGTTTTGAAATTCGACATGAATTTCAAAAAAAAAGAGCCGTTATAAACGGCTCTTTTTTTATTTTAGAATATTTTAAAATTACTTAGTGATTACTTAAGTAGTCAGCAACACCTTCATGAGTAGCAGTCATAGCATCAGCACCTTTCACCCAGTTAGCAGGGCAAACTTCACCATGTTCTTCTAAATGTTGAAGTGCATCAACCATTCTCATAGCTTCGTTAACATTTCTACCTAAGGGTAAGTCATTCACTAATTGGTGTCTAACTGTTCCTTCTTTGTCAATTAAAAATAAACCTCTGTAAGCGATTAGCTCACCTGTAGCAGTCATTTCTCCTTCTTCATTGTAATCCCAATCTCCAGCTAAAACATCATAGTTCGTTGAGATGGTTTTGTTCGTGTCTGCTACTAAAGGATATGTTACGCCTTTAATTCCACCCGCATTTTTTGCCATGTTTAACCAACCCCAGTGAGATTGCTCAGTATCTGTTGATACACCAATAACTTCAACATTTCTAGATTTAAATTCTTCTAATTTCTCTTGAAATGCATACAGTTCAGTTGGACATACAAATGTGAAATCTTTTGGGTAAAAGAATAAAATTACATATTTCCCTTTAAATTGCTCTAGTGTAAAATCTGTTACAATATCGTTACCATTTGTAACAGCCGCTGCTGAAAATCCTGGTGCTTTTCTTCCTACTAATACTCCCATTTTTTATATTTTTAAATAATTGTTTGTTATAATTTTTGTGAGTACAAAAGTACTACTTAAAATTAATTTAAATAGCAGTTTTGTAAAATATTACTGACTTTTATAAGTCAGACAATTTCAATGTTTCCTTAAGTCTTACCCCTTTTTCGGTATGTTGGACAGTACAACATTCATTTATGCTATCATGCTCTAGGAAAAGAATGAATTCCTCATCGGCTGCTAAATTTAAAAATTGTAGCTTTTCGTCCATTGTTAGCAATGGACGCGTGTCATAGCCCATAACATAAGGCAATGGCAAGTGGCCAATACTTGGTAGTAAATCTGCCATAAATACAACAGTTTTTTCTTTGTACTTTATCATGGGTATCATTTGGCTTTCTGTGTGTCCATCAGCAAAAAAGACATCCATGCCTGCAAATACATTTTTGGTTATCCTGTCAGTTCGTGTTACGAAATCAAGTTGACCACTTTCTTGAATAGGTAGAATGTTTTCGGTTAAAAAAGAAGCTTTTTCTCTAGGATTTGGTTCTGTTGCCCATTTCCAATGCTTGTCGTTGCTCCAGTATTTAGCATTTTTAAAAACAGGTTGTAATTGCGTATGCTCGCTATCTCTCCATTCAACACTGCCTCCGCAATGGTCAAAATGTAAATGTGTTAAAAACACATCGGTAATATCATCTAAACCAAAATTAAGTTTGTTCAAGGACTTTTTTAAATTATTGTCGCCGTGTAAGTAATAATGACTAAAAAATTTGTCACTCTGCTTATTACCAATTCCAGTGTCAATAAGCATCAACCTGTTTCCATCTTCTACTAACATACTTCTCATGCTCCACGTACACATGTTGTTGCTGTCAGCAGGGTTGGTTTTCTCCCATAAAGCTTTTGGTAAAACTCCAAACATTGCACCTCCGTCTAATTTAAAATTACCTGTTTCTATTGAATATAGTTTCATTTTAATTCCTTATTAGTTTGTAAATGAATGAATTATGTCCATTGTTATATTGCAATAGGAAGTACTATTGTAAATTCCGTATAAAATTATGAAAATGAAAAGTATTTCTCTCTTTTTCATCTTTATTATCTGTAATTAATAATTTTGACGGCATAGAGTTTGCATCAGCTTCCTCAAAATATTGCTTTAGCCTATAGGGTTTTGTGAAATTTATTAATTTAGAGTTATGAAAAAATTATTTTTAATATTACTCGTTTCTTTATTCGCTTTTGGAGGAAACGCACAAGGATTGATTCAGGATTATGCAGGAATGCTAGAAGAACTGGAGTCAAATGTTTCCAATAAAGAATTTGTTAAGGCTTGGAAAAAGCAAAAAAAGACATGGGAGTCGAATTGTAAAGACGCTTCTACTGTCAAGCAAGTATCTGAATTGACTGTGGAATTTATTTCTAAGGTATATGAAGTAAAAATGCTAAAAGCAATGATAGTTACTACAGAGAACCTATCTGATCAAAGTATGGCATTATCTAATGTCTATACTATTTTAAAAGATACTGATTTGGTTAAATGGTCGGATAGTGATAAGCAAATATTTCGCACAAAACTTGATGGTTTAATAGCTAAAATAGGTGATCAGCAGAAAAAACAAGACGCCAGGGAGAGAGCGTTACTTATAAAGTCTGTTATGGAAGATTTTGATTCCGTCTTTCAATCTATTTTAAACGACAGTAAAAAGGGAAGTTTTGCAAATACTATAAACGGAGCTAAGGAAGGAAATGTCTTCGGTGTTAAAGTTAAATTTAAAGCAGGAAAAGGGCAACAAGTTTTTGTAGACGGAGATAATATTTATGAATTCCAAGTTGAATTTAATACAAATAATGACGCTTTGCTAGCCAGTGCTTTGAAAGAGTCAATGATTAAGGTTATTCAAGAAAGAGTGCCTGAAGGTTTTGCAAAATCTGCAAAATACGACAAAGCTTTTGTCAAAAATGAAGGAAGTAGATTTGAATTTAAAGCAGAGAAATTTGCGTTTACAGCTAAACAGCCATCTGTGTTAATTGGCGCAAAAAAAGATGGAAGTAGTGTTGTGTTGAAAATAACAGAGCCTGTATTTAAAAGGTAGGAAGTTAGAATTAGAAAAATCTACACGTTGCTCTCAGAGTGGAGATTTAGTTGCAAAGCATTGAAGCAACCGATATTGAATATTTTTATGCTTATGAAAAGTACTATAATAAATCGTATAGCTAATTTGTGTAGCGTATTTGATAAAATAGTTTAGAAAAAGGCCTTACAAGTACTATCTTTGCAATGTCTTTTTTTATTTAGAAAATAGTAATATGAGTTTAGAGGAAATTAAGAATTATATGAATCAGGTTCGAAGAGATTTTGCTGAGAGGCCTTTAACTGAGGGTTCAGTTGATAATGATCCTTTTAAACAATATGCGGTTTGGTTTCAAGAGGCCGTTAATTCTAAAATCCTAGATCCTTATGCGATGTGTCTTTCTACGGTTGGTTTAGATGGTCAGCCTTCATCACGTATTGTGTATATGCGCGATATTTTAGATGATGGCTTTGTTTTTTATACGAACTACTTAAGCCAAAAAGGAAAGGAATTACTTTCGACACCGAAAGCAGCTCTTAATTTGTATTGGGCAGAACTTGAGAGGCAAATTAGGATAGAAGGTGATGTTGTTAAAGTTTCGAAAGACATATCTGACAAATACTTTGCCGGCCGTCCTAAAAAGAGTCAAATAGGAGCTTGGGCTTCATTGCAAAGTGATGTTTTGACAACTAGAGAAGAATTGGAAAAGCGTGTTTTAAATTATACAGAACTTTATAAAGATATTGAGGTTAACCGTCCTGATCATTGGGGTGGGTATGTTTTAAAGCCAAGCAAGATAGAATTCTGGCAAGGTAGAGCAAGTCGTTTGCACGATAGAATTGTTTATGTCAAAGAAGGTGCAGAATGGAAAATAGAACGATTATCTCCTTGATAACACAGGATGGCTAAAGAAATACGTTCTATTGCTGCTGTTTATTTTGATCGATTCAATTATCGAGAATCAGAATTGAATAGTCTTGTTCCTTCCAATTTGGAATTGATCGTTGTTATTCCTTCCTATAATGAGCCTAATTTGTTGGAAAGTTTGCAGTCGCTTAAGGATTCTTTTGTTCCGCTAGGTGTTTCTGTTGAGGTTATTACTGTTATCAATCATGGATTAAATGCAGCTGAAAATATTGTTCGTCAAAACGAAACAACAGCAATTCAAGCAAATGGATTTGCTGTGAAGAACAATTCTGAGTCAATAACTTTTAAAACCCTAGAAGTATTTGATATGCCTCCTAAAAAAGCGGGTGTAGGATTGGCTCGGAAAATTGGAATGGATGAAGCTTTAAATCGATTCTCGAAGATTAATAAAGATGGAATTATTGTTTGTTTTGATGCAGATAGTCTTTGTGAATCAAATTATTTTGAAGCAATTATATCCCATTTTAAAAAGCATCCAAAAACTCCCGGATGTTCTATTCATTTTGAGCACCCTTTAGAAGGGAGCTCTCATACCATGGAAGAATATAATGCGATTATTTCATATGAATTGCATTTGCGCTATTACAAAAATGCACAGCAATATACCGGACTTCCATTTGTGTTTCATACGATAGGTTCGAGTATGGCAGTTAGAGCTTCGGCATATGCCAAACAAGGCGGAATGAATAAACGAAAAGCGGGGGAGGATTTTTACTTTTTAAATAAGATTATACAGTTGGGAAGCTTTACGGAGCTAAATGTTACTACAGTAGTTCCGTCACCAAGAATTTCGGATCGAGTTCCGTTTGGAACCGGGAAAGCGGTTGGTGAAATTATAGGTTCAAACCAGACAAGGCTAGAAACATATAACTTTAAGATATTTGTAGAGCTTAAAGCGTTTGTTAGAGAGGTTTTGTTATGTGATAATAAATTAAAAGCCAGCACTTTAAGCAGGTTAATTAATCAGTTTATTGATGTGCGAGAATTTAGTGTAAAAATAGATGAAATAGCAAAAAATGCAAATTCTGAGAAAGCATTTGTTACTCGGTTTTTTAAGGTGTTTGATGCTTTTTGGATTATGAAATACGTCCATTTTTCACGCGATAATTTCCATGAACAAGTGCCCGTTTTAGGTGCTTCAAATGAGCTACTGTTGGAATTAGGAGTAATCAATCAACCCTTGAAAACAGAGTTAGAAGCATTGATTAAATTTAGAATATTAGATAAAAATAGAGTAGTGAAATGAGTCAATATCAAGCAAAATTTGGGAGTCAATGAATTGTAACATCCTAGAAACCTATAGATCAATTTGGGAATTTTCTTAGCCTTTATTATTGGCTAAGTTACGTTCATATTTTCCCGTGCCAAGTTGATTAAGTAAAGTCAAATGACTTTTAATAGCTCCAAAAAATGTTTTATGCTGGTGGTAAGGTAAGTTGAATTCCTTAGTTGTTTCCTGAACTATTTTGGAAAGCTTCTTATAATGAATATGACAAATGTTTGGAAACAAATGGTGTTCAATTTGAAAATTTAGACCACCAATAAACCAGGAAAAAAAGTAACTGCCATTCGCAAAGTTTGCAGTAGTTTTAACTTGATGTATAGCCCAGTTATTATCAACAGTTCCATTTTCATCTGTATCGTAAAATTCTGTTTCTTCAATGACGTGAGCAGGTTGAAATACAAAAGAAAGGATTAATCCACAAATAAAGTGCATAATTCCAAAACCAATAAAAGATTGCCACCAAGGTAGATCAACCAATAGGGAGGGTACTACAAGTAACAAAGCAAAATACCATATTTTATTTGCTAGAATCTGAAAAAACCCTTTTGCAAGGGTAAGCCCTTGTCCTTTTAATAAATCTTTTTTATTGTAGCGAAATAATTGAATAAAGTCCTTAGCACTACACCAATAAACTGTCATCAATCCGTATAAAAATGGTGCATAAAATATTTGAAAACGATGCAGCATTCTCCTTTTTTGAGTAGGACTGAAGCGCATTATTCCGATTTCAATATCTTCATCAAACCCCTCTATATTCGTAAAAGAATGGTGAAGAACGTTGTGTTGAATTTTCCAATTTTCTTTGTATCCTCCAATAAAATGGATTAACCACCCCATTGCGTTATTTACTTTTTGGTTCTTTGAATAAGAGCCATGGTTGGCGTCATGCATAATTGATAAGCCAATACCTGACATTCCAAACCCCATTAACGCCCACATTAATAAAACCAACCAAACGTTTGCAACAATACCAGTCAGCATTAAGACCAATGGTGCAAAGTATAGACAGATCATAAATGCTGATTTAAATTTCATGTTGAAATTTGCATATCGAGAAATGTTATTGTCTTTAAAATACTTGTTAACTCTCTTTCGTAATTCTTTGAAGAACTCCGTTTGATCTTTTACATTAAACTTAACAACTGGCACACTCATAATCCTGTATGTTTTTAATATCTGGTGCAAAGATAACCCTAATAAGCTTCGGTTAAAGCATAATTATCAGTTTTTAATAAAACTTATCAAGATGATAAGGTATTGGAAGTAAAAAGTCTCGAATAGCAGAGGATGAAAGAATTATTTATCTTCCTTACACATTTCGTCTGGGCGAGCACCGCATACACTGCAAGACTCTCCTTCTTGCTTTAATAGGGGGTTGTTGCTCGCACAAGTTCCTGCAAATTCACCGTCTTTTTTAGCCCATATTTTTATGGAAATTCCTAAGACTCCTAAAGCTAATAAACCTATAGATAATAGTACTAATTTCATGCAACAAAGATAGATTATATTTTCATAATTAGTGCTAGCCGAATCAATTTGATTCAGTCTAAATAATGTACTTTTGTGAGGCAATAGGAATAAATCAATGAGTGAAGTAACCGGAAAAGCGTGGGATAGTAAATTGTTCGCAAGAATAATGGGCTATGCACGACCGTATAGAATGTTAATGGTGGGTGCATTAGCACTGACCTTCATTTTGGCTGTTGTTACTTCTATTCGTCCTATTATTTTTGGGTTTATGGTGGGTTCTTGCATCGAAAACCCGGATGCCGCAGGACTTTTATACTGGACTTTTGTTCTCATTGGATTATTAATGTCAGAGGCAATAGGACAGTTTTTTCATACTTATGTAGGACATATAATTGGTCAGAATGTAATAAAAGATTTACGTGTAGAGTTATTTTCACATATTACCCGATTGCGACTCAAGTATTTTGATACGCATCCGATTGGGATGCTGGTAACCAGAGCTGTTAGCGATATTGAAACCGTAGCAGATGTTTTTTCTCAAGGATTGCTGACCATCTTTGGTGATTTGTTAAAGCTTGCTGGGGTATTGGTTTGCATGTTTGTAATAAATTGGGAATTAGCATTAATGGTTATCATTCCAATTCCTATTTTATTGGTTGCTGCTAATATTTTTAAAAAGGCAATAAAAAAAGCTTTTCAGGAAGCGCGAACGCAAGTATCTCGCTTGAATACATTTGTTCAAGAACATCTTACCGGAATTAATATTGTCAAGATTTTTGGAAGGGAGGAAATAGAATCTGAAAAGTTTAAAAAGATTAATGAAAAGCACAAAAAAGCTCACATTAAGTCGGTTTGGGCATATTCTATATTTATGCCAATTGTTGATATATTAAGTTCATTATCATTGGCATTGTTAATTATTTACACAATGATGCAGCTGGATAATGAAGGTGTAAAGGGAAGTGATTTAGCTGCTCAACTTACAATGTTCATGCTTTTTATAAATATGATGTATAGACCTATCCGCCTGCTTGCAGATCGTTTTAATGTGTTGCAAATGGGCATGGTTGGTAGTTCTCGTGTGTTTAAGGTGCTTGACACAAAGGAGCAAATTGAGAATAATGGTGAGGTTGTGAGTAAGGAGTTTAAAGGAGATATAGCTTTTAAAGATGTTTGGTTTGCCTACAATGAGCCCACCTTTGTTCTAAAAGGTATTAATTTCTCACTTTCTCCAGGAGAAACTATAGCGTTTGTTGGTGCAACTGGAGCTGGAAAGTCGTCTATTATAAACCTATTAAGTCGGTTTTACGAATATCAAAAAGGAGAAATAATAGTTGACGGAGATGAACTAAGGGATATTGATATTGACTTAATTCGTAACAATGTAGCTGTGGTTTTACAAGATGTCTTTTTGTATTCAGATACTGTTTTAAATAACATTACTCTTGGAGATGATTCCATTTCGAGAGAAAAAGTAATTGAAGCAGCGAAGCAAGTTGGAGCGCATGAATTTATTATGTCTTTACCCGATAATTACGATTTTGTAGTAGGAGAGAGGGGAGGAATGTTATCAGTTGGTCAACGCCAATTGATCTCTTTTATTAGAGCCTACGTTTACAATCCGCGTATTTTAATTTTAGATGAAGCTACCTCTTCAATAGATACCGAATCAGAAGAATTGATTCAATTAGCTATTGAAAAATTGACTGAAGGTAGAACTTCTATTATTATTGCCCACCGATTATCCACTATCAGTAAGTCGGATAAGATTATTGTAATGGAACAAGGTGAGATAATTGAATCAGGATCACATCAAGAATTATTAAGCCTGAATGGAGCTTATAAGAAGCTGTTCGATATTCAATATAAGTAAGGTATTTCAGATTTTTGATAAATCCCTCAATTCTGGAAAAATGGTATTAAAGTCTTCATGTCTAATTGTATCCAATTTTTCAGTTTGTTTTGCAAATTCTTTTAAATCAGAAGCGTTAGAGGGAATTGTCATATAGTCGATTACGGCTTCAAATTCTTTAATTACAAGTTTTGAAGCATTGTTTTGATTTAACCAATGTATGTGTGCGATTAAATTCTCTTTCGCTTTTTCCTTAACTGGTTTTGATAAGTTTTTGCAATTGTAATAATTCGGACGATCCAGTATGTTGAGGTAGATATCATTCATTTTTGTTAAATTATTCTTAACAAAATATTGATGTAAATCGCATAATGTGAGTATGGATAAGTTACTAACCGTGGGCGCAATTTGGAGTTTAATGTGTGGACATTGTTCCTTGATTAATTCAATGTTTTCCAAAAACTTATTCCATTTCAATCCACTTCTAATATACGCTGCTTTTTCGCCAATTGCATCAATGCTTACAGCTATGGTAATTTTCTTAAACTTTTTCCAATAGTCTAAAACACTTTTACCCTTTAATGCTAATGTACTTAGATTTGTATTGTAGCGTAAATGAAGATCCGTTTGATTTTTAGCAAGTAAAGAATCTAAGAAGGAATAATGTTCCTCCATCCTTAATGGCTCTCCACCTGCAAAGTATACTTCCGCTAATTCAGTGTCGAAGGTGAACAAGTCATCAATTAATTTTTCATTCTTTGGTGTTGCTTTTATTAGGGCTTTATCTCCAAAATTAGTTCTCAATAATTTAGCATCATTAAACCAGCTAGAACTAGCTCCATGCCAACATGTTCTGCATTTCAAATTGCAAACGTTACTGTAGCGAATATCTAAATAAACCGGTTTAGATAGCTTGCAGGTGCCATCAGAGGAGGTCTTTGGAAGCCATTCAAGGTAAGATTTGTACTTGTCTAAGGTTTCGGTTCGAATACTGCTTTTATTGACTGCTTCTCTTTTAAAACAAGATGCACACCTTTTATCTTTCTGACCTTCTAGTAAGTTTTTCCGAAATGTTTTAATCGATTCTCCATTCCAAATAGATTCGATACTCTCGTTGTTTACATTACCATAGGTAATACTGGTATTGCAGCAGGCTTTTGCATTTCCGCTTGTATCCACATATAAATGAATCCATGGCATTAAACATATTGATTTAGGAATCACGGGTTTATTTTGCAATTACTTTATAACCTTTCTTACGCAGTAGTTCAATAACACCTTCTTCTCCAGGCAAGTGAGCAGCACCAACTGCAATAAAGGTGCTTCCTTCTTTAATGTATGGCTCAGCTCTATCGGCCATGTTATAATTTCGTTTCACTAGGAATATATCGTTAAAAATTTTAGCCATTTCTTTATCTTCTTCATCTTTTGTTGTCATTTCCAAAAGTTTGTCCAGGTTTCCTTCAGCATAATGTTTTATCATGGTGTCCATGTCTAATTTACCTTCCTTTCCATAGTCTGTTACTGCATCAACTAATCCCTTAGCCTGTAATTCATATGGGATGGCACTAAATGCATCGATTTGTTCCATGGTTTTTTCTAAACCAATTGTCTGTTTCTCTTGTTTTTTAGCTTCTTTAAAAAAGTAAATATCCAATGCGTCGGTTTGTTGTGCTTCTAAATCTCTTAGAGTAACCATTTGGGCTGTAAACAGCGGTTGCATCTTTTCAAACATAAATAAGGGCTGTCCCAACGAATCCTTGAAGAAATTTGATACTACTGCATATTCATCCGTTGTTAACAATGTTTTAAGGGAGTAAGTTGAGTCCATAATTAATTTGCTCAATAAAGCACCTTGATTCACACTATCCATATTTAGCTCCATAGCGTATATTTCTGCCTTGTTAAAAGCGTCCATTACACCTTCTTTAAATTGGAAAGCGCGCTCATCTTGCGTGTGCATGGTCCCGTATAAGTATGAATGATCTTTAAGCCCATTTCCTGATATTTCCCAAAACAAACTGTTGTATTTTTCTTGTCCACATCCAACTATTTGGGAAAGTAAAATGGAGAAGTAAATAATGTATTTTTTCATGGTAGGTGAATGATTTACAAATGTAATGATGAAATAGCTATAAACACAAAAGCTAGTTTTTTCTCCTAAAATACTTTCAAAACCTAATGCTTTTCGTTAACAACCATTACTTTGAAACGAATAATGCTTTTCGGTTTTTCAGCATTGCTTGAAATTACCAATGTTCTATTTTGCCATTCATATTTTTTATTGGTATCAAAAGAAACATGAATAACACCTTTTTCGCCCGGCAAAATCGGTGTTTTTGGATAAGTGAATTTCGTGCATGTGCAAGTAACTTTTATTCCATCAATTATCAGTGGCTTATTTCCAGTGTTTGTAAAAGCGTAATCATGTTCTAGTAAAACACCTTCTTTTGTCTTTGGAAACCTATGGGTTTTTTCTTTAAACGTAATCTTTGCTTGACTGTTTCCGTTTAAGGAAAAGATAAATAGTAGGCTGGTCAAAAATAGCTTCATGTTTAAAAATCAGGTAAAAAAAAACTCCGATAATCAATCGGAGTTTTTAAATAGTTTTGTGATTTAATTATCCTTTTTTAATAGCAGGTCCATCAACAGGCTTGATAGGTGTTGCGCCAGCAGCTGGTGCTTTAACCTCACCTTTAATTCTAATAATTTTAGTAGAAGTTTCTGCATTTGACGTAATCGTTACAGATTTGTTAATTAAACCGATTCTCTTTGTGTCATATTTTACCTTGATAGCAGAAGAAGCTCCCGGTGCGATAGGCTCACGCGGCCAATCTGGCACAGTACATCCGCAAGACCCTCTAGCGTTAGTAATTAATAATGGCTCTGTTCCGGTGTTTGTAAATACAAATTCACACTGTCCATTCCCATTTTGTTCCATAACACCGTAGTCATGAACTTCTTTTTCGAAGCTAATTTCGGCACCACCAACTTGGATAGCTTTTGCAGCAGGTGCAGCTTTTGCAGCAGGTGTAGTTTTAGCTTGAGCATTAACTTCGAATGCCATTACCGCTAAAAACATCATCCCAAATGTTAAGATCGCTTTTTTCATAATTTTAATTTTATTTATTGTTTAAATTTTAATTTCCTAACTACAAATATAATCAGGTTTCTCGCACTTATTTATTCTTTAACACTTCGTTAACAAGTAAATTAACTAGTGCGTATCCTCTTTTTTCTTTTCTTCTTCCTCTGGTTCCTCATAATCAAGCTCAATACTTAATTTATGTTCTAAAATTTTAGCCAGGTTTTTCGCATCCAGTTTTTTTGCTCTTATTACTTTGTCCTTATCCAATAGGTAAATTTGAGGAGTACTGAAAATATCATACGTCTTTCTAAAGTTTAAACTTTGTAAGTCTGTTACTCTTAGTTCGTTTAAGTATTTTATTGCATTTTCGTTCGCATCTGGAAAATCTGAAATATTTATCCACGGAAGGTTATTCTCTTTAATAAATTTCTTCCATCCTTTATTTTCAAGACTAGTTCCAACTGCAACAAATTCGATGTTAACTTTTTTTTCTTTCAGTTCGGCGTATAACTTCTTCAATTTTGGCATTTCTTTCTTGCAATGTCCACAATCATCCGCCCAAAATATAAGAGCTGTATAATCCGTTTTTACCTGTGTGTAAAAATCAACCCATTTCTTTTCTGTTGTATCTGCTAAAATTATTCTTGGTGCAGGTTGTCCAACTCTAAGTGGTCCAACAGCATCTTTTCTTTCGCACAATTCTTTTAATTTATCTGGATCTAGCCAATATGCTCTGGATTTATCAGCAGGACAATAGTAAGAATCTGCCATACAATAGAAAACTGCATCCATCCCCATAATTTTAGATGTTTCGTACTTGTATGTTATAAAATGCACAACGTATTTGAACATTTCAGAACCATTTTCTATTTGATCAATAATTTTATGTGCGTTTTCACAAATCGTATCTGCTTGCTGTAATATCATTTTCTCGAAGTAAAACTCAAGCTTATTTTTAAATGCAGGGTAGTGAACCAGTCTTTTATCTGTTAGGTCAATGTTGTCCCAATAATGTTCTTTGTAATAACGGTATCGTAAAGTGTCATTTTTCATTATGGCATCAGGAATGATTGGGTCAATTGACATATTAATTAGTTTTCCAACAAGTAAATCTTTGTTTTCAGCTACTAATTTATTTTGATAAGCTTTAACCTCTTTATCTAATCTGCCCATGAGTGCTTTATCCTCGGTTTTGTCTTTTGCTTCGTTCTTCTTCTCGTTTATAAATTTGATGTAATCGTAAAAGATTTTGTTATTTTCAGATTTTTTAACCTTCATGTTTGTAATGAAGTTGCTGATTGAAGTCTCCATTTCGATCTCCTTATCAGCTAAAATAACTTCAAACCATTTTGGGCCTGGGCAGATTACAGTATAAACACCTTCGTCGTATTGGTTTTCAAATTCAACTATGCCGTTTTTAGCTTCAGCTGTATCCGCATAATACAACTTATCACCTAAATACCTTGCAAGAAAGATTGTGGTGTCTTTTAAACCATTAATCTTAAACTTAAGACTGTATTGAGCACTTGCTCCAATGGCTGAAAAAAGAATAAATAGTAATAATAACTTCTTCATATTTTAAAAATTTTCTTTTCTAATTCGAAAGTATAACAAATGACGCACCAAATAAGTTTTGGATGCTTTATATAGTAAACTTTAACAAAAAATTAAGAATTCGGTTTTGCTAGTTGTTTTACTTTATTAGAAATTTTAAACCCTGTCAGGAATAAGAATAACAACAAGAATCCAAGACCAAAAAGCATTGTACTTATTGAAAATAGGCTAGTTACTTCCATTCCAACCTCTTCCAATAACCAGGTGTTAAACCATAATTTAACAGCTCCAAAACATAAGAATGAAACGAATCCGACAAGCACAAATACCCATATAAATGATTTATTTATTTGATTCGTGATAGTTCTCCATTGGTATCCTAATATTAATAACAACTGAATTTCATATTTAGACTTTTGAATTAAAATTTGAGAATACAATACAAACAGAAAGGCAGATTGAAGAATGATTATTATTCCAATGAGTACGTGGAAATTTAAGAAACCTCTTAGTATTTGCTCTACTTTACCACCTCTTAATTGCTCACTATTTGTTTCATAACCATTCTCTTCAATATATTTTTTTAAAGATGGGTCATTGGCATCTGTAACTTCTACAATTACTCTAAAGGTTTCTTGTTTTGAGGGGGTGCCATATTCCATATTTGCAAAATCTAAGAAACTTTTAGGAACTAAAATTGAATTTATTCGATCTGAAAAATTGATAACATTTCCTTGGTATACAGCTTTTTCACCATTTCCAGATACTTCTAGTTTAATGGAAAAAGCTCCAATTATTCCTTTGCTTACTTGGGGTGTGCCAGCCGCTTGAGCGATACCAAAATTATAGGCATCTAAATAAGTATTGGGTAAAATAATAGGAACTTTGGTGTCTCCTTTTTCCCACCCCCAGTTGTTCGTTTCTACATCAATGAATTGATCTGGAATCGTTTCAAAAAATGCCAATGATTTCATCGTAGGAAATTTACCTCCTTCCATTCCCAATACTGCCATTACCTCAAAGGTTGCATTGTTAAATGGTGCAATATCTTTTATGAAATTTTGGTTTTTAATTTCTTCAATTTCATTTGAATCAAAGGTCGTATTGCTTGAAAGCCCAATTGTACTTAGGGTTGAAACGTGCTTTTTAAGTACCAAGTATTCTGAATCGATTGCATCAGCTTCTGAATTAAAAATGGTGTCAACATCTGTAAATAATTGAAGGGTTATTAGTAAAAGCGTAAAACCCAAAATAGCACCCAAAGCGGAAAACGCTAGCGTGAACATATTTTGTTTTTTATTGATTGCTTTTTTCATGAGATATTTTCCCTATAAAAAGATAGTGTTTGCATTTTTAAATTCATAATCATGACCTAGTGTAGCTAAGATAAACCCAGCATTATTAGCCTTACACTCTTCTTCAATAAGTCTTTTAGCTATTTGAATATTTGTATAGTCGATGTTACTAAAAGGCTCATCTAATAATAAGAATTCGAATGGCTGAAGTAAACATCGAATTAGTGCTACTCGTTGTTGCTGTCCTAAAGAAAGTTTTCCCGCTAATTGATTTTTCTTAGATAATAAACCAAATTGATCAAGCATGTTCTCAATTTCAGAAGTAGTTTTATGATTGGTCAAATCATTTTTTAAAGTTAAATTATCCCAAACTGAAAGGTGATTAAACAACCTTAAGTCCTGCAATAGGTAGGATAATTTATGCGTTCTTAATTTTGACCAACTATCTACAGAAATATTTTTTTGGTTTTCTTCCCCTATACTTATTGAACCAGAATAATCAGCTCTAAGTCCATAGATATATGAAAGTAAGGTGCTTTTCCCTTTTCCTGAATCGGAGGATATTAAATAGGAATGGTTGGATTCTAATGTGCATTCCTTTCCCCAAATACTTTCATTAGAGAAAGCTTCATCTTTCATTGGGTTTGGGACAATATTTTGTAATGTTACTTTCAAAGAAGCAAATTAGAAATTATTCTACAATCAACTTTTTCGAAATAGTATTTCCAATTGTAAGAAAGTAGAATCCTTTAGTCAAATTCTCTAGATTGATACGATCAAAAGCAGTTCCGTTTTGAATCAGTTTACCGTTAATGTCCGAAATAGAATAGGGAACTGTTTCATCTAAGCCACGAATAGTTAGGCACTCTTTAGCGGGGTTCGGATAAAATGAAATCTCGTTTGAACCTTCAGTTTCAATTCCCATAGGGCTTTCTGTAAACACTTTGATATTGTCAATTTCTAAAATAAATTGATCATAGGCATTGTGTCTAAAAGCTAAATAAACCGTTTCACCTGTAATTCCTGCACTGTCTAATGAAACAGTATAGTTTGTCCAGTAGGATGGTCCAACTGAATCAAAAATAACGGGGTTACTCGTAAATGTATTTAAACTGGAAGATGAAAATAAAATCTCAAAATCATCGGGGTATGTTTGGTCTTTTGACTTGCAATCAAATGAGATGTAATTTCCGAAAGGACCTAAAGTAAGTGGTGGTAAAACGATGTAATTGTCTGCAGTACCAGCAGTTTCAAACCAAGAGGTACTGATTAAAATAGAATCATTAACACCTAAAGTATCATAATCTTCATGTATCACCCATGAATCTGAAATGAAATTAACAGCAGGATCATTGTAAGGGACAAGGCCGTCGCCATCAATAGTTTGCCAACCAGCGGGAAAACCATCATTGAAGTCCTCAAATAGGATAGTGTTTTGTGCTAAAATATTTGGAGCAATAATTAAAAAAGTAAGTGTAATTATATTTTTCATTAAAAAAATTTATGAGCGTAAATGTAGTGAAATAAGGCAATAACGACATAGAAATATTTTTATTTTCAAACTGATTGAACTTTTTAAAAAGGGTGATGTACCGATTGACACAAATAATTGAAAAATAGAAACCATGAAAAAGATAACAAGCACTTTAATCGCCATAATCCTTATTGGATCTTCAGCAATGGCTGAAGTTGAAAAAAAAGTAAGTTCTAAAATTAATAATGTAACAGTTTTCCTTCAGGGGGCCCAAGTTCAAAGAAAAGGGAAGTTTAAAATTGATAAGGGTATTACAAAAATTGTCTTTGAAGGAATGACCCAGCAATTTGATAAAAACAGTATTCAAGTAAAAGGTAAAGGGAGTTTTATTATTCTAGATGTAAGTTCAAATATTTTTCACCCTGTTCCTAAAGCCTATGTGCCGAACACCATGCCGGTTAAAATCAAAAAAGAAATAACACAATTAGAAGATTCCATAAGTGATTTAAATTGGCTAGCGAAAGAATTGAAAATTGAAGTTGACGGTTATAAATCGGAGAAAACCATGTTATTGACAAGTGGAGTTATCAAAGGTCAAAACGTAAATGATTCGATAGCAGCTTTGATAGATGCTATGGATTACATGCGTGTAAAATTACTGGAGTTGAATAAATTAATTTTTAAAATTGATAAGAAGTTAAATAATGACAAAATACTTCTCACTAAAATGCAAGCACGGTTAAATGAACTAAAAAATTACAATTACAATGTAGGAAATGTTGCTAAGCGCCAATTACCGATTCAGCAAATTATCGTTACGGTTTCTTCAGATGTTGAGACCTACGGTACACTTGAATTTAGTTATATGGTTCCAAGTGCTGGGTGGTCTCCTTCTTACGATTTAAGAGCAGATGATGTTGATTCTCCAGTAAAGCTAACCTACAAGGCGAATGTTTATCAAAATACGGGAATTGATTGGAATAATGTGGATATGACTTTGTCAACAATAAACCCTAATCGTAGCAATGTTAAGCCCACTTTAGCTACCTGGTATTTAAGATATTTTCAACCTATTGTGCAATCACAAGGGTATTACAATAAAGACTCTAAGAGTAAGATGGCGAAAGAGAGCGCAATGGCTCCGGCAGCGCTTTCAATTAGAGAGGACAATATAGCATCTGGTGCTGATTTTCAATGGGATGAATTGGAAGAGGCTGCCCACATGTCAAACTTTACTCAAATGAATAATAACATGGCGATGGTAGAATTTGAATTAAAGATACCTCAATCAATTAAATCAGATGGGCAGACGCATTTAATGGCAGTTACTTCGGAGGAGATTGATGCTTCATTTCAATATCATATCGTGCCCAAATTAGATAAAGACGCTTTTTTAATGGCAAAATTAAGTGGTTGGGAAGATTTAAATTTACTTCCGGCTATAGCTAATATCTATTACGATGGGACGTATGTTGGACAAACTAGATTAAACCCTTCAGTTATGAGCGATACTTTAGAATTGGCGTTAGGAAGAGACAGAGGAATTTATTTAACAAGAAAGAAAACGAATGACGAAGAAAAAGTGAAAAAGTTGACGGGTCAAAAAGAGAAAACAGTTACGTATCAATTGGCGCTAAAAAACTATAAATCAACAAGTGTTTCTATAATCGTTGAAGATCAGACTCCAGTTTCCACTATTGAAGATATCAAAGTAGAACTACTTGAGAAAGGATTAGCAGACTACAATAAAAAAACAGGTAAACTGGTATGGAATATTAATATTGATGCAAAAGAAACATTGAAGTATGAATTTACTTACATATTGCGGTATGATAAAGATAAGACTCTAGCTTTAAATTAGCATAAAAGCAAATCTGGAAAGCGCATGTGTAACTACATGCGCTTTTTTTGTGCGAAATATCGTACTATTGTTTTTGATGGATCAGTTTAAAAAATATTTAAGATGGACTTGGATAGCTCTGATATTAATAACTGTAACGTTGTTTTTAATTTATCCAAATTCTTTTACTGCAGAAAGTTTAAAAACGGTATTGCATAATAATAGTAGCTTAATACTGCTTACGTTTATCGTATTATCCTGTATAAGAGCTTTGTTTTTTTTGCCAAGTACTTTGTTTGTGCTAATGGGTACGGTTCTATATCCAGATGAACCAGTATTTGTATTAATTGTTTCAATGATCGGTATTCTTATTGGGGCTTCCTTAGTTTACAAGGCCGCATCTATATTAACTCCTGAACAATTATTTAGAGGAAAGAACTTAACGCGTATGGAAGGAGTTCGCAGTAAGATGGAGAAATATGGGTTTTCAATTGTGTTATTGTGGTCCTTTTTTCCAGCTGTTCCAACCGATTTGATTTGTTATGCAGCTGGCACAATTAAAATGGCATTTTGGAAATTCATTTTTGCGGTGTTCTTGGGCGAAATTGTATTGGTTAGTATTTACATATGGACAGGTAAGTCAATTATTGAATTACTATTTTAATGAACCTATTTTTTCGATGTGTGTATTTCTAATCAAATAATTTTATAAATTTGGAATATGTCAGAGATGAATCAAACACAAGAAGAAGTATTAATTGAAGAAAAGATTGTAGAACTTAAAGATTTAATTCTTTATAACGACGATGTTAATACTTTCGAACACGTTATTAATCAATTGACTAAATACTGTGAGCATTCAATGATTCAGGCTGAGCAGTGCGCACATATCGTTCATAACAATGGTAAGTGTCAAATTAAGCGAGGAGAATTCGAGACATTAAAGCCCATTTGCGAAACGCTTTTAGAGAAGGGTTTGTCTGCTGTTATTGAATAATCCCCCAAGTTGCTTTTATATTTAGGTAAAATCTCAATAGTTCTTATTATCATACTACCTTTGCAAGAAATATATTAAGGATGAAAACTATTTTATTACCATTAATTACTATTGTGCTTTTTACGGCTTGCTCTAAAGTGCCTATAACGGATAGAAAACAGACGCATTTGATGCCAGAAAGCAAGCTAATTGCAATGTCAAAAGTGCAATATTCTGAATTTTTAGCTACCGCAAAAGTATTGCCTGCAAGTGATGCACGAGCAATTCGAGTTGCAAAAATAGGAGAGAAGATAAAAGTAGCTACAGAAGATTTTTTGAATGATAGAGGCTATGAAAAACGCTTAGTAGGCTTTGAATGGGAGTTTAAAACAGTTGATGAAGAAATCATAAATGCTTGGTGCATGCCCGGAGGAAAAGTTTGTGTTTATACGGGGCTTTTAGATTTAGCAGATTCCGATGATGAGTTAGCCGTTGTTATGGGGCACGAAATTGCACATGCTATTGCGCGCCATGGAAATGAGAGAATGAGTCAGCAGATGGTTCTATCTGGTGTAGGAAGTGTATTGGCTCCAACTGATACCACGCAAGTTTCTATCTACCAGCAAGTTTTTATGGGAGTTGGAACATTAGGGATGTTAAAATATGGAAGAGGGCATGAATCTGAGTCGGATAAATTAGGGTTAGTGTTTATGAAATTAGCTGGTTATAATCCAGAATCTGCAATTACGTTTTGGGAGAAAATGGCAGCTTCAGGTGGCGAAAAACCACCTGCAATTTTTAGCACACATCCCAGCGATGAGAAGAGAATAGCGGATATAAAAGAATTTTTACAAATTATTGAAGAATTTACTGATTAGTATTACATATATTTGCAGCAATAAAAATGGCCTCGTAGTTCAACTGAATAGAATACCACATTACGGCTGTGGCGGTTGAAGGTTTGAATCCTTCCGAGGTCACTAAGAAAGCAAAGCTCGATACGAAAGTATCGGGCTTTATTTGTTTTAGGGCGAACCGAATTTATTCTGGTGAAGAACTCAAACAAATAAAGCCGCAATTGCAAAGAAATTGGAGCTTTGCTTTCGGAATTCGGAGTTCAAAAGGATCACTTTAGTAATCCTGTCTGGGTCACTTGATGATAAAACCCACTGCGAAAGCAGCTGGGTTTTTTTCGTTCATTAAGCCAAGCTTGCTTGAGCGAAAATGATAAGAAAAAAGCACAGAATTTGCTTGCAAATTTGGGGGTTATCCACTTCACGGATAAGAAAGGAAAACCGAGCGATAGCGAAGGCAATCTGTCTGGGTCACTAAGAAGAGAGTTTATTTAAATTTCAAGATTGTAAATCCTTACCCAGGCTTTTGTTATTTCACAGGTACTCATTCTTAATTGATTTAATTTTTAGGTTGGAGCTCATTCTCAAATTGATCTTCAAATTCTTCAACCCATTTAATTTGCACACCAAGTGCATGGGCATATGGAAGGTAATGATCAAGCTCATTTTGTCCAAGCTGAAAAGAATTAAAGGTGCTGTTTTTAAAATTACTCAACTTGGAAAGATACATTTTGAAACCTTTGATGTCAGCCATATATTGTTGCCCAAGAGTGGTTGGAGCCTTGAGAAGTTCTATAAAACGATAATTGATTCCTAATAAGAAAAGCCAAAAAAGGAAATATAACCCTGAAGCGAAAGTGGCAAAGAAATACAAGCAAAAGACGGTCAGAAAAAAGAATATAAAACCATAAAGTAATCCTCTAATTAATTTATATCTGGAAAAACTAGGAACAATAAACCTCATGATTACCGCTATTACAACAAAAACCAAAGGAACATAAAATTCGGTATTTTGAAAAGACACCAACCAACCAATTATAAAATAAATGGCTGATATCAGCCAACCGTATATTACCCACTTATCATTCGTAGCAAACAAACGATTATTCTCATTTTGGGATCCGGAATGCCTCAAAACAGTTAGTTTTGCATCTCCAATAATACCGCGGTTTTCAGGAGAAATAACCAGTTCATTTCCTGTTGGAAACAAAGTATTTAATAGCTCTTCCTCAGACGGTGTAAGTCGGATCTTGATTTCCTTGAGGACCGACTCTTCTTCAGATGGAGTAAGCTCAGTAAATTCATTTTTAACAAATACTATAGATTCACGGCGATTTTTTCTTTTCTCAATTCGAATCGCATTTTTGGATACTAAATTGAGGACCTCACCTGTAAAATAACGATCTGTCGTCATATCAAAGTAATCCAGTATATACCCCATTGCTGATGGCTGTAAATTGTGTGGAGGGTAGTATATAGGATACACCGTATCCTCAGGTGGATCCCTTCCATACATTCTCCACACTACAAAATAAAATGAACCAATTAGCAATATGCCAATAACGGTAAAACGAATAGTGTAAACGGAGTCTCTCTCATACAAACCGATCATTTCATCTTGATTTGCATTATTTTCCTCTTCTCGAGCTAGCTCTTCAAGTTTTTTTTCCTGATACTCCCAACTGTCCATTATTAGCTCCCGATCTTTTTCGGATACTTTTTTATTTTCATTTGGATCTGCTTGTTTTTTAGTTTCTTTATCAATTGGCAAACCATTGTAATCTCTCTTGGATTGCTTTTGGGCAAGGTCAAGAATTTTTTGATGTTTTAATTTATCTCTTTCTATGGCGGAATTTACAACAGCTGGCGAAAAATATTCTTTTGGAAGAAGCACCGTAATCCGCTGTCCCTCATCCGATTTATATTTCTTTATTGATTTAAAAACAACATTGTTGGTATCGGATTGAATTGAACAATATTTTCCTCCCTCAATTGTATAACCTAATGATGTAGGGACCATTGAACCACCATAAGAACCAGGGTAAGAGAGGATGTTTTTTTCTTCAGCCGTAACAATACAAATCAACTGATCAATAGCATATCCTGAATTAAATCCATTTACATCCCAAGTTAAGTCGCAATAATCTCTATTCTCGCTGCAAGATATTTGGTTAACAATGTCATATTTAAATTCAAATTCATAAGTTCCGGGTAAAATTCTATCATTGGCTTGTCCGAAATAAATGAAAACACTATCGTCATCAATTATATACGTAACCGGTTGTTTGTCTATCTTCAATGATTTAATTTGGCAACTGCTGTTGTGTTGTTCCTTTTGGTGGAGGTTTTTGTACCGGTGACTGATTTTTCGAACAAATACGGGATTGCCAGTAGACTTTTTGAATACACAAGTTATTTTTTCTGAGACTTCTATATTTCCAGTACGCGGAATCCAAACTTCACTTTTAAAGCGTTTTATTTTGACGTCTTCGTAAATCTTCTGACCAATCAGTTTGGTGGACATGAAAAGGATGCATATGTATATCAGGATTTTCATTAATAGCTTTTGGGAACTTTTCTTTCTTGAGTATCTTGTATTTCAAAAAACTCAGCTTTTTTAAACCGAAAAAGACGTGCAACTATATTTGAAGGAATCTTTTCTATTAAATTATTTAAATCCCTAACAGAACCATTGTAATATCTTCGGGCATGCTGAATTGTATCTTCAATATCTGCTAGATTCTCTTGTAGGTCTAGGAAATTATCATTTGCTTTAAGATCGGGGTAATCTTCAACCAATACCATTAAATTTCCCAATTGTAGCCCCAACAAACCTTCTCCACTGCTCTTTTCATTAATCATTTTGGCCTCCATAGCAGATGATCTGGCCAAGGTAACTTTTTCAATAAGGTCACTTTCATACGCAGCATAGGTTTTTACAATATTGATCAAGTTAGGAACAAGATCATGACGTTTCTTGAGTTGGACATCCACACCACTCCATGCTTCTGTTTTAATATTTCGGGATTTAACTAATTTATTGTAGACATGTATGATATAAATGACAACAATCCATACTATGGGTGTGGATATTATCGTAATTAAAATATCGATGACAGACATAATTTACTTTTTTGATAATCCTAAATATACATATTCAGCAGTTACATTTCAAAAGAATCGAAACATTGTTAAAAGATGTTATTCCAAAGAAAGAAAACTATTTATTAGAAAATATACAGATCCAATCGTAATTGAAGTTGTTATTTAACATATAAATCCCATTTAGTAATTCTTTCTTCAATTGTGCTTGGGTGTGATGAAAAGTGAAAATATAAATCTATACACAACTTAATGCCTGTTAATATACATAGCATAGGAAAATCATAAGTATGACCTCCAGCTGCCAAAGCACCTAAACAAATAACAACATGGAGGATCATCATTCGAAATATAGGGTCCAGTTGACTCTTGTAAAAAGTGCTGCTTTTTTCATTTTCTTGTTTGAAAAAATAATTTGCGATGAACGAGATGAAGTGATAAAAAAACAATAAGCTGATTGCATATAGCGTGGAAAGGCTAAATAACGCAGACCAGTTCTCAGGCCCAATAAAAACCAAGAAAAAGAGGGACCAAACGAAACACAAAGATGACAGAAATAAAACGCGATGTATTTTATAACGATATATGTGATAAAGAAACTTTGCATTTTTCTCTTCAGACAATTTATAATCGTTCTGCAGTTTTTCTGTTCTGCTTCTACCAACATTTGGAAAGGGGACCATATCATTCGTAATACAAAAGAGTTTATTCGGTTCGGGGTTTATTATTTTTTTGGGCGCGTGTTTCATTATTTCTAAGCACGTGCTGTTTTTTAAAAAAAATATTTTATAACACGAAAAAAACAGAATGACAAATGTTTCTAAGATATAGGCGCCAAGAATACCCAAAGCCTCCCAATCATAAAAAATTACGCCAAATATTGGGATTAGATTTAAAAATAATATTGGAAGAATGCTGGGATAGTGAGTTATCCAAAACATCAATGCTTGTAGCGGCTTTTGCTTTTGTTCATTGAAAAGACTGCGTTTATCAGAATTCTGCCATTTATTCCATAGTCTTCGTTCCTGTTCTCTGTGATTATATTGCTCTCTTTTCATGTTGCCAACCTCTATTTCAGAAGTATCAGAGGATAATAACCCTCTCAATTCTTTTCACTAACAATATACCCAAATAAATTAAAAGAAGGTTTGATATTATTCCAAACTGCTGTTACCTTTATGTATTGTTGGCTAGAATATTCAAAATGGGGCCGTACAGTTTTATTTATTTTCTTCTTTTCCACTAGTGTGTAGAGCAAATCGTCCTTTTTCTCTGTGGTGCACAACTTCTCTCTCTGACCATGGCCATCCTCCGAATTGAGTTCTGCCATAGTCTTTCATTGCTTGTTGTATTTCTTCTTGCGTATTCATAACAAAAGGACCATATTGTGCTACGGGCTCCCCAATAGGTTTTCCTTCTAGAATTAGGAAGTAAGCGTCTTGATTCCCATTTTGAATCTCAATGTTTGCATTTGCTTGATCTGATCGTTGGGTCAAGCATGGGAGGATATTTTGCCTTTCATTTGGGTACGCATTACAAAACCAATTTACTTTTATTGAACCCTGCACTTCCAAACCGAACATTCGACCCACCCATTTTACCTGACGGAAATGAAAAATCTAAAATTTGGGCCTTGGTAGGTGAAAATGATGACGTGGTTGATCCTTTAGCAAATGAAGAGATTTTAAAAAGGGCAGGAGCGAAGGTGCAAATAGGAAATCATGAACACCGGACACCAAAAGAAGTATTTGAAGAGTATTTCAAAGAAGTCATTCCAACGCTTTAAGGTCCTCCAAAAAGTTTGAACTCTTTCCTATGGAGGTCACTAAGAAAGCAAAGCTCGATACGAAAGTATCGGGCTTTATTTGTTTTAGGGCGAACCGAATTTATTCTAGTGAAGAACTCAAACAAATAAAGCCGCAATTGCAAAGCAATTGGAGCTTTGCTTTCGGAATTCGGAGTTCAAAAGGATCATTAGCGATTGCGAGATAATCCTTCCGAGGTCACTCTAGCGGAGAATTGATTAAAATTAACTGGTTCTCCGCTTTTTATTTCCCCCAAATCCACTGATAATAAGGGAATCGAGGAATTTAATCAAGGAGATCATTGGATTGACGACAAAGAAGAATTTGATGCTCTCTTTTAAAATCCTTTTCACTACGCTTTTAATTGACTCAATTCCTACCTTTTCGAATAAAGATTGATTTTATTAAACATAATTATTTATAATGTCCCAAATATCATCAAACCATGTTTTTTGCTGTGATTTAAATTGTCCTTTGTCAACATAACCCCATGAATAATAATGGAACCGATAAAGTATGTCCAATATTGCCATTTTCTGATCGTTTAAATGAAGTTTACTTCTGGGAATTTCATTTAGGTTATGATCATCACCCCAACTCATCATTTGCTTCAGGTTCAACATACCATCTTTAGACCTGTTTACCATAACAGAATGAATGTATTCTTGAAGAGCATTTAAAAAGTCTACTCCGAATTCAGAATCGTTGGCTACCCAGAATTGAAGCTCATAATTGTACTTGGGTTCTAACTCTTCATCCCAATAATTATTAAAATCTTTATCTAACCATAATTCCCAGATACTATTTTTTACTTCTTCGGGAATATTATCTTTAAACTCCTCCTCAATTCCTTTGAAGGTTTTTGTGTCAATAAATTCATTCGAATTAAAATGCTTGTAAAGCTCCAAAATCCGTTCTTTTCCATCTCCATTTAGTGCACCTCTTTTCCCCCAATCTATCCATAATTCAACTGCAAGCTCTGTTAATGCAGGGTCATATTCACAACCCTGATTGTGAAGATATTTGGCTATATTATTGTCATAATTAAATTCTGTCCCTTTATACTGATTTACATTTACAGCATAATCTAGAGCAGAATAACCGTCAGCATCTCGTTTAATGGTGAGATCATAACCAGACTCAACCATTAGTTTGACAAAATCATCCTTTCCATCTTCAATTGCATAATAAATAGCAGTAGCGCCATCAACTGAACGTTTTTGATTGATATTTGCACCTGCTTCAATAAGGGATTTTCCCATTTTACAGGCAATTATTTGGTCACTGCATTGTGCTGAAATATAGAATGCAGAGACCTTATCATCCATTAAGATATTCGGATCCGCACCCCATTTGATAAAAAGATCCACTAGCTTATTGTTTCCTTTAAAGGATGCGCCAATGAGAGCTGTTCTGCCGTCTCTTTTATAAGCTTGTGCATTGACATTCAGGCCATTATTAAGAAGTAAATCTGCAATCTCGACCGAGTCATTATGGTTGTCACGTACAGAAGTCCAGTAGAGTGCAGTCTGACCAAATTCATCTTCCTTATTCACATCAGCCCCCGACGTGACCAAAATCTTCACTACTTCAAAGGAAGCATGCCTGCAAGCTAAGATCAGCAATGTCCAATGAGCTTGGGCTTCATGCAGCGCGCTTTTTTCAAGTGGTTCATTAATAGTGTCAATATCATCGATTAAAGAACCTACTTGTTCGGGGTTATTGTCATTAATTGCCTGGACTAATTGTTTCATCTTCATAATAGGTTATTTATTATTCTACTCTAATTCAAAAGTTTTCTATTCTCTTTTTCCTTATAATTCAAGGTAATAAGTCAATTTCATCTTTCCAATCAGTAATAATTTTTTGGATTATGTTTTTTCTATTATCAGAATCGAATAGGTCAACTATGTTTCTATTATTGTGATATTTTTTGAAATTAATTGTTTCCTGATTATTTTTAAAGTGTTTCCAAAAGTAACTTCCTGCTTCTGAACACTCATAACCTGGAAGTTTTCCATCTTTAATATCAATGGAGTACCATAAATTATGATCAACCATTAAGGAAAAATTCCATTTGTTTTGTCCTTTTGCTATTTCATAGTGAAGACCATAAAGTTCTTTTTTACTTGTATAGAAATTCTCGATTAATAAAATGTCAACCTGACCATTTTCTCGATTTATAATGCTTTTAGAGTTTTTAATGTCAGGATTGTTAAAGATAATATCAGCTTGCCAATCTTCTTCTGTCTTGATAGCTTGATACAATTCGTCCCAAAAATCAGTTTGTAACTGAATCATCGCTCCATCAATATTGTTTTTGATTTCAATAGCTGCTTTGAAATTCTCTGAAGTTCTTCCTATCTCTCTTGCGATTTGATCTTTCATTTCTTGTGATGCTAGTTGCCCCGTTAATTTTTTTATCAAAATAATATATTGCTTAATTGTTTCCCTCAAAATAGGGAAATCTGCGACTTCTTTCAAACAAGCTTGCAACCAGTCTTTAATATTGTCACGATAGCTCAACAAAAAATAATCTTTACCCGCTTCTAATTTACCCCTTTCCTTAGCATCTGTTCCGTCTAAAGTTAAAAAGACAACCTCATTTGTCGGAGTTTTATATCTCGGAATTTGCATCGGTTGTTCTGGAGCATAAATTTTATTTTCAATAGCAATACATTTGCCGTTTTTGTCTTCTAAAAATATGTCAATTCTGCCACCTGTCTTTTTTTCTATATCTATTTCTCCAATGGGGAACTCCAGTTTTACACGAGCGCCTTCAGTTCTGAATTTTATTCGCTCGTCAGCATCTAATGGGCTTTTAATACTAATTTTTTTTTGCTGGTTTAGTTTTTCTGTTTCCAGTTGTCTTATGAAAAGCCTGAGAAAAACTTCTTGCATTCCATGACTACCTTCTGGATTGAGCAATTCTCCAATGAAAGTTGAGTGTGTTTTGTTTTCAGCAGATTCGAGTCCTAAAATTGAAAAGATATTAAAATTTTCACCTTTTAACCGGCTGATTTCTGCTGCTTTGGCTATATGCCCTGCGCTAAAACGTATTAAGCTAGTAGCCGTATTTAATTTCTCATTGACCATTTAGTTCTTGTTTGTTTCTACTATGGAGCTATGATATTCTTTCATTAAAATATTTCTAAAAAGGCTTTCTTATTATCCTTGTATTTTCTCAGATTTTCTTATCCCGTATGCTTGATTTTTGCAAAGAGCCATTGTACCAAAAGTAGTGTGTGTTTCCTCTCAAAGCCATTAAAAATTACTTTTAAAATTTCATGTTATTAGCATTCTTAGAGTTCTAAACTGCTAGATGAGTTGCTTAACCCGCGACAACTCTATTTTTATGTTCTAAGTTCATTTTTAACAAGCATTCGAATAGGGCTTCGCATGCTTGTGATAATTGATCAATGAATTCCTCAGATTTAACATCTTCTGCCTTCTTTAAGAGTGTAATCAATGATGGTGATAAAACCCAACGATCTTTATATTTCCATACTGCCTTTCTAAGATCTGTATCGCCATTTCTAACCGCAAGCGAAAAAATAGGATGTTGAGCGCAAAAATCAGTTAGGTTAGCATGCATGCTATCAATAAAATCTTCCATTCCATTGGTTTTGATTTCCTCACTGAAATCTGAATTTTTACTTGATTTTATTAAAATAGACCTTTCAGTATAAAAGACAAGTTTTATTCCATCATTCGTACCCACCGGAGTAAACTTTATCCAGTTTCTATATTCTTCTAATTCAAAGTCAATCATCGCATGTTTACTGAATCTCTTCTGCTTACAAATGACCTTACTTCTTTCACCAAGCCGATTATTCAGATTTGGAATCAATAGTTCGATCATTGACCTCAGGAAGTTTGACGCATTGAAAGAAAGAAGGGGTTTATCAAATGCTTCAACGCTAGTAACAGCAGACAAAGAAATACTATTTTCAATTATTTCCCCAAGATCCATAGAATCCGGAATTATAGATTTTATTTTGTTCAATAGTTGTGAAATAGGAAGCGCCATCTTCTTCAGGAAAATATCACGTTCGCATACTCTAAAAAGAATCTGTTCCCACTCTTCATCAAACTCTTCCTGTCCTTCCAGTTTTAATTTGATTTCATCATTAATCTGAGGTAAATTTAACTGCATTGCAAACTTTTCTCCCCATATTGAGAAGTCTGGACTTTTAACCAAAAGGGAATAAATAGCGGGATAGGCTACTTGTATATTTACTAAAGCATAACCTACTATTGTATTAATCGGATTGTCATCATCTTCATTTTCATCATAATTGATGCAATTAATTAGAGATAGAGAATTCAACAACCTTTTGAGTGACCTTGGGTTGGAACCAACTGAAAGTCGTGTAATTTCACTTAAGTTTGATGTGAATTCTTCATCTTTTACTTGCTCTGAATCGATGTAATTAATTATTTCTAGGCTCTTTACTAGGAATTCATTGATATCGTAGGAGGAAGTTGGCATAGAGAAGGGCAATTGAATTATCTTATCAAAAAAGCTTCTAAACTCTCTTTCATTTGATTCTGTGTATTTTCCAAACTTTGGTTCTAAACCCTTTATTACGACATCATAATCTATGGCTAATACGAACACACAGCTATCAAGGTCAAAAATATTTTTCAGTAGTTCCAGTATTTGCACTGCCATTGGAGGGTCTATGCGGTCCAAGTCATCAATAAAAAAAATGAAACCATCTTTATTTTCATTGTTTAAAATATCGGCAATCGCATCGTTTAATGAATTCCGTAACTGGAGAATGGTAACCTCTTTGGATACAGAGGTCGCATCAATTATTTCGCCTATATCTTGACCGGTAGTTGCGCTGACTGCAACTTTTGCAGTTGCTCTCAATACATTGGCAAAAACTGATCTAACCTTCTTTCCTACATCACTTTTTTTCTCATCAATTATTGCTAAAACTTCTTCCGTCAATCCTTTGATTATTGATATAAGAGCCTGTTCGGGTTCTTTCATTAACGAATATTGCCAGGTATTTAACCAAACCGGAATGAACTTTTTTCCATCCTGGTCACAAAGCTCATCGCGCAATGTGTTCATTAATGATGTTTTTCCACTTCCCCATTCACCTTGAATAGCAACGGTTATTGGTGTATTGGTGCTCTCTATAAATCGAACTAGGCCTAACTTATATTTGTCTATACCTAATAAATCTTCCTCGTGTGCCTTCTTTGGCACATCAATTATGCTTGTTTTGTACATACAGTATTTCCTATAGTCGATTTAAAAACCGATTCTCTTTACTCCATCTTTCCCGGGAACCATCGTTTAATGTTACAATTAAATTTTCACCATCATCTTGAATTTCTTTGACATCTGATGGAGCCATTGTTTGTACAAACCGATTTCCATCCCATATTTCTATTTTTTCATTGTTAACTACAAATGTATTTGACATAATCTTTATTCATTTTTCGATTAAAAGCTCAATCTAAGAAAATTTTATTCGTTCTCAAACTTTTCTGAATTATAGTTCTCCAATAAAAATCCTCTAAAAAGTTTCAAATCTCACCTTCCGAGTGATGAAAATATAACTATATTAGACTTCGATGCTTATAATTCCTTTAATAAGGATGTAAATTTGTTGAAACGTTCTAGTTCTCCGCTTTTTGTTTTTCCCAAATTTATCATCATGCTGTCTAAATAATTCTGAATTATTCGTTACGTTGGGAAATCCGAGTTGAAATTTCGCGCAGTAAAAAGAATCTGTTTTTTTCATAAAGCCCTTTTGTTCAGTTATTTGTAAATAAAAAAATAATTACTATTTGATAATTGATTACGTTTGGTAGTTCAAGCTATACCTTGGGAAATTGGCGTTTGTTCGGGTTAAGGATGTCCACTAATTTAGCTGCAATTAATAGAGATGTCGATGGGAAAAGTGCTAACTATAGAAGATGATGTTCTGTTGCGAGAAACGTTAACGGAAATATTAGAAGTTTATGGACATACTGTTGTTCAAGCAGAAGATGGAGAGGATGGGATAGATATGTTCCGTGAATCATCTCCTGATTTAGTGTTGTGCGATATTAATATGCCCAAAATGGACGGTTTCGAAGTGTTGAAAAAGCTAAAGGTTATTGTTGGAGAAGCTGATATGCCTCCGTTTATTTTCTTGTCAGCCAAAACTGAAAAGAAAAACATACAACATGCTTTAGATTTAGGTGCTGTAGATTTTGTTTCAAAGCCATATTCTGCTCCGGAATTATTAAAACTAATAGATTCAAGGTTGAACGTGTAAATTCGCCAGTTTATAACCAACAAAGGCATCAAAATGATGGATAGTTTAATGGTTTAGTGGTAAAATCTCTATAACCATATAAGAATATAAGAAATTTATTTGCGAAGAGCGCAGGTTTCTTGGGATTATAGTGAGCAATTATTGGGCTAATATCTTAATAAAATGATTATGAGTAGGGTGGATGATTTTTATAAATCCTTGAAAGAAGCTACCGAATATCAAACAAGATGTTCTAGAGCATGGTTAATTGGAAATAATGTAATTTTTGTCGATTGCAGGGCAAATGCTGAAATTGAATTGAATGATGCAAAAGAAGATATGGAGCTTTCCGAATTACTAACAGCTAATGTTGGTGACTTTGCAACAATTATTGATACCACCAATATAAAAAGTATATCAAAAGAAGCTAGGGACTGGTATTCTCAGGTCCAAAACGATAATCCGCGGAACGTGAGCGTCGCTTTAATCGTAAGTTCATTCTACTCTAGAATCATTGCTAACTTCTTTTTGGGATTTAAGAATTCAAGGACGGAGATGAAAATTTTTAATGAAAAAGATGCGGCTGTAGAATGGTTGTACGAACAATTAAAAATTAAGGAAAGCTGAGGTGGATAAGCGCTTTGATGAAATACAAGAATTTTTGATACAATTGGCTTCTGGTAATTTCGATTACAACGTCAGTCCTTCAGGGTCACAAGATGAATTAGATGCTGTGATTTTGGGTATAAATATGCTGGGTGAGGAGCTCAAGTCCTCTCAAGAAAAGTATACTGCTCTTTTTGAACATGCAGGCGACGCGATTTTAATCTTTAGTGCTATTTCCAATAAGTTTGTTGATTCAAATAAAGCCGCCACAGAGTTGCTTGGCTTTTCTGCAGAAGATATTCGACTTCTAACTGTAGTAGATCTATTTCCAAAAGAGGAAAAGGCGAGTATGGAAAGTGAAATTACTGACTTAAAAAGTATTGGTCAAACACATTTTGATACGAAAATCGAAACCAAAGATGGAAAGTTGACGGATGTTTCTTTTTTAGCAAAGCTATTGCCTTATGGGAATGATGAATTTTTTCAGTTATCTCTTAGGGATATAACCGAGTCAAAAAAGGTTTCCAATAATTTAAATAAAAAAAATACAGAATTAGAGAAAGCTCAAAAAGAAATTAGTGAATTATCGAAATTTCCTTCAGAGAATCCAAATCCAATTTTAAGGTTTAATGAAAAATTTGAACTCGTTTATAAAAATGCGGCGAGTATTATAAATTTTCTATCAGATTTTAAGATCAAAGAAAACAAATTAAACGATCGCGTTTTAATAGGTTATTTCAAGAAAATTCAAGAAAATAGGAATTCCGAAAGGATTATTCAGACTAGAAATAAAAGGCATTATTCGCTAACCTTGGTATATGTTGAAGAATTTAATTATATAAATATTTACGCTTCTGACATTACCAATTTTATCAATCAAGTAAAAGAAAATGAAAAAAGCCTTATTGGTTTAAAGGATGAAATTCAAAGTCAAAAAGATTTTTATGAACGGATACTGAATAGTATACCTTCTGATGTTGCAGTATTTGATAAGAAACAGCGATATCTATTTGTTAATCCGAATGGAATTCAAGATCCTGTAACTCGAAATTTTCTAATTGGGAAGGATGATTTTGATTATGTTAATTTTAAGGGGATTTCAGATGAAAAAGCAGTTGAACGCCGCAAGCTTTTCAATAGAATAATGAGAACTAAAACACCTGAAACCTGGTTAGACGAATTTACTCTTAAAAATGGGAGACGAAAAGTAGTGTTAAGAAGCTTTAATCCTATATTAGATGAGAAGGGTAAATTTCGTTTCGTAATAGGTTATGGAACCGATATTACTAAGCGTGTTATAGCTGAAGAGGAAAACACCAAATTGTCTTTCGTTGCCAAAAATACCAACAACGGTATTCTCATGCTAGATAAAAATAGAGAAATAACCTGGGCCAACGATGCTTTTTTAGAGCGCTCTGGTTATTCCTTAGCTAAAATTATAGGGCAAAGTTCTATTGAATATTTATCGAGCCAAAGTGATAATGCTTTTGTGGATGAAGTGCTCCGGGCTATGGATAGCCAAGAAAAATTTTCAGGGGAATTGTCAAGGAATTCTGCTTCAGGTGAAGAATATTGGGTAGATTTAAACGTTCAACCCTTATTCGATAATACCAATAATCTTACTGGTTTCATGTTTGTTGAATTTGATATTACAGATCGAATACACAACAAGCAAACAATTGAGAATCTTAATGTAATCCTAGAAAATCGTGTTCAAGAAAAAACGAAGGAACTCAGAGCAAACGAACTAAAATTGGAAAATTCGTTAAGCAAGGAAAAAGAGCGAACAATAGCATTGAGAAATAGTGAAAAGAAGTTAAAAAAGTCATTAATCAAAGAAAAAGAGTTAAGTAATTTAAAAGCTAGCTTTGTTACTGTTGCATCACATCAGTTTAGAACACCTTTAGCAGTCATTCAGTCAAATACGCATTTAATGGAAATGTTTAATAGTATGGAAAAAAAACAAACGCCTGAAAAGTATGCGCAAGTATCTGCCCGCATTACATCGGCAATTTCCACAATGACGTCTCTAATGGATGATGTACTTACACTTGGTAAGCTCAATTCAGGAAAGGTAACTTATTCTCCTGCCTATTTGGATTTGGTTATGTTCTGTAAAACCTTGGCAGAGGAATATGATTCGGTTCAAGCAGATGGCAGAAGTATAAATGTCGCGATAAAAGGAAAAGCTTACGAGGTATATTTAGATGCAAAATTGCTTGAGCATACTTTGTCTAATTTGATCAGTAATGCTTTTAAATATTCTGTAGGTAAAGATAATCCTGAGTTGATTATACACTTTAAAGCCAAAGAAGTGTCTTTATTAGTGAAAGATTACGGTATAGGTATTCCTAAAGAGCAATCTTTGCATCTGTTTGATGCTTTTTTTCGTGCAGATAATGTTACAGAAATTCAAGGTACAGGATTGGGGTTGAACATTGCAAAAGAATATGTTGAAGTTAATAAGGGTGCCATTTCCGCTAGATCAATACTTGGAGAAGGTAGCTGTTTTGAAATAATATTTAAAAAAAGATAAATTATGAAAGGAATTGTATTTACAGAATTTTTAGAGTTAGTTGAAAATGAATTTGGTTTGGACGTGGTTCAGCAGATAATTGATGAATGCGAACTTGATTCCGAAGGTGTTTATACCTCTGTTGGAACCTACAGCCATAAAGACATGTTCAAAATGGTCGCAAAACTTTCCGAAATAAAAGGGCTTCCCGTTCCAGCTTTGTTAATGGTTTTTGGTGAATATTTTTTCACTACCCTAAAAACCAAATATCCTATGTTTATGGAAAAGCCAAATTTGTTTAGCTTTTTAAACTCAATAGACCAATATATTCACCCTGAAGTTTTAAAGCTTTATCCGGATGCTGAGTTACCCCGATTTGAAGCTGAAATGAAAGATGAAAATGAGATGGTGTTAAATTACTATTCATCAAGAAAAATGTCTGATTTAGCCATTGGGCTCATAAAAGGAGCTGCTGCACATTTTGAAGAGAATGTGGACGTCGTAAAAATAGGAGAAGAGGGTAATGGTGAAAAAGTTAGATTACAGGTCAATAAAATTTGAACTTGTTATGAACCCTGAATTAATCGAAAAAGCTCGTCAAAGAGAAGTTGCAGCGCGTAAAGCGGCAGAGCAACTGCTTGAGTCAAAAAGTATTGAATTATATAATTCAATGCAAAGCTTAGCTATTTCCAATAAAGAATTGGAAGAGTCGCTGCTGCGGGAAAAAGAGCTGGGACTCTTAAAGTCGAGTTTTATTACTGTGGCATCTCATCAGTTTAGAACTCCTCTCGCAGTTATTCAGTCTAATGCTGAGTTGCTCGAGATGCTAAACAATCAAGGAGTTAAACAGGAGCCTGAAAAGTATGCAGTTGTAACTAAACGGATTACAGAAGCAATCTCTAAAATGACAGCCCTAATGGATGATGTGCTTACTTTGGGTAAACTAACCTCAGGAAATGCTCCTTATTTCCCTGAAGATACAGATTTGATGGCGTTTGGTGATAGATTGGTAAATCAATTTAAATTGATAAAAAAAGATGATAGCGCATTAAATTTTATTACCGATGGAGAACCTTACAAGGTTCATTTAGATCCAAAATTATTAGAGCACACACTATATAATTTAATTAATAATGCTTTTAAGTATTCGAAAGGAAAGAAGAACCCCGAGTTGAGCTTACTTTTTAAACCAACAGAAGTAGTTATATCTGTTAAAGATTTTGGTTTGGGTATTCCTGAAGATGAGCAACAGCATTTATTTGAACCCTTTTTTCGGGCAAATAACGTGTCAGAAATTCAAGGTACAGGATTAGGCTTGAGCATTGCAAAAGAATATGTTGAAGTTAATAAGGGACGTATTGCAGCTAAATCAAAATTAGGAGAAGGCAGCTGCTTTGAAATAACATTTAAGACGTGATAAAAACTATTCTAACTAATTATAAAAAAATTATGAAATTTAATTATTTATTCCTTTTAACCCTTATTTATTCTTCCACAGGTCTATTGGCACAGGGTAATTTTAATGTTAAAGGTTTTGGTTCAATGGAGCATAATCTTGAATATCATCAGGATGTTGAAGAATTTGATTTAGCCTGGCAACTCGGAGAACAAAGTCTATTTGTTACGGGTGATATGGGTAACAAGTTTTCGTTCTTGGGAGAATTTTCTTTAGATTACAGAGGAGGCGATATTCATGCTAATTTGCACAGAGCAAGAATAAAGTGCAATTATGTTGGTAACCATTCACTTATAATAGGACAAATGCATACACCGGTTAATTACTGGAACGATGTTTACTATCATGCTCGGATTTTTTTTCCAACTACGGATAGACCCTTAGCATTTAGTTACTTCATTCCAGTGCACTCAATAGGTATTCGTGCTCAAGGTCAGAATTTGGGGAAATTGAATTTCGGGTATGATATTCAAACTGGCAATTCTTTAACCGGAGATGGAAATAATCCTGCTGTTCTAGGTGCTTTTCATATAAAACCAGTAGATGGGATGAGAATAGGTGCTTCATATTATTATAGTTATATTCCTCAAAACAATACAATGCAACATATGCATCAAGGATCCGGCATGATGGGCTCTATGTATGCTGGTTCATTGGATTATCAATTAATCAATTTTTCTTTCGCTCGTTTTGAAACGAAACTTGAAATATTGAACGAATTTAGTATGGTGTCAAGTCGGAGCGATACACTGGGAGTTGCTGAAGGCTATGGTAATTATCTTTATATAGGATACAATATCAAAGAGAAATACACCCCTTATATTCTTTTAGATATGTTGAAAAACGAAAATAATGAGCTAAGGAATGGTTTAGTTAATCAACTTAAATATGGAGTCGGCTATAAACACCAATTTAACCCATTGATAAATTTGAAATGTCAAATAGAACGTTATACGTTTAACCCAAATTGGGCAAATAATTCGACCTCTAATTATTATGAATTTATACTACAATTATCTTATGCAATATATTAAATCAAATATTTCGGTTTTTGTTACGGTTGCATTTTTGTTCTTAATGATAGGGAACTGCTCCGCGCAAAATTATTCCTCAAGAATTAGAATTTGTGGAAATTCAATAGATGAAAAAAGTTATACCAAAAGTGATATTAAATCTATATTCAAAGGAGAGAAGAGTCGTTGGAAAAATGGGAATAGCGTGATTCTTGTACTAAGGTTTAATGAGGATGAAAAGTCACAGCATTTAGCTAAAGCAATTTATAATAAATCCACACAAGGAGTGAAAAAATTCTGGCTAGGACTTGTTTTTTCTGGTAGATCAAATGCACCATTATTTGCTGATAGTAATGAGGAGGCACTTTTGATGCTTGCAAAGCATAAAGGTAGTATAGGCGTTTTTGTTGATTGTAAAGAAGAAATTCCAACAGAATTTAAAGTTTCAATAATTAAATCTGAAAATGAAAAGTCTATTAAATAGTTTTGCCTTTCGTCTTTGGGCATTATTTGCAATTTCGGGTATTTTCCTCTCCGTTACTTTGGGTTATTATTACAATAATAAAAACTACAAAATTCTAGAGAAACGAGCAAATGTTGGATTAGAAGCAATGGCTCGTTCAGCTTCACTAGGGATCCATGTGTCTCTAAAATCAAATAATTTTCAAATCATAGAAGAAACAATAAATCAAATTTCTAAAGACAATAATTATGCATTTATTGCGCTTTTGGAACGAGAAGACAATGGTTATAAATTATTTCGTTGCTTTCCAGATTCGATGGGGTTTAACAAGCCTTATCATGATAGTACAACGTATTATTTGAAAAGCTCTGATTTTGAAACCGATATAATTAATGGGAAAATAATTCTAGGTACATCTAAAGAGGAAAGTAGAGAACAACTAAAATATCTTAACAGACCAATATGGCAATTAACCTATATAGCTAATTTTGCTTTACTGTTATTGTCTGCATTCTTTTTCATTCTCGTTACCAATCCTATAAGGAAAGCTAGTCGTTTTGCTTCTGAATTAAGTAAACGTAACTACAATGTGGAATTACGAGGATCAAATGGTAAAAATGAAATTAGTGTTTTAAACAACTCTTTAATAACATTGAAACACAATTTAGTTAAGCAAAAAGAGACCAACGACGAACTCTTGAATAATTTAAACTTTGAAATAGAAAAACAAACGGAAGAAATAAAGGTTAAGTCGCGATTGCAGAAGAAACTTCAAGAGAATGAATTGAAATTGAAAAATTCTTTGGTAAAAGAAAAAGAATTGGGTGTGCTTAAAACTAGTTTTGTTTCAATGGCATCTCATCAATTCAAAACGCCGTTAGCTGTTATTCAGGCTAATGCGGAATTATATGAAATGTTGGTGAACACGGGGGAAATAATAGAACCCAAAAAGTCTACAAAAGTAACGGGTCGTATTATAGAAGCAATAGGTACAATGTCTAATCTAATAGATGAAGTTCTGGCTTTAGGTAAAGTAACTTCGGGAAACGTTGCTTATACTCCTGAAAATTTAGATTTGGTAGGTTTTTGCGAGAAATTGGCAGAAGAATTTAATGCTATTCAAGCAGACGGAAGAAGTTTGGATTTTGTTAAAGAGGGTCATCCCATAAAGCTGCAGTTAGATCCAATCTTATTAACTCATTCGTTGTCTAATTTAATCAGTAATGCTTTTAAATATTCTGTCGGAAAAGAGAATCCTCAATTGAGGATACATTTTAAACCAAAAGAAGTTGTATTATCTGTAAAAGATTATGGTTTAGGTATTCCCGAAGAAGAACATTTAAAGCTATTTACGCCTTTCTTTCGAGCGAACAATGTAACAGATATTAAAGGCTCTGGATTAGGCTTAAACATCGCAAAAGAATACGTTGAAGTTAACAAGGGACAAATTTCAGTTAAATCCAAATTGGGAGAAGGTAGTTGCTTTACCATAAAGTTTAATCGATGAAGGTTGTGTATGCAGGCAAAAAAATAATTGGTAAATGAATAGGTTAAGAAAAAATAAACTAAAAAGGTTAATAGAAATAGGATGTATTCCTTCAGACACTCCAGAAGAGCGTTTAAAGAAGTCGATTATGACCATTATGGTTATCCCCTATTCTTTAGCAGCTATTATTTGGGGGTTATACTTTATGCGAAATGGGTTTACGATAGCAGGAACCATCCCATTAGCTTATGCCGTTGTTTCATTAACGAGCTTTTTTTATTTTGTTATTACAAAACGATACAATATATTCCGCTTCTTTCAAGTATTTCTTGTTCTTATTTTGCCTTTTTGTTTACAGTTAGCACTTGGAGGATTTAGCCAATCCAGTGGAATGCTCTTGTGGAGTTGCACTGCTCCATTTATAGCGCTTGTTTTTTATGATGTAAAAACCGCTAGAAAGTGGGTTTATGCTTTATTTTTTCTACTCGTTTTAGCCTGTTTACTTGATGAATCAGCACGAATTTACTTTCCCGAAGAAATAGATGAAAATGCTATTGTACTAGTTTATGGAGCAAATTTTATTTTGATATCGATTCTTCTTTTTGGTATTCAAACATACTTTGTGAATGGACAGAGAAAAATTAAAATACAATTAGAAGAAAAAGAAGAGTTATTGGAGGCGTCAAGAGAAATTGACCGGCAAAAAGAGTTATTAATTGCCACCAAAGATAGATTGGAACTTGTAATGGGGTCATTAGAAGAAGTTGTTTGGGGACGTAGCTTGCCTGATCAACAAATGGAGTACGTAAGTGATTCAGTAGAAGGTTTATACGGTACTCCTAAGGTTGATTGGTTTAAAAAAACTAACCTTTGGATGGATATGATTCACCCAGATGATAAAGGAAAAGTTCTGAAAGGTAGTGAAGCTATTTTTAGTAAAGGTTTTGCGGAATTAGAGTATAGGATAGTAACTACAGATCAAAAAATAAAATGGATTAACAGTAAAACGCGAATTATTAAAAATCAGGATGGCACACCATTTTTCATGACGGGAATAGCTGCCGATATAACTGAAAAGAAAACTGCACAAGAACAATTGAATGAATTGAACGATAGTCTTGAAGAAAAAGTAAACAAACGAACTGCAGAGTTAATAAATAGTGAAAAGAAGTTAAAAGAATCATTGCTTAAAGAAAAGGAACTGGGTCAATTAAAGTCAAGTTTTGTTACCGTTGCATCACATCAATTTAGAACACCCTTAGCGGTAATTCAATCTAATACTGAGTTACTTGCGATGTTGACTAATACGGGCAATAATTCCGACCCCGTAAAATATAGAAAAGTAACCGATCGCATTACTGTGGCAATTTCCAAAATGACTGATCTGATGGATGATGTGCTGACTCTTGGTAAGCTAACAGCTGGAAAGGTTTCGTGTAACCCGAAAGAAATAGATTTAATTGATTTTTGTAGAAAAATGGTGGAAGAATTTAATGCGGTTCAACAGGATGGAAGAAATATTGACTTTGTTTATAGTGGAGACATATATCAGCCATCTTTAGACTCTAAACTATTAGAACATTCATTGTCTAATTTAATTAATAATGCTTTTAAATATTCTGTTGGAAATGAGCAACCTGAGCTGAGCATAAATTTTAAACCAACAGAATTGGTTATATCGATAAAAGATTACGGGGTAGGTATTCCTGAAAATGAACGAAAACATTTGTTTGAACCCTTCTTCCGTGCAGAGAATGTTTCAGAAATTCAAGGCACAGGATTAGGTTTGAGTATCGCAAAAGAATACATTGAGGTTAATAAGGGCAATATTGTGGTTAAATCTACATTGGAAAAAGGGAGTAATTTTGAAATAACTTTTGCAAAAGAAAGGATTTAAAAATATACTTGATAAGAAAAGATTGATCTTGAAATATTCAATAAAACCAATTAGTTTTACAGGAATATTGATAATATTGCTAATTGTAAAGCTTTTGTTTTTAAAACATCTGAAATTCTTTAAGCATTCAGATTAGTTGAATAAACAATTACCTAGTATTTGTATGTCAGACCGTAGTATCCAAATTCAGCACGAGCAAACTGTCTCTGATCGTTTTTCAAAGTCGATGACTATTGCTTGTTTTGCCGGGAGTTTTGTTCATTTATTTCTAAGTATCTTTTATTTTACCATAGAAGTGCCTGAAATGTTCATCTATGCCGTAATGACATTTTTTCTATTTTTATTGTGGCGCCAATTATTCAAAAATAAATGGATTGAGATTCCCTTCATTCTGGGAAGTTTAAATTCTTTTACAGGAATAATTTTGGCAAATTATTTCATTGGTTGGGAAAGTAATTTTAATATATATTTCATTATTCTAGTGTCTTCTCTCTTTCTTTACACTGGCTGGAAGTTTTGGAAAAAAATACTTTATTTGATTTCAGTTTTTAGTCTGTATTTGCTGTTGTACTTTTTATTGTCAAATCATCACCCAAAGTACACCATCAACAGTGAAGTTTTAAGTTATCTTTCTCTTGTAAATACATTATCAGCTGTACTTATACTTCTATTAATTCTACTTTCATTTAGCTCTTCCATAATAAAAATGCAAGAGAAATTGGAAAATAAAAATAGGGATTTAAATAGGAAAGCAAAGGAATTAGACATTAGCTTGAATAAAGAAAAAGAGCTAGGACAGCTAAAAACTAGCTTTGTTTCAACTGCCTCACACCAATTTAGAACACCGTTGTCAATTATACAGTCCAATACAGAGTTACTTGAAATGTTTGTCACTTCCCATAAAATTGAAGATTTGGAAGGTCTCAATAAAATAACTGGCCGGATTCAAGTAGCAATTTCTACAATGACAGATTTAATGGATGATGTACTTAAACTAGGCGTACTTACTTCTGGAAATGTTCCCTACAGACCTTTGAATCTGGATTTAGTGGTTTTTTGTGAGCGATTGACTAATGACTTTAATTTGATACAAAAAGATGGTAGAACCATAGATATATTTATAACGGGCGAGCCTTATAAAGTAATGTTAGATCCTAAATTATTGAGTCACACATTAAATAATTTGATCAACAATGCTTTTAAATATTCTATTAGCAAGGATAATCCTCAGCTTAGGTTGCAATTTGAAGAAAAAAAGGTGATCATTTCTATTATAGATTATGGGGTTGGTATTCCTGAAGAGGAACAAGCGCATCTATTTGAACCTTTTTTCCGTGCTAACAATGTCACAGATATTAAGGGGACCGGTCTGGGATTGAGTATCGCAAAGGAGTATGTAAATATTAATAAGGGCACTATTATTGCCAAATCGGAAATTGGAGCGGGTAGCTGTTTTGAAATAACCTTTAAAGCGAATGCTCCAATGGATATAATTCCTGAATAAAAATAGAATTGCTTGTAAAAGTGATTGCAATAATGTATCTTAAAGTGCTTACTGACAATAAATGAAAGGATATATCTTCAAATTAATAATTCGGTAGAAAAAAGTGAGATAAACTATTTCTTTGAAAAAAGATTAATAAATTGCGTATAATATGTTTTAATTCTCGATTAAACTATGGAAAAAATACTTATCGTTGAAGATGAACAGGGTATCAGAGATACCTTAAAAGAGATACTAGAATTTGCAGGTTATGAAGTGCTAATAGCCGCAAATGGTAAAATAGGCTTTGATCTTATCATAGGTGATCATCCAGATTTGGTGCTTTGCGATGTAAATATGCCAGAGATGGGAGGCTTTGAATTGCTTGAAGCAGTTAATCAACGATTTAAAGATCAAATAATTCCACCTTTCCTTTTTCTTACTGCCAAGGTAGAAGCCGAGGGATTGCGTTATGGGATGAGTTTGGGTGCTGATGATTATATATTTAAGCCCTTTGCTGCGAGCGATATTTTAAAAACAGTGAGGCTGCGTTTAGATAGAAGAAATAAACTATTGGATCAACGCTCTATAAGTAAAACAGAAACTGTAATAACAGACGCCGATAAACTGGCTATACCTTGTAATGATGGATTAGAACTAATTTCTTTTGAAAAAATAATTAAGTGCCAGGCTGATAGAGCTTATTGTAACTTTTATTTAATTGACAATAGGAAAATTCTTGTCTCTAAGCCTATGAAAGATTTTGAAGAAATATTGAGTAGTAAAAGCTTTTTAAAAGTGCATAAGTCTACTATTGTTAACATCAAGCATATTGAAAAATTTGTTCGAGGAAAATCAGGATATCTATTAATGTCTGATGGTTCAAGTGTAAATGTGTCAGTTCGCAAAAAAGAGGAGCTTTTATATTTGTTAAAAGGGAATGCTTAAAAGTAAGTTTTAACAAAAAAGTAGAATTTGATAAATATTGCGAGGGGCTTCTAAAGATCTAATCCAATTTGTCGTTTTTATTTTAGCATTTGTTTACGTTTGGTGAATAAAGGGCAATTTTGGGAAAGTTGATGCAAAATTTTATAACGAAATAGTTACCTTAGTTTTGTTGAATGAAATTCATTTATATGAGTACAATATTGGTAATAGAGGATGAAGCATTAATTAGAGAATCTATTTGTGATGTTTTGTCTTTAAATGGATATAAAACAGAAAGTGAGCCTGATGGAGAATTAGGATTAAAAAGAGCATTCAGTTTAAAGCCAGATTTAATACTTTGCGATATAAATATGCCAAAAATAAGTGGTCTGGATGTATTAAAAGCAATCCGAGCTGATGACGCTTTAAAGCATATACCTTTTGTATTTCTGACTGCGCTATCTACCATGGATGATCTTCGAGCTGGGATGAACTTAGGTGCAGAGGATTATTTGGCTAAACCCTATCGTAACAAGGAATTGGTTGATATTATTTCCAATCAGTTAAAAAAAGTGGAACAAATAAAAAATATTGAAAAGGATATTTCAAAAAAACAGCTCGATGAATTTAAATTAAAAGTAGCGGAAAAATCCAAAGGGTTTCATGATAGCTTAAATCGAGCAAAAACAGTACAAAATGTAATTATACCAAGCAAACAAAAAATGGATGAATTGCTTACTGAATATTTTAATTACTTTCTTCCAAAAGAAACTATTTCTGGTGATTTTTATTGGGTAAAAAAATTAGATAAATCTACGCTGGTAGCTGTTGCAGATTGTACAGGTCATGGGGTGCCCGGAGCATTAATATCAATGGCCGGCAATATAAGTTTAAATAATGCAGTGGATCAGTTTGGTTTAACGAAACCTGCAGAAATTTTAACTAAAGCAAATGAACTTTTTCTAGATTTCATGAACGCTAATGAGGGCAATATTACCCATGATGGAATGGATATTTGTTTGTGTGCAATAGATAGTAATTCAAATTTAATTCGTTTTGCTGGTGCAAAAAGGCCCTTATATTTAGTTTCTAAAAAAAATAAACTTAATCCTATTAGTGGAGTTGATAATTATTCAGTGTCAAGCTTGGAAGAAATGACTCTTTACGAATTGAAGGGTGATAATAGCTCAATAGGGGGGGACGATTTGAATTTTCATGTTCAAGAACAAGTATTTGAATACAGTAATGGAGATACTATTTATTTGAGTTCAGATGGTTATGTAGATCAGTTTGGTGGAGAATTTGATAGGAAGTTTAAATCGAGAAAGTTAAAAAATATACTATTATCCATTCAAGATAAAAGTATGTCCGAGCAAAAAGAAACCTTAGCTCAAGAATTCCAGAATTGGAAGGGAAATAAAGAACAAATTGATGATATAACAATTTTTGCTGTTAAATTGTAATTCCAATAAACCCTGCTATAATGAATCAGTCGAAGCAATGTGATTGGTAGTTTAAACAGTTTAGGCCAAGTCTAAATTATACCCCCCCCTCTGTTTTCCTTTCTCTGCATAGAATGCAGTTTGGTGTTTCTATTGGCTCTTTTCAGTGTGCTCAAAAAAAGTTCGCTAAAATGATCACTGAAATTACAAAAGCTGAACTATTAACATAT
>CALSMU010000017.1 GCA_943787535.1 uncultured Flavobacteriales bacterium | reverse complement strand
GATTACAATATCTCCGAAAACATCAGACATCATAGAGGTTGGACCTATTGTAGCTCCATCATCATCATAACTGACGTTATACGCTGTAGCTATGTCTAAGTTGGAAATCATAATGCTTCCATCAGTTCCTCCACACACTGTAGGGTTGGTAATTGATACGCTATAGGTTGGATTCCCCGGGTCATTCAATGAGTAAGGCCCAATATCTAAACTAGAGCAACCCAATAAATCGACAATGATATTCGCGTAAGAACCTGCATCCAATCCTGTAATTACTAACTCTCCCGCAACATCTGAAATAAGCAAACTAGGGCCAACTAAAGCACCATCATCTTCATAAGTAATATTATAATTCGTAGAAGGAGTTAGCCCGGATAGAATAATAGTTCCATCATTAGCTCCACAACTTAAAGGGTCTGTTGTTGACACCGTATATGTAGGAGCTAAAGGATCAGCTAATACATAAGGTCCAGCATCTGGAGTTGTACAACCAGCAAGTTCAATAATGAAGTTATCATAAACACCTGCATCTAACCCTGTAATAATAATATCTCCAGCACCATCAGTCATGATTGCAGCGGGACCAATAGTTGTTCCAGCATCATCATAAGTTACATTATATGACGTAGAAAGGTTAAGACCACTGATTGTTAATGTTCCTTCAACGCCACCACAAGTGATAGGATCAAAGGTAGCAATGGAATAAGTGGGCGCATTTGGATCAGACAATAAAAAGACACCTGCATCTATACTGTTACAGCCTAGAAAAGAAACTGTAATATTATCATAATTCCCTGCATTCAATCCGGTAATCTCAATATCACCCGATAAATCAGCGTTAATCAAGGATGGTCCAATAGCAGTACCATCGTCTGTGTAGGTTACATCGTAAGCATTAGAAGCTATTAATCCTGAAATGGTTATCGAACCCTCTATACCTCCACAAGTAGTCGGATCAGAAGCAACCACTGTAAATGTAGGCGAAGAATTGATATCGATGGTAATGGAAGTAGACGGCCCTTCACATCCCGCCGCAATTTCTGTTACATAGTAAGTATAGTTACCCACAGATGACGAAGGCGTTAAAACAGCTCCTGTTCCTACATTATTGGTTAAACCGGCATCATCGTACCAGTTCAACGTACCGCCGATTGCTGCTGTTGCCGCAAGATCAGAGATCGGATCGCCATCACAATACACGGCTGATGTACCTGCAACAGGTGCTACTGGTAATGGATTAATGGTTATGGTTACTTGGGTAGATGGAGATTCACATCCTGCAACGGTCTCAGTTACATAATAAATGGTCGCACCGTTCTGCGCAAATGGCATCATGGTAGGTCCTGTTCCAGCAACATTGGTCAATGCTCCGTCGTCGTACCAAGTCAAATTACCTCCACCAACTGCCGTAGCTGTCATATCTAACATAGCATCTCCTTCACAATAAGTTGCATCTAGACCAGCAAATGGTGCCGCTGGCACCGATGGATTGGACACAGTTATAGTTGTGCCTTGATCGAAGCAATTACCATCAAACACATCAACTACATAGGTATTCACTCCAAGACCTGTGAAAGTAAATGGTGAACTTCCCGCAACATATCCGCCACCATTAATTTGCCACTGGTAAACGCCTGATCCACCAGTTACCGTAACGGTAATTGTGCCATCAGTAGAACCACAACTAGAAACATCTGTAGACGTTTCTAGCGTAATGCTTGGGTTCTCATTAACTGTAATGGTCACCAAATTAGCAGGTCCTTCACATCCAGCCAATGTTTCAGTGACATAATAAATATCTGTTCCAACAGCACTGCTTGGAGTTAAGGAAGTTCCAGTAGCGATAACATTAGTCAATCCAGCGTCATCGTACCATGTCAATGTTCCACCGCCGCCAGCAGCAAACAAATCGACCATAGGTTCACCAAAGCAATATGCCTCATCAGTTCCAGCCGTCGGTGCAATAGGTGTTGGATTCGTTGATATGGTAGCCGTTCCACTCGAAGTTCCTACACAGTTAGCATCATTAAGAACAGTAACGGTATATGTCCCATCTCCTCCTCCAGAAATAGTATAAGGAGAAGTAGCCTGGCCAGTAATACTAACTGGAGTAACTCCATCTGTATATGTGAAATCCCAAGGACCAGTGCCTGTTAATGCAATAGTAACGTCCGGTATTGGATCACCTGAACAGATAGTTCCCCCGCCACTAACAACTGCAGTTGGAAGGGAATTTGTTGTAATCGTGGCTGAACCAACTAAGGAAGTTCCTGTGCAATTAGCATCAGACAAAGCAGTAACGGTATATGTTCCGTCCAAAGCTCCAGCAATAACATATGGAGAAGCCGCTATTCCAGTAACACTAACTGGAGTTACTCCATCTGTGTATGTGAAATTCCAAGGTGCATTGCCCGTTAAAGCAATAGTAATGCTTGGTATTGGATCACCTATACAAATAATACCACCTCCAGAAATAACTGCCGTTGGCAATGGATCGGTTACAATCGTGGCAGAACCACTTGTTGTACCCGTACACAAAGCATCGTTCACAGCAGTAACAGTATAAGTTCCGTCTCCACCGCCAGAAATAGTATATGGAGAGGTCGCTTGGCCAGTAATGCTAACTGGAGTAACTCCATCTGTATATGTGAAATCCCAAGGACCAGTGCCTGTTAATGCAATAGTAACGTCCGGTATTGGATCCCCTGAACAGATAGTTCCTCCGCCACTAACAACGGCAGTCGGAGAAGGATTGGTTGTAATTGTGGCAGAACCACTTGTTGTACCCGCACATAAAGCATCGTTCACAGCAGTAACAATATAAGTTACGTCTCCACCGCCAGAAATAGTATATGGAGAGGTCGCTTGGCTAGTAATACTGACAGGAGTAACTCCATCTGTATATGTGAAATCCCAAGGACCAGTGCCTGTTAATGCAATAGTAACGTCCGGTATTGGATCTCCTGAACAGATAGTTCCTCCGCCACTAACAACGGCAGTCGGAGAAGGATTGGTTGTAATCGTGGCAGAGCCACCGAAATTCCCTGTACATAAAGCATCATTTACAGCAGTAACAGTATAAGTGCCGTCTCCACCGCCAGAAATAGTATATGGAGAGGTCGCTTGGCCAGTAATACTAAAAGGGGTAACTCCATCTGTATATGTGAAATCCCAAGGACCAGTGCCTGTTAATGCAATAGTAACGTCCGGTATTGGATCCCCTGAACAGATAGTTCCTCCGCCACTAACAACGGCAGTCGGAGAAGGATTGGTTGTAATTGTGGCAGAACCACTTGTTGTACCCGTACACAAAGCATCATTTACAGCAGTAACAGTATAAGTGCCGTCTCCACCGCCAGAAATAGTATACGGAGAACTAGCTTGGCCAGTAATGCTAACTGGAGTAACTCCATCTGTATATGTGAAATCCCAAGGACCAGTGCCTGTTAATGCAATAGTAACGTCCGGTATTGGATCTCCTGCACAGATAGTTCCTCCGCCACTAACAACGGCAGTCGGAGAAGGATTGGTTGTAATTGTGGCAGAACCACTTGTTGTACCCGTACACAAAGCATCGTTAACAGCAGTAACAGTATAAGTTCCGTCTCCACCGCCAGATATAGTATATGGAGAGGTTGCTTGGCCAGTAATGCTAACAGGAGTAACTCCATCTGTATATGTGAAATCCCAAGGACCAGTGCCTGTTAATGCAATAGTAACGTCCGGTATTGGATCTCCTGAACAGATAGTTCCTCCGCCACTAACAACGGCAGTTGGAGAAGGATTGGTTGTAATCGTTGCAGAGCCACTAGAAGTACCTGTACATAAAGCATCATTTATAGTCGTAACAGTATATGTCCCATCTCCACCGCCAGAAATAGTATAAGGAGAAGTAGCCTGGCCAGTAATACTAACTGGAGTAACTCCATCTGTATAGGTGAAATCCCAAGGACCAGTGCCTGTTAATGCAACAGTAACGTCCGGTATTGGATCACCTGAACAGATAGTTCCTCCGCCACTAACAACGGCAGTCGGAGAGGGGAGCTGGTTGTAATCGTGGCAGAACCACTTGTTGTACCCGCACACAAAGCATCGTTAACAGCAGTAACAGTATAAGTTCCGTCTCCACCGCCAGATATAGTATATGGAGAGGTTGCTTGGCCAGTAATGCTAACAGGAGTAACTCCATCTGTATATGTGAAATCCCAAGGACCAGTCCCTGTTAACGTAATAGTAACGTCCGGTATTGGATCTCCTGCACAGATAGTTCCTCCGCCACTAACAACGGCAGTCGGAGAAGGATTTATTGTAATTGGCAAAACAATACTCTCCGAACAAAGTCCATCATTTACAACTAAAGTAACATCATATGTGCCCGCGGTTGTCCATGTTAGTCCAGAAGGAGAAGTTGCAGTTGATGTAGAGGGAGTTCCACTAGTAAAAGACCAAGAATAATTAGGACTATTTAATGCTCCTGAGTTTGTAGTATTTGTAAAATTTACACTGTTCGAAGATTCACAAAAAGTTCCACCAAACGTAAAATTTGGTATAATTTCAGGCAATACTGTTACGGTGGCTGTAACCGGAGAACTGGAACATCCCGAGGTTGTTCCAGCAACAGTGTAAGAAGTTGTTGAAGTTACTGATGATGTAACTGGAGAACCAACATTTGAAGATAGTGTTCCACTATTTGTCCAGGCATATGTTGAGGCACCACTTGCTGTTAGCGTTGCATCATCACCAAAACAAATCGTGGGTGAATTTACAGTTACCAGAGGTGTAGCAACAACAGTGACTGTTTGAGATGCAGTTGCTGGACATCCACTTCCATCATCTACTGTCTGTGTTACCATATAAGATCCTGCTGAAGGATATGAAAAAGTTGGATTTTCAGCGCTATTATTTGTTCCACTGACATCTATCGTTCCATCTGTTTCAAAATCCCACGTATAAGATGTTCCACTAGTGGTAGTACCCGTATTTGTAAAACTAAATGAATTCCCTGACAAACATTGTGTTGTGTTATTAATATTAAATCCTGCAACAGCAGAGCCTCCGCCACCACTGAACTCTCCAACAGTTGCAAAATATTCAACAACGCATCCATTAGCATCTGTAGCGGTAAGTGTGTAATCACCATCACATAAACCTGAAATATCTTCACTAGTTGATGTAAATCCATTGGGACCAACCCATGAAAAAGTATATCCACCAGCACCTCCGGATATATTAATATCGATTGTTCCATCACACAGAAGGCATGTTTCATCAGCAGGCACACCAGAAAGGTCTATTGGGTTATTATTAATATTGGAAAATGAAAGATCGAAATCTATACCATCTCCATTAATGCCATCGACAAAGAAATAGTAACATTGACATGGATCAGGCGTCCAAGTGGTTGTGTAAGTACTGGCATTTGTTGAGGCACAAAATTCTTCTGTCCAATTTCCACAATTTCCACTCATTATAACAAATTGAAATCCGTTGGCGGCACTACCATCATCATCACTTGTATAGCTAATATTAGTAAGATTTACATCAACGGGATCACCGGCAGTGGTGGAACAAAATTGATACCATACTGGATTTTCTAATGTTCCAACACATGACGGTGTTTGCAGTCCATCATCGATGGTAGCAAACTGATTCGTCGCAGTAAGATTATCTCCATCAGATAAAAGAATAGCATCTTCACAGTTATTTGTAACAGGTTGTTGGTTATTTGTACAGTCTATGGTATAACCTTGTCCACCTCCAGCTCCTGGGGTTTGGCCGAACCCACCTGTAACATTAACTCCTGAATTAAAAACTCTTAATAAATAAGTTGTTCCAGGAACCAAACCTAAGCCCGTTAAGTCTATGGTTGCCATTTCTTCAACTTGCCCATCACTTGCCATATCTTGCGTTCTACTAAGGCTACAACCTAGTTCATTGCAGCCATCAGCAGTATATATAGCAAAATTTTGAAGCGCACCTATCCAAGTATCGGATATTTGAAATGCATCATTTCCCGTATATGTAAATGAGTACCAATCAGATTCACCAACTCCTGGTCCACAAGAAGGGTCTGGAAGGCAATTATTATTTGAGACACATGTGTAGGTGTCATTTTGATCAGTAGTATTTGCTGCACCGCAGTTTAAGGTTGGCGGGGTCCCATTAATACATTGTGCATAATAGTTGGTCGTAATAATAACGAATGCAATAATAAGGGGGATTATTTTTGTACATAGATAAATGAAAAAATTTTTCATATTTATATAAAAGTGTGTTGTAATTTATTTTGACTCTATGAATTTCACTTCAGAAAAATTCATTTCTAATGCTAACCCTAAAAAAATTCCAGGGCCATTTAATTTAGATTTTGTGTAACGGATTTTAACCTGATCATTCTTCAATAGTTCAACCTTTACGATTCCATCTACCGTGTTATATGCATTAATAAGTTTATTTACATTCAACCTGCTATCGGAACTATCATTCTTAAGATCAACTAAAACTTCATTGACATCTTCCGAAATTACAGCAATGTAACTGCTTTCTTGAGAAAATGAAATTGAACTGAAACTCAGTCCCAAAAGGAAAATAATCGATAATATAATTTTAAGAAGATTCATTTGTATTTATTTGATTTTTACTATTCTATTCCAAGCACTACTCTATTTCAAAATATAGATAATCTAATATAATCTAATTTGTTTTGATGCAAGACGAAATTAAAAGTCAAATAGTTGCCATTATACTATTCCTATACTAATAGTATTTTATATTTAAGCTCTATTTTTTTGTCTCAAAACAAAAAAGAGGTCTTTAGCTGAATACAGACATTCCAGATAAGTTAGCTACTACCTATCTAATCAATTGAAATGGACCTTGATAATTGTATTCCTGACCATCTGCTCCAACGGCATCAATAACATAGTAATATGTACCCTCGGCAGCTTCAAGACCCGAAACGGTTCTTCCTGTCCAACCAGCTTCTAGTGTGTTAAACTGGTAAACTATCTGACCCCATCTATTCATAACCGTTCCTTTTATCTCTATTATATTCGTTCCAGTCAAATTGAACACATCATTACTTCCATCTCCATTGGGAGTAAAAACATTCGGAATAATTAAAGTAGACAATCCTTCAACAATAATGACTCCCGAAGTGCTATCAGCACATCCATTAACATCAACAATATATAATGAAACGCTATATTCACCTGTCTCTGTAAAAGTATTTGACGGATCAAATTCTGTGGAAGAAGTTCCGTCTCCAAAATCCCAAGCGCAAGTAGCCGCACCTACAGATATATTGTCAAAATAAACATCTAGAGGGATATTACCAGAACTTGGGGTTGGTTCAAATACAGCAATTGGATTAGGATATATTGTTAATGTCATGCTGGAAACAGAACTCACACAATTGTTCACTGTTTCAATAACATAATAAGTAACCGTGTCTACTCCTGTTGCGGGAGCATAAGTTGAGCCTGCACCAATTGAATCAGTTAGTAAGGAATCAGAATACCAAGTAATTGTTCCAGCACCCTGTGGGGTTACGGATAAATTAGCAACAACATCACCATCACAATAATTCACATCTCCACTTACAACGGGTGCAGCAGGTGTCGGCGAAATTATTACCATAACCGCCGAAGGTGGACCCTCACAATTACTCAATGTTTCAGTGACATAGTAAGTATATGTTCCTGGTTCTGTATCCAAAACGGTATAGGCTGGTCCTACGCCAACTTGACTAGAAAGACCTGCGTCATCGTACCAAGTCATTGTTCCTCCAAAAGCCGAAATTCCATTTAAATCTGCAATTGGATCACCTTCACAATAAGTTGAATCTGTAAAAGCAATTGGTGCAGTAGGGTAAATAGGTGCCAAAACTCCTGAATATAAATCAGTAGATGAACATCCTGCCAATTCAATTGTAATCCCATCATATGTTCCTCCTGGTATACCCGAAATCACATAATCACCATTGCTATCCGTTGCAATAGACACTGGGCCAACTGGCACACCATTTAAATTATAAGTAAGATTATAAGTTGTACTTGGGTTCAAACCATTAATTGTTATGGATGCATCAGAAATCCCGCACCCTGAAGGATTAACTGTAGCTCCTATTGAAAATATTGGTGCGTTCGGATCAATTAAATTATACGGACCTGCCAAAGTAGTGGCACAACCACTCAATGTTAAAGAAACATCTGCATAAACTCCTGCATCCAAACCAATAATAATAATTTCTCCTGAACCATCTGATGTCATAGACACTGATATTGGAGCTCCATCATCATTGTAGTTAATATTATAAGTTGTATTTAGATCTAAACCAGATAAAACAAGACTTCCCTCAAAACCACCGCATGTTGTAGGATTATTGGCAACAACTGTGAAATTTGGCATTGGCGGATCCATTAAAGTAAATGTATTAACATCTGTTGATGCACATCCGTTTAATTCAACTGTTACAAATGTAAATATTCCAGCTGTTAAACTACTAATCAATATTTCTCCATTTCCATCTGCAGTTGTCGTTATAGGAGTAACTGGCGTTCCATTTTCACTATAAGTAATAGTATATGTATTACCTGCAACTAATCCAGTAATTAATAATTCTCCATCTGAACCATTACATGTGCTTGGGCTAGTATCAACCACCGTAAACACTGGAGTAGGACGAATTATTACATCTATTTGAGTAGCTGGACCTGAACAACCATTTAAAGACTCAATGACATAGTACGCGAAGGTTCCTACAGCATTAACCGGCGTAAACACCAATCCTGTTCCAACCAAATTGGTCAATCCAGCATCATCGTACCAATTTATGCTACCTCCAATAGTTGGAACAGCTGTAAGGTCCGCAATCAAATCTCCCTCGCAATATGTATTTCCTCCTGAACCGACTGGAGCTGCAGGTGTTGGATTAATGATAATTGTTATTTGTGTTGATGGACTTTGACAATTTGTGACAGTTTCTGTCACATAATAAGTTGTAGTTCCAACCGTATTAAAAGGAGTAAATGTTGAGCTACTGCCAAGAAAATTAGTTAAAGCGGCATCATCATACCAAGCCAAGGCTCCTCCTGAGGCTAAAGTTGCTGTTAAATCTGCAATAGCATCACCATCACAATATACTGCATCTGTTCCAGCAACAGGAGCTGGTGGTATTCCAGGTCCAGAAACAACCAATAAACTTCCAACTGTTTCACAATTTACATCGGATACAACGACTTGATAAGAATTTACATCCAACCCGGTAAAAATTCCCGTTGTATTTGTAAATGTCACTCCTCCATCAATCGAATAATTATAAGGTGGCGTACCTCCCGAAGCGGTTATCGTTATTGTACCATCAGTAATATTACATCCAGAAACATCAACTGCAATTTCAGAATCAATAACTGGCACATCATTTATTACAATGTCGATTGAAGATAAAGGACCTGTACATCCATTGGATTCTTCAGAAACATAAAATGTATATACTCCAATAGCATTTGTTGGTGAATATGAGGTCCCCGCACCTATAGCGGTAAATCCTAAATCACTATACCAAGTTAATGTTCCTCCAGTTCCTACAGCAAATAAATCAGCAATTGGATCTCCGAAACAATATACTGCACTCGTTCCAGAAACTGGTGCTAATGGAACCAAATTGGACAGTATAGTTGCACTACCGCTAGCAGTTCCAGTACAATTCGCATCATTAATTGCAGTAACCGAATAAGTACCGTCTGCTCCATTAGTAATAATATATGGACTGGTGTTCGCTGTAACAGTTACGGGTACTAAACCATCAGTATATGTCAAGTCCCAAGGCCCAGTTCCAGTCAATGTAATTGTAATATCTGGAATAGCAGCTCCAGCACATATTGTCCCACCTCCTGATACAGTAGCTGTAGGTAATGCATTTGTTAATACTGTTGCAGACCAATAAAAGATGTTCCTGAACATGCAGTAGCATCTGATAAAGCTGTAACACTATACGTTCCATCCGTAGCATTTGACAAAATAAACGGAGAACTATTTACAACTATTGTTGATGGAGTAACTCCATCTGTATAAGTTAATGACCACGGTCCTGTTCCTGTTAAGGTAAAAATAACATCTTGAATAGGATCTCCCGCACAAATGGTTCCTCCTCCTGTTACGTTAGCTGTTGGTAAAGGGCTAGTAGTAATCGTAGCAACGTCGATTGCTACACCAACACAGTTTACATCGGAAACATTTGATACTGTGTACGTTCCGTCAGCTCCATTTTGAATTATAAAAGTACTTGTATTGGTAGAAAATGGTATCGTGTTAGTTCCATCAAAGTAATTACCAGACCAAGGACCTGTTCCCGTTAGCAAAATAGTAATATCTGGAATTGGATCACCAGCACAAATTGTTCCTCCACCACTTATCGTAGCAGTAGGCAATGGATTAGTAGTAATATTAGCTGTTCCGTTACTTGTGCCTATACAATTTGCATCAGAAACCGAAGTTATTACATAATTTCCATCAGCCCCTCCAGAGATTATATAAGGTGAAGTATTAGACACAATGCTAGTAGGTGTTCCATCCAATTCGTAAGTAATATTCCATGGAGCTGTTCCGGTTAAGGTAATCGTTACATCTGGAATTGGATCTGTTGCGCAAATTGTACCGCCTCCCGTTACAACGGCAACTGGCAATGGATTTGTAGTGATAATTGCGGATCCACTTATTATTGCTGGACAAGTTGTAGCATCTGAAGCACTTACAATAGTATATGCACCATCAATTCCTCCAGAAATTGTAAATGGAGATGTTGCTGGGTTAACTGTCGTATTAGAGCTTCCATTATTATAAGTAACTGTCCAAGGAGCTTCTCCTGTCAAAGAAATTATCACATCTGGTATAGCTTCTCCAGCACATATTGTCCCACCTCCACTCATTGAAGCAGTAGGAGTTGGACTAGTGGTTACTTGCACATCATCAGTAGATGTACACCCACTTGTCGCTGTAACTGTAACCGTATAAGTCCCACTTGCATCTGCAGTAATGGTTGCTGATCCAGCACCTGCAATAATATTACCACCTGCAGTTGCAACCCATGAGTAGGTTCCACCGCCTGTAGCAGTCATATTAACCGTCGCGTTATTACAATCCAATGTTTGATCCAAACCAGCATCTGCTGTTGGAACGGTAACATTCGAAGTTATTACAGCTACATCCGTATCTGTACATCCATTTGCTCCTGTAACTGTAACTGTATATGTTCCGGCGGCATTTCCAGTCATTGTAGGTGAATTTGCACCACTTGTTATATTTCCACCGGATGAAGCAACCCATGAATATGTTCCGCCACCCGTTGCAGTTAAATCAGCTGCAGATACAGTACAGTCTATTGCGCCATCTGATCCAGCATCTGCATTTGGCGGTGTTAGATCAGTTGTTACATTGGTAACATCCGTATCTGTGCATCCATTAGTACCTGTAACTGTAACTGTATATGTTCCAGCAGCATTTATTGTAGGAGTAGCAGAGCTTGCCCCAGATGTAATATTTCCACCGCCAGAGGCAACCCATGAATAATCACCTCCGCCTGAACCGGAAAGATTAATGGTAGTATTATTACAATCTATAACTCCTGCAGATCCTGCATTCGCAATGGGAGTGGTTAAGTCATCCGTAACAACAGTTACATCTGTATCTACACATCCATTTGCTCCTGTTACCGTAACAGTGTAGGTTCCTGCTGCATCAACAGTTGCAGTTGCTGATCCAGCCCCAGAAGTAATATTTCCGCCACCAGAAGCAACCCATGAATAGGTTCCACCGCCCGTTCCGGTAACTGTCGTAGTGGTATTGTTACAATCTATTATTCCGGCAGCACTTGATCCAGCTGTTGGTGGTGTGATATCCTCTGAAACCGTTGTTATATCTGAGTCTATACATCCAGCAGCATTCGTTACAGTTAACGTATATGTTCCTGCAGCATCAACAGTTGGTGTTGCAGTGCCTGTCCCAGTCGTTATATTTCCACCACCAGAAGCAACCCATGAATAGGTTCCGCCACCGGTACCACTTAGTGTAGCAGTTGGACTAGAACAATTAACAACTGCATTAGAACCAGCATTTGCGGTAGGAGTTGCTCCAATAGTAACGGTAGCATCAACTACATCATTGCAACTTCCTGAATAATCTATAGCACCAGATCCCACCGTATAGGAAACCGTATAGGTTCCAGGTGTGCTAGCGGAAACATCAATTGCACCAGAAGCACTATTTAAGGACAAACCTCCCGGAGTAGAAGTAAATGTTCCTCCTGCATCTCCAGTTATTGAGGCAGTTGGATCCGCATCATATTGACAATAGGTAGGAGCCGAATAAGTAAATGAAGCATCATACGGGTTCACCACAGTTATTTGCTCGGTCTGACATCCAGAACATCCACATCCATTATCAAAACAATAAGTAATATCGTAAGTGCCAGGTCCTGCTTGTGCGGGATTAAAATAGGCAAAGCCATAATCCGTGGTAACAAATGAACCAGCTGGACAAGTAGGGCAAGTATATACAGCTGAACCACTTACCGCAGAAGTTGGAAAGGAGAAAAAAGAACATCCCCCAGAAGATGGATTTCCAGTTGGGCCAGAAGACCCACCGTTTGTACCATCACTTGCTACCCAAGTTCCTGTTGCTATTGTTGCTCCGCAATTGGCATCAACAACCGTATAACTCATATCGGCCCCAGAATTAACATCGCACATTTCAACTCCAAATGATGTTGCTGTAACATTATCCATTTCATACATTGTAAAGGAAAAATTTGTATTCGAAGGAATATTTTGCGAACCCCAATAGTTATTCCAAGTTCCTCCATTATTCTCATAACCATAAATATTATTACCCGCAGTCTCTCCGTTAGTTGCGATATTTACTGTTGCTGTTGGAGTTAGCAATCCACCGGCTGTAGCAACGTCGTCATGACGTAAAAATACCCAACCATCAACATTACAATCTACCGAAATCGGTAAATCAATAACATTACCTGCACTTTCAACATGAAACCCTACTGTTGGACATGTTGGTGCAACAATTGAACAATCCGTAGACCCTGTACCTCCAGTCTGGGAAAAAGAAATATTACCTGGTTGATTTGAAAAATTAGTTATTAATAAAATATAGTACTCCCCTGAAACAGCACCTGTTATTGTAGCTGTTTCATTGGCAGCTGCAGAAAAGCTGCAGTCGACCGTATTCCCAGAAGTGAGTGCCCCACAACCCGCGGTAGCAGAACCAAAAGGCCCATACGCAATAAAATCTACGTCAATGCCCGACCCGCTAGCATCAACTTGTGAAATATCCATTTGGATGGTTCCAGATTGATCAATTTGCAAATAATACCAAGCTGGATTAGGCTGAGTAATTAAACATCCATAATCAGGTCCTGCTTGGGCGGATGTTCCTGTATTGTTCGGAAAACTGTAACTTGTTCCTGTACAAAACGGATCAGCATCAGCACATGTTGTTCCTTGTGCCAAAACACCAGTTGAAATCCCCAAAATGAATGGCAATATAAAAGAGTAATATATATATTTCATACTATTATGAATGATATTATTAAAAGAGGAGTAAATAATTATTTGTTTGATTTCGCTTTTAGTTCTTCCAGCTTTGCATCAACCCGCGCTTTTCCATTTTCTGTTAGTAAAGCTCGATTTGATGGAACAATACACCATTCTAAAGCAATTTTTTTATTTGCGCCTTTTTTAAGGCTAGGGTCATATTTCGGAAATGATTCGGGAATGTCTCCAGAAATAAAATATGAGGGCAACTTTTTAACGGAAATAATATACAAAGGATTATAGGAAGGCAGAGCTTCAACTCTGACAGGCCTTTCCCTTTTGTATTCTGGAGATTCTAAAGTTTCAATTTTCTGAGCGCTAATATTTTGAGTGGTCAAAAAAGCAACTAAAAACAGACAAAAGAAGATAGGTTTTTTCATGTTATTAATGTGGTCAAAAATAAAATTAAACGTAAATTTTCTCAATTTAGATTGTAAATATCGCAATTTAGACGAAGGAATCATAAAATAGGTTGCCCTTTTAAATTAAATTCGTGAAAACTTGATAAACGGTATATTGAATATGTATCAACGGAATAGTATTTAAGTCCGAAATTTAATTGGTTATTAAAATTACATCTCGGTTAAAATTTTTCAAATTCAACATATATTTGCTATACTGAGATTATTTACTACTTTCATCAAGATATGGAAATATCAACCCTTGACAACATTCCCATTTTCTTTATTATTGGAAGACCAAGGTCAGGCACGACTATGCTCAGGACTATATTAGATGCACACCCAAATGTATCCATTCCTCTTGAAGGTAAGGTTATCGTTTTCTTACATTTTAAATACGGAAAAATAGAGAATTGGAACAATAGCAAGCTACTAGAATTCTATCATGACATTTTCACACAAGCAAAAATTGACTACTGGATTATTAACAAAAAAAAGCTTAAAGAGGACATTTTAAAACTAGGGCCAAATGCAACCTTTACAAGACTAATTAAACTTTTGTATCTCAATTATGTTTCTTTTTTCGACAAAAGAGAAATTATTTTAATAGGAGATAAAAACCCGGGATATTCATACAACATAAGTGAACTAAGGGTTATGCTAAAACTGTTTCCAAATGCAAAAATCATTCATTTAACAAGAGACTACAGGGATCATTATTTATCGATGAGCAAAATTGATTTCGAAGGAAATCATTTATCTCTAGTTTGCTATAGATGGAAGTATTCATTTAACCAAGTTCGAAAAATAATGGTAACCAACATGAATAATTATTATTTTATTCGATATGAAGATTTAGTATTAAATCCTAAGAGTGAAGTAGTAAACATTTGCAATTTTCTGAACATCCCTTATGATGAGGATATGGTTCACTATTACAGAATAAAAGACAAGGTTTTAGCCATCCACACACAAGAAGAGGTAGATAGGTATCATAGCAAATTGTTTCATCCAATCTCTTCTGACTTCATTTATGGTTGGAAGAGAAAATTATCAAAGAGGCAGATAGAACTAGCCGACTCTGTTGTTGGAAAAACAGGGCTTTCAGCAGGATACGAAAAGGTTATAAAGAAAAAAAACATCTGGTACAAGCTTGTTGTGATACCAGATATTATTTATTCAAATGCATGGTTTGTTTTCAACACTATCTACCTTAAAATTGTTCCTCTCCGATTCCAAACAAACAAATCAATAATGTCAAATCTCTATTTCAAATTATTCAAAAAAAAATAACACTCTATTGCTGAAAACCCAATATATCATAACAATAGTGCATAACATTTTCCTTTTTAACCTTTCTTATATTATTTTCAGATTGAAGCATTCTATTTTCAATCTTTTCTGAAAGACCAGAGGCCTCATCGACCTCATCCAAAATCAGCTTCAATGTTTTAATATCACTGAGCTTAGTCATGGAAACTATGCTTCTTCTTACTTTTTTCTCAAACAATCTTTTATTCAGATAGAAATGAGCTACTTCGTCACTCCCCTCTATTTTCAAAAGTTTAAAACCCAACTGTTTATTAAACGCTATTGCTGCAATATTAGTTTTCAATACCTTAATGAATACTTCATTCCAATTTAACATTTCATACCCCAACTCAAGAAGACATAATGAAGCAAGTGATGGTATGATTGTTTTTAAACAGTCTTTATCCCAAACAAACAGTCCCGATTCCGAATTTCCTTTATGCCAATCCATATCCTTGTCATTTATTAAGCCAATGGCTTTCCCATTATACAGAATTAGACAGTAAATATTATTAACATTATTTATTGAATCAAACCATTTTAACTGCTGCTCAGCTGTTATATGTTTGCGGAAAATCATCTTGGAAGCAATTGCTTGTGAATTTCGATTTTGACGAATCAGTTCCAAATCAACTTTGGTTATTCTCCTTAACTGAATACCATATTTTTCCAGTATCATTTATGCAGTTTTTTCATCACTGTATAAGACGGTTTTCTATTTTGAGCTTGATATAGCTTATACAGGTATTGCCCAATAATCCCAAGAGACAATAGGATTAAACTTGTTGAAAAAAGAATTGTCACTATTAAAGAAGTATATCCTAAGGGTACATTAGCCCAGGTTTTTTTTATAATGAAAAAGATTCCAAGTAGAAACGTAATAACTGAAAAAATCAATCCAGCATAGGTCATTAACTTTAATGGTATTGCGGTATAATGAGTTGTAATATTAAATACGATTTTAAATAATTTAAACGAAGAGTAACCAGATTTTGACGTTTTTCGTTTCTCGTGTTCCACTTTCACGAAAATAATATTATCCGTATACCATAACAACAATTCGTCAACATATACAAAACTCTGTCCATGCTGCAATATTTTCTCAGCTAACGCCTTTGTAATCAGCCGAAAAGAAGAACCTTTACCAGGAGACTTTAGCAACAATGTGGACACTTTTTTTAGTGAACTACTTCCAATATTTTTTAATAAAGAGTGTTGTTTTTTTTGGTAAACCCCATAGATTAACTGATGTAAAGAACTATTCAAACCCTCTATTAGTTTAAGTATTTCCATTGGCCTGACCTGCAAATCATCGTCTATTGTGATGATGTATTTTCCAGTAGAGTTTTCAATACCACAAAGGGTAGCATTATGTTGCCCATAATTTCTTGTCAATCTAATTGCGGTGATTCTTGCTTTTCGGAACTCATGTAACTTTTCAATTTCAACCCAAGCATCTACATTCCCTCCATCATTCACAATTATTATTTCGTAAGAATCAGAAACCGATTGAAAAACATCTTCAATTTCACTACATAATTGAGCAATAGTTTCCTTACAGTTAAAAGCAGGAATAACAATTGAATATGTAATTTCTCTCTCCATGGTAATCCTACATTTTTAGTCCAGAATTAAAGTTACCTACCTGCATTACCTGACCTGTAATTGACATACTCTCATCCGAGAGTAAATGGCAAACCATATTTGAAACATCTTTGATTTCGACAACTCCAAAAGGATGTTTTTTAGAAAACACCTCAAATGCATCCTCAGATGATAAATCTTCAACTTTTTGGCTCATATCCGTTCTGACAAAAGCTGGAGACACACAATTTACTCTGATTTTCTTATCGCTTAACTCTATCGCTAATGTTTTAGCAAAACCTTCCAATGCCATTTTTGAGGCAACATATAAAGAACCTCCAAAATATGGAAACTTAGTTGCTATTGAGCTTAAAAACACCAATGACCCATATCTACCGATCTTCTTCTCTTTCAATAGAATTGTAACCAGCTTGATTACCCCTAATACATTTACATTGAAGACCTCTTCGATATGTTTTTGCTGAATAAACTTAGCAGGCGTATGATTGGTAACTCCAGCACAAAATACTACGCCATCCAAAACTGGAAGTTTTTCTAACAACACATTAAAACCATTTTCATCATTCAAATCCAATAAATAAACGCATGACATATCACTGTTCATCAAATCAAGCTTTGATTGTTTCCGACCAGTAATAAATAACTGGTGGCTTTTCTCAAGGTCTCGGGTAATTTGATTACCAATACCAGATGTGGCTCCTATTATCAATATTCGTTTCAACTTATTCTATTTCAATAATTTCTGGACAAACGATATTATCCATATTTAAAAGTACCGAACCCCAAGACAATCCAACTCCAAAGCCTGACAACAACACTGTATTTTTACCTTGTGTCACTTTATCTCTCAGCTCAGAAAGAATCGTTATTGGAATTGAAGCTGAACTTGTGTTTCCATATTTACCCAAAGAATAAGGAACTTTTTCCTCAGGTAATTTAAGCTTTTTCCTAATACTTTCATTAATTAATCTATTCGCCTGATGAAAAACAAAATAAGACACATCCTCAATAGCTGTTTCTGTTTTTTCCAAAAGCTTCAATATATTTGGCTTTACTTCAGTTAAAGAAAAATTAAAAATCTCCAGTCCGTTCAACTCCAATTGAGACCTACTTCTTTCTATACCCTCTTCGTATTTAACAGCATCAAACGATGATTTATTTAGATAATTTCTAAAACCACCATCTCGAATAATTATTGCTTCATGGCCTGATCCATCAGTTTGAAGATTAAAAACCAACTTCTCATCTTTTTTATATTCTAATGCGGTACAAGTTCCTCCATCTCCAAAAATAGGGAATGCACTTTTATCTTTATAAGAAGTACTAATCGTTGATATATCTCCAACAAGAAGAAGCCCTCTTTTTAAGCTTCCAGATGACATTAGACCAGAAATAATTGACAAACCATATACATAACCAGAACACCCCATATTAACATCAAAGGACAAACAATTTTTTGAAAGCCCTAATTTATCTTGCAAAATACATGCGGTGGCAGGCAACATATAATCCCTTGATTGAGAAACAAACACAAGCAAATCAACACTATCTTTGTCCCATTGCAATTCTTTTATAAGTTTTTCTGTTGCCACAGTGCATAAATCACCCGTTGTCATTCCCAAAGGTGCAATATGCCTTGTCATTATTCCGGTTGTTTTAATAAGCATTTTTCGATCCTTTTCAGAGATCCAATCGTAATCCAGGTTATTATAAACCCGCTTTGGAACAGCGCCAGAAATTCCAGAAACTCCCACATTCGATATCTCCAAAACAGCCATTTAAGACAACTTTTTTTGAATCATATCAAATAGATCTTGCACAGTTTCAGCTCCTTTTAAATCTCCTCCATTCAACAGTACATCATACTCAGAATCAATCAAAGCAATTATAACCAAGGCATGCATAGAACTCCAATCTTCAATTTCTCTAAAATTAAAATTTGGATTCAATAATCCTTTTTCTAGATCTTCAAATTCATTTTCTAACTTTTCTATAAGTCGTTCTATTTTCATTTTTTAAATATAACACAATTAAAAGTATATCACTGTCCCACTCCATGAATAGCCTATACCAAAACCTGCCAAAAGCACTTTCGATCCCTCACCAATCCTGCCTTCTCTAGCAGATTCAGACAACGCTATTGGAATTGACATCGATACCGTATTTCCAAAGTTTTCAAGGTAATAAGCCATTTTTTCTTCAGGAATTCTCAATTTTCGTTGAATTGATTTCAAAATAATATTACTGGCCTGATGAAATACAAACAGATCAATTTCTTCCATTTTCAAATTGTTTTTAGCCAAAATATTTGCCACTAACTGCGGAACAACGTTCAATGAAAAAGTAAATATTTCTATTCCATCCATCCTCATTCTACCAATAGGCATACCTCCAACATCTTCTTGATTTTCTAACCATTGCTTATCTATTGGATTTCGAAAACCACTTCTTTCAACATAAAGACTTTTAACCCCCGCTCCGTCAGTTCCATATATAAACTCCCCCACAGCATTACTCTTAGATTTCTCGACCCATACAGCAGCTCCAGCATCACTAAACAAACTTCTTAATGCAAAATCCTTTGGGTGAGAACCAAAACTAGGAGTATCTCCAAAAAGAAGTAATACATTATCTGCCTGTCCACTTTCAATAACCATTTTTGCAAACCCCAAGGAATGAGTGAACCCAGAACAACCTAAAGGAATATCTATCGCACATATATTTGTTGGCAAACCTAACCTATCCTGTAAAATAACACCAGTAGCTGGAGCTATGTAATCATTTCCTTCACTAACAAAAATTAAAAAACCAACCTCACCTTTTTTCTTTCCAGACTCTTTGAATAGTTTTTCAGCTGCCAAAAATGCCATGTCTGAACCAATTACATCTGGGGTTGTGTGAGTCCTTTTACTTACACCTGTCTTTTTAAATATTTGCTCCGGATTCTGATCTGGAAAATCAACAGATAGGTCTTGATTCGTCACAGTTTTTGAAGGCAGAAAATACGATATGTGATATATTTTAGCTCCCATTATATACCATGCATTAATTCTTGATAATAGGTGGCGTTTGTCTTGTCCCCCGAAGTGTAATAAATATTGGCAATAAAATTATAAATCTGCTTCTTTTGATTAAGTAATCCTGAAAGTCGTTTTTGCTTTCTTATTGGATCCATATTCACGTTAGCGTAAATACTGGCATATACTTTATCAACTTCACCTAAAGCCATTTTCATGTTTATTATTGCATTAGGATAGTCACCTTTTGAATTGTAAACATTTCCTGCATTGAGATAGAATTCCGAATTATTCTCAAAACCTCCCTTATTAATTGCTGTTGTACTAATTTTCAATACTTCGTCATATCGCCCTTCTACCAGATATAAGTCTATTAGTTTTTTATAACTATAATAATATGTTGGATCAACATCTAATGCCTTGTACCAATTTAATTCTGAGATGCTAAATAATAAGTCCGCTTGCTTAATTAAGCCAAAATGAATTTTATTTAAATATTCCCGATCTGTTTGTATTTGATCAAAAACATAGTTTAAGATAACTTGCTCCAAACTATTCTCAACATAATACATCAACTCTTGAAGTTTATCTTGAACATTACCTTGGTTGACGCTCTGAATTGACCTTAATACGACACCTTCTAACTCAGCAACCTTAAACTCTCTTAAAATGATACCTTCCTCAACCTCAGAATGAGTTTTAAATGATAGCATGATTTGGTATTTAAGCAAATCTCTCCAATTCGGGTTTTTTAAATTTACATTGTTTAGTGATTGCCTTACTTCATTCTTTATCATTAAAATAGCAAATCCTGCTTTTATCTCTTGTTTAAAACCTCTCTCTTCAGTACCATTTTGTGGAGCAATTGTATCTACAGCATTCTTTTTAAGCACTCGTTGCAATTCCCTTACTCCTTTCAGGTCATTACTAAAGCAATTTCCATAATTAAAAAGAGCTTCAACATAAGTCGGTCTGTACTTAATTGCCTCTAAAAACAGTGGTTTAGCTTTATAATGATTTTTCTTTTTAGAAAAATACAATGCTCCTGCATTATTCGACGCATTATGATATCCTGGATAAATTTCAGTACACTTCTCAAATTCTAATATAGCAGAATCAATGTAACGAACATTAGAATCAAAGTAAGCAACATAAGACGCAAAGGATGAGCTAGATGTTCCAAACATGAAGTCAGCCTTTGCTTTGTACTCAGTCCCCAACAAGCTGTGGGCCTTTGCTGAATTCGACAGGTTTTTAATGTCGTTCTTGTAAAGTGAAAATCGACTATTCCAGTCTTTATTTCGGGCTGTTACTTGAGAGAAAGAAAGTATTACTAACAACCCTCCTAAACTATAAAAAGCGAACTTACTTTTTTGCTTTTTGTTTTTCTCAAATAATTGAAAACCATAATATGCGGCAAGAAATATTAAACCAAAGGAACCAGTAAACACAAACCTTTCTGCAACAATTCCAACGGCAGGAAACAACAAGTTAGCTCCACCACCAACTCCAAACATGAAAAAGAGAAAACCAAATGCCCACATTTCCTTTTTCCGAATTCTTTTGATAGCAAACAATACTCCTGAAAAAACAAACAAAACTCCAACCCATACAAATAGATTACTCCATCCGACTATTTCAATTTGATCATATCCGTAATAATAAACTAAAGGAGCTGGTAAGACCATCATCTTTAGATAAAACATAATGCTATAGAAAAACATTGACACTCGCTCCAGTTTGGAGTCAGCAAAATAGAGCGGATTTTCAAAAAACATTTTCTCTCTAACAACTCCATCCGTTAAAGCTATCTTCTTCAACAAGTAGAAAACACCTATACCGATTAGCATAAGGCCAAAAAGGACAACAAATTTCCTGATTTTTACATCTCTGAAATAGTATAACACCAAAGGTATAAGGACAACAAATGTAAATCCTACCTTTTTCGACAATATGCTTAGAGCAATCATTAATACCCCAACAATTAGATGCGTTAGTTTCTTATAATCAGAATCCACATACTTCAAGAATGAAAACATCCCAAATATCCCAAATATCATAACAAATAGTTCATCTCTACATTTGATATTATTAACTACTTCTGAATGTATTGGGTGAATTAGGAAAAGTAATGCCACAACAAAAGGGAAAACCCAACCTTTATCAGGAAAGAGCTTGAAAATTAACAAATAAATCAGAACTATTAAAAGGGCATATAACATTACATTAATCAGGTGACTAATCGACGCTCTTTCCTTTATTGATTTACCCCCAACCAATTGATACTCAATAGCAAAACTGGATGTAACCACGGGTCTATATTCATACTGTTGCCTATCAGTCTGAACATAATGAGTAGTGAAAATTTCAGGAATAGCTGAAATACCTTTTTCAACCCTTTCATGAACACTATTATCAGTAGAAGTTACTAAATCATCATCAAGAGAGTAACCATTGTTCAAAGTGTCTCCATAGTACAAAAAGACAATAATTAGTAGCGCAATAATTGGAAGCCATTTTTTCTTCTGGCTCGAAGACTGTACTTTGTTCTTTTGCCTTTTAACATGCATGCGATAAAAATAGGAATATAAACAGTAATGCAATCCTATTAAGGAGCTAATAATTGCCGTTTGTAGAATAATTAATGATTCAATTTGAATTTATGAAATTCAAACCTATCATTTTGTTACTTTTGCAGCCATGGAGTATTTGAAAGAATTGAATGAAGCACAGAGAGTTGCCACCACGCATTTACAGGGGCCTTTAATGGTTATTGCGGGTGCAGGATCTGGAAAAACGAGGGTTTTAACCTATCGAATAGCTCATTTAATAGATAATGGAGTTGATCCATTTAATATTCTGGCACTTACTTTCACCAATAAAGCTGCCAAGGAAATGAAAGAACGTATTTCCACAATTATTGGTGCTGATAGTGGAAGGAGCATCTGGATGGGAACATTCCACTCTGTTTTTGCAAGAATACTAAGAGTTGAAAGTGAAAAGATTGGATATCCAAATAACTTTACAATTTACGACACGCAGGACACAAAAAGTTTAATAAAGACCATCGTTAAAGAACTTGGTTTGGACGACAAGCTTTATAAACCAGGTATTGTTTATTCTAGAATCTCGTCGGCAAAAAACAACCTTATTTCTGCTCGTGCTTACATGGATGACACAAGTATTATGGCTGATGACAGATCTACCGGAAGACCGCGATTGCATGAAGTATACATTGAATATGAAAAAAGATGTTTCAAAGCCCATGCAATGGATTTTGACGATCTGCTTTTTAAAACAAATATTTTACTTAAAAATTACCCGGATGTTTTATTAAAATATCAAGAGAAATTCAAATACGTTTTAGTGGACGAATACCAAGATACTAATTATTCACAATATTTAATTGTAAAAAGATTAGCAGCAAGACATGAAAACATCTGTGTAGTTGGAGATGATGCTCAGAGCATCTATGCATTCAGGGGTGCCAATATTCAAAACATATTAAATTTTAAAAAAGACTATCCTGATTATACTTTATACAAATTGGAACAAAACTATCGTTCTACAAAAGTAATTGTGGACGCCGCAAATAGTATAATATCTAACAACAAAAACCAGATAAAGAAAAATGTCTGGACTTCTAATAGTGAAGGAGAAAAAGTAAAGGTCTTAAAAACCTATTCAGATAATGAAGAAGGAAAATTAATCTCAAATGACATTTTTGACATAAAAAGCAACGAGCAAGCTTTAAACTCTGATTTCGCTATTCTGTATAGAACAAATGCTCAGTCCCGTTCCTTCGAGGAATCTTTAAGAAAACTTAATATTCCTTATAGAATTTTTGGTGGGTTATCTTTTTATCAGCGAAAAGAAATCAAAGATACATTGGCATACTTCCGATTAACTGCGAATCATAACGATGAAGAAGCTTTAAAGAGAGTAATCAATTACCCCAAAAGAGGGATTGGTCTTACAACAATTGATAAAGCTAGAATTTGCGCTAACGAAAATGACAAAAGCCTATGGGAGGTTTTGGAAAATCCTGTTCAAAATGGGCTGAGATTAAATACCGGAACTCAAAATAAAATAGGGGAATTTGTCACTATGATAAAAAGTTTTGCTACCAAAATATCCACAGAGTCTGCTTTTGATTTATGTAACGAGATAGCAGTAAATAGCGGAATACTCAAGGAACTTTACACTGACAAAACTCCTGAGGGAGTAGCTAAATATGATAATATTCAGGAGTTGTTAAATGGTATAAAAGGGTTTGTTGAAACGCAGAAAACAAGTGAAGAACAAATTGTAACACTTCCGGATTTTCTAATAGACGTAGCCTTACTTACTGATGCCGACAATGACGACCCTGATGATAAAAACAAAATAAGTCTAATGACTGTTCACGCTGCAAAAGGGCTTGAATTCCAATATGTTTACGTTGTGGGATTAGAGGAAAACTTATTCCCATCTCAAATGGCATTAAACACCCGATCGGAACTGGAAGAGGAGAGAAGATTGTTTTACGTTGCCATAACGCGAGCCAAGAAAAAAGCAACTTTATCATTTGCTACAAGCCGCTACCGATGGGGACAGTTGGTTCAATGTGAAATGAGCCGTTTCATCGAGGAAGTTGACAGTAAGTTTCTCAATATGGAGCGGGTATTTTCAAGAAATGAAGAAAAGAATGACTTGCCTTTTGGAATGCCAGCAAACAACGGTTCTGGGTTTACTTCAAAAAAAGGAACTAGTGCATATACAACGAAGAAAGCTATCCCCACAATAACTACTTCCAGCACATATAATAAGAAAAACTTAAAGCGTATTGAAAGCGTTGAAAATAAAGAAGGATCAGAAGTAGATGTAAAAAGAATTGTAGTTGGAGCAAAAGTATCTCATGAAAGATTTGGAAAAGGAAAAGTAATAAATATTGAAGGAACTCCTCCAAATGTCAAAGCAACTGTTTTCTTCCCTGAGAAAGGGCAAAAACAACTTTTACTTAAATATGCAAAACTCAATGTAATCGGATAAATGTTAACAGAATTTCCGCAAATGAAATGAAAAATTGTTTTAAAGAGTAGTTTCATGAATCTCAGATAAATCAGCATTCTATATAGAATCATTCACCTGTTTTGGAGATTTAATAATATTATTACTACTTTTGGAATCATCAAGTAGAAAGAAAGTATAATTGTTCCATTTTATTACCTATCGGAAACAATTTAAACAAAAGAACATTAATACAAATCATGTTAGAAACATTAGAATTAGATTACAACACCAGTCGTGAAAAAATGATTATTCCAGAATACGGAAGAAACGTTCAAAACATGATTGATCACTGCGTTTCAATTACAGACAAAGAAGAAAGAAATAAGTGTGCACAAGCAATCATCAAGGTTATGGGACAATTAAAACCTCAACTTAGAGATGTGGAAGACTTTACGCACAAACTATGGGCGCACCTATTCATCATGGCAGATTTTAAATTAGATGTTGATTCTCCTTACCCAATACCAAACAAAGAATCATTTAACTCAAAGCCAGAAAAAGTTGATTATCCGCACAAAAAGATTAAATACGGCCATTACGGTAAAGTTTTAGAAGAAATGATTACTGCCGCAGTAAAATATCCGGAAGGAGATGAAAAAAAGTACTTAACTATTCGCGTTGCAAACCTCTTAAAAACATCATACCTACTTTGGAACAGAGACACTGTAAACGACAACACCATTATTAAACAACTTGAAGAATTATCAAAAGGAAAACTAACGGTTGATATAACGGCATTGCAAGATACTGCTGAGATATTACGGGCCATGAAAAGTAAGACTGTTCCTAAAGATACTTCATTTTCAAAATCAAAAAAATCAAATAACAATAGGTCGAAAAACAATAATAACAATAAAGGGAGGCACAAAAATCACAAAAGAAATAACCGATAAAACGACGCTAAAAAAATGGGAGCTTTTGAAATTCATGGAGGTAATAAGTTAAAAGGAAATTTAATTCCTCAGGGAGCTAAAAATGAAGCATTACAGGTAATAAACGCTGTACTTTTAACCCCTGAAAAAATCATTATTGATAATATCCCAGATATTATAGATGTTAATAAATTAATCAATTTATTAAAATCATTAGGAGTAAAAATTGAAAAACTAGACAAAGGAAAATACAGTTTTCAATCAGATGAAGTAGATGTTGACTTCATGATGACACAAGAATTTAAAGAAAAAGGGGGAGGTCTGAGAGGGTCTATAATGGTTGTAGGTCCTTTATTAGCTAGATTTGGAAAAGGATATATACCGAAGCCAGGCGGAGATAAAATTGGAAGAAGGAGAATTGACACTCATTTTATTGGTTTTGAAAGACTTGGAGCTAATTTTAATTACGATGCAAAAACGAACTTCTACAAAGCCGAAGCTAAAAGATTAAAAGGCTGCTATATGCTTCTTGATGAGGCTTCTGTAACAGGGACAGCGAATATTATTATGGCTGCTGTTTTGGCTGAAGGAAAAACTACTATATACAACGCAGCATGCGAACCATATATCCAGCAACTCTGTAAAATGCTAAATAGCATGGGAGCAAACATTAGCGGGTTAGGCTCTAACATGTTAAGCATTGATGGGGTTGAAAAATTGGGGGGTTGCGAACATCGAATTCTTCCTGACATGATTGAAATAGGCAGTTTCATAGGTTTAGCAGCAATGACTCAATCGGAAATTACGATTAAAGATGTTTCTTATGATAACTTAGGACAAATTCCTGGCGTTTTTAAGAAATTAGGAATTAAACTAGAAAGAAAAGGAGATGACATCTACATTCCTTCTCAAGATAATTATGAGATTGACTCGTATATTGACGGTTCAATTTTAACCATTTCAGACGCACCATGGCCGGGATTTACACCTGATCTTTTAAGTATTATTTTAGTCGTTGCAACGCAGGCAAAGGGAAGTGTTTTAATACATCAAAAAATGTTTGAAAGCCGCTTATTTTTTACGGATAAATTAATCGACATGGGAGCACAAATTATTCTTTGTGATCCGCATAGAGCTAATGTCATTGGACTGAATCGAAAATCACCTCTTCGAGGAATAACTATGACGTCTCCCGATATAAGAGCCGGGGTATCCTTATTAATCGCAGCTTTATCAGCCGAAGGTAAAAGTGTAATAAAAAATATTGAACAAATTGATAGAGGTTATCAAGATATTGAATTACGATTGAACAATTTAGGAGCAGATATAAAAAGAATTTGAAATCAATAACTTTTGTCTTATTATCCGAAGATATTTGGAATAATAATTGCTATGCTAAGGGCTGAATTCAATAAATCACATATAGTATAAATACAATGACACAATTTAAATTAATCATCATACTTGCACTTGTAGTGTTAACAGCTTCCAATTTTGCGTGGCCCCCTAAAAAGAAAAAAAGAAAAAAAAACAAAACGCATATTTTAGCAAATCAGACCGGCACAAATATTGGAGATATTGCGCCTAATATTAAATTAAAAAGCCCTGACGGAAAGGAAATGAATCTATCTGATTTGCGTGGTCAGATAGTTTTGATTGACTTTTGGGCGTCTTGGTGCGGACCTTGTAGAAGAGAAAATCCAAATGTTGTAAAGGCCTATAACAAGTATAGCAAAGCTAGGTTTAAAAACGCCAAAGGATTCGAAATCTTCAGTGTTTCGTTAGACAAAAGTGTTGGGCCTTGGAAAAGCGCAATTGCAAAAGATGGATTAACATGGAAGTACCATGTTAGTGATTTATTGTATTGGAACAGCAAAGCAGCAGCTTTATATCATGTAAACTCTATACCTATGAGTTTTTTAATTGATGAAAATGGTAAAATAATTGCAAAAAATTTAAGAGGTATTCAACTGCATCAAGCCTTAGATAAATTGGTTGAAAAACTATAGTCAATTAATTATTGACAACAATTAAACCCCAGTTTATTTAACTGGGGTTTTTTATACTCCAGAACTGACACATAGATCACTAAATCTGTCAATCTTAGCAGTAATCGCTGCAAGAAGCTCAATATTCTGCCACTTTGACCTAACATAATAATTGGCACGTTTTTGATAAATATGGTTTCCACTTAAAAGACTAAGGAATGAGTAACAAAGAAAATACGGAGGAAAACGTTGAAAACCAAGAGGAGATTAACAATGAAGTAGAAGCTAATGAAGAGGTTAATCCTGAGAAAGAAGAAGCAGAAATGGAAGAAGTTCCAGAACTTTCTGAGTTAGAACAAAAAGAAGCAGAAATTTCAGCAGCGAACGAAAAATTTCTTCGTCTATATTCTGAATTTGATAATTTTAGAAGAAGAACGGCAAAAGAAAAAATCACCCTTACTAAGACGGCTGGACAAGATATTATTAAAGATCTTCTTCCTGTATTAGACGATTTTCAAAGAGCTATTGAAAACAATGACAAAAGTGAAGACATCGAAGCAGTAAAAGAAGGCTTTAAATTGATACAGCATAAATTTTCTCATACCTTAGAAACAAAAGGGTTAAAATCTATGGATTCTTTGGGAGAAGTATTTGATGTTGACAAACATGAAGCTTTAACGCAAATACCAGCTCCTTCCAAGAAGAAAAAAGGAACTGTTTTAGATGTAATCGAACCAGGATATTTATTAGGCGACAAAGTAATTCGATTTGCTAAAGTTGTTGTTGGAAACTAAAACCCATGAGTAAAAGAGATTATTACGACATACTAGGCCTTTCAAAAGGCGCCTCTGAAGGCGAGATTAAAAAAGCTTATCGAAAGATGGCAATCAAATTTCATCCAGATAAAAACCCGGATGACACAAGTGCAGAATCTAAATTTAAAGAGGCTGCAGAGGCTTATGAAGTTTTAGGAGATGTCCAAAAAAGACAACAATATGACCAATTCGGTCATGCTGGAATGGGCCAGCAAGGATTTGGCGGCGGTGGCATGAATATGGATGACATATTCTCACAATTTGGAGACATCTTTGGAGGTGGCGGCGGTTTCGGAGGAGGCAGAAGTAGAGGCCCTAGAAGAAGAAAAGGCTCTAATCTTCGTGTTAAATTGACATTAACGTTGGAAGAAATAGTAAACGGTGTAGAGAAAAAGATTAAAGTCAACAAAATGGTGAATGCCGAGGGTGTTGAATTCAATTCTTGTTCTACATGCGGTGGTTCTGGGCAAGTAACTAGAGTAACCAATACAATTTTAGGTGCCATGCAAACTGCATCAACTTGTCCAAGTTGTGGAGGAGCTGGTCAAACTGTTGGAAAAAGACCTCCTGGAGTGGATTCCAGTGGATTAGAAAAGAAACCTGTTGTTGTTCCAATTAACATTCCTGCCGGTGTTGAAGATGGCATGCAATTAAACATGCAAGGGAGTGGAAACGATGCTCCTGGAGGTGGAGTTCCAGGTGATTTAATAATTGTTATCACTGAAGAAGAGCATGACTCATTGTACAGAGATGGGAGCGACCTTCATTACGATTTACACATCAGCTTTATAGATGCGGCAATAGGCTCTCAAGTTGAAGTTCCTTTAGTGGATGGAAAGGCAAAAATTAAAATTGCACCCGGAACACAAAGCGGAAAAATTCTGAGGCTAAGAAACAAAGGTATCCCTGAATTAAATGGTTACGGTAGAGGAGACATATTAATTAATGTGCTGGTTTGGACCCCTCAAAAACTAACCAAAGAAGAAAGGCAAACATTGGAGGAATTAAAGGAAAGTGAAAACTTTAACCCGACACCTGGAAAGACCAAAAGCTTTTTTGACCGAATGAAAAACCCATTTGGTTAAATTTATTATATATATCATATATTGAAGGGGAATCTTGTATTCCCCTTTTTACATTTTTTTAGTAGATTTACTACATGACCAACGAAACACCTATTTTCGAAGCGAAAAACATTGTTAAAGAATACTCAGGACACCGAGCATTAGACAACGTCAGCATCAAGGTTCCAAAACAAAGTATATTCGGCTTACTTGGGCCTAACGGAGCAGGAAAAACATCCTTAATTCGAATAATCAATCAAATTACTGCACCTGATTCAGGTGAAATACTGATTGACGGAAAGCCTTTGCAAAGAGAGCACGTTAGCCAGATAGGTTACCTTCCAGAAGAAAGGGGCTTATACAAAAAAATGAAAATTGGTGAACAAGCTATTTACTTAGCCCAATTAAAGGGTATGCCAAAGAAACAAGCGAAACAAGAATTGATGCTTTGGTTTAAAAAATTTGAAATTGACACTTGGTGGAGTAAGAAAGTTGAAGAACTTTCGAAAGGAATGGCTCAGAAAATACAATTTATTACAACTGTAATTCATAGACCTAAATTGTTAATTTTAGATGAACCTTTTAGTGGTTTCGATCCGATAAATACGAATTTGGTGAAGGAAGAAATCATGAAATTGCGGGATGAAGGAGCTACCATCATTTTGTCTACTCATAATATGGGTTCAGTTGAGGAAATATGCGATAACATTGCTCTCATTAATAATTCAAAAAAGATATTAGGCGGAAAAGTAAATGATGTAAAAGAACAATTTTCTGAAGAAAAGTACATTATTGAATTTAAAGGTACAGGCGTTGCTTTTGCGAACGCTATCTGGGGAGGATGGGAAATGGTAAACAACGAGCAACTAGGTAAAAATCATGCTAAAGCAACTATCAAACTAACAGGAGGAACTCAATTAAATGACTTTCTTAAAGGAATTATTAATGCTGTGGAAATTGAAAGCGTAAATAAAGTTATTCCTAGTATGAATGAAATATTTATTAGAGCAGTTGAAAACGAGTCTAACTCTAAAAAAGAAGTGACAAACGAAAACACAAATCAAGATGGGTAAGATTGGTTTAATAATAAAACGAGAATATACAACAAGGGTTAAGAAAAAGTCTTTCCTTTTAATGACCATTTTAGGCCCCATATTAATAGTTGGATTCTTGGTTGGGGCAATTTGGCTGGGACAACAAGAGGAAAAAAATTTGAAAATTTTAGTTCTAGATGACACCTATGTTTTAAGTAATACATTGTTGCAATCGGAAAAATATCATCTTACCTCTAGTCAAGATGAGGGGATAGAAAATATAGATGATGGAAAAACTTTCCTTAAAGAACATGACCAATATGACATCTTTCTTTATTTACCCGGAAACATTGTTTCTGGAAATACGAGTGTTGGAAAATTATTCTACAAAGAAGCTCCTAGCTCTAATGTTCAAAGGCACTTAGAAAATATTGTTGATGGTTCAATTGAGCGCTTAAGGTTAAAAGAACTAAATATTAGCAACGAGGATTATTCTCGATTAAAAAACAAAGTTCAACTGCATACCATTGATGTTGTTTCGAATGAGGAAAAAAATGTAGGCATGCGCGCGGGTGTTGGTTTTATATTTGGATTGATGATTTACATGTTTATTTTTATGTATGGCATCCAAGTCATGAAAGGAGTGATTGAGGAAAAATCAAATCGAATAGTAGAAGTTATTGTTTCTTCCGTTAAACCATTCGAATTAATGATGGGTAAAATTATTGGAATCATGTTTGTCGGTCTCACCCAATTTATTATTTGGGTACTACTCTCTCTTACATTAACAACAACCCTGAGCCTTACCGTTTTTCCCGATATGATGAGCCCTCAAAAAATGGCAGAAACAGCTAAAGCAGAACAAGTTGCTGTTGGAATAGAATTAGAGCCCGTTAATTCTGAAACGGAAGAGATAGGAAAAGAATTTCAAGATTTAATCTTCAATCAAATTCCTTGGGGATTAATGATAGGCCTATTTATTTTCTATTTTATCGGAGGGTACTTACTTTATGGATCGCTAATGGCTGCAGTTGGGGCCGCAGTGGACAGTGAAACAGACACACAACAATTCATATTGCCAATTACCGCTCCTTTAATATTTGGTTATATTGTAGCAGCTATGGCGATAGACAATCCAAATAGCATCGCAGTGGAATGGTGTAGTCAAATTCCATTCACCTCTCCAATTGTTATGTTAGTCAGAGTCTCCATGGGCGCAGAAGGTTTAGCCTTAGAAATAATAACCTCCATGGTTTTATTAATTGGAACTTTTATCGGTACTACCTGGATTGCTGGTCGTATTTATAGAACCGGAATACTAATGTATGGAAAAAAAGCTTCTTACAAAGAAATGTTTAAATGGCTTAGACATAAGTAGAGACAATAAACGGCACAATTTTTTCAATTGAGCACCTACAAAAAAACACCATGACAAAAATATTAGTAATAGACGATGAAAGACCAATTAGAAGTACGCTAAAAGAAATTTTAGAATTTGAAAAATTTACTGTAGAAACAGCTGAAGATGGAAAAGTAGGATTGGGTTTAATTTTAAAAAACAAATACGATCTTATTCTTTGTGATATTAAAATGCCAAAAATGGATGGTATGGAAGTCTTGGATAAAATCGTAGAAAATAATATTGAAACTCCTGTGGTAATGATTTCTGGTCATGGAAATGTAGAAACTGCAGTAGAAGCAATAAAAAAAGGGGCTTATGACTTTATTCAAAAACCGTTAGACCTCAATCGGACGCTCGTTACTTTAAGAAATGCACTGGACAATAAAGAGGTGATTCAGGAAGTAAAAAAACTAAAACGAAAAGTAAGTAAAGGAAAAGTAACAGACATAATTGGTGAATCTGAAGCAATTGTATCTATTAAAGGTATGATTGAAAAAGTTGCTCCTTCTGATGCACGCGTTTTAATCACTGGTGGAAATGGATCGGGAAAAGAACTTGTTGCACGTCAATTACATGAAAAAAGTAATCGTGAAAAAGCTCCATTTATCGAAGTGAATTGCGCTGCTATTCCTTCCGAATTAATTGAAAGTGAGTTATTTGGTCATGAAAAAGGAGCTTTTACCTCCGCTCATAAGCAACGGCCTGGAAAATTTGAAACAGCTAACGGAGGAACCATTTTTTTAGATGAAATTGGAGATATGAGCTCCTCCGCTCAGGCTAAAGTCTTGCGAGCTTTACAAGAAAATAAAATTACACGTGTTGGAGGTGAGAAAGAAATAAAAGTTGATGTTAGGGTACTAGCCGCAACAAATAAAAACTTACGTAAAGAGATAGAAGAGGGCAATTTCAGAGAGGATTTATATCATAGACTAAATGTAATCCCAATCCATGTACCTTCATTAAATGACAGAAAAGATGATATTCCTTTATTGGCTGAACATTTTCTTGCGATAATTTGCGAAGATCAAGGTTTACCTTTAAAAGAGATTGATGAAAGTGGCATAGCAGCATTAAAGAATGTCAATTGGACGGGCAATATTCGCGAATTAAGAAATATTATTGAAAGATTAGTAATCCTATGTGGAGATACGATTGTTGGTAACGATGTAAATCTATACGCTAATCCAAAAGGAGAGTAAAAAGTACTTTTGAAATTTCAATCAAAAGACAACTTTTACCTAAGCTAAATACTTCTTTGCTCTAGTCAAAGCAATTGAGATTCCGCTTGCATTTTTTCCTCCGGCGGTTGCAAAGTTTGGTTGACCGCCTCCACCACCACCTATTTCCTTAGCTAGTTCACGAATCATATTTCCTGCATGCAAATCTTTTCCTTTAACTAAGCTATCGGAAAGAGCAATTGAGATAACAACCTTTCCATCCGTTTCTGCTCCCAATATCATGAATAAATCATCGACCTCTCCCTTTAATTGAAATGCCAAATCTTTAATTGCTCCACTATCTAAATCTACTTGCTTCGCCAAAAAGTTAACTCCATTAATCGGTTCTATAGCATCCAGTAGCTCCTTTTTCACATCACCTGCTTTGTCTTTCTTAAGTAACGCTATCTCTTTATTTAATTTAGAGTTTTGACCTAATAAATCAGAAATAGCTTTTTTAATGTCTTTTGGACCCTTTAATAAATCCTTAATTTCATCAAGCAAACCCAATTGAGACTGTAAATGTTTATCTGCTGCAATTGAGGTTATAGCTTCTATTCTCCTTATTCCCGAGGCAATTGAGCTTTCAGCAGTTATTTTAAAAGATCCTATTTGAGAAGTCTTTTCAGCATGTATTCCTCCACAAAGTTCTATGCTCGTGCCAAACTTGATAACGCGAACCACATCCCCATATTTTTCCCCAAACAACATCATTGCACCCATCTCTTTTGCTTTGTTAACAGGGACCATTCTTTGTTCTTCCAAATCAATGCTTTGTCTTATACGTTGATTTACTAAAGCTTCAACTTTAGCTAATTCTTCGTCAGTCACTTTACCAAAATGAGAAAAATCAAAGCGCAAATGTTTTTCATTTACCAAAGAACCTTTTTGCTCAACATGGACTCCTAAAACTTCTCTTAAAGCTTCATGCATTAAGTGCGTAGCAGTATGGTTATTGGCAGTAAGTGTTCTTTTATTCGTATCAACTACCGCCTTAAAGTTAAGGGCTGTATCTGCTGGTAATTCATTTGCAAAGTGAATTATTAAGTTATTCTCTTTTTTAGTATCGAAAATTGATGTTTTAGAACCATTTGCTTCAATATATCCTCTATCTCCAACCTGCCCACCACCTTCGGCATAAAATGGCGTAAAATTAAAAACAAGTTGGTACAATTCTTTTTCTTTAACAATTACCTTCCTATATCTTGTGATGTATACCTCGGTCTCTGTAAAGTCGTAACCAATAAACTCTTCCTGATCGTCTTCTTTTAAGATAATCCAATCGCTTGTTTCTGTTTCAGCATCTTTACGAGAACGGTTTTTTTGTTTTTGCAATTCCTCATTAAAACTTCCTTCATCAATAGTCATTCTATAACCTTCAGCAATTAGGTTAGTTAAATCCACTGGAAACCCAAATGTATCATACAATTCAAATACCTCCTTACCGGGAACAACATTCTTCTTGTCAGAATTTAATTTTATACAAATCTGATCGATTCTTTTTAAACCAAGTTCAAGCGTTCTAAAAAAAGAAGTTTCTTCCTCTTTTATTACCTTTTCAATCAATACTTTTTGCGTTGCTAATTCCGGAAAAGCATTACCCATTTGATTGGCCAATACCGGAACTAGCCGGTACATAAATGGCTCTTTCAATTCTAGAGATTGATAACCATAACGGACTGCTCTTCTTAGAATCCTTCGAATTACATAGCCCGCTCCAGTATTTGAGGGTAGTTGCCCGTCTGCTATTGAAAAAGCAATTGCTCTGACATGATCAGAAATAACCCGCATGGCAATGTTTACCATCAATGCTTGTTTATGCTTTTCTTCATTTTCGGGACGGTATTTCAACCCTGACAAATCTTCTATCTTGTTTAATAATGGAGAAAAAACATCTGTATCGTAATTACTCGTTTTTCCCTGTAATGCAACCGCCAAACGCTCAAAGCCCATTCCAGTGTCAATATGTTTGTTCTTAAGCGGAACCAAGCTTCTATCTGCCATTCGGTTATATTGCATAAAAACCAAATTCCAAATTTCAATCACTTGTGGGTGATCCATGTTTACCAATTCAGTACCAGGCACTTTTATTCGTTCAGCATCGGTTCTTAAATCAATATGAATCTCGGAGCAAGGACCACACGGACCTGTATCTCCCATTTCCCAAAAGTTATCTTTTTTGTCACATGCTAAAATATACTCATCCGGAATTATTGAACTCCAGATATCATAAGCTTCCTGATCTTTCTCCGTTCCATCTTCGTTATCGCCTTTAAAAACGGTGATGTATAATCTATCTTTATCCAAACCGTATACCACTGTCAATAATTCCCATGCCCATTCGATTGCCTCCTTTTTAAAATAGTCTCCAAAAGACCAATTCCCTAACATTTCGAACATTGTATGGTGATATGTATCTACACCTACTTCTTCTAAATCATTGTGTTTTCCCGATACACGTAAACATTTTTGAGAGTTCACAACACGAACATCTTTGGGAATTGAATTACCTAGGAATATATCCTTAAATTGATTCATTCCTGCATTATTAAACATAAGCGTAGGATCATCTTTTACCACCATAGGTGCCGACTCAACTACCTTGTGATTTTTTGAAGCAAAAAAGTCGAGAAATTTTTGACGTATTTCCTTAGATGTCATTCCGTTTATTTTTATTATATCAATGCCTTAAACCTTACGCTAGTCAAGAAGGTTGCAAATTTAGCGATTTTAGCCTAATTTCACGCTCACAAATAAACCTATTTTGTCAAAAACCAAATTCAGATACAATCCCGAGAGTTTAAATTACGAAGAAGTAGAACTTGGATGGCAAGGTTATGTTAGAAAATTTTCTTACTTCATTATTTCTACCATTGTTTTAGCAACAATAATAGTTGCCTTACTTTACCCCTACATTAAAAACCAAGGAGTTAAAGAGGCTCAAGTAGATATTGATTCAACCAAAGAAGAGCTCATTAGCTTTATGAAAGAATTAGAAGAAATTGAATTAATCTTGAACGAATCGCAGAGCCGAGATGACAATATATACAGAGCTATTTTTGAAGCGGATCCATACCCACAGCATAAAAGAGGATTAGGCACTGGGGGGAATCCAATGAAATACGATAAATATAATAATATTGCCCACCGTGAACTAGTTATTGATATAGCAAAAAAAATAGAAAAAATAGAAAAACAATTAGTTGCTCAATCAAGGTCCTATGATGAAGTTATTGAATTGATTAAAACTAAAGGAGAAATCCTTCACTCAATACCTTCAATCCAACCAATCAACAATGCTGATTTAACGCGCTTAGCATCTGGTTATGGAATGCGAATGCACCCTATTTACAAAATAATGAAACTACATGCTGGGATGGATTTTACAGCCAAAAGCGGAACAGAAATATACGTTACAGGTGATGGTGTCGTAGAAAAGGCTAATTGGATGAGTGGTTACGGTCAAATTGTGATTATTGACCATGGGTTTGGTTATAAAACAAGATATGCGCATTGCAGTAAATACAATGTAAAAAAGGGACAAAAAGTAAAAAGAGGTGATGTAATTGCTTATGTAGGTAATACAGGAGCTTCTGTTGGAGCACACTTACATTATGAAGTACGAAAAAATGGAAAAGCAATCAATCCGGTTAATTTCTTCTTCAATGATCTTTCTCCTGAAGAATACGAAAAAGTGATTGAGTTGTCTTCCAAACCAACCCAATCAATGGAATAGGTTAATTATTTAAAATCTCATCCAAATAATCTATTTCATCATCAGAATTAATGTCTTTTACTTTGTCAGATTCTGTGGTATTGGCAATATGTGAACCATTCTGAATTCTTTTGTTTTTATTGCTAACTCCGACAACAATTAGAATTGTAGAAAGAGCCAAGGAACCATATTGAATAATAGCAATAAAGGCTATCCAATCTTTTGCTCCTTTTTGCCAAAATGCTGCAAATAATGGTATTGAAATTATGGAACATAAAGCAAAAATAGAAACAAATACGATCGCAACAACCCGCATTGATGATTTGGCAGACCTAGTGCTTATTGCACTAAAAACAATTGAAGGTATGCCTCCAACAATCATAACAATAAAGAAGAATAATGTAGCAAAAAATGTATTAACATCTCTCTCAAATTTTGCATTGTTCCGACACTCTGTAAATAACAAAACAATGCAAACGAGTATTACAAACTGTAAGGTGTAACTACTAAATTTAATCTTTTTCATTTTAGAAATATATACATATTATACCGCAATACTATAGAAATATTGAGAGGATTGATTTGGAAACTGAGAAACTTAACAGATTAATAACGCAGCACAAAATGTTGTTTCTCAACTCCTCTGCGAAAAAAAACTATCCCAAACTTAAAAATATCGACCGTAAGAGTTACTTCCGGATGGTTTTTAATAGCTTCCCAAGCTTCTGTCATTTCATCCGACCAATGAATATCGTCAAAAACAAACACACTATGTTCATTTGCTTTCTCTAAACATTTATTAAAATAATCAAGGGTTGGTTTCTTTTGATGATTACCATCAAAAAAAGCAAAATCTAAAACATCAATTTTGGGAAGAGTTTCTGGTAAGGTCTCGTTAAAATCTCCTTGGACCAATTCTGCGTTTTCAACGAGTAAAGATTTAAAAGTATTTTTAGCCACTTTACCAATTTCTGGACTTCCTTCGAAGGTATAAACTTTAGCTTTTTTTCTAGCTTTAGCCAAATAAGCCGTTGTCAAACCTAAAGATGTGCCTAGTTCCAAAATGGTATTAGGTTGGTAATAATTCACCAATTTAAATAATAGCTGTGCATATTTAGGTTTCTGAGTAGAATGCTTTACTATATCTTTTATTTTCCGTTGATTCGAATTAAAAACTCGAGAGCCAGCACCCATATCATCAACCGTGAGAACACGTTGGGTTAATAATAGTTTTTTGCGAATCAACTCCACCGCAGGGAAGGCATAGAAACTATTATCATTTTCAAAAACATCAACTATTAAGTCATATATAAATGGTGAATGTACCTTGTGTTTTGAAACAGCTTTTATCTTGTATGAAATATATTTTAAACCCTGAGAACTCAAACTATTTTTATATTTATATGAAGCACAAAAATAGGTAGAAGAAAAGAATATTCTAATTATTAAAGAGTGAAATTCCTCGTTCTGAGCGAAGTTAAAGAATGGGAAGTTGAGTAGCTCAACTTCGAATTCCAATCACGACTAGTTATTTTAGAGACAACATATAGCGCCACATACACGATTAATTTAACGATATTCCGTATTTTCGCTGCCCTTATCATCGGATATGCTTTAATAAAATGACTAAAGAAGAAAAAGACGATAAAAAAATGCCTTTCTTAAAACATCTCGAGGAATTGAGATGGCGTTTGGTAAAGTCTTCCATTGCTATTTTAATTATAGCAACGGTATTATTTATTTATACCGATCCCATTATTAAACATGTGTATTTAGCCATGTCAGAAATGGAGTTTCCTACCTACCGGTTCTTTTGCTGGATGTCGCAATCGCTTGGGTTAGAAGACACATTGTGCGGGACAGAAATCCCTATTGATATTCAATCAATTGAAATGACACAGCAATTTGCTACCAACATGTACTTTGCTATAGTGGGAGGATTTTTAATGTGCTTTCCATTTATATTTCATCAAATATGGAGTTTTGTAAAGCCTGGCCTTAAAGACAAAGAAGTCTATGTAACAAAAGGAATTGTGTTTTATGGCTCACTATTGTTCTTTTTCGGAGTAGCATTCGGGTACTTTTTAGTCAGTCCATTATGCGTTCAGTTTTTCGGCTCCTATAAACTTACTGCAGAAATTCAAAACAACTTCACTATCAATAGTTATATGACAATGATAACCACAACAACTCTTTTTAGTGGACTCTTTTTTGAATTGCCAATAATTATTTATCTACTTACCAAGCTAGGCATTATTTCTCCGGCACTCCTGATAAAGTATAGAAAACATGCTTTAGTTGCCATATTGGTGCTCTCAGCAATAATAACACCTCCAGATATTATAAGTCAAGTATTGGTCTCTTTTCCTATATTAATTCTATATGAAATAGGGATTTTAGCCTCAAAAAGAGTGATCAAAAAACCAAAATAATTTTTTTCAAATCAATTGATTAAAACGATCCACATATTAATTTGCATCATTTTGCTATTGACCATAAATAGCTTTAGTCAAAAAACAAAAGTTTATGGTACTGTATCAGATGTTGAAACTAAAGAACCACTTCCTTTTGTTAACATCACTTTTCAAGGCTCCAAAATTGGAACAACAACAGATTTAGATGGATATTATGAATTAGAATCTTATTATGGTACGGATTCTCTTTCAGCTTCCTTTGTTGGATACACAAGATTGTCCATTGCTATTAACAAAGATATTTCTCAAAGAGTAGATTTTCAGCTTTCTGAAGCATCTACAGATTTGCCTGAATTAATCATAATTCCGAGTAACATAAACCCTGCACACCCTATTCTTGAAAAAGTAATTCAAAACAAGCCTATTAATAATAGAGAGAAATTAGAATCTTATGAATACGAAGTATATAATAAGATGGAATTTGACATTAACAACCTCTCCAATAAATTGCAAAAAAGTAAAGTTTTCAAAAAATTCGACTTTATATTCGACAATATTGATTCAACGGATGGAAAACCTTATTTACCTATCTTAATTTCGGAATCCATTTCGCAATACCACTATCGAAAAAACCCAAAATCTCATAAAGAAACAATAAAGGCTACTAGAGTTTCTGGTGTTGAGAATCAAAGTGTATCTCAATTTACAGGAGATATGTACCAGCAAATTAACGTGTATGAAAATAACCTAAAGCTATTGGGAAGAGACTTTATTAGCCCAATAGCAAATTATGGATTAAGTTACTACAAGTACTACTTAACGGATAGTATGAATATTGATGGCTACTGGTGCTATGAATTAAAATACATTCCCAAAAGAATAGGAGAATTAACTTTGGATGGGACCATTTGGATTCACGATACTACCTATGCAGTCAAAAAAATTCAAGGAAATATTGCAAAAGATGCTAACCTTAATTTAGTAGAAGATTTATCCATAACGCAAACCTTTCGTCAGGTAGAAGATGAAGTATGGATGCTGACCAAAGATGAGTTGTTTATATCGTTTTCTTTGGCTAAAAAGAAAACTGGTTTCTACGGAAGAAAAACAACGCACTATTCTGACTTTAGCATAAATAAACCTAAGACAAATGAATTCTATAAAAGATTCGAAAACATTATAGTAGAAGATAGCGTGCATCTAAAAAGCAATGAGTATTGGAATAAACACAGACAAGACACTTTAACAGAAAAAGAGCAAGGTGTTTACGACATGATCGATACTTTAAATAACTTACCAATAATTAGAAGTTACACCGACGTTATTAAAACTATTGCTACGGGATACAAAATAATTGGGAAATTTGAACTTGGCCCTATATATTCTTTATACAGTTGGAACCCGGTTGAAGGACATCGATTTAGTATGGGAGGAAGAACCAGTAACGATTTTAGTAAATCTGTAGAAATATCAGGTTACGCAGCATATGGGTTATTAGACGAAGAATTTAAATATGGAGGTGGCACACGGTTCTTTATCACGAAAAAGCCAAGAAGGCTAGTGAAATTGATATACAAAAATGATGTTGAACAAGTTGGATTAAGTTCAAATGCATTTAATTCTGCAAATGCTGTAGCTTCAGTTGCTAGAAGAAACCCACTAAACAAATTGGTTTTTAATACTGAATACAGGGCTTCTTTCGAGAGAGAATGGACGACTGGTTTACAGAGTACTCTCATGCTTCGGAACGCTTCGGTTTCACCTTTAGGAATCACGCCTTTTATAAAGACAAACCCAGAAAATTCAACACAAGACACAATACCAAATATTAGAACTTCTGAAGCTTCCTTATTGGTTCGGTATGCCCACCATGAAAAACATGTTTCTGGAGAGTTTGACAGAGTTTCTTTAGGAACCAAACACCCTATTTTTACTGTATTTTATACATATGGAATTCCAAATTTATTTAACAGTGAATATGAATACCACAAGCTTGTTATAGGCTATAAGCATAAGTTCTCGTTACCCATTATTGGAACCACAAAATATCAATTTTCAGTTGGAAAAGTTTGGGGAAACCTTCCTTACCCTTTGCTAGAAATACACCCAGGAAATGAAACATGGGGATACAACGAAGAATCTTATAACCTAATGAACATCAATGAATTTGTAAGTGACGAATATATAAGTTTTAATGCACACCAACATTTTGGCGGTATTTTATTAAACAAACTTCCTTTGCTTAGAAAATTAAAATGGCGAGAGGTCGTTACTTTTAAAGGAGTATACGGAAGACTTGACAAAAAAAACACTACTTTAATGGATTTAGCAGACTACACCACAACCTTAAAGGCAAAACCATACATGGAATTAGCAGCAGGAATCGAAAACATCTTTTCATTTTTGAGAGTAGATGCTGTTTGGAGGCTTACCTACCTTAGCCATGAAGTAGATGGAATGAAAGTTAGTCCATTTGGAATTAGAGGGAAATTACAATTTGAATTTTAAGAGCAATTTTATGATTTTACGAACAGAAGAAATAAAGAAAGCTTACAAAAACAAAGAAGTTGTAAAGGGGGTAACGGTAGAAGTGAAACAAGGAGAGATTGTTGGATTATTGGGCCCAAATGGCGCAGGAAAAACAACATCTTTCTATATGATTGTTGGCCTAGTAAAACCAGACTCAGGAAAAGTATTTTTGGACGACAAAGAGATAACAAAAGTTCCCATGTACAAACGTTCAAAAATGGGGCTTGGATATTTACCACAAGAAGTATCCGTTTTTAGAAAATTAAGCGTAGAGGATAACATACTTGCCATACTTCAAATGACCAAACTTTCCAAAACCCAACAAAAGGAAAGGCTCGAGGAACTTTTGAATGAATTTGGGCTACAACATGTTCGCAAAAATCTGGGAAATAAACTTTCAGGAGGAGAAAAAAGAAGAACTGAAATTGCGAGAGGATTAGCCATAAATCCTAAATTCATTCTTCTTGACGAACCATTTGCCGGAGTAGATCCAATTGCCGTAGAGGATATTCAGAGAATTGTACTAGACCTTCAGAAAAAAAACATAGGAATATTAATAACAGATCATAATGTTCAAGAAACCTTGGGTATTGTGGATAGAGCTTACTTGTTGTTTGAAGGCTCAATTCTAAAATCTGGCACTGCAGAAGCATTAGCAGCTGATGAACAAGTTAGAAATGTATATTTAGGTCAAAATTTCGTTCTTCGCAAAAAAGTATTTTAACTCGGATTGTTTGATATAAGTTTTATATTTTGAATTCGATAATTTTCAAAAAAGCCTTCCAGTAATTATCATTACAATTTTATTTTTTTAAAAAGTAATCTTTTGTACCTTCATTTCTTTCATTAAACTTGCATCTAGTAAACAATGAAACCCATTTTATTGATCATATTAATTATTTTAACCAACATTGGGTTTGGGCAAAAGTTTGGCAAGGAGCAATCGGATTGTGCTGGAGCAGTTGTTTTTTACGACTCTATTACCGGAGCCATAAACATCCCGAAAGGACATGGATTCAAAATGGAAATCAAAGGACATGATATTCGGAATCCTTATTTTTTTACTAAAGAACACAACACACTTTGGATTAAATTGGTTTTTACGAAAGACGCAAAATTCGAGTTTTTTATTCGACCTGATTTGCCGAATGAAGATTATGACTTTTCAATCTTTAAAATAAATGGCGACAATTATTGCGACTCTATTGCTACCAATAAGATACTTCCCGTTCGTTCCAACATATGTCAGAAAAAACCTGAAGAAAATAGTGTAACTGGATTAAAAGAAGGCTATAATAATTACTTCGCTGCCGCAGGAGAATCTCCTTCTTTTTCAGCGCCTTTATTAGCGCTTGCTGGCGAAGAGTATTACTTGATAATTGACGGCCCTTATGGTACGATCGGAGGCTTTCAATTTGAAACCATATATTCAGAAACAATTGAAGAAGACACAGTAGCTATTATCGAAATTCCAGAAGTAAAAGAACCTCTACCCAAAATACATATCAGTGCAGTTGATCAAACTGGTGCCAAAATTGCAAACTTAAGTCTAAAAATTAAAGGTGCAAGGAGCTCTGACTCTATTTATAACAACAATTTAGGTGATTGGACAATAGAAAACGCCCGAAAGCTTACACGATACAATATAACACTTACATGCAAAGGATACGAACAAGAAACGTTTAATTATTTTCATAAAATAAATGGAGATTCAACACTCATTTTTACGCTTAAAAAACTAACAATAGGCTCGAAATTAAAATTTGAACATATAAGTTTTGTAGGAGACAAAGCCACTATATTACCTTCTAGTATGGGGGACTTAATACTGCTAACATCATTTTTGCAGGAAAACCCGCACATTAAAGTGGAAATTGGGGGGCATGTAAATGGAAAAGGAAGAAATAAAAGAATATATAAAGAACTTTCAAAGGAGCGAGCAAAGGCTATTGTCGACTACTTAATTAACAAAAACATAAATCCAACTCAACTAACTTATGTTGGTTATGGTAATTCTAAAATTATTCACAAAAAAGCCCTTTCAGAAAGACAAAGCAAGGAGAACAGAAGAGTTGAAGTAATTGTTACGAGTATTGAATAAACTGCTGGACTAAAACTACGACCACACAAAATTAACTTTAACAATCTCTACTCAATGAACTTACTCTTAAACATCGAAACATCCACCAAAGTCTGTTCTGTTTCACTTGCGCTTAATGGAGAGGTTCTAGCCTCTAAGGAAGAATCTTCAGAAAAATACATTCATTCTGAAAAACTGAACGTATTTATTGAGGAGTTATTTACACACGTAGACTACCAACTTAAAGATTTAGCCGCTATTTGTGTCTCAAAGGGGCCGGGGTCTTATACTGGCTTGAGAATTGGGGTGTCTTGTGCTAAGGGTTTTTGTTACGCTTTAGACATTCCGTTAATCAGCATAGATTCCTTATCTGTATTGGCAAGGGGTTATTTAAACGATAACCTTATAAATGCAAATACTATTTTAATGCCAATGATAGATGCTAGAAGAATGGAAGTTTATACAGCCGTATTTAATCACAAAGCTGAGATCCAGACTTCTATTTCAGCAGAAGTAATTGACGCCGAATTTTTCAACACCAACAAAGAAATTATCTTGATTGGTGATGGTGCTAAAAAGTTCAACTCAGTTATTCCTAGCAATGTCAGAATTGAAAATCATTTATCCTCTTCAAAAGGAATGGCAAGCCTGTCTTATTTGAAATTTTCCAAAAAAGAATTTGAAGATGTAGCTTATTTTGAGCCGTATTACCTAAAATCGTTTAGGTTGGGATAGTATATCCAATTAATTTATAACAATAAAGGTAAATTGATTTGTAACAAAAATTCAATTGCAAATGAGGGAATTAACGAACCCTAATAAAGACAAATATTTTTTATAATGGACAATACATTCTTCTTGTTGAGAACGACAATAATGTTCATGAAGTTCCTTTTGAAAGAGAATAGGCTTTTAAGGTTTTTTAACTCCCAGCATACAACATATACAATAGTGACAATCTAAATTAATTCATGAAAAAAGACTTAGTTCATTAGGTTTATGAAGCTAAATTCTCAGACATTACCACATCGTTAATATCTAGTTCGAAACCTAATTCTTGAATCATTTCCAATCGATTTTCTGATGTTTCTATTTTTTCTTTTTGGGATGCTGAAGTAAAGAAATAACCTGGAACATCTTTAACACTTACTTGCCATATAATCCCATAAACTTCCTTTCCAGATTTTAATTTAAATCTACAATGCTCGTTGAATATATGTCCTTTTAAGGTGATCATTTTATCTTTGTGTAACAATGCAACGGAGTGTTTTCATTTTAGTTTCGCAGAGTTCTTAACAATTTAGCTCTTGAGAAATAAGCCAACAAGAAAAAACAACAGTTCATCCAATTTTCAGAAAACCTTGTCTCTCTTTACAATGTTTTTGTCATTGTTCATAAAGACCTTTTTTTTATTTACAAGAAAATTATGTTAACTGAGTTAGATCAATTACTCTAACAGCAGTAAATAAAGAAATATTCTATAGTTTTTTAATCTGTTCTCGCTGCTGTGTGGCTTTTCTTTGTTCCTCTTTCAATTTCTCCTGATCAAGTTTGGAAGTTTGTGCTCCGGGGATATTATCCGACATATTTTGCGCCAAGATTGGAAAGTAGTTATTTATTATTTTATTCATGTCGTTCGTTGTAGATGGCATATGAACAATGGCAGCACCACCATGAAGCTCTTTACCATCTTTATTAAAAATGGTATAATGTACTTTTACTTTTCTTTTATAAGACAATGTAGACAGCCCTGCCCTAGATGCAGGTGCTGCTGCTTCAATGTTTAACTCATTAATGAAAAGAAAAACATCCGCATGGTATTTAGCACTCAATACTTTTAATAAATTAGGGTTATGGATAGATGTATTCATAAACTTCTCTCCATAACTAACCGTTGACTCAATCTGCCCATTTTTTATCCGTGTTCCACCTGTTGTTTCTTTGGGAGCTGGATTGTCATTTTTTATCAACTTGTTAAATGACCCCTTTAGCTTATTTACAGGTTTCAGGTCATCCTCGTTTTGTTTATTTCTAGCAACATCCTCCGCAGGCAAAGGTTTGTATTTATATCCGATAGAATTATATATGTATCCTAAATCTCTTCCAACAGCCCCTGTATCAATATGCAGTAACGAAACAGATTTCATTCCTTTACCTACTGCATGCCTCATTTGGTTAGATATTCCATATCGCATATTTTCTCGAATCTCTTGATGGGTAAGTTTTGTGCGACTAGCTATCTCTTTATCTGCACTTGAAATGTACATTTTGGGTTCAAAAGGAATAATCAACACCCTGGAATATTCTGGCCGGCCCTCAGCATATACTTCCTGATCAGATTTCACATTTCCCTTTTTCTGAAAAGTGTTTTCCTGAGCATTAAACCCAAAAAATGAAAATAAACAAACAATAGTAATTAATTTATGCATAAAGGCAGATATTGACCTATCAAAAGTAGCGCAATAAAGACAATTGTTTTAGAGGTGGTCGGTTAACTTGTTAAATGACGAAGGTTGAAAACCTCGTGCGTTTTTGACTTCTCACTAGTGTTCCTAAATTATTTGTGTGTAACTCTATCTTGGAAAAAAGAGCTGTAAATTTCTATAGTATATTGATAAATTTCATTCCAAATTTTTCTAAGCAGTTACACCCTATAATTCTCTAATAGATGCATAAACGAATCTTTGTTCTAACCTTTAATATTCAAAACAAAAAACCGGAAGAAATAATATTTATTCAGAAAGATTCTAATTAAAAATTCTATGACATTTGTATGACATAAAAAGAGACATTCTTTAACACATTTGCCATAATCAATAGATATTCTGAACACATTAAAAGTCATAGCATTTACCCACAAAACTACCGAGATAGATGAAGTAGGTAAATTTCACGTCGAAGACACGGAAAAACAAGACCGACTTGATTTTTTGTGCCAAAACGCTAATATTAATGAGCTCATGTATCTTTCTACTTGCAACAGAGTAGAATTTGTATTTACCACAAATGAAAATTTAACTAATGCGTACTTAGTTAAATTTTTTCAAGCATTTAATCCTGATTGGGATTCGAAACAAATAAGGTTTGCTACTGAAAACTGTTCTATACTGCAAGGTGAAGAAGTTATTTTACATTTATTCAATGTAGCTTCATCATTAGACTCTTTGGTAATTGGCGAAAGAGAAATCATTACTCAACTTCGTAAAGCATATGAAGATTCGAAGCAAATGAATCTTACTGGAGATGTTATTCGAATGGCTATTGAGAGAACGATAAATGCCGCTAAAGCAGTTTACACGCAAAGTGACATAGCCACTAAACCCGTTTCAGTTGTATCGCTCGCATACCACAAGCTAAAAAGCCTTAATATAAATAGTAATTCCAAATTTTTGGTCGTAGGAGCCGGTAAAACCAATGCTAATATGCTCCGTTTTCTGGATAAGCATGGCTTTAATAACTTCACTATTTTCAATCGAACCTTAGAAAAGGCTGAATGGCTTGCCGGAAATGTAAACGGAGTAGCTTTACCGCTATCCGAGTTAAATAATTACAAAGAAGATTTTGATGTTATTGTTACCTGCACGGGATCTGCCAACAAAATATTTACAGAAAAGGTATACAGTCAATTATTAGATAATGATACTTCTCGAAAAATTATTATTGACCTTGCTGTTCCGAATGACTTTGACAGACAATTAACAAAGCAACACAATGTTCAGCTAATCGCCGTAGAAGATTTAAAAATCATTGCTAAACAAAATCTTAAGGAAAGAGGAAAAGAAATTACGAAATGTGAACAAATATTAAAAGAACATTTTGAAGATTTCAAAAAAGCTTTTCATCTGAGAAGAGTTGAAATAGCTATGAAATCTGTTCCAAAAACAGTAAAAGACATTAAACAAAAAGCCTTTACCGAAGTTTTTGCCAAAGAGTTAAATGAACTCGATGGAGAATCTAAAGAAGTATTGGATAAAGTGGTTTCTTATTTAGAGAAAAAATACATTAGTGTTCCCATGAAAATGGCTAAAGAAATACTAATTGAAAACCAACAATAATTTCAAAATGAATAAGAAAGTAATTATTGGTTCACGTGGAAGCGACCTCGCTTTATGGCAAGCATACCGAGTTAAATCTCAACTAGAAAATTTAGGATGTATTGTTGAACTAGAAATTATTCAAACGCAAGGGGATAAAATTCAAGACTTAAGTTTTGATAAAATGGAGGGTAAAGGTTTTTTTACCAAAGAAATTGAAGAAGCCCTTCTTAATAAAAAGATTGATTTAGCAGTTCACTCCCATAAAGACCTAGAAACCAACTCTCCTAGAGGATTGGTTATTGCAGCTGTATCAGAACGAGAAGACCCTTCTGAACTACTTTTAATTAGAAAGGAAGCAGTTAATTCAAGCGAAAGATTTTCTTTGAAAGAAAAAGCAATTGTTGGAACTTCTTCTGCTAGAAGAAAATCGCAATTATTAGCTTTTCGGCCTGATATAGAAATTAAGGAACTACGCGGTAACGTTCCAACTCGAATCAATAAATTGCGAGAAGGAGATTACGATGCTATTATGCTAGCAAAAGCAGGAGTCACAAGACTTAAAATAGATCTTTCGGAATTTCATGTTGTAACGCTAGATCCAAAAGAATTTATCCCGGCTCCAGCTCAAGGAGTGCTTGGATTGCAAATAAGAGAAAATGATGCGGAGTTGTTCAAACTACTTCAACAAATGAACGATAGAGACGTTCAAAAGCGGATTTACATTGAACGAAAAGTATTAAATCTATTGGATGGTGGATGCCAATTGCCTTTGGGAGTTTACTGTGAAGAAGAATATGGAATTATGAAAACTTGGGTTTCTCAAGCAGAAAATTCGGAAGGGATTCCCAAAAGACTCTATATAGAAAACACATCTGCTGAAGAAATAGTAGAATTACTTGAGACAAAAGAAAGTAAGCGAGTATTTATTTCTAGAGAGCTTAAATCGGATAGTGATTTTAAGCGATTCTTTCCTAAAGGATACAAACTTCATGATGAGTCATTAATTGAAATCGTTCCTGTTCCATTTGAAGAAACACCTGAATCTGATTGGATCTTTTTTAGTTCTAGCAATGCCGTTTCTGCGTTTTTTGAAGAAAATCCCTCTTATAAAGATGAAACTAAGTTTGGTGTTATTGGAAAAGCTACCGGAAAAGCTCTAGCAAAATATGCACAAGCAGATTACATAGGCAAAGGCAATACACAAAAAGTTGCAAAACGATTTGCAAAAGTATTAGGAAAAGGCTCGGTACTTTTTCCTGTTTCTGATAAAAGTTTAAGAACAATTCAGAAAAAATTACCTAAAACACAAGTAACCGAATTAATCGTTTACAAAACGATTCAAAAACTTGACTTTAAATTACCAGAATCTGATATTCTCGTTTTTACCAGCCCTTCTAATGTTGAAGCATTTTTTAATACGGAAAATTCAATCCGTGATCAACGTGTAATTTCTATTGGTGAAACAACTCGAAAAGAATTACTTAAACACAATGTAAATTCTGTTGTGCCATGGCAAAGTTATGAATTAGCAATGCTAGATTTGGTTTTGGCTAATTAAACTCTTCCACTATTTTTTTGACTAAATAATCAGCCATCTTAAACTTGGCTTCATGGGTCCAACCTGCAATATGGGGTGTCAACACTACCTTATCCGAACCATATAAATAAGCTAGGTCTTCTGGCAGGCTTTCAGTTTCTAATTTTGTAAAAGTAGAGCTCTCGTATTCAGAAACATCCAAGCAAGCACCTAAAATACTTTGTGCTTTAATTCCATCAACAATTGCCTTTGTAACAACAGAGAGACCTCTAGCTGTATTGATAAAATAAATCGGCTTTTTGAATTCTTTTAAAAACGCACTATTTACCATACCAATTGTTTCTTGGGTTAGCGGCGTATGCAAACTTACCACCTCTGCCTCATCGAAAATTGTTTGGAGACTAACTTCTTTGACATTCTCATCTCCAAAACCCTGAAGGTATTTGTCATAAGCAATAACTTTAACTCCAAAACCTTGCAGTCTTTGAGAAAATGCTCTTCCCATATAGCCATATCCAATAATTCCAATAGTTTTACCCATCAATTCTACACCTCTGTTTACCTCACGTAACCAAACTCCTTTTCTAACTTCAGAGTCGGCTTTTTTAAGCTTATTAAACAAACTGAGCAACATTCCGATTGCATGTTCCGCTAAGGCATCTCTATTTCCTTCTGGAGATCGAAAAACTTTTATCCTATTCGCTTCACAATAGTCTAAATCAACATTTTCTAAACCTGCCCCAGGCCGACCAATAAACCGCAATGATTTAGCTTCTTTTAGAAAGTCTTGATCCATTTTGATTCTACTTCTCAAAACAATGCCATGGTAGGAATGAATTGATTGTTTTAACTCTTCTCTAGACGCTTCAAACAAATTATCACATTGCCAACCCTTCTTCGAGAGTTGGTCTTCAATTAAAGGGTGTACTTTATCCAGTATGGCAATTTTCATTGGGTAAAAATAACGTTTAAAACATTACATATCAAAATCAAATATAGCTTGCGATGATGAGTCAAATTCTGTTTTTTTCACAAGTGCTATGTAATAATAGTAAAACCTTAGCACTCTATGAGCTTAAAAACATAAGACCAATTGAATTTAATACTCCAAATAGCGTTTTATCAAAAATTTAAAGAATACTGAATAAGAAATGTTCTTGGGGGCAAAACATTTCCAGGTCGATTAGAATACTCGCGGTTTAGGGCATTATTCATTAAAAAAGAAACTTTAGCGTTTTTAGACGCGGTTAAAGCTACCCTCAAATCTAAGATATAATCTCCCATTCTTCTCGAATTTCTGTAATCTCCATAACCCGGTAAAATAAGATTCCCTAAAAACGCAGATGTAAATGTTTCATCTACCTGTTCCATAAAGCTATTGTAGCGGTTGCTAATCCCTATCGCCAATTTTCTATACGTAAATTCAATATCCAATTTAAAGTTGTGTCTATTTCTATATTTCAAGATGACATCAGGATCAGCTACTTTAGTTTCAACACCATTAGCATCAGTTGTAGTGGTATAATAATCACTAAAAGTCGATAAATATGCTGAATCGGACCTAATACTTTTTGGAAGAATATATGTATAGCCTGTAAGAACTCCTATATCAATTTTTCCAATTTTACCTTTTCCTACAACAGAAATTTCACCCCCAATAATTCTCGCATCTTCAACATTTTGCGATTGAAAACCATAATTACTAAATGAAGGGTACCCAAGCGAATCAACATTCCAAACTGCGCCCGTAGAGTCATATGTTCCGAAGGTAAATTCCATCATATCTTCGTATTCTGTAATAAATCCAGCTAAATCTAGATAGCCCATGAAGTTTCCTATTTTAAACCCTTGTTTGATTCCAAATTCAGCACTCCAACCTGTTTCAGCACCCACATTAGCATTTGGAAAAAGAGTTAAACCACCCACATTAGTAGCTATAAATTTTTCTCCAATAGATGGAAAACGATATCCTTCCCCATAAGAAGCGCGCAAATAGGTTTCTTCAGCAAGTTGATAGGTCGTTCCTAATCTAAAAACAGGTTTAATAGGTATTGAGAATGTATCTGTCTTTGTTGAGTATGTTGTTACCGTACTGACAGTATCAATTCTATAATACTCACCTCTTAAGCCTGCAGTAAAATTAAATCGCTTCCATTTTAAATCTCCTTGTGCAAATAAGGCAAAATTATTCGAAGTGTGATCACCGTACAATTCGGCAACAACATTCGTATATGTATTTGTCAGACCTGTTGTAAATGTGACACCATTATCATATTGCTGCTGAAATTGATATTCCCCATAATATGAATTTGCAATCGACGCTTGATTTGTATTGTTTTTATTCGTCGTGTTGTAAAACCTTCCTTTCAATGAATGTTTTCGCCCCGAGGAATCTATGTAAGTAATAAACGGATCAATATTCAATCGATAAGTGTGATACTCGCTTAATGTGGTAGTGGCTGTATCTGTATCTCCCTGAGGAATTAATACACTGTCAGCATTATGCCATAAAAAAAACAAGTTTCCCGTTTCCTCATTATAGTTTGAATTCAACCCATAACTTAATCCAGCATATTTTTTTGAACGCCACCTTGTGTTTGTATTAATCCTAAATCTATTTTCATTAGCTCCCTTTTTTACTCCATCATTCGTATAAAAGTTGCCGCCAACAACGAAGTCAAAGTTTTCCTTTATTCTTCTTGAATGTAAAAAATTACCCGTAACGTAATATGG
>CALSMU010000016.1 GCA_943787535.1 uncultured Flavobacteriales bacterium | reverse complement strand
AATAGAGTCTTTTCGCGCTAGATTAAGATAGATACCACGTCGATTTGGAGTAGCTGCTCCATAGGGGTTAGTGTTGTTGTAGGCAGCATAATATGGCAATAGTTCTTCAGAAATTTTAAAAGAGTTGTCCGTATTACCACTAATAAAATCTGCATAGCTCAATACTCTTCCGAGTGAATTGTTTGTAAACTGCTTATAAACTCTAGGGAATTTTGAATAATCTATACGTTTTGTTTGAGCTGAAGGAGACCTAAAGTCTGCTCCTACATCTTTGTATCCAAGTTTTACAATTACACCTTTATTTTTTAGGTTGGTGTAAATATTTGCATCTATAAACCAATCAGAAAGCGATTCGGGTGCTCGTGTGTCTTGATAATTGATGTAATTGGTAGATGACAATCCCATTTCCGAATTGAATCCAAATTCAAGACTGTCTTTTAAATCGTTTTTATACTCGAGGCTTGCTGTATGGACGGAATTCTTGAATTGAAGACTATCCGCTATTGTCTCAGTTAGGTCAAATATATTAGCACTATTAAACAGGATCGACAAATTTTCTGAGGCCTCAATTCCAATCTTACCTCCCCCGAACATTCTCTCAGGTGTTGTTAATCCATCTGTCGTTTTTTGCCTCGTCATGAAGCCATGAAAATTAATAGCTTTAATACCTTTGTTGAAATTCAATCCAAATTTAGCTTGAGCTCCTTGCATACGCCAAGCATTTGAAGAGTCATTGTAAAACATATCATAATGAACAACTTGTCTTCTTGAAGCGAATATATCCGCTTCATTTATATTTCCTTCTTCCCCAAAATTCCATACGGTATAGGGAGTTTGTTTGATGTCAATATCTCCTAATTCATAGCGAACAATATCGCCCGCTACTCCTTTTAAAGTCAATTGTCTTACATTAAAAGAAACGCCACCGCCCCAGAAACCTCCTAGTTCGTTGCGAATTCTAAACATACCAATTATTTCTGTGTTCTTGTTTGGAAAAGCACTTACTCCGAAATCTAGTAAAGAATGACCGTAGTTAGCTTTTCTGGTGGTAATGGTGTCTATATCATCATCAATATCCAAGTTATTCGAGAATATATAGGTTCTAGCACTTCCATTAATCTGGAATTTCTGTTTTTGGGCTAACACTGCTGGAATTAGCCCTAAGCATACTATTATTAGAGAAATTTTACTCATCAGAAGTTAATTTTTAGTTCGATTGTAGACTCATTCCCCGCAAATTTTGACAAAGCGTAACTCGTGTCTTCAAATTTGAAATACCTATGTCTAAGGTAAAGCATTGTGTTTTTTGCTAATACGTAATCTAGACCAAAACCTATTGCTAAACCATTTTGATTCAAAGGTCTATTAGATTCAATTTCTACTTGTGTAGAATAATTTCCAATTACACGCTCCAACCCTAAATATTGAGCCAGAACTAGTTTAGGATGAATTCTATAATAATTTTCAAACTGGTGAGCATAGTACCTTATGTATGCATCTTCTGTGAATACAGTTATCGTAGAAAAATTAGGTTGGACTGAGTTATACATTCCCAAATAAAACATGTAAAATGGTCTGTCAAATAATTTGAACTCGTATTTCAATTGAGTTTCAATATTGTTGAAGTGTTTGTCGTTTACAACACTTCCACTGGCATCTAAATCAGTTAGATTAACTGTTTCGAATACGCCTCGGTATAAAACAGAGAGTCTATTATAGGGTCCAACATTGGCGGGGAAACTCCATCGCCAAAGCCTTGAAATGGTTAGACCATTAATTGCATGTCCATAGGTGATTTGATTATTGAGGTTTTCAATTTCTTGAGAAATCCCCATTCCAATGACCCCTTTGATGTGGTTCGAACCTAGTTTAATTTTGAAGTCTGAGTTAAGATTTACTCCTTGTCGGTTATTTGCCATTTGTCCAACCCCTAGCATGGCACTACCCGTTTGTTGCAGTACACCATTCGATCCGATAACTTGTTGTGAGCTAGCCGCAGCCGATGGAACTTCGGTCACGGAGGTGTTAACAAATTCAGAATTGTTATTTACCACGTTCGAAGCGATGCGATATAAGTGGATCTCCATAGGTAATTTCCGAATTAACTTTTCAGTCAGTTTTATTTTGGTAGAAATGAGCTCTCCTATCCCTAAATCTTGATAAACATCTCTATATTGTCCAATACCAGCTTCTCCTGTTATTTCAATTTTATTGAACATAAAGTTAAAAGTAGTTGTATGCACGCTATTATGAATTTCATCTTGAGCAAGTAGGTCACTGTAACTATATCGATTAAACGAGTTTAAACCTATTGAATGTTTTCCAAATACTTTGGTAAACTGACCACCATAGACATTGTTGGGGATGGTATTTTCTAGCAACCCAAGAAATGTAACCGAAGAAGAGTCTTCGGGAATACTGTTAGCTGCTGCAAATGCAGAGCCAGCATTTTGTGTTTTCCCGTAAATCAAGCTCAATGAGAGCCCTAGAGGAAGCTCTGTTATATCCATAATAAGCCCTTGAAATGCTTGCTGTGCCCATCTGGTATCTTGCGATATAGCACCTAGCTTGTAGTATTGTGAGTATCTTTCGTCAACATTTTTAAACTGTGGGTCCCAAGGGTTTCTCTCGAACAAACTGTAACGATTGAATCCGGCAAAAGACCGCATTGTAAACGGAGTCATTTGGTGCCAATGGATTCCTCCTGCTCGTATTCCAACATTTCCAAAATCAGTAGAAAAATTGCCATATAAATTGATTCCTAGCTGCAGATTTCTGTAGTAATCAAAATCTCCGGTCATTTGATTCCAGACTACTAAATCTGTCCCAAAAGATGTTTTAGAATTAGGTCTTCCACTAATATTTAGTGTCAACTCTGGCAATTGTGTAGCGTCACCAATAAGAATATTTCTTCCTTCCATATAGACCGGTTCTCCATTTGCTATTTCAAAAGCGTAAGGATCTGTCAGAAATCTGTGTTGACCGTAAAATCTATAATTACCGCTGATGCTTAGTCCTTGTAAAGGAGATGGTTTTACAAGACTGTCTTGAGCATTCGTGAATAACGAACAAATTATTGATATGGTAATCATCCAAAATTTCATATTACCAGAATAATGCATATAAAACGATTAGCATCAAAATTACAGCAAAAGAAAGTACGTTGAACACAGGGGAGGTTGTAAATAAGGATTTATTTAAATCAATTCCTTTTTCATCATCTTGACCTTTGTTTTGACGGAAAGAAATAAGTATCATAAGAACAGCTGTAATTAGGAAAGTAAGTCCCATTTGGTGCATCCATGGAAGATCAGGGAAGAGATTACTATCGATCCATCCTTTTGACCCCACTTTGAAATAGAAGGCAATAGGAATAGATAAAAAGGCACCTATTATCGCCGCCTTTCCAGTTGTTTTCTTCCAGAATAAGCCAAGAATAAATATAGCCAGTATTCCAGGACTAACGATTCCCGTATATTCTTGTATATATTGAAATGCTTGTGGTATACCACCTAGCATTGGAGCTACAAAAATGGCTATTATCAAAGCAGTTAATCCTGTAATTCTTCCAATATTTACTAATTGCTTTTCGCTTGCATTTTTATTGATAAGAGGTTTGTAGATATCCATTGTAAATATAGTGGAAGTACTATTCAGCATAGAGGCTAACGACGATACTATTGCTGCTGCAAGTGCTGCCAATACAAGTCCTTTTAAGCCGGATGGAACGTAGTTTGAGATTAGCCATGGGAATGCTTTGTCATTCATAATTTCACCATTAGGCCCTATGAAATCAGCTGCCACTTGTGGACTATCCGTATACATTACAAATGCGATAATTCCTGGAATTACCACAATTAATGGTATAATCATTTTTAGTAGAGCGGCAAACACAATTCCTTTTTGAGCTTCTTTTAAGCTTTTTGCAGCAAATGTTCGTTGAATAATATACTGGTTAAATCCCCAATAATAAATATTTGCAATCCACATACCGCCAACTAGAACAGCGATGCCTGGTAGATTAGCATATTCGGGGTGACTTGAATCTAGTATCATGTCAAATTTCTCCGGAACTTTTTCATAGATGTATTTTAACCCATTAATTATAGTATTGTCTGGAGAAACTTCAGATAGTGCAATGAATGTTGTAATTAGTCCTCCTGCAACTAAAAGAATTACTTGAATTACATCCGTCCATGCAACAGAAGATAATCCTCCCCAAAGAGAGTAGGCGGCTGTAAATAAAGCAAGTCCTATTATACTATATACTATGGTTGAACCATCTCCATTTCCAAGTATTGTGTCTAGCGCTGTTGCCCCTAGATAAAGCACCGACGTTAGATTAACAAATATAAAGAGCACAACCCAAAATACAGCTAATATGGATTTGACTTGAGAATTGTAACGTTTTTCTAGAAACTCAGGAATTGTATATAAACCTTTTTCGATAAAAATTGGTAAAAAGTATTTACCTACTATGATGAGCGTTAGTGCAGCCATCCATTCGTAAGAAGCAATCGCTAAACCCATGGCAAAACCAGAACCCGACATACCAATAAATTGCTCTGCAGATATGTTGGCAGCAATTAAAGAAGCTCCCACAGCCCACCATGGAAGAGATTTTGATGCTAGGAAATAATCTTTTGAGTTTTTTTCAATTCCATTTTTAGAACGTGACATGTATAATCCAACGCTTAGGATAAGAATTGAATAGACAACAAGGATTGAAACATCTAAAGTGGTAAGCATCATTTTATGATCTTAAATTATGACTGCTAAGATATTGTAAAAATTACATTAAGCAAGTAAAAACTACAATTATCATAGAAATTTAATTCATTTTATCTGCAGTTATTGACCTGTAACTAATATAAACAAGTGCAATAAAACCAAGATGTTTTGAAAAGAAAAATTAGCAAATGGATAATTAAATTTCGAATGCAAACCCATTTTCTGTTATTTTTTTATAACGCACTTCGTCAAACTCAAAAAGTTTTGCTGGCCGGTGAGAAACATTTTCTTGTAAACTCTCGGTGTTAATAAGAAATTCCATACTCAGAATTTTCTTTCTGAAGTTTCTTGTGTCCAATTTCAACCCCAAAATAGCTTCATAGAGAAGTTGTAATTCCGTTAACGTAAATTTTGGAGGTAAGAGCTCAAAGCCGATCGGTTTTATTCTTATTGAACTTTGAAGTTTATTAAAACACGTATTTAGAATTTTATTATGGTCAAAGGCTAGTTCTGCAACATCTTCGATATTGAACCACTTTGCTTCGCAAGCAAAAGAAGATGGGTTTAACTCATAGTCGCTAATCTTTACTAAGGTATAATAACTGGTTGTTAGAACTCTTCCAAAAGGATGCCGATCAACTTCTCCAAATGTTTCTACTTGTTCAAAAAATAAATCATTTAGTCCTGTAAGATCATTGAGAACCTCATTGACGGAAGAATTGAGATCTTTATCTGGTGCAAGAAGGTCTCCAGGCAGTGCCCAGTATCCCTCAAATGGATTATCTCCTCTTTCAATTAAAAGGACTTTCAGTTTCTCACCATCAAATCCAAATACCACACAATCAATCGATAAACCTAAGGTGAAATAATTTTTTAGTTCTTTGGGAATTAGTGCATTCGAATTCATGAAATGCAATATAACAAAAATAAACTTAATGCAATTTATTCTTGAAAAAATAATTTTATTAAAAATAATATGTTACTTTAGCTTATTGTTTTATAAACAATAAGTAGGTTAAATGGAACTGTTATTGAAATAATTTCATCAATAGAAAGGAGTGTGCTAATAAAGAAAGACAACATATATTATGAGAATAGTATTAATTTATTTAATTTTTAGTCTATATCTGCATGAGTCTTATTCTCAAGCAATAACGGTTAATGGAGTAGGTCTAACCTCTGTTTCTGGTCCGGGAGGACCTGGATCTTGCAATGGTGATTACAAATTTCTAAATAATGGTATTCCAACCCCATCGATTTCGGGTAATTGTGTTGTGCTTACTGATGGAACTCCAGCGAATGGAGAAGGTGATGTCTGGGTTTGTTCTGCATTAGATTTAACCAATGATTTCAATCTCACATTTACAGCAAATTTTGGAACAAATCCAAATTCAGGAGACGGAATAGCTTTTGTCCTTAACGGAAATAATGATGCGTCTTTAGGGGGTGTTGGAGGAAATATAGGTTATGAAGCTCTCAACAATGCAGTTGCGGTGGAGTTTGATACCTGGCCTGATGCAGATATTAATTGCCATCATGCTGAAATCAATCAAAATGGATTTTCAAACAACTTGTCTTCTCCAATTCCTTTGAAATCTTGCTGCGGATCAATAGTTGATGGTTCCGACTATGATATTTGTATAACTTGGGATGTGTTAACCGGAACCACAGGAAACTTAATTGCTACTTTTGATGGTAATGTGGTTGGAACCTATTCTGGTGATCTTGCGGTTCTTTTGGGTAATAATTCTTCTCCTAACTGGGGCTTTACTTCGGGATGTGGTGCTGGAGGAGGTCAAATTCAAACAGTTTGTGATGTTGTAATGGAGAACCAATCGTTAACAGTGTCTAATTGTTCAACATGCACACCCCCAGCAGTAACAGGTAACCCATTAACGGAAACAATTTGCTCAGGAGAAACAACAAGTTTATCTATTTCTGGGTCCGGCGGAACGTCTTATTGTTGGCAAGCTTCAGATAATCTGAACGTTAATGGAGAAACTACTACAATAACTAATGAGACATCATCAAGCTTTATTATTGGTGAAACATTGATCAACGGTGTGCCTGGTACTCAGACAGTGATTTATAATGTTTACCCTGAGAGTAATTCAGGATGTTTTGGCATTCCACTTAGTCTTACCGTTACAGTTTTGGATGCAGGAGACCCTGCTTGTAATTGTCCATCTCCTTACTCGGTAGGTGCTCCTTCTACTACTCCGACAGTTTGTATTTCTACACCTTTAGTAAACGTGACTCACGGCACAACCAATTCCACAGGTATAGATAGTGATGGTATTAGTGGAGCCAACGGATTACCGCCTGGCGTTGGTGCCTCTTTTTCTGGTAATGCATCAAATGGTGTCGTTACGATAAGTGGAACTCCTACCCAAGCGGGTACGTTCAATTATTCAATTCCTTTTACAGGTGGTTGTGGAACTGCAACTGCTACAGGAACGATTACAGTTATTCAAACACCAACAGCGGATTCACCAACTGATGTAACTGCTTGCGATAGCTACGTTCTTCCATCTTTAAATGTAGGAGATTATTATTCATCTCCTGGTGGTGTAGGACCTATTTCAGTTGGTTCAACTATTGCTTCTACTCAGACAATTTATGTTTATGCAGAGACGGGAACCTTACCTAATTGCACAGATGAAAGTTCTTTTACAGTAACGATTAATACCACACCAACAGCAGATTCACCGACTGATGTAACTGCTTGTGATAGTTATGTTCTTCCATCGTTAGGTGTTGGGGATTATTTTTCATCTACCAACGGAGTAGGACCTATTTCAGTTGGTTCAACAATTACTGCTACTCAGATCATTTATGTTTATGCAGAGACTGGCACTGTTCCTAATTGCACAGATGAAAGTTCTTTTACAGTAACGATTAATTCGACACCAACAGCAGATTCACCAACTGATGTAACTGCTTGTGATAGCTATGTTCTTCCATCTTTAAACGTAGGAGATTATTATTCATCTCCTGGTGGTGTAGGTCCTATTTCAGTTGGTTCAACTATTACTGCTACTCAGACGATTTATGTTTATGCAGAGACTGGCACTGTTCCTAATTGTTCGGATGAAAATTCTTTTACAGTGACGATTAATTCGACACAAGTGGCGGATTCACCAACTGATGTAACTGCTTGCGATAGCTACGTTCTTCCATCTTTAAATATAGGAAATTATTATTCATCTCCTGGTGGTGTAGGTCCTATTTCAGTTGGTTCAACTATTGCTTCTACTCAGACAATTTATGTTTATGCAGAGACTGGCACTGTTCCTAATTGCACAGATGAAAGTTCTTTTACAGTAACGATTGAAATAACTCCTAGCTATTCGCTTGTTGCATCTGATCCAACGTTTTGTAATGGCTCTGACGGAAATATTTTAATATCAGGACTTTTAAATAATACAAGTTACGATGTGACCTATGATGACGGCATTGCTGTTGTTGGTCCTAGCTCAATGATTTCTGATGGATCAGGGCAGATAACAATATCTAATTTGATTGCAGGTAATTATGATGTTTTTCTTTCGGTTGGTGGAAGTTTGTGCACGGGCATTGTGATGTCGTCTTCATTGAGTAATCCAGGAGCTCCTGATATTAATCCAATAGCGGACTACAGTGCTTGTGATATAGGTTATGTTCTACCAGCCATTGCTGGTGCAAGTCTTTCTGGTAGTCAGGCTTATTATGATGCTCCAGGAGGACCAGCTGGAGGGGGATCTTTGATTCCGATAGGAACCAATTATAATGCCCCTTCTAATGTTACTTTGTACGCGTATGATGAGAATGGAGTTTGTAGTGATCAAGAACCGCTAACCATAAACATTAATTCGACACCAGTGGCGGATTCACCATTTGATGTATCTGCTTGCGATAGCTATGTTCTTCCATCTTTAAACGTAGGAGATTATTATTCATCTCCTAATGGTGTAGGTCCTATCTCAGTTGGTTCAACTATTACTGCTACTCAGACAATTTATGTTTATGCAGAGACAGGAACCGTACCTAATTGCACGGATGAAAATTCTTTTACAGTGACGATTAATTCGACACCAGTGGCGGATTCACCAACTGATGCAACTGCTTGCGATAGCTATGTTCTTCCATCTTTAAACGTAGGAGATTATTTTTCATCTCCTGGTGGAGTAGGACCTATTTCAGTTGGTTCAGCTATTACTGCTACTCAGACAATTTATGTTTATGCAGAGTCAGGAACCGTGCCTAATTGTGCAGATGAAAATTCTTTTACAGTGACGATTAATTCGACACCAGTGGCGGATTCACCGACTGATGTAACTGCTTGTGATAGTTATGTTCTTCCATCTTTAGGTGTTGGAGATTATTATTCATCTCCTGGTGGAGTAGGTCCTATTTCAGTTGGTTCAACTATTTCTGCTACTCAGATAATTTATGTTTATGCAGAGACAGGAACCGTACCTAATTGTACGGATGAAAATTCTTTTACAGTGACGATTAATTCGACACCAGTGGCGGATTCACCAACTGATGTAACTGCTTGCGATAGCTACGTTCTTCCATCTTTAGGTGTTGGGGATTATTTTTCATCTCCTGGTGGAGTAGGACCTATTTCAGTTGGTTCAGCTATTACTGCTACTCAGACAATTTATGTTTATGCAGAGTCAGGAACCGTGCCTAATTGTGCAGATGAAAATTCTTTTACAATTGATATTGCTACATTCAATACTGGAACAGATGTTCAATTAGCTTGTGATTCATATGTTTGGATTGACGGTAACACTTATACAGCATCAAATAATACCGCTCAGTGGACTTTAACGAATATAGCTGGATGTGATTCCCTTGTTACCTTGGATCTTACAATAAACCCTTCTCTTTCTGGACCCAGTATTGACAATTCTTCCATTGTTATAATTCCAGAAACATGCGCTTCTGAAAATGGTTCGATTACTGGAATAGTTGCTTCCGGAGGACAGCTGCCTCATGTTTATGATTGGAATGGGGTAAGTAGCTCTTCAGCTGATACATTAGGATTAGCAGGAGGAAGTTATACACTTACTGTAACAGACGATAATGGTTGTTTTTCTACATTCGGTCCTATTGTTGTCGGTTCTATTAGTGGGCCATCAATTGACCCAACTCTTATTAGTATTACAAATGAAGATTGTAATGCAGGCAATGGTTCGATTACTGGAATAACTATTATAGGTGGGACTAGTCCCTATTCATATGCTTGGAATGGAGTAGTTGGAAACCTGGAAGCCACTAATTTATCCAACAACGATTACTCCTTGGTGGTAACAGATGATAACGGATGTACAGATTCTTATGGCCCAATTTCAATCAGTAATTCAGGTGCTCCTAATGCTGATTTTGACTTATCTGGAAACCCGATTTCTCTGGGTGAAACTTTAGTGGTTACCAATAATTCATCTAACGGTGCAGTATCCTATTTATGGGATTTAGGCGATGGTACTACATCAACCAATGACGATCCATCTATTACCTATAACGCCGAAGGAGCTTATACGATTTGCTTAATTGCATATACTGCAACAAACTGTCCAGATACCGCATGTCAGATAGTAGAAGTTATTGAAGAAGTAGAATCAGTTATTGGAATACCTACCGCATTCTCTCCAAATAACGATACCCATAATGATGTGCTTTACGTAAGAGGTTCAGGAATTCAATCTTTTACTTTAGTTATTTACAATAGGTATGGTGAGAAGGTTTTTGAAACTAACGACTTGTCTAGTGGCTGGGATGGGACCTACAAAGGAGAACCCGAAAACACTGGGGTCTTTGCTTACTACTTGGAATATGAATACGTCAATGGGGATAAAAGCTCGTTGAAAGGAAACATAACTTTGGTTAAATAAATTGTTAAAACAACAAGACATGAAAAAATTAGTATTTAGCATATTAGCCTTAAGTATATTCATAAATGGACAAGCGCAACAAGACAGACACTACAGTATGTTTTACGCCTCGCCAATGGCAATAAACCCGGGAGCAACGGGATTTTTTCCTGGCGATATTCAATTGTTTACAGGATTTAAAAACCAATGGAAAGCAATTAGTTCAAACCCTTACAATACAATTTCAGCAAGTATCGACTCTAAACTAATGAAAGGAAAATCAAACAATAGTTTTCTAGGGTTGGGAGTCAATTTCTACAACGATAAGGCTGGTGATAGTCAATTGACAACAAACATAACGAACATAAGCATAAATTACGCAATTGAAGTAGCTGACAATCATCAACTAGCACTTGGTATTCAACCTTCATTTTTTCAGAGATTCGCAAGTATGGAATCCTTAACCTGGGACGAACAATGGACAGGTTCAACTTTTGATTCAAATTTAGAAAATGGAGAAACATTAGGCACTAATAAATCATTTAAATTTGACATTAATTCAGGGCTTTACTATTTTGGAAAACTAAACAACCAAAACTCCCTAAATTTTGGTGTTTCTGTGGCGCACTTATTGAAACCGCAAAACACATTGCTAAACGCAAATGAAAACCTCTATCAAAAGTATACGATTCATGGAGGGGGAGAGTTTAGTCAAACCAATTCTAAAATAGCCTTTTCGCCAAATATTATTTACTTTGTCCAAGGTCCAAATCAGTCATTATCAGTGGGAACAGATTTTATTTACTCTCTTCAAGAAAGTTCTAAATATACCGGCTATTATGACAAATCAACTATTTCAATGGGGGCTTATGTACGAGTTGGAGATGCCTTTTATACTACGCTATTCTTAAATTTCGCTTCCTTTTCCTTAGGTGTAAGCTATGACTTAAATATGTCAGGATTAGCCCTTGCTAGTGAGGGAAGAGGAGGAATGGAAATGTTGCTTAGGTATAGAATGAATCTATCTAAACAAGGAGCTGCTAGTTTTTAGAAGATTGTTATTTTTCCCCCAATAATATTAAAATAACCTTCGTTGTGAGGTTTAGATGTTGTTCACTATACCCTTGAAAAGGAGATTTGCACTGGCTGGATTTGTTGCCAAAGGGACATCATGTACGTCACAAATTCTCATAAGCATAGAGATATCTGGTTCGTGCGGATGTTTGTCTAGTGGATCTCTGAAGAAAATAACAATATCACATTTCCCTTCGGCGACGCGCGCAGCTATTTGGGCGTCACCTCCGATTGGTCCGGATAATAATTTAGTCACTTTGAAACCTGCTTTTTCTACCTTTGAACCTGTCGTTCCCGTTGATATAAGTGTTACTTCATTTTTGTGAAGGGTTTCCGCTTGTTCATTTAAAAACTGAACCATCTCAGCTTTCTTTCCGTCATGTGCAATTATTGCAATTTCCATATAGTTATTGTATTAAGTACAATAACAAATATACACTTTTATTGAATATATGTTTTTAAAGGCTCCAAATTTTTTATGACTGTACCCATTTATGATTTAACTGCGTTTTAATACAGTTTAGGTTTTGTTGTAAAATGTTTTTATAATCAGAAAGGCTCGGTTTTCATAAAACCAAATTTGCCATTATCCAATGCCACAATTGCACCTCCATCGGAAGTAAGGTCAATGGCCTCTCCAGCCCAATCAACATCTTTTCCTCCGCCATAGGTCTTTTGCCATTCTGTATTTCCACTTGCGTCAAATTTTACTAGGTATATGTGCCAAGTGTTAGAATTATCACCATCACTTCCACAACATCTTTTATATCTACCATACTCATCTCCGGTCCCTGCGACAATAATGCAGCCCCCATCTGATGTGCTTTTAACTCCCCATGCCTCATCGTGAATAAACTTCGGTTTGAAACCTCTCGGATTTCCAGCTTTAGTTTCCCAAATTTGATTACCTGAGGTGTCAATTTTCATGGTATAGGTATCCCAGTTTTCTGTTCCAGATAGAGTATGACCTGTTAGGAATATAGATCCATCATCTCCCATGTCCATCCCGAAGCAATGATCAGCCGAAGTTCCTCCATATTTTTTATTCCATATCACGTTTCCAATACTATCTATTTTGATTAGACCATAATCATTTGCGTTTTCAGTTAGTCCTGAAATGTAAAATTGATTGTTGAGACTCTCTATTCTATAAGCTTGTGCCAAATACTGGTTGATGTTTATTCCATTTTGCTTTACTCCATTAGAATTGAGAAAGGTAATATAGCCTTCTCCTTCTGTATAGAATGTATTTGTATTGTCTTCAGCATTTACATATCCAACAGCTACTATTCCATTCGCAGTCATTATCAGGTTCTCAAAGGCATCGTTTCCTCCATTATTTATAGATTCGGTGAAGAGTGGAGAACCATCCATTTTATCAAGCTTAATAAGTACGCTATTCTTATTTAAAGATCCACAAATTATATAGCCATCAGATGTTTCGATGGCCGAGTTCCCTAAGTTATTTCCACTACTCCCAAATTCCTTCTTCCAGATTAAACTGCCTGTCTGGTTAGTTTTTACAACTAGTATTTTGGCAGAATTGGGAATAAACCCAGTTTCTCCAATCTGAAGATATCCGCCATCTGAACATGCTAAAATGTAATGACCGTGAGATTCTTCTTCGGAACCTGTAACTTCAGTTTGCCATTCTTTTATTGGAGCATTGGGGTATTCATAGACGTTGCAATCTTCATTTACTTTTTTGCAGCTCAAGACAAGAAGTAGGATAATTAGAAATGATATGTAATGAGATTCTTTCAAATGTGATTGTTCTAATATTTTACAAC
>CALSMU010000015.1 GCA_943787535.1 uncultured Flavobacteriales bacterium | reverse complement strand
AGGTAAGAAAGTGAAAAAAAGAGGAAGTGCTCTGATTAAATAATATTACCTAAAAAAAAATTACCCATCAACCTAAAGTTGGTGGGTAATTTTTAATGACATTAAAAGTAGATTAAGATCGCTTTCCTAATCCCGCAACTAACTGCACGTAAGCTCCTAAATGCTGTCTGTTGTTCCAATGATCTTCATTATCATAAAATAAATTCAATCTTAATTTTAAATTAGGATTAAAAACGTATGCAATACTGGAAACAATAGAATAATCTATTATCTGAGATGCGTTATTCATTCCTTTATTTAAACCAACATATTGGCAAAAACTTAAAACATAATTAGTTGAGAAATTAATATCCAATGTATTGTTCAAATTAACAACAAAAAAGCTATCCCCGTTCTGATAAAAACTATTTCCCACCGAAATTTGATTTCCCAATTTAAAACTTTCTTTTCTCTTAAAAATATACTCTGCTCCCAATCTAGATACAATTACGGTGCTATCCAAGTTATATTGATCCCTTATGTTACCAATTACACCAAAAAAATTCCATTCCTTCATCATATAGGTAGGTCTTCCAATATTTGCAATTGCCAAAACTGTGTTTTTATAAGTTAAATCAGGATTGAAAATATTTAAGTAATGTGCTGAATCCTTTACCCTATCCGTGCCGGTAAACCATAATGTTCCCTGTTGCCCATTCCCCGAAAAAAGCCAACCACCAGAGGAAAGCTGTAAAGTCACATCCCACCTATTCGATTCATCTTTAATAAATGGTGATCGATAAACGACTCCCAAATCCCACCAAAAACCCAAATCGCGAACTCTTAGAGAATTTCGATTCATAAAACTAGTCTCTGCTTCAATTCTATGACTTCTACCGTATTCCACTCTTCGGTTTCCAACCCAAAAGTTTCTTCTGGATTTTTTGGTCCCAAACTGCAGCCAATTATCCATTAGTCTTAATTGCAATGATCCCGCACCATTTGTCCCTGAATAGAATGGGTCATAATCAAGCGAAAAAGCAAAACATCCTGAGCTTATGGACGCCTTGCGAACATAACCCTTTTGAAGTCTTTTTTTAGACCGAAAAAACAATTGATTTGCCAATCTCGTTCTTTGCCCCTTGGAAGACGAAGAAAATAGCAACGGTTCATCTGGATTATTCAAATCATACTGTAACCCTCCTCTTGCGCTTAACTGAGAATAAAAATAAATGTTTTCGGGTTTGGTAAATTTAATTGAGGTTTGTGTCCAACTAATACAGGAAAACAGTAAAGTAGAAAATAAAATTATTAGCTTCTTCATAACACGGTAATTTAATAATTGAACAGCCTTCTTCTTATTCTTACTTTTTCAACAAATTCTTCAGGTAAACGAACTTGACCCATCCAAACAGGAATTATGCGCTCATAAGAAAGTACATGTATATTAAGCTTATTGTAATTTATATCCTCAAACGAAACATACAGCTTTTCAACTCCCTTAAATTGATTATTTACCCATTTACCTGTTTTTTTGTCGACTAAATACAAGTAAGGCTTTCTGTGCGAAGGATATTGTGTCGGGTCATAATTAAAAGTTGCAGTTCTTGAATTATTTCTAACATTCGTTATAAATGTGTTAACTCCAAATAAAAAGCCACAGAGAATTTGCTCATTCATAATTGCCAGATCAACATTTCCTAAAACTATTTCATAAGGCGAATATTCTCCCGTCAAACGTATTTCCAGAATAATTTCAGAATCCTCCATCTCTATGGTTGAAATTTTAATATCATCAACATACTTTAGCCATTGAACATAGAAAGGAGTTAAGTTTTCCGTTGTATAAAACCCTCTGTCTTGAAATCTAGTAAGCGGCAATTCCTCATCCAAAATTGTTGAATACGTATATTCCTTTTCCGATAAAACCAATCCAAATTGTTTTTTATAGTATTCCTCAGGATCTAAAATTGAAATCTTTCGATTACTCTTATGACCTATTTCAAGAATATCAATTGGAACATTATCTTTTAAGGGTCCTCTTAAAGCCGAAAAATCAACAGAAATATTCTCTGCTTTTTCACTTAACTCATCATAGGTCAAATCAAGCAAGTCAGTATCCACCTCTGGATTATAAAATTTAATTAATTTTTTGTAAAAATCCATAGGAACATTAAACCAGCTATGGGCTAGTATTCTTCTTTGATTCAAATAATTGTCACTCTTCCTTCTTTTCTTAAAATCAGAATAATCTTCACTATCTAATACAAATTCCCACTTAGTTGGCTCTAGACAATTATTAACCAATTGCACCCGATAAGCGCGATCTAAAGCAGATGCATATTCCTCCAAAACATTGGGTGATTGCTTCAAGTCATACTCATCCCGCCAACCTCTAAACTGGACTCCAAACCGGTTATACTCCTCTGATAGCAATTCGGGATAAATCATTTCTCCTTTTGAATCTATTTTCGGTATGAGTTTTCTGATATCCGTATCCGGACATATAACTTGGTTTCCCGCTTTATCAATAAACGTAAATTTTAGCCTCAGTCCATTGCGTTTTGACTTGAAGGGCTCTATTCGAACTGTGTTAAAAATTAAAACTGAATCACTCCTATGGTAAAAATCATCTTTTTCACCAATATCATAGGAGTAGGATTTTCCAGGAGAAAAGGCCTCCACTTCTAAATAAGGTTTTTCTGAAGAAAATAAATCAACGTTTTGAGCTGTTCCGAAAAAATAAAAAACCGAAAAACTAACTATTAACCAATACTTTATCATGAAAAAAAATTTGTCAAATATACATATATTATTTTAATAACATATTTATTATCCGTAAATTAAAATTTACTCTATAAGGAAATCAAACCTTTAATTTCACTAGCCTTAGCATATTTCTCTAGCACTTCATCCGCACTTAGCATTACTGCATTTATTGTAAAACTTCTGTATTTAGCGTTTTTCGAAATTTTTGTTTTTACCTCAACATCCACAGAAAACATACCCATCAATTCTTTTTCTCTATTGGGTACAGTAGGCACAATAAATTTGAACTTATAAACACAGGGCCAATCATAGTGCTGATTTAAATTATCCTTCGCTTTTTGTCTATCGTCAGAAACCATTTTGCTTTACACTTTAATTGATTGAATAAGCACACCCAATAATTATTCACAGAACTACATATTCCGCCTATACTGCCCCCCTACTTCAAACAGCGCATCCGTTATTTGACCTAAGGAACAATATTTAGACGCCTCCATTAATGAAGCAAACACATTACCATTTTGTATAGCGATTTTCTGAATTTCAGCAAGTGCAGCATCTGTTTTAGAAGCATTTCCTTTTTGTAATTCATTCAACATCGCTATTTGATATTGCTTTTCGTCTTCTGTTGCACGTATCACTTCTTTTGGCAAAACCGTAGGTGACCCCTTAGAGCTCAAGAAAGTATTTACACCAACAATTGGAAAATCGCCATTGTGCTTCAAGGTTTCGTAATACAAGCTTTCTTCTTGTATTTTACTACGTTGGTACATCGTTTCCATTGCACCCAAAACACCACCTCGTTCGGTAATCCTGTCAAACTCCATCAATACCGCTTCTTCCACTAAATCGGTTAACTCTTCAATGATAAAAGCTCCTTGAATTGGGTTTTCGTTTTTCGATAACCCTAGCTCCTTATTAATGATTAATTGTATTGCCATTGCTCTTCTTACCGACTCTTCAGTAGGGGTTGTAATAGCCTCGTCATAAGCATTGGTATGCAGAGAGTTACAATTATCGTTAATCGCATATAAAGCTTGTAAAGTAGTTCTAATATCATTGAAGTCAATCTCCTGAGCATGCAGGCTTCTACCCGATGTTTGGATATGATATTTGAGTTTTTGAGCACCTGCAGAAGCACCATATTTTTTAGCCATTGCCTTGGCCCAAATTCTGCGCGCTACGCGTCCAATCACAGAATATTCTGGATCGATACCGTTACTAAAGAAGAACGATAAGTTAGGACCAAATTTATTAATATCCATTCCTCTACTTAAGTAGTATTCTACATAAGTAAATCCATTACTTAGTGTTAATGCCAATTGCGTAATTGGGTTAGCACCCGCTTCCGCAATGTGATAACCAGAGATAGAAACTGAATAGAAATTACGTACTCCTTTATCAATAAAATATTCTTGAACATCGCCCATTAAACGTAAAGCAAATTCTGTAGAGAATATACACGTATTTTGCGCCTGATCTTCCTTTAATATATCTGCTTGTACAGTTCCTCTAACCTTGGTTAAAGTTTCTGCCTTAATAGCAGCATAAACATCAGCTGGAAGCACCTCGTCTCCAGTTACACCAAGTAAATACAACCCTAAACCGTCGTTTCCATCAGGAATATCTCCTTGGTAAGATGGGCGTTTAGTTCCTTTTGCTTTGTAAATAGCTTCAATTTTCGCATCTACCTCTTTTTTCAATCCGTTTTCCTTAATGTACTTCTCACAATTTTGATCAATAGCAGCATTCATAAAGAACCCTAACAACATTGGTGCAGGTCCATTAATAGTCATACTCACAGATGTCATTGGGTGTGATAAATCGAAACCCGAATACAATTTCTTTGCATCATCTAAACATGCTATAGAAACACCTGCATTACCAATTTTCCCGTAAATATCTGGTCGTAAGTCTGGATCGTTCCCATAAAGTGTTACCGAATCGAATGCAGTTGATAATCGCTTTGCTGGCATTCCTTTAGAAACGTAATGAAAACGTCTATTCGTTCTTTCTGGCCCACCTTCTCCAGCAAACATTCTTGTTGGATCTTCTCCTTCTCTTTTAAAAGGAAATAGACCCGCTGTATAAGGATACTCTCCTGGAACATTTTCTTGCAAGTTCCATCTTAAAATATCTCCCCAACCCGTGTATTTGGGCAGGGATACTTTAGGGATTTGCAAATGTGATAAACTTTCCGAATGTGTTTCTATCGATAATTCTTTGTCTCGTACCTTAAATTTATATACGGGTTCTTTGTATTTCTGAACCTTATTCTCCCATCCCTCAATAATAAGCATGTTCTTTGGATCGAAATCCAATATCAATTTATCGAACTGTGCTTGCAAAATCTTAACAACATCTGTTTCCTCAGCCAACGTTTTCATTGTGCTATCAATAGCACATAATTTATCTGCTATAGCTACTTGTGCATCTACCCATTCATCATAACCTCTATTGCTTTCAGAAATCTCAGATAAGTATCGATTACGCTTTGGTGGAATAACAAATATCTTTTCCGACATTTCTTCTGTAATCTCAAAAGTAGAAGGTAAATCTGCTGCTGCTTTTTCTACCAACTTATCCATTATCACTTTGTAAAGTGAGTTCATTCCTGGATCGTTAAACTGAGAAGCAATGGTTCCGTAAACAGGCATCTGATCCATAGGCGTTTCCCATAAATCATTGTTGCGCATATATTGTTTCTTTACATCTCTAATAGCATCCAAAGCACCCCTTTTGTCAAATTTGTTTAATGCAATAACATCTGCAAAATCTAACATATCAATTTTCTCCAATTGCGTTGCTGCACCAAATTCTGGCGTCATTACATACAACGAAACATCAGAATGATCCATTATTTCTGTATCCGATTGTCCGATGCCCGAAGTTTCTAATATGATTAAATCATAATTAGCCGCTTTTAATATTTGCAGCGCTTCATCCACATGCTTACTTAAAGCCAAATTACTTTGACGCGTTGCTAAAGAACGCATATAAACTCTTTCACTTCTGATAGAGTTCATTCTAATTCTATCTCCCAATAATGCTCCACCCGTTTTTCTTTTAGATGGATCCACAGATACAATCGCAATTTCTTTTTCTGGAAAATCAATTAGAAATCTACGCACCAATTCATCTACTAATGATGATTTACCTGCACCTCCTGTTCCAGTAATTCCTAAAACGGGAGTTTCAGTTGCTGAGGCCATTGCATGCACCTTATCCATAACTGTTTTACTTTCTTCAGGAAAGTTTTCTGCCGCAGATATTAGCCTAGCAATTGATTTAACGTCTTTATTTGCAATCTCATCAACTTCTCCAGCGAGGTTTGCTCCGGTGGGATAATCAGCCTGAGAAACCATGTCATTAATCATTCCTTGCAGCCCCATTGAACGACCATCATCAGGATGGTAAAGCCTTGTTATACCATATGCGTGTAATTCCTCTATTTCAGAAGGAAGTATTGTTCCTCCACCTCCACCAAATATTTTGATGTGTTCCGACCCTTTTTCTTTCAATAAATCGTACATGTACTTAAAATACTCCACATGTCCTCCTTGGTAAGATGTCATTGCAATTGCATTTGCATCTTCTTCAATCGCACAATTCACTACCTCCTCCACACTTCTGTCGTGACCCAAATGAATCACTTCACAACCAGTTGACTGTATGATACGACGCATTATATTAATAGCAGCATCATGTCCATCAAATAATGATGCAGCTGTTACAATTCTAACTTTGTTTATAGGCTTGTATGCTTCAATTTTCTCCATCTCCTATTCAAATTTTAAAGTACGCGAATATATGAATTACAGCGTTCTATTCCAATATCTCTTCTAGTAAAGGTAATAAGTACTGTTTTATTATTTATAGCTTTAAAGTAATTTCACTAAAACACAATTGAACCAAAATATTTATGGTGTGTAACTATAGACCTAACTAAAACAACCATCATGAAAAATTTATTCACGCTCTTATTTATTTTCGGAATCTCAATTTTTAGCCTCTCCCAAACAGCAGGAAACTATGTTTATGAGAAAATTAAAAATACCCCATCCGCCTTTGGTGGACAAGGAGAAAAAAATATTCGATCACTAAATTCTAAAACGCTCACAATTGAGGCCACTGCCTTGATGAATATTGTGCCCGATGCTCAAATCGTAGTATTTACTATTGTCCAATTAGGCAGATCTGCTCAAGAAGCTACAGAATTAATCGATTCTAAGTTAAATCCAATTAGAGCAGGTTTAAACCAAATAGGGATTAGCAACTCAAATATTGTAGTCGATATGATATCGTTTATTCCTCGTTATGAAGACACAGTAGTCAAAAAGAAATTTAGTAAAACCTTTACGGAAATTCCAAAAGGATTTGAGCTAAAAAAGAATATTCACATCAAATTTAAGGACCATGAATTAATTGATAAAATTATTGCAATATGCGCTTCGTTTGAAGTTTACGATATGGCTAAAGTTGAATACGTAATTTTAGAAAACGAAGAAAACGTGCTTACCATGCGCGACAAAATGCTAAAGCATATTGGCGATAAAATTGCTTTTTACCATGATTTAGAAATTCAAGATGAAATTGACATTATACAAGTAAATGAAAAAACCAACGAGTATTACCCACAGGACAGATACCAAAGTTACACAGGACACAGTAGCTCTTCATATGAAGCATTAGGAAACACAAAAAGAAAGAAGAAAAGTGTAAGTCGCGTTTCTAAAAACACTTCTATTTTTTATGACCCTTTAAGCACAAAGAGCTTCGATATTGTTATGAACCCCGGAGTAATTGAACCAACTGTTCAGTACACGTATACATTAAACGTAATATACACACTTCCTACAGCGAAAAAGGATGTGGTAATTAAAGAAAAAATTATTGAAAAAATAGTAACACAAAAAGAGTACATTTTAATATCACCAACTGGCGATACTAAAGTATTGCAAATGTAACAAAAGTATAATTTATATGGCGGTATGGATTCCATACCGCCATATGCTTCTTAAATACTAGATTTTTATCAGCAACCCAATTTTTAATACTTAGACCCTTTGAAAAAGTTCCAAAAAAATCTTGGAATTAAGATATTAAATCTGTTCAAAACTTAATTTCCCATTTCATTTTAACTTACTACTACGTTTCGGTACTTTCGCAAGGTGCTCCAACAAGCTAGAGAAATATTAAAAGATTCGTTTGGTTACCATACTTTCAGAGACCAACAAGAAGAAATTATTCAGACTGTATTATCTAGTCAAGATACTTTGGTTTTAATGCCAACGGGGGGAGGTAAATCAATTTGTTTTCAAATTCCGGCTTTATTAAGCAATGGCTTGACTGTTGTTATTTCTCCATTAATCTCCTTAATGAAGGATCAAGTTGAAGCTTTAAGAGCAAATGGAATAAATGCAGCATTTTACAACAGTTCGTTATCAGAAATTGAAGAGAGAGAAATTGAATCTGACGTATTATCGGGGGGAATCAAACTTCTGTATTTATCTCCTGAAAAATTAATAAGCTCTACCAATAGTTGGTTATCTAATGCTAAAATATCGCTTGTAGCTGTCGATGAAGCGCATTGTGTTTCTATGTGGGGTCATGATTTCAGACCTGAATATGCACAATTGAAAGAATTTAGAGAACGCCTTTCCGACGTTCCGTTTGTTGCTTTAACAGCTACCGCTGACAAAACTACTCGAAAAGATATCATCAAACAAATTGGCTTAAAGCAACCAAAGGTTTTTATATCCTCTTTTAATAGAGAAAACCTAAGCTTAGAAGTAAGAGCCAACGTTCCTAAGAAACAGAAAATAAAAGAAATTCGAAACTTCATCGGTGATCGAATTAATGAATCAGGAATCATCTATTGCTTAAGCAGAAAGGGAGCAGATGAAATGGCACAAGATTTAAAAGGCTATGGATATAATGCTGCTTCCTACCATGCTGGTTTAGCCGCAAACAAAAGAGCTAAGGTTCAAGAAAACTTCATCAACGATAAAACCAATATCATTTGTGCAACTATTGCCTTTGGAATGGGTATTGACAAGTCGAATGTAAGGTGGGTGATTCATAATAACCTCCCTAAAAACATTGAAGGCTATTACCAAGAAATTGGTAGAGCTGGTCGTGATGGTTTACCAAGTATAACTATCCTGTATTACAATCTTAGAGATTTAATGGTACTCAAAAGATTTGCAGAAGGTGGCGCAAAATCAGAGGTATATATTGATAAATTGTATAGAATGCTCAATTATGCAGAAGCAACATCTTGCAGAAGAAAAATATTGCTCTCCTACTTTAGCGAGCATTTACCTGAAAATTGCGGCAATTGTGATGTTTGTAAAAATCCACCTACCTTTTTTGACGGGAAAATTATAGCGCAAAAAGCGCTTTCTGCATGCCACCGTACCAAACAAAAAATAGGAACCAATATGATGATCAATATTTTGCGTGGCTCAGCCAATCAAGATATTTATCAAAGAGGGTTTCAGAATATAAAAACATACGGAATTGGAAAAGATGTCAGTTTTAAGGACTGGCAGCACTACTCCACTCAATTATTAAATCAAGGTGTTTTTGAAATAGCTTACGACGAATCCTTCACGTTAAAAATTACAGAATACGGAAGAAGTGTTTTGTTTGAAGATGGGGCAATTCAATTAACAATCCCGACTGACAAGCCTATTAAGCAGAAAGGGGGTAAAAAAGCTTCCAAGAAAAAACTATCACCAGACGAAGAACTTTTTGAGGTCCTAAGAGAAGTAAGAAGAGGTATTGCTGTAAAAGAAAAAGTTCCAGCCTATATCATTTTTCACGATGCAACCTTAAAAGAGATGGCCTCTGAAAAACCAACAAATCAACTTGACATGTTGGCCGTTCAAGGCATTAGCGTTATAAAGTATGACAAGTATGGTAAAACTTTCATTAATGCGATTGAAGAATTTAACCAGAGCAAATTAAATACAGTTGAGGCTACGCATGAACTCTATAAAAAAGGGTTAACTGTAGATGAAATATGCTTTACCAGAGAGCTGAAACAAGAGACTATTTTCTCACACCTATGTAAATTGTATTTCGATGGAGAAGAAGTCGACATCCAACAATTTATCACACAAGCTGAGCAAGCTGCTGTTATTAAAGCACATAAAAAAATTCAAGATTTCACCTCTTTAAAACCGTATTTTGACTTTTTAGACAGTAAATTACCTTATTACAAGATTAGAGTTGGCTTGACTTTATTAGCGAAAAAAGCTAAATAGACATCCTAGCAAACTTCTTCAACAACAAAACTTCTCCCATTAAAAGCTGCTGTGTCACCTGTTTTTAACCCTTTAAACGCAATAGCAATTGGAGAGGTTGGAGATACGATAAAATAATTAATGTCATTCAGTTTAATAGCTCCC
>CALSMU010000014.1 GCA_943787535.1 uncultured Flavobacteriales bacterium | reverse complement strand
GCAATACCTTTAACAACTTTTTTATGTTTTTGCTTTTCCAGCTCTTTTCCCGAGAGTTCGGCTTCAGGGTTCCCCATCTATTATATTTTATCAATTAAGTAAACAATAAGCATCAGAGGTAGGTATAAAAATGATCCAAACATTAATTGTTTAGCAAATTTGGTATCTAAGGTTTTATAGAGTTTAAATGCAGGGATACACATTAATATTCCAAAAATAATTGCACTAATAGCAGACGCAATACCTGTCATGTCGATTACCCAAGGCAACATCCCAACTGGGATTAATGCTGCTGTATAAAGAAGTATTTGATACGCACTTTTTTTGTCCCTTCCCCCTAACGAAGGTAGCATCCAAAATCCTCCTTTCTGATAATCATCGTGTAATTTCCAAGCAATAGCCCAAAAGTGCGGAAACTGCCAAAAAAACTGGGTTAAGAACAAAATTCCTGCTTCTAGTCCAAAGCCTCCAGATGCAGCAACATAACCCAACATTGGAGGTACACTTCCAGGGAAAGCGCCAACAAAAACAGAAAGAGGTGTAATCGTTTTTAACGGAGTATAAATTAAGACGTATGATGCCAAAGCAAGCACCCCAAGTATAGCACTTAATGGGTTTAATTGCCACAATGACAAAACTCCTATTATTCCAATTAGAGAGGAGAAAACCAAGGCTTCAACAACACTCACTTTACCCAAGGGCATCGGACGATTTTTGGTTCGGTCCATTTTCTTGTCCAAATCTTTTTCCCAAATTTGGTTAAACGAATTAGAAGAGCCTGTTACGAGAAACCCACCTGCACATAAGAATAGAAGGTCAATCCAAACGATTTCTCCTGGTGCTAACATATAGCCTAATACTGCAGAAAAAACAACTAGCCATGCTAGTCGCAGTTTCATCAAGGCTGTATAAGTAGATACTTTACTTGAAAAACTCATTCTCTCAGCCGTTATATTTGCCTCCTCTTGATACATAAATCGAGCACAAAAATAGCAAATTTTACATTACAATACCTAGGGAAATAGAAAATCAATAGTCTTTATACTCATTCCAAATAAGTGAGGATATCCCTAGCTGAAAAAGGATTGTTGATTGGCTAATACTATTATAATTATCTACCCGATAAACAAACTGAGCAAATGCTCTCAAGTTCGTCTCCTTCATCAGTAAGTAAGAGGCTTTTAAACTATTATACAATACTATATGTTTCTCTCCTTGTCCAATAGTATGACCATAATCCCTGTTGGGATGGTTCGCATCAACTTCTCTCGCTAAATAAGAATTAAACATATCTCCTCCATAGTTATTTGAAGAAGTATCTTGACCGTATTCCAAATAATTAAACTGCTCTTCGAAATACCATTTCCCTTTTTTATATCGTATAAAATTGGATAATTCGTAATAATTAGCCCCTATAGGATGAGCGAGTGATTGATTGTTATGACCGTAATTTATCAAAGAAGTTTGATGAGAATAGGTAAAGGGACGAACAAGATTAAATTCAGATTGAACACCAAGGTTTTTTATGCCGAAGCAATCATAGGACTTAGCTCCGAATTGGACACCATATTTATTTGCCCACCATTTGTTCCCCGCTTTCATCTCAACTAAATAGAATTCATCAAAAATCACTTGACTATATAAAATGTTCTTTTTCTTAATTCTATACTTAACGCTTGCCCCAATTAGCGAGTTATCTGAGGAGCCCATAGCATATTCCGGAGCTCTGAAAAATATTGCAGGGTTCATATAGCTAACCTCAAAGCCTCTATTGTGCAGAGTGTCAGAACCTTGCCAAACAACTGTTTCAAATAAACCTAGATTAATCTCTTTGGTAATATTCCAACTTAAAAAGTGAGAGCTCGTAAATTTATTTCGATTACTGCCAGTTCTAAAATCATTGTGCCATGAATATAAGTTCACATATTTTACATTCCAAAAAGTGCTTTCAATCCTAAAATATGGATATGGCGCAGCATTATCCGACAAGAGCAGGGAACGGTAACCGTCTCCCCAAAAATGCCTCCCTTTTCCCAATAAAAATGAAAAGTATTTATTCGCATCATACAGAAAGTAGCCTTCCCAATGATGTACATTCAAAATTTCAGCCCCAGGATTTGTAGCTCGTCCAACAGAAGCGATTACTTCTTGGCTAAAGAGAGACGAATCTATATACCTAGGTTGATTGCTTCCTGCATATCTATAAAAACCATTGAAGGTAAACTTTTCGCCTATAAAGCCTTTCAAATACGCGCCTGCTCCATAATCCTTTAAGAGCTCTGATTTATTTTCTAGCTGACTTGTTCCAAATGCCGATATTAAAGGGACAATAAAGAACCCCTTTTTCTTGGAAAAACTGTGGTTAATTATTTTATTTAAAAAAAAAACAGCGCCTCCCTCTTCAATGTTAATATTCCCACTACTCAAGCTAGAGATTGTATAAGGCTTTATTGAAGTATGAAAATTACTATCACTTTGGTTCATTTTTGATTCGATTTCAAAATCAAACGTACGATTCATATTAACCAATCCTGTTTGCGAAAATAACGCGATGGGATTACATGCAGATAACACTACTAAAATTATATTGATGTAGGGTTTTCTCATTTATAAATTAGGTTATCAGCTTTCTTGACTTTTAATAAAAATGGAATGGCCATTAATGTGAATGCTATAGAAACTGCTGCTATTAAACTTAATGTAGGGTCTTTTGGGTTAATAAACACTATCGCTAATACAACAATAATATTGTACAGATATAAAGTTATTACAGTTTTAGCGTGATTAAGCCCCAGTAAGATAAGCCTGTGATGGATATGGTTTCTATCTGCCAAAAAAGGAGAAGTACCTTTTATTGCCCTTATTGTAAAAACGCGAATTGTATCAATCAGTGGATATACCAGAATAGACATAACTAAAACAGGTTTGTTTACAGAAGCCAACCAGTTTGGGACAACAATATTTGTTAATGTTTTTCCATTAATCAGTTCAGGAAGATTTATCACACTTATTGCTAAAACACATATAATTGCTCCAACCACTAAAGATCCTGAATCTCCCATAAATATTCGAGCAGGAGAAAAGTTAAAGACCAAAAAACCAAACAATGCTCCACACAACACAAATGCCAATAGGGCTAATGGAATATTTCCCCAAAACAAAAAAACTACACCAAAAAAACCAGAAATGATAAAGCCAATACCACCAGCAAGACCGTCAATTCCATCAATTAAATTAAAGGCATTTACAATAACTATGTAAACAAAAAGAGAGAGCAAATAGCTTTGCCATATTTCAAGACTTGTCAAACCAAAAATGCCATGCATACTTTCAATTCGAATATCTGCCATTATAACCATAATAAAGCCGACAATCATGTGCGTTCCCAATTTTTTAATTGGAGCTGTTCCAATAATATCATCTTTAACCCCAACAAAAAAGAGAAGAATTAATATTGCTATTAAATGCTTAAAGTTTGACAGCATGTCTTCGATATGGCTATACTCTTCCGGAAACCAGAGAGAGTATGAAAACACGATAGCGCCAAAGATAATAATTCCTCCAATGGTTGGAACGCTGCGACTGTGCAGTTTTCTGTCATCTCCAGGTTCATCTACTAAGTGCTTCAGTTTAGCAACCTTGATTAGAGAGGGCGTGGCCAAAAGCACCACCAAAAATGATGTTATAAACCCTAACAAAAGTATCTTATCTCCAATCATATTAAACAATCTTATTAATCAAAGTTAAAACGAATTGCGTAACAGCCTAATTTCTTTCTACCGAATAGTATGACTATTGCTCATAGTAGAAGTTGTTGAGTGCCGTTCGCAGTCCAATTTGCCAAAACCATTCATTACTACTCCAATTATCTCCACTTTCTGATCGGTTGTAAGCATTTCCAAAAATTTGCATTCGTGTTTTAATATTTAAATTTAAACCCAATTCGCCTCCAAAATAATTCCAGCTAATTTTTTCCGAGGCAACTGCAATTAAAATAGCATCATTTGGCAAGAATATATTTTCTCCATAAATAGACCCGCCAAACCTTTCCTTTTGCGCATAAAAATATTTTGCAGTTGCAAAAAATCTATTCTTTTCAAAATGTGCCATTACCACTAGCTCATTAAAAGAGGCTCCCAATGGATGTGCCAACTCTTGGTTCGCGTGAGAATAACTTTGTATTATATCCTCAGTAGACTTGGTAAATAAGTAGGGAACAGCACTGTTGTATTCTAGCATTAGCCAGCTATTTTTAGCCTTAAATAAATCGAACCATTTCCCTCCTATTTGAAAGCCTGTTTTAGAAAAATCATCCATTACAAACTGCCCATATATTTTGACATTTTCAACTGGAACAACATTCATATTAATTCCAAAGACGACTTTGTTTTCCTCGTTATTCGCATATAACCCTGATCCGACTCCAATAATAGGAATGTAAAATGCTGGATCAACAGCGATTTCTCCAACTGAATCTTCATACCTCCGGTAAATTATACCTTCAAAAAAGCCTATTTCCAATTGCTTTTTCGGTTTGAAGGAAAGATAATGAAATGACCCACTCTTTCTCTTAAACAATGCCTCAGGAGATGAAGATAGTGGCATTCGTTCTAATGTTTGCATCCAAGCATTAACCGTTTTATAAAATAGCTTCCCATCTAACAAATTCAGAGAAAGTGATAAGTATGGATAATTAAATGAATTGTCAGACAATAGCATTGATCGATAGCCATCACCAATAAAATGTTTGCCTTGTCCAAATTGTATGTTGAATTCTTTATTAGGAGAATAGCTAATATAACCACTTGACATCCCTACATCCTGTCCTTTTCCCTTAAATTTTTTTGCTCTACCTAAACCGAATGCAACACCTCTTGCATCAGCAACACTATCCAAATATTCAGGATAATAGAACTGATTTTCATAGTATCTTGTCTCAAAAGAGAATTTTGAAGTAATGTCCCCTGAAACGCGAACACCTCTTGTATTAGTATAAATCGAGGTAGTTGTATCAAGGTAGTTCGTTCGACCAGCAACTAAATTAAACAATGGGTCTGCTGTTAAAAAGACATCATCCTCCTCAATATTTAATAAGTTTTCTTGGAATAATTTTACTGTAAAATCGTAATAATAAACTCCCGTATCATTAAAAACTGACGCATAAGACGACGGAGGAATAAATGTTTGTTGAAATGGCTTAATCGCTGTGTGCACATTTTGTTTTGCTATCAAAACACTCTTTTCAATCTTTTGGGAAATCGCATAATTAATAGGAATGTTCTGATGTTGAGATAAACCTGTGAACCCTATCAGAATCAAAAAAACTAGAACAAAAGTACTTTCTTTAAAAGAACTTTTATGTTCCATATTTTTCATGAAAACAATTGTTTATGAAGCACCTCTTTATAAACACTTTTAATACCTTCTTCTAATTCGATTTGATGTTTCCACCCTAAATTATGTAATTTATCGACACTTAGAAGCTTTCTTGGAGTACCATCTGGCCTAGATGTATCAAAAGTTAATTTACCTTTAAAGTCTACTACTTTTTTAATCATTAAGGCAAGATCCTTAATTGAAATATCCTCCCCACAACCAATATTGACAAGTTCTTTGTCATTATAGTGCTGTAATAAAAAAAAACAAGCTGCAGCCAAATCTTCTACATGCAAAAACTCTCTTTTCGGAGATCCGGTTCCCCAAATTTCCACTTCGCCATTGTCTTCCTGTTTTGCTGTATGGAATTTCCTTAATAATGCAGGTAATACGTGAGAGTTGTTTAGATCATAATTATCATTTGGTCCATATAAATTTGTCGGCATTGCAGATATAAAATTACAGCCATATTGATCTCGATAGGATTCACACAATTTAATCCCCGCAATTTTTGCTATTGCATAGGGTTCGTTTGTTGGCTCCAGCTCTCCTGTTAACAAACACTCTTCTTTCATAGGTTGATCAGCCATTTTTGGATATATACAAGATGATCCTAAAAACAATAACTTTTCTACCTTGCTTTTATATGCAGCATGGATAATGTTTGCTTCAATCATCAAATTGTCATAGAGAAACTCGGCTCGATAAACGTTATTAGCATGAATTCCTCCCACCTTCGCAGCAGCTAACACAGCAATATCCGGATTTTCCATTTCAAAAAAGGAATTAACCGCTTGTTGATTTCTCAAATCCAATTCTTTTGAAGAACGAACAATAATATCATTAAACCCTTCAGCCTTTAATTTCCGGACAATTGCAGAACCAACCATTCCTAGATGTCCTGCAACATATATTTTAGATTCCGATTTCATAATATATCTCACTCAAAATAATTCATTGTTTGATACCCCCCTTCTTTCAGATATTTGTCTTTTTGAAACAACTTTAAATCTGATTGCATCATATCTTTTACCAAAGCAGCTAAATCATATTTGTTTTTCCAGCCTAACTCAGTATTTGCCTTTGTAGGGTCTCCGATTAATAATTCAACCTCAGTTGGTCTAAAATATTTGGGATCCACTTCTACCACAACCTCTTCTGTTTCCATATTAATTCCTTTTTCATCAATACCTTCCCCTTCCCATCTCAACTTCACTCCAATTTCTCCAAATGAAAGCTCCACGAAATGCCGAACAGTATTAGTAACTCCTGTTGCTAGAACAAAATCATCTGCTTTTTCTTGTTGTAACATTAACCACATCCCTTCTATATAATCTTTTGCATGCCCCCAATCTCTTTTAGCATCCAGATTTCCTAAGTACACTTTTTTCTGTAACCCATGTGAAATTTTTGCAACAGCTCTTGTTATTTTACGGGTTACAAAAGTTTCTCCTCGAATGGGACTTTCATGATTAAACAAAATTCCATTACAAGCATAAACACCATATGCTTCTCGATAATTTTTCACTATCCAAAAACCATATAGTTTTGCAATCGCATAGGGACTTCTAGGATAAAAAGGCGTAGTCTCAGACTGAGGGACTTCTTGCACTTTCCCGTATAGTTCAGAAGTAGAGGCTTGATAAAACTTGGTCTTTTCAATTAAGCCTAATATTCTAATTGCTTCCAATATTCTAAGTGTTCCTAAAGAATCGCAATTTGCTGTATAGTCCGGCATTTCAAAGGAAACTTGTACATGTGACTGAGCTGCTAAGTTGTATATTTCATCTGGTTGAACTTCTTGTATTATACGAATCAAATTGGTTGAATCCGTCAAATCACCATAATGAAGTTTTAACCTTACATCGTTCTCATGTAAATCTTGGTATAAATGATCAATTCTATCTGTATTAAACATAGAAGCCCTGCGTTTAACACCGTGAACTTCGTATCCTTTATTTAATAAAAATTCAGCTAAATAGGCTCCGTCTTGTCCTGTAATCCCTGTAATTAATGCTACTTTCATTTGACTCAATAATCTTATTTCATCAAAGTTAACATTACAAACCTACTAAACAAAAAATATATTCACCATTATCTATCAAACCATGATGACTGAAAACACATCAACCCAATGCTAATAAAAAAATGCAATCATGAACAATGGCAATGCTAGTATAAGAAGTGCTAAAAACCCGTGTGCTTATTTAACCAAAAACCAATTATTCAATAGCTCTTCGCGATTGTAAAGCATTTCATTTTTAGTTTTATAGTCAATAAATTGTTTTCCTGCATATTTAGCAATGGCATGACCTGCAGCTGTATCCCATTCCATAGTAGGAGCAAACCTTGGATATTCATCCGCTACACCTTCTGCTACTAGGCATATTTTTAATGAGCTTCCCATAGAAACAATCTCTATTTCTCCATGCTCTTCTGACAATTCTTTAAAGTATGCCTCCGTTTCTGAACTCTTGTGAGAACGACTTCCTACGGCAACATATCTCTCTTTTGCAATTTGACGAGGAAGCTTTTCTAATTCACCATTCGCAATTTTAAACGATCCAATTTCTTTATGACCATAATAAAGCCACTGTTTAACAGGAACATATATAACTCCTAAAACAGGAACTCCATTCTTAATCAATGCTATATTGACTGTAAATTCCCCATTTCGTTTTACAAATTCTTTTGTTCCATCTAAAGGGTCGACAATCCACAAGTACTCCCAATCCTTTCTTTCAGAATAATCAATTCCTCTTCCCTCTTCACTTAATATCGGAATATTGGTTTCTTTAAGCATCTCTTCAATTATCTCATTCGCATTTTTATCCGCTTGAGTCAAAGGGCTATTGTCGTTTTTTTGTTCAACAGAAAAATCAGTTTCGTAAATTTTCAAAATTTCCTCACCGCCCTTTAAAGCGGCTTCTTTAACTAGCTCTAATAATTTATTGAGATTCATCTTTACCTATTTTATCTTCATTTCGGTTTTTTATTCCGAAATTCGAGTTATACCAAGCGCGCTCATGAAAATAATAAAACACCATTTTTATTGCTGATTCGGCAATTGCAATACCAGTTGCTTTTTCCACTGCCTTTTCATCATCCTGGAAAAACAACCAAGCCAACAAAAATGTTGTTGCTGATGCAATGATGCGCCAAGTGATGGTTTTGACTATATGTCGTTTTCTAGATACTTCGGCTTTCATTCTTATGAGTTAAACTGCAAAAATACGCTGCATTGATTAATAATTCTGTTCTAGATCAGCTTTAATTTTGTCTGCTACTCGAAATGAGTTCGCATAAATAGAAAAAGTATAAGTAACACTTCCTCCTGTAGGCATAAAACTCCCATCAGACACGTACAAGTTATCAACTTCATGAGCTTTACAGTTTTTATCTAAAACGGATGTTTTTGGATTATCTCCAAAACGACAACCACCAGCTTGAAGATTGGCAGGAGGAGAATTTCCAATTCCAGTACTAACATTCTTCATCCCAATTTCTTTGAAAAGCCGCTCAGTTTTATCCGCTAAATATCTGGCAACTTTATTATCATGCTCATGGTGTCCTGCCCAAATTTTAGCAACGGGATCACCCCATTTATCCATTACCTCATCGTCAAGAGTTACGTAGCATTTGTCATTCGGCAACCAGTCAACAAATATTTCAAACTTCAACTTACGCTGTTTTGTGAAATAGTCAAAAAGTCTTTTTTTCAATGCTGCCCCATATAAAAGCCTTCCGCCAGATGTCTTTTTGAGTTTAATAGCTTTTGTAATTCCATTTGCATGCTCAGAAACAAAATCAACTGTTCCCCCCTTTACTCTTCCTAACTCTGGATGATCTATTTCATACCATTGCTGAATTGCCCTATTGATAAACAATCCTGGAGTATCTAATGCTTCAGCATCTTCTTTATTCAAATCCGAAAAATATAGCTGCCCAGAACCAACTCCTCCACTAGAATAAACCATATTCTTTCCTACCTGACCAGAATTATTAGCTAGCCCATTTGGAAATTCAATGTTCTCACTCATCAATAATAAACGTGAAGTCTCTACAGCTTGAGCAGCAACCACAAAAATAGTTGCTTCGATAGATTGTTTTTCATCATTAATATCATAGAAATTTGCTTTTATAATTCTGCCATCCCCGTTCGTTTCTAAATGAAATACTTTTGAGTTTGGTAAAATTGTACAATTCCCGGTTTTAACAGCAGACTCAATAAGAGCTACTCGCGAACTGCTCTTAGCATCAGAAGAGCATCCGTAACTGCCACAGAAATTCGAATAATAACACGAGTTTCGATCTTCTTTTGACTCTGATATTATTCCCCTTGGGGTAGGGAATATCTCATAGTTAAGTTGCTTTGCACCCTTATCTAACCAAGAAGCAAAGATATTTTCTTGCAATGGAGGAAAAGGAAAATCAGGCGTGGAACGTGGCTCTAAAAATGAATGATTCACCACCTTTCCTGAGACTCCAACTATTCTTTCTGTTTTTTCGTAATACGATTCTAAATCCTCATAATTAATTGGCCAATCAACAACATTTGCCCCTTCAATTGGGCCATATTTAGAAAGTAAATTAAAATCTACTGGCTTTAGGCGATGAAAATATGCACTCATAAAATTGGACGAACCTCCAACACAGTTCCCATTCCAAAAACTTCTACCAGAATCATATGTAGAACGTTTCATCCATTTACCTGCTTTATTTTTTTTAACAACGGTATGACACTCATCTTTCAGTGCGGGCCTGAATGAATCGCGTCGTGTTGCTGTCATTTCATCCTTGTTAAAGTCCTCCGTTTTTACCCATGGCCCTTTTTCAAGAACTACAACTTTGTACCCAGCTTTCGACAATTCATATATAACAGGACCAGCTCCTGCTCCACTTCCTATAACGCAAACATCATACTTCATTCATAGTTGTATATATAGTTGGGTACATGTTCTTTTCATTGGGTCGCGGCATTCCTGGATTATGATTTAACCACGTCCAGCCAATATTATTGGGGTTAACGCCATATAAAGGATCTAAAAGTAACGCTTCAAAAATTAATGTTAGCATTCTACTGCCCCATCGTTTGGGAGCCTTCTCTTCAAAAAACAGCTCTAATAGGTCCTCTTGTCGGTCCCTGCTTAATAAATCGTACGAAACTTTATAAGTTTCTTTAGAGAGCTGGTTTAATCCATCAAGATGCTCAACAATAAAATCTTTCTCTCTTTGAGGATCTCTCGGATCATTCAAAACATAAACAATCCATTTATCTGCATTTATCTGAAGAGCTGAAGGGCCACTCCCTTCTTTTGGAAATAATACTAATTGTAATGCTTGCAATACTTTTAATTGTTCTGCAGACAAAGGAGAGCAATCAAAAACTTCTGGATTTTCTTCGGTTTCGCAACTTGTAAGAAAAGGAATACTTGCCGATACTCCAATAACAAGTAACGAGCGAATGAACTCTTTACGAGAAAGTTCCCACTTGTAGTCTGCTTGTATCTCTTCTTCCTCCTTTATCACTTAACAAAAATACAAACAAAATAATAGAGCATAAAAAAAGCCTCCCGAAAATTCGGAAAGCTTTTTTTTAAAAATTTACTAGTATTTTCTAGTGAGCAGCTTCTTCTTCAGTAGCCTCTCCACCTTCACAAGTAGCTTCTTCCATTTCTTCTCCACCTTCACAAGTAGCAGTAGAATCAGCAACTTCTTCAGTATGAGCTTCTTCAGCATGAGCTTCTTCAGCATGAGCTTCTTCAGCATGAGCTTCTTCAGTGTGAGCTTCTTCAGTGTGAGCAGCAGCGTCAGTATGAGCATCAGCTTCAGCAGCTCCTCCACAGCTAGTCATTGCAAATGTAGTTCCTAAAGCTAACATAAGAGCAACGCTTAATTTGTTTAAATTTTTCATGATTTGATTTTTTATGGTTTTATTTTCTTTTCTTTTCACTCCGAGCAAAACCTACTAATTTCGCTTAGAGCCGGCTAAAGTAGTTTATTATTTTTAAAAAAAATATTTTTTAAGCAAAAACCTTTCTAAAGTGCTTTCTAATAAACACTTCCCGCTGCTCCAATTTTTTCAATTGGGTGCCAAGTTGTTTTGGTTTCCTGTAAGCTATATATAAGGTATGGGCTCTCGTATTTATCACTTACATACCCCCCCCCATCTCTTATCATCACTCGCTTGAGGTTGTCCACAGCAGCTTCATGAATCGATTTTATTTCAGTTGAATTATCTCCGCAATAAATAAGTGCATTGACATCCATATGCGTTGCAAAATGCAGAATTAATTCTTTTCTGTTTCCAGTCAATATATTTATTACTCCTCCTGGAACATCCGATGTTGAGAGCACTTCTGCAAGTGTAACTGAACAAAGTGGTTTGTTTTCTGATGCTAAAACAACACATGTATTACCTCCTGCAATTGTTGGAGCAATTTGAGAAATTAACCCTAACAATCCACTTTCTTCGGGAGCTAATATTGCAACTACTCCCGTAGGCTCAGGTACTGAAAAATTAAAATGACTAGATGCAACTGGATTTACAGAACTAAAAATCTGCGTGTATTTATCACACCAACCAGCAAAATAAATAAGTCGATCGATAGAAAGATTAACTTCTTTTTCTGCTTGAGCCTTTTTACTTCCCTGTTGAATAAGTTCTTCAATAAACTGCGTTCTTCTTCCTTCTAATATTTCGGCTATTCGATATAAAATTTGACTTCTATTATAGGCCGATTTTACAACCCACCCTCCTTGAGCTGAACGAGCAGCAACTACTGCATTTCTTAAATCCTTTCGAGAAGATAAACAAATGTTTCCTAAAACTTTTCCATTCGCTTCTGGTTGATAATACCTTCCAGATTCTGTTCTTGGGAATTTACCTCCGATATATATCTTATACGTTTTCAAAACTTCAATTCTTGACATTTATATTGCTTTAATCTATTAATCAAATTTTAAATATGGCTCCAGTCCATGTAGGCCACCTTCCCTTCCGTGGCCGCTTTCTTTATATCCCCCAAACGGAGAAGTTGGATCAAATTTATTATAAGTGTTCGCCCAAACAACTCCTGCTTTTAATTGAGATGTGAGGTTAAATACCTTTGACCCCTTATCTGTCCAAACCCCGGCAGATAAGCCATAGGGAGTATTATTGGCTTTCGTGATTACTTCATCTACTGTTCTAAAGGTTTGAATCGCTAATACTGGACCAAAAATTTCTTCTTGGGCAATTCTATTTGATTGCGCTACATTAGTAAATAACGTTGGTTTGCACCAAAATCCTTTTTTCGGGATTTTACATTTAGGTTGATAAATATCTGCTCCTTCCGCTTTACCTATCTTAATATAATCATTAATTACATCCAATTGTTTTTTGGAGTTAATCGCCCCTATATCCGTATTCTTATCCATTGGGTCTCCAACATACAAAGATTCCATTCTGTCTTTTAGTTTTCGAAGAACAACATCATAAACGGATTCCTGAACGAACAACCTAGAGCCGGCACAACATACATGGCCTTGGTTAAAATAAATACCATTAATAATCCCTTCAACCGCTTGGTCTAATGGAGCATCTTCAAAAATAATATTAGCGGCTTTACCGCCTAACTCCATTGTAGATTTTTTGTTGGTTCCGGCAATAGATTTCATGATAATTTTCCCAACCCCTGTTGAACCAGTAAAAGCAACTTTGTCAACATCCTTATGCTCTACCATCATCGCTCCTGTTTTACCATAACCTGTCACAATGTTTACCACTCCGTCTGGAAGACCTGCCTCTTGAATTACTTCAGCTAATTTTAAAGCAGTTAACGAAGTAGTTTCAGCAGGTTTTAATACAACCGTATTTCCAGCTGCTAGAGCAGGAGCAATTTTCCAGGCTATCATCAACATTGGAAAATTCCAGGGGGTTATTTGCGCTGCTACGCCTAATGACTTTGGCTGTCTATTTGGGAAAGCATATTCTAACTTATCTGCCCATCCAGCATAATAGAAAAAATGGGCAGCCGCCAATGGAATATCAATATCACGTGATTCACGAATCACTTTACCACTATCCAACGATTCTATTACTGAAAACTCACGGGCCTTCTCCTGAATTAATCTTGCAATTCGATAAATGTACTTCCCTCTTTCTTTTCCAGATAATTTTGACCAGACTGTGTCATATGCCGTTTTTGCTGCTTTTACAGCTGCGTCCACATCCGCTTGCCCTGCTTCTGCTACATCAGCAATCTTGTGCTCCGTTGCAGGATTTATTGTTGCAAAGTATTTTCCTGATTTTGGTTTCACCCATTTTCCCCCAATAAACAAATTGTACTTTGTTTTCAATTTAATATGACCCGTACTTTCTGGCGCTGGGTCCAAATTCCAATCAGAGCTATAATCTATTTTATTCTTCATCCTAGTTTTTAATCTTTAGAGAAATAATCTTTCGATTGGTAATTTCCTGATTCTTGTTTCATTATTTGCATTAAAACATCATTTGCTAAGCTACTTGCTCCAAAACGGAACCATTCGTTACTTAACCATTTTCCACCTAACGTTTCTTTTACCATTAATAAATATTGTAAAGCCAGTTTCGAATTGGATATCCCTCCGGCGGGTTTCATTCCAATCATTTTACCAGTTTCGTAATAATAATCTTTTATTGCTTCCAACATAACCAAGGTTACAGGCAAAGTTGCCGCTGGGCTTATTTTACCGGTAGAAGTTTTAATAAAATCAGCTCCAGCATCCATTGCAATATCACTTGCTCTTCTCACTTTATCAAAAGTGCCAAGCTCTCCTGTTTCCAAGATAACTTTTAACCTTGCTTTTCCACACGCCTCTTTAATTGCAGCAATTTCATCGTGCACAAAATTGTATTCTCCACTATGGAATTTTCCACGACTAATCACCATGTCTATTTCGTGCGCGCCATTATCTACAGCAATTTTAGTGTCCAACAACTTTATTTCTGAGCTGGAGTGACCACTTGGAAAAGCCGTTGCTACAGATGCAACTTTAACCCCAGAACCTTTTACTTCATTTACTGCTGCTTTTACAAAATTTGGATACACACAAACTGCAGCAGTAGTTGGCAAACCAGGAAATGAATCGTGCAGGTGTTGTGCCTTGTAACACATTTGTTTAACCTTAAAATCTGTATCTGCTCCTTCTAGAGTTGTTAGATCGATCATGTTAAGTGTCATTAACAAGCCCTTTCTTTTCGCTTCGCTTTTAACACTCCTTTTCGTTATTCTATCCACTCGATCTTGGATACCAACTTGATCAACTCTTGGCGATAATCTATAATCTTTTTCTGCCATTATTTACATCCTATTTTAACATCAAACATACGCATTTCATTTTAGAATACGTTTAATTAACCCATTATAGCTCAACTCCACTAAAAAAGTAATGATGTTTTTGTATATTTTGTTTGTATTTTCAGTTACTTTGTCTTCCGATTTAAAAGCCTATGAAAGAGGGGAGTAATAATATTCATGCAGTCTTTGAGAAACTTCTAAAGAGAGCAGATAAAGAAGCTTTGCTAAACCAGCACAGCAAGGTAATCTGGCTCACAGGTCTTTCGGGTTCTGGGAAAACTTCTATAGCTGCCTGGTTAGAGAAAAAGCTGAATGATGAAGGTTTTTTAACTCAGGTATTGGATGGAGACAATGTAAGATCAGGAATAAACAATAATTTAGCCTTTACAGAAGAAGATCGAACAGAGAATATTAGAAGAATCTCTGAAGTTTCTAAGTTGTTTTTAAATTGTGGAATCATTACAATAAACAGTTTTGTGAGCCCAACCGAAGATATTAGAGCCTTAGCAAAAGAAATAATTGGTGAAGAGAACTTTTTGGAAGTTTACATAAATACTTCTTTGGAAGAATGCGAAAAAAGAGACGTAAAAGGCCTTTATAAAAAAGCACGAAAGGGAGAAATCCCAAACTTCACTGGAATTAGCGGACCTTTTGAAGCACCAAAAACTCCAGCTTTAATAATTGATACAGAGAAAAAAACAATTGAACAAAGTGGTGATATATTGTACCGCTTTGTGATAAATAAAATAAGCTACTAAATGGGCTCATATAATTTAACACACTTAAAAGAACTGGAGGCTGAAGCAATTTTTGTAATTAGAGAAGTTGTCGCGCAGTTTGAAAATCCTGTATTACTCTTTTCAGGAGGAAAGGATTCGATCGTTTGTTACCACTTAGCGAGAAAAGCGTTTTACCCTGCTAAAGTTCCCTTTCCATTAATGCATGTTGACACAGGGCATAACTTTCCGGAAACAATACAATTTAGGGATAAATTGATTGAAGAAACTGGAGCTCGGTTAATTGTTGGATCCGTTCAGCAATCAATTGACGAGGGAAAATCTACCGAAGAAAAGGGAGTTAATGCTAGCCGAAACAAACTGCAAACAGTTACACTTTTAGACGCAATAGAAGCGAATAAATTTGACTGCGCCATGGGTGGAGCAAGAAGGGATGAAGAAAAAGCGAGAGCAAAAGAACGTTTCTTCTCGCATCGAGATGACTTTGGTCAATGGGACCCAAAAAATCAACGTCCGGAATTATGGAACACGTTTAACGGAAAGAAAAATATGGGAGAACACTTTCGAGTTTTTCCGATTAGCAACTGGACTGAAATGGACATTTGGCAATATATTCTTGCTGAAAAAATTGACATCCCTTCTATTTATTTTTCGCATACGAGAGATTGCTTTGTTAGAGATGGTGTTATAATGGGGAAAACAGATTTCGTGGAAACAAAAGACACCGAAGAAGTTCAGCCCATGGTTGTTAGATTTAGAACAATTGGGGATGCAACCTGTACCGGCGCAGTTGCTTCTACTGCAGCTACATTAGAAGAAATAATTGAAGAAGTGGCTTCTACTAGAGTAACAGAAAGAGGAGGAAGATCTGACGACAAAAGGTCTGAAGCGGCGATGGAAGACAGAAAAAAAGAAGGGTATTTTTAATAAAAAAGTGTAACGTTTACTGTATAAAGTATTAAGCAAAAAGTATTCTTCTTAATACATTATACTTTTTACAATAAAGAAAATGGAAAAATCATATTTAAACATGGACCTCTTGAGGTTCACGACTGCGGGAAGTGTTGATGACGGGAAGAGCACGTTGATTGGTAGACTGCTATACGATAGTAAATCTATTTTTGAAGATCAAATGGAAGCTATCCAACAAGTTAGTGACAGGAAGGGTGAAGAGCATGTTAACTTAGCTTTACTTACTGACGGACTTCGAGATGAAAGAGAGCAAGGAATTACGATAGATGTTGCTTATAGATACTTTGCAACACCACAAAGAAAATTCATTATTGCGGATACCCCCGGACACATTCAGTACACAAGAAATATGGTTACTGGAGCTTCTACAGCTAATTTGGCTATCATTCTAATTGATGCCCGACATGGAATTGTTGAGCAAACAAAAAGACACTCTTTTATTGCTTCATTATTAGGCATACCCCACATTGTTTATTGCATTAACAAAATGGATTTAGTTGATTACAGTCAAGAGGTTTACAATACGTTGGTTGATGATTTAGAGGATTTTAGTGCTAAATTAGAAACGAAAGACGTTCGGTTTATTCCAATTAGTGCTTTAAAAGGAGATAATGTAGTTCACCGATCAGAAAAGATGGGATGGTTTGAAGGTGCAACGTTAATGCACACTTTGGAAACTGTACATATTGCTTCTGACCATAACCATATTGATTGCAGATTCCCAATTCAAAATGTAATTCGCCCGCAAACTACCGAACACCATGACTACAGAGGATACGCTGGAAGAATTGCGGGTGGTGTATTTAAAAAAGGAGACGCTGTAATGGTTCTTCCTTCTGGTTTTACCTCTAAAATAAAATCTATTGATACGTTTGATGGCGAAATTGATGAAGCATTTGCTCCGATGTCAGTTACAATGACGCTTGAAGATGACATTGATATTAGTAGAGGAGACATGATTGTTAGAGAAAATAACAAACCTGAAGTTTCTCAAGATATTGAAGCAATGATCTGCTGGATGGGTGACAGCCCTCTGAAAGAAAAAGGGAAATATGCCCTTAAGCACACTTCTAAAGATGCACGTTGCATGGTAAAAGAAATAAAGTATAAAGTTGATATAAATACCCTTCATAGAAATGAAGCGGATAAGGTTATTTCTAGCAATGATGTTGCTAGAGTTACTTTACGCACCACTTCTCCATTATTTATTGACCAATACGGTAGAAACAGAAACACGGGTAGTTTAATTTTAATTGACGAAGCAACCAACAATACTGTTGGCGCAGGAATGATAATATAATGCTATCGAAGAAAACTAAATATGGACTGAAAGCTCTTGCTTATATAGCAAAACAAGAAAATAATGACCCCATCCAGATTGCCGAAATAGCTAAAAGTGAAAATATTTCTCACAAGTATTTAGAGAGTATTTTGTTAACACTTCGTAAGGCAGGAGTTTTAAGTTCGAAGAAAGGAAAAGGTGGAGGGTATTATCTTTTAAAAGCGCCTAAAAAAATTCCAATGACAGACATAATTAGGATATTGGAAGGACCTATAGCTATGGTGCCCTGTGTGAGCTTAAATTATTACGAAAAATGCGATGATTGTGAGGATGAAGATACTTGTAGTGTTCATAAATTGATGCTTCAGGTACGTGACAATACATTGGAAGTATTTAGAAACAATACGCTAGCAGACATTACTTAATTGCCATAATTACAGGCTTTTACAAAGTTTTCTTGATTTTTTACTAAAAACATTTGTAGATCTAATATTCTCTCTTAATTTTGCAAACCCTAGTTTCCCGATAGGGTTTTAGGTTAGTGGATAAAGACTAAAGATGTTATTAAATCATGCCATACAAAGTAAGGGCGTTTATTCTGAGGACAAAACCTCTGAAAAGCCACTTCGTAGCATTGTAAAATCACTTAGCTGGAGAACAGTGGGAACAATTGACACAATATTGATTTCATGGATTATTACGGGACAATTGACACTTGCTGTTTCAATAGGAGCTGTTGAACTATTTACAAAGGTTGTGTTGTATTTTCTACACGAAAGAGCTTGGAATCAAATTAAATGGGGAAAATGATAGAGTCCTTAAATGAAATAAAACTTAAAGAGATAAATGACTATTTACGAAATAAGTCACCAAAAGCAATTATAGAATGGGCTTTGTTTATTGCAGAAAGACCAATTGTTACTACGAATTTCAAGCCTTTTTCTGCCTCGTTATTGCATGCTATGTCGAATATAAAAAAAGATATAAAAACTATATGGTGCGATACCGGCTACAATACCAGAAACACTTATTTGCACGCTGAAGTGCTCATTAGTAAGCTGTCTTTAAACATATTCGTTTATGTGCCAAAGCAAACAACAGGCTACAGGGATTCGGTTTTGGGTGTGCCAGAAGTCGATACTCCCGAGCATGATATATTTACTGACCAGGTAAAATTAGAGCCTTTTAAAAGAGCGCTTAAAGAACATAATCCGGATGTATGGTTTACGAATCTAAGAAAAGGTCAAACTGCGCACAGAGACAATCTTGATATTGTAACAAAAGATAAGAATGGAATAATAAAGGTTTGTCCATTTTATTATTGGAGTGATGCTGAACTAGAAAACTACTTAATTGAATATAAATTACCCAACGAGCACAAATATTTTGACCCCACAAAAGTATTAGCCAACAGAGAATGTGGATTACACGTTTAATTATGAAAGCTCAATACTTCCCAAGAAAAAATTTCTGATTCTGTTAAATTAATCAGTTAAAGAAATAAAGCATAAATTTGAAATCGAAAGCTAATCCGTAAATAACTGTATAAATCAAAATATTGAATTTACTCTCTAGTAATATCGGTCGATTAAGAATAATTGGATTTCTGGAAGGCATCTCATTTTTATTACTAATGGGAATTGCAATGCCGCTAAAATACATTTGGGAAATCCCGGAAGCAACTATTGCAATTGGATATGCTCATGGTTTTTTATTTATATTGTATTGCATTCTTGTTATTCCTGCAAAAATAGACTTCAATTGGGGGATGAAAATAACTTTATTGGTTCTATTGGCTTCGCTCCTCCCTTTTGGCACTTTCGTGGCAGATAGCAAGGTTTTTAAGCGTGCTAAATAAAAAGCCTTTCAGATTTCTCTAAAAGGCTCTTTGTACCGAAGGTGGGAATCGAACCCACACGTCCGAAGACACACGAGTTTGAGTCGTGCGCGTCTACCAGTTCCGCCACTTCGGCTAGTGAAAATTGAAATTTAACCGTTCTTGTTAACTCTCAAAGTGAGCGCGAATTTACAGATTGTTTTTGTTTGACCAAATAATAACTGTAAAATACTTTCGCTTGAGTTTTTTATAAATATAAATTTGGCTTATTTTCGCAGTCCGTTTTTAACGAGGTATGGAAAACAGAGTCAAAATATTCGCATGTTCAGCATCTACCGAGATTGCTGAAAACATCGCTGCAGCTTACGGTCAATCACTTGGCGACGTCGATCTACAGAAATTTAGCGATGGTGAATTTACTTCCGTTTATAACGAAACTGTAAGAGGATGCGATGTTTTTATTATTCAATCCACGTGCCCTCCTTCGGACAATTTGATGGAACTTTTACTAATGGTAGATGCCGCTAAAAGAGCATCTGCTAAGAAAATAAACGTAGTTATTCCTTATTTTGGTTGGGCTCGTCAAGATAGAAAAGATCAACCAAGAGTTGCAATTGGTGCTAAATTAATGGCAAATCTATTGGAGGCTTCTGGTGTTGACCGTGTAATGACTATGGATTTGCATGCTGATCAAATCCAAGGGTTTTTTGAAGTTCCTGTAGATCATTTATATGCATCCAGTGTTTTTGCTCCGCACTTAAAGGCGTTAAACTTACCAGATTTAATAATCGCAGCACCAGATGCTGGAGGGTCTAAAAGAGCCAATGCTTATGCTAAATACCTAAAGGTAGATCTAGCCCTTTGTTACAAGCAGAGAAAAAAAGCAAACGAAATAGCGTCCATGACGATTATAGGTGATGTGAAAGGAAAGGATGTAGTCATCATAGATGATATGGTGGATACAGCAGGAACACTGTGTAAATCTGCTGAACAGTTTATGGAATATGGGGCGAAAAGTGTAAGAGCTGTTTGCACGCATGCAATATTATCTGGACCAGCTTACGAAAGAATTGAAGCTTCAGTATTAGAAGAGTTAATAGTTACGAATACTATTCCTGCGAAAAGGAAAAGTGATAAAATAAAAGTGTTAAGCGTCGCGAATATGTTTGCTGACGTAATGAAAAAAACGATTTCTTTTGAGTCCATAAGCGATCATTTTGTATTTGCAAATCAATAAATAAATATATAATTATGAAAACAGTATCATTGAGCGGTTCTACTAGAGAGAACGTAGGGAAAAAAGATGCTACTCTTCTCAGAAGAGAAGGTAAAATTCCATCTGTATTGTACGGAGGAAAAGAACAAGTTCATTTTCACATTTCTGAAAATGACGCTAAAAAATTAGTTTTTACTCCAAACGTTTATGTCGTTGAGTTAGAACTTAATGGAAATAAAGTAAACGCTATCGTTAAAGATGTGCAAATTCATCCTGTTACAGATAAAGTTGTTCATATTGACTTTTTAGAAGTTTTAGATGGAGCGCCTGTTAAAATTAAAATACCAGTAAAAACTAACGGGTTTTCGGTTGGTGTTAGAAACGGTGGTAAATTGAGCCAAAACTTTAGATCGCTATTGGTTGAAGGGAAAATTTCTGATTTACCAGATGCCATCGAAGTTGATATTACTAATGTTAGAATTGGTCATAAAATAAGAGTTTCTGAAATGAATGTCTCTGGACTTCGATTTTTAGATCCAGCTGAAGCAGTTGTAGTTAGTGTTGCAATGGCAAGAGGGGCTTCTGAAGAAGAAGAAGGAGAAGAAGAAGGAGAAGAAGAAGGAGCAGAAGGAGCAGAAGCTTCAACTGAAGAAGCAGCAGCAGAATAGATTATGAAGTATCTAATCGTTGGATTGGGTAATCCGGGTGAAAAGTATAAAAACACCCGACATAACATAGGATTTATAATATTGGACGCATTAGCTAATGCGTCCAATATTTGTTTTGAGCCCAATCGTTTAGGAGATAAAGCTGTTCTAAAATTTAAAGGAAGAACGCTTATTTTAATCAAGCCAAACACTTTTATGAACTTAAGTGGTAAAGCTGTTAACTATTGGCTTCAAAAAGAAAAAGTACCTGTCAATAATATTTTAGTCATTACAGATGACATTGCTCTCCCTTTTGGTAAAATTAGAATTAAAGCAAAAGGAAGTAATGGAGGTCATAATGGTTTAAAAGATATTCAACTCGTATTAAGCTCGAATAAATACAGCCGTCTTCGATTTGGTGTAGGAAGTGAATTCAATCCAGGAAACCAAGTCAACTATGTGCTTGGTGAATGGTCAAAAGAAGAGGAAAAAGCGCTTGAAGAAAGGGTCGAAACAATTGGAAATGCTATCAAGTCATTTGTTACAATTGGCCTGGACAGAACCATGAACGAATTCAACAACAAGTAAGATAGTCAACACTGTCATAAAAGGTATTCCAAAGGGTTGATCTTCTTTTTATTCTCAATTATTTCAAAATGAAGGTGAGGTCCAGTAGAGTTTCCGGAGGTTCCAGTTTTCCCAATAATTTTACCTTTGCAAATAATATCTCCTCAAATAAGCAGTATATAAAGAAATGTTTTCATCTTTTTAGTTTTGCGATTGATTCTAAATCAAGATTTGTTCTTGTGAAAGGGCTTTTTTCTTTGTTATTCATTTTATTGAATTTTTCAACCAACTTGTTGTATTTTGAAATAACTTTATTATGCCTTTTGAAATCAGTTTCATATTCATACAATAAATCTTGATAGTTTTCAATTGTTGAATTTCTTTCTTCGTTAATTGTAACACATTCATTATATATTTCTTCTGTTGGTGCGCTCGAGCAATTCATCTGTAGAGTTATTTTTTCTAAAGAATCAACAGTGGATTTTAAAGCCGTTAGCTTAATGGTGTAATCGTTAATTTTTTCGCTTAAGGAATTTTTTTCTATTTCTAAGGCGTTCATTTTCTCCAAAAGCTTTTTCCCTTTAATATTATTTTCTAGATACAGCTCACCATGAACCTTTGCAATTTCCTTGTAGCAATCTTCAACATCTAAAAACTGCTCGTAGTACCCCTGGTCATTCTCTCTTGGGAGGATAATTAAAGGTTCCTCCGAAGATTCTTTGCCATCTAAAGATATTCCCCTTTTGCCAATAGGAAATGTGTTTGTAGACTCAATAAAAACATAACCGTTTTTATAATATCCCGCATCTGCTACTTTTAATCCAACCGCCATATGTTTTTCTTTCTCATAAACAAAAAGGCAAGAATTGTATCCCTTTAGATTTAAAAGTTTACAAAGAAGAATGGACTTTTCATCGCAATCTACTTTATTAAAAGCCATTGTTTCGTAGGGTAGTTTACATCTGCGGCATATTTATCGTAAGGAATGGTTTGTACAAACCCTACGATCATTTGAACAATGTCGTAATCGGTACCAATGGTTCTATTTCTTAGGGTTTCAATTATGCCTTGTAGCAGGTAAAGATCTTGGTCGTCATTTAAGAAAACATTGTAAAAGTCTTCTGTACTTGGAGGAGTTTCATTAACATAATACGAAAGTGTTCTAACGGCATTCTTATAGCTGTCGATTATTTCTTGATCAAAAGAAATTTCTACATTGTATTTATGTTTGTAAATTTCAAATTCAAAGAAATTTTCTATGTCTCCATAATCTACCTCGAAATAGAGTGTTTCAGTTTCTTCCGAGAGTTCGGTATTGCAAATAATATCATAATCTACAGAGCTGACACAGCTAAATAAAATCAAAAGAACTTATAATAACAAGAGAATATTTATTCATAAAGCAAGTTTTACTATAGCCCACATGCAGTTTCGGGTAATGGACTTGAACAATGGAACAACTGGAACCAAAGTTGAGATTAGTATCCCTTGTCAATCTACATCATAAAAAATACATTAAAATAACCCGTGTAGCTCAGCGTCTATTTGGCTAACAATCTTTCCTAGGTCTTCTGGATTATCGTGAAACGAATTCTCATCAATATCAATAATCAGCAACTTTCCACTATCATAAGTCGAAATCCAAGCTTCGTAGCGCTCGTTCAACCTTTTTAAGTAATCTAAGCGAATACTCTCTTCGTATTCTCTGCCTCTTTTCTGAATATTATTAACCAACTTTGGAACACTCGCTCGAAGATAAATTAGTAGGTCAGGGGCAGAAATAAATGACTCCATAAGATTGAATAATGAAAAATAATTTTCAAAATCTCTCGTAGACATTAGGCCCATTGAATGCAAGTTAGGGGCAAATATATAAGCATCCTCGTGTATCGTTCTATCTTGAATTATCGTGTTTTTGCTCTCTTTAATGTCTTGAATTTGTGTAAATCTACTATTCAAATAATATACTTGCAAGTTAAATGACCAGCGTTGCATATCATCATAGAAATCTAACAAATAAGGGTTTTCATCCACATCTTCATAATGTGTGTCCCATTTATAGTGCTTCGAAAGCAACTCTGTTAAGGTTGTTTTACCCGCTCCAATATTTCCTGCTATGGCTATATGCATTCCGCTAAGTTTTAAGAGCTCCTAAAGTACAATTATTTCTATACGCTGCTTGTTGATAAGTCTAAAAATTTAGAATATTTTCAATTATTTGAATGAAACACACATTTCATTTATTTGTTTCCAATAGAATATATTGAGATTTTGTTTTTTGAAAGAACAATTAAACGGTCTTTTTCTAGCCTTATTTTTTCAAAAGTATGAAAAGGAAGTTGAATTTTTACCTCTTGAAAACCTATTAAACCATAGCCATAATAATTTCCCTCTTTTTGATAATATATAATATTATCATCAATCTGAATCTCACCTACATCTAATAATGGAATAGTTTTAATATACGACCCATATATGTCAAACACCAAAATACCCTGCTCAGGACAAACCATATAAACCTTATCTTGGTGCTCAAGAATTTGTGATGGATTTAAATTATCTTTTTGGAGAATTTGCTCTAAGTTTCCAGATTCGTAGATTCGCTCGAATTCCTTGTTTACCTTTATTAATTGAAACAGTTCCTGATCGTAAATCCAAATTCCATTATCAACCAAACTCGTCGCAATTAATTGAGCTTGGTATAAGTCCAAATCTTCCAAGGAATATGGGTTTTGTTGTGCAGACAATGTATTGTCCGTGACTACAATTCGCGCATTTTCTTTGAAAAATAAAATTGGGCGAAGTGTATTGTTTACGTCCAAACAATTAATATTCCCTAATGTTTTATTACTATAAACGTATAAGGTATCTCCAGCATAATTTAACTTAAAGATTTGATTATTATCAATCAAATAAATTCTATTCAAATGATCTGTTGTAAAGTCTTTAGTTGTTGTTGAAAAAGCATTAATCAATTCAAATTTTATTTGTCCGTTACCTGAAATAACAACGCAAAAACTAAATACGAGTATAAACAACTTCATCTTCATTTAATCAATTCCAATATCTCATCAACAATTTTACGGTCATTTGAAAGCCTTGGGATTTTATTCTGCCCTCCCGCTTTTCCTTTGCTTTTCAACCATGCATAAAACGTTCCTTTTTGTACTTTTTGTATAACCGGAGCCTGTAAAGTTAAGTTATTTGATCTTTTAGCTTCATAATCACTATTTATAGATTTCAATGCCATATCTAAAGTCTGTGTGAAGTATTCTAGATTTTCGGGTTCATCTTCAAACTCAATTAACCATTGATGCCCTCCTGTGCTTGATTTGTCGATATAAATAGGACAAGCAGTGTATTCCTTTATTTGTGCTTTTGCTTTTTCACAAGCTATTTTTATTGCTTTTTCAGCATTGTCGATTATCATTTCTTCGCCAAAGGCATTGATATAGTTTTTAGTTCTCCCCGAAACCTTAAATCGATAAGGTTTAAGCGATGTGAATATTATTGTATCGCCTATAACATAGCGCCATAAACCAGCATTTGTTGAGATAACTAAAGCGTAGTTAACATTAAGTTCAACATCTTCAATGCAAATTACTGTTGGCGAATCGCTTTCAAATTCATCCATGGGTATAAACTCATAAAAAATCCCATAATCCAACATCAGGAGCATATCGTCTGCAACAACTCGATCTTGAATTCCAAAACACCCTTCACTAGCATTATAAGTTTGAACATAATTCATATTACTTTTTTGGATTATCGCTTTAAATTGTTCTTCATAGGGCTCAAAACTAACGCCTCCGTGCATATATAATTCAAGGTTTGGCCAAATATCAATTATATTGTCTGTGTTGTTTTTTTCAAGGATCTTTTTCAAAAGAACCAATGTCCAGGAGGGAATTCCTGCAAGAATATGCACGTCTTCTTTGACAGTAGATTCAGCCATTTTATCCAACTTTTCCTCCCATTCTTCCATTAATGTAATTTCCTTTTTGGGAGTCCTTCTGAGTTCACACCACCAAGGCAAATTTTTAACAATTATTGCAGATAAGTCCCCAAAATATGACTTATTGTTAATGTAGTTTATTTGCGCGCTTCCGCCAAGAATAAGGTGTTTTCCATTAAATAATTTTGTTTTAGGATGGTTCGTATAATACAATGCTAAAAGATCTTTACCTCCTTGATAATGGCTTTCTGTAAGTGCTTCTTTTGAAACAGGAATAAACTTACTTTTATCTCCTGAAGTTCCCGAGGATTTTGCAAACCATTTTATTTCTGTTGGCCACAATAAGTTTTGCTCACCTTGTTTTAACCTGTTTACGTAGGGCTTAATATCCTCATATGATTGAAGAGGAATATTATTCTTGAATTCTTTATAGGAATGAATGGATTTAAATTTGTAGTGTTTGCCAAATTCCGTATCCTTAGCTGTGGCAATTAATTGTTCAAAGACGTCAAATTGCACATCAATGGGATATTGCTTAAATAAGTCAATTTGATGAATTCGTTTCTTTATGAGCCACGAAAAAATTGAATTGAACGGGACGCCAATTTTCCTTGCCATAAAAAAGAATTATATCCGAAGGGATTATACCGGTCTATCCGAAGAATACGAATCCGAAAATTGCTAAAATTACAATTCCAGCATATATGTATCCAACTCCTGCGGTATCTCCGTGAAAATTACTGTCTCCCATTTTTACTTAATTTTAAGCAAAAATACTACTTTCATATAAAATAATGTATATGTATTTTAAATATTTAATCTTGTTTCTCTGCTATTCGCCCATCACTTTTTCGCAAACAGGGTGGACTTGGACCGAGCTCAACAGCATGCCGGAAAGAATTTCCAATAATGCAGTTACGCAAGGAGTCGATGGATCTGGAAACGTAAATGTTTATTCCTTCTCGGGTATAGATAGTACCAAACTTTATTCAGGAATTAATCTCAAATCCTATCGGTATAATGTAACGACAGCCATTTGGGACACAATCGCACCACTTCCCGATGGTTTAGGAAAAATAGCTGCCGGTGCAAGCACAATTAAGAATAAAATATACATCATAGGAGGTTACCATGTTAATGCAAATGGGAGCGAAGTTTCTTCTACTAAAATTCATATTTATGACCCTGTAACGAATCATTATTTGCCTGATGGGTCAGATATACCGATTGCTATTGATGACCACGTGCAAGCGGTTTGGAGAGATAGTTTGATATATGTAATAACGGGTTGGAGCAACAATAACAATGTGCCAAACGTGCAAATTTACGACCCAGCAAATGATAATTGGCTCGTTGGAACCGCCACCCCTAATATAACTCAGTACAAAATGTTTGGAGCTTCAGGAGTAATAATTGGAGACACCATTTTCTACAATGGAGGGGTTACTTCAGGTCTTAGTTTTAATGCAACATCCTATTTAAGAATGGGCATAATTAACCCCATTGACCCAACAGTAATAACCTGGAGTCAGTTGCAAGATAACCCAGGAGGAAATGGATATAGAATGGCCGCGGCTAAATACAACAATCGTTGTTTCTGGATAGGAGGTTCAGGAACTGCTTACAATTTTGATGGAATAGCCTACAATGGTTCAGGAGGAGTTGAACCGCATTCTCGAATTATAACTTATCAAAAGGATTGGAACATGTGGTTTGAGGGCCTAGGCTCTCCATACGGAATAATGGATTTAAGAGGAATTGCTCAAATTACTCCAACATCATGGATTATTTGCGGCGGAATGGAAACCGGACAAGCTGTTACCAACAAGGCTTTTTTATTGGACTTTGACCCACAAGTAGGCGGAATTGGAGAAAGCTTAAAAGAAAGCATTACGCTATACCCAAATCCATCGTCAGATTACATTTTGCTGGATGGGGAATACAAAAACGCTACGTATAGAGTACTTTCCACAACCGGAAAAATTGTACTAAAAGGGGGGTTGGAAAATAATACGATACAAATTTCAGCTTTAACAAATGGGTTTTATCAACTAGAGCTGTCTAGCGGGGGAAAAGTAATAAAGGGGGGATTTATCGTTTCCCATTAATATACTAATCAACCACAATATCGAAAGGCATTCTAGCTTGAATTCCTTGGGTGGATATTATTTTATCCACTGACTGAATAAATGCCTCTAATTTTAATCGCAAAGATGTTTCCGCGCTAACTTCTTCATCTCCTAAAGACTCCATTAATTCCAGTAACTTATTCTCTTTTTGTTCTGGGTAAACCCCTAATTTAATATCCTCAGCACCTATATTAACCTGCTGAGCAGCATAAGCAACTGCAGCATCGATGCCGCCTAACTCATCAACCAGCCCAATTCTTAAAGCGTCTGTTCCAGACCAAACTCTTCCTTGCCCAATGCTGTCAACATCAGCTTGTTCTAACCCTTCTCTTCCATCCGCTACTTTTTGCGTAAAATCATTGTAAATATCATCTACCCCTAATTGCATTAAGTGCTTTTCTTCATCTGTTAAAGCCTTGTTTAAGGACAATACCGAATGATGGTTTGTTTGCACTCTGTCAAATGTGATTCCAAAGTTCTTTTTTAACGCAGGCCCTATATTAGGGATTATACCAAAAACACCTATTGAACCTGTAATGGTATTGGGTTGCGCATAAATTTTATCCGCAGCACAAGCAATATAATAACCCCCTGAAGCAGCTACATCTCCCATTGAGACAATAATTGGTTTTGCTTTTTGTGTTAATACCACCTCTCTCCAAATAACATCCGAGGCTAATGCGCTTCCTCCTGGAGAATTAACTCTTAAAACAACTGCTTTTATTTCATCATCCTCTCTCGCTTCACGTATCGCTCCTGCAATCGTTTCTGAACCAATAGTTGCTGCGTTTCCTTTTCCGCTTTCAATTCCTCCCACAGCATAAACTACTGCAATATTGCTGTTTTTATTTTTACGGTCGTATTTCTTTGCTTTTTTCGAGGCATACTTTTTAAATGAAACCAAGTTTAAATCCTTCTCTTTTTTTGTTCCTGACTCCTCTTTTAAAACTGTTAAAAGTTCATCCTCATAAATTAATTCATCTACAAGTTTATATTCTAATGCGGTTTCAGAAGAACGCACATACATCGAATCTGCAATTTCGTTTAACATATTTGCACTCACCCCTGTTTTTTCGTTAACCCCAATTAGCATTTGATTCCATAGAGCATTTATGTAAGTCATCGTTTGCTCTCTATTTGCGACACTCATACTGTCATACATTAAAGGCTCTACCGCACTCTTAAATTTATTATTACTTCCTCTTATTATTTGGACATCAACACCCATTTTATCGATTGCACCTTTCAAAAACATTAATTCTGCCCCCAATCCTTTAAACTCCAACATTCCTGCAGGAAATAAATAAACCTTATCTGCAGCAGTGCAGAGGTAATATGCTTTTTGCGAGTAAAACTCATTGTAAGCATAAACAAACTTTCCCGAAGATTTAAAGTCAATTATTGCATCTCTAATTTCCTCTGTTGTAGCCATTCCAGCGGAAAGATTTGTAATATTTAAGAAAACTCCTTTTATTTTGTCGTCTGATTTTGCAGCCTCTAATCCGATTTTAATTTCCCTCAATCCAAACCCTTGATCCAATGAGAAAGAAGTTTGATCAAATTCGGCATAAGATACTTCGCTAATTTTAGTATCCAACTTCATATGTAACACCGCGTTTTCTTTTACGACAAAAGGGGTTGTTTCTGACAATCCTGAAATAGCTCCACCGACACCTACTAAAAGCAGAGCAATTAGCGTTCCTCCTATTAAAAATATTGCTAAAGATGCTGACCAAAACGACCTCCAAAATGGCTTCATAATTTTTGATTTTTATTAAATACTCCCCTTTTTCATGGATGTAAATGTAAAGTTAAAAAGACAAAGGTATTCTAAATTTTTATCTACACTAATGGCAAATTAATCCTACCAGCGGATAGATCTTGCTTTCAATCTATCTTACCCCTCATTTTAGGTGTGAATAACTATCTAAGATAGAGGCTGTCGAAATTAAAATTTTGAGTAGAATAAATTTACTTTTGTGGAATGAAACAAACCGTTTTGCTTTTAGGAAGTAATATCGATAATCGATTGAATTTATTGGCAAGTGCGAGTTCCTTAATCATCGCGCAAATTGGACCATTGGTAGCCGCTTCGTCAATTTACGAATCTGATCCTTGGGGGTACGACTCTAAAAACAGTTTTTTAAATCAAGCAGTACTTATTAAAACAAATTTTAGTCCAGAAAAAGTATTGGAAACCTGTCTTTCAATAGAAGCTAAGCTGGGAAGAACAAGGCTCAAGAATAAGACGTATGCAGACAGAAATATCGACATTGACGTCTTGCTTTATGAAGAGTTGATTATCTGTACGGACAATTTGGAAATTCCGCACCCAAGAATGCACCAAAGAAGGTTTTGTATGGAACCTTTAGCCGAAATCGCTCCCAACTGGGTTGTGCCAACATTTCAAAAAACAACAAGTCAGGTTTTAGCACTATGTTCAGATCCTTCGAAAATTTCTACTTTAAATGCTTAATTACAAACATATAGCTATCGAAGGAAACATTGGAGCTGGAAAAACTACATTGGTAAATTTCCTAGCAAAAAAATTTAATGGTGACCTCTTGCTGGAAGAGTTTGAAGAAAATGAATTTCTCAAGGACTTCTACGATGACAATAGTTATGCTCTCTATGCTGAAGTACAATTTGTGCTGGACAGAAGTAAACAATTGCTTCAGTTTCATTCGCAGCCGCATAATTTAATTTTTTCAGATTATTACCCATTGAAAAGTTTAATCTTTTCAAAAATGAACTTGAGCTCCAAAGAGTTTGATCTTATAAATGAATTAATGGGCTCACTTTATAAAACAGTGCCAAAACCAGATATCCTTTTGTTTTTGAACAGGCCACTTGACGAATTACAAAAAAACATTATCTCAAGGGGTAGGTTATACGAAAAAGAAATCTCTCCAGACTATTTATTTACTTTAAGCAAGGGCTATGAAAATTTCTTACAAAGAATAGATGGCATACCAATACTTTACATCAACGCAAACGAAATAAACCTTGAAAAACCTGAATGGTTAAAACAATCATTTGAAGAATTACTTTCGAGTCAACATCCTGAGGGAATTAAGCGCATTAATTTAATAAAATAGAAAGAGTTGAATCACACACAAAGCACCAGAGTTAGTATTCTGTTTTTAAGGAAGATACCTTCTGAAATTCGCATTAAAAACATCTGTTTTTGCTTATTGATGTCATTCATCCTTTCATAAACAAAAAAACTTACTTATACTTGCACGATATTTAGAAAATAAAACTGAAAGGTTTAAATACAATAAAAATGAAAAGAAGCATACTTAAAAACATCGCCCTTACCTCTATAGTTTCTACAGGATTACTATTGGGAAGTTGTGATTTAATAAAAGACCTTGATTACAAGGTAAAAGAAAACCCATTGGAAATGCACGGAGACGAGGTTGATTTGCAAATCAACGCTACTTTTGTGGAAAAAGGGTTAAACGCAAAGGCAATTGTCGAAGCAACGCCTACTTTCATTTGTAAAGACGGAACCGAGATTCCTTTTGAAATGGCTGTATATCAAGGAGCAAAGGCTGCTGGAAATGGTACTGTTATACCAAAAGAAGGTAAAACAGTTGTCTATAACTCTACCCTTCCTTATAACCCTTGCATGCAAGAGGGAGAATTAGTTGTTAAACTTGTAGTAAAGAAAGGGAAAAAAGAAACGGTTAAAGAAGAAATAACTACTGAAAAAATTGCAGATGGTACAATTATTACTCCGTATCTAATGGAATTTGATGATAAAGTAATTATGGCAAATGACAAATTTGTTAGAACTACTGAAGAAAGTATTAATGCCATAATCAATTACAAAAAAGGGAAATTCAATGTAAATGGGGCTGAATTAAAAGACCAAGACATTAAAGACTTTGAAATATTTGCTACAGATGCTGCCATTAATATTAGAAGGGAAATGAAAGGAGTTAATGTTATGTCTTACGCTTCTCCTGAAGGAGAGATTGATAAGAATGCAAATCTAGCCGGGGATCGTGCTACTTCTGCTTCTGCATATGTTTCTAAATTGATGAAGAAGTTAAATTTTGCTCCAGGAATGGAAGAAGCTTTTATCTCCAAAACCCCTAAAGGTGAAGATTGGGATGGTTTCAGTGCTGAAGTTCAAAAAACAGCACACGAAGACAAAGACCTTATTTTAAGAGTTCTTGAAATGACTCAAGATCCGAACAAAAGAGAGCAAGACATTAGGAACATGGCTAAGACATATAAATTCTTAGAGAAAGATGTTTTGCCGCAGCTTAGAAGGTCTGTTATTACTTTAACTTACGATCAAATTGGTTGGAGCGATGAAGAATTAACTGCTCTTACTACAACTAATCCTGATACATTAACGATTGAAGAGGTTCTTTTTGCCGCTACATTAACTGAAGACTTAAATGAAAAACTAAGAATCTATAAAATAGCTGAGAAAAACTTTGTAGATGATTATAGAGGTGCCAACAACGTAGGATACGTATTGTACTTACAAAGCGATCTTGATGGTGCAGGCGTTCAATTTGAAAAAGCAAACGAAATCGAAGCTAACCCAATTTCAATAAATAACATCGGCGCTGTAACGCATGTAAAAGCAGGTAAAGATAAAGCAGGACGAGAAAAAGCTTTAGAATTATTTACTGAAGCAGGAACTTCAAACGAAACCAAGTACAACATGGGCTTAATAAAAATTCAATCGGCTGATTATGCGGAGGCTTTAGCTAACATGGATGGTTACAGCACGTTAAATATTGCTATTGCAAAGATTGTTTCTGGAGATGCTGCTGGAGCCCTAGAGGTAATTGAAGCTGCTGACAACAATGATTCAGCGCTAGCATATTATTTGAAAGCAATTGTAGGCGCAAGAACAAATAACTCTGACCTAGTATTTAGTAACCTAAAAACAGCTATTGAAAAAGATGCTGATTTTAAAGCAAAAGCTTCTAAAGATAGAGAGTTTGTGAAATACTTCTTAAATGCTGATTTCAAAGCAATGGTTGATTAATTGTAGAGATTACTAATTTAAAAACTGAAAGCCCACTTTAATCAGTGGGCTTTTTTATTATAGAAAATCCAAAAAAAACAAAAAATGAAATTACAAATAATAACATGTATTACAGCTTTAATTATATTCTCAGCTTGCGGGTCTGTTGATAATGTACCTGCTGAAATTGAGGTTATGTATGAATCTGAAGACGGGCGGTTTAAGGTTAACTTTCTTGGCGCTACTCCTGAGGTAAGCTCCCAATCAGTTCCTACTGAACTTGGAGAAATTGAGATTACAATGTTTTTATATGAAAAGAGCCTTACGGAAGCTTATATTATAGGATATAACGATTATCCAAGCGCCATTGTTGAAGCTGGGTCTACCGCTGATATGTTAGCAGGAGGAAAGGAAGGTGTGGTAAACAGCATGGGGGTTACACATTTCGATTTAGAAGAAGAGGTAAGTTTAGATGGAAACTCTGGTTTACACTTTAAAGGAGTTGCAGAAACGATGCACATCGAATACCAAATGTATTTAGTGGGAAATAGGTTGTACCAAATTGGTGTTATTAGAGACGGAAGTTACGTTACACAAGATAGAGTGGATACATTCTTTGGCACATTTGAACTTACAGATTAGTTCAACTAATCTTTTGGCAAACAAAAAAGGAGGCTAAATAGCCTCCTTTTTTGTTTCTGTGAATACCTGTAAATTATAAACGTCTAAACCAAGTTACCATCGGAACTGGCAACGGAACAACATCACCATCAAAATAGGCTCCAGCAAACCCAATTTGAAACGCCTTATCATCATTCGTTTGTAACCTAACACCGGGAATAATTAATGCAAATATCGCTTTATATGTTGAAACTGTATAATTACCAGTGTTGGGATTATAAGTCGATTGGCTTCGATTAATAGGAACAATAAAGCTGTCGAATACAAAACTAACTTTGCCTCCGTTTCCAATAGCTCCTGCAACTGAAAAAAGTGCGGTACCATCAGCACCATTTCCAACTGAAATAGCCCCGTAACCCGCTGAAAAATTAATGTTTGACTTACTAGTTCCGAAAGTCAATGTTCCGAAAGGAAGTGCTCCAAAAAAGTCTGGCACAGCCCATGACCCTGTGCCCACAAGAGCTCCAATTCCTACATTAGCTGTTTCGCTTAAGTTAATGCTATATTTTGCTGTGCCGATAATAGGAATTCCAAACCACGATGTCATTACACCAATTCCAAATTTTTCCCCTACACCAAAATGAAACTCAGGTCCAAATAAGTTTAAAGAAGTATAATTATCTCCTTTCTTCAATGGAAATGAGTTTGTTGTAATAAAGTAGCGAGTAGCGAATAAAGGGTCACTAACGTAATCTCCATCCTTGTTAAGCTGCCCCTCTTCAAGCTCTTTCATGCTTTTAACTTGGTATTTTGGAATGGAAACTTCTCCTCTGTCTTTTGTTTTAATCACCACTTCCTTTGAATCATCTGAAATTATGGTTCCAACAAATTCTCCACCACCAATAGTAGTTATCAAAAATAATCTTGGTTTCACAAATTCAGTAGAGTCCGTTTGAGCATTAATTTGATTTTCAGAAAGGTTACAAAAAGCTATTGTAAATATAGTAATGAATAATATTTTGGACATATTAAGTTATTTAATTCTGGAACAAGTCTACATGAGTCTCTATCTAAAAAAGAAAAAAGCTCACAACTTAGAAAGCCTTTTTTACAATTCATGTGCGCGGCCTAATCTACAAATAGTTTTTGACTTTTTCTTTTCCCTTCAATAGTAATGTTCACAAAATAAACGCCGCTAGCAACCTCATCTGTATTGACAAGGTCTATTCTACCATTGGAAATAGCATACTCCTTAGAAAGAATCAGCTTTCCATTGACGTCAACTAGCGATATCTCAAGGTTAGAATGGTCTTCTAAGTCAAAATCAACTACCACTTTTCCGTTGTTTACAAAAGCATTGGCATTATCTTCCCATTGCATAGCAAGAATTGACAAAGGTTCGTTCATTACAACAACATTTCTGCTTGTTACTTCGGTACACTGACCAACATTGTCATTATCTGCTGACAGCATTACTTGATACACTCCTGGAGCAGTATAAACATGTGTAGGCGTTTCTTCTATACTCGTGTTTCCGTCACCAAAGTCCCAAGCATAGTTCGTTCCTGATGACAAGTTGCTAACTTCTAACAAGCCTCCTTGGCTAAGGTATACAGTGTCTTCTACCAAATCAAAATTAGCAATTACTTGTGCCGGTTCATTAACTGATACAGAGAAGTTTCCTATTGAACAAACGCCCACATGATTTGTAGTTACATCGTAGTTTCCAAAGGGTAAGTTTGCGATTTCAATAGAATCGTTCACTGGATAACCACTAAAAACAACATTTCCTGCCCCATCTAAAAGCTCAAATACCGATCCTGAAATTCCTGTACCATCAATAGTTACCGTTCCATCTGATGTTCCAAAACAAGTTAAATCACCAACCTGAGTATTAAAATCTTTAACTATGTGAATTATAAAGCGAGGAAGTGTTGTTGTATCGCTAGTAGCATAGGTATAAGATGTGTCCGCTCTTAAATCAACAGTGTTTCCTGTGTGTAAATCTTCTAGCGTCATACAAGCCCCTAACATAAATTCGGAAGGAATATCAAAGTTTAATGTGTAATCTCCTTGAGCAATTGTTCCTGCTTTTGCAACCAGCGGAATTGAAACACTCGCTGAAGGAATTTTGTTAAAACAAACATCATGACCATCCGGTGTAACCGTATACAAACTAGGAGCGTTATCTGGGTCTAATGTTGTAAACTTTTGCACATCTACTTCCGCATCATAATCTACCGTGTAATTATTTCCTTCAATTAAAACCGCGGCATCACCAAAGGTGTTTACATTTCCAGCTAATCCAATGCGCATTAAATTAGTCGATGAAGACTTGTAAAATGCTTGGTCGGTTGTATTCTTGTCTGATTCTGTAATAGCTAAAGTTGGTAAACCTGTAGAACGCACCCAAAAGCCTTGTGTATGCGGTATAAATTGGGTCGCTGCAACTGAGAACCAGTGTGTAGCATCGCCCATCATAGTAGTCATAATTAGATAGACCATCATTATATACAAGAAAACCCATCAATAAGAGTTCCGAAGTGTTCCACCATGAATTGATTCCCAATCGATTGTACATGGATATGGGTTTGCTATTAAATTCCACCCAGCTTGGGGATGTTCCAGCAAGAATCACCATCGTATTGCAACGGTATGTTCACATTCCCCGTATTGGGAGCTCCAGTAACATCTAAGGTTATAGGTAACTGCATCAGTATAGATAGTGAAACGCTTTATAATCATTCGATGCTCCAACCGATTGACTAGTAGTCGTGGCGGTAGTAAAGCCATCGTTCATTACGCCATCGTGCCGCTCGGCTTCATCATACCAATAGGTAGTTGTGCCAGCCAAAAGTTTCGTAATCTGCACCTGTAAAAGTTCCAACACCATCTCCTGAATAAATAATGTTATCATCCTGCCAAGAAGCCAATGTTGTGCCTGAAACAGAAGAGCCAAGAGAAAGAAATGATTGAAAAGTTTTCGCAATTCTCCTTTGAACCGTTAAATCGCCTGAGAAAGTTGCACTTCCTATATCGTCCATTTGAGCTGTACCAGTAGCATCAGAAATCAGGGTTACTAGGCCTCCTGAGGTGAATGTTCCTTGATCTAAATCCAAAATACCGTAAATATTTTGTGCTCCGCTAGTAACGGAAAGCCCGAATCTTTATCCGCAGTTAATTCATACCAGTCTGTTGCTCCTGTTATCGTGCTAGTTCCGCCACCATCAAAAGTAACGTTGTCTCCCGAAAAATAGGTGTAGGTTCCTGTATTGTTCCAATCCCCTGATATGTTAATATTGCAACCTGTGGAAGTGAATGTTCCGCTATTGGTAAAATCTCCGGACAAATCAATTGAACCAGAGGCGGCAATTGTACCTGAGCTGGTAATTTCACCAAGAAACACATTCGTTCCAGAAGTGTTAAATGTTCCGGAATTTATCATATCGCCAATAAAGTCATTACTGAACCCATTATCATCAAAAACGGCCCCAACAGAAACCGTTATGCCTCCGGTTACATTAGTTGTAGAAACCGATGACCCTAGACTTGCATTGGAAGAATTAGAAATCTTTATATCAGAATATCGTAAATCAGAGGGGTCGCCCATTTCAATTATTTGAGGCGCAGTGCCATTAAAGTTGAACGTACTTACACCAGCTCCATTACCCATGTCAATAACTCCTCCAATAAAAGCACCGCCAGCATTTTCCCCATAAATTAAAGAGCCACCTAGGCTAAGCACATTGCCTGTGCCAGTGGTTGTCCGGCATCCAAGCACAACATCCGTAACTGCAGATCCATGCAGAATTCAGCGTTAAATCATCGTCAATTGTTAATGTGCCGCCATTCTCTAAGATTGCAAACAATATTTCCAAGCGAAGTGATGCAGTTTCCATGGTTAGGTGCAAGCATTCAACAGTTCCTAGAATATTACAAGTCAATGCTTTCGTTCCGGCGTTGGCGAGTTTCCCTCCACTCGCCGTCAAATGTTATTGCCCCATCTTCTACATCCGTATAACCAACTAAACTCATTCCTGAATTAATGGTTAATGTAGGCGCATTATGGTACCAGAGGCACTAAACTCCAGATGTCCAAATCCAGCATTTGCAGTAACCGTAACGTCGTGGTTGCTCAATGGTATTACATAATCATCCCCATCGGGTATGTTGCCGGGATCCGGACCAGTGCACATCCTGGGTCCTAAATGTACCACGTATCATTCCAGTGTTCCAATTACCACTTCCCGCAGCGCTAAACGTAGATGGAAAACCATCTGGTGCTTGAGCAACCATTAGAACGAAGTAGACGACCAATAAAAAGTAACAAGCAAAAAACGCTTCATGAAGTCAATAGATTAATCCTGTAAGATGTAAATATATCTATATTAACGCAGATTGAGAAAAAATGGTTGCTTGTTTACACAAAGTAAAGCAATTGTAGTTTCCAAACGTTGTTAGATTGCTTTCCAACCGATGTGGCTATAATTCGAGGAGCGAGGGAGTCATTCTTTCTCTCGCGGCGAAAAAATAACGTAAATCTATGGTAATATAATTCCCATTTAAGAAAGAGGTAAATTCAGTAAAGCTTGTGTTTTGATATTCGTATTTTATTTGCGTTTGTGTAAGCGGCGAAAGCGGAGTAACAAGTGAAGCTCCTAAATAAAAATTTCCTTTTTCCTCTGTCTTGTATTCAAAGCCAATATTTGCCAAATAGCTCAATCCAATTATTCTTCCTCTGAGAGATAGCTGCTCCAATAATAAGTTTTCCCCAAAGCTAATAACATGAGAAGGGTAAGCGTTTAAGCCTATGCCACTTGAAACGTTCATAAATAAGCTTCGTGAAAGTTGAACGTAGACCAGAGCTTGAAGCGGAATTTCATAATTTACAAATCCAAACTCTAGTTGGTCGTCCAAGGTATTTATCTTTGATTTGGCTTCTATAGAATAGTTTCTTCTTACGTAGTTAATTCCCGTCTCAAATGAAATTAAGTTCGTAACATTATGGCGAATAATCATTCCCATGCTGTAGCCAGGCTTCTGTTTGATCTCAATATTTACAATCGAATCACTTAAATTAACAGGGCCTGCATTGAAATAACTTACTGGAACAATTGGCTTAAATTGAAGTCCAAAACTCGTCAATCCTTTTTGAGCAAAACTAAAACTGCTTATTAGAAGTAGGGTTAGGAATGTGATGCTTCTCATAACTGGAGGATGTGCTGGTATTGCTTACAAAAATAAGAAAGATTAATCTTCAAAAATCAAATAGTTGTTATTGGCGTACATTTTATACTGGGACGGTATAAATGTATTAATAAAGGGTTGTCTCAACTGTCTTTAATTCTTAATTTTTGACCTACGGAAAGTCTCGTTTTTCTGGTTATTTTGTTCATTAGACATAGTTTCTCGGTAGTAATTCCATATCTTTTTGCCACTTTGGAAGGATATTCACCTCTTTTTACCGTGTGAAAATCGGTGCCCGAAGGAAAGGCAATGTAGGTATGCTTCATTTTTTTAAGAACGAGTGTGTCTGCATGAACCTCTTTGTTTTTAAATGAGATAATATGGGCTGGGTTTATTGGTAGTCCTTTAAATCGGATCTCTAAATGCAAATGTGTTCCGGTAGCGTTCCCTGTTTGGCCACCATGACCTAATAGCTCACCTGCCTGTACTAATTGACCTTCCTTTACAGCTGTTTTCGACATGTGTGCGTATAGCGTTTCCAATCCATTGTTGTGTCTGACGACAACCACTTTCCCATAATCGGAATACGTTCTTGCCATTCTTACTTTACCCGGAAACATACAGTAAATGGAGTCCCAATAATGCAATTCTAGGTCTACTCCATTGTGCGCTCTGCCATCTCTCCAACCAAAAGGAGAGGTTACCCATCCAAAATAGCGACGAAGCGTCTTAGCGCCAATTGGATGATGATATTCGTTCTCATTTTCTTTCAGTAACAGGACTTCAATTGAATCGTTTTCAGAAATAGACGACGGATAATCCCAAGCGATCCTGTTGTTCCATCTATTATAATAGCTCTGTGCAGGATAAAAAGAAGTGTCGTTATTAATAAATGAATATGTCGATGGCACCTCTAATTCTTTGGGATGCAAAGCTGTGTAAAGGTTTAATGGGTTAATTAAATTATAAGGTATTGAATCCAATAATAACAGCGAGTCAATCATCGTATAAATTGCTGCATGAGACTTGTCTTTTAAGGATTTATAAAAGTTAATTTCATGAATTAGTTGCTTTGAAGAAAACTCATCTTGAAGAATAGAATCTAGGAGTTTATCAAATTCAGTAGCAGAAAGTTCTTGTGCAGACTCAAACAGATACCCCTGACCGTAACCCACAACTGCTGATGCCGTATCTTTTCTATTTGTTTTACCATCTCTTGTTGGCTCAACTCTATTCTTGGATATGGAAAAAGAATAGCTTACTAGAATAAAAAAAGTTATTACAACTGTCTTTGTGCTCACCTTAAATATTTATTTCAGGTTCGTATTACGGTCACCGTAAAAAAAAGTTTTACTTTTTTAAGAAAAAGCCGGCAATCGCAAGAGCTAAAGCAGATACACCCAATAAAATAACAAACCATCTAAATACTGGATTGGAAATAAAAGGTTTTCTGAATTTACCGACTGCCAAATAGTTTAATGCTGTTACCTTGTCAATATCATTTTTTCGAATACCGAACAAATACATAGTCTTCCCATGTGCTAGTTCCTCATCAGACTCATACTGAATACTATTTTCTTTCAACAACTCTTCGAAATATATGGCCTGTTCTTTTGTTTTAAAATGATACACCTTATACATCTCATTTGTAGGGTGATCATGAGAATTGGTGATATTCATTCTCCTTTCAATTTCTTCAAAGTCTTTCATAATTTAACTTTCGACCCATTCAGTTACGTATTCAATGGGCTTTCGCTGACCTTTCGGCCAAGGCACTTCAGGATACCCAACATAGAAAAGCCCAAGGCACTTATCCATCTGATCGATTTCTAAAAAGGCATTGGTTTTTTGCGAATAGATTAGCTTTGAAGTAGACCAAAAACCTCCTATTCCATAAGCAGTGCAAGTTAAATGCATGTTCTGAATTGCACATGCTACCGCTTCAATTTCTTCAATCTCTAATATTTTTAAGCGCTCATCACGTTTCATACAAACAGCAATTACAGCTGAAGCCCTTAAAGGCCTTTCTTTAAGTTTCTTAAATTTCAGCTCCTTAAAGTCACTTCCTGAATTTAACTCTTGATATAAGTTACTTTGAAATGTGCTCAATTTATTTAAACCATTGTCCATAAAAACCTTAAACCTCCAGGGCTGCGTGTTTCCATGGGTAGGTGCCCAAATAGCGTTATTTAATATATCTTCTATAATTTCCTTATGTACTTTTCTAGAACTATACATTTCTGGATAAATAGTCCTTCTGTTTTTTATCACCTCCGTGATTTCGCTTAGGTTGTATTTCATCGGAATTAAATTCTTTATCCTACAAAATTAATATCTTTACCGAAGAATGAAAGTAAATATTTCAGCTGTAATTATTGCATTTAACGAAGAGAAGAACATTGAGCGATGTATTCTATCTTTAAAAAATGTAGTTGATGAGATTGTTGTTGTTGATTCTTTTTCTAAAGACAAAACCAAAGAAATCTGTTTAGCGCATAACGTGGTTTTTATTGAACATGCGTTTAAAGGTCATATTGAACAAAAAAACTGGGCTTACACGCAAGCCAAAAATAACCATGTTCTTTCTTTGGATGCAGATGAAGCATTATCTGAGGAATTGAAAAAAAGTATCCTCGCTGTTAAAAATAATTGGAAAAATGACGGGTATACGTTCAATCGTTTAAACAATTATTGTGGAAAATGGATCAAACACTGTGGTTGGTATCCAGATATGAAATTGCGACTTTGGGATAGACGTAAAGGAGCCTGGAAGGGAATAAACCCGCACGATTGTTTTGAAATGGAAAAGGGAATAAAACCTATTCATTTAAAGGGTGATTTATTGCATTATAGCTATTACACAATCGAAGAACACATAAAGCAGATTAACTATTTTACAGATATTGCTGCAACATCATATGATCTAAAAGGAGCGAAGCCAAGTTTATTCAAAGTGTTTATGAGCTCCAAATTTATGTTTTTCAAAACGTACTTTTTGAAGCTTGGAATATTAGATGGTTACTATGGTTGGATTATTAGTAAAAATTCTGCTCATGCAACTTTCCTTAAATATTCTAAAATACGAGAACTACAAAAGGGAAGATAAATGTCACGAATATTTTTGGATACGGAAAAACTGAAAAGCCCTAATAGTGGGTTAGGTCAGTTTTGCGCTCACCTTGGAAAAGCGATTGAAAATGAAGCAAATGAACCAATAGGTTTTTACATAGATAAAAAACACTATGACTTTTTCCTGTCCAACAATAAAATTATATGGAAAAGAAGCCATCAATACTTTGGAGTATCAGTTAAGGCAGACTTATGGCACTGCATGCATCAAGAAGCTAAATATTTCCCAAAAGATAAAACAACAAAAATTCTGCTGACAATTCATGATTTGAATTTTTTGGATAAATATACAGGTGCTAAAAAAGAAAGAAAGTTAAAGAATCTTCAAAAGCTAGTAAATAAAGCTAGTGGAATTGTATACATATCAGAGTTTACCAAAAAAATTGCCGAACAACACCTAAAGTTGCCAGATGTCTTGCAAAAAGTAATTTACAATGGCGTTTCTGTTTCAGATAAAAACCCAATAAAGCCAGCTTTTATAGAACATGATGAAGCTTTTGTTTTTTCAATTGGAATTATTGGAGAGAAGAAAAATTTTCATGTACTGGTAGAGGGAATGAAGAAACTTCCGCATTTAAAACTTTTTTTATGTGGGAACAACAGCTCGAAGTATGCGGATAAAATAAGAACTTTAATTACTAAACATAATCTGGAGAAATGCGTTTTTCTTCCTGGAGAAATTTCTGAGGCCGAGAAAAATTGGATGTATAAAAACTGTAAGGCTTTTGTTTTCCCTTCTTTAAGCGAGGGATTTGGATTACCTGTGGTTGAGGCCATGCACTTTGGAAAACCTGTCGTGCTTTCTAAACTAACTTCTTTGCCGGAAATTGGAGGGGAAAAAGCTATCTATTTAGATAGTTTTTTGCCTGAAGAAATAGCCAATAAAATCGAATTTGCCATCCAGAACAACACACTAGAGCAGCAAAAATCACTTAAGAACAGAGCTTCTTTTTTCAGTTGGAAAAAAGCAGCGGAACAATACCTAGAAATCTATAACACTATCTTAAAAAAATAAATTAGTTAAGATGTAATAAAAACAGAAAACACAATCGATTTATATAAGTATTCGCATAAATGGATATTGCTACTTAAAAACCCTAGTTACCAAGTAGCATCTGGATAGCGATTCGTTAAATATTGTAACTCCGTTAATATATACCCCATAAAGTCTGTGTGCCCACCATTTTTTCCATAAACCAAAGAGTGTTTTACGTGGTCTGGCTTAGCAACTGTGGCCTCGGTTAACGCGTCCTCAACATCTTTTAACCATTTTTCTTGAACCTCCTTTAAGTCAATTGCAACACCTTCTTCCACCAAGCTTTTATGAACATCGTCCATGTCAAAAAGTTCATCTGTATACTTCCATAATTCATTTACGGCATACTGTATTTTATTATGGCTTACTTCCGTTCCGTCACCAAGGCGCAACATCCATTTTCGACTTCTTTTTAAATGGTAGTTAACTTCTTTAATTGATTTAGCAGCAACTGCAGCAATTGTAGGATCCGAGCTGTTCATTAAACCCGTAAATAAATGATAGTTATATACGTCCATAAAAAATTGTCGAACGGTTATAAATGCGAAGTCTTCGTTAGGGTACTCAACCAAATGAAAATTTAGATACTCACTTTCCTCCCGCTTATAGGCAATATCGTCATCGGTGGTACCCCCTCCTTTGATTTCAGCTGCATACTTAAAGAGACTTTCTGCTTGACCAATTAAATCTAAGCCCACATTCGTTATGGAAAGGTCTTCCTCTAAAAAAGGACCGTGGCTCACATATTCACCTAAACGATAACTTAATATAAAACTCGTGTCTGCTAATCTTAAGCAGAATTTATACAAATTACTCTCCATAATTAAATATGCTTAGAGCCTTCTGGCATGTTGTAAAAAGTGGGGTGACGGTATATTTTATCATCTGCTGGGTCGAAATACGACTCTTCATCTCCAGATTTAACAGAAACAATTTCTTCCGCTTTAACAAGCCAAAGTCCGGTTCCTTCATTTCTTCTAGTATATAAATCTCTGGCATTCTCAATAGCCATTTCCTTATCATAAGCATGCAAGCTACCAACATGTTTGTAGGGCTTACCAGGTTTTGACTGAACAAATACCTCCCAAATAGGACCTTGATTATCTGTACTCATTGTATGTATATTATTACGCTGATTTTAAATTCTGTTCCTTCTTCTCATTGTATGCGATTGCTGCCTCACGCACCCATTGACCATTGTCATGAGCTGCAGCATGATGTTTGATTCTTTGTGTATTACATGGTCCATTTCCTTTTATTACATTCCAAAATTCATCCCAGTCAATATCAGAGGTTTCATACGAACCATTTTCTAGTAATTTATAGTTAGCATCTGGAACTTTTAACCCAATTAATTCAGCTTGAGGGATTGTTTTGTCAATAAACTGCTGACGCAAATCATCGTTCGTTTCTCGTTTAATCTTCCATTTCATGGCATTAGAACTTCTCGGAGAATCACCATCATGGGGGCCAAACATCATTAATGAAGGCCACCACCATCTTTCAAACGCTTCTTGTGCCATTTTCTTCTGTTCTGCCGTACCTTCCATTAAGGAGGCCATAACCTCATAACCTTGCCTTTGATGAAAACTCTCTTCTTTACATATTCTTACCATTGCTCTAGAATATGGTCCATAAGATGTCCTTTGAAGCGAAACCTGATTAACTATTGCAGCACCATCAACAAGCCAACCAATTGCTCCCATATCCGCCCAAGTTGGAGAAGGGTAGTTAAATACACTTGCATATTTTGCTTTCCCTTCATGTAGCCATTTAATCAGCTGCTCTCTACTAACCCCTAAGGTTTCTGTCGCACAATATAAATATAGTCCATGACCTCCTTCGTCTTGAACCTTTGCCATAAGGATTTTTCTTGCTCTCAAGCTAGGAGAACGAGTTATCCAATTTCCTTCCGGTTGCATTCCGATTACCTCTGAATGTGCATGTTGAGACATTTGTCGAATTAAATGCTGACGGTACTCTTCAGGCATCCAATCTTTTGGTTCAATTTTAATTTCAGCATCAATTTTAGCTTGAAATTCTTCCAGATTTTTAGCAATTTCCATATCAGTTACGTTTATAATTCCGTTAATACTTTATAGGATTCGAGATTTGTAATCCCCCAATTCTCTATTTCTTCTTCGCTCCAAAGTTCGGGATAAAAAATTCTTTTTTGATACTTTGGTAGCATATACTTTGTCCAATCACTTCCTCCTGTTGCAGCGCCGCCACCAATATACTTTGCAGCAGCTTTGTAATGAGACATAACCCATTTAACATTTACCGTATAATCGTAATGCCTCATTGCATTGACTAAATCGACGTTATTTCTTACAGAATCTGGCAGCGACTTGAATTTCATCGAGATATTGGTTGTATTGTAATCTTTCATAAAATCGATAAAATCTCCCATGTATTTCTTCTCAAACTTATCAAGTAATATTGATTTCTGCCCTGTATTGTAGTTTTTACCGGCGGCCTGCCAATATAAATGTTCATAAGCATGTTCAAAAGGCGTGTTTCTATCAATTGTAGAACGAAACCTTATATCAATCAAGTTTATAAGTTCTGTAGATGCAAATTCAATCATTCTGTATTGTGCGCTCTGAAAACCACTAGCTGGAGCAAGTGTATTTCGAAACTTCATATATTGATCCTTGTCCATTCCATCCCCCATAATATCAAATGACGAGGATAACATATCAAAATATCTACTAATTCGCATTAGATGTTTGGTAAATAACTCCGCATTTAGCGATTCATACTTCGCTATTTGATCAATTTCCAGAAGGATCATTTTAAATAACAATTCATTTACCTGGTGATACATAATAAAGATCATTTCGTCTGGAAGAGTTGTTCTTTGTGTTTGCAATCCCAGTAAGGCATCTGCCTGAATATAATCCCAATAAACCATAGGCTTACTGTAAAGAAGTCCTTCTAGCATTGTATCTACCGGGATTCCCAAATCCTGATATTTTGACTCTATTTTTTGCAATATCTTTTCCCTTTCCATGAAAATTGAATTTAAAGAGTTCCTCTTTTTGCTTGCTCTCTTTCAATCGATTCAAAAAGTGCCTTGAAATTCCCGGCGCCAAATCCTTTAGCACCCATTCTTTGAATTATTTCGAAGAATAAAGTCGGCCTATCCTCCACAGGCTTGGTGAAAATTTGTAATAAATAACCTTCTTCATCTGCATCTATCATAATTCCTAAACTCATTAAAACTTTTAAATCCTCTTGAAGCTCGTGATTGTGCTCTTCTAGTCTTCCTGGAGCAGCATTATAATATTCCTCCGGAGGAGTAGATAGGAATTCTATTCCTCTTTCTCTCAATTGGGCAACTGTTTTGATTATGTCATCAGTAGCCACTGCAATATGTTGCACTCCGGGACCTTCGTAATAATCTAAATATTCTTCTATTTGTGAACGTTTTTTACCCTCTGCAGGTTCATTTATGGGAAATTTGATTCGACCATTCCCATTACTCATTACCTTACTCATTAGGGCTGAATATTCTGTATGAATTTGTTTATCATCGAAGGATAGGAAATTTACAAACCCCATCACATCCTCATACCACTTTACCCAAGTATTCATCTCATTCCAACCAACATTTCCTACCATATGATCCACATACTTAAGGCCTACTGAACTTGGATTATAGTCCGATTCCCATTTTTCATAACCCGGTAAAAACACCCCATTATAATTTTTTCGCTCCACAAACATGTGAACCGTTTCTCCATACGTATATATTCCCGCTCTTACAACTTCACCATGTTCATCTTTTTCAACCGTTGGCTCCATAAAAGATTTTGCTCCGCGCTTGGTTGTTTCTTCCCAGGATTTCTTTGCATCATCCACCCACAATGCCACTACTTTTACCCCATCACCATGCTTCGCGAGATGTTGATTAATAGGTGAACTTGAATTTAATGGTGTGGTTAACACAAGTCTTATTTTGTCTTGTTTTAAAACATATGATGCAAATTCCTTACACCCTGTTTCCAATCCTTTATAGGCTGCAGACTGAAAACCAAAAGCCGTTTTATAATAATGAGCAGCTTGCTTAGCATTTCCGACATAGAATTCAATATAGTCTGTCCCCAATAGAGGAAGAAAATCCTTTGCATCTTTAAATATCTTTTCTAATCCGTAATTTACATTTTTTATATCTGACATATTTTGTTTTTTTAATCAATCATCCATGATTTATAGTAATCATCAACTTGCAAATTCATTGCCTCTTCCGTAATCATTAAAGGAGAAAATGGGTCTATCATTACAGCCAGTTCTCCTGTTTCTTTTTTTCCGACACTTCTTTCAATTGCTCCAGGATGAGGGCCATGAGGTATCCCTCCTGGGTGCAAGGTCAATTGTCCTTTTTCAATATTATTTCGACTCATAAAATCTCCATCTACATAATATAATAATTCCTCCGAATCAATATTACTATGGTGATAGGGAGATGGTATCGATTTGGGGTGATAATCATACATTCTTGGCACAAAAGAACATACAACAAAGCCTGCAGCTTCCCAGGTCTGGTGGATAGGGGGAGGCATGTGAATACGACCTGTAATTGGCTCAAAATCATGTATCGAAAATGCATAAGGATAATTAAACCCGTCCCAACCAACGACATCAAAAGGGTGATTTTCATGCGTATATTCCCAAAGAATATCTTGTTTTTTAGATAATACCTTAAATTGCCCTTTTTCGTTATGCGTTTTCAAGTCTTTCGGCAGTCTAATGTCTCTTTCACAAAAAGGAGAATGTTCTAATAATTGACCATAGTTATTTCTGTACCTTTTCGGGGTTGTAATGGCACTTGCTGATTCGATAAAGAGAATCCTATTATCCTCCGAATCAAAATCAATTTGATAAGTGGTGCCTCTTGGAATAATCAGGTAATCTCCATATTTAAAATCAATGCTTCCGTACATTGTCCTGAGTTTTCCTGACCCAACGTGAATAAAAAGCATTTCATCTGAATCGCTATTTCTATAGAAATAATCTTTTGAAAATGATTTTGGGGCAGCTAACCCAATTTTTAAATCATTATTTACAAAAAGAATTTTTCGACCTTCAATATAGTCCTCGACTTGCGGCAATGAAAATCCCTTAAAGCTAAGTGCTTTCATGTTTTTTTCAATCCCAATTTTTGCTGATAAGTCTTTAACCTGACGCACTTCGCTCACCACAGTTGGTGGATGCACATGATAAATTAAAGAGGACATACCAACAAATCCTGCTGTTCCAAAAAGTTCTTCTTGATAAAGACCTCCTCCAGGTTTTTCAAAAGTAGTGTGTCTTTTAGGGGGTATTGACCCCAAAGAATGATATCTTGACATATGATGTGTTTAAAATAAATTGATGGTTTTCTACTGTCGTAGAAAAGTAAAAATTAGAGGGGTATAGGCACAAAAAAGTCACTCAGGATTTCTTTTCAGCTCTGATTTTTTTTTAAATATATATTCCGTTATTATGCACATAATTCCTATGTCTTTTCCAAAGGAACTATAAAGGTACAAAATAGTTATAACATTTTCATGATGAAAGCAATATTGAACAATAAAAATTCGAGATTGCTGCTGTCAAAAACAGGTAATTCATAACCATTTTTTAATGCCCAACTACTTTGAGTCGTGGCAAATTATAACGGGAAAATGATTGTAACAGTGAATAAGGCAAGTAAATGTCGGTTTGCTCCAAACATAATTAATTACAATACGTTTGTTAGAAACATAAAGATAACAGCTATAGAGTTAATGTAAGATTATTTTCTTGATTATTGATTGTTCTTTTGATTGATAAAGAATCATATACTCTCCTCTTTCTAATTTTCTAAAATTAAGCTCTATTCTATTTTTATTAACTAATCGTTCCATAATTAATTTTCCATTTAGGTCAAGCAATTGTATTGAGCCATCCGCAGGTCCATTCGTTTTTATATCAATTATACATTCTCCATCTGTAGGGTTAGGATATATAAAAAGACCTGCATTTTCTATTTCTTCTATACTTGTCATATTTAAAGTAATAGTTTGATATGCTGTATCGGTATTACAGTTGTTTTCAGCAATCAAATAAATTGTATATGTTCCAGAGTTTACATATTGGTGCATTGGATCGCTGGAATTACTTGAGGTCCCATCTCCAAAATCCCATTCATATAGATTGCCATTCATGCTGTTATTTGTAAATGAAACCAATAAATCAGAATCAGAATAAATAAATGCTGCAGTAGGATAGTCTAAATAATAAATTGCACTTATGCTTGATGTATCTTCAGGGCATATGGCATTTGGATCTGAGATAATGCAGAAATAATATGAGGTATCGGGACTGCTGGAGAAGAGAGAGTGGCTATCATTTATTGCTCCATTAATTGCACTTGAATTAAAATAAGAATTTAGTGAGCTTTGGTGCCACTGGTAGAGATTATTTCCCGAAGATAAAACTTGGACATAGGAATTGGTATCGTAGATACAAACCTCATCAAATAACGAGGGTTGCTGGGTAATTGAAACAGGAGATAGTATAGAAATTTCTGCAATGTCCGAGAATACCGCATTACAACCAGCTATTGATGAGTTTATTTGGCAATAATAATAATCGGTACCTACATTATTGGAAGATGGGAAATAATTAGCCGTATTAGCTCCAATAATTACTGAACCACCACTATTCAAGTTAACACTATTCAAATACCATTGATAGCTGAGGTTAGAGTTACTATCAACACTAACCATCAGATTATTCAGAGAATCACCTAAGCAAATGAGCTGACTTGAAATTGGTTGAGAATTTATATTAATGGAATCAATAATAATGACCTCTGCGGTGTTTGAAATAATTGAATTACACCCCGACCCCGTTGAATTAACTTCACAATAATAATATTGATTTCCAACAGATTGCACAGAGGGAATAAAACTAGAAGAATTGGCACCTGGAATTACTGATCCTCCAGAATTACTATTAGTTGAATTTATGTACCATTGATAAGAAATTGTTCCACCTCCATTTGTACTGAGGCCGATGGGATCAATTACCCCATTTTCACAGGTTGTCTGACTTAATAGTGGATGAGTAGATATTGATAGAGGCTCATTGACTTGAAGAGAGGCAACATTAGAGAAAATGTCATCGCAACCGGTATTAGTATCGCTTACCACACAGTAATAATAATAGATGCCTGCATTTGTAATATTGGGTAAATAGGAAGTATTGACAGCACCATTGATGAAATTACCACCAGAAGTGTTGTTAGTATCATTCATATACCATTGATAAGAAAGATCTATTCCGCCGGATGTGCTGATCGATAAAGGGTTAATGGTGTTTCCTAAGCAAATCTCTTGGAGATTTAGATTTTCCGATATAATCTGAGGAGCAGGAGCAAGTGTAACAATAGTACTATCGGTGCTTTCGCACCCAAAATTATTGGTTACGGTTACAGAATAAGTACCGCTTTGGTTGACCGTTAATGGATTAGAATTACTTCCATTGTTCCATTGATATTGCGTATTATAAGACTCTTTATTAAGCTGTATTTGAAGTAGTTCGCCAGAGATGTAATCAAAGAAAAAGTTTGAATTACTTGAGCCTTGAAAAGACACTGTGCCTAAAAAATCGTCAGGATTAATTGCTCCATCATCTTCATATACATAAACTTCGTAAGTATCACTAACATCTATGGGAAGAAAATCACAGGAAATGTAAATATCAGGAACAGCACTTATATAGCTGTTTTCACTTGAAAAAACCAATGAACCGGAACTGTTATATATTTTAATGTAAATCTCAGGATCTCCTTCAGTTCCTCCTCCATAAGTATTGGGAATGTCTTCTATAATAATTCCATATAGAATCTTTTCGGTGTTTTCTGAAGGAGCCAGCAAATCTAAACTAGAAGTGCAAGCACTGTATTCATCAATGATATCTGTGGAACATGTGGAAATACAGGGTGCTTTATAGGTATTGTTGTCATATCTGTATTTCGCTTTATTATCGTGCATTGCATAAGGATAATCGCCCGACGGATTAATGCCAGAAACCGGCCCAATATTAGGAACAGGGAAGCCATAGTTGAAATTGGGGCTTGTTTTGTAAAGACTAGGCGGCAGCGTATTTATTTTATCGACATCGATAATGCCAAGGTCATTGTTGCTGTGTTTGGTGGTATGTTCTATACTTCCATCTATCTCAAAATTATCTGACCATCCAGCAGAGTTATAAGTTAATTCGTTACCAATAATATTTTGATAATGAGAATTATCGCTAATATACAGTTCCTGTTCAGTTGCCCTGTTTCTAAAAAAGGTGTTTCCCGGACCACTGGGGCCCCACCAATCTGAAGAATGAATGTATTCAATTATATTTCCCTCAAATAAATTCATTAATGGGTAAAATCCATGTAAAGAAATATCTGCTTTTACATCTCCAATGCAAGTTCCTGTTATGGGAACTGTAGCTCCACATGGATCATAGCTCACCCTACTATAATTATAGCCACATACATTTCCAATAGGCGCATAACTCAGAACCATTGCATGCCTTAGTGTATTGAATGTATTGTGTTCTATTAAGCAGCTAGTTGCTCTATGATTAATAGACACACCATATCCATGACCACCGCCACCATAATCATAAGCATGGTGTATGTAATTGTCCCTGATTTCGCAATGATAAGACCGAACTAATGAAACATGACATTTCATCGCCCAAGAGCTTTCAACATTCCTTACCCAGCAATTATAGGCTCTTTCTATGCCTATGTTCATATTATCCTTGTTTCCATTAGGGCGATAGATTTTAATATTTTCTATGCCAGCATTTTGAACCAAGCCAATTCTTTTGATCATTGGAAATAATTTAGGATCATATGTGTAATGCAGCCCCCTGTCGAGTATTAGTTTATTTCCGTTTTTGCCAATAACTTTTGAGATTTCTCCAACGGCATCCCAAGCAGAACCCGTATAAGCATTGTTCCAAGTAGAACTAGGTATTTCTGAAGGTACTCTTTCACTGTCCATTTTAACTGTATCGTTGTGCTGTCGGATTTCAATGAAATCACCAATATCTATTACAGTTGAATCTTCAATCACAAGAGAATTACTGCCAATGTGGTATCCACCTAACAATGGAGTCTCAGGACCAAATTTTGTCGATTGACCTCCTGTTCTTTCTATTCTAAAAATTTTATTATTGTCTAACGGGTCAGCTCCCACAATTGAGTTGATTTCTAATGTAGTGTTACTAGAACAGTTCCCTCTTATTACAGTATTGTCCGGTATGAAAAAGCTCTCCTGTCCTTCAATGTAATAAGTGCCTGAAGGAAAATAAATTATATTAAAACCAGACATCGTTTTAACGTCATCTAATACATCTAATAATGCTTGATAATTGTTATAGCTGCCATTGCCTATGCAGTTATATGGTGGTTGGGTCATGTCAATGATATTTCCATCATAAGGAATGACTCCTTCAAAACCAGCAGTGGTCCAATCTGTTCTATTTCTATAATTAATGCATGAATTATCCGTGCCGCTTTCCTCAAAATGAGCCCCAACATATTTAACTTGATCCATAGTGACGGAACAGCTTCCGTTTCCTGAACATGCTCCTGACCAACCTTCAAAAGTATAACCTTCCTCTGGTGTTGCTCCCAAAGTGATTACCTCTCCGTTTTGAAATTGGTCATTACAAGCTTCAATACAACTTTGAAGCCCTAAAGCGTGGTTGATTTTGACCGTTCCTTTTCCCGTAACAGAGGTATGCAAACTATAATAATTTATGGGCGATGTGCAATCTGTAATTACAACATCATCCACATAAATATCACCTATAGCATTTCCACATCTTATAGCAAACCTTACATCATCATCGGTTGTAAAAGGAGCAGAATTAACATACAAGTCGAACAGCTGATAGGAACTTGATAAAGTAACTGTTTTAGCTCCCAACCAGGTCCAGGGGGTATTATTTTGTATTAAGATTAGCTGCACATCAATGTTTTGCGATGCTTTTAACCATAATGAAACATGGTAGGAATGTCCAGATTCAATATGAAAAAGATTGTTTTTTAACTGTGCTTTTAATACTTGAGGGTTAGCAGGAACCTGGGTTACTGAAATCTTGGCAGCTTTATCTCCGCTATGTGCATTAGCGGAGGATATGGAAAAACTACCGTCATAACCTAAGCTTGACTCAAAGTAGGTAGACCAATCACCCTGCCCCTCTTCAAAGCCTCCGTTTTTTAGGATGTTTTGGGAATAAAAATGAGGACTTAGTACAATTGTAATTATAAACAGAATGGAGCTTTTCGATATGTTTTTAAAAGGTAACATATATTACGTATGATAAGAAAGATAATTGATATTGCTATTTTCTATTAAATTAATAGTGAACCAAAAGATAAGCTTTATTTATCTAACTAACACTATTTTTCGATTCTTTATCAATGGATATTTAAAGCCGCAGTAAAAGCTATAAATAGTTATCGAAAATGAAAAAAGGACCCATACCACCAAGGACAAATGAAAACTAAGGTTGCGCCGAAGTTCATTAATCGTCCAAATTAATGTAGCATCGTTTTTCATTTAATAATTTACTCCATTCTTTATCATATCCATGCACATCTTTGGTTTGCTCGTTATTTTTATCAACTATCCTGTAACCCAAATTCACCCAGCTAAAAATACCTCCATAGAGATTGAAAACATTGTTAAATCCCATCTTTTGAATCTTTTCTCCTATTTTTTCACTCCTATATCCAATAGAGCAGTAGATGTATATCGTGTCTGTTTTTTGATATGAGCTCAATAAATTGCTGCCAAAATTACTAAATCCAATAAATTGCGCTTTTGGAAGATGACTAATTACATACTCATTTTCCTCGCGTGCATCCAATATAATTACATTCGAACTATTAATTGCTCTGCGCAATTCTTTTGAATAAGCTAAAGGAACAGTTCCAGAAATATACTTTTCACAAGCCGCATCAAAACCACTTGGGTTTTGGGCTATTATTGATTTAGTTCCAATTAATGAAATTGTAATTAGGAGAAGTATCTTCACACCGCGGTCAAAAAGTTAATAAAACGAATAACAAGGGTCAACTTGAGCCAGTTAGAATGAAGCCTTAACTCTTCTTATGGTCTTACGTCTTCTACGCCTCTTGGCAGTATAGATTTTTTTGTAAACAGATAGCGTCGCAATTAAATAACCATCTTTATCAGTAGCGTCTCCCCTAATCTGACCGGCAAACGTTTGTGCCAAAAAAGACTCTGTTCCCTGTACATCACCATCTTCTGGTCCATGCGTCTCATGTCCTATTATTGCTGGATCAGCAAAGTAAGCTGCTGTAGTCCCGTAATTTTCTGCTATAACACGATTCTCAAAGTAAATACCACTCACATCATCTATGTAATCTGTAAATGTAAATCTATACATAGCCTCTAACTTCAACCCCCAATCTCTATTCATGGGTATTTTCACACCAGCACCAATTGGCAACACCACGGCAACACGCTTATACTGTTTAGGACCCTCCACAACACCCCAGAACGGGTGATTATATATTAATCCTTGACCTTCCGTGTGCAATGGATGTAAAGCCGTCATTTTTCCATTTTCATCTCTGGATTTAGGATTGAAAGCTAAAACTCCTATTCCTGCAAGACCATATAAACCTATTCCTGAGGACCTCAAACCTAGCCTCCTTCCAGTGGAACTTCTTAGGTTATAAATATTTCCCCGTCTTTCTTTTTTAACTTGAAGCTCCAATAGAACTGAAGCCTCCCAAATATGAGATTGAAAATTTAAATTTCTGTTATTCCTAGACGGCTCTTTGGTAAGTTTGTCATCGGCAGAAAGCTTACCATAAGTAATGTTCGATCGAATTGCGGCCTTTCTTCCGATATAATATAGGTGATTAAACATTACTGCAAAATTTGTTTTGGTTGGCTCCATATCATATATAAAATCCGAACCTACCCTATCCCTACCGCCTAAATCTCCTAGAAAATTGGAAGCCCCAAGACCTCCACTCCACTCCACACGGTATTTTTTCCAAACACCACGATTGTAAAACCCTTGGCTATAAGCGTCTGCAATGAAAAACAGGCTAATAAAAACTACTATGTATTTTGACATTTTCATGTTATAAGTACCTACAAATATAGTGTAAACATTGTAAAAACGAAACTTTTTGAAAAAAGTTGCTTTTTTTAAAAACTAGAGAAAAAGAGATAGAAGCTAAAACATTATGGAACATTCTGTTTTATAAGCCCTTGAGACTTTGGTTTACCAAATGCCAAAGAACCACTCCATAGCTGATTGAAACATTAAAAGAGTGTTTTGTCCCAAATTGCGGTATTTCGATACTGTTTTTTGATAGATTCACAACATTTTGGCTTACTCCATCAACCTCATTGCCAAACACAAGAGCTACTTTTTCTAAATTATAAGTAAATTCTTGCAAATAAATTGGGTTTTCAGTTTGTTCAATCGCATAAATTATGAACTCTTTTTCTTTCAATACACCCAGTGCCTGCTCTGTAGTTTCAAAATACTTCCATTCAACCGATTCAGTTGCGCCTAATGCAGTTTTTTGAATCTCTCGATGAGGAGGTTGAGCCGTTATCCCGCAGAGATAAACTGCCTCAATATTAAAGGCGTCTGACGTTCTAAAAAAAGAGCCAACATTGTTTAAGCTCCTTATATTATCTAAAACAACAATAATTGGAAGTTTTTTTTGCTTTTTAAATTCTTCAACAGAGACTCGACTCAGTTCGTCTAATTTTAACTTTCTGTTCATAACTATTTATAAGAACCTTAGGGATTCATTGGCAAATTTACACTTCAATTTTTATTTTGCGCTAACAACCACTTTAAAATAAATTAAACTTGGCAAAAGCAGTTGAAAATTCAGCAAAGGTAACTCCTTTGATGAAGCAGTACAATCAGATTAAAGGAAGGTATCCAGAAGCGTTGCTATTGTTTCGTGTTGGAGATTTTTATGAGACTTTTGGAAAAGATGCCGTTATAGCTTCAAAAATATTGGGAATTGTTTTGACTGCTAGAAATAATGGGGGGTCAAAGTTAGAACTTGCTGGTTTTCCGCACCATTCTCTAGACACTTACTTACCAAAATTGGTAAGAGCGGGTAAACGCGTGGCTATATGTGATCAATTAGAGGACCCAAAAAAAACGAAAAAGATCGTAAAAAGAGGAGTAACCGAATTGGTAACTCCTGGCGTAGCCTTCAATGACCAAGTTCTAGAAAATAAAAAAAATAACTTTTTAGCAACGGTTCATTTCGACAAGAAAGAAGCTGGTGTTTCTTTCTTAGATGTTAGTACGGGTGAGTTTATGGTTGCTCAGGGTTCCTTAGAATACATAGATAAGTTACTCCAAGGATTTGCTCCAAGTGAAGTTCTTTTTCAAAAAAACAAAGACAAAGTTTTTCGCAATAATTTTGGTGCTAATTTTCACACCTTCCAGCTAGATGACTGGGTTTTTACACAAGATTTTGGAGAGGAGAAATTATTAAAACATTTTGGCACAAACTCCTTAAAGGGCTTTGGTGTTGAAAATTTGACGAGTGGAATAATTGCAGCGGGAGCAGCATTACATTATTTGTCTGAAACGCAGCACGAACGAATTTCTCACATAACCAAAATTGCTCGAATAGAGGAAAAAAATCATGTCTGGTTAGATCGATTTACAATTCGCAACTTAGAGCTAATATACTCTAATAACGAAAATGCAACAACTCTCTCAGATGTTATAGATCATACTGTTTCTCCAATGGGTGGTCGCTTATTAAAGAGATGGATAGTATTGCCGCTAAAAGATGAGGGTCCCATACAGGAAAGACTGGACGTAGTTGAAAGTTTTGTTAATAATACCGCTAACGCAGATAGCCTTCATAGTCAATTGAGTAAAATTGGAGATTTAGAAAGACTGATTTCAAAAGTGGCTGCGGCAAGAATCTCGCCAAGAGAAGTTGTCTATTTAAAACAAGCTCTTTTCGCCCTAGAGCCAATCAAGCAATTATGCGAAAACTCAAAGAATAATGCTTTACAAAAAATTGGTGAACAGATAAACCTATGTCAAATAATTAGAGATAAAATAGAAAAAGAGATTCAAGAAGAAGCCCCTGTTTTAGTAAGCAAAGGAAATGTTATTAATACCGGCATCAATAAAGAGCTCGACGACCTACGCAGTATTTCTCTTTCGGGCAAAGATTATCTTTTGCAAATGCAAGAACGCTTGATGCAAGAAACAGGGATTGCAAAATTAAAAATTGCCTTCAACAATGTTTTTGGATATTATATTGAAGTTCGACATACGCACAAAGACAAGGTGCCGGAAGAATGGGTCCGCAAACAAACACTTACACAAGCAGAACGTTATATTACAGAAGAGCTGAAAGAATACGAAACGAAGATTCTAGGGGCCGAAGAAAAAATTCTTGAACTTGAATCAAGTCTTTTTGAAGCAATGGTTTTTGCATTGTCCGACTATATCCATCCGATACAAAACAATGCAAGTTTGCTAGCTCGTCTTGACTGTTTATTGTCTTTTTCAAAGATTGCTGGCGCGCATAGCTATGTTAGGCCTTCAATCAACAATTCGTACACATTAGACATAAAAGAAGGTAGGCATCCAGTTATAGAACAAAACCTACCGATAGGAGAATCCTACATTTCTAATGATGTTTATTTGGATAACGAAACGCAACAAATTATAATGATTACTGGTCCTAACATGAGCGGTAAATCTGCACTGTTAAGACAAACAGCTTTAATTGTTTTGATGGCACAAATGGGGTGTTATGTGCCTGCTAAGAGTGCTTCGATAGGGCTTGTTGACAAGATATTTACGCGAGTGGGGGCAAGCGATAATATCTCGAGTGGTGAATCTACTTTTATGGTAGAAATGAATGAGACGGCAAGTATTTTAAATAACTTATCCAATAGAAGTTTAATTCTTTTAGATGAAATTGGACGAGGAACAAGCACATATGACGGGATTTCTATTGCCTGGGCAATTGCAGAATACATTCATCAAAATAAAGAAGGAAAAGCAAAAACTTTGTTTGCGACGCATTACCATGAGTTGAATGAAATGTCAAGTGGGTTTAAGAGAATAAAGAACTTTAACGTTTCTGTAAAGGAGCTGCAAAAGAAAATCCTCTTTTTGCGTAAATTAGTTCCGGGTGGAAGTGAACACAGTTTCGGAATACATGTTGCCAAGATTGCGGGAATGCCCAACCAAGTAATTAACCGAGCGAATTCCATTTTGAAAAAATTAGAAAAATCGCATTCTGCAGAAGAATTACAAGGAAAGGCAAAAGAGCTATCAGATGAAGCGGGAATGCAGCTTAGCTTTTTTCAATTGGACGATCCTGTTTTGAATAGCATTAAAGAAGAGTTGTTAAGCATTGACATTAACACATTAACGCCGGTAGAAGCATTGATGAAGTTGAATGAAGTAAAAAAATTGGTCGGTGGTAGAGAAAAGAATAGAACGTGATGTGAAACTCGCTATTATGTTAAAATTATTTCTTTGCAAAAAAGCAAAGTAACTCGGTTATTGCGCTGTTGCTTGTGATTGGCTTCGACTCAAAATTGATACAGAAAGGTGCAAATAACAAAGAAGCCCATCAAAAGACGGGCTAAAGTCGGGGTGAGAGGATTCGAACCTCCGATCTCGCGCCCCCCAGACGCGCACTTTAACCGGACTAAGCTACACCCCGAAAATGTTTGCAAAGGTCGGCGCAAGTTATTCATTTTTATAAAATAAACTACACAACTATTGATTACTAATCGAGTATCAGGTTTCCCAGTAAATCGATTACAACCAAAAAAAGCATCAATAATTTGATGCTTTTTTTGGTTGAGCGGGTGAAGGGATTCAAACCCTCGACCCCCACCTTGGCAAGGTGGTGCTCTAATCACTGAGCTACACCCGCTTTTAAAGTGCGTGCAAATATAAGAACGCTTTTAGAAATACAAAGCTAATTATTGTGTTTTTAAAAACCCCTAACAGAAACCCATGTAAATCCGGGGTTATTTTGTGTGTTCTTACTGAGGAACGCACTCCCATTCAGAAACACCTAGGACGGCATTTTCAGCAGTCTCACATGCTCCTTGTTCGTCAAATCCTTTTTCCGTTCTCACTTCCATTTCTCCAGTAATATAATGTGTGCAATCACAAGAATACGTTTTCTTGCAAGATGAGAAAGCAACAGCTCCTAAAGCTACCACTACAATTAACAGGGCTCTTTTCATGGTTATGTTTTTTACGATTTATTATATTTAACAATATATGAAAAAAAATCTAAAAACCTTCTAAAGATAGATCAACTTAAGTCGTTAGGTTTAAAACCTTTCTTTTCATTTTGCAGAAAGAATTAAGTTTCTATATTTGCAGCCGCTAAAGGAAAAAAGTTTCCGCTATTTAGCTTGAAATACATGCAGTACTTTGGTAAGGCATCTAACGGTGTTTGAGTTCGATTCTCTTTATTAGCACGCCAAACCACAAGTCTTAACGTCCGTTAAGACATTATTGTGAGATTCATCGACTTCGGTCGATGATGATGCTCGAGTGGTGGAATTGGTAGACACGCAAGACTTAAAATCTTGTGTCCTTTGGGACGTGCGGGTTCAAGTCCCGCCTCGAGTACAAAAGCCCTGTAACGTAAAGTTGCAGGGCTTTTTTGTGTCTTGTTGAAAGCTACAGCTAACGTCTCAAAGTTACTTGTCCTGATAATTTAATAGCCTCTTCATCAAAACAACATTTAAGAGTGTAGTTATAGATACCATTCTCTGCTATTGTTCTATCTTTTGTCTTTTCATCCCATATAAAATCTGGATTGTCAGTTCTAAAGATTTCAGTCCCCAACTTATCTTGTAGCGTAAACGAAAAGTTTTCAGGCTTACAAGTGAATTGTGCTTGCAGTTGATATTTATCGGAAGGTTCTGTGATTCTCGCTTTACAAGTTTCTTGAGAATACGCTATTGCAGAAAAAAGAAGTCCGAAAATAAAAAAAGAAGTTTTCATATAAATGGTTTTCCCTTAAACGACTATTTCAAACTTATTATTGTCTGCACACTAAAATTCAAGAAATGATTTGGTTCGACAATACAATCATCTCCGTACAAAAAAACCCTAATCAACTCTATAATAGTTGGCTAGGGTTTTTTTATTTGTTTTTGCCCCTCATTTAATTATCTCACCTCCATTTCAATTCCCTTTGTATAAAGGCAATAAAACAGGTCTATTAGCAAACAATAAACTTTATATGTTGCAACATATAAAGTTTATGCGTAAATTTGTTACAACTAACGAAAATATAAAATTATGAGTAAGCCAAAAATAGCACAGAAAGCACCGTTTGTAATGGAAGTTACACCCGGTAAATACGCATGGTGTTCTTGCGGAGAAAGCAACAGCCAACCCTATTGTGACGGATCTCACAAAGGTTCAGCATTTACGCCAAAAATAGAAGAGATGACCGAAACAAAAACCGTGGCTTGGTGTGGTTGTAAGCATTCAGAAAATGGTTCTTTTTGTGATGGTTCGCACGCTAAGTTATAAAAATTCGTGTTGAGATTTAATCGAGATGAAAATCGAAGATGAAATACAAAGCAGCTTCAGAAACGAGAAGCATAAGGCTATAGTCAATTTACAATTCACCCAATTAGCTATCACGAACAAATTAGGGGAAATGTTTAAAAAACACGATATTTCCTTGCAACAATATAACGTTTTGAGAATCTTACGTGGCCAACATCCAAATTCAGCCTCTATAGGACTGATTAAAGAGCGGATGTTAGACAAAAATTCAGATGTGAGCAGAATAATTGATCGGCTAAAAAGAAAAAAACTAATACTAAGAAAAGAATGTAAATTTGACCGCAGGCAAAAAGATATTACCATTAGTAACTCAGGCTTAGCCTTATTAGAGATTTCAGACAATGACCTTGCAGTCTTGGAAAAGGTAATTGGAAATATTTCCGATGCAGACGCCATTAAGCTGAACGCTATTCTTGATGAGATTAGAAAAAACTTATAATCTAACAATATTTAGTAAATTTGTACGTCTATTAATTTGTAATCATGATATTATTAGCAGCGCTTTCCGCAGAAGGCAGAAATAAAGAAATAAAAGAAAAGTTCGAAAAAGAACGTGGCAAACTATTTGGATTTATTCGTAAAAGAGTAAAAACTGAAATCGATGCAGAAGATATTTTACAAGATGTGTTTTTTCAATTTATCTCTTTTTACCGTGATTTAGAAAAAATTGAAAAAACATCATCCTGGTTATTTACCGTTGCCAAAAACAAAATAACGGATCTCTACAGAAAGAAAAAGAACGTTAACTTTTCTGAATTAAACCAAGAGGACGAAAGTGGAAATAATTTTGAAGATAATTATGCTGATTACGGCGATACCCCAGACACTATATTTTCAAAAAGTCAGTTTTGGGAAAAATTAAATGAAGTGTTAAATGAACTACCGAAAGATCAAAAGGATGTATTTATGTCTCATGAAATGGACGGGAACTCTTTTAAAGATATCTCCAAACGAACAGGTCTTCCAATAAATACGCTAATTTCCAAAAAACGCTATGCGGTTGTTGCCCTACGTAAAAAATTAGGCGGAGTTCATAACGACATTATATCATTCTAATCAAACAATTTTCTTAATTCATAGGTGGTTTTTCCTATTTTGACGAATACACGAGAAACTTTTTGCGAGTAAAACGTTTCCCGTGTGTAAAATGTGATTACTTTTGCATGATGACGCAAGATAAAAGAAAAGAGCTTGAGCTTATTGGCTCCGTTGCTCAGCTTTTTATGAGGCTAGGAATTAAAAGTCTAACCATGGACGAAATTGCTCGTCAATTGGGAGTTTCAAAAAAAACACTCTACAAATACGCTTCTGACAAAAAAGAATTGGTATCAAAGGCCGTACAATTAGTAATCGATGATGAAGAAGCCTTGTTATCCGAAATGCACAAAGCCAAGGGGAATGCAATCGATAAGATTTTTGCAATCAACACAATGATTAGTGAAAAATTAAAAAGTATTCAACCCGCCGTAATTTTCGATATGCAAAAATACTATCCTGAAGCTTGGGCAATAATGGAAGAACACAAATCTGTATTTATTCATAACCAAATTAAGGAAAACCTTGAAGAAGGAATAAAACAAGATTTATACAGAAAAAACATGAACCCAGAGCTAGTTGCAAGAATTTATGTAACGCTAATTAATTCAATCTTTGATTCTCCTCTGTACTCATTAAGCAAACATTCTTTCAAAGAAACCCACATAGAAGTTGCTCGTTATCATCTGCGGGGTATTACGAATAAAAAAGGGGTTGAGTATATGCAACAAATGTTTAACAAAACGAATTCAGATATAATATGAAAAAACTGATAATAGCATTAGTCATGCTAAATGGTTATAGTTTAATTGGGCAAGTTTCCTATAGTCTAAAACAAGCCAAAGACTATGCGATTCAAAACAACATACAGGTAAAAAACTCCTTGTTAGACGTTGAGATTGCACAACAAAAAATTAAAGAAACAACGGCAACAGGGCTACCGCAAATATCGGGCTCTGTCGGATTTCAGAATTTTTTAGATGTTCCAACTTCGCTTATACCAGCAAGTTCATTTGATCCTACAGCCCCTCCAGACTTATTATTACCGGTGAAATTTGGAACAGATTTCAACTTAAATGGGACATTGCAAGTTTCACAATTAATTTTTAGTGGAAATTACTTAGTTGGTCTTCAAGCCTCTAGAACCTACAAGGATATTTCAATTCAAATGGTAGAAAAATCCGAACTAGAGATTAAAGCGGCGGTGTCTGAAGCATATTTCACCGTTGTGGTTTTGCAAGCTAACATTAGAGGCAATGGATTCAAGCTTAATTATGATTAAACGACATATATGATGACACTAAAATTTTAATTAATGAGAAAGTCTTGGAGCCAAGTGCCTCACTCCAATTAGAGCTATCTATGATGGAGCTTGAAAATGGCTTAAAGCAGGTAAACGATCAAATTATAGTTGCAAAAAAGCTGCTAAAATTCCAAATGGGGATTGAAATCAAGACAGAAATTAGTCTAGTCCGATGACTTAACCGCCTATCTAGTCGGACTAGAAGGAGAGATTGCTTCTACTATCAATGTAGACTGAAAACATTGACTATAAGATGTTACAAACTCAACTTAAGATTAATGAGCTTTTAGTGAAGAATAAAAAAGCAGACTATTTACCAACTTTAGCTGGATTCTTTTCACATCAACAGGTTGCAATGGGGAATGAATTTAACTTCTTTGGGTCTGATGGAAGTTGGTACCCAACAACTATCTGGGGTTTAAATTTATCCATTCCAATTTTCAGCGGCGGTCAAGGACCATCAAGATTGAAACAAGCCAAAATTGAGACATTAAAAACGCAAAATAGAATCAAACAGTTAGACGAAGGCCTTCAGCTGCAAACGGAGCAAGCTACAACTGCTTATAACAATTCTTTAGAGTCGCAAAAAACAAGAGAGAGAGCTGTTGAAATCGCGAACGAAGTCTTGCGAACGACTGAAGTAAAATTCAAAGAAAAAGTAGTTTCTGGAATGGAATTAACCCAGGCACAAAGTCAGGTTATACAGTCCAAAACAAACTTAATCAATGCCAAATATGAAGTGCTAAAAGCAAAATTGGCAATCGACAAATTAGTTAACAAATTATAGAACTCTAAACCTTAGTTATAATGAAAAAGTATATAGTAATCCTTACAATTTTATCAGTGTCTTTGTTCCAAAGTTGCGGCGAAGCTGCAGAAGGTATGGAAAAGTTAAAAGGAGAAAGAAAAACAATTGTAACCGAATTATCAACTCTCCAAACACGCCTAGATGAGTTGGATGAAGAAATTGCAGAGCTAGACACAACTACAATTGAGGAGGTAAAAAAAGTATCTGCAATAACGGTTAATGAAGAAGTATTTGAACATTATTTCGAGATTCAAGGTTCCGTAAAAGCCGATAAAAATGTAATTGTAGTTCCAGAAGTTGGGGGCTTAATCAGCGAAATAAGCGTTCATGAAGGAGATCAAATTTTAAAGGGAAGTATTATCGCTAGAATTAATTCCGATGTAGTTTCCTCTAACATGAAGGAGCTAGAAGAGCAACGAGACCTGGCTAAATATATGTATGACAAACAACAGTCGCTGTATGATAAAGGTGTAGGAACAGAATTGGCACTTAAAACAAGCTGAAGGTCAATTTAGAACATTAGAACAAACAATTAAATCACTTCAAACACAACAAGGTAAATTTGTTGTTAGAGCACCATTTGACGGCTACGTGGAACAAGTATTCCCCGTTCAAGGAGAAATGGCAGGCCCTGCATCTCCAATTATTCGTTTAATTGCATTAGATAAAATGAGTGTGAAAGCAGACATCTCTGAATCTTATTTGAGAGGAATTAATATGAATAGCGCTGCGCAGTTGAGGTTTCCTTCTTTAGGCCTAGAGCCAATGATTGGATTAAAATTAAAGCGAATTGGAAAGTTTGTAAACCCGGTTAATAGAACAATTACTGTAGAAATAGATGTCCCTGAAAAAGTAGAAGGTGTAGTGCCGAACTTAATGTCCGTGCTTAGAATTAGAGATTATGTTGACTCATCGGCTTTAGCGGTTCCGACTAGCGTAATTCGTAAAGATGTAGAAGTCCCTAGCGTATATATAATTAAGAATGGAAAAGCGATTAGAACAGAGGTTGTACTTGGAAGAAGCTCTGGAGACTACACCATAATCGAAGCAGGTATTTCTAATGGGGATCAACTGGTTGACAAGGGGTTAAGAGGACTGAAAAAGGATATTGAAGAAATAAAAGTAGATTAACTAATCTCTACAAATTAAATAGCATGGAAAAGAATAAACCCATTGGGACCAAATTCAAGGAATTTGCGCTTTCAACTATAGCGGTTAACAATAGAAAAACTGTTTATCTTGTGTTGGCAATATTACTAATTGGTGGTATTAGCTCATATCAAAATATGTCTAGAGAGGCATTCCCTGAAATTCAAATTCCTGAAATTTATGTGAACGTTCCTTACCCCGGTAATTCTCCAGAAATTGTGAGAGATAAAATTATCAAACCACTTGAAAAAGAATTAAATACAATCGCGGGAATTGATGAGATTAAATCTACAGCAATGCAAGATTTTGGAATAATCAACATCAAATTTGATTTTAGTGTTTCGCCGGATGATGCAAAAGATTTAGTAGAAGAAGCTTATAATGATGCTAAAACGGATAAGCGATTTGCTAAAGACCTTCCGCTACCTCCAACAATTGCCCAAATGGACATAACAGCTATGCCAATTATTAATTTGAATTTATCAGGGGATTTCCCTGTTCAATACCTCAACAATAAAGCAGAATACTTAGAGGATTTAATTGAAGCTATTCCTGAAATTAGTGGAATTGAAATTCGAGGAGTCCAAGATAGAAAACTGAAAATAGAGGTAAATAAATTTAAAGCAGAAGCAGCAAAAGTTAGTTTCCAAGATATTGAAGCGGCAATCCAGAATGATAATTTAATGATGGGTGCAGGAAATATGAGTATTGATGGAATCGATCATTTTGTTGTGATTGATGGCAAACTAAACTCTATAGACAAGTTAAAGCAACTAGTTGTAAAGCATGAAGATAATGATGATGTATTTCTCCATGAGGTTGCCGATATAAGTTTCGGAGATACAGATACCACAAGTTTTGCCCGTCAAAGCGACAACCCAGTTGTAATGATAGACATAAAAAAACGGTCAGGGTCCAACGTAATTAATGCGATTGATAAAGTGAAGATGGTTATTGAAGAGGCTTCAGAAGACGGCGTTTTAGATGGCATCAATTACACCTATACCAATGATCAATCTAATCAGATAAGATCGCAAGTAAGTAATCTAGAAAACTCCATCATTTTCGGAGTCATTTTAGTCGTTGCTGTTTTATTATTCTTCTTAGGGTTAAGAAACGCATCTATTTGTTGGGGTTGCCATTCCTTTATCCATGTTTATGTCTTTCATGTTATTACATTATTTTGGAGTAACACTTAAACATTATGGTTCTCTTTTCTTTGGTCCTTGCCTTAGGAATGCTGGTAGACAATGGAATAGTGGTGGTTGAAAACATCTATCGTTTAATGGATGAAGAGGGGATGGACAGCTTCGAAGCTGCAAAAAAAGGTGTAGGTGAAGTTGCTTGGCCAATTATCGCATCGACAGCAACTACCTTGGCAGTATTCATACCCTTGGCCTTGTGGCCGGGAATAATGGGAGAATTCATGCAATACTTGCCCATAACACTTATGATAGTTTTGGGATCGTCATTGTTCGTTGCATTGGTTGTTAACCCTGTTTTAACAGCGGTTTTAATGAAAACAAAAGAGACCCCAGGTAATCATAAGAGAACATGGACAGTATTTGGAATATTTCTTTTACTAGGTCTAATTTCCTATGGCAATTCCATAGGAATGGGTAATTTATTTAGTGTGTTTGCTTTATTGGTAATTATAAATAGATACATCCTACTTCCAGCGACACTGCTATTTCAAAATAGAGCATTACCAAAGCTTGAAAACTTCTACATGAAATTTTTGACCTCAACCATGAAAGGAAAAAGAGCGCTTTACATCTTTATTGGAACTTTTGCCTTACTAATAATGTCCTTTGTTCTGATGGGGTTATTTCCACCGAAAGTTTTGTTTTTTCCCGACAATGAACCTAACTATTTAAACATTTACGTTGAACATCCTGCCGGAACAGGCATCTCTGTTACCAACCAGACAACAAAAGAGGTTAAAGATGTAATTGATGCGGTTTTAGACAAAGAGAGATCTAGTAGGAAACAAAACCTATCTCCTACAGCAATAGCTTTGATACAGAAAGAAAAAAGTTAGCAGCAGGAACCCAAGACAGGTTGATACTATTCGTTTCTGTAGAATCCATAATTGAGCAAGTAGGAAAAGGAACCAGCGACCCAATGGAGGGTCCTTCTTTTGGAGAAACACCCCATAAAGGAAGAATAACCGTCTCTTTTGCAGAATTTTCTCACCGCAATGGTTTGAGCACAGGTGATGTAATGATGGCGATTGAAGATTCGCTCAGGTCATGGCCTTATGCGGATGTTAAAATTATCGTTGGCAAAGAGCCAAATGGACCTCCTCAAGCTCCTCCAATTAACATCGAGATTGCCGGAAGCGATAATTATCGTGATCTTGTAATCGCAGCAGAAAAAGTACAAGCATATTTAAACGATCAACGTGTCGAGGGGGCTCCTCTTTTATCCTGTAGACGTAAAGCTAAACAAAGCTGAAATCAATATTGAATTAGATCGAGAATATCTGCGAACTAACGGCATGAGCACAGGCCAAATAGCGAAGCACCATCAGGACTGCACTTTTCGGAAAAGATGTTTCCACATATGAATACGAAGATGATTCTTATGACTTAAATGTACGTTTAGGAAGAGAGTTTAGAGGCGGAATAGACGACCTTTTAGATCAAAAGATAATGTTTATGAACAATAAAGGTCAAAAATTAAATATCCCCATAAGATCAGTCGTGAAAGACGTGAAAGTCAACTATACAAACAGTTCGATCAAACGATTAGATTTAGTGAATGTGGTAACTGTATTTTCCGGAGTAGAACAAGGAGCGAATGCAAACGAAGTAGTGGATGCGTTTAAAGTCTAAAATGAAAGAATTTGAAAAAACAGAAGACTGGAAAATATTGCTGAAAATGGAATAGAATACACTTTTACGGGTCAAATGGAAGAACAAGCGAAAGGAAATGGCGTTTTTAAGTAAGGCTTTATTAATCGCTGTTTTTTTAATTCTCTTAATTATTGTAACGCAATTTAATTCATTTTCTACACCAACAATTATTCTTTTATCAGTGGTTTTAAGTTTGGTAGGAGTGTTTATGGGAATTGTAATTGCACAAGACGATTTCATTGTAATTATGACGATGATTGGAATTATTTCATTGGCGGGAATCGTTGTAAATAATGCAATTGTATTGGTTGACTACACAAATTTACTTCGTAAACGAAAAAGGGATGAATTAGGCCTAACAGAAACTGTTCAACTACCAGTGGAGGAAATAAAAAATGCAATTATTCTAGGAGGGAAAACAAGGTTAAGGCCGGTATTATTGACAGCTATTACAACAATTTTAGGTCTTCTTCCAATGGCTACCGGAATGAACATCGATTTTTTCTCGTTGTTTTCAGAGTTTGATCCTAAAATATTCTTTGGTGGTGATAATGCAATGTTCTTCGGCCCAATGAGCTGGACAATTATCTATGGATTAACGTTCGCAACTTTTTTAACATTGGTTGTAGTGCCTTCTATGTACTACCTGCTTTATCGATTAAAAGTTTGGATGTATCGCGTTTTTAAATGGGAGTTAAAAAGTAATATATAGAGTTCTTTGCAGAACTTTAGATTAAATACATTTAAATAGTCGAAATGGCTCCATACAATTCGTTACATTGATAGAGTGATTTACAAGCAGTTGAACCAAATTGACTAATCATTTTAGAATTTGTAGACTTACACTGTGGGCAAGTCACAGATTTTCTATCGTCCACTAATAACGCGTTTTTGTCTGTCGTTTTTTGCTCAGGTGGAGCAATGCCATAGTCTTGTAACTTCTTTTTTGCTTCTTCACTCAACCAGTCGGTTGTCCAAGGTGGATCGTAAGTTGTTACAATAGAAACTTTATCATAGCCATATTTATTTAAAGTTGTTACGATGTCGGCTTCAAACTGATTCATAGCAGGACAACCGGAATAGGTTGGCGTAATAGTAACGATTATTTCATTGTTGATTTCATCAATTTTTCGAACAATCCCTAAATCGTGTATGGTCAATACCGGAATCTCTGGATCAGGAATTTCTTCAAGTAAGTTCCATATTTTGTCTTTCGTGCTCATTAAATCAATAGTACTTTTTATCAAAGATATTAATTCAGAAAAGAACTTGAATGACTTTTGTCAAGAATTAACCAACTCGGTTAATTTGTCTAAAACTAATCTTCAATGTTTTTTCCAGAAATCGAAGTTGTTTCATGTCATAAGACGTGACTAAACTTAATGAAACCCCTTCCTTCCGGCTCGAGCAGTTCTTCCACTTCGATGCGTGTAATACTCATCTTTATCCGGAAGTTGATAATGGACAACATAAGCTAGTCCTTCTATGTCTATGCCTCTTGCAGCTATATCTGTAGCTACTAAAAGCTGCAAGGTTCCTTTTTTAAAAGCGCGCATTACTTTGTCGCGCTCTATTTGCTTCAAATCACCGTGAATAGCATCAGCAGCTATGTTTTTCGCAATTAATTGTTTCGCCAACTTTTGAGTAACGGCCTTTGTTCTACAAAAAACTAACCCCTATTTTCTCCTTCTGATTTTAAAAACTGTATAAAACATGTAGTTTTTCTGCTTCATCGCAAATAACGTATTGATGATGAATTTTACTATTTACTACGTTTTTTGCATTTACTTCTATTCGATGAGCGTCAGACATGTGTTCGTTTACAATCTGTCTAATTCCCTGCGGAATGGTGGCTGAAAAAAGCCATTTACTTTCAACATTATCTAAAAACCCTAATATTTCGTCTAATTCAGACTTAAAACCCATGCTGAGCATTTCATCAGCTTCATCTAAAACAACTGTTTTTACATTTTGTAAATCAATTGCCTTTCTTTTCACTAAATCTATCAACCTTCCCGGTGTAGCAACTACAATATGTGTTGGTCTTCTTAGCGCTACTATTTGTTTTTCAATATAAGCTCCTCCATAAACAGCTTCTGTAAATATTTTGTCTGTATACTTTGTAAATCGAAACAACTGTTTGGCAACTTGTTGCCCAAGTTCTCTTGTTGGGCAGAGAACAAGCCCTTGAATTACCCCTTTTTTTGGAATCAATTTTATGAAGCAAGGGTAGTCCATAAGCAGCTGTTTTACCCGTGCCCGTTTGCGCTTGTGCAACGATATCTGTTTTGACCTTTTAACAATAACGGTATAGCCTCTTGTTGAACTTGCGTGGGTTTAACAATGTTTAATTCATTTAACCCTTTAATAAAATCTTCCTTTATTCCAAGTTTTTTAAAATTTTCCAAAACAGTAATTTTTAATGATAGATTGCAAAAGTACTTATTAATCATGCGGAAATACTATGAAATAAGTCGATTTTGTTTTATATCCCTTTTTATAATATTACATTTGCAAAAAAAAATAAAATGAGCGATACAAATCATAAAGTAATTTCACTAGAGTATAACCTATTTAAAGACTCTGCTGAGGGTGAAAAAATTGAGATCTACAGTAGGAAAAGATCCTTTGGTTTTTTTATCTGGAAAAGGAATGATGCTTCCTGATTTTGAAATTAATGTTGTTCCCTTAAAGACAGGGGATACTTTCTCTTTTGGAATTGCATCTGACAAGGCCTACGGACCAAGATCAGAAGAGGCTATTATTGATTTACCACAAGACATGTTTATGCAAGAAGGTAAATTAGTAGAAGAGGTGAAAGTAGACAATGTGCTTCCATTGGAAGACCAAAATGGGCAAGTTCACCCTGCAAAAGTAAAGTCTATTAACGAAGACAACTGTAACTGTTGATGTAAATCACCCACTGGCTGGGCAAAACCTACATTTTACCGGAAGTATTGTTGATGTTAGAGAAGCAACTGCTGAAGAATTAGAACATGGTCACGTTCATGGTCCTGGAGGTCACGAACACTAGAAATGACATTAAAAATACGAAAGCCTCTTCGACCAACATTGGTTTAGAAGAGGCTTTTTTTTATACCTTAAACTCAATTTAAGAGTGTATCTTCTTAACACTTGAAAAAACTGAATATATTTGTCATATATGTCAGAATCAACTTTTATTAACCCAAGCTTGCCAACTGCAGAAAAATATCTTTTACTTGAAGAGCAGGTAAAAGCACTTGTTTATGGCGAAGACGACCTAATCGCAAACTTGAGCAACATTATGGCAGCCTTAAAATATGGTTTGAATTACTTTTGGGTTGGAATTTATAAAGTTACCGGTGACCAACTTGTTTTGGGACCTTTTCAAGGGCCTGTTGCATGCTACTAGGATTGCAAAAGGAAGAGGAGTTTGTGGTGCTTGTTGGGAGCGAAATCAAACAATTATTGTAGGCGATGTCGACAAATTTCCTGGACACATTGCTTGCAGTTCATCTACTAAGTCTGAAATTGTTCTGCCTGTTAGAAATAAGGAGCGAGAAGTTGCGTTTGTTCTAGACATTGACAGTACCAAATTAAATGACTTTGATACTGAAGATCAAAAAGGGCTGGAAAAAATTGTAACTATTATTGAATCGATTCTTTGAAAATTTTCTTATCTATAACAGTAATAGCGGCATTATTTGTTTTTAGCCAATGTGCTCAACAAATGGCTCCATCTGGAGGGATCAGAGATTTATACCCGCCAACACTAGACACCAATAAGTTGACTCCAGCTATTCCCGCCAACTTTTCAACGAATTTTGACGCTAATGAAATTGTTTTGCAATTTAATGAGTATTTCGTTTTAGATAAGCCGTTAAAGAATATAATCATTACTCCTGTTCCTAGCCAGAAGTCCTAATTATCGAATTAAAGGGAAAAAGCTAATAATAGGATTGGAAGGAGAGCTGAAAGACAGCACAACATATACAATCAACTTTGGAGACGCAATTAAGGATATTACAGAAGGGAATGTGACAAAGAACTTCAATTATGTTTTTTCAACTGGCAGCTACATAGACTCACTCATTTTTAAAGGGCAAAGTACAAGATGCTTTTACAAAGTCGGGGGTGGAAAATGCTACCGTAATGCTCTATGAAGAAAATACCGATTCCATTCCATTTAAAGAAAAACCTATGTACTTTGTTAAAACGAGTAAGTCCGGAAGCTTTACTATGGAATACATGAAAGCGGGAAATACAAAGCCGTTGCTCTATTAGACGAAAACAAAAATTACCTATTTAACCCAAAAAGTGAAGCTATTGCGTTTTCAGATAGTCAAATTGAAATTCCAAAACCAGCATCTGACACTTTGGAAAATACATTCGTACTTTTTAAGGAAGATTTAAAAAGGCAATTTGTTGTGGAGAAAAAATATACTCCCCAAGGGAAGATAAATTTAACCATGAATAGGTCATCTGACGACTTAGCAATTTCAGGTATTAATGGCCTTGATTTAACCCCAGGTTGGATTAATTATTCATCAAAAAAGGATTCTATTGAATTTTGGATAGACACGAACGATACAAAGGAAAAGTTTATTTCTATTTTCATTGATGACAAGTCAAATGGATATGCGGACACTATTAAAATTACAACTCCTACTCCCAAAAAAGCACAACCTTCTCCTTTTGTCATCACCAACAATGCTAAAAAAGGTTTAGACAATTACTCGGACCTTATCCTTAATTTTAACAAGCCTTTATCCAAAATTGACGACTCAAAATTGAAGCTGGAGCTAAGAGAAGAGGAAGTCCCTTTTAATGTTACTCAAAACAGAAGCAGAGAAGTGATGGTGTCCTCAGAATGGATCCCAGGAAAAAAATATGTACTTACTATTTGCCCCAATGCCTTTACAAACTTACTTGGTGAAAGCACCGATACTGTTAAAGTATCCTTTAAATATAAAGAAGAGAAAGACTATGGAAAGCTCTTTCTTAACATGGAAGTTGAGAAAGGGGATTATATTTTACAACTACTGAAAGATGGAAATATAGTTAGTCAGAAAACTTTTGAAGGGGATTCTTTTAAGCACAATTACAATCAACTAGCTCCAGGACAATACCAGTTGAAGTTAATCTACGATGAAAATAACAACAACAAATGGGATACGGGTATTTACTTAAAGCATTTACAGCCTGAAAAAGTGGTTTTCTATGATGGTGAAATTAGTATTCGCCAAGGGTGGGATATTAACCTTACCTGGAAGTTGTAGAATATTATGAAATTATTAGAAACACTGTACTTGTATAATTTCCGTGACTGTAAGTCATAAAGCCCGAACATAAAATGAGAAGAAAATTTCCAATTCTAGAATCTGAAAGAGTAGTCTTAAGGCAATTTGTTGATTCGGATTTAAAAAATGTTTTCAAAGGACTTTCTCATCCTGACATTATAAAGTATTATGGAATTAGTTTCGATAGCTTAGATGCAACGAAAGAACAAATGAAATGGTTTGCTGACCTTGAAAAAAATGAAACCGGAATTTGGTGGGCTGTTTGTTCAAAAGATGATGGGAGGTTTCTAGGTGCAGGAGGATTAAACGACTTGAGTAAAGAAAATAAAAAGGGAGAAATTGGTTTTTGGTTATTGCCGGAAAACTGGGGAAAAGGATTTATGACTGAATCAATGCCGCTTATCTTTAATTACGGATTCAATAGTATTGGATTACACAGAATTGAGGGATTTGTAGAAACTGAAAATGAGAACTGCAAAAAGGCGCTTGCAAGACTGAAATTCAATTTAGAAGGAACTATGCGTGACTGTGAGATTAAAAATAATGCGTTTATTAGTTTGGATATTTACGCAAAAATAGTTGTTAAATAAAACGTTGTAATCAATTAAACAAAAAGATGAAGGTCCTATTAATTCTAACTAGCATTTTCTGTGCTAATATTATTTCCTTCGGGCAATGGTTTAATTTAGGAGTTCACGAAGCAAATGTTCAAATGACAGAAGACAACGTCGGCTATCAATTTTCTAACAACTCAGATTCTACACCAGCCTCAGGTATTGTAAATAGCATTTATTTTACACAGGATGATTGGCAAATGGAAACAACTGTAAACACTGGTGGTGGAACTGATTTTGGCTGTTGCCCAATTAGTAACTTACATTTTCTTGACTCTGATGTTGGTCTTCGCAGCGAAGGATATCAAGGAGTGTACAATTTTCAACAAACAATAGACGGTGGTGTGAATTGGTCTAATCTTCCTGGGAGCATAATTTTCCGCCCTACAGATGTATGCCTTATCAACGATTCAGTTGCATATGTTGCTGGTAACTCCTATGGCTTCCCTTTTGCGCAACTCTATAGATTAACGCCATCCTCGTTTACCCAAATATTTACTGGAGACACCATGTCATTTCATGCCAATTACACAGATAACAGAGGTAATATGGGAAACATCGAATTTATCAATTCAGATATTGGTTTTATTATTGTAACAGATACGAATCAAATCTCCTACCTTTTTAAAACAATTGACTCTGGTGTAAACTGGAATATAATGTTCACTGATTCGATCTATACCGTTTGAAACATGAGTTACCCTACTTTTAAATGTATCTAAGGTAAATATAAATGCATTTCAATACAACCACATAAAAAAGATTATTATGATAGCAAAAAGGCTTCTTTCACTCTTAATATTTATCACTTGTCTTAGTGCAAGCAATGCTCAAGGATACATTAGCGCAACCATCCAGAATGATGGCTTAACAAGAGAATATAGTATTTATGTTCCAGCAAGTTATGATGGAACTACAAATTTTCCTTTGGTGTTTAATTTACATGGAGGTGGTGGCACAAATTCAGTTTGGCAAGCAACTTCCGACATGAGACCTATTGCCGATACTGCTGATTTTATTTTAGTTTATCCCCAAGCACGTCCTGACCCAAGTGACGGAAACTCTTTTAACTGGATTCCTAAAGTCCCAGGCTCTTTTGATGATGTGCCCTTTTTTAGTTCATTGATTGATACGATTGCTAGTAATTATCAAATAGACCAGAATAGAATATATGCTTGTGGGTATTCCTTAGGAGGAGACATGACCTTTGAACTTGGATGTAAGCTCAATAACAGAATTGCAGCTATAGCTCCAGTAGCTAGAACCATGCAAGCGAATCCAAATAGTTTTTGCTCTCCGGTGCATCCCACTGGAGTTCTTACAATACTTGGTACGGATGACCTCACTTCACCATACAATGGAATCGTATTTGGAGGTATAGAATATTATATTTCCGCAGCAGCAACACATAGTTATTGGGCAACCTATAACCTTTGCAATCCAACTGCAAGCATGATTGCTGTAAGCTCATCCGTAGAGCGATATACTTGGTCAACTGCATCAGGTTGTGCATACGTGGAGGAATTAAAGGTGATAGGTGGAGGACATGATTGGCCTGGTAGTTTTGGGAATATGACCATTGATGCCAATTCGGAAATTTGGCAATTTGTTTCTCGCTATGATATAGATGGAATTATTGGAGAGTGTACACAAACAACAGCAATAAGTGATGTGAATAGCTCCTCCAATTATTTCAATGTGTTTCCAAATCCTTTTGATAATCAAATTACCATTGAAGCAGATTTCTCGAGCGTTAAAGAATTTACGATCTATAATATGTTGGGTGAAACCGTGATGACAGGGCAATTGAATTCTGATGTAAATTCAATCAACCTATCTTCATTAGCTCCCAATGTTTATATTTTAAATATTGAAAATCAATCCATAAGGCTGATAAAAACAAAATAAAAGTGGGTGTCTTTTAAGAATGAATAACTTAAATATTCTGTGCCAAAATAAAAAGTTCATTTGACAACATTTAAAAATGTAAACATTAGTGATAGCCGTGTTTTTGAAGATTTTTAACTAGATTGCAACATAGTAGGATAAAACACATATGTGTTTTATCACTACGTTA
>CALSMU010000013.1 GCA_943787535.1 uncultured Flavobacteriales bacterium | reverse complement strand
TTTGAAGGCAGAAAATAAATTGAAAATCAAAATTTCAACTTATTATTCTTAAAGAGATATATTTGCCTTTTAAACATTATTGCGATGGAATGGTTTGAAACTTGGTTTGACTCTGAATATTATCATAAGCTTTATAAAAATAGAGATGATGATGAAGCAGAGCAATTTATCACTAATTTAATTACTAATCTTCAACTTGATTTGAAGTCAAACATTCTAGATTTGGCATGTGGAAAAGGAAGGCATTCAATATTTTTAAATAAAATAGGATTTAAAACTATGGGGGTTGACTTATCTCCAAAAAGTATTGCTTTTGCGAAAAAATTCAATAATACCAACCTTCGCTTTGAAGTAAGAGATATGCGGAAATCATTTTGCGAAAATCAATTTGATGCCATTTTCAATTTATTCACGAGCTTTGGATATTTCGAATCAACCGAAAATATAAAAGTTCTAAAGGCGATAGAAAACATGTTAAAAAAAAACGGAGTGTTTGTTATCGACTTCATGAATACAAATAAAGTTATTCGTAATCTTGTTAATGAAGAAATAAAATTTATCGACCAGATTAATTTTCGATTAAAACGTGCTTATGAAAACGGAAATATTGTAAAAACCATTGATTTTACCGATAAGGAAAAAGATTTTCATTTTACCGAAAAAGTACAAGCGTTATTTCCGGAAGATTTTCAATCTTTGATTTCGCAAACAAATTTGAAAATAGATTCTATCTTTGGCGATTACAATTTAAACCCATTTGACCGAGAGGTTTCTGATAGATTGATAATTGTAGGGAGAAAATGATGGATAGTTGGCTAGTAATGATTGTTTTATTTGGAAGTGTTTCTTTAGCTGGAATACTGACGCTGCTATTTGATAGTTTCTTCTCCAAAATAAAACAATACGTAACAACTATTGGTGTTTCTTTTGTATTAAGTCTAATATGCATTCATATTTTACCCGAGTTATTTGCGAATACCGCTCCCAACTTAGGCGTATATCTATTGGTGGGTTTTTTAATTCAAATTATATTAGAATTATTCTCAAGGGGTGTAGAGCATGGACACGTTCACGGACATGAGCATAGCCATAAAGAAGGGTTCGATGTTTCTAATAAGGTTATTTACACGCTTTTCTTTGGATTGTGCGCGCATGCATTTATCGAAGGAATACCTCTATTCATTATTGATGACTTTCAGCACCATGGTCATACACATGCTCATGCTTCTCAAGGTGCATTCTCTTCTATTTTTTTCTGGGCAATAGTTTCACATAAAATACCAGTTGCAATTGTTTTGATGCTTTTCTTTATTTCAGCAAAAATTAAAAAATCTACCGCGCTGATATTATTTTTCACTTTTGCTTTTATGAGCCCTCTTGGAGGCCTTGCAGGCATCTTTTTACAAGACCAAAACTGGTTTAATTTTTTAAGTGTGAACTTACTGGCAATTACATCAGGAATGTTACTACACATTACTACATTACTTATTTTCGAGGAGTACCATAACAATAAAGATAAGGTTAAAAATATATTTCTCATTATTGGAGGAATTCTTTTAGGCCTTATCATTTTTAGCTAGCATTTTTTTATATTTGTCTCATATCAAATTTAAGTTTATTCAAGAATTTAGAAATGGGAAGAGCGTTTGAGTTTAGAAAAGCAAGAAAAATGAAAAGGTGGTCTAAAATGGCCAAAACGTTTACTAAAATCGGAAAAGACATCGTAATTGCCGTTAAAGAAGGTGGATCGGATCCCGAAACAAACGCCAGATTGCGAGCAGTGATGCAAAATGCAAAGACTGCCAACATGCCAAAGGAAAATGTTGAAAGAGCCATAAAAAAGGCTACCGATAAAGACACTTCCGACTATAAAGAAATTTTATTTGAAGGTTACGGTCCCTATGGAATTGCTATTTTAATAGAAACAGCAACAGATAACAACAACAGGACAGTAGCAAGTATGCGCAATTATTTCACGCATAACGGAGGTAGTATGGGTACATCGGGATCTGTGGAATTCATGTTTGAAAAAAATTGTCACTTTAGCATTCCTAAAGGTGAAATCGATTTGGAAGAATTAGAATTTGAATTGATTGATTATGGTGCTGAAGATGTATTTGAAGATGATGAAAATATAATGATTTATGGTTCTTTCGAAAATTTCGGATCACTCCAGAAAGAGCTTGAAAATAAAAAATATGAAATTCTGTCATCAGGGTTTGAAAGAATACCAAATAATACTACCAAACTATCAGAAGAACAAGAAGCTGAAGTTGAAAAATTACTGGAAAAATTTGAAGATGATGAAGACGTTCAAAGCGTTTATCACTCAATGGGTTAATCATTACAATCTTCCCTGTAAAGTTTCTACCATTACATAATAAAAAGGCTTCTTCAGCATTTTAGCTTTAAGCCAACAATAAAAAGAAGAGGCTATCAAATCTTCTTGATCTATAGGCCAGCGCTTCAAAGTGCGATCGACATGCGCATTAAACTCTTTGGAAGATACCCAATAAGGTTTGTCTATGCATACTTTAATAAAGTCAATAAACGAACCTACTCTATTGTAAATAGGCATTTTGAGCAATGACTCATGTTGTTTCTCAAATGACTTTATTCGACTCATTGCAATTTCGACATTGCCTCTTTCATACAAATTTAATATCTCTCCTAAATTCTTACGTAAAATCCATTCTTTACCTATTTTTTTCTCCAACCATTTATCACTATTTTCAATCGAATAAATAATCTTATTTGATTCTTTATATTTTTCAAGCTCAAAATAATAGACTCCCAAATTGATTTTCATATTCAAGACATCTTGGATTGAAAGAATATTTTGATGCTCAGTAAGTGCTTTTTCTATAATACGTATAGATTCTTCAACGTTACCTTCTATATTCTGAACAGTAGCGTATAGCAATAAATACCTAGGGTAAAATTTACGAGAATAAGATTTAGCATACTTTGCTATATCCTTTTTAAATAACATCAAATACTCTAAAGACTCCTTAAATTTTTTATTTCGATACAAGATATGTGCTATCATGTACAATATATTTAGTTTATAGAAATGATCTTTTTTCTTAAAACCAACACTATTTTCAATTTGATTAAAGCTCTCTATAACCAGAGGCTCGAATTTATAATATTCTTTTTTCGCGAGAACAGAACCTCTGACAATTGCTAATAAATTATGGATGATTTTCGGTCTTTCTAATGCTGCATTGTACAAATCATATTCATACATCACTTTCGTTACCTCTTTCTGTATTTCAATAGGTTTACCTTGCAAACGATACTCATCTAATTTAATTTGTAATATTGCATTAGCAATATTTGCACGTTCGTCTTCATCCGCCAAGCTTTTATTAGTCTTCCATTTTTCAATAATTTGATCAATCTTAGGAGCATAATCACTATTTGCATTTTCTATTTGAACATTCAAAATATTATCCAATAAATCAAATTGCTCATTATTAATGGCCAATTGTTCACTTTTAATTAAGTATATCCAACCTAACCTATCGTTATCATTTTCAAATAAAAACCTAGACAATGTTAGCAACCCCATTATTGAAGATGATGATGTTGTATCCTCATCAATTCGTTTAACAATAATAAAATCTGTTAAATGCTTCAACAAGCGTTTTCGAACAGAGTGATATGCATTCATTTTTAAATCGTCATAGAGTCGCTTTACTATTTCTTTTGCTGGATAAGATTCCGTTTCACACAAAATTTCAAATAGCTCTAAATCCTTTCGATTCTTTCTACTTCTCTGACGATTAATAAAAGATCTAAACTCTTTTTTATCATCGTTATTCAATAAATGAATGATATCTTTTACATTATCTACGTACATTCCTGTAAAGTACGTATTTTAACACATATAAGCATTTTTTATAAAGATAAATAAAGGAAAAACATATTCGAAAAATACGGATATAAAAAAACACGGTTACATCTACCCAACCCTCAATGGATCTAAACTATTATTTGTTGGAAAATTATATAAAAAACCGGGAAACGCTTATTCCTAAATTATTATTTCACCCGTACGCCTCTAGACAACAAATTATTAACAAGGTTTAACATTCATGAATATGTATTTTGTATATATTGAACGTATGAAGTATATAACTAAAGTTGCTATATTTTTACTCTACTCTTTGGAGATTTTGATCCTGTTTCTATGTTCCTATTTGACAATTGCACTTATAGGAGCATCCTTACCAATTAATAAAGACTATAACCCTGAAAATGGGGAAATTGAAATATTCATCATTTCCAACGGCGTTCATACAGATGTATGTCTTCCGGTTGAAACTACTTTAATTAATTGGACTGAGTTTATTGATACTAAAACCTTCAGTGGAATCCATCAAAATCCTCAATTCATCTCCATTGGATGGGGTGATAAAGGCTTCTTTCTAGACACTCCATCATGGAGTGACCTCAAAACTTCAACAGCTATTAATGCGGCTTTTCTGCCCAGTTCAACCGCCATGCATGTTACTTATTTTCTCAGAAAACCTATTGAAAGCCAAAGCATTAAAAGATGTGTAATTACAAAAGAAAAATACGCTGCATTGACTGGATTTATTAAGCAATCATTTGTGATAAATCCAGACACGAGGCCACAATTAATCCCCAATGTTGGATACAAATCTACGGACAATTTTTATGAAGCTAAAGGGAGTTACTACCTATTCAGGACTTGCAATACTTGGACAAATGATGCTTTAACAACTGCAGGCGTTAGAACCTCAGTTTTAGCGCTTTTTGAAAATGGGATTTTACGGCACTTGTAATTCAATTATTTGGAAATGAAATTTACGGTTTAATATTCATTTTACAGAAATTTTTTTTTTGAAAGCTTGATTAAAATTTAAAAATAGAGTCCATAGGTTATTCCAGTTATTGACTTTACCCATGTAATTTTGAAACATTGTAATTACGTAGCATAAATTTATTAGATAAAATTTGAATAACTACAAAGGCTCAATAATTAAATACCCTCCTTTATTCTTAATAACATCTGTATTAATATTTGTTAATTCAATATATATGTATTCATCACCTGACACCGATAAACCTGAGTTGAATGAAGAAACATTGTAAATTACCGCACCAGAGCTATTATGATCACTTGTTGAAAATGTATGAAGGGTTGTTTCTCCATTTGTTGAATAATCCGATTTTGTGACAATTACATTAGCTGGACCATTTATCATATTTAAATACAATCCAACTATTTTATACCCTCTTGGAGCAAATGCTGTGTACCACTGGCCGTTGCCATCATCTGTTTCAAAAATATTCCCAAAACCATCAGCTTCAGTAGAGAACCCACCCATATTACATAGAAAATCGAAAGGACTTATTAGTATTTTATCAGAATAACCATTCCAACCTATTCTAGAGTCACCATTTACATCTAATTTATAGTCAGGAGATGTTGTTCCTACCCCTACATTTCCATCTCCATGTATTGTCATTCGCGCACTATTATTTGTTCTTAAATAAATAGGCTTTGTTGCGGATGAAGAAGGGTTAGCAGAAATGTATAAAGGTTTTTGATTTGCTCCTGGATCATCAGAAGTAATATAATTTCCTGATGCATCAGCACTAAATTCAATGTAATTGGCTCCATCTTGCCTAATAATTTTAGTTTTAGCTTTTAACTCTAATTCTTTAGCTGAAAAATCACCTTTTATCAGAGGTGTTGCGGTAGATGAATTTGATATGTAAAGAGTATTCGACCCTGTTTCGTTATAGCCTGCTTGATAGCCAATGAATACATTCTTATCCCCATTACCTAAATAACCAGCATAATAACCCATTGCCACATTATAATCGCCATCAACATTACTGTAAAGAGCTCTTTGACCAAATGCATCGTTACCTATACCAGTTGTTGTGGACCTAAGTGCGTTAGTTCCAAATGCATTATTATTATCCCCACTAACGATGGAATATAATGAAGCGAAACCTATCGCATTATTATAGTTGGCATTATTAAACATTGCAGTGCTTGCACCCCTCATGGCAGCATAACCAAACGCTGTATTTCCAACATTTGAGTTATTTCCATAGATCATTGAATAAGAACCTACTGAAGTATTGTACGACCCATCTATTTGTTCGTATTGGGATGCATAACCAACAGCAGTATTATGATCTCCTGATGTCAAATCAATTAATGAATTATAACCCAAACCAGTATTGTATCCCCCACCAGCATCATTTGAGTTACCTGTATTAGTTCCAAGAAAAACATTATTTGTTCCAAGCCCATCACTACCATCAGATAAATCATCAATGCTACCGGCACCACTATTGTTATCAATATAAGTTTTTACCGCTTTTTCTGTTGGTAAAGCATCATCACTGTTACCTGCCAAAGTTCCGTCTGTAGAAAACTCATTTATACTTGTTCCATTTTGTAGTTGAAAATTACCGTTTTGATCAATTCTAGCAACCTCATTTAATGTTGATTGACCAGTTTGAAAACGAATACCGTCTCTAGATGTTGAGTTTATTTCTAACCCTAAGTAAGCTGTCCCAGATGTTCTAGCTAATCTTATTTCAGCAGTAGCATTAGCCGTAGTATTGTCCAAACTTAGTAGGAGCGAAGAATAACCAACATTTCCAACTATATCGTTGTAAAGATTAATATTACCTCCATATGCATTAATATCACCTGAATTATTTATTGAATTTCCAAAATAAGAATTTCCAGTAGCAGCGTCAATTCTTAAATTCTCTGTTGTTGTTCCTGGATTATAAATTTTAAAATATCCAAGCCCAGAACTATTTGCATTTCTAAATAATCGTATAGTTTGAGCTCCGCCGCCAGTTGATACGGCATCTATATCCAACATCGTACTTTCATTCGTTGTACCATTAAAATGTATTATTTGAGACTGCGAATCAGCATGTCCTATTAATTCAAGATACCCCGCTTGATTATTTTCATTAATTCTCAAAGTTGGACTTGAGGATGATACAATTTCTAATTTGGTATTAGGATTTGTTGTTCCAATACCAATATTCCCATTGTCATCAATCAATAATCTGTGACTACCATTCCAAAATGATAAAGCCGCTGAATTAACACTTGCATTTCCATTGGATAAGATATCCCAATAACTTCCTCCTATACTCGTGTTGTTTAATCTTAAACCTGTATACTGAGCATCCTCCTCAATTTCAAGTCGCCTGCCAGGCGAAGTAGATCCAACACCAATATTAGTTCCATTGTTAAATAAGAAACTATTAGCAATCCAATCTGTACCATTATGCCGAATGGTTTGGCCAGATGTTCCGGGTAGGTCAGCCCCTGGGTTACCGTCAGGGCCTTGTATTCCGTTAGGGCCTTGAACACCATCTGGTCCTTGTATTCCATCTGCTCCTTGGTTGCCATCGGGGCCTTGAATTCCGTCGGGACCTTGGTTGCCATCGGGGCCTTGAATTCCATCTGGTCCTTGGTTGCCATCGGGGCCTTGAATTCCATCGGGGCCTTGATTACCGTCGGGTCCTTGGTTACCGTCGGGTCCTTGGTTACCGTCGGGTCCTTGTACACCATCTGGTCCTTGTATTCCATCTGCTCCTTGGTTGCCATCTGGGCCTTGAATTCCGTCGGGACCTTGGTTACCATTAGGTCCTTGGTTACCATCTGGTCCTTGAATTCCATCTGGTCCTTGGTTGCCATCGGGGCCTTGAATTCCGTCGGGACCTTGAATTCCGTCGGGGCCTTGGTTACCATCGGGTCCTTGAATTCCGTCGGGTCCTTGGTTGCCATCGGGGCCTTGAATTCCGTCGGGACCTTGAATTCCGTCGGGGCCTTGGTTACCATCGGGTCCTTGTACACCATCTGGTCCTTGTATTCCATCTGCTCCTTGGTTGCCATCGGGGCCTTGAATTCCGTCGGGACCTTGGTTGCCATCGGGGCCTTGAATTCCATCTGGTCCTTGTACACCATCTGGTCCTTGAATTCCATCTGGTCCTTGGTTGCCATCGGGGCCTTGAATTCCGTCGGGACCTTGAATTCCGTCGGGGCCTTGGTTACCATCGGGACCTTGAATTCCGTCGGGACCTTGGTTGCCATCGGGGCCTTGAATTCCATCTGGTCCTTGGTTGCCATCGGGGCCTTGAATTCCGTCGGGACCTTGAATTCCGTCGGGGCCTTGGTTACCATCGGGTCCTTGTACACCATCTGGTCCTTGTATTCCATCTGCTCCTTGGTTGCCATCGGGGCCTTGAATTCCGTCGGGTCCTTGGTTGCCATCGGGGCCTTGAATTCCGTCGGGACCTTGGTTACCATTAGGTCCTTGGATACCATCTGGGCCTTGGTTACCATCTGGTCCTTGAATTCCATCTGGTCCTTGGTTGCCATCGGGGCCTTGAATTCCGTCGGGACCTTGAATTCCGTCGAGGCCTTGGTTACCATCGGGTCCTTGGACACCATCTGGTCCTTGTACACCATCTGGTCCTTGTATTCCATCTGCTCCTTGGTTGCCATCGGGGCCTTGTATTCCATCTGCTCCTTGGTTGCCATCGGGGCCTTGAATTCCGTCGGGACCTTGGTTACCATTAGGTCCTTGGTTACCATCTGGTCCTTGAATTCCATCTGGTCCTTGTATTCCATCTGCTCCTTGGTTGCCATCGGGGCCTTGAATTCCGTCAGGACCAGCGTTTCCATCGGGGCCTTGTGCTCCGTCTGGGCCAGCGTTTCCATCGGGGCCTTGCGCTCCGTCAGGGCCAGCATTACCATCTGGGCCTTGTGCTCCATCTGGGCCTTGCGGTCCGGTTTGGCCAGTCATATCTACTGAAACCACATTACCATTTTCAATTCCTATTGTTAAATTATTCGTTAGAGAATCAAATGTTAATTGCTGAATAATTTGATCATCTGTTCCTATGCCATCTTGCAATAAAGCCAAATCAACAGTCGTTGAATTTCCATTTTCAATATCGATTTGTAAAATCGTTCCTGATAAAGTAGCTCCTATCAAATTTTGATCATCCGCAGCATCAACTCCATTGCAAACATAACTAGAGGAAGTTATCTCACTCGGGGATAAAATATTGTTCGTGTCTACATCAGCACCGCTCTCTATTAATAAACCACCATTAGGACAATTAGCATCACCAACATTTAAAACTGTTTGTTGGAAAATTGATGAAATACCTTGAGGACCTTGGGCACCAGTAGCTCCTGGCGGTCCAGCTGGGCCACCTCCTGAAGTTTTAGCATAAAGAGCATAAGGAACACTCATCAACTCATTAGTTGACATAATTGAATAATCTGTTCCTCCAGTTATATCAAGTCCAGTTTCTATAAAATAAGGTCCTTGGCTCCAATCTATGTTTGAAAAACTTCCACTTATAACAGTTCCTAATCCAATGTCTAAATTTACTAGTCCATAAGAATTCGTATTTAAACTGAATGATTCTTGATAGACTGCGTTACCATTTATACTACCCTGAATAATCGTAAACTGAAAACCAACCGCTTGATTTTGCAACATGCTTCCCGATGAATCTCTTACAATTGATTGATATTTAAACGCTTCTGGCGGAGATTGAGAAAAAAATGAAGGCACTGCCAATAAAACAGTAAATAAAAATAATAGTATATGTTTTTTCATAATTAATATGATTTTTGAACTTTAAATGTTCTGATTAGTTGGTTTTCGGTCGAGATGAAACTAATAAAATACACTCCCGTTGCATATTTATAAAAAGAAAGTTGCATGTTATTTTGATCTATTAACCTTGTGTTTAGAAGTTTTCCATTTACATCAAAAATATCGAACCTAGAAAATTGATCAATTTCTTTAACCTGTATGTTAAGCTGATCTATAGTTGGGTTTGGATAAATATTAACCTCACAGCAAATTTCGGTATTGTCTATAGTGGTAATTTCAAATATTGGCTGGTGAAATCCCTGAGTAATATGATTTTGATTATCTGTTCCAGTCATAATTACAACCTCCCCAATCGTATAATCCAAAGTAGCTGTAGAATTTGAACTCGAATTGCCTTGTGTCGCAATAACTTGCTGAGAAAGTAAATTACTTGTTAAAAGAACATAGAAAACACACCCAATAAGCCGAAGTTTGTTCATGACAATAATAGTTTAATCTGTAATAAAAAAATTTATACTAACTTACTAAAAATAGTTTATATTTCACAAAACCTTACCCAATAAATCTCATGTAGCTAAATATTTATAGAAATCGTATTGAAATTACTCCCTAATTCCAGAAACCATTCCATCGACATTTTTAATGAGAATAAAAATCACCCCCTTTTGAAAAGTAGCAATATCTGGAAAGAGAATCTTTGGCTAATGCGGATATGCAAACCTACGCTTTAGCACTTTTTGAAAATGGGGTTAAACGCATTTGCAAATAAAACATGTAAAGCTCATAATTATTTTCTGACAAGCTTATAACTTTTGCGTTTATCTATTGTCTTGACTAACAAAGTATAAACACCTCTTGACAAACAACTTAGGTCAATCGTTTCGGAAAAACAATTATCTATTTTTTTGATTAACCTACCCTCAATGTCATAAATTTCATACGTAAACTCACTTCCAATTTCAACGTTCAAAATATTTACAACAGGATTAGGATAAACTTTCCAATCGCCGTAAAATTGACTTTCTACCGAGGTAGTATTGATCGTATCCAAATATTTGATTTCAGTTAATGCACCCGAACTTTCTACAGCTTTAAATACTGGCGCCCCACTCCCTGGCTCAAACCATTCGTAAATATTTTCTATCGGTCTATCGATGTTGGTTCCAAACCCAAACTGGTCAACGTATAAAGTATCCCTTTGATATAAAGTAGTCCTAACTCTAATTGTATTTGAATAAGTAGCATAAGGAGTTGTAATATTACCCCAACCATCAACCTCAACTTTCCGTCTAATCCATTGCCCATATGTCCCCAGAGTTGGAATAGCTAAAATGTAATATGCAGATGTCGAATCAGTTGTACCAAATGTCATAGATAATGGATAAACTTGATCTATTGTATCATATTTAACGGATGCTGGAAGTCCATTTATATTAGCTCCAAACCCTACTTTTTGTAGAGAATTTGAATCAACCTTAAAATAATCATACACGTTCGAAATTGTGATTTGCCCAAAGGCGTCTATTGTTTGTCCTACCACTGCATAATCTGCCTTATGTTCAGGATATTGAGCAATATTATTAAAATACAATTGATATAGAAATGGAGTTGAGGTAACGTTAACGGCATTCAATGTATCTTGATTTAAAACAGTTAGTGCAGAATTATCCCAAGAGTAATTTGCTCCTGTCAAAGACACATCTACCGATAAAAAGTCAGGACTTGAACTATAAAAATACATTTCACCACTTTGAAGCATATCAGTATCAGAAATAGTTATTTGTGCTGAATAAAAAAAAGGAAAAAGAAAAACTAGAGATAATATTCTACACATACTTGATCTTTATTATTAGAAATCCTTTCAAATATAGAGATTCATTCGTAATTCATTTTGTAGCTTTGGATAATAAAAGAAAAATTAAAGAGTTTTAATAGCTTTAACCATGATGAAAAATTTATTCTTAAGCCTACTTATTTGCTTTTCAACAGTTTTTAGTTTTGGACAAAAAGACACAACTAAAAATTCGTTAATTCAATTTAGTGGAGTTGTCGTTTCAGGTGACAGCCTTGAAGCTGTTGCCTTTTGCCACATTATTGACAAATCAGTTAGAAGAGGTACCACCTCTGACTATTTTGGATATTTTTCATTTGTTGCTAACAAGGGAGATACAATTATTTTCTCTTCTGTAGGATACAAAAAAGCAAACTTTATTATTCCAGACACTCTCAACACCAGTAAATATTCCCTAATCCAAGTAATGTATAAAGACACTATACTTCTGAAAGCTGCGCATATTTATCCATGGCCTTCTAAGGAACAATTTGCTGAAGTATTTGTAAATGCTGATATACCAAATGACGATTACAAAAGAGCCAAAGCTAACTTGGAAAGAGCATCTTTAAAGGAAAGAGCGGATGCTACTCCTATGGATGGGGATATGAATTACAAATGGCAAATGCAACAGTACCAGAGTAAATTATATTATGCCGGACAAGCTCCTCCTATCAATTTGCTAAATCCAATTGCATGGTCTAAATTTATTAAGGCATGGAAAAATGGCGATTTTAAACGAAAAGATTAGCCAATCAAATACATGAAAATTCAATTATCCATTTTTATTCTACTACTGTTTTGCACTTTTCAAATTGGTGCACAAAGCACTGGCATAATAAAGGGAACTCTTTACAATCAATTCGAAGAACCTGTAGTGGATGCAAATATTGTATTGACTGGAACATCAAAAGGTACCATTACCGACAAAAACGGAAAGTTCAGCATCAAAGTTCCTGCGAATGAAAAAATTACCATAAAATATAGTAGTGCTCAATACTGGAATAAGAAATCATCATATACATTGTTTGCAAATGAGACGAAAGAGGTAAGAATTACTCTAAGTTCACGAACTTTCTCAGAACATACAGTAACGTTCAAAGACCCCGGAACCGGAGCCATCGGATACTTCAAGCCAATACCTCCTTCAGAAATAACTGGAATCGGTGAAAATATAGAACAAACATTAAAATTTGGAAATTTTGGCGTTTCGCAAAACAATGAACTTTCTGCTGGATATAATGTTCGTGGAGGAAATTTTAATGAAAATCTAATTTACGTTAACGACATTCAAGTCTACCGTCCTTTTTTAGCGCGTTCCGGGCAACAAGAAGGGTTGAGCTTCATTAATCCTTACATGGTCAGTGACATCCTTTTTTCTGCAGGTGGATTTGATGCAAAATACGGAGATAAACTTTCTTCGGTTTTGGACATTACTTATTCTGAAGCCACTACTCCAGATGAATTTAAAGGCACTTTTACTTCTAGTTTGCTAGGAGCTGCTGCCCATGTTGAACAAAACGTATCTTCTCGATTTAACTATATTACTGGGATTCGATACAGAACTAACTCCTACCTATTAGGAGCATTAGACACGAAAGGAGAATACAAACCTATATTTGTGGATTACCAAGGTATGTTCAACTTCCTGTTAACAGAAAAGACAAAGCTTTCCATCTTTGGAACGTATTCTAAAAATAAATTTAGAGTTGTTCCAGAAAGTAGAGAAACAAATTTTGGAAGTATCAATGAGGCGCTACGGTTTACCGTTTTTTACGAGGGGCAAGAAATTACCCAATTTGAAACCTATATGGCCGCAGCTTCTTTGACGCATAAACCAAATGATTTGCTCACTTTAAAATTTATTTCCTCTATTTACCAAACGCACGAAACAGAAAGTTTTGATTTATTGGGTGAGTATAAGTTAGATGAACTAGAAAGAGATTTAGGTAATGACGACCTCGGTGAAGTTGCTTTTAATAGAGGAGTTGGCGCATTTTTAAATCATGCGAGAAATGAATTAAACGCAACAGTAGCCAATGCTTACCATAAAGGTACTTTTAAATCAGGAAAACATAAATTTCAATGGGGAGCAAAGTACCAGCATGAAATAATAAATGATAAAATTAGTGAATGGAATCAGGTTGACTCTTCTCGTTTTAATATACCACATCCACAAGATTCTGTTGGTTATATTGATCCAACAGCGCAACCGTATCAGTATCTTAGATTAAGCAGCGTTGTTAAGTCCAAAAATGATTTACAGTCTAATCGTCTTTCTGGATACATTCAAGATATGTACCGGATAGCAATTCCAAAAACTATTTATTTCGAAGACTCAGTAAGAACCAAAGACAGTGCATACATTATAAAAGACACAATTGAAACAAGCAGTTATTTCAGTATGACAGGTGGTGTAAGAGCCAATTACTGGGATTACAACAACCAATTGGTCATTTCGCCAAGAATTAGCTTTAATTTTCGTCCGGCATGGTTTTATGTTCGTGAAGATGAAATTTATAGACGTAATGTAAGTTTTCGTTTTGCTACTGGTTTTTATTATCAACCTCCTTTTTATAGAGAAACCCGAAATCTTCAAGGAGTAATCAATCCTGAAATAAGAGCGCAGAAATCTATACACTTTGTTTTAGGAAGTGACTATACCTTCTTTATGTGGAAAAGGCCCTTTAAATTTGGTGCCGAAACATACTACAAGCATTTAACCGACATTATTCCTTATGAAATCGACAATGTTAGAATTCGTTATTATGGCGAAAACAACGCTAAAGGATATGCTACCGGGATTGACTTAAAAATTAACGGAGAATTTGTCAAAGGAATTGAGTCCTACGCTTCCTTATCCTATATGAAAACACAAGAGGATATTTTGGATGATTATTTTTATGAATATTATAATTCTGATGGAGAAGAAATAATTACTGGATATACTGCTAACGATATTGCAACGGATAGTATTCGAATAGAACCAGGCTATATTCCAAGACCTTCAGACCAGCGTGTATCGTTTGCTCTATTTTTTCAAGACAGAATGCCAGAAGAGTGGAATACGGAAAAGGTAAAATGGAGCACCTTCAAAGTTAACCTAACTGTTGTATTCGGAACGGCTTTACCCTATGGGCCCCCAGGTAAAGACAGATACAAAGACACCTTACGGTCATCTCTTTACAAAAGAGTTGACATTGGTTTTAGCAAAGAACTTTTGACAGACAAAACAAAATACAAAGAGGGTTCGCTATGGAAGAAAATTGATAAAATGTGGCTCTCATTTGAGGTGTTCAATCTTCTTGATATTTCCAATACTATAAACTATAATTGGGTCAAAGATGTATCCGGAAGGCAATATGCTATTCCAAGTTTTCTGACTTCCAGAAGATTGAACTTAAAATTAGTTGCGCAATTTTAACGCACTAGTATAATGGAATCAAACTACCTGAATCGATGAATAAACATCGATTAATTCGTCATTTAGAATGAAGTGAGAAAAAAATGAAAACACTAAAAATATGGGAGACCATTTTATTTTATTCCTTATCTTTAAGCCCTACTAATATTTCTTATGCAAGAAACTACCATTTCTAAAAACACTTTAACAGAAAAAGGAAACTTCGAAGAAATTTATGTTTCGAAAGAAATGGAAAAAACCTATGCAGTTGCAATTAGTGTTTATTTAAAATACAAGAAATAACATGGAGAATGTAAAAACATTAATTCTATCAGCTATTCAAGTAGAGCAAAAAATTGAAAGAATTGCACATCAAATTTTAGAAAAAAATTATGATGAACAGGAAATTGTTTTAATTGGAATAGCTAACCGCGGCTATTTACTAGCTGAAAAAATAAATGCCGCACTTCAAAATATTACCGAAATAAAAGTAACATTACACAAGTTAAAACTGCACAAAGATAAACCGCTTGAAAACGATGTAGATTTCTCTACAGATTTGGAATATTTAAACAATAAATCAATCATTCTTATTGATGATGTGTTGAATTCTGGCAGAACCCTAATTTATGCTACACGTTATATTTTAGAATCTAACTTGAAATATCTTACTACCGTTGTGCTGGTAGATAGAAAACATAGAAAATTCCCAATCAAAGCTAATTTTGTGGGACTTACGCTTTCTACCACACTGCAAGAACATATAGCTGTTGACTTCAAAGAAAGTGGAATAAAAGTGTTCTTGGATTAAATAGATCTACTAAACTTTATTTACGAAAAATTTAACACTCTTTAACAAGCAAAATTGCTTTGAAAATAAGATTATTTCTGAAATTTACAGCTCGATAAAAAACCTATTTTTACGAACGTTTAAAATAAAACAATAATTAATGGAAAATAATGATATCACACCGTCGGCCCCAACATCTATAGAGCCAAACGCAACTTCTGTTAAAACAGATATACAAGCGTTAAACGAATTGATACAAAAAGAAAGTGCTTTTCTTGACTTAGTAACTTCAGAAATGAAAAAAGTAATCGTTGGGCAACCCCATATGATTGAAAGCCTTTTGATTGCTTTATTAGCGAATGGACACATTCTGCTAGAAGGGGTGCCAGGCTTAGCAAAAACATTAGCGATTACAACATTAGCCAAAACGATTAACGCTGACTTTAGTCGTATCCAATTTACACCGGATTTATTACCCGCAGATTTATTAGGCACAATGGTATATAACCACAATAAGGAGGAGTTCATTTCTAAAAAAGGTCCAATTTTCGCGAACTTTATTTTAGCGGATGAAATTAACAGAGCTCCTGCTAAAGTTCAAAGTGCATTACTGGAAGCTATGCAAGAGCGACAAGTTACGATTGGTGACAACACTTTTAAACTGGATGAGCCATTCCTAGTAATGGCGACACAAAACCCAATTGAACAAGAAGGTACTTATCCTCTTCCTGAAGCTCAGGTTGATCGTTTTATGTTAAAAATTGTATTAGACTACCCAAAAAAGGAGGAGGAGCAAAGGATTATTAGAAGTACCGTTTCTAAAGAAGGTTTCCCAACTCCAAACGTAGTTATTGACACCAATGCAATAATAAAAGCTCGTGAGATTGTGAAACAAGTTTACATGGACGAGAAAATTGAAAAATACATTGTAGATATAGTTTACGCAACTCGCACTCCCAAAGACTACAACCTTGATGATTTAGGTGCACTTATTGAATTTGGAGGATCTCCAAGAGCAAGTATTGCCTTGGCAATGGCTTCAAAAGCATACGCTTTTATTAATAAAAGAGGATATGTAATTCCTGAAGATGTAAGGAGAGTTTGCCACGATGTCCTAAGACACAGAATTGGATTAAGTTATGAAGCGGAAGCTGAAAACGTTAATACAGAAACAATTATTAATACTATTTTAAATAAAGTTGAAGTTCCATAGAGAGTCTTCCAAGGGATTAAGGTTTTAACATTACTATATACACTAGACAAAAGAGTTTATTAAAATTCATATACCCTTTAAATAAAGGATATAATAGTAGAATCTGCGAGCAACATGATTTAAATGGATACAAAAGAACTTTTAAAAAAAGTACGTAAAATTGAGATTAAGACAAAAGGGCTTTCTTCTCAAGTTTTCTCTGGTGAGTATCACTCAGCATTTAAGGGAAGAGGTATGGCTTTTTCTGAAGTTCGAGAATATATGCCTGGTGACGAAATTCGAACCATCGATTGGAATGTAACTGCTCGTTTTAACCGTCCATATGTTAAAGTATTTGAAGAGGAAAGAGAATTAACTGTAATGTTAATTGTTGATATTTCAGCATCGGAATCTTTTGGAACAAAAGAAAGGTTAAAGCGCGAGATAATTGCGGAACTATGTGCGGTATTAGCATTTTCCGCAACTCAGAACAATGATAAAATTGGATTAACACTTTTTACCAACCAAATAGAACTATATGTTCCTCCGAAAAAAGGAAAGAAACATATTTTGCGAATAATTCGAGAGTTAATTGAGTTTCAACCAACCGGAAAAAAGACAGATATAAAAGAGGCACTCCGTTATTTTACCAATATGGTAAAAAAGAGAAGTATTGCATTTATAGTTTCTGATTTTATCGATGATAATTTTGAAGACGCTTTGAAAGTAGCGAACAAAAAGCATGATATTGTGGCCCTAAAAATTGAAGATGAAATTGAAAATGAAATTCCCAATGTAGGGTTAATTCAATTAAAAGATAATGAAACAGGGCAAACCAAATGGATTAATACTTCTAGCAAAAAGACAAGAACAAAATACAAAGCAAACGCTATTAAACGAAACAGAGAACTAAAAGAAACTTTCAGGAAATCAGGTGTTGATTATACTACGATAACTACAAATCGCCCTTATATTATACCATTAATGAATTTGTTTAAACAAAGATGAAACATTTTCTAAACATACTATGCTTGTTTATTGCTGTTTTAGGGTATTCCCAGAGCCAAACTAACTTTAGCCTGGTATCAAGTAAAAATAAGCTACTAATTGGCGAACCTGTTCAAGTAAGTTTGTTATTTCAATATTCTGCAGATATTGATCAAAGTAAAATTGGACTGCCGGTAATATCTGATTCGACCGATTTAGGCGAAACAGTTGAAATTTGGGATATTAGACCGCCTCAGCAACGATCTTCCTCGGACAACTTAAATGATGTTCAAATGTACTTCGAACAAGATTTCACAATTACTAGTTTTGATAGCGGAATGGTAGAAATTGGACCAATAAGCGCATTGATTGGCGATGATTCAATTCAATCGAATGTTGTTTCTATTCTATTTCTTCCTGTTGCTATAGACACTACTCTTGATTTTAAAGACATAAAAGCACTTGTAGAAGATCCGCTAACCACTTGGGAAAGAATTAAGATGTGGTTTGGAAGTAACTGGCCTTGGGTAACTGCTATAATTGCAGCCATTCTTGCCACAATTATCATTATTCGAATAAGGAAAAGCAAACCAAAAAAGACAGTTGATGTACCTCAAATCCCATTACCAGTAGCGCTTCTTGAACAGTTAGAATTGATTGAAAAAGAAGAACTCTGGCAGAAAAATAAGAACAAATTATATTATTCAAAACTGACCGATATTATATGGCAGTATATCGAATACCGCTACGGAGTAGCAACTTTCGAAAAAACAAGTAATGAAATTCTTTCTAAATTAAAGTTAAAAGCAATTTCAGGAGATCATCACATCTTAATTAGCAAGTTATTCAGATTAGCAGATATGGTGAAATTTGCAAAGACGCTTCCTTCTCCTCAAGAGAATGAAGAAGCAATAATTATTGTCCGAAATACAATTCAAGAAACAAGGAATGACTTGAAAAACACCTCCAAAAAAGAGCAAACTTAAATTGGGACTTTTTAACACATATCAATTTGCTAATCCAGAAATCCTATGGGGCTTGCTGTCAATTCCTTTCATTGTATTTTGGTATATCATAACTCAAAAAAATAAAGCGGCTACTCTAGCTACTTCAAGCTACAAGCAAATAAGCGATATTAGTAGTGGGTTTTTACCCAAGCTACATCATCTATTTTTTGGCACAAAAACAATTGCAATTGGTCTTTTTATTATCGCCTTAGCTAGACCACAAATAAATGTAAATTCTGATTCTTATATAGAACAGTTTAGTGAAGGAATAGACATAGTTGTAGCTATGGATGCATCAGGGAGTATGTTGGCTACTGACTTTAAACCCGATAGGTTTGAAGCTTCTAAAAGCGTAGCAAAGGATTTTATTGCTAAAAGAAAAAATGACAGAATTGGACTAGTAGTTTTTCAAGCTGAAAGCTACACACAATGTCCATTGACTACTGACAACCGAATTGTTCTGGAGTTATTAGAAGAAATGCAAAGAGATGTTGTTCCAGATGGAACTGCCGTTGGGATGGGACTCGCAACAGCCGTAAATCGACTAAGAGAGAGCACCGCACCAAGCAGGGTAATTATTTTGTTAACAGATGGGGTAAATCGAAATGGAAAAATACATCCATTGACTGCTGCAGAAATGGCGAAAGAATTTGGAATTCGCGTTTATACCATTGGAGTTGGAACTAACGGAAAAGCTAGAATGCCCGTTGGAATTAATCCAATTACCAATAAATATGTTTACGACATGGTAGATGTCGAAATCGATGAAAAAACACTGACTGAGATCTCCTCTATGACAGGAGGTAAATATTTTCGTGCTACAGATAACGAAAAGTTAAAAGCAATTTACGATGAAATAGATTTATTAGAAACGGAAAAAATTAAATCAATCGAGTACGAAGTAGACTTGCCTGAAAAAAACCTACATTTTTTACTCTTAGGTTTGGGTCTCATATTATTGGAATTTCTTACTAAATCAACTATTTTAAAAGGTATTTCTTGAGTCAATTATATAAATATCGCTACAGCACAACCACTGCAATAATTGTAATTGCAATAGTCGAAATTCTCTTCTGGTCTATTGGTTATGCAACGTATTATTATGTAACAGAAGAAGTGCCCGAATTTCGATTCGAAAATCAATGGGCGCTCTATTTCTTTATCATGATTCCGTTTATGCTCCTTCTCTTTTTCCGAGTAATATCCTGGAAAAACAAAGCTATAAAGAGATATGCCGATAAACAGTTACTACCCTCTTTATTTAGCGGATACTCCACTGGCAAGTCATTAATTAAATTTATACTGTTCCGCTTGGGTGTGTCTTTTTTAATAATTGCTATGGCAAATCCACAATACGGTAAAAATGAAAAAAATATAGAAAGTAAAGGAATTGATATTATGCTTGCGATTGATGTCAGTAACTCTATGCTAGCAGAAGATTTATCTGCTGGATATAGTCGATTAAAAATCTCGAAACTTTCGATAGAAAAACTAATAGACAAACTGCACGGTGATCATATTGGAATTGTTGTTTTTGCTGGGAGTGCCTACAAGCATCTGCCCATAACTCCTGACTACCATGTTGCGAAAACATTCACCCAAAATATTACTACAAGAATGATGTCGGCTCAAGGTACGGACATAGGATTAGCCATAAACGAGTGCATGACTTCTTTCAATTTTGAAAATGGAGCCAATAAAACAATTGTTGTATTCTCTGATGGCGAAGATCATGAAGAACAAGGTATTGTTGCTGCTGAAAAAGCAAACGACCTAGGAGTTGTAGTTCATACCATCGGAATGGGAACCACAAAAGGTGTCCCTATTCCAATTTATAAAAGAGGCAAAAAAACAGGAAACAAAAAAGATGAAAACGAAAATACTGTTTTAACAAAATTAAATGAAGAGAATTTAATCAATATATCCAATGCTGGCCAAGGTTCTTATACACGAGCAAATGGAATGAGTATTGGGTTAGAAGGATTAATCAACCAAATAAATACGATAGAAAAATCGACTTTAAGTAGCGAGAAATACACTGGATACGAAGATCAATTTCAACCTTTTCTAGCAGTAGGTTTATTACTTCTATTAATTGAGCTTTTCATGAATGAAAAGAGAACTAAAATAGTAGATAAACTTAAATTATTCGAAGAAATATGAATTGGAACATTAAACATATTACCCTATCCATTTGTCTCTTCATGACATTTTCAATTAGCATTGGACAAACCACAGAAAAACTAGATCTAAATCGAGGAGTTGATGCCTACAACAATGGAGACTACGGAACGGCGCAAGATAAATTTGAACAAGCTTTCGAAGCAAATAACCAATACAACGGAGCCTTATACAATGCAGCAAACTCTGCCTATAGAAGTGGTGATTTTGAAAAAGCAGCGGAATACTATGAGCAATATGCTGGAACGCTAGAAAACAAAAATGACAAAGCAAAAGCATATCATAACCTAGGAAATGTATTCCTAAAGAGGTTTGCTGGGAGTTCACAAAATCAAAATCCTGAAGAGCAAAAGAAAAGTTCCGACTACTTAAAAAACAGTATTGAAGCCTATAAAAATTCACTTAGAAACAATCCAAAGGATGAAGACACTCGCTATAATTTGTCTTATGCATTGAGTAAATTAAAACAACAACAGCAACAAGAAAATAAAAATCAAAAAGAAGGTAAAGACGAAGACGAAAAGAAAAACGAGGATAAAAAGGAAGAAAACAAGAACAAGAAAGAGAACGAGGACAATAAAGACGGAGATAAATCGGAAGAGGAAAAAGAAGGAAATAAGGAGAAAAAAGAAGGAGAAGGAGAAGGAGAAGGAGACAAAGAGGATGAGAAAAATGAAGACAAAGAGGAGAAAGAAAATAAGCCAAAACCTGGAGATAAAAACAAAGGGGAAGAAAAAGAAATAGAAGGAAAAATGTCTAAGGGGCAAATTAAAAAAGATTTAGACGCAGTAAACGAGGACGAAAAGAATATTTTGCTTAAAATCGCAAAACAAAAAGGAAAAAAGAAAGGAGATAACAACACGAAAGACTGGTAGTTAACTTAGAATGAAGATTAATTTCAAAATAAGCTTATTGTTTTTTGTAGCAAATATATTTATTGTTACTCAAGGAAGTGCGCAAAAATTTACGACCAGTATTAACACATCGAACAAATCCGTTCAGGTTGGGGATGTCTTCAAATTAACCTACTCTATTTCCTCGCAAGATAATTTTAGTATCACAGGAATTCAGCGACCTACTTATGAAGGATTTTCTTTTGTTCGTGAATCTAACGGAGAATCACATCAATATATAAACGGAAGAGCCACGCATTCTTTTGAATATTCAATTAATTTAAAAGCAAACAAAAAAGGTACTTTCAAATTGACTCCAGCAACTTTTATTGCAGGAGACATAGAAACAAAAAGTTCTTATTTCACTGTGCAGGTAGGTGCTAGTGACCCTAAATTAAATATCGCTCCACCAAAAAACACAAATCTTTTTACGAGAATTTCTGTAAGCAATAAAGCTCCATATAAAGGAGAAGTTGTTTTGGTAACGTATAAAATATACTCACGTTATGGAAATATAGCATTAGATAATTATGATTTCGCCATGATTGATGGTGTGTGGACGGAGGAAATTACCGCAGGAAGCAATGGTTGGCCAACTAAACAAGAAGCCATAAATGGGGTAAGATACAATATCTACACCTTAAAAAAGGAAATTGTATTTCCTCAAAAAACCGGTAAAATTACAATTCCAGAATTCGATATTACCGCCCGTGTAAACAGAAGTTTTTTCAATCAAGGATCGGTTATAGATGTAAAAAGCAATAACCAAGAGTTAACCGTAAAAGTACTGCCAAACAATTCGCCACCAAGCTTCGAATCACAAGTAGGTAAAGGCTACAAACTCGATGTTACGTACTCTACAACGGAACTTAAAACAAATGAGCCAATAGATTTAAAAATTAAAATTTCTGGAAAAGGAAATTTAAAACAATTGAATGCACCAGAAATTAACTTCCCAACAGACTTTGAAGTCTTTGACCCCGAAATAAAAAACAATGTTAAAGTAAGTTCATCAGGATTAAGTGGGAGTAAAGAATTTACCTATCTAATTATTCCAAGGCACCATGGCATTTTTGATATCGACGCAATTGAATTCAGTTATTTTAATACAGCCACAGGAAAATATAAAACACTTACTTCTGATGCGGTAAAAATTAATGTTTTAAAAGGGGTAAGCGAAGACTTAACCAATACTTCTTCCGGAAATAAGCAAGATGTAGAATTGTTAAGTAATGAGATAAGGCATATAGAGCATGAAACGGAATTAACCCCCGTAAACGCTTTCTTTTTTGGAACGACGAATTATTTTTTGGCACTAGGGAGTCCCTTTCTTCTCTTTTTTCTTTTCTTCTTTGCGAAAAGAATAACGGGACAAGAAAAAAATCAAGTTGAACTAACGCATAAAAACGCATCAAAATCTGCATTAGCCAGATTAGCCAATGCAGAAAAACATCTAAAAGAGAAAAATGATTTAGCATATTTCGAAGAACTTCATAATGCAATTGATGGATATTTATCGCATAAATTTAAAATACCCGTTTCTGAATTGAATAAAAAAAGAATTGAAGAAGAACTAACTAAAATAAGTATAGATTCTGCAACCATTGCCTCATTGCTAAAAGTATTGAACGATTGCGAAATGGCTCGTTTTGCTCCTATTTCGCATAGTGATGCTGAGACAACTTTAACAACGACCAAAACGCTGATTAACAAAATTGAAAAACATGTTAAGAGGTAGGATTATATTCATTTTTATTTTATTTGCATCGGTTTCTATCAAGGCGAATATCTCTGACCCTACAGGTGTTTTTAATGAGGGAAACAAGCAATATGAAGAGCATAATTATGAGGCCGCAATTAACTCATATAAGCAACTTTGCGCAGAGTACTATTCTCCAGAGCTTTTCTTAAACCTTGGGAATTCTTACTATAAGATAGATGACATTCCTAACACCATTCTTTATTACGAAAAGGCTTTAAAACTATCTCCCGGCAATCCAAATATCTTGCATAACTTAACGTTAGCAAACAAAAGAGTTTCGGATAAAAATAAAATTAATGACTCGATACAATTGAGCGACTGGTTTTTTACCTGGGTTAGTAATGCCCCCAATTACTGGTCATACAATTCAATTTACCTATTTATCATTGGTAGTCTGCTGTTGATTCTGTACCTATTTTCTAAATCAAGAAAACTGAAAAAACTAACCTTCTATACTGCTGTTCTCTCTATGATATTTGGAATATTCTCCATTATTTTTTCTGGCCTCCATAAAAGCAGATTAATGTCAAATGAAGATGCCATTATTTTCAAACCATCCATTGAATTAATGTCTCAACCATCAGCAAACTCAAGTGTTTCATTTGTGCTGCACGAAGGAACAAAGGTTAAAATATTAGACCAAACCGAACTATGGTATGAAATCCGATTCGGCGATGGTAAAATTGGTTGGTTACAGAAAGAGTTTGTAAAAACGATATAGATGAATAAACAAGAAAAAGTTCAATTCATCATTGACGAATTAGAGAAACTCTACCCAGAGACTCCTATTCCGCTAGACCACACAGATGAATATACATTATTAATAGCCGTTTTACTATCTGCGCAATGCACTGATGTACGTGTAAATAAAGTTACTCCTGCCCTATTCAAGATGGCAAATACTCCATCTGAAATGATTAAACATTCTGCAGAAGAAATAAAGGAAATTATTAGACCATGTGGTTTGTCTCCTCGAAAATCGAAGGCTATATATGATTTATCACACATCCTTTTAGACAAGTACAATGGTAGGGTACCTAAATCTTTCGAACAGTTGGAAGAACTGCCTGGTGTCGGACATAAAACTGCTTCAGTTGTTATGAGTCAAGCATTTGGTGTTCCTGCTTTTCCTGTGGATACACATATTCATAGATTAATGTATCGTTGGAATTTAACCAATGGAAAAAATGTAGACCAAACTGAAAAAGACGCCAAAAGATTGTTTCCTCGGGAAATTTGGAATAAGCTGCATTTACAAATTATTTTTTATGGTAGGGAATATTCTCCAGCGAGAGGAGCCTCAATAAAAACAGATTATATTACTGCTTCAATTGGTAGGAAAAGTGAAATTAAAAAATTAAGATAATCTAAGGAGCTTGGTAATCAGGGTTTGTTATAAAACTGGGATCATTAAGCGACAATAAAAATGCTTTTAAATCAATTCTATCCTGGGGATTAAGTTGATTACCTCCTGACAATACATTTTTCATTAATGGATCTACGGTTGCAGAATTTTGCAAACCAACAGCATAGTGATTAATGACTTCGTCTAATGTTGCAAACCTTCCATCATGCATATAGGGAGCAGTATAAGATAAATTTCGAAGTGAGGGGGTTTTAAACTTTCCATTATCTGCAGCATTACCGGTTACTGCACCTCTACCCAAATCTGAAAATGTAGCATCCAGTGCATTGTTATGATATATATTATCGGTCCAAAGTGGATTATTTATATCTCCATGACAGTGAAAGCAATCTCCTCCTGCTTCATCCATAAAAACATTATAACCAGCAAACTCAGAGGGAGTTAAAGAAATCTCACCTCGTATGTATTGATCAAACCTAGAGTCGCCAGAAATTAGCGTTCTTTCAAATTGAGCAATTGCCATTGTGACCAAATTGGAATCTATTGTCTCCGTTCCAAAAGCAGTATTAAACATAGAAGGATATTCGTCATCTGACTGCAATTTAGCAACAGCATTGGGCCAGGTTTCATGCATTTCTACGGGGTTAGCAACTGGCTCAAACACCTGATTTTCCAGACCATAAGCCTTTCCATCCCAAAAGTATGTATCATTGTAATTCCATGCCATATTAAATAAAGGCATTGCATTTCGATCTCCTTCCAACAAGTCAATTCCGGTACTAAACTGATAACCATTATCCGTAAAGCCGTTGGCTTGTTTGTGACAATCTGCACAACTCTGAGTATTATTACCAGACAAGATCGGATCATAAAACAATTTTCTTCCCAACAATACACCAGCCTCTGTCAGAGGATTATTTGCAGGTATACTTGGTGCCGGTAAAAGTTGTTCAAATTGACTCGGAATATCTAATTCATAAGGGTAATTTACCCCAACATATTTACAAGATCCATTATCCCTATTTGCTGCCGCATCATAATTTAAGGCCGCAGGATCTGTGCATCCTTCATATTTTTTACATGAAGCAAGAGAAAAAGCAATTATTATTATGAAATAGTTAAATCTCATGGCCTAGTTTATTAAACAGGGCAAAGTTAATTATAATATGAATCTGATAAAATCACAACATAAAGCGCCCATTTCTGGACGCTTTATTATTTTTATTGTACAATTCCACCCCAAGAAAACACATTACTTGAATTATCTTTCATCATCATTTGCGCCGTGTAATTTGGCATCAACATGTTGTTATATGCATTTAAGTCCCATGTATTTGGGTTTTTAAACCATTCAGCAATATTCATATCAATTGAAATTGAAGCATCATTTTCAATATTGAAAGAAGTATTCAATTTGATAAACGCATGGTTATCGTGAAAAGTAGTATCAGTAGCAGTTATTTCTCTAGCTTTTCCCATATGATAAGCATAAGATATTGTATCTGTATTAGTATCTATAAATTTACCTTCAAGTTTCATGTTATGGTATCCACCTCCTAACATATCTGGCCAACTCCAGTTTACAGCATTCAAATCAGTATAGCTGCCAGAAATATTATTCGAAGAATTAAATCCAAAGTCAAAACCGATTCCTGTATAACTCCCTTCTTCAACATGGTTAGACAAATCAAAAGAAAGAGAATTAACATCCGACAAGTTAAACAAGTTATAATCCGAAAAGACTAAACTATCTCCATTTGACTTGTACAATTTTATATTCGAAACTAAATATTCTAGATGCTCAACACTGAGGGTGTTTCCAGCTTGGTTTGAATAAATTAACTGATTAAAACTCGAACTAGAAACAATTGAACCATCAAAATTATGCTCAAAATTGAGCGTAATGTGCGGATCTACATGTGGGTCATATGTACAAGTGCCATCGTCTCTTTTAGCATTGACATCATAATTTGAAGCCGTTGCATCTGTGCACCCTTTCTTTTTACAGCTGGCAATTACCAGAGGTAAAACAGCTAACATTAAAACTATAAAGTTTAATTTTTTCATTTCAATAAGTAATTTAATCCAATGATTAATCTTGCTTTTGGAACAAGTTGATTTATTCCATTTAAATTATTTTCAAAAGCAAATTGCACATTAGAGGTTAATAATAAATTTTTCACATTTAACTTAAACCCTATATCGCTATACCAGGAACTCCCTCCTGTATCAGTATAAATATCCGAGTTTCTATCATAATTTGCTTTTTCATAATAAGTACCATAAAAAGGAACAAAAGTAGCTTTTCTTATACGAAACATATAAAAAACGTTAGCCGTTACGTTTGTAGTATTTCCATATTGGTATTTATTTTCATTAGCAGAATTTAATTTAATATTTGAATTAAAAATTAATCCAACTTTTTGTTTTCTTACAACATAAGAAAAAGAGCCCAATGCATCCCAACTTCCCGTACCAGGTTGAAGGTCAAGATTTGGTTTTCCATAAAGATATTCTCTCTCAATACTTCCTAATGGTATTTTTATGCCAATTCCAACAGTTACTCTATGCACAAATTTAGAAGTGTCCTCTGTAAGTTTTGTGCTGTAAAGCTGGAAACGTTGCAAAAGGATAGGATCACCTACACCGCTAACATTATATTTAGCAATATCATTAATGTATTGGACATTTTGAACAAATGGCAACACAATAATAGTGTTCCACCTTTCTTTAAAGTAAAAATTCCCTCTTACTTCATATATGTTGTATTCTTCTCTGACTTGATTCCCTAAAAATCCAGATTGCGAATTATGGCTTGTGTGTTTTAAATAATTCTGTCCACTTAAATTATAATCCCCCAGCATAGTGCGAGACCGCATAAAAATTCCAAATGAATTTTTATAATCTCCTGGTGAAATATTTAAGTAAACATTACAATGTTCACATGCCAACCCGACAAGACTGATCAAGAGAAAAGTCAATAACAATAACTTTCTCATTTATCAAATTTATTTAATTAATATTTAGGTACTTAAATAAATTGCGGTGGATGGAAAATATCGGATAACTGGCCCAAAGCCAAGTCTTTTTTTGAATTATTCATAACCTGTAAATTCACTTCAAGATCTCCCATGAACCTGACTTGATATTTATCTTGGTAAGAAAGTAACCAAAAGTCAAGCGATACAGTTGAAACTTTCTCACCAGGAGGTACCGAAATCTCAACTATAGCTAATTGTTTATTCAAATAACATGCTCCATGACAATGCATTTCTGGTCTATCCTTATTAATGCACTTTTCACTAATAATCTCTTCTTGATGAAATAGAAAATCAAAGACAATAAAAGTTTGCCAAAATGTACCCGAAAACAACACAGTTATAAAAAAGTAAATACTTATAAAAAAGGGGTATCTCACGCTACAAAAATAGAAGTAATAAACAACCAAAAACTTTTTAGGTAAAATATTTGTTTATTATTCATAACAAAAAAAGCACCACTAATTGGTGCTTTTAAAATATTCCAATAAAAATTTCTTACGATGAAAAAACTCTCTTTTCTTTAATTCTAGCAGACTTACCTCTTCTATTTCTCAGATAAAAGATACGTGATCTACGAACAGCACCTTTCTTGACAATTTTAATTTCTTCCAAAAATGGAGAAGCAATTGGGAAAATTCTTTCAACTGCAGTATTACCTGACATTTTACGAATTGTAAATGTCTCGTTAACACCTTCACCTCTTCTTTGAAGAACTACACCTTGAAAAGACTGTAATCTTTCTTTATCTCCCTCTTTAATCTTATATGTAACGACTAACGTATCACCAGCACTAAACTTTGGCCAATCTTTCATTTCGTTAATTTCGTTCTCTATTTCTTTAATAATATCCATTACTTATGTGTTTGTTCTTCCTCAATTTCGGGCTGCAATGTTACGAATAATTATTTATATACAACACCATATGCAAGATTATTTAATCTAATAAATCAGGCCTGCGTTTTTTTGTTCGTTCAATAGCTTGTTGCATTCTCCATTCTTCAATAGCTCTCTCATTTCCAGAAGTAAGTATTTCTGGCACTTTCTCTCCATTATAATCTGCTGGTCTAGTATATATTGGAGGGGATAATAAATCATCTTGAAATGAATCTGTTAAGGCTGAAGTTTCATCATTTAAAACCCCTGGGATCAAACGAATAATGCTATCTGCAAGAACTGCTGCACCTAACTCTCCTCCCGAAAGAACATAGTCCCCAATAGAAATCTCTCTTGTAATAAACATTTCCCGTACCCTCTCATCGATCCCTTTGTAATGACCACACAAAACAATTATGTTTGTTAAGGATGATAATTTATTACAAATCTGTTGATTTAATTTTTCGCCATCTGGTGTCATATAAATTACTTCATCATAAACTCTTTGGCTTTTCAATTCAGTAATACATGCATCAATTGGCTGAATAGTCATTACCATTCCGGCACCTCCGCCAAAAGCATAATCATCTATTTTTTTATGTTTATTAGTCGTATAATCCCTCAAATCATGAACAACTACTTCAACTAAACCTTTGTTTTGGGCTCTTTTCAAAATTGAATCCGAAAATGGGCTTGTTAATAAGGATGGAACAGCGCTGATAATATCAATTCTCATAGTGCAAAGATAAACTATAAATACAATGTTAACCTAATTACCTTATCAAGCTTACGTGACCTCCAATAACATTTTCCTCATCATTACCGGCTTCTCTGTATGAAATTTTCCAAACATAAACATCTTGTTGTACTGCCCTACCGCGAAAAGAACCATCCCATTTGGCAAGGTGATCATTTGTAACAAAAATAAGCGCACCCCATCTATCAAAAACATACAACGTGAAATCCTCAGGAAATGGTCCATTAAGTACAGGGAAAAAATATTCATTATTTCCATCTCCATCCGGAGAAAAGGCATTGGGAACATATATTGAAAAATCTGCTATCACATTAACTTCTTGACAAATTGTATCCTGACAACCTAAAGTATTTTCGGCAACCAAACAAATAGGATATACACCAACACCATTATTTTCAAAATCATAGGAAAAATCTACATCTGAGCCAATCAAGTTATCATCAAAAAACCATTCATAATTGCTTGCATTTGAACTCTCATTTGTAAACTGCACAAATGCATCATAAACTAGAACTTCTGAAGGCAAATAAGAAAAATCCGCAGCAGGACTTTGATTAGTACAAACTTGTGATGCTGCCGAAATAATAGAAACACAGCCCATAGAATCTACTATCGTTAAAGAAACATCATAACAACCTTGCTCTGTAAACGTATAATCAAAGGGATTACAATTACTCAATTGAGTTCCATTCCCTAAATCCCACAAACAGCTCTGATTATTTCCAGCAATGGTACTGGAAAAATTTACTGTTAAAGGTACACATCCGACTACGTTGCTAAGAACAATATTGCCTGGCTGAGATCCATTTACAATTATTATTATAACATCACTTCCACCACATAATGAATTTAAACTGTACGTCACTATATGGCTTCCTGAGCCAGCAACCGAAGGATCGAATGTTCCTAAAATTGGATCTGTTATTCCCAATCCAGACCAAGTACCTCCCTGTAAATTGGCTGATAAATTAATAGGTGCATCGTTTAAACACATTGATTCAACAACACCTATAATAGGAATATCATTAGACCATACCACTTGTTCTACAGAATCAGTTTGCGGACAAACTCCATTCGTAGAATAATAAACCATGAAAGAACCAACTCCAGAAACCGCTGGAGAAAATTCACCTGTTAAACTATTTGTAATGCCAGTTCCAAACCATGAACCTCCACCACTTTGCACAGAGAGATTAAAACTAGGGGCATCTTCACAAACATCAGCCACTGCAGTAATTAAAACGTTGTCAGCTGGTATAACTTCAATTAAAACAGTGTCAGCATCGCCGCAAACACCCGGAATAGTATAGATAATTTGATGAATTCCTGAAGAAGCAAGCGCAGGGTCGAAAATACCTAAAGCACTATTAGAAATACCCGTTCCGGACCAAGTACCTCCGGGATCAGCAGCAAATAATTGCACCGGAGAGATGTTTTCGCATAGATTAACAACCGGGCCAATAGAAGCATCAGCAAGAACAGATTGAGCAAATACTTCAACAATAATCGAATCCAAACATGCTTGATTATCCAAAATATAAACGGAGTAAACACCTTCGCATAGTGATCCAAAATTTCCGGAACCATTAAAATTTACATTATCTAAACTAAATTGAAAAGGACTAGTGCCCCCACCGGTTATTGCCGCGGAAATTTCTCCATCACACAACCCACTGCACGAGACTGAATCCGTTAAAGTATTGAGAGTCAACTGCAATGGAGCTGTTACAACGGTCTGAATAGTTTCTACACAATTATTAGCATCAGTTACATCTACAGTATAAGTTCCACTTGGAATTCCTGATATATCCTGCGTTATTGAAGCTCCAATATCGTCCCATAAATACGAGTAATTTGCGGAACCTCCAGTAACTGTGAGCGTAATACTTCCATCTGAGCTTTCAAAACACAAAGGACTTGCAAAAGTTGTTGCCAAAGTAAGTTCCGGTGGTTCAAAAAGCGAGAAGGTATCCGTAATAACACACCCTAAATTATCGGTAATAGTAACCGAATGAAATCCTGTACACAAATCATTGGCAAAATCAGAAGTACTAGCACTTCCGCTCCAAATATAAGTATAAGGTATTGCACCTCCTGCGGGTGTGATTGTGGCAGTCCCATTACATGACCCAAAGCACAAAGGATTAGTATTAACGTTACTAGAAGTCATGCTTCCTGAAGAATTTATTACAACTGTTACTGTATCTTCACAACCAATAGATGAAGTAGCAATACCGTAATAAGTTCCAGCACATAAGTTAGTCGCTATATCGTTAGTTTGTCCAGTAGTCAGCCAAGCAATATCATACCATTCGTATGTATATCCAGGTATGGAACCACTCGCTGTAATACTAGCAGTTCCTGTACAACCACAACCAGCATCAATTGATGTTGAAGTAACAACTAGAGGAGGTATTGCCGAACAATTATTATTAAACTGCCCAATAAAGTCAGCATTTGCAATATTATTCGGCGCTCCCGGAGTTTGATCATTCGACCCACAAACAGCAATATCTCCAGCACACCCTTCACTCCAGTTTGCTTGCACAGCTGGATCGCCGCCATTAAAAAACCATACATCATCATTTCCAACTCCTGTAAAATAAATCATTGTATTCAGATTCGCAGCACCATAGCAAAGTGAAAACACTTCACATCCATTTAAATCAACAAGCCTTGCACAATCTCCACCATTTGCCATTGCAACATTCGACCAATTCGGAGATGGATCCGTTCCCCATCCAGTTGCGGGGTAACTGCAAACAATGTCACCCGGAGTTGTTTCTGTAAACTCAAAAAACTGTGGGTTTTCTAAAGAAACTGAAAGCACACAATTTCCATCCAATAAACTAACATCATCAGCTGGAATATCAGGGTTTGGATCTAATCCGTTGTAAAGTAAAATGATTGTTCCAACAGGAACGCAAGACCATAAAGGATCATTTGTAAAACGAGCACAACCAGATGCAATTCCAGATGTTCCATGGTAACCACTGTTATCATCGTATATCCAACCACGAATATCAACACACGGAGGCGCTGAACCAGTACAATCATATATTGCACTTGTATCAACCACCACAAACTCTACGTATTCTTGACTACCAGAGGGACCGTTAGAGACTTCGTTTATTATAAGAGTCTGAGAATGCACGAAGCTAGAAAAGCTCGATAATAGAATCAAAAATAAAATACAACTCCTATTCATTTTCTTGTCATAGCTAATATCTCTGTATCACTGCGGTTTACAGACCCCGTGAGACCTCCAAAAATATCGCAGCAAACTTTTAGGATAGACTAACTTACATATATAAGCCCATGTAGTGACTTTATGGTATGTAGGTAATTGTAAATCCCATGATAAAAGAACGTAAATATCAAAAAATGGTTGTGTTATAAAAGACTTTTTTTGGTAGATAGTTTTTACCTACTCACACGGCGGACAATTAAATTCTAATCCTTAAAACAAAAAAATCAATTACCTTTGTACCGTGAATCAATACGGTACCGCTGCATATTACACTCTAGGTTGTAAACTCAACTTTTCCGAAACGAGCACAATTGCCCAATCACTTACAAATAGTGGTTATGCGAAAGTAGAATTTGATTCTGGCGCAGATGTTTATGTAATCAACACGTGCTCCGTTACGGAAAGTGCTAATAAGAAATGTAGAAACATTGTCCGAAAAGCACTGAACTACAACCCCGAAGCATTTGTAGTTGTAATAGGGTGTTACGCTCAGTTAAAACCGCAAGAAATTGCGAACATTAAAGGTGTTGACTTGGTATTAGGAGCCAATGAGAAATTTAAAGTTGGAGACTACCTGAATGACTTGCACAAGCGTCAAGACACGCAAATACTATCCAACGAAATTAAAGAAACCAAAGAGTTTGTTCCAGGATTTAGTACAACCGATAGAACACGCTCTTTTTTAAAGATACAAGATGGCTGCAATTACTTCTGTTCGTTTTGCACTATACCGCTAGCAAGAGGTAGAGGTCGTAATGCATCCATAGAAGATACTATTGCAAAAGCAAAAGAATTGGCTAAAACAGATGTTAAAGAAATTGTTTTAACTGGAGTGAACATAGGTGATTTTGGCTATGGAACGGATGAGAACTTTTTTGCCTTAATCCAAGAATTGGATAAGCTTGAGGATGTAGAACGATTCCGAATATCATCCATCGAGCCTAATTTATTGAGTAACGAAATAATAGAGTTCGTCTCTCAATCTAAACGTTTTGCACCCCATTTCCACATTCCTCTTCAGAGTGGTTCGGATGTTTTACTGAAAAGCATGCGAAGAAGATATGCATCATCTTTATATGTTTCGCGCGTAGAAAAAATAAAAGAACTAATGCCAGATGCTTGCATTGGTGTTGATGTAATTGTAGGTTACCCGGGTGAGACGGATGAAGAGTTCATGAAAACATATAACTTTTTAAACGAACTCCCAGTTTCGTATTTACATGTATTTACTTACTCAGAAAGAGACAATACCACTGCTCTACGAATGGAAGGAGTGGTACCAAAAGATGTGAGAAAAGCAAGAAGTAACATGCTTCGAATTTTGAGTGAGAAAAAGAAAAGAGCATTTTACGAAGCGAATGTTAGCCTTGAAGAAAAAGTTGTATTTGAAGGTTCTGAAGACAATGGACTAATGTTCGGATTCACCAACAACTATGTAAAGGTTAAAACAGTGTTCAATCCTCTAATGGTAAATCAATCTGCAAAGGTTAAGATGACCGAATTGGATAAAGATGGAACAATGAAAATTGAATTTGTTGAAGAAAAATTAGAAACCGTTACCAGAATAAACGGCTAATGTACCCTACTCTATTTCATTTGTTTAAAGACTTATTCGGAGTAGATTGGATATTTTTGAAGCCTATCAACTCCTTTGGTTTTCTTGTAGCACTTGCTTTTTTATGCGCTGCATTCCTATTCAGGAAAGAGATAATTCGTAAAGAAAAAGAAGGATTACTTCATGGCAAATTATGCATAGATATTGCAGGTAAAAAAGCTTCCATACTAGAATTACTGATCCTATTTGTGGTTGGGTTTATTATTGGGTTTAAATTCCTTTACCCCTTCTACAATTCAACTGTTTTGAATGATTTCCAACATTATATCCTCTCCTGGGAAGGAAGTCTTTTTGGTGGAATTGTATTGGGTTTGGGAATTGCAGGCCAGAATTATTACCAATCTGAAAAACAAAAATTACCAGAACCAATAAAACTTGAGAAAGAAGTAAAACCCCACCAACATGTTAGTAGCATTACATTATTAGCATTAGTTTTTGGTTTTTTAGGAGCTAAAGTTTTCGCTTGGCTGGAAGATCCTGTTCCACTTTCAGACTTTCTTCATGATCCATTTAGTGGACTAACAATTTACGGTGGCTTAATAGCTGCTTCCGTGGCTTGTATAATCTACATCCGTAAGCAAAAACTGCATGTATTTCATATGTTAGATGCTGTTTCACCTGCATTAATAGTTGCATATGGAATTGGAAGATTAGGTTGTCATTTTAGCGGTGATGGAGATTGGGGAATTGACAATACTGCAGCTAAACCCAACTTAATGTCAATTTTCCCTGATTGGATTTGGAGCTATGATTACCCGAATAATGTAATAAACGAGGGAATTAGAATACAAGATTGTATGTATTCGGATTATTGCTACAAATTAGCTACTCCTGTTTTCCCTACCCCCATTTATGAGTTCGTCCTTTGCCTCGGTATTTTTGGATTATTGATGTACTTAAGAAAGAAAATAAAACTAACGGGGTTTATTTTTATTAGCTACCTCTTCTTTAATGGAATAGAACGTTTCACTATCGAATTAATTCGTGTCAATGAAACGTATAACTTATTTGGTTTAGTAATTACGCAGGCTCAGATTATTTCCACTATTTTCATTTTAACAAGTTTTATTGGGTATGGAATTCTTTGGAAAAAACCGCGTTATTTCGATTAGCGGATAATACAACACTTGCTCGCTAATGACAAGATAGAAAAAAAGGCTGATTCAATTGAATCAGCCTTTTTTCCATATAGGTTTATTACAACACTAACTCAACCTTGCTTCTAAAGCATTGTCAAAGTGTTCTTTAGCCTCGTTAATAAATCCAAAATGTGTATCATCAACCACCATTTTACCTTTAGTTACGTGACCTATTAAAGTAAAAGGCACACCACATTCGATCATGTAATCCAAAAACTCATCTTCAGTTGTATTATCAACTGTTACCACTACCCTTCCTTGAGATTCACCAAATAGATATGCATCCTCTCTGATTTCAGAATCAGATACAATATCAAAGCCTAATCCATTTGGCATTCCCATTTCAGTTAATGTAATAAACAACCCCCCATCAGCGCAATCATGCGCAGCCGAAATTAACTTGTCGCTTATCAATCCTTTAACAGCTGCTTGCATTTCATATTCTTCTTGTAAATTGAAATAAGGAGCTGGGGATGCCTTTATACCATGATAACTATATACATATTCTGAACTAGCAATATCTTCGGTTACATTTCCAATTAAGAAAATTAAATCTCCTTTTTGTTTAAAATCCAAAGACATCTTCTTTGACTTGTCATTCAAAATTCCTAACATTCCGATTGTTGGTGTTGGAAATACAGGAACTTCTTTCCCATCAATAATAGATTGATTATAAAAGCTGACGTTTCCTCCTGTCACCGGAGTTTGAAACTTCTTACACGCAGCTGTCATTCCTTTAACAGACCCAACAAATTGCCAGTATGATTCGGGATTGTATGGATTTCCAAAATTCAAACAATTTGTAATTGCTGATGGTTCTCCACCAGAACAAACAATATTCCTTGCTGCTTCAGACACAGCAATTGCACAACCAACTTCAGGATCAGCGTTCACATAGCGTGAATTACAGTCTACTGTCATTGCTAAAGCCTTATTCGTTCCCTTAATGTTTACAATACCAGCATCAGAAGGTGCGTTAGTACTCATATTAGCAGTTCCTACCATACTGTCATATTGCTCGTAAACCCAGCGCTTAGAAGCAATATTTGGATGCGTTAATAAAAAATGTGCTACCTCTTTCAAATCTTCAGGTTGCTTAACATCCTCCATTTTAAATTTTTGATACTCTGCATAATAGGCTGGTTCTTTATAATCTCTTTTATACTGTGGAGCTCCACCCCCTAATACTAAAGAATCAGCATTAACATGCGCAACAACTTCTCCACCCATTGAGAACTCCACCATTCCGTCATCAGTGACAACACCTATTTCGGCACAATTCAAATCCCATTTTTCAAAAATACCGTTAACTATAGCCTCTTTTCCTTTTTCAACAACAACCAACATTCTTTCTTGCGATTCAGAAAGTAAAATCTCCCAATCTTTCATATCAGACTGGCGCGTTGGAACCAAATCTAAATTGATTTTCATTCCTACTTTTCCCGCAGCACTCATTTCACAAGTAGAACAAGTAATTCCTGCTGCGCCCATGTCTTGCATTCCTCTAAGAACATCGGTTTTTGCCAATTCTAAAGAAGCTTCTAATAATAATTTTTCTTGAAATGGATCTCCAACCTGAACAGCTGGTAAATCATCCATCGAATCTTCAGTAATATCTTTTGAAGCAAATGCAGCACCGTGAATACCATCTTTTCCAGTAGCAGAACCAACAATAAAAACAGGATTCCCAACACCAGATGCAGTGGCTGATATCATTTCTCCAGTATTCATAATTCCTGCTGAAAATGCATTTACCAATGGATTTTGATTATAGCTCTCGTCAAAGAAAACTTCGCCTCCTACGATTGGAATACCAAAAGCATTTCCGTAATCCCCAATTCCTTTTGTAACGCCTTTCACCAACCATTTAGTATGATCTCTATCAATCTCTCCAAAACGCAAAGAGTTTAATTGTGCAACAGGTCTAGCTCCCATTGTAAATATATCTCTATTAATACCACCAACTCCGGTTGCAGCTCCTTGATAAGGCTCTAATGCACTCGGATGGTTGTGTGACTCAATTTTAAAGCAACAAGCCAAACCATCTCCAATATCTACTAACCCAGCATTTTCTTCACCCGCCTTAACCAACATATTTGGACCATCTTTTGGCATTGTTTTTAGCCAAAGGATTGAATTTTTATAAGAACAATGTTCACTCCACATTACTGAGTAAACACTCATCTCTGTAAAGTTAGGCGTACGCCCCATTATCTCTTTTATCTGTTCGAATTCAGATTCTAATAAGCCTAATTCTTTTGCTTGTTCTAAAGTAGCTTCTTTTGTTGCGGCAACACTCATGTTCTTGTAGGGTTATGAATTTTAATTTTACTCTGCAAAAGTACACATAACATCACGCTTTTATACCATTCCAAAAAGCTTTATTTATTAACAAGAAGTAAAAATTTGTTTAAACAAAGAGAACTTTCATTGCATTGGTGTTACATTTGTCTTTACCCATAAACATAACCAATTGAGCACAGTCCTTCTTATATTCTATATCCTACTATTTTTTTGGGTTTTAAAAAGATGGAAATTTTTTGGTGATTCTGGGATTACGACAACGCAATTATGGTTATTATTTTCTATTAAACTTATTATTGGATTTGGCTTAACTGGGATGTACACTGCATACTACACTAATCGCTTAGATGCTGACATATATAAGTACTTTGACGATAGTAAAGTAATGTATAATGCACTGTATTCCAATCCTGTAGATTTTTTTAAAATGCTTTTTGGGTATGGAAATGAAAACGAATATTTCTTTAACAGCTATTATGTAGAAATGAATAACTGGGTCCGTGTTTATGAATCTAGCACCTACAATGACTCACGTACCATAATTAGATTCAATGCCGTGATTCGCTTATTTTCTATGGGGAATTTTCATATTCATACGATTTTTTTCACAGCTTTAAGTATGATTGGATTCACGTGTATATTTAGATCTTTCAAGGATTTTTTCAGCAACAAACAGGGTGCTCTAATTATTGTAGTTTTCCTAATTCCATCGGTAATATTTTGGAGTTCAGGAGCTTTAAAGGAAAGTATTCTAATCTTTGGTATGGGAATTCTTATCCACGCATTAAAGCAATTAACTGAACAGAAAATCAACATTAAACTTTTGACACTATTCTTTCTTTCTTTTATTCTTTTATTCTTTATAAAGTTTTATGTTTTACTTGCATTGCTCCCATGTGTAATAGGCTATTTTATTTCTGTGAAATTTCAGATAAAACATCCCTTTTTAGTCTATTCTTCCGTAGCTATAGTTTTTAGTGTTTTAGCTTTTAATTCAAGAGAAATTCCTCCTCATTTTGATTTTGTAGATACCTTGATTACAAAGCAAAAAAATTTTATACGTCTCGCTGAAGTAACAGATCCAGGTAGTAGGTTTGAACTCACTAATTTAGAACCTACATTTTTTGGAGTAGTAAGAGTAGTGCCGGAAGCCTTAGCAAATTGTTTTATAAGACCTTTGATTAATAAAGGGAATCAATTTATATTCCTCCCTTCAATAATTGAAAACACATTGCTTGTTGCTCTAATATTTCTTTCATTTTTTTCAGGGTTAAAACGAAAGGTAAAACTCACTACAGAAACAAAAAACATATTATGGTTTAGTGTTTTTTTCACCCTTATCTTATTTAGTATAATTGGACTTACCACTCCCGTTGCAGGAGCTTTGGTTCGTTATAAAATTCCTGCCCTACCCTTTTTAGGAATAGCTATTCTTACATTTCTTAATATCGATTACCTATGTGGAAAAATTCCATTTTTTAAATTTTTGAAATAATGAAACTACTATACATTTTATCGTTTACTCTAATGTTAAGTTCTTGCATGAAAACAAAAGAAGTGGACTTAATTATCCACAATGGAAATATTGTTTCTGTAACGGAAGACAGTCTCATATTTGAAGCAATGGCGATAAAAGACGGTAAAATTATAGCCATTGGAAAAGAACAACAAATTTTGAATAAATACAGTGCCCTCAAAAGCATTGACTTGCAATTGGATTGGGTTTACCCAGGTTTCATAGATGCACATTGTCATTTTTTAGGTTATGGTCTTAGTTTGCAACAGCTAGATTTAAAGGGAGCAAAGTCATTTAAAGAAGTAGTTGAAAGATGTGTAAATTTCGATAAGAACAGAATATCAACCTGGATTGAAGGGAGGGGATGGGACCAAACTATTTGGGAAAACCCAGATAACCCAAATAAAAAAGAACTCGATGATAAATTCCCAAACACTCCCGTTTTATTGAGACGTGTAGATGGTCATATGGCAATTGCTAATCAGTCCGCTTTAAATATTGCTGGCATTACAACTGAAACAGAAATATTAGGAGGGTTTATAGAAGTTCTAAACGGCGAACTTACCGGAGTTATTTCTGATAACGCAGTTGATCACATTCGTCAATTCATCCCCAAACCTAACGAACAACAAAAGAAAAAAGCTTTGCTAGATGCACAACGTAATTGCTTTGCTGTTGGTTTAACAACAGTAGATGACGCTGGACTTAGCAAGAGTGATGTTCAATTAATTGAAAACTTGGAAAAATCGGAAGAGTTAAAAATGAGAATGTATATAATGTTAAGTGACACCAAAGAGAATTTCGATTACTATTTAGATACTGTTGGAGGGCCTTACAAAACTGACCGGGTACACGTTGCGGCATTTAAATTCTATGGGGATGGTGCTCTCGGATCAAGAGGTGCTTGTTTATTACGCCCTTACTCCGATGTAGATAGCGTGCATTACGGAATGTTATTAAACAACCCCAATTACTTCAGAGAAAAAGCGCAACTAATTTATGATAAAGGCTTCCAAATGTGTACCCATTCTATTGGTGATTCAACTTCCCGACTAATTTTAAACATATATGGAGATATTTTAGGAGGAAAGAATGACAAAAGATGGAGAATTGAACATGCGCAGGTTGTCGATTCCACTGACTTCAAATTGTTTAAAGAATTTACTATAATTCCTTCTGTCCAGCCAACACACGCTACAAGTGATATGCGATGGGCTAGGCTCCGATTGGGAAAAACGAGAACAAGGTTTGGATATGCTTATCAAAAGCTGTTATATCAAAATGAATTTATTGCTTTGGGGACAGATTTCCCAATTGAAAACATCAGCCCAATTGAAACTTTCTATGCAGCTGTATCTAGAAAAAACAAGAATGGAATGCCTAAAAATGGATTTCAAATAGAGAATGCGTTATCTCGTTGGGAGACATTAAAAGGAATGACAATTTGGGCAGCACTTTCCAATTTTGAAGAACAAGATAAAGGATCCTTGGAAGTTAATAAATTAGCTGATTTCATAATTCTAGACCGAAATATACTAGCTGTACCTGAGGATGAAATACTAGAAACACAGATTAAAGCCACTTATGTAAACGGTGAGTTGGTTTATAAGCAATAAAAAACTGATACCTCATCACTTTTTCTTAAATAAGATTAATCAACTGCTTAAATCATAGTTCGATCTGCAAACCATCATAAGCAATCGCAACATTATCAGGTAATTCCTTACTAACATCATTATGCCTGCCCATTAAATGGCTGATATGTGTTAAATAAGCTTTTTCTGGTTTAATTTCTTTAATGATTGCTAAGGCTTCCTCTAATGTGAAATGTGAGATATGTTCTGTCTTTCTAAGCGCATTAAGGATAAGAGTTTTAGAACCTCTCATTTTCTCGAACTCTTCTGGGGCGATTTTATTCGCATCCGTTATATAAGTTACGTCTCCTATTCGATAACCAAAAACGGGTAATTTATAATGAAAAACTTCGACTGGCAACACCTCTACTCCACTTACTTTAAATGGCTTATTTGTAATAATATGCGGTTCTATTTTTGGAATTCCAGGATACAAAAACTTTGGATCAAACACATAATGAAATTCTCTAGATAAGTTTTGAAAAACGTGCTCAGTACAATAAATATTCATTGAAACTTTTGACTTGAAATTAAAAGCACGAACATCATCCAATCCCGCGACATGGTCCTTGTGTTCATGGGTAAATACAATTGCATCCAAATGTTGTATATTTTCTCTTAACATTTGTTGTCGGAAATCAGGACCCGAGTCTATCGCAAATGCTACTCCTTGCGTTTCGATCAAAACTGAACTACGAAGACGATTGTCTTTACTGTCATCTGACAAGCAAACCTCGCAATTACAAGCTATTACCGGAACACCTTGTGATGTTCCGGTTCCCAGAAATGTGAGTTTTATGGAATTCTTAGATGACACTTTTTTATCAATTACTATTTAAGTTCTAAATATAATCAAAACTTACTGTTGTTAATCTCGATTCCTTACTTTTGCAGAACAATTTACCACCATGAAGTTTGACGACTATTACATAGCACCGCAAATTAAAAAGAATTTAGCATTACTAGGATTTAAAAAACCTACGGATATTCAGTTTAAATCAATCCCATCAATTCTTAAAGGTGAGGACGTTTTAGCAATCGCGCAAACTGGAACGGGAAAAACAGCAGCATTTGCTATTCCGATTATTAACAACATCCAAGCTTCTAAAATAAAAAATAGAAGAGACGGTGTAAAGTGTTTGGTAATGGTTCCAACGCGCGAATTGGCTATTCAAGTAGCTGAGGTTTTTACTGAGATAGCGCGCTTTACAGATGTTACTACTTTCTGTATTTACGGTGGTGTTGAACAACAAAGCCAAATTGAGAAGCTAGAACATGGTGTTGATATTTTAGTGGCTACCCCAGGAAGAATGTTTGACCTGATTAGCCAAGGATACTTGCGACTGCATAGAATCAACACCTTAATTTTAGACGAAGCAGATCACATGCTAGACCTAGGTTTTATTGAAGACATAACAGATATAAAATCAAAACTTTTACAAAGGCATCAAACATTGTTCTTTTCAGCAACAATTAATAAAGATATCAAAAGGTTGGCTTATTCGCTAGTCTCAAACGCTATACGAATACAAGTATCACCTAAAGACCCTGTTTCTGAAAATGTTAGTCACTCTGTTGTTTTTGTAGAAATGGACGACAAACGTTTCTTCCTTGAACGCTTCCTAAAAGACAATCCCGACAGCAAAGTACTGGTATTTGTTCGAACAAAAGTACGAGCTGAACGCGTTTTAAAAGCAATGAAAAGAGTTGGGTTAAGTTCTAGTACTTTGCATGGAGACAAGGAACAACATGAAAGAGCAACCTTGCTAGGTGATTTTAAGACAGGTAAAACAAAAGTCTTAATAGCTACAGATATCAGTGCTAGAGGTATTGACGTGCCTAATGTGGATTTTGTAATAAATTATGACTTGCCAGACAAATCAGAAAACTATGTTCATCGGGTAGGACGTACAGGTAGAGGCACTCAAAAAGGGCAAGCAATATCTTTTTGCAGCAAAGACGAAAAAATTATTCTCGATAATATTGAAGGATTTTTGGGAAATAACATTGAAATAATGGCTGTTTCTAATCTAGAGTACGAACAAACGAAAGACTTATCCAGTGATAGCACTGATGATTGGCAATCACTTCTAGACATGGATGAGCGTTTTGAAAAAAAGAAGAAAAAGAAGTGACACTAAAATAACACTGAAAAAACGCAGTTTAGTTAACTCAAACTGGAATAGCTACCATCTCCCTAACCTTCTCCAAAGCATAATCAATCTCTTCTTTGGTCGTAAAACGTCCAAAAGAAAAACGAACAGGTTGGCAATTTTGAGAATTTGGTAACGCAGCTAGTACATGAGACCCCACACTACTTCCTGCAGTGCAAGCGCTTCCCCCAGAAACACAGACACCATTTATATCTAAATTAAACAGAAACATACTACTTCTCTCTGACAATGGAAAGCAAACACTTAACACCGTGTATAAACTCCTTTCTGAGTTCTCCTCTCCGTTAATAATAATGGTAGGAATCATTTCTTGCAATTGCTCCTTCATGTAAGTCTTAAGACCTTGTATTGAAACTTGATGCTCTTCCATGTGATCGTGCGCAATTTCCATCGCTTTGGCTAGACCTACAATTCCATAAAGGTTTTCTGTTCCACCTCTATGTCCGCGTTCTTGAGAACCACCCGACATCATGTATTCTATTGGCGTGTTTTTATTTATGTACAAAAACCCAACTCCCTTTGGTCCATGAAACTTATGAGCAGCACATGTAATAAAATCTATATCAAGCACTTTCATATCAAAACGATAATGTCCCATTGTCTGAACAGTATCTGAATGAAAATAAGCTTTGTATTTTTTACACAAATTACTTATTGCTTCCAATGAAATTAGATTTCCTATTTCGTTATTTCCATGCATCAGAGAAACCATTGTTTTTAAAGAATCATCAGATAATAACTCTTCAAGATGCTGAACATTTACATGACCATCCTGATTCAAATTAACATACTCAACCTGAACATTAAAATGGTCCCTAAGATGCTCTGCTGTATGGCCAACAGCATGATGCTCTACACAAGAAGTTATTATTCTTTTAACCCCTAAATCCATAACACCGCAGCGCAAAGCCATATTATCAGCTTCCGTACCACCTGATGTGAAAATAATTTCTGAAGGTTCAGCATTTAAATAATCAGCTACTTTTTTTCTAGATATTTCTATGGCATTTTTTGTTTTTCTACCAAAAGCATGCGTAGATGATGGGTTCCCAAAATGTTCTGTCATATAGGGCATCATAGCATCAAGTACTAAAGGATCTAATGGCGTTGTAGCTGCGTTATCGAGGTATACGTTCATAGGAATATAATAATGACTTCAAATGTAATAAAAGTATTTAGGATAACTATATTCTATACCAGGGTTTCAGGCAATAACTATATTTGTTAAGATTCCAATTTTATCGAATTAATAACCTAGCACAGAGAGCATACTATCAGAACTTTGCGGATCACAAAAAACTTGCACTTTTAATTTACCACCTTTAACTTCGCTCAGCACTAAGGTTTTTGGAGATGGGGTTAAACAATGTTTGATTCCCCCATATCCACTTAAAGCTTCTTGGTAGGCTCCTGTATTGAAAAACCCAATATACAAAGGCGTATTCTTATTGTATTGCGGCAAGTAAATAGCACTTACGTGTTGTTCTGAATTATAAAAATCTTCGCTATCGCAAGATATTCCACCTAGAAAAACACGTTCAAAAGGTTCTTTCCAATGGTTAATAGGAAGCATAATGAACTTTTTATTGATAGCCCATGTATCCGGTAATGTCGTCATAAACGAACTATCAATAATATCCCATTTTTCACGATCATTCTGCTTTTTTTGATCAATTACCTGATACGTGTTAATTGCACTTTCGCCCACTGTAAAGGACCCAAATTCCGTAATTATATTAGGCTCGACTACTCCTTTTTCCTCACATATAGACTTTATATATAAAATTGTATCATCAATCATTTTTTGATAATTGAAGTCAAACGATAAGGAGTTTTTAATTGGCAACCCCCCTCCTAAATCAAGAGTATCTAACTCAGTACAAACTTTTTTCAACTCACAGTAAAGGTTAACTACTTTAGTCAATTCATTCCAGAAATAGGTGGTATCGGTAAACCCTGAATTCACAAAAAAATGCAATAGTTTAAGCTCATGCTTTTTATTTCCTTGAAGGTGTTCCGTGTAATACTTAACTGCTTCTTGGTAGCCAATCCCCAAGCGAGAAGTGTAAAACCCAAATTTAGGCTCTTCTTCTGTTGCTATACGCATTCCAATTTTAAATGGCCGATCTACAAGCTTATCCACCTTTTTTAGCTCTGAGGTGCTATCGATAATCATTACCCCGTTGTTAAACCCTTGATTAAAAAGGTCTGCTATATTTTGAATATAGGGATCCGTTTTATAACCGTTAAATAAAATAAACTTATCTCTTGAATACTTACCTGCATTAGTCAAATTCTTAATAATCTCTAGGTCATATGCGGAAGAAGTTTCTAAATGACTTCCTGAATCAATTACTGTTTCAAGTACAAACTTAAAATGAGAACTTTTGGTGCAATAGCAATAGGTATAGTTTCCTTTATAATTAACCTTCTCCATTGCTAATCTGAAGAACTCCTTGGCCCGGTTTATATTCTCTGAAATTTTAGGCAAATACCAAATCTTCAAAGGAGAACCATGTTCTTTGATTATTTGCTTCAAATCAATACCATGAAAAAACAGTTCGTTGTTTTTGACTTCAAACTCATCTTGTGGAAAGTCGTATGTTTTTTCTATTATATCTTGATATCTTAGACTCACGAATGCGAAGATAGAAAATTGGTTGTTTTCAAACCCTTTTTTTAGTCATTTTGGACGAATTTGATCAATGCTTATTCTTTCAAAATAGGTTATATTACCACTAAAATAAATCAGAAAACAAATGACACTGCTTAGATAGCTTCCAAAGCTTGTTCTACATCCCAAATAATATCCTTGGAATTTTCAACCCCAACTGATAAACGTACCAGTTTATCCGTTATTGACAACCTTTTCCTTACATCAGCCTCTATATCAACATGCGTCATTGTTGCAGGGTGTTCTGCTAAACTTTCTGTACTCCCCAAACTAACAGCCAGCTTTATTAATTTTAAACTATTTAAAAATTTAAAAGCTTCTTTTTCTCCACCTTTCACGTCAAAAGCGATCATAGCCCCTGCTGCTTTGTATTGTTTTTTATACAAAGTCGTTTTAATTGGGTCATTGTCGTCTTCAATAAAACCTAAATAATACACCTTCTCTACCTTAGGATGTTGCTTTAGGAATTCCGCAACATATTTTGCATTTTCAGCTTGTTGATCCATTCGAACTTTTAACGTTTCTAAACTCCTCATTAATAGCCAACCTGTCCATGGTCCCGCCATATTCCCTAAAAAGGTGCGCAAACCTTTTATTCTCCCGATCAACTCTTTCGAACCAAGACAAGCCCCAGCTATTACATCGCTATGACCACCAATGTATTTTGTTGCTGAATACAACACGATGTCGGCACCATGCTCCAGGGGATGTTGCCATAATGGCCCCATATATGTATTATCAACAGAAACAATTACTTTCTCTTCTTTTGAAGAAAGCTCTTTGGCAATATCACTACACATTTCAATATCGAAAAGTGCATTGGTCGGATTTGCGGGAGTTTCAATGTGAATCATTGCTAATTTATGACCAGATTCCTTTACCAGTTTAATAATTTCATCCTTACTCATATCAGAATTAAATCCGATTGAATGAATTCCCATTTTCTCTAGAAAATGATTCACAAAGTGATCGGTTCCACCGTATAAAGGTCTTCCGCATAAAATTAAATCTCCTGGTTTTAAAAATTCCATCATTGCCGTTGAAATTGCAGACATTCCACTTTCAAACACTGCACAATCTTCTGCTTTATCCCATAAGCACAATCGGTTTTCTAGAATCTCTAAATCTGGGTTATTTAAACGACTATAGATTAGCCCCAATTCCTCTTCTTTTTCTTTTTCTCTTATTCCATATGCAACTTCGAAGAAAGCTTTACCTTCTTCTGCATTTTTGAATACGAATGTTGAAGTTTGAAAAATAGGACACTTAATTGCCCCTTCGGATAATTCTGGTTTATAACCGTGACTCATCATTAAACTTTCTGGGCTCATATTTTTGTAATCCATAACTTAATTTTTAGTTTTTCCAAGTAGCAAAATTACATATTAAAGATTATTTATTTAATTTAAAAGATTAAATTAGAAAATTATACTTTAAAAGTGTATATTTATAGACTATTTAATTGTATTGACACTATATTTTGAAAATAGAACAGAAACATAAACTATTATGGTAATTGACAAAATTGACGTATCCCTTCTAAATTTGTTGCAGAGCAACACAAAACTTAATACAAAAGAACTAGCTCAAAAAGTTGGGTTATCCATTACTCCTACCTATGAAAGAATAAAACGACTGGAAAAGGAAGGATATATTAAACAATATATTGCGATTTTAGATAGAAAATTAATCAATAAAAATTTGATGGTAATATCATTTGTTTCATTGATATTGCATTCAAGAGATATGCAAATTGAATTTGAAAAATCTGTCATCGAGTATCCAGAAATTATTGAATGTTTTCATGTTACTGGAAGTTATGATTACCAATTAAAAGTAGTTGTTTCAGACATGGAAGAATATCAATCCTTCATCAAAAACAAATTGTCATCAATCAATAACATTGCTAATGTTCAAAGTTCTTTTGTCATGAGTTCATTAAAAGATACAACTGCAATTCCTATTATTGCATAATTTCTAATCTTTGAATATGCGCTTCATTTTGTTATTATTCTTGTTTACTATATATTCAATAGGAAATAGTGCTCCTGAAGATAGCCCTAACAAAGAACCTTATCTAATTATTGGAGACTCCGTATTTGTTAAAGATGGCACTACTTGTCATGTTGATAATTTTGTAAATGGAAAATGCGAAATAAAAGAAAGTTGGTGGGATATGAACTACCTGAATTTCTGGACTGGATTACTTATTCCATTTGCCTTTTTTGCCTACATAGTAATCGCGATAAAACAAAAAATAAACAAGAGCAGAACGGAATAATTTCAATTACCAATAAGCAACATTAGAATTGTTAATAAGTTAAAAATGATTTTGTGAAAACCGCCTCCATTTTTCGTTCTTTTATCCACGAAAATATTACGTCCTATGACCAAAAAAATGCAATCTAAAATATTTGTCCTTGACACGTCTGTAATTCTGCATGATCATAATGCTATAAACTGTTTTGATGAGCATGATGTTGCTATTCCGATTACGGTTATGGAAGAAATTGACACCTTTAAAAGGGGGAATGATTCCAAAAATTTTGCTGCTAGGGAGTTCATAAGACTCCTTGATAGTATAAGTAAGGACAAAACTATTCAGGACTGGAATCCAATTAATGGAGGCAAATCTGGACGATTTAAACTCGTAATGGTTAATGCTGAACTAGAAGTTGATGCTGTAAAAGTGTTTGGTAAAACAAATGACAATAAAATATTGAATGCCGCTCTGACTCTAAAAATACAAGAACCAGACAGATCAATAATTATTGTATCTAAGGATATTAATCTTCGATTAAAAGCAAAAGCTTTAGGCATGCATGCTGAAGACTATACAACTGACAAGGTTGATAAAGAAAGTGCTGGATATACTGGTAAAGTTATTTTAGAAAATGTAGATACAGAAGTAATTAATAAACTCTACAAAGAAGGTAGCTTGGAAGATACCAGCTTCATGCCTACCCCTCCTATTAATAATGGTTTTTACATATTGAAAAATGGAAAAACTTCAATTCTTTCTTTCTTTGATGGAGGCTCGCAAGTTCTAGAAAGAGTTGAGAAAGAATATATATACGGTATAAAACCAAAGAATGCAGAGCAAACATTGGCCATTAGAGCTTTAATGGATCCAAACATAAAGCTTGTAACATTGCAAGGTGTAGCAGGAACAGGTAAGACTTTACTTGCACTAGCCAGTGCAATTGAGCAACACAATTCGTACAATCAAATTGTGTTAGCCAGACCTATTGTCCCATTAAGCAATAATGATATCGGATATTTACCTGGAAATGCAGAGGACAAAATAAACCCTTACATGCAACCTCTTTTTGACAATTTAAAATTCATTAAAAACCAATTTGGTCCAAATGAAAAGAAACACAAAAAGATTGAAGAAATGGAAGAAGTAGGAAAGCTATCAATTACAGCTTTAGCTTTTATTCGAGGCAGAAGTTTTTCTAACATGCTTTTCATTGTTGATGAAGCGCAAAATCTTACTCCCCATGAAGTAAAAACAATTATCACGCGAGCAGGAGAAAACACTAAAATTGTATTTACCGGAGATGTTTTTCAAATTGACACCCCTTATCTAGATGAACAAAGTAATGGGATGTCCTATTTAATTGATAGGCTAAAAGGAAGTAATTTATTTGCTCACATTCGATTAGAAAAAGGTGAAAGGTCCGAGTTAGCAAATCTGGCTAATGAAATGCTATAACTTTTAGTGATAAATAACGTAGTAAGGGAATATTATTTGTAAATATTTCATCATGTTTAAAGTTTTATCAATTAGCTTATTACTTTGCTGTTCATTATCTTTTCTAGGACAAACCCCTGAATTTACCCTTGATAACCCATTAAACAGTAAGAAATCTACTCTTTATAGTCAACATAAATTTATCATGGAGCGATCCAGAACTTATGTCAACAATAAAGTAGTTAAAATTGAATGGATTGAAAAGTTTTACTCCAACGTAAAAGACTCTTTAGAATCAGCTAAATATGAAAGCTCTAATTTTGAGAAAGCCTACTCAGAAGAAATAAAAGTATCAAAGAATGCATTAACGTCAATTACGGCATTAAAGAAAGAGCTAGCAACTGTAAATGTTGAAAAAGATAACATTACCCTTTTTGGATCGCTTACCTCGAAAAGCTCGTACAAGTCCTTAGTTTGGATTATTATTTTTAGCTTAATTTCATTCTTATTATTCTTTCTAATTAAATTCAAAAATAGCACCAGGGTAACAAAAGGTGCTATAGAAAAACTTAAAGAAATTGAATTTGAACTTGAGGAAACAAAAAAGAAAGCTAGAATTAAACAGCAGGAACTAATGAGAAAACTGCAAGATGAGATTAACAAAAATAGTTAGTCTAGGTATTTTCTAAATCGGAAATAAATTTTAAAGCATGCTCTTTTAACTGAAATATCCCGGGTTCCTCCATCGGAATATGACCACAATTATCTAGAAAAACAACCTCTTTCTTGCAGGCTAACCTGTTATAGAATGACTCGGAGATAATCCATGGAATTATGTAATCTTCTTTCGGCTGAAAAAACAACAAAGGGCACTTTGTAAAATCTTCAGGCTCAATAGCTGCTTTTGCTTCAAATAGTGTCCTTAAAAACTTTAAATAAACCCAGCTTCCTGAACCTACTTTGTCTTTCTTTAATTTTTTCACAAATGATGGATCATTCGCCATGGCCCACATTTTTGTGGTCATCTTTATTGGCACCTTCATGTTATCGGTAATCCCCTTAAATAAAGACAAACCTTTCGCTCCCAATTTACCCATTATATCGTTTTTAGCCAGTTGCACTTGCACTTCTTTTTGAGAAGTATCGGCTAAACTAGAAACCATTAGACCCGCAACATTGTCATTCAAGCAGGCAACATGATAAGACAACATACCCCCAAGGCTAATACCACAAAGCAAAACTTTTCGTCCACACATTCCCTTCTCCCTATCCAGCATGTCATTTAAGAGCTCTACCCAAGTTGAATAACTATTTGGCTTTCTAATTTCTGTCAATCCAAAACCAGGCATATCAGCAGCTACACATTCGTACCCTTCTGCTCTTAAATAAGATCCCATTGGCGCTAAAAGCCTTCCATTGCCTCCACCACCATGGACAAGTATAATTTTTAATGGCTTATTATTTTCTTTGGGAATATAGCGATCTAGGTGAACAGAATAATCTCTCCATTCCCAATACTCTTCAGAGGGTTCTTCTCCGTCGATTATCCTGAACTCTTCCGGATAATACATTTGAAAATCTTTCCATTGTGGAAAATCATTGTACGATCTTTTTTTGTCCATTTTACCAAATTGTAGTAGCTATCAAATCTAAACAGAACTGAATCAAATCTACTAATTTCAGCGACATTTACAATAAAAAAGAGTAATGTTTCATCAATAAAAACAGTTGAATGAAAGCAGATTACTCGCTTTTCGTCTGCAGTTATCAGCAGTTTGTCTTAATTATCTTAAGCGAGGTAATATTTAGCTTTACCTTTGCACGGCTTTTCTAAAAATCTTTAAACTAGAGAATTATGAAAAAATTAACTAACATTATAAGTACGTTTTCATGTAAAATTTTACTTCTTATTGTTTTTATGCACCTTAACCCAATGTGCATATTTTCAAGTTCGAACAAGCACACGGACCCTTCTGCTGAATATCCCCCATTTACATTATCTGTGAAGAATCTAAAAATTGCTTTAGAAAATGCGGGTGTGCAACATGCTGATATTGTTTTAAGGCAAGCCATTTTGGAAACAGGGTGGTTTAAATGTACAAAGTGCTCACTTAGCAGAAACAATATCTTTGGTTTTTGGTATAAGAAAAAATACATTCAGTTCGATAATTGGAAAGATTGTGTTGCCTACTATAAAAGATGGCAAGACAGACATTATTCTGGTGGAGATTATTACGTTTTTTTAAAAAAAGTAGGTTTCGCTACGGACCCTAATTATGTGAAAAGATTAAAATCAATAAAAGGCATATAGGATATAGTTTATACAAAGTGAATATATTGGTTTCGCCTTGCAGTGAGCAACAAATCGAAGCTTTTGGTAATAACTTTACTAGAAGCTTTTTTTATTAGCAAAAATTACCTTGGGGGAAACTCCTCTCTTTTTGCATTCTATTTTATTATATTTGGGGATTGTTATTCAAAATTATTATGAAATCATTCTATTTTTTTATTTTTTCTTTGCTCGTAATGAGCCAATCATATTATGGACAAGTGCCGACATTGAATTGTCCTGGAGATATTATCGTCGATAATGCAATTGGAATCTGTGGAGAAACCGTGGTTTACACCATTCCTACTTGTGCTACTAATTGTGGTGGAGAAACAATAACTCAAACCGATGGTACCGGACTAACTTCAGGAGATGTTTTCCCTTTAGACACAACTCTTTTAGAATATACTATTACCAGTGCAGGCGGATCATCTACTTGTTCATTTATGATAATAGTCGTAGACGCTGAAAACCCAACATTCTCGCCGCCTTGTCCAGGAAATATTTCGGTAAATTCTGATTTAGGCTTATGTGGTTCTTCTACATCATATACAAGACCAAAAGGAATTGATAATTGTGGTATTCCACAAACTATTCAGACCGATGGAACGGGCTTGACTGCAGGAAGTTTTTTCCCAGTTGGGGTTACGAATCAAATTTGGATAACTACAGATACCGCAGGAAATACAGCAACTTGCAATTTCACAGTAACAGTTGCTGACGTGGAATTACCTACTTTTTCTAGTTGTGTTACTCCACAAACATTTAACAACGACAATGGACTATGTGATGCGGTTGTATCATATGCAATGCCCGTTGCAGCTGATAACTGCGCGAATACTACACTAACGCAAATTGATGCAACGGGATTTGTAAATGGCGACACTTTTCCGCTCGGGTCTACGTTTCAAGAATTTACTGTAACGGATGATACTGGAAACCCAGGAGCATCTTCTTGTATAATAGAAATAATTGTAGTTGACAATGAAGCTCCAGGACTTACATGCGCTGGAACACAAAGTGAATTTGCTGATGTAAACTGTGATGCGGTTGTAGGTGACTATACGTCAGCTGCAGTTGTTGATGACAATTGCGATTTAAATCCAATAGTTACCCAATTGCCTGCACCCGGAACTATTATAACTGCAAATACTACGGTTACATTAACAGCTACGGATGTGAGTGGAAACTCTTCTGACTGTCTTTTCACAGTTAACATTGTAGATACAATTTCTCCCACTATAACTTGCCCTCCTGATCAAAATGTTTCTGCTACAACAGCTTGCACAGCAATATTAGGAGACTATACAGGTTTAGCAATAATGACAGATAATTGTGACCCCAGTCCCGTTGCCACGCAAAGCCCAGTTTCTGGCACAACTATTACAACATCTCAAGTAGTAACATTAACCGCAACAGACGCAAGTGGAAATACAGCTACTTGTGCTTTTCTCGTGACTGTTGATGACGCAACAGCACCAACAATAACATGTCCTTCTGATGAAACTGTTTTCGTTGATGGGAATTGTGAATACGTTCTTCCTGATTATACCGGCTCTGTAGTTATAGTTGATAATTGCGACAACAACCCTAGTATTATACAAGCTCCAGCACCCGGAACAACAGTACCCGGAGGAGCGCCATCTTTTGTATCATTTAGTGTAACAGATATTTCTTCAAACGCGTCTGTATGTTCTTTCTCCTTAACCTTTGTTGACACTATTGCTCCAGTAGTAACTTGCCCTGCTGATCAAACTGATTTTTTAGATGCCATCTGTGAGTTTAGGGCTTTGGATTACTCTACTTTAGTAACTGGTATTGATAATTGTGGAGGTTCTGTCTTTTTTACACAAACTCCTTCTGTCAACACCCTATTTACTGGCACAAACTCTCCTATTGTTATTACTTACCTAGCGGAAGATGCATTAGGGAATACCTCTTCATGTAGCTTTAATGTAAATATTTCAGATACTATTACTCCAATCATTTCAGGATGTGCTCCTGATACTGCAGTATCGGCTGATGCTAACTGTGAATATATTATGGAAGATTTCACAGGGTTTATTTCAGCGATTGACAATTGCTCCACTGCAGCTGGTGAATCGCAAGATATTGCTATTGGAACTGCACTAGCGGCTGGAGGACCTTATCCAGTAGTATTATCTATAATGGATGATTCTAGTAATACATCAACGTGTACTTTTAACATTTTGGTTGTTGACAATACAGCTCCGGCAATAAATTGCCCGAATAATTCAAGTGTTGCTGCAGATATTAATTGTGATTATTTAATTCCATCGTATGACACAACTTTAAATATCACAGATGACTGTTCAAGTTTCACCTATTCTCAATCCATTGCTTCTGGAACAATATTATCAGGCATTTCTTCAACACAAGTTATATCGATTTTTGTGGAAGATACTTCAGGAAATTCAAACTCTTGCACCTTTACAATAACAGTTGTAGATACTTTGGCACCAACTATAACTTGTCCTGGAGATCAAACACTTGACATTAACGGACTTTGCCAATACACCTTACCCGATTTCTCCGGAATAGTGGTAGCAAACGATTTTTGTGATGCCACACCATTGATTTCGCAGAGCATTGGGGTAGGCGTAACCATGGACAGTATTAATGCAATAACAATGACGGTTCAAGACTCGTCTGGAAATGTTGCCACTTGTACTTTTAACGTTATTCCAAATGATACTGTTCCTCCGACTATTGTTTGTCCCAATGACGATTCCACATGTAATGATGTAATTGCATATACTGCTCCAATCGGAACAGATGATTGCGGAAGTTCCATTACAACACAAACGGATGCTACGGGCTTTACATCTGGAGATTCTTTTCCCGTAGGAATTACAACTCTTGGAATACACTGTAACAGACTTAGTAGGAAATACAACTACATGTACGTTTGATTTAAAAGTATTTGCTCCTGTTGTTTTATTTGCAGGGACTAGCGTTTTAATTGAAGAAGGAGATAGTGCAGTGCTTGATGCTACTGTTAGTAATGGTGGAAATATTTTATGGACTCCATTTTACAATATGGATAATGACACCATATTAAACCCTAGCGTAGCTCCAACAGAACCTGCAACTTATTATACTATTTACTCCACAAGTGCAGACGGTTGTTCTGCTACTGATTCTGTTTTAATATTAGTAAATACAATTGACTCATTGGAAATAAATAACTTTCTTTCTCCAAATGGTGATTTATCAAATAATACATGGACTGTAAATAAACCTTCCTTAATCTCAGGCTGTCCATTGGCTATCTACAACAGATGGGGGAAAATAGTTTGGGAATCCACTTCGTATGAAAATAACTTTGACGGAACGAACGAATCAGGAGAGCCTTTACCAGAAGGAACTTATTTTTATTTAATTAAATGTGCTCAACAAGAATACAAAGGCAGTATTTTATTGATGAGATAATAAATTTATTTTTATGAAGAATCTATTTTTAGGTATAATAATATTAATATCGTTTAGTGCATTTTCCCAACAGGTACCAATTAGTGCTATGTACCCTTACAATACTTCTTTTATTAATCCTGCAGAGGTTGGAACGAAAAAAGGAACTCAAGTACAATTAGGACACAGACAGCAGTGGGTGGGTTTTGTAGGTAGTCCAAATACCACCTTTTTATCAGCGCAACGTCAGCTAAATTCTAAAATGGGCATTGGTGGAAACGTCTCCTTAGATAAAATTGCTTTCATTCAAAGAATAAATGCTAATGCAAGTTATTCCTACAAATTACACATTGATAACAAGAGTAAAATTCGATTTGGGCTTTCGGCTGGGATTATGAAAGGAACTTTGGATTTAAGTACTATTCAAGCAGATGATATGAGTGACATTGTTCTCACAAGCGCTCCATTAAAAATGACTTTTGATGCAGCCTTTGGCATGGCATACACTTTTGATAGAGATTTAAATATTGGAATAGCACTTCCTCAATTACTAGGAACAAAGGCTACTGTCGACATTATTGATGGAAGTAAATATAACCTAGTACGCCATAGTAATGTATATATTTCTTACAAGTTGAAAGTTGATGAGCAATTTGAATTTATACCATTAGTTATGATACGAAACGCACAAAAGAAAAATTCGCAAGTCGAAGTTTTTGGAAATGTCAAATATAACAATAAGCTCTGGGGAGGAATAGGACATAGATCCAATTCGGTATTCATTTTAAATATGGGCATGCAATTGAAGGACAAATTATCTCTGACTTATGCCTTCGAATTTAGCAGTTCGGGTGTTGGTTCAAATACATCTGGAACGCATGAAATTATGCTTTCTTTAAACCTTAATAAAGCACCTGAAGTTCCAGAAGAAGAAGGAAGATTTACCGGAAGAAGAGCCAACTGAAAGAAAAACGAGTACAAGTTTCTAAATTACATTCTGTCAGGAACGTCTACTCCTAGTAATTTCATCGATAATTTAATTACCGTACCTACCTTATAGCTAATTGCTATTCTAAATGCTTTTTTGTTCGCATCCTCCTCCTTTATAATGGATAGGGATTGATAAAATGAATTATAATTCTTCACCAATTCATAAGTGTAATTAGCTATTATTGCGGGACTATAGCTTTTGCCAGCTTCTTCAATCGCGCTAGGGAATTCTGAAAGATCTTTCAACAATGTCTTTTCCGCAGGTTCCAGCAATAAATCTATCTCAGCTACCTTAGCAAAGGTTCCAACTTTTCGCAATATGGATTGGATTCTCGCATATGTATATTGAATAAAAGGACCGGTATTTCCGTTTAAATCAACTGACTCTGCAGGATTAAATTGCATTCCTTTTTTAGGGTCAACTTTTAGTAAGTAATATTTTAAGCCGCCAAGACCAATTGTTTTATACAAATCATTTTTAATTGAATCAGAAAGACCATCTAAATGCCCTCTTTCTTGGGTGATTTTTTTGGCATCCTCAATTACACTTTTCATCAAATCATCGGCATCTACAACAGTTCCTTCTCTCGACTTCATTCTACCAGTAGGTAAGTCTACCATACCATAAGAAAGATGATAACACCCTTCAGCCCAAGAATAACCTAATTTATTTAGAATTGTGAAAAGAACATTAAAATGGTGATTTTGTTCGTTACCTACTGTATAGATAAGACCTGATAAATTTGGATAATCTTTATAACGTTCTATAGCTGTACCTAGGTCTTGTGTCATGTAAACAGATGTACCATCCGCACGGAGTAATAATTTATCATCCATTTTATGATCACTTAAGTCGCACCAAACTGAACCATCTTCTTTTTTGTAAAAATTATTATCCGCTAAACCTTTCTCTACTAAATCTTTGCCTAAAATATACGTATTAGATTCATAATAAAGTTTATCAAAATCAACCCCCATTTCCTTGTAAGTAGTTTCAAAACCTTCATATACCCATGCGTTCATAGTTTCCCAAAGCGCATATACATCGGGATCTCGTGCCTCCCATTTAAGAAGCATGGCTTGTGCATCTTTAAATATTTGAGCTTCTCTCTCAGCATCCTTCGAATCCATTCCATCTTTTACCAAAGCTGCTATTTGCTTTTTGTACTCCTTATCAAATGCAACATAGTATTTCCCAATAAGATGATCACCTTTCATTTCCGTAGACTCAGGTGTTTCATTATTGCCAAATATTTGCCATGCCAACATACTTTTACAAATGTGTATTCCCCTGTCGTTAATTATTTGTGTTTTATAAACTTCATGGCCATTTGCCTTTAATATTTCAGCTACTGAATAGCCTAAAAAGTTATTTCGCAAATGCCCTAAATGCAGCGGCTTATTGGTGTTTGGAGAAGAATACTCCACCATAAAAGTTTTTCCTGTAGAAGAAGCAGATTTACCAAAATTTTCATTTTTTGCCCATACATTGAACTGAGCTAACCAAACTTCATCTTTTATCGAAAGATTTAAAAATCCTTTTACAACATTGTAAGAATCAGTAATTTCAGCATTATCTATAAGCCAATTCCCTATTTCTTCAGCTGATTGTTCAGGCGATTTTTTTGTAACTTTTAGTAAAGGAAAAACAACCAAGGTTAAATCTCCTTCGAATTCTTTTTTTGTTTTTTGAATCTGTATTTGCTGTATTGGCAATTCTTGGGAGTATAAAGCTTCAATAGCTCTTACCACATTTCGAATGATATTATCTACTACTCTCATTTAGATATTGTTCTCTAATAAATAATTTTATTGCAACTAATAAAGGAATGCGTATTATCCTCTTTTTTCAATGATTGAGGTAGCATTCTCTAAAATCCGGAAAGCTGTCTCAGCCATTTTATTTTGTTTGTTATCCAAACAAGGATTAATTTCAACAACTTCAAAACAACCTACTCTTTTGTCAATAAGAAAATGATTGATTAATCCACTCGCCTCCTGTTCCGTAATTCCATTCGACACGGGTGTGCCTGTTCCATAAGAAACTAAATCGCAGTCCATACTATCAACATCGAACGAAAGATAAAGAATATCGCATTCTCTAAGGTAATCAAGTACTTCGGCAGATACTTTTTCGACACCATTCCTTCTAACATACTCTACACTAACGCTATGAATAGAATTATTGGCAATAAAATAATCTTCTGATTCTTCTGTATCTCTTACTCCTATAAAAACCAAATCTTCTGGATTAATTTTGGGTGCTACGCCGCCAACATTTTTCAATTTCTTCCAAGTTTCAATTACTTCTGGTTCTAATTCTTTTATTTTATGATCTATATTATCAAAATTTAAGGCAGTAGCCAAAGGCATACCATGCATGTTACCAGAGGGAGAAGTGTATGGAGAGTGTAAATCTGCATGTGCATCAATCCATATTACTCCTAGGCGTTTATCGGGATTCGATTTTTTGATCCCAGCAATAGTTCCTCCAGCACTTGAATGATCTCCTGCTAATATCAATGGAAATCTATTCTTTTGAAGTGTTTCATCAACCTTATTACAAATCCTATTAAAGACTTTAAATACATCTTCCATTCTCTTTGCACTTGGGAAGTCTATCTCCTCAAATAATCGATGATTTTCATTTTCAATTTTTTCAAGTGTATATCTGTTAAAATAATCACTATTACTATTAAAAGCGGCTATCCTTAATGCATCTACACCAAGACTTGCACCTCTAGTACCAGCACCAATTTCTGAATTATTTTCGATTAAAACTACCCGACTCATATTTGTAAATATTGACATTTCATCCTAGCGAACTGCGAGTTTACTGAAAATTGTTTGAATTACAATGTTTATAAGGGATATAACAACAAAAAAAGCACTTATTTGGGTTAAAATAAGTGCTTTAGTTATGGGATATTATTGTTTTTTAGTTGTTTACTTCATATCTAGCTTTCAATCCATTTAATACACCCTGCAATCTCTTAGCAAAGTTCTTGTACTTTAAAACACCTCCAATCTTCGCCTTTTGAAGATAATTGTCCGCAGAATCAAAATCATTTATCCACATATAAGCTTCAGCTAAATTAGCATATAATAATGCAGTTACTTTTTTATTAACCCTATCTTTATTATAAAAAGGGTTAGTTTCTTCTAGAGCATCCTCCCAAATTTCTATTCCAGTTTGAATTTTACCAATTGCACTTGTTCTGTCAACATCCTTAAAAAGTAAATCGTATCCAGATTTTACATTTGTATAAGCATCAATCAAATCTGTATAATCATGCCCTTTATGCTTTTTAACAGTGTAGATTTCTGTAGAACGCGTTTTCTTCGGATACCCACATTTATCATTAATTATTGCATTTACCGACTTAAAAGAAGCAGTCAACATTGATTTTTGTTTCTGAGCCCAAAAAGTGTCGTAGTTATCAATCAACCATAGTTTGTGCTCATATTGGTTATCATATGACTTAATTACTGATGTTTGTAGATTATCATTAACCGTTTCTGAAAGAATTATACCTGATCCTGGAGCTTCTATAGTTACCTTGACTGGCATTTTGCAAGAACTTGTATATGTATACTTAGTTGCTGCACCCGTACCAGTTTTTTTCACAGAAATGCTCGCATTTTGAAAACCTAATATTTCTAATGTTACAACAGCTCCACCCTCACCTTTTGTATATCCCTCAAGGTTAATTAATCCATTTGTTTGCGCTTCAGTAACATCCTCTGTTAATAAAGGAAGTTTTATATCTTCTTTAATAGGTTGCTTAGAATATGGAGGTTTTATCGGCATAACTGGTGCCACAGCAGGTGAAACAGTTGCATTTACTGCCCTTTCCCACTTAGCTAACTCCATTAGGTACAGCTTATCTACTCGCTTTTTATCTTCTAACCACGTTTCGAATTCTGCTTCAAAAGTAGATAGCCTGTTTTGATATACAGACATGGAATCTTCATTACTTTTTGCATAGCCAGAAATATCTACAACCAAATTATAATTTGAAATGTCCTTTGGTATTGGATTCGTTGGTAATTGGACATACTTAAATGAAACTTTCTGGTCTTGAACATTTTGACCAAAAGTCAATCCACCTATTAATATTGCTATTGGTAATAATATTTTTTTCATATAATTAATTTTATTTACCTTGACTAATTCAAAATGCTTGCCAAAGTATATTTCGAAAGTATAAAAAAAAGGCTTATTCCGCTACTGTTTAAAATACTACTTAATTTTTGAAGCGAATACTTTCCTGAACTTATCCAACTTGGGCTGAATAACATACTTACAATATTGTTGATCACCATTTTGCAAATAATAGTCTTGATGGTAATTTTCTGCTTTATAAAATTGAGGGATAGGCAACACCTCTGTAACCAAAGGATTTTCCCAAGCGCCAGATTCTGAAAGTTCCTTTTTTAATTGTAACGCAAGTTTCCCCTGTTCTTCTGAATGATAAAAGATTACTGATCTATACTGCGTACCTACGTCGGCACCTTGTCGATTTAAAGTAGTTGGATCATGCGTTTGCCAGAACACTTGCAATATATCGGCTAATGATATTTTAGAAGGGTCATAAGTTATTTGCGCTACTTCCGCATGACCAGTTTTACCTTTACACACCTCTGAATAAGAAGGGTTTTCAACTGTTCCTCCTGCATACCCAGACACAACAGACTCAACACCTTTTAACTCACTAAAAACGGCTTCTACGCACCAAAAGCATCCTGCACCCAATGTTATTGTATCCATATTTAATGGTTTATTTATACTTGTATTCTTTTCACTAATCTGTGGATTTGAACAGCCAAAAATAATTGTTATAATTAATACCCATTTCATTTTTCCATGCTTTTTCTCTAAAGTAGGTTATTAATATTGAAAATAATAGCAGATACATTACATTTTTATTTGTATTCACATAATAAGTAGAACGTAGCGAATAAAATTATTCAACAAAAAACACATCCTATTGTTGTACCTTTTTTTTCAAAATGAATTTACCTGTCAAGGATTTACTTAACAAAAAAGCCAAATAGCTTTAAGATAAAAATTGAAAGTATGAAAAATTTAAAAATAACCGTATTATTTTTTCTGATAATTGGATTGAGTTATGTTTTTATTCTATGTACACCTTCCAAAGTAGAACAAAATGCAAAAACCGAATTAAAACAAGAAAAAGATTTAGGCTTAAAAGCGCAACAAGCTAAAAAGTTTTGTTTAGATAATGGTATGAACCAGGATTTTTGCATTCTCATAGATATGAGCAAGCATTCTGGTAAAAATAGGTTTTATGTTTGGAGTTTTATAGAACAAGGACCAATAGCCGAATACCTAGTAGCCCATGGTTGCGGCAATAATCCCTGGACACTTGACCATAGTAAAACCAATCCACAGTTTAGCAACACGGAAGACTCACATCTTTCATCACTTGGCAAATATAAAATAGGCGAACGGGGTTGGAGTAGTTTTGGCGTTAATATTAACTACAGATTACATGGGTTAGATGAAACCAATTCTAATGCTAATAAAAGAGATATTGTCTTTCATTCTTGGAAAGAGATTGCAGATGCAGAAGTATATCCTGCCGGCGCTCCAGAAGGTTGGGGCTGTCCAGCTATCTCGGATAACGCATTTTTGGCGGTAGACAAATTATTAAAAAATCAAGAAAAACCCACTCTTATGTGGATTTATAATTAGCATATACTTTGCACGATATTTACGTTTTCGGCATTTGTATATACCTAAAATTTTAAAATTCAAGAGACTCTATAAATGAACAAATTCAAGTAATATGAAAAATATAATTTCAATTTTATTCCTATCACTAAATCTTCTTATAGTAGCATGTGATGAACAAACACTATGGAAACCTACACCAGGTCAGTGGCTGGAATCAGGGGACACAAATGGACCAATAAAATTAAGTGACACCAGTAATTTCCAAACCGAAGCTGCAAAAACTGCGCATCATGCAAGTTTTCAATTAAAGGAAAACACCGTATATGACGGCAGTTGGGTCAATATTGGTTATCCTGGTGGAGATCCTGGCTACCAACAAGGTGTTTGCACAGATGTTGTTATTAGAGCCTTAAGATTTATTGATATTGATTTACAAGAATTGATTCACAAGGATATGAAGATTGCTCATGATGCTTATAACAAAAAGTATACTACCAAAAAACTGGACAATAACATAGATCATCGAAGAACGCAAAATATTCAAACTTATTTGACAAGAATGGGGGCTAACATATCAACTCCTGAAAAAGTATGTAACTACAAACCAGGTGATATAGTATTTTGGGATATTGCTGCAGGACATGTGGGTATTGTAAGTAACAAAAAATCTCCAAATCACGGAGGTTTTATGGTTATTCACAATATTGGAAGTGGTGCCCAAGAAGAAGATCTTTTGTATAACTGGGACCCAATTGAAGTATACAGAATTACAGATGAAATAGCAACAAAAATGCAAAAAAACTGTACGTTTAAGTATGATAAAAACAAAGACTTTAAAAGATACGTCCAATAGCAAAAAAGTGTGTTAGAACTCTTTTAAGAATGGATTCTCAACTAGTCCTTAACGACTTTTATTACCTTATTCAGATTACCAACATATACTTTAACCGTATACATTCCGATAGATAAACCGATTTCTTCCGCTGAATATAGAACTCCAGCTTCATTAATTACCTTAACCTCTTGAAAAACTAATTGACCAATATCATTATAGATTTCAACTGTTACCTCCTCTAAATCTGGATTAGACACATACAATGTAAACGATTCGCGAAACGGACTTGGTCCAATGACTGCAACATCTTCTATCGCTGCTGTGGTTACTTCACTTAATTTAAGCCAAATTGGATTTGTGAAAGAGTGAAAGAAATCAAAATCCGTTCTTCGAATTAATTCTTGCCCTGTGTAATCAATAAATGTTTGCATTTCAGCTCTAACATAAAAATACTCTTCTTGCGGAGTGTTTCCTGAACCGAGCACCATATCTAATATATCTGTCAATGTATAACTAACTTCATTATCTCCTGAAGTTGAGCCCAGTGAAATAGTTTTTCTAGTTTCTCCTGTTTCAGTTCCTACAATCATTGTAACCTTAGTAACCTCACCAAACTCTGCAGTTGTGGTATAATGCATATTAAAATAGTAATCATCAATCGAAAGCGTATTGACTATAGCATCCGCACCCATCAAGATTTCATTGGAAGTATTTTCTCCATCATCACTAATACCTATCGACAAAATCGGTCCATCTGACAAGGTTGTATTCCCTTCATACATAGCTTTCAATACATTTTCTCCATTTGCCCCCATTCCATTTTCAGAATAAGCCATTGTTGCCAATTTCCCTACAGCATTGCTACTAATAGATCCAACTACACCAACTCCCCAAAAATCATCTGTATTTGAAAAATTAAAAGAACCATGAGCATCAGCTCCGGCAGAAATATACATTTTCCAATTTTTATAATTTTCATCCTGGTTTTTCAACTGAAGTCCCAGTTGATTAATAAAATTTGTTACCTCTTGTGCTTGTCTAAACTTCTTAATATGAAAACTAAAAGAAGTCGTATCATTTTGTGTAAAAGGATCTGAGATATTTAATACGTCCCATGGATCATTCGCATCACCGCCAGTAACTAATGAATTTCTCACATTCCATATTTGAGCTCCTTTAATCCCATCCTTTATTAACTTACCATCTGATAATTGAAGAACATCTGAAGCTGCAGATAGATCATTTGCTATAATTTCCCCTCCGGTTTCAGGAAAATCCAATCCGTTTGAGGTAAATCCAGGGTGACCAAGATTCCAAATCCCTCCCCCAACAGTTATTGATAACTCTGAAGCCGTAGAAAAGGGGTGAGCTGCATAGGAAAATCCATTAAATGATGCTAACTCTGTTGCTACGATATCAACCGTTTTCGAAGTTCCTGATAAATCTCCATCACCATCACCTAAAAAAGGAAACGTAGAAACCGATGAATAACTTGGGTAGGCCAACATGTGAACTAAATCGCCATTAGAATTATTCACAGCAACTTCTTGTCCAGGAATATAAATTAAAGATGAATCCTCTAAGTTTAACGCTGCTGCCTCTGCTTTAATCAACCCCCAATTTGTGTTAATATTTTCATCACCATAATTATCAAAATCTGAAGTATGATCGGTAGTTGTAATCCAATCCAATCCAATTTTTTTGGCAGCTTCTTTCGTTCCAGATAGGGAGAGACCAATTTCGGCTGTATTTTGAGTAAACATAGAATGAAGGTGCGTATCTCCACGATAATAATTTGCTTGAGCAGGTAAGTCTTCGGTAGATCTAAAAACTCTTAATCGAATTACATCATCTGTAAATGTGAAATTATCATATGCACAGGTTACTTCTATATCAACTACATCAGATAAACCAACTAAACTCGAGGGAGGTATAGTAAACGTGAAATACCAAAATTCGTCTGAAATCTCTAGAAAATCTCCTCCAAATATATCTGAGTCTTTATTGAAATCCATAGTATACGAAGAGGATGACACAAGATCACCTTGGCTAAATCCTCTAACTCCAAGGACGTTATTTTGTTGAGATTGAGTAGAAAACAAACTTTCAAAATCTGCAGTACTCAATGAATTATATGTCAATGCCGAACCAAATGAATTATCCGCAACATTCTTTACTTTAACATTAATATAATCAATTTGCGGACTAGTTCCTACAACTTCATCTGCATCATGTAAAAACATATGAACCGGAATTCCCACTTCACTACCATTTTCATCTGTTTTTTTCATTCTCCAAGGTGCATCAGCAATAAACTCAGAAAAAGGTGTATTACTCTGTTTAAATGTTGGACTATCCCATCCTCCCCAATCATCTTTTCTTCCAAATATCTCAGTTATTTCGATTTGAATTAAATCCACCTCTGGGTTAATCCATTTTTTTGGAATAATAAACTTTTCTGAAAAAAACTTATGGTCCGCTTTTACAACCGGATAATATTTTTGAAATACAGATTTTGAATTCACAACAAACTCAATTTTCACCTTACGTACCTCTACAGCATTAATATTCTCAACATTAAAAGAGTAAATATAATTGTCTTCCGTCTCAGAGATTTCGACATCAACAATAGCCAAAAAATCTCCTCGATGAGCGAAAGAAGTCAGACCAATAAAAAGCGCTACAATAAAAGTGAATAATCTCATAGTTTAATAACTATTTTTCTAATTTCACGCTAATATAAACATATAGAAGGTTTCTGTAAAATATAAGAGTTGAAAATTGAAAAGAATTGGATTAATCTCTGACACTCATGGCCATTTCGATGATAAGTATGAAAAATACTTTGCGGAATGTGATGAAATATGGCACGCCGGCGACATTGGTGATGTTCGTGTAACAGACCAATTAAAAAAAATTGCTCCGCTAAGAGCGGTTTATGGAAATATTGACGGACATGTTCTTAGAGCGGAGTTTCCTGAACATAGAAAATTTGTTTTAGAGGGTGTTGAAGTTTGGTTAACCCATATCGGAGGAAAACCTTATGTGTATAACTGGAAAATTAGAAGTGAAATTACGCAGAAACCTCCACAGCTGTTCATTTGTGGACACACACATATTTGTAAAATCCAAATGGACAAACGTTTGAAAATGCTTTATATGAACCCTGGTGCCGCTGGAATTTACGGCATCCATAAAGTTAGAACTCTTATCAGGTTTACCTTAGACCATGGACGGATAACAGACTTAGAAGTTGTTGAACTAGGAGAAAGAGTTTAACGCAATCTATCTAGAGATTTAATTAAATCTTCATCTTTTCGTATGTTTCTATTTGCCATAAATAGTATAGGCAATGCAGCAACAGGTAAAAACATACTAACACCATAAGAAACAGCGGCAGAATCAATCTCAAACTGCCCTTTTAGTGAATAAAAATCTATAAATACAAAAGCAATGGTTACCGCTAACAGTAAATATACAAAACGACCAACAGTAATTTGTAGTTTTCTCTTTTTGTATTGCAGAATCGAGAACAATGCTAACCCCATGGAAAGTGCTATAGTAATATAATAAGGAAAAAAAGTGTTTATCTCCTCTGCATTGTCCGTTACACCATAGGCATTGAATATCACATCTCCTTGACTTAAGGCATAAGTAGCGAATGGAAAAGCAAAAGTTAGACCTAGCAGAAGCGCGGCAAGTGCCAAATAAATCGTCTGAATTCGTTGTATCATTTTTGCAATTATTGAGTTGCAAAGGTATTTATTTTATCCTTTGTTATTCTGAAATTAAAGAACAAATCAGCTGACTAAATTATCCTTGTATTTATCTAACCTATAAAAATATTAAAAAGTCATCTAGAAATGCATAATTTTACTTATGTTTGTAGTGTTCTAACAAAAAGTACTCGATCGAGTAAACACAATTTTCCCAAAAGAATTCAGAATAACACTAAGAATAAATTCTCATAAAAACATAATCAACACGAATACATGTACGACATTTTAGATTTGAACAACAAAAAAGTTGGTGAATTAAAAGACATAGCTGAAAAGCTAAATCTTACAAAATTTGATAAATTAAAAAAGCAAGAACTTGTTTATAAAATTTTAGACGAGCAAGCTATTAACCCTCCCAAAGAAGAAAGGAAAGAAACGGTTAAAACTGACAAAAAACCAGCACATAAAAGACCCGCTAACAATAGGCCGAAAAACAAGGTAGACATTCATAAGTCTGAAGAAAAACCAAAAGAAACAAAGGAGAAAAATTCACCTTCAAAAGAAGAAGTAGTTATTGAAATTAGTGAGTCAATGGCTAAAAGAGACGACCCGTCTAGACCTAACCCAGTTTCAAGGCCAGGGGACAAGAACGGTAGAAACAAACAGAATAATCCAAAGAGGAATGAAAACCGACCATCAAGAAAAGATCCAGCTGTTGAACATGGATATAATTTTGATGGAATAGTTATTAGTGAAGGTGTTTTAGAAATTATGCCGGATGGATATGGCTTTTTAAGATCATCTGATTATCACTATTTATCATCACCTGATGATGTTTATGTTTCTCAATCTCAAATTAAATTATTTGGATTGAAAACAGGCGATACAATTAGAGGTGGAGTAAGACCTCCAAAAGAAGGTGAAAGATACTTTCCTCTGATAAACGTAGAAAAAATTAATGGTAGAACTCCTGAATTCATTAGAGACAGGGTTCCATTTCAATATTTGACTCCTTTATTTCCTTCTGAGAAATTTAAGTTAACAGGGCACTCAAAAGAATCAATATCTACGCGAATAATGGATTTATTTGCACCTATTGGTAAAGGCCAAAGAGGAATGATTGTAGCACAGCCAAAAACGGGTAAAACTGTTCTATTAAAAGACGTTGCAAATGCAATTGCAGCTAATCATCCTGAAACCTACTTGATGGTTCTATTAATAGATGAACGACCAGAAGAGGTAACCGATATGCAAAGAAGTGTAAATGCAGAAGTAATTGCTTCAACATTTGATGAACCTGCAGATAGACATGTAAAGGTGGCTAATATTGTTCTTGAAAAAGCGAAAAGAATGGTTGAGTGTGGACATGATGTTTGCATTTTATTGGATTCTATTACGCGTTTAGCAAGAGCTTACAATACTGTAATGCCAGCGTCTGGAAAAGTTCTTACCGGTGGTGTTGATGCAAATGCATTGCACAAACCAAAAAGATTTTTTGGAGCAGCTAGAAAAATTGAAAACGGAGGTTCTTTAACAATCCTTGCTACCGCGCTAACAGAAACCGGATCTAAAATGGACGAAGTTATCTTTGAAGAATTTAAAGGTACAGGTAATATGGAATTACAATTGGATAGAAAAATAGCTAATCGCAGAATATTTCCGGCAATTGACATTCTAACATCTGGAACAAGAAGAGAAGATTTATTATACGATAAAGAAACTCTTCAACGTATTTGGCTATTGAGAAAGTACCTTGCGGATATGAAACCTCTTGAAGCGATGGAATTTATGAAGGATAGAATTCATAACACGAAGAGCAACGAAGAGTTCTTGGTATCAATGAATGGATAATAAATTAATAAAACGGTTGCTTTTTTTAGCAACCGTTTCTTTTCATACCTATGCGTCACGAAATCAAAACAGCGTTAATTTGGGCCGGAATTTATATGGCTATCGAGATTGGAATTGTTTTGGCCGGATATAGCCACGACCCTAATGTCCATGTTATTGCCTTTGGGGTAAATACACTTTGTTTATTACTTGCTGTTGGGATCAGTATTGTTTCCAATTTCAACAAGAAAAAGCACGAAGGAGTTAGTATTGTTATCGACCTTAAAACCGGTATAAAAACAAGTGCTATATACGCTTTAACAATTGCTTCTTTTGTTTTGATTTATTACAAATGGATTGACCCTGAATACCCAGAGATTCGAAGGCAGCAATGGATTGCAGCTACAGAAACGAAACAATTCAGTGAAGATGTTGATAAAAAGATACTTGACAATCCTGATATGTTCTACGGAAAATCTTCTGAAGACATAAGAGATAATGAACAAGAAGGGATAAACATGTTGCTTAATCCAAACAACGTATTCCTCATGACGTTATTAGCATTACTAGTCTTAGGAATGTTTTACTCCTTTCTAGTAACAGCTTTTAATAGGCTTATACTTGCCAAGTTAGGATAGCAACTCTTCTCCCAGCGCAGCAAAATCTACACCATCAAAATTACCACTACTCATCATTAGGAGGTTTTTATTGTGCCAATTGTTGGTTTTTAAGTTTCCGACCAATTCTTTCGAATCTGTAAATACAGTTATATTATCAGAATTAAACGCCTGTTTAACCTCTTCAGGAGAAAGATTCTGTAATTTCTTATGAGCTAAAGTCTTAGGACTATAATAAACATATGCTTTATCTGCATTTTTCATAGCTCCATCGTACTGACTTAAAAACTCTTTATTTAAGCTGCTAAAAGTATGTAACTCCATACAAGCAATCAGCTCTCTCTCTGGAAATTGTGTTTTTAAAGCCTGCGTAGTTGCTTTCAACTTTGAAGGTGAATGAGCAAAATCTTTATACATTACTGAATTCGATGTCCTTTTCACTAACTCAAGTCTTTTTGAAGCTCCTGAAAAACTTTGGATAGCTGTATAAAAATCAGCTTGAGTAACACCAACTTCTTCACAAACTAAAAGTGCTCCATTCAAGTTTTGAAGATTGTGCTCGCCAAATATTTCAAGAGCATGTTCAATTCCGTTTTCATCTTCTAATATCGAAACACCATTTTCAATTCTGTGCTTGTGCGTTGCATAAGGAATCTGTTTAACATTTACAGCAGCTTTTTCAGAAACTTCCTTTACTTTATCGTCTAATACGCAGTAAACAATAGTTCCATTTGGCTCTATTTTATCTATGAAAATTTTAAACTGCTCAACGTAGTTCTCAAATGTCGGAAATACATTAATGTGGTCCCATGCGATACCACTAAGCAACGCTATATTTGGATGATACAAATGAAATTTTGGTCTCCGATCAATCGGTGAACTTAAATATTCATCACCTTCTAAGACTGCTATTTTTGCATTTTCGGTAAGCTTCACCATACACTCAAAACCTTCTAACTGGGCTCCAACCATATAATCATGATCAATATTGTGATAATTCAGCACATGCAGTATCATGGAAGTTATGGAAGTTTTGCCATGACTACCTCCTATAACAATTCGTGTTTTTTGCTTGGTTTGCTCGTAAATATATTCAGGGTAAGAGTAAATTTTCAAACCCATATTTTGTGCTTTCAGTAGCTCTGGGTTATCTTCCCTTGCATGCATTCCTAATATAATAGAACCTAGATCAGAAGAAACATTTGTTTCATCCCAACCAATTTTAGCAGGCAGTAAACCATATTTATCTAACCGTCCTTTAGATGGCTCGAAAATTTCATCATCAGAACCGCTCACCTGATATCCTTTTAAATGTAAAGCTATTGCAAGGTTATGCATTGCACTCCCTCCTATTGCTATAAAATGTACTCTCATCTTTTTATTAATTATTATTAAAAATATAGATTATACATGTTCATAATATTTTCCATTTTTGGAATTATAAACATCTATCTATTAGTTTTAAAATTTATCTTTGAAAAAAGTCCTATTATCATTTCGAATCAAAACATACCATTAGCCGAAAGGATGCGTCCTAAATCATTGGATGATTATATAGGCCAGGAACATATAGTAGGCATAGGAAAACCTTTAAGGAAAGCTATCGAAAGTGGCAGTTTACCTTCAATGTTATTCTGGGGCCCTCCAGGAGTAGGCAAAACCACTTTAGCGCAAATTATTTCAGAAACTCTGGATAGACCTTTTTATACTTTGTCTGCAATTAGTAGTGGCGTAAAAGACATTAGAGAAATAATTAGTAAAGCGCAGGGAACCGGAATGTTTAGTGGCGGTAATGCTGTATTATTTATTGATGAGATTCATCGTTTCAGTAAATCGCAGCAAGATTCTTTATTAGGAGCTGTTGAAAAAGGAACAATTACTTTAATTGGGGCTACAACGGAGAACCCTTCGTTTGAAGTAATTTCTGCTTTACTATCAAGGTGTCAAACATATATCCTGAAGCACCACACAAAAGAAGATCTTGAAGGTTTATTAAATAGAGCTTTATCTGAAGATATTATTTTAAAGCCGTTAAAAATAAAAATTAAAGAAACGGAGGCTCTCCTTAGAATATCCGGAGGAGATGCACGAAAACTTCTTAATATATTAGAAATTGCAATTAATGCATTACCAATTGGTGAAAAGGAAATTACAAATGATTTTGTTTTAGCTAATGTTCAGCAAAAAATTGCGATGTATGATAAAAATGGAGAACAACATTACGATATCGCATCTGCCCTTATCAAATCGATACGTGGAAGTGATCCCAATGGGGCTGTTTATTGGCTAGCCAGAATGATAGAAGGTGGTGAAGACCCAAAATTTATTGCCAGAAGATTACTGATCTCTGCATCAGAAGATATTGGAAATGCTAATCCTACCGCATTAATTATGGCTAATTCATGTTTTGAAGCTGTAAGTAAAATTGGATGGCCGGAAAGTAGAATTATATTATCGCAATGTGCGATTTATTTAGCCTCTTCTTCAAAAAGCAACGCCGCCTACGAAGCGATAGGATTAGCACAAACAATCATTAAAAAATCGGGAGATTTATCCGTACCGTTGCATTTGCGAAATGCGCCAACTAAACTAATGAAAGAACTTGGTTACGGGAAGGAGTATGCTTATTCGCATGCGGCAAATGTAAATGAATTGCATAAGCAAGAGTTCTTGCCAAAGGAATTGGAAGGAAAAATTATTTACCAACCAAAAAACAACCAACGTGAACAGGACTTAAAAAAGTACTTGAATTTTATTTGGAAGGGAAAATATGGTTATTGAGGACAAAGATGAACAAATACGATCTACTCCTCTTAAATCAATCTTCGTCTCGTACGTCTGCAAAAACCCTTAGCTTTTCTCTTCTATGCGCGATGACATAGTAAATACTAATAGAAAGACCACCTGCACCTTGTTCAAACATTTGCCATGTAAAATTTACAATAGTATGCTCTATACCCACACCTTGGAATGAGACGCCCAGCACAAAAGCAATTAGGTAAATGATAAAACCTGCTAAGATCCCAATCGTAAGGTGTTTAAAAACTCTATGTTCTTTTGGCTTATATGCCATTAACACAAATGACAATGCTGCACCAACCGATATATAGAGAATCCCAAGCAACCCAAAGAATAAAGTTCTGTCATAAGATATGCGCTCTAAATCATTTAACAATACTCCATGCCAATAATATGAGATTGTAAACATTAGGGTTGCACTTAAAACTGTAGCTATTAAAAATCGGGGTAACTTCATGACTAATTTGCTAGCGCAAATATAATTCTTAATCGTATTTATCAGTGAATAAATCTGACAATCTTACTTTTTTTATGATATACGAGAAACAATTCCCTATTTTTGAACCAATATGAAGAAGATCCTTTTGCTTCTAATACCTATCCTACTATGTTGTTCTCTTGTAAAAAAAGAGAGGACATGATTCGTTGGAGCATAGAAGGCATAGCACCATTAGCATATGGGGAATTATCAATATATGATATCCTCCCTGATTCGGTGCTGATTTCTGAAATAGACAGCTCAGTAAGTATGAACCTAGACTTAAATCTATTTAGATTAGATTTAGATTCTTTAGTTGGAATTCCAGACACCTCATTGCTAGATACTTTTGCTTTACCTTTCCCTTTTCCGATTACGGCATCACCGGGTCAAGTTTTTATCAATGAGCCAGAAGAAAACACCATAAATATAGGAGGTGCGGAGCTTACTTATGTTAAAGTCAAGAGCGGGTCAATTGACTATCACTTAAAAAGCACCATTCAAGGAAAAATCATTTATGAATACCAAATACCTTTTGCTATAGATGCCAATGGAGACTCTTTCAGTCAATTAGTTTATGTCTCAGGAGCATTACCTGGAACGACTGCATCTGCAAGTGGAAGCTTTGATTTAAGTGGTTACTCTATCAACTTATCAGGTTCTTCTGGAAATAGTTTTAATATTATTCCAACGAATGTTAACATAAAAGTAGACCCAACAAACCCAACGGATGTTTCAGCTTCTAGCCAAGACACAGTATATGTAACGAATGAGCTCAGTAATATCAAAATTGATTATGCAAAAGGGTATTTTGGAAACCAAAGCTTTAATATTGGACCAGAAAAGACAAACCTAACAGCTTTTAACAAACTAATTTCAGGAAGCCTTAACATTGACCAAATAGATGTAGATTTAGAATTAATCAATGGAATTGGAGCGGAAGCTAGTATAACTATGAATTCATTCACAGCTTCAAATAGTAATACTGCAATAGCCTTAAATCATGCAATTATTGGAAACAATATAAATATTAATCGAGCGACTGAAGTTGGCTCTGCTATATTTCCATATTACTATATAAATGAACTAAACAATTCTAATTCAAACATTGATCTTATGTTAGAATTATTACCTGATTCCGTTGAGTATGGATTAGCACTAGAATTAAACCCATTAGGAAATGTTTCTGCTCATAATGACTTTATATCCTCGGATGCCCCGATGGAATTAAATATGGACATTCAACTGCCATTAAGTATAATTGCAAACAATCTAACTCTTGCGGACACATTAAACATTGACATAAGTGACACAACTGGTCTTCATTCTGTAATGCTAAACATCAACCTTCAAAATGGATTTCCCTTAGAAGCTCAGCTAGATTTAATATTACTAGATCAAAACAACATGGTTGTTAGCCATGTTCTATCTCCTGCATTAGTTCCAAGTGCTTCTGTTAATGGAAACGGAGTTGTTTCAGACATTTCATCTTCAACGCATCAATTAACATTGAATCAAAAGGACTTCAATACGCTCATTCAAAACAAAAAAATAGTTTTAAACATTATTTTCAATACACCAACTTCCTCTGATCATATTAATATTTACGACTACTATAAGCTTAAATTTAACGTAGTAGCCAATTTTGAATACGGGGTTGAAATAGAATAAAGGTGAAAAAATTAATTTACATATTTCTGATTATTACGAGCCCAATATTCGCTCAAAACACTGGAAATAATCAGCTATTTGAATATACTGACACAAGCTCCGCAGTTTTAAATATTTACGCAAATGGAAATTATGGATCGTCTATTTTCAATAATGAATTCATAGATGTGTTTAGATTGGGCGGTTTTATTGACAATCAAATGAAAGGCACAGCGCTTTCCAATTCAAAGCGAATCAATTATTTTGGCGGTGAAGGTTCATTTGGAGTTTCTTTTTCTGACCCCATTCACAAACTATATGGAAATTGGGGGTATTACGTCGATATTTCCTCTAACGCATCAGGAGCCATTCAGTTTACAGATGACTTATATGAATTAGTCTTTTATGGAAATAAAAACAATGCGGGAGACACTTCTTTTATTGGTCAAACTGGATTTCATTCAAGAAGTTTTAAGAAATTTTCAGCAGGAATTGACAACAACAAACTTAAAATTGGAGTTTCATTTTTAAGCTTTAGCAACTACAATCAAGGATTAGTTCAAAGCGGTTATACTTATACAGATTCAATGGGCAGTAACATTTCTTTAAATCTAAATGGAAGTCAGATCCAAAGTACCAATGTATTGAAACAAATTGGTAGTGGATTTGCCTTAGATTTTGAATATCGTTTATCACAAGAACTTATCGCCAAGGATAGTTCTCATTCCAAATCGACTACTATAATTATTGGAGTTAAAAACATTGGAATGTACGTTTCTCGGAAAAATTCGGTTTTAACAAAAGTGGATTCAACATACAATTACAATGGTTTTAATGTCTCTAGCATTTCTAGTTTTGGAAATTCCATAATTAGTCAACAGGAACTAACCGACTCTATTAGAACAATATCTGACACAACTCGATTTGTAGGCTTACTTCCCTTTGAAATCTATTTTTACAAACCTCCTACCTATCTGAAGAAATGGGAAATTATTTATGGTTTTCGGTATAAAATACAAAGTTCATACAGAGCGTTTCTCTATTTTGGGGGTAACCTCCACTTAACAAGTAAGATGAATATTTCTTCTTATTTAGGCTATGGAGGTTACAGTAACCTACAATTTGGACTTGCTATAAACAAACGATTTAAAAATAAGTTACTAGTCGAAATAAACAGCAACAACTTACTTGGAGTATTTTCTAGGGAACAATATGGAAAGGCAGCTGGGATATCTTTAAAATATAATTTTAAATGAAATTAATTATATACATATTTCTCATACTCAACCCAACTGTTTTTTGGGGACAAACTACTTTTTTTAATTCCTATGGCGGCCAAGGAAATGATCATGGAAAAAGTATTATTACAACTATAGACACAGCATACGCAGTTATTGGTGCTACAGAAAGTTTTGGAAGTGGCAATACAGATATGTATCTTTTTAAAATTGACTCTTTAGGCAACCTGCTTTGGTCTAAAACATATGGAGGATCAAATGTAGATTGGGGAATGGATTTGAAACAAACAGTTGACACGGGTTACATACTGACAGGTTACTCCAACAGCGATTCTTGGGATTACGACATATATGTGGTGAAAACAAATTCTGTTGGCGACAGCCTTTGGACTAACACCTACGGTGGAAGTGACTGGGACTTTAGCTATAGTATTGCAACGACCATAGATTCAGGATACATTATTGCTGGAGAAACATACAGTTATGGTTCGGGTTTGTCGGATGGTTACGCAATAAAACTAGACAGTCTAGGAGATACGCTATGGACAAAAACTTTTGGAGGAGCTGGAAAAGATGTATTTAAGGATGTTATTGAAACCAAAAGCGGTGATTTACTATTTGCTGGTTCTGCAACAACTTCTGATGGTGATACTGATTATTGGTTGGTAAAAACAGATAATTTAGGGAATGAAATATGGCAGTACACAGCAGGAGATTCATTAGATGAAGTTGTTAATAGCGCAGTAGATTTGGTTGACAGTAATTATTATTTTATTGGCACCAAAGAATCAATTACTGGAACTGGATTGGTAATGGACTTTCAGAAAATAAGTAAAGATGGTGTTTATTTGAGCGGAAACTACTATGACCAAACTTTAGATGAAACGGGAAAATACATTTTACAATATGCGAATAGTACAGATGTTTTGTTAGGAGGAAGCACTTCATCCGATGGAAGTGGTGGTTTTGATTTAAAAGCACTTAAAATAAGTCAAGGCGGATGGGGTATTATTTTTTCCAATGATGGATCTTCTGGGAATGAAATTATTGAACAAGCTGACACTACCGCAGACAGATCTATTGTGATAGTTGGGACCACAGATGAAACGCTTAATGGAATTAAAAGTGTTTTTGTAATGAAAACGGATACACTTTTAAATGTTAATGCTTCATTAAATCAAGTATTTGATATTTCCAGCGTTTATGCTTTTGACTTTAAAAGTGCTTTATCTATTTACCCAAACCCAACTGCAAGCAACCTTAACTTTAAAAGCCAAACTAGTACATTAAATCACCCATATAAGATATTTAACCTCTTGGGAGAGTTAGTTCGCAATGGAATTTTCAAATCGGATCAAATAGATGTTTCTGAACTAATAAACGGGATTTACTTTATTAACATACCTTCTATTTCAAATAAAGCTTACCCGTTTACGAAGATCTAAATCGAGCAACAAAAAAATGTTCATCTTTAGAATTGTAAATCTCTGTAAATTTAGCGAATGACAGAGGTAAAGGGTTATCAATAAAATTTTTCAAAGTATAAACACTGTACTTAACCTTATCAAAAAAGCTCCACATCTCCGCTGGAGTTACACCATAAACATCGGATGCTCCTTGTTCATACTCAAAAACAATTACCGGATTAAATTTCGTAATTGTGTTAACACCTCCCTTCAAAACATTTAACTCAGCACCTTCCACATCTATTTTTATCAAATCAACTCTTGGCGACTGAAAAAGCTGATGATCCAATGTATCAACTTTTATAACAAGTTCTTTAATGGACTCTTTTCCAGGATAACTCCTTTTTTTTATCCCACTATACAAAGGATTGGATTTCACATAATTGAATGTAGTTTCGCCTCTTTCATCACTAAGACCCAACTGCCTGATATCATTAACCCCTCCCAAACTTTTAATTACTTTATTGTAAATATCTGGAATAGGTTCAAACCCAATATGTGAGCCGCTAGGAGCAAATTTATTTGCTTCAATAAGGAAGTCTCCTCTATAACAACCAACATCAATGAATGACGAATCCTCTTCCAATACAATGCGCATAATTTTCTTGATAAGCGCATCATATTTTCGCTCTTTCATAAAATCGATGGGAAGCTTTTTTACAAACTTGCTGAGGGCTTTTTTCATAATTAATCAATCCTTTCTTATTCTACGTACGGAGAAAATAAAACTTCGTTACCTTTTTGGATGCTAAAGAATAATTACTTCTGTTCTTCGGTTCAAAGCTTTATTTTGAGGTGTGTCATTTTCAACTCTTGGCTTATTTTCTCCGTATCCTTTATAGCTAAGTTTTGCCTTGTCTATCCCCTTTTCTATCAACCAGTCAACAACTGCTTTTGCTCTATTACGAGAAAGTTGCATGTTGTGATCATCATTCCCATCGCTGTCAGTATGCCCCCCCAACTCTATCTTTAAAGATGCATTTTTATTTAAAATCGCTAAAAGCTTATTTAATTCTGTTACTGATTCTGCCTTTAGTATGGACTTGTCAGAATCAAAGAAAATATTCTCCAAAACAAATGGTGCACCTTTCTGAATTGGTCTCATCGGTACATCTACCAAAAAACCAGCTTCATTCTTTACTAACTTATCGATAGAATAATTCTTCGAATAAAAAAAATACCCATCATGCTCCGCAATTAGGGCAAAATCCTTATTAATTGGAAGCGCTACAATAAACTCTCCATTGCCTTTATTTGCAAAAGCACGTTTAAACATCACTCCCGTTTTCAAATCAATGAGCTGAAAATCTGCAGCTAATGGCTCTTTTGTCTCAATATCATAAACTTTCCCTTTCATAAACGTTGTTTTAATCGGACGTTTGCTTTCGGGCATTACGAAAGAATATAAATCAAGGCTCCCTTCTCCTCCCTCTCTATTTGAAGCGAAATATGCAAACTCTCCACCACTAGAAACCAAGGTGCTATTTTCCTCCTTAAAAGTATTGATAGGGTACCCCATATTTTCTGGCTTGCCCCACTCACCTGTTTCATCCAATCTACTTAGATAAATATCTAAACTCCCCATTCCTGGATGACCATCAGATGAAAAATACAAAGTTTGACCATCAGGATGAATTTGCACAGACTCTTCTCTTCCCGGTGTATTTATTTTATCACTCAATCTTTTAGGAACAGACCAGGTTCCATCATCTTGAATTTGGGTCATGTAAATATCTTGTTCGCCCGGATTTCTTCTTTGCTTATACCGAACTTTACCTCTAATAAAATATAAGGTCTTTCCATCAGAAGAAAAACTAGGCTGTGACTCCCAATTTCCCGTATTTATTGGCGCACCCATATTGAATGGTTTTGACCACTTATTTCCTTCTTTTTCACTTGCAAACAAATCGCAACTACCTTTCCCTGTCCTACCTTCACCATATTCAAAATCACCTCTCTCCCCAAATTCGCACCCCACAAATATGACGTACTTACCATCTGCAGAAAATGTTGGTGCACCTTCGTTATAAATAGAATTTACACTATTGCTAATCGGATTACTTAAATCCCATTGGCTTCCATTTTTCTGACTGACCCAAATATCTTCTTGATGACCAGCACGAACCGCATTAGCATCTATCACATCTCTTGTAAAAAGTAACGTCTGGTCATCAGCGGTTAAAGAAGGAAAATACTCAGGTCTTTCCGTATTTACATTTGGCCCCAAATTAACGGGTTTAAATTCGACTGGATTTTGCATTGCCTTAATCGCAAAATTCGCGTTTATAATATATTTCCTACATTTTTCAAGAAAATCGGGATTTGCATTTCTATTTTGAGAATACTTACGAGCATTTTTCTTTACTCCTTCATAATCACCAATGGCCATTTGTAAACTAGCTAAATAAAAATATTCAGATGGCGAAAATTGTTTAGATAATTGCATCATCTTTTGTTTATACATAATTGCCACTTTAAACTCGCCGTTTTCAATATTAATTTGAGAGAGCATTGCATAGGCTTCCGTAAAAGAGGGGTCTTTCTCTAATGCCTTTTTTGCCTTTTCTTCTGCGCAAGTAAGGTTTCTCCTACCAGTTGCAGGATTTACTTGCCCATAACAAGTTCTTGATGCCTCATACAATTTTATTGCTTTCTTATTGCTGGTAGAATAAGACATTCCAGGTTGAGCAGTCATTTTACAAGATGTAACCGTGAGTATCACTAGAATCAAACCCATTACTTTGTTAAAAAAAGTCACTTTCATTATCTTATATCTAAATATTTATGTGTTTGTAAGGAAATATTCCAATCTGGATTCTTTTTCACAAAATCAATGATTAAGGGAGTCATTTCTTTCTCTTTACTCCATTCTGGCTGCAAATACAACTTGCATTCTTGTCCTACCTTAGCAGCGTATTCTTGTGCCCAAGAAAAATCGGATTTATTAAATACGATTACTTTTAATTCATTGGCCATAGCAAATACATTTTCATTGGGCTTTTTAAACTTTTTAGGAGAAAAACAGACCCAATCAATGTTTCCAATAATAGGGTAAACTCCGGAAGTTTCAATAGCTATTTCACAACCTAATAACTTTAGTTCGTTTGTTAAATTAGTTAAATCATACATAGCAGGCTCTCCTCCTGTTATAACTATAAATTTACAATTGGTTTCTTGAACATGGGAAATAATTTTTTCTATCGGTTCAATAGCATGCTCATTCTTATTCCAACTTTCTTTCACATCGCACCAAATGCATCCTACATCACATCCAGCCAAACGTATAAAGATAGCTGGTCTACCACTGTAATGTCCTTCTCCTTGAATAGAATAGAATTGCTCCATTAAAGGTAAGCTATTCTTAAAATTATCTCCTTTCACTTTTGTACCCATTTATTCTTTATTCTCTTCACTATCCAAAACCTTTTTATCCGCTTTCGCTTTTTTCTTTGCGGCCTTCTCCCTTTTCTTAGCAGCTTTCTTTTCGGCTTTCTCTTTTTTCTTTCTGGCCTTCTTTTCGGCTTTTGTTTCTTCTCCTAACACTTGGCCAGACATGATTCTGTTGAGTTCGAGTAAATCTTCTTCATTTCTGGGTTTACCAAACTTATCGTATTCCACCACTTTTAGTTCTTTTCCTTTTTCAAAAAGAATACTCAAAGCATTTTTGCCATCTGCAAGAAAATACTCCCAAAGCCCGTGTTTTTCGCCTTCTTTGAAACTACCGGTTTGTTTTAATTGACCATTATCAAAAAAGAACTGCCATTTATCTGCTTTCGTTCCATTTTTATAATGCTGTTCAACAGATAATTGACCGCTTGGATAATGAAATAAAACCACACCGTCCATTTCTCCTCCCTTATAGGTTTTTTTCATTTTTAAGGTACTGTCATCGTAATAAGTGGTGAAATCGCCATTCATTATTCCCTTTTTGTATTCCACAGATTTTTTAAGGATTCCATTTTTATGATAATACTTAGATACACCATCCATTTGATTCCTCTTGTAGGAAAGCGTTTTAACAGGCTTACCATCTTCCGCATAAAAGTTCCAAACACCCTCTTTTTCTCCCATTAAATAAGTGTTTTCCCAAGCCAATTGTCCATTTTCATACCAAAATTTTGATGTACCATTTTCAATGCCATGATCCCAACTTAATTCTGTCCACTGTTTTCCATCTTTATAGAATGTGAATGAAGTATCTTGCTCTTTTCCATTGAGGAAACGAACTTTTCTTTCTAACTGTCTGTTGTCATAATAAGAAATGCATAAACCGGTGTAAGGTTTTCCTGTTTTCTTGTGATATATTAAATTATTTGCTTGTTCTAATTCCAAGTCTGTATTGCAGTTAACAGCCATCTCACCTTTTCCTCTATACCGTGGACTACCATCTTCATTAAATCCATTGTTATTTTCATCCGCTCCTTCTCTTTCTCCTTCTCCTCCTCTGGTAATTTGAGAGAAAGCAAATGATGAAATAGCAAGAAGTATTAGCGTGAAAATTAGCTTCATAAAAACACGTTTTTGTAAAAATACGATATTATCAAAAATAACTAAAGTTATCAGATTCAATTACGTTGAATAAGGTATAAGGTTCAATTATTATTCCATAAGGTAAGTTCTTTGATATTTTAAGCTGAAAATTATCCTTTTTCTTAATAGCACCACTCAAGCCGTGGGGGCTCTTCATTTTTTTCATTGTACAAAAAAACGAAGCAAAAAATACTAGACCCTTAAAAGGTGATTGCTGCGCATCGAATATTCTCGTGCTGCATGCTCTTTCGACTTCGCTACGCAATTTCACTCCTTCATATTCTATCACTGCATAAGGCTAAGAATAAATAACGACAACAACCTCTCCTTTCGGCCTTTTTGATTAAGTGAAGATCGAGAAAAGCTTTAGAAAGACCGTGAGCCGAAGAGTTCATTTAGAGTAACTGAGCGGAGTCGAAGACCAGCAATGAATTCTCATTCATTAATAAATTTAGACTGAAAATTAAAATTATCTTTGCACCGTGCAAGAAAACCTTTTAGACAGATCAACTATAGTAGCATTATCTACTCCCCCCGGGGTGAGTGCAATTGCATTAATCCGATTATCGGGTAACGATGCAATAACGATTACCAACAAGGTTTTTGATAAAGACATTTTGAATGCTAATGGTTACTCCGTGCATTACGGTTCTATCAAGAATGAAGAAAAAGCGATTGACGATGTAATCGCAACTATCTTCAAAGGCCCGAAATCTTTTACAGGAGAGAACATAGTTGAAATTGCTTGTCATGGGTCTACATTTATTCAACAATCGATTATAGAATTGCTTTTACAAAACGGTGCTACCATGGCCAAAGCTGGTGAGTTTTCTAAACGCGCCTTTTTTAACGGTAAAATGGATCTTTCGCAAACGGAAGCCATTGCAGATTTGATTCACTCTACCTCATCAGCAGCTCACCAAGTGGCAATGAATCAGATGCGCGGTGGTTTTTCGAACGACCTAAAAGTGTTACGTGAAAAGCTAATTCACTTTGCTTCCATGATTGAACTAGAGTTGGATTTCTCAGAAGAAGATGTGGAGTTTGCAGATAGAACTGAATTGCACAAATTAGTAAGTGAAGTTATTGAGCACGTGAACAAATTAGCACAATCATTCAAATTAGGTAACGCTATTAAAAACGGCGTTCAAACCGTTATTGTAGGAAGACCTAATGCGGGTAAATCTACTTTATTAAACGGCTTACTAAATGAAGAAAGAGCCATTGTTTCTGCCATTCCTGGAACTACCAGAGATACATTAGAGGAATCTCTAACCATTAACGGTCTTGAATTTAACTTAATTGACACTGCTGGAATTCGCGAAGCGAAAGACACCATTGAAAAGTTAGGGATTGAAAGAACTTTTGAAAAAATAAACCAATCTGCAATTGTTGTTTATTTATACGATGTAAACAGCACTACTGCCAAAGAAGTAGAAAAAGATTTAGCGCACGTTGAATCAAAACGCTTCTATTGTTAGTTATTGCCAATAAAGCAGATCTTATCCCAGACCAAGTACATTGAAAGATGCAATTCTTCGTTTCTGCGCTTAAAAAAGAAGGAATTGAGGAAGTTAAATCTGCATTGTACAATACTGTTGTTGAAGAAGGTTTTAACCTTGAAAGCACTATCGTTACCAATGCGCGGCATTACGAATCGCTAATTCGAACAAATGAAGATCTTCAAAAAGTAATTGACGGCATCGACACCGGCCTATCTGGCGACTTCGTAGCTATGGATATTCGACAAGCCTTACATCACTTAGGAACTATAACAGGAGAAATTTCTACAGATGAGTTGTTGGGGAATATCTTTGCTAATTTCTGTATTGGAAAGTAAGCTAGAACATAACTAGATTATCTCATATCGTTTTCCTTGCACCTTCCCTTTTCCCAAATCCAACTTTCTCTTTTCGTTATCTCACCATTATGTCCAATTAAATTAAAGATAGCTCCAGTAGAATCATTTGTAGCCTCAAACACCTCAAACATATTAATGTTATAACTAAAATTAAAACTGTAACAATTATTACATGTTTCAAGATTTTTAGTTTGAATTAACATCCATTTCTCATCATTCTCTCTTTTGTACAAAATGTCACCACTGGATTTGTCAATTACCAAAAATAATACAATCGTGAATATTGAACCATCATCATCATATTCCGGACTTAAAGCGACACATAACTGATAGGATTGATTAGCATTAATTTCAGTAGAGTCAATTATCTCCCATTGCATTTCGACGGAATCTGATAGAATTCCTTTTGGTGTCTCTATGTTTCCATTGATAAGGTTTAATCTATATTTTCTGTCATCACATACAGCATTGCTATATTCAATATTATCAACAATTTCAGTATTCGTTATTTCAATTTTTGGCAAAGAGTCCTCTAAATTTAAGGTCCCATCTAAAAGGATTTCATTGGTATCCAACTCCATTTCTTGAGAGGGTGAACATCCTGTAACTGAAACTAAACATAAAATCAATAACCAAAATATATTTTTCATAAAAGCATAATTAAACTTCTCGTAAGAATATTTTTAATAAATATCGTAAATAATATTCGATAAAATAATTTGTTAAAGGATTATTTGATCCAATGCCTATGGCTCAATTGTATTGTATTAGGCTATAAGCGAATAAATTCGGATATATATATTCCTTGTCTGGCAAGCAGTTTCTACTTATCTTAGCCAAAATCGTAAATAAAAAAAATGCTTGCTACAACCTTAAAGTACTTATGTTTCTTATCCTTTATTTTTATAATAGGATGTGATTCACCAAAAAAATCGGATCCACCTGCAGTTGAGGTAAGTCAACAATCTGTTTTATTAATTTCTAAAGACGGTAGCGGAAATATTCGGCAGTGGATACGTTCATTAGATAGTGAAATTACTATTGTAGAATGTTATGACCTATCTAACGACTCATTAGATTATTATTTAAATATTGCTAATGCAATTATTATTGGAGGAGGAAATGATGTTAATCCAGTCCATTACAACAAACCAGAATATGCGGAAATTTGTGGGAAATTTGACAATTACAGAGATAGCCTGGAGTTTAAGATGATTGATTACGCTTCTGAAAATAAGATTCCTATTATGGGAATATGTAGAGGTCAACAAATAATTAATGTAGCGCATGGCGGGAGTTTAATTCCTGATATACCTACTTACGTAAATGAGTTTACAGAACATAGAGATGAAGAAGGTAATTCTACTACACATTATATTTTACCCGTAAAAGAGACATGGTTAACTGAATATATTCAACAAGATACTTTTTGGGTAAACAGTATACACCATCAATGTGTTGACAGGCTTGCTCAAGGTTTTGAAGTTGCTGCGTATGCGCCGGACAGTGTAATTGAGGCAATCTATATTAGAGATAAATCAATTCATCCATTTACCATGGGGGTTCAATTTCATCCAGAAATATTAAGAGATTCTATTTCAAACCTATTTGGAGCATTGTTTTTAAATTCGATAGAATAAAAACACGAAGCGTTTTATGCTTACAATAAACTAAATTATAAAGGCTTTTTAAGCTTTTTCTGCTTCGCATTAAATTTTATCGCTGCCTTCATTCTTTCGGAAGTTATAATTCTTTCAGCGCTATAATATTCTAGCGCTAATTCTCTATGCGTAAATAATTTATGGAGCTGTTTATGGCATGGAACACACAGGTTAATTCCATGTCTATTGAGTTCTATGTTGGGGTGAACTTTTTGAACATACTTTTTGGAGTGCATCTTGCGCGGAATCAAATGATGAAAGGTTAACTTCATATTTGCTCTTTGGCACAATTCACATACATCCGAATTACTCATATTTTATAGTTAAAAAATTATACAAATTTTATCACCAAGATCTTCAAATATAAATTGACCAACCAAAATAAAGATCACTCCAAACACCGAAAAATAAAAAAATCTAGCATTCCATCAGGATTAAACATCTGCTAGATTTTCAAACCATTTTGCATTTACGGTCTAGTCAACTGCGTAATAAGGTCATGATGCGCAGGGTACTCGTGAATCAATTCCTGTCGATTTGCTAACACAAAATCTTCAAAATCAAAACCAGGCGTAACCGTGCAACCAACAAATGAATAGCTATTAGGCACCTGAACTTTAGAAGCAAACCAACATCCTGCAGGAACAACAGCTTGAGGTGTTTGACCTTTATCTATGTCATTTCCTATTTGAAGAATATCCAATTCTCCATTTGGTAATAAAACGTAAACCGAAAGCGGAGACCCCCCATGAAAATACCATATTTCTTCAGATTGAATTTTGTGAAAAGCCGAAAAATTATCACCAGTAATTAAAAAATAAATACCTGTTGCTGCAGATCTTAATTTACCATTTTTATTGATCAAATTTTCCTTAGAACGATAGGTCTCTTTAAAATATGCACCCTCTGGGTGAAGCTGTAACTCTAATTTATCAATCCAATAATTCGCATCTTTCATAGTAGTATAAAGATACTAGAAATCATTAACAAAATAAGAATGATTAAAAAACACAATAAAAATTTTGGATGTTATACTATCACTTTAAAGCAATACTATCTTCTTAAAAATTGTATATTGACCCTGTTTTATCTTCAATAAATATAACCCTTTTAGAAAATCGGCTGTATTAATTTTTAACCCGCCAAAAGCATTTGTCTTTGTAAATACTGCTTGTCCTTTTAAGTTGGACATAACTACCGAAAATGCAGCATTATTTGGAACATTCAACTGGATAAAGTTATTTGCTGGATTGGGTCCCACCAGTATTTCTGGATTTTTGAGAGAATGATGCAGCCCCAAATAACCTGCGTTAAGCGTATTTACCACATCCAAGGCATTGCCTAATTCAAAAAAATCTACAGTAATAAAATTGGGAAACTTAGCCTTTAATAGATTGTTCAATTCTATTCTGTTTAATAAAAAATTGTATTCATTTGCGATAGCCGATTCGGCATCCATACCTGTTCCGCTTAAAGAATTGGTGACAAAATGATTAAATATAAATAAATCATTCAACGAGTCCCCTCTATTATAGTCATCTGTAAAATCATTCACATTATTAACAGAATAATGGGTTTCCACGGCAAAGTCCCAAACATAATGGTACCAACCTTGAGAAGCGGATGCATCGGCAACATCCGAAAATACAACCAATCGTTTATTAAGATTAATCATTTCTTGCAATGTGGGCCAAGCATTGCCATTTACATGGGTATAAACATACGGCATCAAACCAGCATTGATTAACTCAGATTCAATGTCATCTGCTGAAACGTAGCATTCTAAAATAAGCGTTACAATTTCATTCGAATTGGCATCCAAAAAGTTTTTTAGCTCATCTAAATCAGAAGATAATGCCTGTGTTCCCAAAAGGGCACTACCGTGGTATTGCGTTGGTGTACCAAAAAAATCATAAACATCCAACATAAAAGCTCTTACTCCTTGGTTCAGCTGATCGGCAATTCCCAAATGTTGATTGGGTAGTGAGAAACCTTCTGAATCCGTATTATAAGCATTGTGTGTTGTTAAATAAGCAACTTGGTTGTATTGCTTTCCGCAATTATCCACGCTTCCATTGCATTGAGCGTAAACAGATGTATTTACTAGAAACAAGAAAAAAGAAGAACTGAAAAAGAAAATATAATTCATAACGGTAAAATTCTTGAACTAAATTACTACAAAAAACAGGACAAAAAAAATGGCTCGGAAATCCGAGCCATTTATTCTATACTTTAATCTTTACTTAAACTGATAGAACTTTTGAGAAGTACCATCTTTGTAACGAACAATTACAATTCCATTATAAAACTCATCAACCTCTTGTCCCAACAGATTTGTTCTTCCGATTATTTCTTTGAATGAATTATCAACTCTATTGTCTATACTAATTGTTTTTGAATATTCAAATTTCCCATCAAAATCAGTTTGTTTCAAACGATAATAGTTTAGTGTTTCTAGAATATTGTAATCAGACAAACTATAGTTTATAATTTGCGTAGAAGGAGAAGAACCTTCTTGCGTTCCTACCCATTCAAAGTCAATTCCATTGTAGGATTTTTCTACTGTAAAGTATGCGTTATTAATTTCACTTGCAGTGGTCCAATTCAATATGTTTCGGTTGTCTTTTTTCTCTCCAGTAAAAGATACTAATTCGATTGGTAAAACATTTGTAGATGAACTACTTCCTAAAGTAAAAGGGCTGAAAGAGCTTACCGCAGAGGAAGAAGTCAATGTACCTGCTGTGTTATCACCTGAAGGGGCATTGTTGGGAATTTTATCCCAATCTGTTCCATCAAAATGCGCAATCCTTAAATCAGCATAGACCGAGACTGCATTTTGCGATACCCATGCCATTTCAATTATTGCAGTCTCAGAAGAACCACCGTTGTCTAAATCCCACCATTCATATGTGCTAATGTGATCTATATCACCAGATGTTGTAGTTCCATTGGTTCCAGAGTCATCTAAACCACTAGTTTGGTCGCCTGGAGTAGGATGCGCTGTATTATTATATTGAGCTGTCCAAACATTAGAGGTTCCTGTTGAAGGTGTAATAGCAATTGACTTATAGTACGTTCCATCGCCAAGAGGGAAGGTAAATTTGGAAATAGCTGCAGTGGTTTTTACCATCGTTCCAATAACGTGCGAAGCATCACTACCAGCTGAAGCTGTTGCATTCGTTGAAAGCGTTAAATCAAATGCGCTAGCATCTATATCTCCAGACGTTAAAGTTAAAGCACCATCCATCTCCACAGCAGAAGCCAATACAACATTACCTCCAGATTTATTAACTGTTAAATTGACAAACTCAAAATTACCGGTAATAGCACCCACCAAATCAGAAACTACAATATCATCCAAAGCTATATCAGAGAAAATTTCCAGCCCCACGTGTAGCAAAGAATCTAATCTGGCAACTCGCCTCGCCTGCATAAGCTGACAAATCCACGCTATTTTGCTTCCAAGCCGATCCTTCAGCTCCTTGTTGCTGTCCTGATACAGACCAAAGTGATGTCCAACCCCCGCCTGTATTAACCTGCAGAGCTAGAGAACCCATGTCTGCACCATACATATGATAATAGTATGAAATTTGCGGACTATTATAAGGTGAAAAATCAAAGAGTCTCTCGATATAAAATTGGTCTCGCCAGTAATACCACCGGCACCATCGAAATAAGCGAAATCGCCAACACCTAAATAACCGCTGCTAGGACCAGTATTACCAGTAGGTGTTGATGCCCCAACCCAGGCATCATATGATCCAGAGTTATCAGTGGTCTGAAAAGTAGCTAGCAGTAGTCAAAATCTTCAGTCACCGTTGCACCTGCTGCAGCAGTTGCATTTCCTGGATGCGTAATGGATTGATCTAATGTACCGTTCAACGTTAGCAATGCACTGGCATCTGTTAAGTCCAAACCATTTTGAGCACCCACTGTTAAAGTCTCCAGCCACATTAAGCGGGTTAGCCCCCATATCTAATCGGTTGCCATTAGTTGCCGCGGTTGTTAAGTTTCCATTCAGCGTTAGAGTACCTAATGCTGTTTTCACACCAGCACTTGCTATTGATAAATTATTGTAGGTGCCAGCTACAACATCTTGTGTGGCACCATCGTAGGTTACTGTGCCCATATCAGAGTTGATGCCACCTAAGCCCGTAACCGTAGAACCTAGCTCAAGGTTTGCGTCAGCATTCGTCATCGTAATAGTACCCGCTGCCCCGTCAAAATCACCATCTACATTCAACTGTTGATTTACCAATAAACACATCACTAGCACTTAATATAATCACCCAAAACATTTAGCGAACCTGCAGACAATGTAACAGGTATACCTGGATCAATCTTTAAGACTTGCTATTGTAACAGCCTGAGTTACTTCCGGCTGGTTAGCAGCAGAACTCTGGTATATTCAACTATCAGAAAGGGTAGTCGGCAAGTTCACCACCTGATCCAATTAGCAGCGGTATGCCAATCAGTACCTGTTGTCACCATCCCATATAGTTTGGAAACCTAACTACCAATCGATAATCTTCCACCTCTCCATAAGTGGATGATGACACTAAGCTGATACCAAGACCTCAAGAGATTCGCATCCGAATATTTCCTTCAACAGCATCCGCAGGAACTGTTATGGACTTAGGACACAGAGCTAGCACAAGCCACTTGAACCGAAGTAACAGTACCTAAATCATATTCTTCATCAACATCGAAAGTTCCACTGCCATCCCAATCAATCCAAGCTGTTTGATAATTGGTATATGTGACCATCTGTGTCATACGATAAACATTTAAAGTCGTAGGAGAATCTCTTAAAAACTGTTCTTGATAGTCAGGGTAAAAATCAGAATAGCAGGTCAAACTGGAATTACCAGATGGTATTATCTATTGTACCAAAAGCTTACACCCGTAATACCCGAAGATACTCCTCCAGCTGATCACAATACTGAACAAAAGTAACTTGCCGATTGTTCGAAGAAACATCCCCACATTGTCACAACACATTTATAATATCCCGTAGCACCAGCAACAGAGGTATTCGGCTGGATTGATAGATCAGCAGTAGTAGCACCAGAATAAGTAACATTGGCTGGCGTACCATCAACAATATCGGACCAACCGCTGGAACCAGTTACGCTATACTGCCATTGGTAGCTTGAAACATCTGCAGCAACAACTGAAATAACATCAGACATTTCCTGCAACAATATCTAGTCAGTAGTTCGGGTTAGTGGTATATAGAAGCAGTAGTTGTAGTAAACGTAAATGAACCAGAACTCGAAGCATTACCCGCAGTGATTCTGTACATATATAACACCGTCCGTTCCGGTACCTACCGTAGCTGTAATCTGGGTGTCACTATCAACCGTGAATGAAGTAACAGCAGTTCCACCTATAGTCATACCGTCAGTAACTCCTCCAAAGTTGGTACCCGTAACTACAACTTCAGCAAGACTTGGACATCCGCTGGAAGGAGTAAAAGAGGTAATTGTAGGAAACAGCTTCAAGAGTTGTAAAAGTACCTCCAGAAGTCCAATCAGATAGAATCTCCAGACCCGCAATTTGACCTTACCCAATAATAATAAGTAAAACCTGGAGTTAATCCAGATAAGTTATCTGTGACCACTCCAGCCGCAACAGAACCTGATGGAGTAGTAGCGTTATCTGGTGTAGTAGATGATGTAGAATAATAATAATCATAACCATTGCTTGGAGGCGAACCAGGTGCCGTCCAGGAGATTGTTGCCTCAGTAGAAGTTATTGAAGAAGAAGTTGGTAAGGTTGGCTCAGCACATGTAACCTCTGTAAGATTTACATTATCAAAAATTATCCAATTATCACCGGAACCAAGAGTGTAAACAAACATTATATAGAGATTGGTTACTGTACCACCAGGATCAAAGTTAATCGTATGCACTTGACAGTCTGTTGCAGATGTAATATCAGAGCCTATTTGCGTTCCAGGAGCACCAGCTGAAGGAGTAGATGCCTTCCAATAAACTTTTAAAGTACCCCATTGCGTAGATGCATTATCTGTGTAAGGAGAGTAGTAATCTCTCAACTTAGTTTGGAAATCTAAAATAATTGAACCCCCTGTATGCCCTGTTATTGCTGCACCAGAATATGCTTCAACGGCAGTGTTGCCTGACCAAACATTATCATAAAGACCGTTACCGGCACATCCACCAGAGTATGAGGTACCATCAGCAAACCCATTGATATCCCAATCTCTTCCACACTCACCAGCTCCACTCCCCATATCACAAGAATAGGATAGTTGGCCATAACTAACTGAAGACAACGATAACAGCATCACAAAAAGTAAGCTAGGTATTTTGTGGTCGAATTTAAGATTCATAATGATTAGGTTAAAGTATTAATTAGCAATTTATGAACAAATATAAGCATTTATTTAATCTAAAATCAAAAAAACCAGTAGTTAGTGAATTCCCGCTTTACAGATTAACTCTAGCTATTACATTTATACTCAATGACGAATAAAACTTAAAAACGTTGCTTATCCCAGTTGCTTATCTGTAAAAAAATGCTTTTCAAAATCGAGCGTAATTAGAAAAAAATAATCAACACTTTTCGTATCACCCTAAAAAAAGCTGGTTATGAGCGTGATAGATCTTCAAAAAAAAGGTGCTTGCAAAAAAATGCCCCAGAAATTAAAAATCTGCGCCAATTGCTTTAAACATTACTTAAACTGATAGAACTTTTCGGAAGTACCGTCTTTGTAATTGACAATAACAATGCCGTTGTAAAATTCATCTACCTCTTGCCCCAATAGATTCCTTCTACCGATTATTTCTTTAAAAGAATAATCAATTCTGTTGTCGATACTTATCGTGCTCGAATACTCAGACTTTCCATCAAAATCTGTTTGTTTTAAGCGGTAATAATTAATCGTTTTGAGAATGTTGTAATCCGTGAAACTGTAATTTACAATTTGTATAGAAGGTGAGGTTCCTTCTTGCCTTCCAACCCACTCGAAGTCTATTCCATTATAAGACTTCTCTATTGTGAAAAATGCATTGTTGATTTCACTTGCCGTTGTCCAATTCAGTATGTTTTTGTTGTCTTTTTTCTCACCAGAAAAAGATACTAGCTCTATTGGTAAAACGTTTGTGGATGAACTACTTCCTAAAGTAAAAGGGCTGAAAGTCGACACATATTCTTCTGCTCCTGATGAAGTAATAACCCCTGAAGCTTCAACCCCGACAGGTGTAGCTTCAATCAAATCCCAATCTCCATCAAAATGAGCAAGTCGTAAATCAGCAGGGGCTAGGACTGCATTGGCTGCTACCCATGGAATTGCAATTTTTGCATTTGCAGATCCACTTCTATCTAAATCCCAATATTCATATGTACTTACATGATCTAAATCACCTGCTGCAGATCCATCTAAAGTTGTCGCAATAGGCGTATTTGCTTGTAGAAAGTATTCAGCTGTCCAAACAGTAGAGCTTCCTGAAGAAGGTGTAATTGTTATTGCTTTATACTGGCTTCCATCGCCAAGAGGAAAAGTGAAATCTGAGGTTGCTGCAGTGGTTTTTACCATCGTTCCAATTATGTGCGAAGCATCACTTCCAGCTGAAGATGTTGCAACACTCGTTAGCGTTAAGTTATTGGCACTTGCATCTATATCTCCAGACGTTAAAGTTAAAGAACCATCTAGCTCAACAGCAGAGGCCAATACAGCATTACCCGCAGCTTTATTCAATGTAACTGCCGATAATTCAGAACCCGTATTACCCGCATGTGTAATTGTTTGATCTCCCGCACCACCATCAATGGTTAGCAAACACGATGCGTCTGACAAATCTAACCCATCTGTGGCACCAATAGTAATGTTTCCAGCAACATTTAGGTCATGCGAGGAGAGATCCAAAACACAAGAAGCAGTTGCGGCGGTTGTCAAATTTCCATTAACATCGAGGTTTCCTGTGGCAGTTTTGGTACCGGCAGCTGAAATTGATAAGTGATTGTAAGTTTCTGTTAGAACATTTTGAGCGCCTCCATCGTAGGTGACGGTTCCAGTGCTCGGCGTAAAGGTCCCCAAACTAGTTACAGTATTTGCGCATGATAATTCTCCATCGCCTGAAAATGTTAAATTTCCACCTGTAGCATCAAAAGTACCATCTGCATCATACAACCCTGCTCCATCCATTAAAAGTGTTCCATTAACATCAGTCGTTCCTGTAGAGGTAACGGATGCATTCGAAATAGTTAACGTCTGTGATGCATCTATTGTCATATTATTTATATTATTGATTATTGTTCCTGCTTTGGAGGTCCCCTCAAAGTAAGTGGAATAAGCTACAGTTAAATCAGCAGCACTTTCATCGTATGTCCCGTCTGCAATTTCTATTCTTCCATCATCCGCTTGCGATGATATTTCTGTAATAGCTTTCGCTATTGTTAAAAAAGGATCGGATGAACTCTTACCTGTATTTGAGTTATCTCCTGTGGTTGCAACATAAAACACGTAAGTATATCCTGCTGTAGTTAGTTCACAGCTAGTACAGTTATCTCCATTACCCATAACCGTCGCTGTACCAGAAATAGTTAGATCACCTTCAACATTCATTGTTCCCGTTCCTGAAATAGAAGAACCATTTCCAGCCGAAAAATCTCCTGTACACAATAACGTTCCGTTTACCTGTGTTCCTACGGCATTATTTCTAACTTCACCTGAAGTGCATTGTAATGTTCCTCCTGAATAAATTGTAACTGTAGATCCATTGAAAAACTCTAAACCATCAACATGATCCACAATTAGATAACCATAAACAAAAAGATCCGCACCAGATTTCACCTGCAGCTGTGCTGAAGAGAGCGTTACCGTATCTCCTGACGCAATGGTTACCCGATAATCGCTGTTAAGGGTGGCTGGTGGTGCTCCAGATGCGCTACCCGACACATCCCAAATAGACGACGTAGACCATGTTCCTGTTTGGTTGGATTGCCATACATGTGTTGGTTGAGATAGGACAAAAGAAGTGATTCCAGAAAAAAGTATTGAACAGAGTAGTTTTAGCTTTTTCATATTTTCTACCTTTACTGTATTCAGTGAGCAATAAATTAATTCTTAGCTTCTGATGATGCCTTTTTCATCTGATAGTGTTGACTAAACAAAACTCACAAAAAAAATTAATACATATTATTAATTCAAATATAAAAAAAATATTGAATGAACACTATACCGAACGACAAAATTGCAAATAATTAATTTATAAACATCTTGATTAAGAGCTACTTAATTTAACAACACAATCCATATCTTTTTCAAACAGCTAAAAATCATAGTGCCTAAATTCAGTTAATTTTTTATTTCTATATTCAACAAAACACCTTCCAAACAATTAACCACCTCTTTGGCATTTTCTTTAGAAAAACACAATGGTGGCTTAGATTTAAGCACATTATCGAAAGGCCCATCTGTACTTATCAAAATATTGGCATTTCTCAATTCATTTTTGATATGCTGCGCCAGAGCTGTGTTGGGTTCATTAGAATTTTCTTTAACTATTTCTACTCCAATAAATAACCCCGAACCTCTTACATCGCCAATTACATTATACCGACTTTGTAACTCTTTTAGAAGTAACTGGTAATAATCGCCTACGTCTTTTGCATTTTCTTGGAGTTTTTCTTCTTCTATAACCTCCAAAACAGCTTTACCAATTGCACAAGAAACCGGATTGCCTCCAAACGAGCTAAAAAACTCAACGCCTTGCTCAAAAGATGCTGCAATTTCATCCGTAACTACAACAGCACCCATCGGATGACCATTACCCATAGGCTTACCCAAAATAACAATATCAGGCACAACTCCATGCGCTTCATACCCCCAAAAAAAATCTCCTAAACGACCAAAACCAGTCTGAACTTCGTCACTTATACAAACTCCTCCTTGTGCTCTTATTGCTGGGTATAGCGCTTTTAGATAACCTGCAGCTAGCGGAACCTGCCCTCCACAACCAACTATTGGCTCTGTTATAAATGCTCCTATTTTAAGCCCAAATTCTTTCATTTGAGCAATCGCCTCTTCGGCATATTTTATTCCTGAATTAGGGTTTTCACTTCCATAAACTCCTCTGTAAGTATCAGGAATAGGCACTTTTAAAACATGATTTTGCTTTCCATCACCCTTTTCATTACTAAACTTATAATCAGACATTTGCATTCCGATTTGGGTATTACCATGATAACCATGTTCCATAACCATAACGCTTTTTCTTTTTGCATGCGCATACGCCATTCTGTATGCTAAATCGGCTGCTGCACTTCCAGAATTAACAAAAAACACCTTAGTAAGTGATTTTGGAAACTTAGACAACAAATGTTCTGCATAGCTAGATAACTCCGGATATAAATACCGTGTATTTGTATTTAAAGCCGCCATTTGCTGCTGCCCAGCAGCAAACACTTTAGGATGACAATGCCCTACATGTGGTATATTATTGTACGCATCCAAAATTGAATTTCCTGCACTATCATACATGTATTGAAAAGCTGCTTTTTCCATTACAATTGGATCTTTGTAACTGACAGATAAGAGTGGACTTACAACTTGTAAGCGTTTTTGTAATTCTGCTTCTGCCAATAGCTCTTTTCTTTTTGGGAGTTCGCAAACTTCACGCAACATTTTCTCAACAGCAATTGGACCTATTCGCAATAAGTACTTCAACAACTTCCATGAATGTTTTTCGCTATTTAACGCATGCGCATTGTCAGGATCTTTTTTTCTAGAATGCGCTGATCTACATACACTAACAGCAAGCCTGGTAGCCATCACATAAAACAATATTTCGACTTCTTTTTCTTCAACCGGAATTATCGCATTGTATCCTTTTAAAGTAGAAGCTATCCACTCCAATGGCTTGTCTTTATCGTAACAACTATAAACCAATGCTATTCCCAATTCATAAACCAATGGTGCGTAAGTAAGGTCTCCAAAATCGATAGCTCCCACTACTCGATTGTTCTTTACCAAAACGTTTCCTTCATTATAATCACCATGAATTATTTGACGACGAAACGTAGAAATACGCGGTAAAACTTGGGCTTCAAACTGCTGAAAGAAATATTCAACAATACCCCTGTCATGAGCATTTGGAATATCTTTAATGTACGCCAAACTAAAATGATAGTATTGTAAATCCCATTCGCATTCGCGTGCTTGAAGTATATAACTTGTTGCTTTTTGAAGTTGTAAATTCAATCCTGCCAAAAAGCCACCAAAAGAAGTTAATAACGCATGTGAATGGTCAACTTCCGCAAAGAATTTTTCATCGATAAAGTTCAACATTCTACAAATATGCTGTTCACCAGCAATTTCCATCAACTTCAAGTAAGACCCATCCGAAAACTTTTTAGGAATAGGAAACAAACATTTGTCGTTGCACTCCAAACTTAAAAGAACCTCGTTTTCTGCTTCAAGGTGAGCTAGCACATCCTTGCTAAACACATATGTTTTAAATATGTATTTATTGGAATCACCGATTACGCTGTAATTTGCATTGTCGTAGCCTCCAATTTTTTTTATCTCGATGGCTTCAAAACTGAATTCAGATTGCAGTAACTCTTGTAAAACAGTCATAATTACACTTCGCTAATCAAAAAATAAAACAAATTAATTCTTAATTTTCTTTTAAAAATCTCAATAATAAGCGCTGAAAATGATGAACGCCTCTCTCTTTAGTTGGAGAAAATCGACCTGCTTTGTAAAACCTTGATTTAAGCCCCTTATGAACACCTTCTACAACATATTCATCTTCTCTTTCAACTTTATCTAGCAAGGCTCCAGCACCTGCAGAAAGCTTTGATTCATCATACACATAAGAGACAAAAGAAACTCTGGTTCTATTTATTGACACAGGCTTTACGATATTTATTGATAATCCCCAAGGGTAAAAATTAAACATCATATTAGGGAAAATCCAATAATAGTAAGCACCAACTTGTTTTCCAAAATCCGGGTGACCCTCAGGTAAATCAAACACTTCTTCTCCACCAGATGAATACCCTATTTGTAAATTACAATAATCATAAAGTACCGTTTCATAGCTACCATAATCGAGCGCATCATTTAAATCCGGATGTACAAAAGGAATATGAAACCCTTCTAAGTAATTGTCGCAATACAATGCCCAATTACAATTAATCAAATAATCTTTTGAAATTGTTTCATCCAACTTAAAATCTTCCAGCGGTAAAAACCCTATTCGCTCTTGCAGCACATTTGTCACTTTTTCAAAGTCAAATGCTTTATCTAAACTTGAAAATAAATGCCCTTTAAACAAGGAAGATGAAAATAAATGCAAATCATCACATGGACGCGGGAAGTTTTTCGCTTCACTAAATTCAGGCATCATTTTGAAAGTTCCGTCCAGATTGTATCTTCTTCCATGATACATGCAAGCTAACTGCTTTTGCCTACCTGCATGTTCAACAACTATATTGGCACGGTGTGTACAAACGTTACTTAATGTTATAATTTCATCCTTCGCATTTTTAACGAGCACAATTGGCTCATCCAAGTACCCATCAAATAAAGTGAGTGGAAAAACAGATTCAGAAAAAGGCAATAAATCTTTTTCCATTCCCAACCCAATGCCAAGCAGCGAACAAAGACACGCTCTCGAATTAGATCGAAAACCTCTTGACTTTGGTAAAACGTTGCTGGGAAAGTTTCCGCCTCTTCAATATTTTCATTTATTTCCAAATCGTTAATCATCACTACTATTATTTATATAAATATAAAAAGGAATTCCAATCATTAAAAGAATAAAACCATAAAAAACAACTTCTTGCCCACAACCAATTATTACCCAAATAGAAAATATAAACGCTAGTAGTGCCACAAGAACATTGGCTTTGTTTTTCAAACTCTTCTTGTCCTTATTAATCATTATCCAAAATGTAGCGATAGAAAAAAGGTAAGGCGTGAGCACTGATAGTGTAGAGAGTTTCATCATAAATGAAAAGGCATCAACCAAGGATTTACTATAATTCAACATCATCAATGCAGAAGCCAATATGCTTGAGATTATTATTCCAATTACAGGAGAATCATTTCTGTTCACCTTCGCAAATATTTTTGGGAACAGATTGTCTTTTGCTGCGCTGTAGGGAATTCTTCCTTGTATCAGGATCCAACCATTTAAGGCTCCCAACGAAGCAATAACAGCACCCCAAGCAAAGATCATCTTTCCTGTTCCACCCCATAACTCATTGGCTGTATCTGCAAATGGCGCACTCGAATTCTTTAGTGCTCCTGGCGGAATTATACTTGACACTACAAGAAAGCTAATGATGTAAAGAGCTGCTGTAAAAATGGTTCCGTAAATAGTAGCTTTTTTTATGATTTGCTCTGCATTTGCGATTCCTTTTGAAGGAATTGTAGCACTTTCCATTCCGAGAAATGCGAAAAAAGTCAAAGTAGTTGCTGCAGTTATGCTTTCAAAACTAACAGAAGCTTCTGCTGCCCAAATTTTTAAATTCGATAGTTCCACATAAAAAATTCCAACGATTGCTAAAAAAATTAATGGAGCTACTTTAAGAACAGTAGTTAAAAGCTGTACAATTCCAATCGTTTTTATTTGCTTGGTATTTATCCATGTAAAAAACCAAACAAAAGCTAAACCGGTAATAATAGAATTGAGAGCGCTAGCGCCAACAATTGGAAATATTACACTCAGGTAACTTACCAAAGCTACTGCAATAGCAGCGTTTGTAGACCAAATTGAAATCCAATATCCCCAAGCAACTAAATAGCCTGGAAACCTCCCGAGTCCGAATACTGTAAAGGCGTAAGGACCGCCTTCTGAATTTTTTAAATGCTTACTTAAATAGCCGAAAATGATTGACAATAAAATTGCTCCAAATGCAGAAAAGAGCCAACCAAAAACACTGTTCAATCCATAATAAGCTAATGCAACTGGAAGTAAAAAAACACCCGAACCGATCATGTTTCCTACTACTAAAGAAGTGGTGGGCCAAAACCCTATTTTATCTGGAGCTTTCATTTTTTCAAATATTGAAAAATATATTTACTAATGCACTAATTAATAACAGAATAAATCATAAAAAAGACTGAATATTAACAGAACGTAACCTACAGAGACAGCATTCAAGTAAACCTCTACCAGAAAAATTTAGTAACCAAAATAATTCCAATCAAAACTTAAATAAAACCAAGAAATCAATGACAATAATTATTTTGTTTGGTAAATTAGTAAAAAATATAAACAAAAATATAAATACCTTTACATCCAATTTAGATTTTTGAATTATCTAGAAAACAAACCATTATGAACAAAACAGCAATTGTCCGATGCGAACATTTTAACTCAGCCCACAGATTGCATAATCCTGACTGGAGCGAGGAAAAAAATCAAATGATTTTTGGCAAATGTAATAATCCCAATTACCATGGACACAACTACGACTTAGAAGTTAAAGTTATTGGAATATGCGACCCTTCTACTGGTTATGTGATGGACGCAAAAGTTCTTTCTGATTTAATTAAAGAAAAAGTGCTAGATAGGTTTGATCACAAAAACCTTAACCTAGATACAGAGGAATTCAAAAATTTGAATCCAACTGCAGAAAATATTGCAATGGTAATTTACAACATCCTAAAGCCTGAATTAGACAATAGCCTAGAACTAAAAATAAAGCTTTATGAAACAGCAAGAAACTATGTTGAATACCCCCACCATTAATGTAGTAAGATTTCTGATTTTCAATTTTGCTGGAAGATCTTTCTCAGACCAATGAAAACAAAAATCATTGGAGAATACCAAAGAAAAAAAACAAGTATATAATCTTTTAATCCAAGAACCAGCATTAAACTTATAATCAAAAGCTGAAATCCAAGACCAAAAGTTGACAAAGCTGTCATCAACAATTTAGGTATTTTTTTAGATTCGGAAGCATTTGAATCTAGCAAGTAAATCACCTTATCGAACACGCCATAAAGCCCTTTGTAAATTCGAAACAGTAAATCTACATTTTCTTGTTTTTCAGCACCCAAGGCGGTAGGTGTATTATATTCGAATATTCTACTTGTGGTGTCACCATTTACATTATTCCTCAAAATAACATAATAATAATTGTACAAAGTTCCTTGTAATTGGATCCCTAAAAAAGCAAAAAAAGTAATTATTATACTGGCTTCCGTGCAGTACCAGAGAGCAGAGAAAATGAAAAAATTTAATATGATATCTGCAACTGAATCAAGATACCTACCCGTGTGCGAAGGGGTTTTTTTTACTCTCGCTAATTCTCCATCTGCCGCATCCAAGATCGATTTTAAAACTAAAAAAAAGGCTGCAAACCAGTGGTATTCAAATAAGATGCATGCAATAGCTATCAGACCGGAAACAATAAACCATAAAGTAACATCAATTGGAGTGCAAGAAGTTTCTTTCAAAGAATTAGCTATAATCCGCGCCAGAGGTCTTCCATAATCTGAAAAATCTAAAAACCTGTATTGTTTAGGCAATTTGGACATAATGATTTTCTTGTTAAATATTTTCTAGCTCCTTTGGCTTGTGTAACAACTTATTATTTAGGTTGGTAAATGTACAATAGCTCTGCATATAATTAACATAAAAAAATAGTTTTGTTTAATATTTGTGACTTTTTGATAAACAATTACGTAACTTTGCTCAAAATGCAAGCTAGAACTTGCAAAGTTTACATTATTTCAAAACTATCTGAACACAAAGTATACAGTCAAACATTAAAACAAAAGAAATTGAAAAAAGACAACTTACTAATTGAAGATTACATTGAAAATTCTAACTTATCATGCGATGATGCGGGAGACGACCATATTTCAACGGGACTTGAAACTCCCATGAAAAAGGACTCATTTGCCATGTCAGACAAGGAGAAAAAAGTTAAAATATCTCATCTATTTAAAGAAATAATGGATGTTTTAGGTTTAGACCTAACCGATGATTCTTTAAAAGACACTCCGAATAGAGTTGCTAAAATGTATATTGAAGAAATCTTCTCTGGACTCAACCCTGCCAACAAACCTAAAATTTCGCTATTTGAAAACAAGTATCGATACAAACAGATGTTGGTCGAAAAGGATATAACTTTTTATTCTAATTGTGAGCATCATTTTGTTCCATTTACAGGAAAAGCTCACGTCGCTTACGTTTCGTCAGGAAAGGTTATTGGACTTTCTAAACTGAATCGCATTGTGCAATATTATGCAAAGCGTCCGCAAGTTCAGGAACGGCTAACAAACCAAATAGCTGAAGATTTAAAAGAAATTTTGAACACCAAAGACGTAGCAGTAATAATTGATGCAAAACATTTGTGTGTTTCTTCTCGAGGAGTTAAGGACAATACCTCAAGCACAATCACATCTTACTATGGAGGTGTATTTCAAGATTCTGCCAAGATAACAGAACTACAGAATTACATAAACAAATAATTTACGACAACTTATCGTAAAGCTTTCCTAATTAGCTGCTTGTAATGATCTTCGCAAGAAGCTAGTAACCCCTGGTATCTCTCTGGAAAACTTTCTGTTTTGGGTTTATACTTCATAAAACCTTTTGAATCATGGATATTATCGTACCAATACTTTGCCCAAATACCATCTTCTTTTCTTGGTCCTTTTTCCCACTGTAACATGTTTTCGTCAAAATTAACTCCAATCAAATCGCAAAACTGCTCTAATACTCCTTTAGTATTTTGCAATATTAGTTTTGAATCCAAAACGATGTACGGGATATTATTTTCTTCAAAATAGTTCTGGAGCTCCGTATGATCTGCATATCCAATATCATTAATCGTTGGGTTCTCAATCACTTTAACAAATGAAGGAATCATTTCTTTTGGGTCGCGTATTAAAATAACGTTTACCACATCTTTCATAAATGATCGATTCAAATCCAAAAGGTGGTGCGTCATATTTTTAAAAAAAACTAGGGGTTTATCGTGAACCCCCATCATCCAGTCAATCACTTTTTCTCCATCATTTTCTTGAGATGCAATTACCTCCGATGCCCCGGGATGGTATTCTTTAGCACTCGTTTTGCATAAATAAGAAGCATACAAGGGCTCATCTACCACCAAAGTATCACCCCTTTGTGCAAATGAATACATCAAAGTTGTAGAAATATTTCTAGGACCAGACCAAAGACATATTCTCGTTATTCCATCTGTAGATTTCATGAACTAAGAATTTCTTCATGTATTAATTCATTGTATAATTCTCGAAGTTGTTTTGTGAATTCTCCGTTCTTTCCTTCTCCAATTACTCTTCCGTCAATTTTAGTAACTGGCGTTAAACCTCCAAAAGTTCCTGTCACAAATGCTTCATCTGCTCCGTAAACATCATATAATGAGAAATCCTTTTGACGGCAAACAATTCCATTCTTTTCGCAAGCTTCAATTACCTTAGCTCTTGTTATTCCATTCATACAATATTGGCCTGTAGATGTCCAAACTTCTTTTCCTCTTGTTATAAAAAAGTTAGTAGCATTACAAGTTGCAACAAACCCATTTGCATCCAGCATTAATGCTTCGTCCGCACCAGCCTCTATTGCTTGTATCAATGCTTGAACTTCGTGCAATTTACTGTGACAGTTTAACCTTGGGTCTAAATAATCAGGCGAACCCCTTCTAATGGTTGATGTATGCAAAATAATTCCAGTATCCAGACTAAGTTGAGCAGCTTTTTTATGCTCCGCTATTATTACAACATTTGGCCCTGATATTGTTAAACGTGGGTCCTGAGATGGCGTTTTTTTTATACCACGAGTAACCATCGTTCTTACATGCACATTGTTATGCATGTCGTTTGCTTTAACAGTTTTCCAAATATTATCGATTAACTCCTCTTTTGAAAATGGCAACGTCATCCCCACCGATGCAGCTGCTTCCCACATTCTTTTCAGGTGTAAATCCAAAAAAACCAATTTGTCATTGTGCAACCGCAGAGCTTCCCAAACTCCATCTCCAACTAAATACCCACTATCAAAAACTGAAATCTTAGCATCATCCCGATGCAATAATTCTCCGTTAATAAATATTTTTATATCCTTGTTACGCTCGTCTGCTTCTGCGTTGTGAGTGCCATGTACCATAATTTATTTAATTTTAATCGAAGTTATACTATTTGGAACTTTTTCCAAAAAATAAAACAACCAGCGTTGCTAATGCACCAAAAACAGCAAACCCAATAACTAAAGGCACCACCGTTCCATTATATGATAGTCCAATATACACTCCAAACGGTACAGAAATAAATGTAGATACCGAACCTACAATTGCGGCACCCATTCCAGCTATATGGCCTAATGGTTCCATTGCTAATGAATTTAAATTACCAAAGAGTATTCCTGTGCAAAAAACGGTAGCGCATAAGTAAGACATAAATAAAACGAGCGGTGGAGAAGGTATAAACCCAAATATTACTCCTAAGAAAATAACAGAAAACAAGCAAACACCAATTGAAGCCCATTTAACCATTTTTTTCATACCATGTTTAACAACCATCTGTCCATTAATAAATGAAGCAGACCCTACAGACAATGCAATCATAGCAAAGAACAAGGGAAACTTCTCACCCAATCCATATTGTATTTGAAAAATTTGCTGGGATGAGTTCAAGAACCCTACAAAAGCACTAGAAATAAACCCTGCTGCTATTGTATATCCAATTGATGCTCGAGTTGTAAAGACTTCTTTTGCTGCTAAAAGCATTTTCTTCAATTCGAACTTTATTCGATTCTCCTTTTTTAAAGTCTCTTGTTGTCTGGTAGAAAACCAAACAAACAATATCAACCCTAATCCAAGTATTGTCCAAAATATAAAGCTCCAATGCGCTATCCAAAGTATTCCTTGCCCCATAAATGGTGCTATAGTAGGAACAATGATAAACGTAGCCATAACAAACGACATTACCTGGGCCATTTGGTCCCCTTTAAAGCGATCTCTAATAATAGCAACGCTAATAGTCCGCGTACCAGATAATCCAAATCCTTGAAGCGCTCTACCTAATAACATTATAAATAGGTTATCTGAAAAAATAGAGGTTAAACAACCTGCAAAAAAGAAAACCAGACCTATGTACACAGCTTTTTTGCGTCCAATTGCATCCGATAATGGGCCATAAAACAATTGTCCTATTGCCAAACCAAGAAACAATATTGATATAATCAACTGATTATCGTTGGGCTCAGTTACTCCCAAGTCATTTCCTATTTTAGGCAATGCAGGAAGCATCGCGTCTATCGAAAGCGCAGTAAGAGACATCATCATTGCCATTAAAGCAACGAATTCTCTAAATTTCATTATTGGTTTTTTCTGAGCTTCCATTTCGCTGACGAAGCTAAGGTTTAAATAAATACGGAATTTTTATTTCTCTTTTATTCTTGATTGTTTTTCGTTCCTGTAACGTGAAAATTGTCCACATGCCTAACTGGCTTCGCTCATGATCTTCATTTTTATCCAAATGTCGCTAAATTGAAAGAACTCAGTCCGTTCAAACAGCTTTCAATTCTTGCGCTCCTTGCTTGGAGAAGATTGGCAATGAACTTTAGTCGGAAGTTCCACAACTATTCAAGTGGAATATATAAACGAGTTGATATATTTGTAATCTAAAATCAATCTCTTATGCTATTAGTTCGACAGACCACAATATTCTTAACCGCATTGTTATTTCTGTTTTCAATACAAGTTTCTGCACAAAAGAAAAAGAAAAAGAAGAAAAACAAAAAGAAAGGGAAAATCGAAATAGTGGTTCCTGTTTTTGAAAATGGAGAAGCACAAGTTGTATCAGGATTTAGTGGTTTTGACAATTGGATTCGACACGATTTGTTTGTAGAAACAACTTTCGATACAGATGGTGATGGTAAACTAGACCGAATGCACGTTTCTGTTACAAGACCCAAACAAACCGATACTGACAGCTTAAAACTACCTATTATTTATGTCACTAGCCCTTATTTTGCGGGAATAGCAGAAGATGTAGAAGGTGGTATGTGGAATGTAGAACATGAATTAGGAGAAACTGCTAAAGAACGTGTTCATGCAGAAGTTACTAGGCGCGGTGAACGACCTATCATTTCAAATTCACATCTACTGAAATGGGTTCCAAGAGGATATATTGTGGTTCATTCTTGTTCTCCTGGCACAGGTCTTTCTCAAGGAGCTCCTACCGTTGGTGGAGACAACGAAACTTTGGCCCCAAAGGCTGTAATAGATTGGCTTTGCGGCAGAGCAAAAGGATATAAAGAATTAACTGGAACAGATGAAGTAACGGCTTATTGGTCAAGTGGAAAAGTCGGAATGACAGGAACATCTTATAATGGTACACTTCCATTAGCGGCGGCAACGACAGGTGTTGAAGGATTAGAAGCAATCATCCCAATTGCACCCAACACTTCCTATTACCATTACTACCGTTCGAATGGCTTAGTTCGTTCCCCTGGAGGTTATCTGGGAGAAGACGTTGATGTTTTGTATGACTTTATTCACAGTGGAGAAGAATCTAAGAGAGCTTACAACAATAAAACTGTAAGAGATACAGAAATGAAAAACGGAATGGATCGAGAAACAGGAGATTATAATGATTTTTGGGCGGGCAGAGATTACCTCAACGATATGGCACCTATGAAAGCTGCCTTATTAATGTCGCATGGTTTTAATGACTGGAATGTAATGCCTGAACATAGTTATAGAATTTATGCGAAAGCAAAAGAAATGGGACTTCCAACACAAATTTATTATCACCAGTTTGGACATGGTGGACCACCTCCTATGAAGATGATGAACCGTTGGTTTACGCATTACTTACACGGTATTGAAAATGGTGTAGAAAATGACCCAAAATCTTGGATTGTGCGCGAAGGAGATAAGATGGACTCCCCTACTTCATATGCTGATTATCCAAATCCAGCAGCAGAAAATACCACACTTTTTTTACATGGTAATGGCTCAACCATTGGTTTATTGAATCAAGATGGAGCTATCAATGAAGGAATTCAAAAATTGGTTGATAATCATACGGTTATTGGTAAAGATTTAGCGAAAGCTGATTCTTCAACAAATCGATTATTGTTTGTTACGCCAACACTTACACAAGATGTTCATTTATCTGGATTATCAACTATTCGAATAAAAGTTGCTAGTAGTAAAGCCGCCGCTAATTTATCAGTTTGGCTAGTATCACTGCCTTGGAATGACGATAGTAAAGCCAAAACATATGATAATATCATTACAAGAGGTTGGGCCGACCCACAAAATAGTAAATCGCTTACTGAAAGCTCACCGCTAACTCCTGGTGAGTTTGTTGAATTGACTTTCGACTTACAACCAGATGATCATGTTGTAAAAGCAGGACAGCAAATTGGATTAATGATTTTCTCAAGTGACCAAGAGTTTACGCTTTGGCCAGCGCCAGGAACAGAATTAACAATCGATTTAGACAACACTAACATTACTCTTCCGATAGTTGGAGGAGCCGCAGCATTGAACGCAGCACTAGGTAATTAAGGTGTTTTTTGAAATTAGGCTATAGTAATTCTGACTTTCTTTTTCTTTAATCGTGTGTTATTAACCTTAGGTAAAAGATCGTCAACGGCATTCGATTTAACAGAAACAAAAGCACAATCATTTTTTAACTCAATTACACCTAGCTCTCCTTTGGAAAGGTTTCCCTGTTTAAAAAACAAACCAGCGATATCGCCTTTTGAAATCTTATCTTTTCTACCTCCAGAAATAAACAACGTACTCCAGTCAGCTCGTTCTTGAAGTGGTTTTTTCGTTAATTGTTCTACGGGTAAATTACCTACAAAATCTGGTAAAGTTTCTTCTGCACAATGCAACACATATGCACTGCCATGGCTATTCATCCGAGCTGTTCGACCATTACGATGTGTAAACTCTTCGCTCTTATTGGGTAGGTGATAATGAATAATAAAATTAATTTCGGGAACATCAATACCCCGGGCTGCTAAATCTGTTGCTAATAATATTTGGTGTGTACCGTTTCTAAATTTAATCAATGCCCTTTCTCTTTCTCCTTGTTCCATTCCTCCATAAAATGTTCCATGAGACACATTGTGTTCTAATAAATATTCGCTTACGCGCTGGATGGAATCTTTAAAATTGCAAAAGATGATTCCATTTTGATTTTCAAGATGAGCTATCAAATCTAAAAGTGTATCTAGCTTATCTTTTGATGGAGCTATCACCATCTTTACCGCTAATTGAGAAATTTCCTCATCTAAATAATCTAGAGTAACGGGCTTCGTCAATTCTACAAAACCAGGAATTGAAACTCCTTGTGTTGCTGAAGTCAATATCTTTTTGTGCACTCTCGGCAACAAATCTAAGATTTCTCTCATTTCATTTTCAAATCCTACTTCTAGCGATTTATCAAATTCATCTAACACCAATGTTTTTATATCTGTAGTTTTAAAAGCTTCTCTTCTCAGGTGGTCTGCAACTCTGCCAGGCGTACCAATCAGAACAGCAGGTCGATGTTTTATGTCTAACCTATCTTTAGATCCAGAACGACCCCCGTAAACAGCGTTTGCTTTGAATCCTGTTCCCATTTCTCGAAATACCTGTTCAATTTGAATGGCCAATTCTCTGGAAGGAACAATTATTACGTTTTGAATTTCAAAACAATTAATGTCTAATTCTTTTAATAAAGGCAATAAAAAAGCCAAGGTTTTACCCGTTCCTGTTGGAGAAAGCAGTATTATATTATCCATAGACTCTATGGCCACCTGCGCCTCTAATTGCATTGGATTTAATTTCTCTATTCCCAATTTAGAGAGTATTGCTTGTTGACTTTTTATTCCTTTAAACATGATGCAAAGGTAGTTTCTTAAAATGAAATACCCTGTTCTAAGCAATTATTGTAGAAAATAACCAACAGATAGGAAAGAATATCTATAATCATTGGATATTCTTTTTAACTAAGTATTTAGCCGCGTTGAAGGAAAATTTCCAACACAATAGACAATGGACATGCAATATAAAGGTGATTGACAAATTAAATTGAAAAGAAACACCTCCCTGAAACACTTTATTTATAGGCTTTTTAAAAAAATAATGAACTTTTGTTTAACTTTTATTTGCTTTTCTTAAACATTATCAATTACCTTTGTTCAACATTTAATCAAAAACATTAAACAAAAGAAAAATGAAAAAACAATTATTATCAATTAAACAGTTACTTCTAGCTTCGACAGTAATTATGTCGAGCGGTTTAGCGTTTGCTCAAACCACGGTCTATGACGTCATCGCTGGAAGTCCGAATCACACCTATTTGACAGCAGCTCTAGACCAAGAGGGTTTAAATACAGTACTTGATGTCAATGCTGATCAGTACACTGTTTTCGCCCCTGACAACGCAGCTTTTGAACAATTAATACTTGATCTCAATTTATCCGGAATCAATGATGTTTTGGGATTAGCTGATTTATCAAACATTCTGCAGTACCATGTGCTTTCAGGCTCTGTTCCATCCTCCGCTGTTTCGAATGGACAAATTGTTAATCCACTTCACAACGATAATACATTAAAATTAACCACTGATGGAGCAAGTGTTTTTGCTAACCAGGCGGAAGTTAATGCAGCCGATTTGATGGGATCAAATGGATATGTACACTCCATCAATTCTGTTCTCTTAGATAACGAGACAGTAGCTGACATTGCAATAGACAGTCCAGATCACACTACACTGGTAGCAGCTGTAGTTGAAGCACGCTTATTACCTGCACTAACAAATCCCTACTCTGAATTAACAGTTTTTGCGCCAACAGATGCAGCATTTACAGCAGCCTTGTCTGCAATGAATATTTCTGCAGCTGATTTATTGGCTTCACCTGATTTAACAGATATTTTGTTGTATCATGTTTTAGGGGCGGAGGTACTGTCAACTAGTCTTTCGAATGGCATGCTAGCTGAACCCTTGAATGTTACAAACACGCTAAAAATTACTATCAGCGGTACAGACGTATTTGTAAATCAAGCACAAGTAACAGCTGCAAATGTGCAAGCGGATAATGGAGCAGTGCATGTTTTAGACGGAGTAGTACTGCCCGGTGAAACAGTAGCAGACATAGCAATAGACAGCCCAGATCATACTACACTTGTGGCAGCGGTGGTTGAAGCTCGATTGCTTCCCGCACTTACCAACCCTTTCGCTGAATTGACAGTTTTTGCGCCAACAGACGCGGCATTTACAGCAGCCTTGTCTGCAATGAATATTTCTGCAGCTGATTTATTGGCTTCACCTGATTTAACAGATATTTTGTTGTATCATGTTTTAGGGGCGGAGGTACTGTCAACTAGTCTTTCGAATGGTATGCTAGCTGAACCCTTGAATGTTACAAACACGCTAAAAATTACTATCAGCGGTACAGACGTATTTGTAAATCAAGCACAAGTAACAGCTGCAAATGTGCAAGCGGATAATGGAGCAGTGCATGTTTTAGACGGAGTAGTACTGCCCGGTGAAACAGTAGCAGACATAGCAATAGACAGCCCAGATCATACTACACTTGTGGCAGCGGTGGTTGAAGCTCGATTGCTTCCTGCACTTACCAACCCTTTCGCTGAATTGACAGTGTTTGCGCCAACAGACGCGGCATTTACAGCAGCCTTGTCTGCAATGAACATTTCTGCAGCTGATTTATTGGCTTCACCTGATTTAACAGATATTTTATTGTATCATGTTTTAGGGGCGGAGGTACTGTCAACCGGTCTTTCTAACGGTATGATAGCTGAACCCTTGAATGCTACAAACACGCTGAAAATTACTATTGATGGTGCAGACGTGTTTGTAAATCAAGCCCAAGTAACGGCTGCAAATGTGCAAGCGGGCAATGGAGCGGTACATGTCCTAGACGGAGTAGTGCTGCCTGGCGAGACAGTAGCAGACATTGCAATAGACAGTCCAGATCATACAACATTAGTGGCAGCGGTAGTTGAAGCTCGTCTGCTTCCTGCACTTACCAACCCTTTCGCTGAATTGACAGTGTTTGCGCCAACAGACGCGGCATTTACAGCAGCTTTAGCTTCAATGAACATTTCTGCAGCTGATTTGCTAGCTTCCCCAGATTTAGCATATATCTTACTCTACCATGTTATCGGAAGCGAAGTACTTTCAACATCCTTAACTAACGGTCCTGTAGCAACATTAAATGGGCAAGACGTAATAGTAGATATAACAACTGGAGTGATGATCAATGATGCTAATGTTACCAATGAAGACATAACATCATCTAATGGAATTGTGCACATAGTTGATGGAGTATTGTTTCCGAATCTAACATCAATCGAAGAAAATAATAATCTAGATGTACTAGTGTACCCTAATCCGGCAGTAAATGTGTTGAATGTTTCATTAAATAGTAATGAATTATTTGAGTTAACTATAACTGACCTGAATGGAAAGAATATCTTAACAAAAAGAGTATCAAACATGTCAAATATGATTGATATATCTACCCTTAGCTCAGGGATATACTTGCTGCACATAGCAAATAGTAATTTTCAATCGACTACTAAGATTCAAATTAATAAATAACACCAATTAAGATAAGGAGAGAAAAGCTCTCCTTATCTTAATTTATAACTACTCAAAAGTAACTTATGTAAAACATATTTTCAAAAAACTAAAATAACCTAATCAATAAATTCATTTTATCATGGGACGAAAAAGAACAGCAAAACAACTAGAAAAAAAATTAGCTGAATTAAAAGCTAAGACACCTAAATTTAAGTTAAAACTGAATGAAAAGACAATAATTACTCTTTCCAACATTGATAAAGTGAAATATTGGAAAAGTTTATACCCTGATGCTCAACTTCTTTAAATTATTAGTCTCAATCAGCTAGTAACAAAAATTACATACAATTTTAAGTGTAAATTTAAAATGAGTATTTGCAGATTTTAACCTATCTCGCAATACGAATTATTAAAAATAACCAACCGAAAAAATAAAAACGAAACAATGAAAATATTCGCATACGCATTAGCAACTATTATTTTAACCCCTTTTTCATTAATAAAAAACTCTAATAATAATATGAATAATTCTATTTACGATATCGCAATAACTTCGCTAGAAGGAAAAACCATTGACCTGAATGATTTTAAAGGAAAGAAAATTCTTTTCGTGAACGTTGCTTCGAAATGCGGATTTACTCCTCAATATGAAAAGCTACAAGCACTGCACGATCAACACGGGGATAAAGTTGCCATAATAGGTGTTCCATGCAACCAATTTGGAGGTCAAGAACCAGGTTCAGCAGCAGAAATAAAAGAGTTTTGTAGTAAAAATTATGGAGTAAGCTTTTTAATGACTGAAAAATGTGATGTAAAAGGAAGTAACCAACACAGCTTATATAAATGGTTAACCAAGAAATCCGAAAATGGTGTCGAAGATTCCAACGTGAGCTGGAATTTTCAAAAATATTTAGTGAATGAAAACGGAAAACTCATGCAAGTCTTCAAATCAGGAGTTAGCCCCTTAGACGATTCTATTACAAAACTACTTTAAATTAAAATTAATTTACGTGTATCAAAACATTTATCTCATAAAAGACCTTGAGAACCTTACTGGCATTAAGGCTCATACAATCCGTATTTGGGAACTTCGTCACAAACTGCTCCAACCGATTAGAACAGCTACTAATATAAGACAGTATTCTGAGAATGATTTAAAAAAAATACTCAATATAAATCTACTATATAACGATGGAATTAAAATTTCCAAAATTGCCAAATTATCAGAAACAGATATAATCAATAAAGCAACTGAATTAGTTGAATCGAGGTCCGCAGATTCTCCGATAGATGTCAAAAATTTAATTGACGCAATCCTAGAAATGAATTCCGACAAAATGCATAATATACTGGAGGACGTTTTTAAGGAGAAAGGTATTGTGCAGCTTTATCAGGAAGTAGTAGTTCCTGTTTTAGTTAAAATTGGAGAATTATGGCAACTAAACACGCTTAACATAGCTCATGAACACATATTTTCAAATGTTTTAAGAGAGTTCATTATTGCCTTGTCCAACGGAGTAACCAAACCTAGGATAGGCAAAAAAGTAATCTTGTTTTTACCAGCCGATGAGCAGCATGAACTTCCGCTTCTATTGTACCAATATTTGCTTCGGGACAAAGGATGGGAATGCATTTATTTAGGACAAAAAGTGCCATTTGTAGATTTTGAAAAATCATATTACAAGTTCAACCCTGACATGGTAATTACGTCCATGATAAAGAGTACATCTGAAAAACAATTTACTGATACTTTGGAAAAGTTTCTGAGTGCAGTCCCGCATGACAGACTTTGCCTAAGTGGATCCAACACAGTGACCTACTTCAATAAAATTCCAAAAACTGTATCTACCATACATTGTTTAGATGATTTTGTTCAAATATTTTCGAAATAAACTACTATGAAAAATATTCTTCTAATATCGGTTCTATTACTCACGTTCACATTTGCTATTTCGCAATTAGTCATGAAAAATTACGCAACAAATATTTCTAACGAAAAATATACTGTCTTGAAGAGGTACGATAAATTCGAAATTAGAGAATATCCAGAGATGTTTGTGGCAAAAACAAAACTAAAAAGTAGCAGCTACGAAACTAATTCTAGACAAGGCTTTAGACGAATAGCAGGATTTATTTTTGGGGGTAACCAAAAAAATCAACAAATATCAATGACCTCTCCGGTAATCATGGACATGAAGGAATCCGCAGAAATGTCATTCATTATGCCAGAAGGAATTACACCTTCCAACGTTCCTGAACCTAACAGCTCAGATGTGATTTTAGAAATAAGACCCAAACAAACTGTAGCAGTGTTATTTTTTGATGGATGGGCTAGTTCTGAAAAATTAAAAAGTAAACGCAAAGAACTTTCAAACCTGCTTACAAAGAATGGAATTGAGCATGAAATGGAATTTACTTATCTTGGATATGACTCGCCTATGCAGCTTGTAGGTAGAAGAAATGAAATTTTAATTTCAGTAGAGTACACACGATAAAGCATTGTCATTTTAAAAACGGTTACGCAACAAAAAAAATAAAACCATGGTAGCAGCTACCTAATAATAAAGAAGGAAAAGATTACTCTTTTATTCTTAATTTTTCATTTAAAACCTTAAGTATCTCTCCGGTTGCAACAACTTGAGAACCTTCTCTTAAAACAAATTCAGCACCTTTAGAAAGAGCTCCAACATAGGGATCTTTCCATATAATTCGTATTTCAGATTGGATTGTATCTCCCGGTTTAACCCTATCTTTTCCAATGAATTTTTGATCTGCAGAAGTTAAATCCAAACCATCTTTCAGCTTAAAAAGTGGCCGATATATTTCATCCGTTATTTCACTTCTCCCACCCTCTTCCGTAGTAAGAAAATACAATTTTCCTATAAAATCTGTATCTGCACTGTATATATTATCTGCTGTTTTAAACTTAATATCACTCATACTTTGCAAATATAATAAAAGACTTTTCCCTACCTTGAGCACGATGAATTTAGAAGAGGAAAAAATAGAGACATTTTGGCAATGGTTTGTACAAAATGACCCACGTATAAAAAAATGCATTGAGGATTCAAATGCCCCTGACAGGGAGTATATTATCGAAAACTTAAACAATCACATTCTCAATATTGCGACCGTAACTTGGGATATTGGAATGGATGCCAACGATGAATGGTTTTTTATGGTTTCTCCAAATGGCGTTGAAGAGTTACTTCCTATTTGTGAAAGAATTATGAAAGAAGCTCCTTTGTTTCTAGATTGGAAGTACTGTGCGAGCAAACCTGCATTGGACTGGGACAGAACTTTTAACCTGTATGACCAGGAAATGGAAGTTATTGATATTGATGCTTCGAATTGGAATTACATTCCATTTTATAACGACGATGAAGAACTTGAGATTATTCTTGAGGCTCCAAACTTAGAAGGGACAGATGAAGACACTATGAACTCTGCTGCAACGGTGTTTTTGTATAACGAGATTGGTGAAAAAGAGATTATTGAATTGGTCAAAGAATATACTATTGTTACCCAATTAGAAGAAGAAAATGCTCAAGATAAATTTTCGGTTTCAGGTTTAAAAGCTCATTTATTTACAGAGGAATAGTTAGCACTTCCTGTATAATGGTGTTTTAAACAACTATAATAAGAGTTCTACTTCCATAGATTTGAAAGCAAAAAAAAGCCTTTCAGTTACGAAAGGCTTTTTTTAATTAATTTGGATTTAGTTTATTTTGAAAACTCCGTCAAAGTCTTTTCTATTATTGCAACACAATCCATTAATTGCTCTTTTGTCATTACTAACGGTGGTGCAAAACGAATAATATTACCATGTGTTGGTTTTGCTAGCAAACCATTTTCTTTTAGTGCCATACAAATATCCCAAGCCGTGGAACTATCTTCTGTATCGTTGATCAAAATTGCATTTAACAGCCCTTTTCCACGTACAGAGTTTACTAAATCAGTATCCGCAATAACTCTATTCATTTCAGCTCTAAATAACTTACCCAAAACTCTTGCGTTTTGAGCAAGGTTTTCATCATTTACAACCTCTAAAGCAGCTACAGCAACTTTCGCAGCTAGCGGATTACCTCCAAATGTAGAACCATGCTGACCCGGTTTAATAACATTCATTATATCATCATTCGCCAAAACTGCAGAAACTGGATATACACCACCAGACACAGCTTTTCCTAAAATAAGAATATCCGGAGTACTATAAGTCTCTTGTTTCTCACAAGCATTTTGGCAATTGCAATTCCCACAAACCGCTAAAAGACTTCCGGTTCTGGCAATACCTGTTTGAACTTCATCAGCGATGAATAAAACATTTTGAGCATTACAAAGTGCTTGGGCTTTTGATAGGTAATCTTCGTCTGGTACAAAAACTCCCGCCTCTCCTTGAATAGGTTCTACTAAAAACCCTGCAACATTTTCTTCTTTTAAAGCGGACTCTAAAGCATCTATATCATTATATGGTATCTTTATGAATCCTGGCGTAAATGGTCCAAAATTCTTCCTTGCTACTTCATCGTTTGAAAAAGAAACAATAGTAGTAGTTCTTCCGTGAAAATTATTTTCGCAAACAATTATTTTCGCTTCATTCTCAGCAATTCCTTTTACTTCATACGCCCATTTTCTACACAATTTGATAGCAGTTTCTACCGCTTCAGCACCGGTGTTCATTGGCAGTACTTTATCAAAACCGAAAAAATCAGTGATAAACTTTTCATATGGACCCAAAGTATCATTGAAAAACGCCCTTGAAGTTAGTGTTAGGGTTGAAGCTTGTTCTGTCAATGCATTAACAATTTTTGGATGACAGTGACCTTGATTTACTGCCGAATAAGCAGATAAGAAATCAAAATATTTTTTTCCTTCACAATCCCATAAATAAACTCCTTCTCCTTTTGCCAATACAACAGGTAAAGGATGATAATTATGCGCTCCGTACTTGTTTTCTAATTCCATCGACTCCTGCGACGACAATGCTGAACTAACCATAGTTTCCATAAATTTAAATATTAAATAAGTAATTTCTTACTCATTACGGAGAGTACTCATCCTTTCCTCTTTCCGGAGAGAAATCATCCTTGTCGCAAAACTAATAAATCAGATAGAATTAACAAAAGTAAAAGATACATTAAAATCAGTTACTACTCCGCGAATAAACAGCTAGTGGCTTCTCTCTTAAATTGTAATTACTTGCCATTACCTCCCCGTACGCTCCTGCGCATCTAATTGCAATAATATCACCTCTAGAAGTAGCAGGCAAATTAATTTCGGCACCAAAACAATCAGAAGATTCGCAAATAGGACCAACAACGTCGTAAAAAGAGTTCGACGAATTTGCGCGTTTTGATACATTTTCAATTTTATGCTTAGAATTGTACAACGCTGGTCTTATTAGCTCAGTCATACCTGCATCCAGTATTGCAAAGCTTTTACTTGCTCCTTCTTTAATATATAATACTTTAGAAATAAGATTACCAATAACACCAACAATTGACCTACCTAATTCGAAATGTAATTCCTGATCGTTTCGTAACTTTAAATACGTATTAAAAATTGAAAAAAAACTTTCGAAATCAGCAACCGGATTTACATCTGGATTATCATAATCAATGCCTAAACCTCCACCAACATTAATATGTCTAAGTCCTATATTTTGCTTGTCAAACCAATTTTGAATTTCGTTTACACGTAAACATAAATCCCTATAGGCAATCAAATCCGTAACCTGACTCCCAATATGAAAGTGTAACCCGATTAAGTTAACATTCTTACATGACTCAATTAACTTTACAACAGCAGCTATTTCAGTTACAAGTATTCCAAATTTATTCTCGGATCTGCCTGTGGTAATATATTTATGTGTGTTAGCATCAACGTTAGGGTTTATTCTCAAAGCAATATCAGCTATCTTTTTTTCTTTGCTTGCTATCTCGTTTATTACCTCGATCTCTTGGACAGATTCACAATTGAAACAAAAAATATCATTATCCAAGCCTACTTCTATCTCTTTATCTGTTTTCCCAACTCCCGCAAAAGCAATTTGACCCGGACAAAATCCATGCGCGACTGCTTTGTTAATTTCATTGCCGCTAACACAATCAGCACCAAAGCCATAGCTAGATATTAAATCCAATACCCTACCGTTAGTATTTGCCTTCAAAGCATAGTGAACATTGTACTTATATTTATCTGCAGCATCCTTTAACTTATTTAAAGTATTATCTAATAATTCCATATCATAATAATAGAAAGGAGTACTATTCTCCTCAGCTGATTGCAATAAGTTTTTAACGTTCATTTAATTTATTTTAAACAATTAGGTCGCAAATGTATTTTTTTATTCGTTTATTGTTTTAAAAATTATATCTTTGTTCGCATTTTAAACATTTCGTTAAATTTTAAACATGAGATCACTATCTAAAATAGTTGAAAAAATCATTGTTACTTCTCCATTTCTGGAGGAAGCTCTAGCTGAGAAACTAATAAATGTATCCTCACTGGCTCGAAAAATTAGACAGGAGGTTGAAGACGCAATGGGTGAACCCATAAAAGAAGGTGCTATTGTAATGGCTATTAATCGTCTAGAACCTAGTTACTATTACAAAATAAATATTGGCATTAAAGATTTTGTCAATAATATTGGAGATATCATCGTCCGCTCTAGCTTGAGAGCTTATACGTATGAAAATTCAAATACACTTATTGGAAGTCAGAAGACATTATTGGACGAGGCTAGCAAAAACAAAAAACATTTTCATACAATTTCGCAAGGAATTTACGAAACGACTATTATCATAAGTAACTCTTTAAAAGAGCCAATAGAAGAAGAATTTAAAGAAGAGCATTTAATTACTTCAAAAAGTGACTTATCTTCCATTACTGTTAAACTTCCGATGAAAAACACCGAAGTATCAGGCTTGTACTATTACATCTTTAAAAAATTAGCTTGGGCCGGAATTAATATTGTCGAAATAATTTCCACATCAAATGAATTTACTTTGGTTGTTATTGATGATGACATTGATAAAGCATTCTCAATATTAATGGGATTAAAGAAAGACTAATTTATTATTTACCATAAATTAACAAATTGTGCTTTATAACTTAGAATAAGGCAACGCTTCTCATCGGTATTTTAATTAGTTTTGTAACCTAACTTCTTATAGGTTGTATGTACGCATTATTTTTAAAAGAAATACGAAGCTTTTTAAATTCATTAATTGGGTATATTACCATGGCGGTGTTCCTTATCGCAACTGGAATATTCATGTGGGTTTTTAGCGGACCTAGTAATGTTTTAGACTTTGGTGAAGCTTCTCTACAATCCCTTTTTATTAATGCTCCAAATATCTTTTTGTTTTTGATCCCTGCAATTACTATGCGTTCATTTGCTGAAGAAAAAAGAACAGGAACCATAGAAATCTTGATGACAAAACCACTAAGTGACTTTCAAATTATTCTAGCAAAGTATTTTGCCGGAGTGGCGCTTGTACTACTTAGCCTTTTACCTACATTAATCTTTTATTATTCAGTTGTGGAACTTGGAGACCCCACTGGTAACATTGACCATGCAAGTACATGGGGTGCTTATATTGGCCTATTTTTATTGGGAGCTGTATTTGTTGCTATTGGAATATTTGCTTCTTCCATCACAAGTAATCAAGTAATCGCATTTATGATTGCGCTACTTTTTTGCTTTACGTTGTACATTGGATTTCAATTTTTAGCTGGGCTGTTTGCTGCTCCTTTCGATTTAATCTTTATGAATTTAGGCATACACGAACATTATGTTAGTGTGCAACGTGGAGTCATCGATAGTCGAGATATCATTTATTACGTCAGTGCTATTTCATTGTTTTTATTATTAACCAAATTGGCATTGCAAACTAGAAAGTGGTATACTTATGAAGAGAAAATCTCCTAAATTCAGACACGTTCTAGAAGTGTTAATTGCTATTGCTCTTATTATAGTTGTTAATATAATTGGAAATGTAAAGTTTGCTAGATTAGACCTTACAGAAGATAAGCTGCATACACTTTCCCCAAAAACTATTGATTTCTTGGAAAACGAAATTGATCAGGTCATTAATATTGAAATATACTTGGATGGAGAGTTTCCGGCATTTATCCAAAAATTAAAAAACACTATAAAAGAGAAAATTGAAGAGTTTCAAGCTTATGCGGGTAAAAAAGTAAAGTTTAGATTCATCAATCCAAATAAAGACAAAGAATTAGCAAAGGAGCTAAAACAACAATTGGCACAACTTGGATTGTATCCAAGCTTCATACTATCAAAAGAAGAAGGTAGTGAAGAATTCACTGAGATATGGGCTGGAGCAAAAATTTTGTATGGAGAAAAACAACAAGCCATTCAATTCTTGCCAGGCGGCAACTTTCTTGTTTCTCCTGCCCATGTGAATGATGCAATTAACCAATTAGAATACAATTTTGTTAAAGCTTTTTGGCAATTAACCAATCAAAGTAGAGACAATATTGCTTTTTTAAGAGGGCATGGAGAATTAACCAATGCTGAAGCCTGGTCTATACAATATGAATTAAAACAATTTTACAATGTTGATACGGTTCAAATAATTGATTCTGTTTATGTTGTCATAAACCCAGCTGGTCAATTAAACTCTGAAGGAAAGGAGCTTTTTAAAAACAACTTCTTAACCAAAGAGGAATATATTGATATTGTCGATTCACTTCCGAAGGAGAATTCATCTTTGGATGATAATGATGAGAATAAATTTACTGCTAAGATTGTAGGAAAGGAAAACCTAAAAGCTTTGGATAAGTTTCAGGCGGTCGTTATTGCTAAACCAACAAAGTCATTTAATGAGAAAGAAAAATACATAATTGATCAGTATGTAATGAAAGGAGGAAAAGTCTTTTGGTTAATTGATAACCTTGATGTCCCTGAAGATAGTTTAGCGATTTCCGAAGTAGTACATACTTTTCAATACGATTTAAACCTTGACGATATGCTTTTTAAATATGGAGCTAGAGTCAATAAAAACTTGGTTGCGGATATTAATTCCGGACCTATAATGAGAAAAAATAGCTATAAAGTTCTTGATCATTGGTTTCTATACCCAACACTTACCAATCAAAACACTTCAGAATTAACCCATAACGTTGCACCAATAAAAATAAGGTATGGAAGCACCGTTGAAGCAGTTGGCAGCCAAGACATTAAAAAGACTGTAATATTGGAAACTTCTAAAAACTATAAAGTATTACCTGCAAGGTTCAGAATTTCCTACGGATACAATCAGCATGGCTACAGACCGATTGATTCATTGCGCACAGACTCAGACGTAACAAAACCCATAGCTCTGATGCTAGAAGGAGAATTCACCTCACATTATAAAGGAAGAATTACAGATAAATTCATAAATGACCCTGCAGCTAATTACAGAGAAAAAAGTAAAGCGAATAAAATGGTTGTTATAGGGGATGGTGACTTAATTAGAAATGAGCTAGGAATGAGTGAGAAGGGACAATTACTTCCATATGGTCTTCAATTTGAGCCACTTGTAAGAGACCAAAACAATCAAGTAGCAACTATGTATGGAAATGGAATCTTCTTTGCGAACTTAATGGACAGAATGATGGGGAACGAACATTTAATATCTCTCCGTTCACGTATGAAAATAGTACGTTTACTCAACCGAGAGGAGGTTTCCTTAAATAGGAAAAGCTGGCAGACGTTTAATTTAACAATTCCCGTTATACTTGTAGTATTATTAGGACTCGTTCAATGGTATATTCGCAGAAGAAAATTCGCGCTTAAATAGTCTATTACTTAACATTAGAATTAATATTTTATGAAAAAATACGGTATTGTTATTGCTCTTTTGGCTTTATTGGCGATTCTTGCGTGGTATGCTTTTTTCCTTGGGAATCAAGAGAGTGATGCGTCTTCTGAAGCTTTTAGTGAATTTGCAATTGCAGATACCGCTTTGATAGAAACCTTTGTCATATCAGATACTGAAAATAACTCAATTACGATTACGCGTAAAAAAGATGGAAAAACATGGATGATTGGTGATTCTGAATACAAAGCACTCCCAAGTAGTGTAGATTTAATTACTAACACATTTCAACGAATTAGAGTTAAACAAGATGTTCCTGAAATTGCCATTGAGAATATTCTAACCTTGCTGGCTGTTCGACATAAAAAGGTAGAGATTTTTCTGAAAGGAGAAGAAAAACCGCATAAAACTTGGTTTATTGGAAGCGCAACAAACGACCATACCGGAACATATATGTTACTTAAAATTGGCGACACAAAATCTGATGTTCCTTATATCACCTATAAGCAAGACATGGTTGGATCACTAGATGTTCGATTCCACACAACCTTTCAAGATTGGAGATTTACAGGTGTATTTAACTACCCTCCAAATTCTATTAAAAAAATTGCTGTTAAGTTCAATCAACAAATTGACGACTCCTACACCATTGACGTTTTAGGAGAAAGCACCGTTGCTCTATACAACCATCAAATGCAATCTGTACCTGTATTTGATTCAAGTCAAGTGAAGCATTATTTATCCCACTATAAAAAAATTCATTATAATGACGTAAACAGAGAGCTAACGCAAGGTCAAGTTGATTCTGTTTTCGCTCTGGTTCCGCACTATGAAATTTCAGTAACTGATAAAAACGGTAAATTAAATGAGGTTCAGGTATGGAAAATGAAAAGGAAAGATGCGAGCCCTGAAACAAATAATCAGATCGTTTGGAACCCAGAAAAAGCATGGTGTAGAATCAATGGAACCAATGAAATATTTAAAGTTCAATATTTCTCTTGGGATGTCTTACTAAAGCCACTTAGTTATTACAGAAAAAAATAAACTGAGTTGAGTGATTTTTAATTTAACTGTTTATATTTATATTCGCTCCAAACCCGAAAGACATGGTTAAAATTGGCATTATAAAAGAAGGCAAAAACCCACCAGATAAAAGAGTTGCATTGTCTCCCTCTCAATGCGAGTATATATTAAACAATTATCCGGATGTTGAAGTATTTGTCCAAGCCAGTGACATCCGGAAATTCAAAGACGAAGAGTATCGGAAACTGGGCGTTGCTGTAGTAGACTCAGTTGAAGATTGTGATATACTAATTGGAGTAAAAGAGGTCCCCATAGAACAGTTGATTCCAAATAAGAAATACTTATTCTTTTCTCATACATTTAAAGAACAGCCCTACAACAAGCAATTACTCAAAGCCATTCTTGACAAAAATATCCAACTAATTGACTGGGAGGTAATTACTAACAAGAAAGGAAGAAGATTGATTGCTTTCGGAAGATATGCTGGAATTGTAGGTTGCTATAATGGGTTCTTAGCTTATGGAAAGAAAACGGGGGCATACAATTTAAAGCCTGCTCACCAATGTGATGATAGAGCAGATATGGAAGCTCAATTAGTACATGTAACCCTACCTGACAACTTTAAAATAGTAATTACCGGGCATGGACGGGTTGGCGGTGGTGCTATGGAAATAATTAAAAAATTAAATTTAAAGGAAGTAGATTCACCAGATTTTTTAAACAAAGAGTTTAACGAACCCGTGTTTACCCAACTTGCTGTTGATGAATACAACGCAAAAACTGATGGATCAAGCTTCTCCAAGCGTGATTTTTATAACGATCCTTCAGATTTTGTCTCCACTTTTAATCAGTACGCATGCATAGCAGACATGTATATAGCTTGCCACTACTGGGATAGCGAAGCACCCTTTATTTTTACTCGAGAAGATGCTAAAGCGAAAGATTGGAATATTAAAATTGTAGCTGACATTAGTTGTGATATCGATTGCGCAGTTGCCAGTACGTTGCGACCATCAACAATCGCGGATCCTCTTTATGGGTATAACCCAACCACCGAAAGTGAAGATGACTTTATGAAAGAAGGAGTAATTGGGGTTATGGCTGTAGACAACCTGCCATGTGAACTTCCATTGGATGCATCTATAGACTTTGGAGAAATGTTTTTAGAACACGTGTTAGAACCTTTAACTGGAAATGACCCTGACGACATTATCGGAAGAGCATCAGAAACTTTAAACGGTGAGCTAACAGAGCATTTTGCATATCTAGATGATTATGTAAATGGAACGAAAGTTCAATAATCCTGACGGTAAAAGGAATCTGTTTTTGGAGGATTTCCTATTCTTGTAGAAATTGTAAAATGATTGGATGTTCCAGCAATATGGTATTTACCCATACCGTAACTAACATGTAGTTTCTTCACTTTAAACCCAAAGCCCCACGAAATGCCAGATGCTCCAGGTCGAATACTTGAACTTAAGTCTTTTCTATTTTTATGATTGTACCCAAATTGGATGTTGAAGTTTTTGGATAATAACAACTCGCCACCAATTGCCATATGATGCATAGCCTTTGAAACGAAACTTGGTTCTTTAACTTCAATGGCTTCCCCCGTAAGAGGATCTGAAGTTGACTGCTCATTAATATCAAAATACACAATATTCCATTGCTGTAAGTTATGCGCTGTAAATGAAAACCGAAATGGGGCATGTTTCAATTTCTTCGAAAAAGCCAATAAAATATTTAATGGCAATGACTCTCTATTATTAGAAGTATACGTGTTTAATTGTATTCCCAAATTTTTAAGCATAAAAGCTGCTGCAAAACCATTCGCTTTCTTTGTGTAGGTTGCAGCTATATCTGAACAGATTCCATATGCAGAGTATGCTTCTAAGAAACTACCTACAAACTTAATGTCAGCACCTATAGAAAAATTTGAATCTAACTCCCTACCGTAGGCAACAGCCAGTGCCACATCGTTTGCAGAAAAAGTGCTCCCATTTCTTTCTCCACTTACATCAGCATATTCAAACTTACCATAATTAGCAAACAATAAAGAAGCATTAAATGTTCCGATACCGGTAAAGTGCTTAGTATAGGATGAATAACCATAATTAGAATTAGCAAAATAATTAACATAATTCAATGCTAAAAATCCGTGCATGGAAGAGTTCAATAAGGAAGGATTCTCCACCCCTAAAGATGCATCGTTATCCTTAACTGTCAAAAGGTAACCTCCCGCAGCCTCTACTCTGGCAGAATTAGAAAAATTTAGAAATTGAAACGTACTATTACCTCCATTCTGTGCCTGAAAAGCAACGCAAATAAATAATGAAATTTGTAATACAAATAGCTTCATTCAATTCATAACGAGTAAGAACTCAGTTTAGTATTTAAACATTAAACCTAAAGTGCATTACATCACCATCTTCAGGCACATATTCCTTTCCTTCGATATTCAATTTTCCAACTTCCTTGCATTTAGCTTCAGATCCAAATTCAATAAAATCATTGTAGTGGATCACTTCAGCCTTAATAAATCCTTTTTCAAAATCTGTATGTATTACTCCAGCAGCTTGCGGTGCAGTCATACCTAAATTAATTGTCCATGCTCTTACTTCTTTCACTCCCGCTGTAAAGTATGTCTGCAGTTTTAATAATTTATAAGCTGAACCAATCAATTTACTCACACCAGGTTCATCTAACCCTAAGTCTTCTAAGAACATTTGTCTTTCTTCGTAAGTATCTAATTCGTTAATGTCAGCTTCTATAGCTGCTCCAAGAATTAGCACTTCGGCATCTTCATCCTTAACTGCATCTTTTACCGCCTCTACATAGCTATTTCCATCTTTTACAGATGCTTCATCTACATTACAGAGATATAATACAGGTTTTGCCGTTAGCAAGTGCATTTCATCCAATAAAGTGATTTTTTCCTTATCCACAGCCAAAGAACGAATCGAATTACCTGCCTCCAAATGTTTTTTTGCAGCTTCAAAAACTTCATGCTGTCTTATTGCATCTTTATCTCCTGACTTAGCTTTTCTGGCTAAAGCTCCAATATTTTTTTCTATAGACTCTAAATCTTTCAATTGTAATTCGAAATCAATTATCTCTTTGTCTCTAACTGGATCAATGCTTCCATCTACATGAACAATATTTCCATCGTCAAAACACCTTACAACATGAATAATTGCATCCACCTCTCGGATATTTGCCAAAAACTGATTCCCAAGACCTTCTCCCTTAGAAGCGCCTTTGACCAACCCTGCAATATCAACAATTTCAATCGTAGTAGGAATTACACGTTCTGGCTTAACCAGCTCTTCCAATTTATTTAACCGAGAATCGGGAACAGTAATTGTCCCTACATTAGGTTCAATTGTACAAAAAGGAAAGTTTGCGGACTGTGCTTTCGCATTTGACAAACAATTAAATAAGGTAGATTTACCAACATTAGGTAACCCAACTATACCACACTTTAAAGCCATAATTTATCATTTTTCGAAATGCAAAGAAAGAAAAAATCCTCTTTCCGATAACTATCGAAACGAGGATTTTAATCGATACAATAATGTATTCGTTTTAGTTTTAATCAAAAACAGTAATTGTTCCACTTGCATCTTTTTCTCCACCATCCCATCGCATGGTATAGAAATATGTTCCAGCAGCGACACTTTTTCCGTTCATATTAACACCATTCCAAGTATTATCATAACTATCTGTTTTGTACACCACCCTGCCCCATCTATTGTAAATAGTTAAATTCACATCACTATGATGAGTGGCATAATTCGTAAAGAATACTTCATTTTGACCATCTCCATTTGGCGTTATCACATTTGGAATTTCACAATCTTCAACAAAGACAGTAATACCGTCTGAATCACCTGGAAAGCAGTCACCTGTAGCATTAATTTCATAATACACACCATCCGGCAACGGAACGTTTGAAGAGACAACAATGGAATCAGCATTCCCACCCGGAACATTCCAAAGATAGGTATCAGCATCTTGCCCTTGAACCGTTAACGTTATTTCATCATCTACACATATTGTAACTTCATTTACCGCATCTCCTTCATACAAGACTTCCACATCAGGGGTACCAGAATAGAATATTTCCACCGAATTTGTGTCACCACATTGCACATCTGTGAAGTAAAAGGTGTATGCACCCCCTTGAATTACTGATATACTAGGCTCTATATCCGTTTGACTAGTAACCCAAATAACAGCCCCTGGACCATCGTCCCACCATTCACCTCCCTCAGGTGCATACGTACCAGTAAAGTTAACCGTATCACCCAAACATGCAGAAGTGTTAGGCATTATCGAAGCTGGCTCTATTACGTTCACAAAAATTGTCGTATCATAACTGCAGCCATAACTATCCTGAACCTCAAAAGTATAACCAAATGGCCCAATAGTGTCTGGTCGGATAACAATCGTTGTGTCATTATTTCCATCTACAATAATTGTTGGATCACTGTGCCAAAACTCATCAAATATTTCAGGAGCATAAGTCTCACTATTCGGATTCAAAGAATCTAAAAAGTACATTCCCCATTGACAAATCCAACCATCATCCGCCAAAATATTATCCTGAACGCTTAAAGTCCATGTTCCATTTATTGGACATCCAACAAAATCCGCAAAGGCCCCCTCAGGGTTATATTCTCCAGGGACAACCATTTGACCAGAAGTGGGGCCAGATGCTGCTATAGTGTTATACCCAAGATTCCATGAAGGCAATGCTCCATTTGCCTCAGAGAAACAATATTCCTCACAGTTACCAACGGTTGAACTATTATCATTACCACCTCCAACATAGGTTCCCCCTCCTCCAAAACCACCGGGAAGATACCCACTAGTGTAGCTATTAAAAATTGCCACTTCCGTACCATTTGGACAAGTTAACCACATTTCTAGATCCCCAAGCCACGTATGCTCCATAGAAACACAGATTTTCTGTATATCAGTCCCATTAAGAATTGTACCTCCAGGAGTATATCCTGCAATATCAATTTCTGTTTCGTATGGTGGGAAATTATTTCCATCTGGCAATTCAGTCGCCGTTCCAAATTCTCCTCCTATCGGAAAAGTTGCGCTTGTGGGATCAACACCTGCAGTATCCGAAGAAGTAACCCCTCCAATTAGCAAAGTTTGCTGATCTACGCAAAGCAATGTATCCTCTGCAGTACAAGTAACAAAACTAGGAGTTGTAGATACCCTTATCTTACAGGTTGCATACATATTCATTCCAAAAGCATCCGTTACTTTTAAAGAGACAAAGTAACCTTGTTGAGCTGGCGGCACTACCCAAAGACTATTCTGAGTCGAAGTAACTCCATTACTAATTACCCATTCAACAGTATGATTTCCTGATTGATCATACCCTCCTCCAAATGTAGAAGCTGAATCACCCCCGGGTTCATATGGGAAATAAGTATCTGCAGACAACAAAACCGAATCGCCTAAACAAACATCAATATACCCTGTATCAACAGGCATAACATCATTAATGTTATCGTTTGCTCCATTTGCTGTTCCGTTAATAAACCCCTCTACACCAACGCTATACGGCTGACTAAAATTGCCACAAGAAACATTTGCATCCCATCCAGTACCTTCATTCGCACCGTCACTAACAAAACGTATTGTTAAGCATCCAGAAAGATTCGCCAACGAAGCTCGAACGGAACCACCTGGCATCATATTGTTATTAAACGTATCTAAAAGAGGATCGAATATCGACAACCCATCATAAATAAATATTGTATCTGAAGGATCTACATCAAATGTAAATCCGGTTCCTCCAATACCGAAAGCAGTAGAAACCTTATTTCCATTCACATCAGGGCAAAAAGTAATCACTTCATCCTCATTCGGCAAATAATCCGAAGCATCTCCCCCTGTATCATGAAAATTTAAGCTGTCGACGTAGCTAAAGCTTGTTCCGCAATCACACAAACCTTGACCCGTTGTTGTATAATCATCATCCGATACTAAAACATCAATTTGAGCATAAATAACATGAGATAAAGCTACAAGTAATATAGTAGATAAAATTTTCATAGATTTTTTTTAACAACGGTTTATCGTCTCGATTTTTGAAATTTCTGCCTTAAAAATTTCGTATCGTAAACAACTAACAACTTAGAATTATTATTAATGCTAAATAACTGATTCCTTCCGTCTAGAATCTCAATCTTTAACTCATATAAGTTGATTTCATTAATATTTTCGACTTGTTTCACCCCATCCAAATTTATTTTTCCTTCCTTTTCTTTTGGATAGTCTCCAATATAGAATGCATTATCCAAACAATACGTTAGGAATTTAATCTCAGATGGATTCTCTTTTTTAATTTCATTTAATTCTTCAACCGAATATCTTACCAATAATCTTGAATCAAACGCAGTGTTTTGACCAAACAACATTGAACCTGAACAAATTATGCTTATTAAAACAATTATGACTTTTTTCATTCTTAACACTTTTTCAAATTGATAATCAAAATTAAACATTTCATTCTGAACACTACGAACTAAACCTGCTTAAAAATTGCAATCCCATAGAGATTATTCACTATTATTAATAGTTATTAACAGATTATATATGCTACTATGAAAACACTACTTTTACTGACGTAATTTAACTATAAATAGATGCACGACACAAATTTGATTGAATTAAGTGATTTTTGTTCACAGGTTAGAAGAGATATTGTAAGAATGGTTCACGCCGTTGCTTCTGGCCATCCGGGAGGATCTTTAGGATGCACAGAATACATTACTGCTCTCTATCAATCAGAGATGAATCACAGCGCTGACAACTTTGATATGGATGGAAAAGGAGAAGATCTCTTCTTTTTATCCAACGGGCATATTTCACCTGTTTTCTATAGCGTTTTAGCACGTTCTGGCTATTTTGAAGTAGCAGAATTAAGCACATTTCGAAAGCTAAATACTCGACTACAAGGCCACCCAACAACACATGAGGGGTTACCTGGTGTTAGAATAGCAAGCGGTTCATTAGGTCAAGGACTCTCAGCCGGAATAGGTGCAGCTTTAGCAAAAAAACTAAACAATGATAGTGGCATTATCTACACTTTGCATGGTGATGGAGAAATTCAAGAAGGACAAATTTGGGAAGCTGCTTTGTATGCAGCCGGCAACAAAGTAGACAACATTATCTCTTGTATTGATTACAACCATAAACAAATAGATGGTGACATTGATGATGTGCTTCCGCTTGGAGACATAAAAGCTAAATGGGAGTCATTTGGTTGGCAAGTAATGGAAATGGATGGTAATAACATGGAGCAAGTTATTACTACTTTGAGACAAGCAAAGGCAGCTACTGGAAAAGGAGTTCCAATTATGCTAATAATGAAAACAGAAATGGGTAATGGTGTAGATTTCATGATGGGAACACATAAGTGGCATGGTTCACCGCCTAACGATGATCAACTGAAATCTGCATTGAGTCAATTGGAAGAAACACTGGGAGATTATTAATATTTGTTACAATTAACCTTTTTGGAATTATAATTGAGAAGCATACTTCAAAAAGGTAGTTTTATGAAAGTATTTTTTTACATATTAATTTTATTTATAGGGATTATTGTTAATCCAAATATATTATTGGCCCAAGATTCAGAGCAAGATTCAGAAAAAATTAGAATCCTTTTTATTTTTGATGCTTCAAACAGTATGAATGCCCAATGGCAAAATGGCAGCAAAATGACCATCGCCAAAAAACTACTCACTAACACTGTTGATGAGCTCAGAGGAGTTAAAAATACGGAGCTTGGCCTTAGGGTTTATGGACATCAATTTAAAATACTTCCGGGTCAACAAAACTGTGATGACACAAACTTAGAAGTTGAATTTTCACCCGGAGATGGAAATATAGATAAAATAAAAAGTAAAATAAGGTCAATTGAGGCTAAAGGAACCACTCCAATTGCTCGATCTTTGGAATACTCCGCTGAAGATTTTCCAGAATGTAGTAACTGTAGGAATGTAATTATTCTTATAACTGACGGGATTGAAGCCTGTGATGAAGATCCATGTGCGGTATCGAGAGCATTAAGAGCGAAAGGAATAAAATTAAAACCTTTTGTTATCGGAGTTGGATTGGACACGAGTTACTTAGGACAATTTAATTGTATTGGCGAGTTTTTAAGTGCTGAAACAGAAGATTCATTTGAAAGCGTTTTAGACTTTGTAGTCAGCCAGGCACTAAATAACACAACTGTACAAGTTAACTTGTTAGATGTAAAGAAAAACCCTTTAGAAACAAATGTTACAATGTCTTTTTACGACCAAAAAACCAATGAATTAGTTTACACTTATATGCACACATTAGATAGGGACCGTAATCCTGACACCCTATCAATTGACCCATTGCACACTTACAAACTCGTTGTACATACTACCCCTGAGGTTACTAAAGAAAATATTAAAGTTGTTGCTGGAAAGCACAACACCATATCCTTAGATGCTCCTAGAGGTCATTTAGACCTCAAGATTCAAGGCTATAACAACGAATTTACTGGAATAAACTGCATTATTCGAAAAAGTGGCGATATGAAGACAGTTAATATTCAAAAGATGAACTTTGACCATAAATATATTGTCGGAAAATATGATTTAGAAATACTCACACTTCCAAGACTATATATTAATGATGTTGATATAAAACAAAACAGGCATACAGATATTACGATTCCAAAAAACGGAAGAGCTGTTATCAGTAAAAGCGCTGGCCCTGCACAATTATTTGTTCTCAGGGAAGGAAAAAACGAATGGGTTTGTAATTTAAAAGATGAACCTTCACTTGAAAACATTGAATTATTGCCTGGAAAATATAAAATTGTTTTCAGGCGTGAAAGATCTTTTAGTACAGCGCACTCAATTGAAAAAACGTTTAAAATAGTTTCTGGCTACTCAGAAAACATAACATTATAAGCATGAAAGAATATCCAGTATTAGGAAATAAAGACACACGATCAGGTTTTGGCGATGGTTTAACAGAGTTAGGTAAATCAAATCCTAAAGTAGTAGCATTGTGCGCGGATTTAACTGGTTCATTAAAGATGAACCAATTTGAGAATGATAATCCAGAGCGGTTTTTCCAAGTTGGAATTGCAGAAGCAAACATGATTGGAATAGCTGCTGGCCTTACGATTGGAGGGAAAATACCTTATACTGGTACTTTTGCCAACTTTTCTACAAGTAGAGTTTACGATCAAATAAGACAGTCTATTGCCTATTCTAATAAAAATGTCAAAATATGTGCTTCGCATGCTGGATTGACTTTAGGAGAAGATGGAGCGACCCACCAAGTATTGGAAGATATAGGCATGATGAAAATGCTTCCCCACATGACGGTTATTAACCCATGTGACTACAACCAGACAAAAGCTGCAACAATTGCCATCGCTGATCATGTTGGCCCTGTTTATTTGCGATTTGGGAGACCAAAAATGCCCATTTTCATATCAGAGGACACACCTTTTGTGATAGGAAAAGCTTTACTATTAAATGAAGGCACTGATGTTACGATTGTAGCGACTGGACATTTAGTTTGGCCAGCAATTGAAGCTGGAAAAGCCTTGGCTGAAAAAGGAATTAGTGCGGAAGTAATAAACATACATACAATTAAACCATTAGACGAAGAAGCTATATTAAAATCCGTTGCTAAAACAGGGTGTATCGTTTCTGCTGAAGAACATCAAATAGCAGGTGGTTTAGGTGAAAGCATTGCGCAAGTTCTTTCTAGAAACAACCCTTTACCGCAAGAGTTTGTTGCTGTAAACGACAGTTTTGGAGAAAGCGGATCTCCTGCTGAGCTAATGGAAAAATATGGTTTAGACACTCCGAATTTAATTGCTGCAGCTGAAAAAGTTATTGCTCGTAAATAAGCTATTTTAAAATTATTATATTTTCATATTAAACCTTTTTCTGATAACTTGGTCTTAGAATGCGATGCAATTATCAGATGACGAAATAGTAGCACAGGTTAAATCTGGGCAAAATACCAATAAAGCTTTTCGGTCTTTAATTGAAAAATACCAAGAAAGACTTTATTGGCATATTCGTAGAATTATTATTGATCATGATGACACGGATGATGTGCTTCAAAATGTATTTGTTAAAACATGGAAAGGTTTACCAAATTTTCGAGAAGATTCAAACCTATACACATGGCTATATCGAATTGCCACCAACGAATCAATCACCTTTATTAATAAAAAGAAGAAGGAAAACAACATTTCAATTGATGATGAATCATATCAGTTACATGCAGGAAAAGCAGACTATTTAATGGACTGTGAAGAAATTCAAGAGAAATTAGAAAAAGCACTATTGACACTTCCAGAAAAACAGAGAGCAGTATTTCACATGAAGTATTATGAAGATATGAAATATACGCAAATATCCGAAGTTGTTGGAACCTCGGTAGGAGCTTTAAAAGCTAGTTACCATATAGCTGTCAAAAAAATTGAAAATTATTTGATTGAAAATTAAACCATTTACATTTTTAAATGTCTTAGGTACTGAATGAACAAAAAGAATGAAAATATCGAAAAAGAAGAGTTAATGAAAATCGCTCCAACTCTATTCGGAATGAAAAAGGTAAATAACCTAAAAGCTCCGAAGGGATATTTTTCAAACTTAGCTGATATAGTAAAAGTTAGAATTGACAATGAAGTTCCTAATGGATACTTTGAAAACCTCGCAGATAAAGTGTTGGCTAAAATTGAAGAAGAAGAAACTAAGGTAATTCCAATTCAAAAAAGAAATATCACTCGTATTATCTCTGTTGCAGCTTCTATTGCAGTAATATTTACCATAGGTTTTCTTTTAAACCAAAATAATAGAAAAGAAGTTGTAGCTTCTAATGGTAATTATTTAGAAAATTTAACCTCTAGCGAATTAGACGAAGCAATGGACTACAATGAAATGGATGAACTCATTTGTTATGTAGATTTTGGAGAAGAGTTTAATGAAGAGTTACATATAGAAAATAGTATAAACGACATAGATCTTGATTTTACATCTGACGAGATTGACGAATATCTGAGCTCAGACTATTACCTAGATATTGAATTTTAATTTTTAACTAAAACTAAAACTATGAAAATAATAACATTAGCACTTCTTATCCTCGGAACGAGTTTTGGAAGTATTGCCCAAGAAAAGGGAGAAGAAGTACAAAGAGAAAATAAAAAAGCTCAAAAAATAGCTTTCATTTCAACTAAGTTAGAATTATCCACTGCAGAAGCAGAAAAATTTTGGCCAGTTTATAATGCGCAAGTAGCTGAATTTAAACTACTTAAAAAAGAACACAAAGCTGCAATGGGAGAAAGAAAGAAAATCAGCGAAATGTCAGATACTGAAGTCGAAAAACTATTGGATACCGGCCTCGAAATTCAGTATAAAGAACTTGAAATCAGAAAAAAATACTTAGTAAAATTTAAAGAAGTTTTACCGATAAAAAAAGTTGCAAAACTTACACGTATAGAACATGAATTCAGGAAACGAAACGCACCAAAGAAAGGAGATAAAAGAGAACGACCAATGCCTCCACCTCCAGGTGAAAGGTAAAAACAAGAATACTTAAACAAAAAAAAGGGAATGAATACATTCCCTTTTTTTGTGAAGCAAACACTGAATGAAAATTATTACCTTAGCAATTCGTGATATGAAGAAACTAATTACAGGTATTTTAACTTTAACCACAAGTATCATTTCGCTTGGACAATCAGACGAATGTGGCACTATAATGACTAAAGAAGATAATGCTATCATTCAGCAGCTTATAGCAAGTGTAAAAACCAACAATATCAATAAAGCATTCGGAGACACAATCGTTCCAGTAAAATTTCACATTATTGGCTATTCCAATGGGTCTGATGCAATTGATTCAGCAAGTGTTTTTAATGAACTAGATTTAGTTAATTCATACTATACTAATGCTGGAATTGAATTTCAGCATTGTGGAAATATAGAATACATTAATGATGATGAATATGCTGATTTTGAAAAGTATACAGATGAGGTTCTATGCCAATCTAACGACGTCGACAATGTATTAAACATCTATTTTGCCCCATATTTGTATAAAATTTCAAATGGAGATACGACAGGGCTTTGTGGCTATGCATATTCTATTGGCGTTGCTTTTAATAGAATTTTAATGAAAAATTCATGTGCTACAAACGGAAGTACATTGCCGCATGAAATTGGGCATTACTTTTCATTAGCTCATACGCATAGTACTTCCGCTGGTGATGAATTAGTAAACGGAAGTAATTGCATAACAGCTGGGGATCAACTTTGTGACACACCTGCTGACCCTCAACTATCAACAAGTAGTGTAACATCAAGTTGTATTTATATAGGAACTGACCAAGATGCAAATGGTGATTTTTACAATCCTGACGTAAGAAACATTATGTCTTATTCTAGAAAATCCTGTAGAGATTTATTTTCTCCGGAGCAATATGCTAGGATGAATGCTTATTTACTCAACTATAGGAATTATCTAATTTGTCCTTCTTTTGTATCGATTGATGAAAACATTGATAAAATTAATTTCTCAATAGTTCCAAACCCAACAATGAACGAATCATTTATTATAGTAGAAAAAAATCTATCCAATGTCCAATACAGCATATCTGACATTACTGGAAAACTAATTTATTCAAGTAAATTACCAAATCAAAACAAAATTGACATATCAGAACATATTCAGCAAACAGGAATATATTTTATATCTATCTGTTCCTTTGGTAATTGCGTTACTAAAAAACTAATTAAGCAATAAGTAGGATGACCATCGAAAACATTCATAAAAAATTCACTGAAACAACTGGGGCCTGCACAGATACTAGAAACATTTTGCTTGAGAGTATGTTTTTTGGGCTAAAAGGAGGTAATTTTAATGGAAATAAATTCGCTTTAAAGGCTATTGAAGATGGATGTAAATATGCAATTGTAGATGAAAAGAAATACGCAATTGACGAGCGATTTATTTTGGTAAATGATGTTTTAGAAGCATTGCAGGATTTAGCCAATTACCATCGGAAACAATTTGCTATCCCGGTAATTGCAATAACGGGTAGTAATGGAAAAACAACAACCAAAGAGTTGATTGGTGCTGTTTTGGAAACAACTTATAAAACGCTTTATACAAAAGGTAATTTAAACAACCACATCGGAGTGCCTTTAACACTGCTAGAGCTCAATAACAGCCATGAAGTTGCGATTATAGAAATGGGCGCAAATAAACCTGGAGATATTAAGGAATTAGCGGAAATATCTGAACCCAACTATGGCATTATTACAAACATTGGCACAGCGCATATTGAAGGTTTTGGCTCTCTAGAAGGTGTGATTAAAACAAAAAAAGAATTGTATGACTTTATCCGAAAAGTTGAAGGTAAAATCTTCATTAACCACGAAGACAAATTATTAAACGATATCGTACCAAATTCTGTTTCACACATTACTTATGGAGAACAAGAACAAAGCTATATCTATGGTGAATTGACACAACTTACCCCTTTTGTACATCTTCAATGGAGAGTTAACAAATATGTTTCTCCAATTATTGAAACAAAATTGGTAGGCAATTACAATTTCACTAATTTTTTAGCTGCAATTGCAGTGGGTCTTTATTTAGATGTTGACAATAATGAAATAAATAAAGCTTTAATGGGATACAACCCTTCCAATAATCGCTCACAGGTCACAGTTACAAACAATAATACCATAATAGTGGATTGCTATAACGCTAATCCTAGTAGTATGTTTTCTGCTTTGGAAAGCTTTAAAGAAATCGAAAACGGGAATAAGGTAGCTATACTTGGAGATATGCTAGAATTGGGAAATATTTCACAAATAGAGCATCAAAAAACGGTGGACTATTTAAATAAACATGCTTTGACAGCTTATTTAGTGGGCCCTGAATTTAAAAAAACAAATACAAATAGCGCTATCTTTTCTACTACCGAAGAGCTAATTTCTTATCTGAACTCCCATTCTATTTCAGATTCGCTAATTTTACTCAAAGGCTCAAGAGGAATTCAACTCGAAAAGGTTTTGGAGATGAAAAACATATAGTCCGATAAAAACCCATCTTCATTTTTCTAAACATCATTCAAATATCCTAAATTTGTAGTATGTCACTTGGAGAAATCATTGCATTAACTTTTATTGTTATCGTCTTTTCGGCGATGATTTTTATAGGCATACGTTTATTTAGGTGGAATAAAAGAGATATGGACGCAAAAAAAGCTAAAAACGAGAAAAATAAAATCAACCGCTAATACTTAGGATAATGTTTGGAAATTTAAACATGAAAGATATGATGGCAAAAATGCAGGAAATGCAAGGTGCTGTCGAAGAATCTAAAAAAAAATTGGAAAATATTTATGTCAAAGGAGAGTCTCATGATGGAAAAATACGATTTGTTTTAGACGGAAACAGAAAAGTAAAAGATGTTAGTGTCGATGAGAGTTTATTAGCAAAAGAAAACAAAGAAGATATTGAGGATATGCTCGTTGTTGCATTCAACAAGGCAATTGAAGATGCAGATCACGTTAATGAAAATGAAATGAAAAGTACTGCTTCTGGATTATTACCGGGAATGGGAGCCTAAATTTATCGCTTAATTATCCATGTGATACTTTACCAGCCCACTGATAGGTGATTTAATTACTTTTCCGAGCTTTACATTGTTCTTTTCCGCCACCTGGTGCAATATATGCATGAAATGATAACCGATAGAACCCACTACGTTTAGAGGCAGTTCACTATGGTTTTCATACTTACAAATGTGTTTTTTAAAAAAAGCATCCAATGCTTTCCTCACAATTTCTTGTAAATATTTTTCATTTTCAACTTCTTCTCCAACCCATTTTGCAAAAGAAGCAAAATAGCGATTTGGAAGCGCCTCTTTATAAACCCGATCTAAAATAACTTCTATAGATGGTTGAAATTTTAATTCAAACTTCTGTAGCAAAGTATCATCCATTTCTTTGTTTAGGTATCCTTTTAAAACTTCTTTTCCAATATAAGCTCCACTACCTTCATCGCCTAAAACATATCCTAATGCAGGTATATTTACGACTACTTTTTCACCATCAAAATAACAAGAGTTACTTCCTGTACCTAAAATTGCTGCAATACCGGCTTGAGTTCCACATACACCTATTGCTGCACCCAATAAATCATGTTCTACAACAATGTTAGCATTGGTAAACACTGATTTTAGTGCTATTTCAATAATTTCTTTTTTATCGTCCGATGAACATCCTGATCCATAGAAATAAACAGCATCAATATCCATTGGGTTTTTGGTAATAAACTGCAGTAAAAGCACTTCATTAATTGTTTGCTGTACTTCTTCGGTTGTTTTAAAATATGGATTTAACCCTTCCGTATATGCTTCTTGAACATTGTCTTTATCAACAATTAAACGCCAATCGGTTTTGGTTGAACCACTATCTGCAATTAAAATCATATTGCTAATATAGTCAAATTTGATTCCTTACACAATGAAATGCAGACAAGGAGTACCAATATATAAAGAAGGAAGATGCGTAATCAAAACTTTATAAAGAATGACAAATATACTAATTGCATACAACCGTATCTAATCTAACTCCGTATCCCGCCCAAAGCCCAATTCCTCCAACAACCGAACTAGGTAAATTACCAGGAGATGCGAACGGGCTTCCGTTAGTAGCAGCTTGATCCTCTAAAGCACGCAGATGAAGATAAGTCAAATAGTCTATCGTAGTAAATTTGATTACCACAGTATCACCTCTCTTGAAATAACCTTCTTCCGGTCCTTCATCATCTGGCCCTTCCAAGTTACCTACTTCACCTCTATTGTATTCTATTTCTAATGATAATCCGTTAAGAAATTTATCATCAAAAACAGAACCAAAGGGTGCTATTGGAAAGGCATCTTTCTGCATTCCAACAATATTATCATAGGGTGCAGGATAGTTATATTTATACGTGTTAATTCTTTGCGCAAACCATCTATACCCATTTCCTTCTTCTGGCGGATCGACCAATGTTCCAAATAAGAAACCTAATGAATCAAGTGACTCGAATGCTTCAAATCGCGTATTAAGCAACGGAACACCCACTGGAAGAATTGTAGAAGCCGTTAGTGTATCTGTATCCGTTTCAATATACAAACTATAGGTTGTTCCTTCTACTCCTATAGCTAAAGGATCTAATGATGTGTAAATACAATAGTTGAAAAATTGTAAATTTTGTTCTGGTATCCCTGTTACCTGGCTAACTAAAGGCAGTAATGAATCTGGTATATCAGCTGAACACAATTCATTCAATGTAATTTCATTTACTCCATCATTCATGGTCACAGATGCATTATGAATATTTGTTCCAAATATGGATTCAGCATCAGTTGGCTCAAAATAACCTTGTGTTTTTGAAAGAAATACAATTGGGTAATTTCCACTTTCAATTTTCCCCACTAAAACAACATCTTGTTCTACTTCAGGCAAATCAAATTCAATTGCCTTTGAACAAGATCCGAAAACAATTCCTGTAGATAATAGTACCAATAATAATTTCATATGCTAAAATTTAAAATTCCATGTGATAGATGGTAAAATTGGAAACAAAGATACTTGGTTTGCTCCAACATCTAAATTACCACTATTCACATCGCCGCTGTAATCAAAGAATAAAAAATAAGGGTTCTTTCGGTTGTATAAATTAAAAACCGAAAGGTTCCACGTAGATAGGACTTTCTTTTTCTTTTTTTCTGCTTCTCCGGTTTCTACGTTTTTTATTGTTTTAAACTCTTTTCCTGCAAACGTAACCGAAATATCTGCTCTGTGGTAAGAAGGCAATCGATATGCGTTTCTGTCACTCCAAACCGTTATCAAACGGTTTTCTATTGGGTCATAGTATCTTTTTTCTGGCAAAGTAATGGCACTTCCCGTAGCATAAACAAATGCAAAACCAACATTCCATCTATCCGTAATATCATACTGCAAAATTACAGACAAGTCGTTTCGTCTATCATATTTAGCAGGAAACTCTCTTCCTTCATTTATTTCTTCAAAAGTTCTCATTGTTTTAGACCAAGTATAACCAATCCAACCATTAAAGGCTCCTAAGCTCTTTTTTAAGAAAAATTCTGCTCCATACGAATACCCTTTTCCAAAAGTTAATTGATTGTCTACATTATCATTGATATTATCATCCGGTTGAGAGTTTTCTTTATACTCAACCAAATTTTGTAAATCCTTGTAATAAAATTCAATAGAGGCTTCGTATTTATTCTTTTTAAAATTCCTAAAATAACCCGCACTGTATTGAATTCCGATTTGTGGCTTTACCAATTCAGAGCTGGGAAACCATAAATCGGTGGGCAAAGAAACTCCAGACATTGAAGCGAGGTGGATGTATTGATTATTCTTTGAAACACCAATTTTTACAGAGGAATTATCTTTAAACAAATAGCGGATTGAAATTCGCGGCTCTAGACCTGTGTAACTTGCAATATGGTCTCCCGAACCCCACTCTTTGGTTGAATCTGTTATTCCTGTTGACGGATTTTTAAAATATCTTGTAAATGGACCAATATGGCTGAACGATGAAAAACGCAGACCAAGGTTTATCTTCAAGTTTTCATTAATTTCAATTTCATCCAATAAATAAACAGAAGGCTCGTAGGCAATAATTTTTGTCGTGTCAAAATTGAATAATGTTTCACCTGATGAACCTGAAACTGTGCTTGGAGTGAATTTATGTCTAATTACACTCCATCCAAATTTAACTTGGTGACGAGAATTAGCAAAATAGGTAAAATCTTGCTTTAATGAAAAGTCTTGTATTCCTGAGGAGAGCCTGAAAGTGAAATCACTTTGCGTTGCTTCAAAAGCAAAGTCATAATCGGTAAAAACACCTGTGATGTTAACGAACAACTTATCATTGAAAAGGTGATTCCAACGAATTGAAGCGGTAGAATTTCCCCAAGGAACTCTGAAATTTAAATCAAAATTATCATCATTAAAATCAAATACATCTCTTCCGAAATACCCCGAAATAAACAATTGGTTTTTATCATTAAATCGGTAATTCGCTTTTGCTGTCAAATCATAAAAATAATAGCCAGAACCTTTAAAAGAGGCTGTATCATTTATAAATGGATCTGTTAAAACATCTATATATGTTCTTCTCCCCGAAAAAATAAAGGAGGATGTATCTTTCTTCAAAGGTCCTTCAACCATTAATCTAGATGCAATTAACCCAATACCACCAGAAGCATGATACTCTTTATAATTCCCATCCTTCATGTTAATGTCTAATACAGATGAAATTCTGCCACCATAATTAGCAGGCATTCCACCTTTTATCATCTTTACGTTCTTAATTGCATCTGCATTAAAAACCGAGAAAAAACCAAACAAGTGAGAAGCATTGTAAACGGTTGCTTCATCTAATAATATAAGGTTTTGATCAGGACCACCTCCACGAACGTAAAACCCCGTATTTCCTTCTCCTCCAGAAGAAACTCCTGGTAAAAACTGAACCGTTTTAAGAATATCAACCTCACCCATAAATGCTGGTAATGTCTTAACACGGTCCATGTTAAGATTAACCTCCCCCATTTGAGTTCCAGTAGTATTATTATCTACAGCTTCTGCTTCGACCACCACCTCATCCATTATATCCGATGAAACAGTCAATTCAATATTCAATTTGACATCTGCATCTAAAGCAACCATTTGGCCCATGTCATCATATCCAACATATCTTGCAATTACATTGTAAATACCACTTTCGACCGTTAAGGAGTAGTACCCATAAATATTTGTCACTACCCCTTTCTCCAATTCCTCAATATAAATGCTAGAGCCTATTAGAACCTCTCCAGTTCCTGCATCTTTAATATATCCGCTTATTGTGTGTTTTTCTTGCGCCGTATTATCAATCGAAATTGACAAGAAGGAACAAATAATAACTACTATTTTAATAATGTAATTCATTCGCCTCAATTGCCTTTTTTATGTTTTCCGCAACTATCTTTTTTCCCTGATAATTGTAATGTTCAGTTGGCCAACTTCTGTCTACAAAACAAGAGTCGGGTATTTGATAAAAATTGTCCACCATAACAACTCCTTTTTCGGTGAAATAGTTTACCAGAAAAGAACGATTTTTTTCCATTAAATAGAGTAATTCTTTACCAACAAGCTTTTCAGCCTCAATTGTATTTTCTCCCAGAAGATTAAACACCAATTTATAACCCCTATTCTTTGCAATGGAAACAATTGCATTTAAATCTTCAATTCTTTCATTATTAATGGTATCAATATTGAATGCAAAATTCTTAATATAATGACTAGACAAAGGAAGGTTTTCTTCTGTTAAATTGGGATTAACATCTAACCACGTATGCCATGCCATAGCTGAGTCCCATTCAATAACATTGTCATAATCAAAATTTGGTATTGTAAACTTTTCATTCTTCCAAGCTAATTTCATTTGCACATTTCTGTCCTCGTCAGATTGGTAATCATATTGTTTTAAAGAAATCATAAACTTATTTAAAATTGGTAACGAAGGCTCAAGCATTAAAGCAGATTTAGCTAAGTAATTTTCAAAAGGTGCATACCTCCAATTAGCTGCAAAAGACCTATAATTAAGGGTTATTAAAACAAACTTCAAATTCATTTCCTTTGGAATATTTTTTACCAAAGACAAATAAGTACCTGCATGAAGCCCTGCATTATCTACTGTAGCTATTGAAATACTTGGCAGTAAACTATCTAAAGCATAACTAATTCTGTGCTTGATAGAGTCACCTTCCTGAACATGAAAATTAGATGATTCTCCAAAATAAATTGCATCGGAATGCATATCAACTCCCCACAAATTTTCTAATACATCTCCATGCTGTTTTACATCATCTTTCCAAAATGTATACAGATACAATTGATCCATTGCAAATGAAAAAGCCATTGCAACCACCAATCTAATTGTTATATATTTTACAATTTTCATTAGAATTGGAAATAAATAAATGGGTTCATATCAGTGCCTGATCGAGATAACAATAAGAATATCAACACAAAGTAAATAGCACCTCTACCCACGGAAGGAATCTTATTTAGCGATAAAGCAAAGTTCTTTTTAAGAGTAAGGATATCTGAAATTACAAACAAGCCTAATAATATAAACGGTTCGACACCCAGGTCTATTCCTTCAATGTCCCAATTTGCCCCTATTGATTTAAAATATAAAATGGCTGCATCCATATCTGGGCTTCTAAAGAATACCCACAATGCCGTAACCAAAGTAAATGTAACCCCCCATTTTATTGCTTTCAAGAAAACATTTGTTGATTGTTTATCCCATCCAACAATCTTTTCAAACAATACAAATAATGCATGGAACAACCCCCATAATATAAATGTCCACTTTGCACCGTGCCATATTCCACTAACGATAAAGACAGTCAATATAGCCAGCCCCAATTTTAGCACAGATCCTCTATTACCTCCTAATGGATAATAAATATAATCTCTAAACCAAGTGGTTAATGTAATGTGCCAATTTCGCCAAAACTCAGTAATAGAAGCAGATAAATAAGGTGTTCTAAAATTTTCAGAGAGGTTCACATTAAATAATTTTGCGGAACCTATTGCAATTGTTGTATATCCATGAAAATCACAGTAAATCTGAAAAGAATAAAAAACTGACCCGATTAGTAAATTTAGGCTACTGGCTCCAGCAATATCTCCATAAACGGAATCCACAAATACACCTAAATTATCTGCAATTACCATTTTCATAAACAAGCCATACAATATTAACCTACCACCGTGAGAAATATTTTGAATTAAAAGCTGCGCTTTTTCTTTAAATTGTGGGAGCAAATTATTATATCGCTCAATTGGCCCTGCAACTAGTTGCGGAAAGAAACAAACGTACAATGCGAAATAAGGCAAGTTCTTTTCTGCCTTTGTTTTTCCATTGTAAACATCAATTGTGTAGCTCATGGTTTGAAAAGTGTAGAAGGAAATTCCTATTGGTAGAATAATATCCCAGGCTTCAATGGGTTGATATGACCCTTTGACTGCCAATAGTATTTCATTAACATTCTCCAATGCAAAATTGAAATACTTAAAAAAGAATAGAAACCCAAGGTTTGCGCAAATACTAATAACAAGTATTAATCGCCTAGTGAACTTAGAACGCGTTCTTTCTAATGATAACCCAGCTCCGAAATCAATCAAAGTTGAAAGGAATATCAGGATGATAAATACAGGGTTCCAGCTTATGTAAAAATAATAACTAGCTGCAAGAAGAATAAAAACCCTGAATTTATGTCTAAACAAATAGAACAGAACAAACACCAAAGGCAGAAATAATATATATTCTAATGAATTAAAAATCATTTAATGCTATTGCAAAAGGGTTTTGGTTGGCAAATGTAAGCATTAATCAAAAAACTATATGCAATAACAATTTTGCAGATTCACGTGAATTTCCCATTCTTCATTTGGGGATACAAACATTAAGCTTTATCATTGTAGGCAATTAATTTTTATAGAAAATGAGCGATACAACTTTAGATATTAAATCAACTGCCCTTAAACATATTCACGAACAATTAGGAGCGAAAATGGTTCCTTTTGCAGGTTACTTAATGCCTGTTCAATACGAAGGTGTTAATGCCGAACACGAAATCGTAAGAAAAGATGTTGGAGTATTTGATGTTTCGCATATGGGTGAGTTTTTATTAAAAGGACCAAATGCTTTGGATTTAATTCAACGTGTTACTTCTAACGATGCTTCCAAATTATTTGATGGTAGAGCGCAATATACTTGCTTACCTAACGAAACAGGTGGAATAGTTGATGATTTATTGGTTTACAGAATTTCTGAAGAAGAGTATTTACTCGTTGTCAATGCTTCAAATATTGAGAAAGATTGGAATTGGATTAGTAAATACAACACGAAAGGTGTTGTAATGGAAAATATTTCTGACAACATGGCCTTATTGGCTGTACAAGGTCCTAAAGCAACTGCAGCATTGCAAAAATTAACCGATGTAAATTTAAGCGAAGTAAAATATTACCATTTTTCAAAAGGAACTTTTGCTGGTGTTGATAATGTAATATTATCTGCTACTGGATATACCGGTTCTGGAGGATTTGAATTATATATTCCAAATGCGGTTGCTGAAGAAGTGTGGAAAAAAGTTTTTGAGGCTGGGGAAGAATTTGGCATCAAACCAATCGGGCTAGCTGCAAGAGACACTTTAAGGTTAGAAATGGGGTATTGCCTTTACGGGAATGATATTAGTGACACCACTTCCCCTCTAGAAGCTGGATTAGGATGGGTAACAAAATTTACCAAAGAGTTTACGAACTCTGCTGCGTTACAAGCGCAAAAAGAAGCTGGTGTAACACGCAAATTAGTCGGTTTTGAATTAGTAGACAGAGGTATTCCGAGACATGATTACCCGATAGTAGATGCAAATGGAAATGAAATAGGAATTGTAACTTCTGGAACAATGGCGCCTTCTTTAAAGAAAGCTATTGGCTTAGGGTATGTTACTACTGAATTTGCTTCTCAAGGAAGTGAAATATTTATTCAGGTTAGAAAAAAACAATTAAAAGCGACGGTTGTAAAACCACCTTTTAAATAGGAAAAACAGTATGGATAGCATTGAATCATTTATTGCTCTCGCAATTGGTCTATTTGGGTTAATAATTAGTATTGTTCTAGCTGTAAATATTATTAAAACTGGTAAGTACTCAGAGATGACTTACAACTTATTAAAAAAAGAGTTTGAGAATAAAAACAAACCTAAGATTGATAATACAGGTAAAAAGTCAGGTAACTCTAAAATTCATGACGTTTGGGACCAAATTCAAAAAGACAAAACCCAATAATATCATTCTATGAAAAACAGAAAAAAAGTTGAAGTTTGTTTTACTCCTAACTTATTTGATTTACATGCTGAAGATGCTGAAATCGTTGTTGTTATTGATGTATTGCGCGCCACTACTGCTATGTGCACAGCATTTGACAATGGCGTAGCGAAAATGATTCCTGTAGCGACTTTAGAAGAAGCTTTCGAATACAAGAAGAAAGGCTTTATTGTAGCTGCTGAACGCGGGGGAGAAATAGTCGAGGGCTTTGATATCGGAAATTCTCCTGCTAGCTATATGGGCAATAAGTTTGAAGGGGATACAATTGTTATTACGACTACAAATGGAACAAAAGCTATTCACACCGCACGAAATGCTGCAACGGTAGTTATTGGATCCTTCACGAATCTAGATGCTTTGAGCGAATGGTTGATTGAACAAAACAAAAACGTATTACTCCTAGGTTCTGGTTGGAAAAGTAAATTTTGTTTGGAAGACACAATGTGCGCAGGAGCTTTTGTAGAAAACCTTCAAAAAAGTGGTAAATTTAGATGTGAAGATGATTCTTCTGTAGCCGCTAAATTCATGTACATCCAAGCCAAGGATAATTACCTCAGTTATTTAAAAGCTTCTTCTCACCGTGTAAGACTTGCAGCATTAGATTTGAACGAGGATATAAAATATTGCCTTACGCCAAACACTTCAAGTGTAATTCCCATTTTAAAAGGCAATTATTTAGTTAAGTTGGAAAAATAATTACATCGCTGTGTAAAGAATCCCTATCAAATCTGAATCTTCAGCTAATGTTCTAGTATTTACAGGTAAATCAATAGAATTATTTCCAGTAACTAATGCACCAGCAACACTAACATCTTCTGCAAAGTAACCTTCATCATCCTCCATACTGAATTCTTCTACTACTTCAGCAGTAGCGGGCGTTATTGCTGAAATAACCAATTTATCATCTGACATGGCACCCTTTTCTTTATCTTTTGAAATACCGTTATTAAAAGATTCTTCAGACTCATTTAAAATATTATCATTTCTACGATAATCTGCATCCGAAACTGAAGACAAATCAGCATCCTCACTTTCAATGGGTTGCGCATCATACATAAAGTCTGTTGTTGTAACTTTATTTTCAACACTCTCAGGTTTTTCTTCAATTTCAACTTCATTTAAAGTAGCAACTTCAATTTCTTTTTCTATTAACTCAAAAGTCGATTGAAGGTCATTTTTCTCTAGGTTCTTTTCTTCATTCGCTTGGTCTTTTTCTATTTTACTATGCTCTTCAAATGCTTCTTCCTCTGTCTTAAAATCTTCATTTTGAGCCAATGTTGAATTATTCATCTCAGTATTACCATTAAAAGCTATAGTTACAATTAGCAATACAGAAGCTGCCAATCCAATCAATTGCATACCTGGTTTTTGAAATAGCTTTTTTTCCTTAGGGAAAAGAGATACAAATATTCCATTCAACCAATACGCTCCGGCTGGTTGTTGTTTATCAAACTCTTTTAAAAGAGCCACTTTAATTGCTGGGTTAGGTTCTAATTCTTTCTCTTCTTTAAAGATATTACCCACCCCCATTACAACAGCTTTCATTTCATTGAATTCTTGTTCAGACTCCACATGCTCTTTAACAATAGCAAGCTCATCTATAGTCAACTCATTGTAATCTCGGTTCAACAAGTAAAATTCAACATCCATTTTCGATCTATTTCTATCTTCCATCATCAGTCGTTTATATAATATACTGTACTAATTCTATTAAACACACTCCAACCATTATAGTCTTTGCAACCGGTGAAAATTCTTTCAAGTTTTTACCTAATTTTTTTAGTGTATAAAATATCCTAGACTTTACAGTTCCTTCGCTCGTTTCAAGAATTTCTGCAATGTCTTTTATACTCAGGTCATGTTTAAAACGAAGAATGAAAGTCTTTTTATGATTTTCACTCAACAACTCCAACTCTTCTTTTAATCGGTCATTAAAAATGTTTTTATCATGCTCTTTATCCGGCGCAGAACTATCATGAACAATTATGTTATCATGCAAGCTGTTTGATGTTCCCTTTCTAACCTCTGCTCTTCTATACTCGTTCTTACACATGTTATTTGCTACACTATAAATCCAAGTTTTAAAAGCTCTGCTTGGGTTATATAATTGTGGTTTATGAATAATCTTCGTAAAAATCTCTTGCATAAAATCCTCTGCTTTTTCTCTGTCCTGCCACAACATTTTATAAAAATAATTGAGCATAGGCTTACTCCATCTGTCGTAAATTTCCGAAAATGCAAGATTATTACCCTTAATGACTTCTCTCATGAGGTTTTCGTCCGTTTCCGCAGTATATGATTTCTTTACGAGTTTCATGTAAGCTTATTTCTTCGCTTCAATGTATTTTTTAACTTCCAGTTCTTTCCCCCCTTCACTAGCCAGTTTTAATGCCAAAGTTTCAGAACTCTCAGCTTCGCTTATTTTTCCGTTATCGGAATAATATCCACTTAAAACTAATAGGGGTAAAATATAGTTGTTGTTCATTTTTTTGGTTTTCGGATTTGTTACCGTCTTTTTTAACGATTCTGTATTAAACGAAAACTCCCAATTATTTTGAAGAATAGTAACGTTATCAATCGCATTTTCACTGTACTTTAAAACCAAACCTGTTAAATACAATTTTGACTTCAAATCAATCAACGCCTTTGGGTTTATTGTAAGTGCAATATTGATTGGCCTATTGGAATTATTTTTAACCACTTCTTTTACAATCCCAACTGGCTCCTTACTTTTTATTGGGTAAATATTTAACGACTTCAATTTTACTTTTTGATATTCTAAATTTTGAATTAAGTCAAGATTTAATACCGTTACGTCTGTTCTCTTATTGTGTATTTCTTGCCAAATCCAAAGAGGGTAAGTATCATCAGCACCATTGGTAAATAAAATAGCATTTGGCTCTAATGACATCAATACATTATAGTTGTAATCCATAACACCTTGCGCTATGATATTACTCTCAGCAAGTTTTTTGCAAAACTGGTTTTTCCCTTGTCTGTTATCTGTCAACTCATAATGAGCTATAAAATCATCATACAACTCTACATTATTTGGATATATTTCATAGGCTTTTTCAAGATGATGAAACGCTTGCGGATCTTGATTAGAATTTAGATAAGCTACATAATGATATTCGTAACTTTCAGAATGCATAGACTCCAAATTAGCCACTATAGAATTAAGGTTCTTTTGTTTTTCATCAGAAATTTCTTTCGAGTATTTATTTACAGAGTTTCTTTTTAAATCGATATAACTCTTTTTATAGTTATCCGCACTTTGAACAGGGAATTGTTCAGCACCCATTAACCCAGACGATTTCGATTTTGCAGCTGCTGCATCATTTTCTTTCTTCGTATTTGTAACATCAACTGTCTGACCAACAATAACAGCTGGCACAAAGAAAATTAGAATTATTAGTAAACGGTTCATTGCTTTGTTTTTCAATGGTTACCCGTAAAGATAAATAAAGTTCATTTAGAAGTTCATAAATTTTAATAAATTGACTTTCACCTGCTTAAACCTCACTAAGTATTATTTGGCACACATCGATTTTATATTCATTTTTTTTTATATTTACTGTTGTAACATAATGCACTTTCAATTTATATTAAATATGAAAATACTTTCTACGCTTATTTTTTCTTTACTTACAACAATTTTATTTGCTCAAACAGTTAATTACCAAGTTGAGATAGTTGAATTTCGTATTAGTGGATGCGATGACGGTTTTGGATCAGATGAAGAACCAACCTGGAAAGCATGGGGCAGAGATGATATAAATACCGCGTTCGTAGGTGGCACCTGCTACGAACAAGATGCAAATGAACCGTTTACACACAATGTAGGAAACACGTTATTAATAGCTCAAAGTGGAACCAACGCAACAACCATTGACATTAGGCTAGAAGCTTGGGAAGACGACAGTCCTTTTTCTTCAGATAGATGTAGCTTTAATTCTGGAGATGATTGCTACATTGACAACACATTTCCAGGTATAAACTTTCAAAACGACCCACACTGTGCACATGGAACGAGTACGTACTAACAAGTGGAAATTTTTCTGTAGTTGTAAGAATCAAATGGGAGTACACGATCGTTTGATGGAGGAACAAATATAATTGATTGTAATACCACAGTCCCATTAGCTTCTCAAGGCAGTGGAAGCTGGTCTGTACTCTCCGGAAACAATGGAAGTTTTGCTGATATTAATGATCCTTCTACAAATTTTTCTGGTAGCCTTGGGTCTTATGTGCTGTTATGGAGTAGTTTTCCAAATTGCTTAAATGTCTATGCCCCAGATACAGTAACTGTTGACTTTATATCCACCCCTGCGCCCAATATGACTGTCTCTTCAAATACTATTTGTGAAGGAATTGACGTTACATTCAATGCTCAAAATGGAACAATTTACGATTGGTCATTAAACACAAATGGAAATATAGTACTAAGTGATGGTTCAGGTCAATTTGTTCTTACGCCTTCGATTGCTGATGACATAGTTTATGTCTCTTCAAATAACGGAACTTGCTCAGGAACAGACAGTATTTCTTTTACCGTAAACCCATCACCAACACCTACTATTTCAGAAAATGGTGGTGTCTTGTCGACTCAAACATACCCTGTTTATTTGTGGTATTTTAATGGATCTCCTATTCCAGGGGCCACAAGCATAGACTATGTTCCTACGCAAGGCGGTTCTTATTATGTGGAAGTTTTGAATTCAAGTGGTTGTTTAGGACAATCGGACCCAATCACATATAGTGGTGTTGGGATTGACGAATTGACAAACACCTTATCTATTTATCCTAATCCCACCTCTGGAGTTTTACATATTCAATCCGAATCGCCAATCGCGGCTGTAACAGTTTATAACTCAATAGGCAAAAAGATTCAAATGAATTTAATTGACAACAAATTAGACTTATCACAGTTATCAAATGGTGTATATATTGTCGGTCTCTCAATAAATAACCATATCATTACAAAAAGAGTTATCCTTTCTAAATAAATTATAAATGAAAAGAGTATTACTATTAGTTACAGCACTAGTATCCTTCGGCACACTATATTCTCAAAACATAAATTATACTGTTGAAATTGTGGAATACTATGCAGCGGATGGATGCCCATCAGATGGATTTGGTTTTGATGAAGAAGTGACATGGAAATGTTATATGTCAGATGATGGAAGTGTTACAAATGCCGGTGGTTTTTGTGAAGCATGGAACAACAATGTACCCATGAACTACACAGGTCACTCCAACGTTGTTATTATTAATGAAACAAATACTCCAGCCTCTAATCTCACGGTTCAGTTGGAAGCTTGGGAAGATGATGACATATCAAACGCTCCTGGATCAGCAGATAGATGTTCCTACAATGGAGGAGGAGGACTCAACGGTGATGATTGTTATGTAAACCAAACCTTTACTGCATTTGATTTTAGATTGGACCCACATTGCCAATGGAATGCATATTCATTCAATGCTGGTGATTTTCGCGTAACAATAAAAGTTAAATGGGAATATTCAGATTTTACTGCAGTTACTCCCATTACAGGGTGTGGATCTCTGGCAGAGTTAAGTGCTCAGGGAAGCGGAGAATGGAGCATTGTAGCAGGTACAGGTGGATCTTTTACAAATCAATTTGACACCAATGCTGTTATGAATGGAATTGTTGGAAATACGTATCAATTAAATTGGTCTTACCTTTCTGGATGCATCACTACTACTACCCCTCCCATAAACGTAGATGTAAATATGCTGTCGGACCCTATTCCCAGCCTAGCTACCTCCTCAAATCTTTGTGAAAATGGAGACTTAATATTTACTGCTAGTAATGGTGTAACATATGATTGGGCTACCGGAACCCAAGGAAATACTATTAGTACGACTTCCAATGGATTAGATACCATTTTCAATGTAACTTCGGGAGACTTACCAATTTATGTAACTGTTACGGATGCAAATGGTTGTGTCGCCACTGAATCGTGGTCTTCAACATTAACAGCTGGTCCACCAGTGGACTTAGGTAATGACACAACTATCTGTTCTGGAACAACAGCTACATTGGATGCATTTTCTGGTTTGTTTTCTTATAGTTGGAACAATGGAGAAACCGCTTCAATTATTTCCCCTTCCTCTGCAGGAGAATACATCGCAGAAGTGACGGATTTAGCAAGTGGCTGTGCTGGCTACGACACGGTGAACGTTAGTGTTTTCCCTCCTTCTTTACTCTTTTTAGGGTATGATATTGAATTTTGTATTGGCGACACAGTGATTCTAGATGCGCAACCAGGATTTACATCTTATACATGGTCGGATGGAACCACTAATCAAACAAACACTATTACGGACTTTGGAGAAGTTTCTGTTACCATTGTTGATACAAACACATGTGTATTGCAAGACACAATTAACTTCTCACCTGTATACACATATTATTCCTTATATAATGACACGACTATTTTCTTGGGTAACTCTATTATACTTGAAGGTCCAAATGGAGTTTCTCACCTGTGGAATAACGGATTAACAACACAAGACATAACAATGTCTCCAATAGAAGACACCACTTACATTGTAACGGCTTTGCAAGCAAATGGATGTTATGATGTTGCAGATGTAAATGTTATTATAAATGAAGAACTTAACTTTTTTATTCCAAATTTATTTACACCAAATGGTGATCAGACGAATGACCTATTTTTAATTTATGGAAATGGAATAAATGAAGATAATTTCAATTTCACTATTTATAACAGATGGGGCGAAATTGTTTTTCAAACCACTGATGTAAACGAAATGCTAACAAATGGTTGGGATGGATTTTCTAATGGAGAGCAACAACCTGTTGGAACCTATGTATGGGTAATGGCAGGATTCCAAGATGACAATGACAATACCCCACTTCAATTTGAAGGAAAAAATACAGGAACTATTTTACTAAAACGATAACCAACAGAAAAACTAGATTATGAAAATTTTATCTACAATATTTATGGGAATTCTGTTCAGTTCTGTAGGAATTAGTCAAGATGCGTTCTTTTCGAATTACCAATATTCAAATGCACTTACTAACCCAACGCAAATGGCGATCAGTAATGATATTAATTTAACTTTAGTTCATAGAAGCCAATGGACTAATATTGTTAAACCATTTACTACTTCGCAGTTTGAAGGATCTTACCCTATTTTGCAAACAAATACAAACAAAAAAATAGCTGTAGTTGGCTTTTCATTTGTAAATGACAGAATGGGTGAAGGAGGATACCTTCAAACCAATCAACTAGCTTTTAATTTTGCTTATAATTTATCGCTTGGTAATAGCTACCTTGCCTTAGGATCGAAACTGGGTTATTTTAATAGTTCTACTGATTTGGAAGGCTTGACAACAGGTAGTCAATTTACCGGAGGGACATATACCCCTGGTGCAAACAACGGTGAAACCGAAATTAATCCAGTAATCCAAGGATTAGAGATATCTCCTTCAATTACCTGGTACCAAAACGATTCTTTGCGAAGAAGTCTTCACTATTTTGGAATAACCGCATTTAATGTGAATGAGCCTTCTTCAGCTTCTAATTCAGTAGACATGGGAAAACCTATGAGATTAGCGATAACGGGCGGTACGAATGTGATTTTTGGCAAACTGGGTTTATCTCCCAATGCACTCTTTATGATGCAAGCCAATCAAAACCAAGCTGTAATTGGAGCGGATCTCAAGTATTTTGTTAAAAACACCAATAAGAATTATACTGCAATTGCATTTGGGGTATACAGTCGTTTGAAAGATGCTGGAATAATTACATTAAAGTATTTGTCGGATGTTTTCGAAGGTGGAATTACGTATGACATAAACACCTCAAGTTTAACAGATGGATTGAACCAAAACACTGGTTCATTTGAAGTATTTCTAAACTATAAAATTAAACAAAAATCAAAAATCAAGCAGTTTAATAACATTATTGAGGTATACGATAAAAACACAAAAAAACCATTAACTGCTGCGGCAAGCTATCCAAGTAAAACAACAGGAAGTAAAATAATGATTTTTGAAAATAAGTCAAGTGATACTACTGAGTTAAATCAAAAAGAAGATTACACGATTACAATAACCAAAGATGGATACGAAAATGAAGAAATTCATGTTATTCAGAACACCGGGATTGAAGTTGTGACAAAAGTATATATGCAACCATCCGTAACGCTATTTGATTTAGAAATTGAAATCTTTGATAAAGAAACAAACAAACCTATTGCTGCTAAAATTACCCATATTGACCCTATTACAATGATTCAAACAGAACTAGGAGAAGCAGACAAGATTTCTAAGGAGTTACAAAGCGGCATTAAACATATTATCTCTGCAAATGCAGAGGGTTATGATAATGGTATTTTAGAAATACGATATGATAAGTTTGGTACGCTAAGTAAAAGCATCTACCTAGGAAAAACGAAACCAAAATTAGTTGCAACTTCACTAAAACTCATTGTATTAGATGAGAGCACGAAAAAACCTATCAAATCGACAATTATGTTGGCAAACGTTACAAACGAAAATAAACATATAAATTCGTTAATCGCTTTAGAAGATTTTGCTCCTGAGGCGCAACCTCTAGAGGTTGGAAATAAGTTTGAAATACTCGTTACTAAGGAAGGCTATTTTAATCAAACGCTGAAAGTAAACGCAATCAAAGTTGAAAACATTGAAAGAGTTGTTCTTTTATCTTCTATAGAAGTGGGCAAAAGTATTATTGTGGATGACCTTCTTTTTAAAACAGGTAAAAAACAACTAGACACACGTTCTTACAGAATTTTAGATCAATTAGTGGATTTCTTAAATCAAAACCCAACTATTAAAATTGAATTGCAAGGACATACCGATAGTGATGGATCAAAATATGCCAACCAAGATCTTTCGGAAGGAAGAGCTAAGTCTGCTATTACTTACCTGCAAAACAAAGGAATTGGTTCGTCTAGAATGCTTGCAAAAGGGTTTGGAGAAGATAACCCAATTGCTACAAACGAAACAGCGGAAGGAAAGGCAAAAAATAGAAGAGTTGAGTTAAAAATTGTTGGTAAATAAAGCGTTTCATACATCTTTAAAAACCATCTAATACGCATTAGGTGGTTTTTTTGGCCTTACTCAATTAAAAATACAAAAATTCACTACCTTAAGTATAAATGACCAATAAGCACAAAGAATATGAAATTACAGAACACCAACTCTTTATTTCGTCCATAAAACATTGGTTAAAATTAAAGAAAGAAAATAAAATTGCTCCTTCTAAAAAGAAGATGGCAAGAAAAATAACATTATTTGTTATTTTATCTGCTCCATTTAGATGGGTTCAAACTATTCTTATTGCAGCAAGAGTAAAAAGGATTTCATTTGAAAACAACCCACCCGTATTTGTAATAGGACATTGGAGAAGCGGCACAACCCATTTACATTATCTTTTATCACAAGACAAAAGATTTGTTTACTTAGATTCTTTTCAGGCCTTCTTTTTTAGAGTAGCATTTGTATCCAAAGGCATAATGCGCCCTTTACTTGGATATCTGATGCCATCTACCCGACTTCAAGACAATGTGAAAATCGACGCTCATTCGCCGCAAGAAGAAGAACATCCATTAACAAATCTTACAGAAAAGAGTGGAATGCAAATATTTTTTTTCCCAAAGAACAGATCCTATTTTGACAAGTACAATGTATTTGAAGGAACAACTGAAAAAGAAATTAAAGATTGGAAAAAAGTATACCTCAAAATGCTAAAACAAATTTCTTTATTTCAAGGAAAAAAAAAGCAATTATTATTAAAAAACCCACACAATACAGGCCGTATTAAAATATTACTAGAGCTATTCCCAAACGCGAAGTTTATATTTATTCACAGAAACCCATATGAAGTATACTCTTCTACAAAGTACTTATATCAAAAGGCGGTAAAGACACAATTCTTGCAAGAATTTTCGGAAAAAGAAATAGAAGAAAGAATCCTCTATTGCTATGAAAAAAGCATGCAGAAATACCTGGAACATAAGCACCTTATTCCTAAAGGATCATTGTTCGAAATAAGTTTTAATGAATTAGAAAAACAACCTATAAACTCACTGGAAAAAATATACTTTAAATTAAATATCTCTGACTTTAATAAAAATAAAACACTCTTTAAAACTTATCTAGAAACAGTAAAAGGTTACAAAAAGAATCAATTGGTAGAGATACCTAACGAAGTAAAAGATCAAATCAATACGCGCTGGAAATTTGCTTTTGACAATTGGAAATATGAAATAGTCGACTAGTAATACACACTCGAAGGAATTCCAATTACTCTATTCCTTACTGAACTGCAACCAATATCTAAAATCTCGGTTATTCAAGAAACCGACAATCCTTTTGTTTTGCGTAAAATCAGAATTCAACACAACTGTTGTTGGATAGCGCAATACACCTTCAACTTCAGCTAGTTCTTTTGCTAAACCATGCACTCCTTTTCCTCCACTAAACCTAATATAGGCATATTCCTTATTTCGAAAATATATAGTTTCCTTAGAATCCGCATTTAATTTTACAAAATAATAATTCTTCCCTACTCTTTTAACAAACCTTTTTTTTGAATAAATCTTTGCTTCCATTAACTTGCAATAGCCGCACCAAGGAGTTTCAACTTTTACAATTATTGGTTTTTTTTCTTTGGCAATAGAATCCTTTAAATCCTCAAACCTAGTCCAAGAAACTCCTTGCGTAAATCCAATAAATGAGGCAGAAAAAAATGTTATTAAAAAAATAATTTTCATTGACTTGCCTAATTTAATAATCTTTTGAAATACAAACGTACAAATCACTTTTTTAGTTCACTATCTTATCCTAAATTTCAACTACTTTTTCTTATTGAACTCATAACTAATTCCTCCAAAGAAAGTTATGCCCTGGAAAGAGGAATAAATGTAGGTAGGGTCAAATTCATATCCATATGGATTTTCAGTCACATCATCCGAATCTTTATTGAAAGGATCATGAGCTCTTAAAATCGAATTTGATGGAGGCGTAAAATTTAAAAGATTCCTAACTCCACAATTTAGCCGTATTCCAGATTTAAAAGACTTCGATACTTTAATATTCTGCAAACTAAAAGGTTTTGAAAACTCATCTCTAAAATCATTCTCTACTAGTGGTAATTTCATAGGACCATATAAACTACCCGTATAATCAATACGTACATTTAATTTTTGAATCTGATATGAAACCGACCAAGTTCCAGTATATTTTTCAGCGAATAATTGTTGCTCTCGTTTTAATATATTATCCGTTATTTTATTCATCGCGTATACATCCAATATTGTTCCACCCAAATTAATTCGCAATGGAAAATTAAAAAGTATTCTTGCATTCAAAGATACCCCTTGTGAAATGGCATAACCGTCCAAATTGGAATAGATTATTTGCTTGTCATTCGATTCATAATCAGGAATTATTTTATTTGAAAAGTTTGTGTAAAAAACTGAAGCATCAAAAGTCATGTACATTTTATTTGTATTGATACGTTTCACATAATTTAAATTTAAATTATGTGATTTTTCTGGATTAAGGCCCTCTGAGACAATTACTTCTCTTGCTCCTGTTAGAGCAGCATGGTCCTCAGTAAATAGATTTACTACTCTAAACCCATTGCCATAACCTATTCTTATTTCACTTTTCGGAGTTGGATCAACTTTTACATTTAAACGTGGAGTAAAAATGCTTCCATGTTTTAAATGATAATCATAGCGACCACCAATTAAAACCTTCGTCTTTTCATTTAACCGAAAATTATCTTGAATAAAAACCCCAGGTAAAAACCATTCATCCGGTGTATTTGAATAAATAGATGAATCAGTAATCTCTGTAGCAAATGTATTATCATCATAATGATTATACCTCAAAGCAAGCCCAGTAAGTAAAGCATGACGGGTATTCATATCCTGATGCCATACCATTTGACCGTAGCCTATATGTTGTTTTGCCTGGTAAGACATCGTTCCGTAATAAGAATCCTGATCATGAAAACTATATGAACCGCTAAAAATAATTCGAGGTTTTACCGGCAATTCATAATTACCTATAACTTCTACTCTATTTGTATAAATAGATTCCCCGTAAAGACTATCTCCTCCTCTAAAAGCGTCATCCCAATTCATTTCGCCTCCCCACCGGTCTTCTTTCATTAGCCTAACTAAAATATTGGCAAATCGGTTGTCTTTTCTTTCAAAACTGAATTTATTGAATAAAGAAATCCTATCCTTTAAAGTGACATCAGTAAAATTATCTCCATTATTATCAATTGGTTTTGTGTAGTTGTAATAACTAGCTCCAAAAAGGCTTTTAACCTTGCCTAACTTATACTTTACATGACCATCTAATTGATATTCGTTCCAAGTAGTGGCAGAACTTTCGAACGCGAAATCAGAAGCGGAGGGAACGTCTTTTGTAATAACATTAATTAACCCAGCAACAGCCTCGGAACCATATAGAGTTGATGCTGCTCCCTTTACTACTTCAACTCTATCTAATAAACTACTAGGAATACCCTGCAAACCGTAAACCGTTGACAAACCTCCGACCAAGGGCATTCCATCGATGGTTACCATCGTATATGGCCCCTCCATTCCGTTGATATGAATATCCCCTGTATTACAAACTGCACAATTAATTTGAGGGCGCACACCATTGATATTTTGCGTAGCTTCAAAGATACTTGGTGTAGGAACTTTTTTGAGGTATTCAGCAGAATATACCTCAACTGGAATCGGACTATCTTTCTTTGATATCGAAAGCATTGTTCCACTAACTACAACTTCGTCTAGTATATCTTCCAAAGTTGTTAATACAAGGTATAAGGAAGTATCGTTATGTATATTATAGGAAAAAAATGAATTAGAGAATCCATATGCAGCAACAATCAAATCAATCTTTCCTTTGCGCAATTTAATAGAAAAATTTCCATCAATATCTGCTTCCACTCCACTATTTTGATCTTTTTCATAAATAGAAGCGTAAGGCACCAATTCTCCTTTTGAAGAAGTTACAACTCCACTTATTATTTTGTCTTGTCCCGCACAAGAAATTAGGTGAAAAATGAAAACAAGGATGATTACAAACTTCATTATTAGTCTTATTGTAACTTATATTTAGGCAAAACTAAATAATTTTTAAATACAAATGAATTATTTTTTATAAATTCGCCAAAAAGCCTCTATGAGAACCTCATCTGAAGAAGATTACCTAAAAGCTATTTACGCATTATCCAACAATAGCGATGGGGCAAGCACAAATGCATTAGCAAATCATTTAAACATGAAGGCTTCTAGCATTACAGATATGTTAAAAAAACTTTCTGACAAGGGATGGGTTCATTATGAAAAATACAAAGGGGCATCTTTGAATATAGATGGTAAAGCTATAGCATTAAATATTGTTCGAAAACACCGGTTATGGGAAACATTCTTGGTAAATAAACTGAACTTCAAATGGGATGAAGTACACGAAATTGCAGAACAGCTAGAACATATAAAATCGAATGAATTGGTGGATCGACTGGATGACTTTCTGGGCAATCCTACATTTGACCCACATGGAGACCCTATTCCAAATAAAGATCATGAAATAACTGATTCTAGAAAACGAAGTTACTTATCTGAAGTTAAAATCAATAGGGAAGTAATTATTATTGGAGTTAAAGATTCTTCTGCTCAGTTATTGCAATACTTAGAAAAAGAAAACATGGTTTTAGGAAAACATATCAGCGTATTAGAAATTCATGATTTTGATAAAAGCCTCAGGATAGCAATTAATGGGAAAGAATTGAATATTTCAGAAAGGGTGGCTCAAAATGTTTTGGTTCAGATAAATTAGACAGCTATGTGGAATTCTTTAGTAGATTTTTTCTTAAGCATTAACCCTATTTTAGCAGCATTAATTGCGACGACATTTACTTGGCTAGTAACAGCAGCAGGTGCTGCAATGGTGTTCTTTTTTAAAACACTGAACCGAGCCGTTTTAGATGGAATGTTAGGCTTTACTGGAGGTGTAATGGTTGCAGCAAGTTGTTTTGGCTTGTTGGGTCCAGCAGTTGGTATGTCTGAAGGCGAAGGATTTGCTCAAGTTACACCAGCAGTAATTGGCTTTATTTTAGGAGCTTTGTTCTTATTTGGACTGGATAAAATTATGCCACACTTACATATTAACTTTAAAGAAACAGAGGCAGAAGGAGTTAAAACCCAATGGCATAGGACAACTTTATTGGTTCTTGCTATAACGTTGCACAACATACCTGAGGGATTAGCTGTAGGAGTTATTTTTGGAGCTTCCATGGGAGATCCTGAACTCATTAGCACGGCAATGATTTTAGGTATTGGAATCGCAATTCAAAATTTCCCGGAAGGTTTTGCAGTTGCCATGCCCTTAAGGAGGGAAGGTGTTTCGAGAAGAAAAAGTTTTTGGTACGGTCAACTTTCGGCTATTGTAGAACCAATTTTTGGAGTTATTGGAGCAGCGGCTGTCATCTATTTTGAACCTATTCTTCCTTATGCTTTGGCATTTGCTGCAGGAGCTATGATATATGTTGTAGTTGAGGAAGTTATTCCTGAATCGCAAAGAGATAGATTCACCGATATAGCCACGATTGGATTTATGCTTGGGTTTATATTAATGTTTGCGTTGGATGTTGGCTTAGGATAACCAACAATTGAACGTATATAACAATTACAATCGTATTTGTTTTATTCGAAAAATAACAAGACCTTTCCCACATGACATTTGAAGAAATAGGCTTACACGAACTTATATTAGAAGGACTTTCTTGTATGGGCTTTGAAAAAGCCACTCCTATACAGGAACAAGCTATTCCAGAAGTATTAAAAGGAAGAGACATCATTGGGTGTGCTCAAACAGGAACAGGTAAAACAGCGGCATTTGTGCTTCCTATTCTAAATAAAATATTAGAAAAAGATTATAAAAACACAAGTACGCTAATCATTGTGCCTACAAGAGAATTGGCCTTACAGATAGACCAACAAATACAAGGATTAGCATATTTTACGGGAGCTACCTCTATTTGCTTATATGGAGGAGGAAAAGCGGGTGACTGGAAAGAACAAAAGAAAGCAATGGACCAAGGTGTTGATATTATTATAGCAACTCCTGGGAAATTGATTTCTCACCTTATCATGAAAAGCATAAACGTTAGTACAATCGAAAACTTGATTTTCGATGAAGCTGACCGAATGTTAGACATGGGCTTTTACGAAGACATCTGCCGCATCATATCTTTCTTACCGGAAAAGAGGCAAAACTTAATGTTTAGTGCTACAATGCCACCTAAAATTAGAGATTTAGCAAAACGATTTCTAACCAATCCTTTTGAAGTCAGTATCGAAATATCGAAACCTTCGGAAGGTGTTTTGCAAGCTGCTTATTTAACTTTTGACAATCAAAAAACTCCTTTAATTAGCTCCTTAATTAAAGGAAAAGACGAATATAAAAGTATTTTAATTTTTACTTCAACAAAGCGAAAAGTAAATGATATAGTTAGGTCTTTGCGTGGAAATAATTTTGAAGTAAAGGGCATCTCGTCAGATCTTGAACAGCAAGAAAGAGAGGATGTTTTAATGGCATTTACTACTAAAAAAGTGAGAGTTTTAGTCGCTACCGATGTTATTAGCCGTGGAATTGACATAAAAGACATTAACTTGGTGATCAATTATGATGTACCTGGAAACCCTGCCGATTATGTACATCGTATAGGAAGAACAGCTAGAGCAGACACCACTGGCGTTGCCATTACATTAATAAACCCAGATGATATGTACAAGTTTCGAAACATTGAAACATTGATCGAAAATGAAGTGCCAAAGGTTAAGCTTCCTGAAGTTTTAGGTGATGGACCAGAATGGAGGAAAACATCTTCAAAAGGGAAAAATAATAAAGGTGGAAGAAAAAAGTTTCAAGGGAAAAAAAAGTTTTACGGTAAGAAAAAACATTAAACAAAAACAATATCTAGAATAACTACTCTTCCTATTTCTTCGTTAACCATATTAACTATCTTACTTTTACCCATAGATAGTTCTTCCCGAATAACAGAAGAGGTAAGTTTTACATACATCCTTTTATTTTTTATATAGACTTCCTTGGTATACTTCGCTATTGGAGCGCCCATAACCTTTTTGAATGCATTTTCTGCTTGGTAGGAGTCATGATTTTTAGACATCCCATAGGACTTTATCAATTTCTTGATAACGTCTTCAATCGTTTCTTCGTTGGAATTTCTCTTGCTCATACAATTTCTTCCATATCAATATTTATTGCCTCACCCGCTGTTATTTTAAATGATTTAAAATTCACATTTAGCTTCTTTAATATCGTCGGAACTTTGGCTAAACTTGTATCTGTAATAAAAGTTTGCCCCAACTCTCCCTTTGAAATTAACCCTAGTAAAAAGTTAACTCTTGTTTCGTCTAATTTATCAAATATATCATCTAATAATAGAATGGGAGAAAAACCTTTTTTCGATTTGATATAATTGAACTTTGCCAACTTCAATGCAATTAAAAATGACTTTTGTTGCCCTTGTGAACCAAACTTTTTTAGGGGATAACCTGCGATTGTAAATTCTAAATCATCCTTATGAATACCAACACTTGTATACGTTGAACTTCTATCTTTCACCACATTATTCTCTAAGAGAACCGCAAAATCATCCTCGTTTAATAGAGATGAATAATTCAAACCTACTTCTTCACTTTTATTCGAAATATCTTGATAAAACTGGTTAAAAACGGGGATGAATTCTTCTAGAAAATCTTTTCGCTTCTGATGAATTCTTTTCCCTTTCTCTACTAATTGAACATCCCAAATTTCTAATGCATCCTTTTGAAAATTCCCACTTTCTGCAAATTGTTTTAGTAAAGCATTTCTTTGCGCCATTACTTTGTTATAATGGATTAAACTCTCCAAATAAGCCCTATCAAATTGAGAAATAATGATATCCATAAACTTCCTCCGAATATCGCTACCATCTAAAATAAGGTTACTATCGTAGGGTGTAATTAAAACAACAGGTAATAAGCCAACATGTTCTGCGAGACGTTTGTATTGTTTTTTGTTTTTTTTAACTATTTTTTTCTGGCCAATTTTAACTCCACAATAAATCTCTTCCAGTTTCTCATCTTCCAGTTCAAACCGTCCTTGTAACACAAAAAAAGGTTCATTAAACTTTACATTTTGACTATCTATAGAATTAAAATAACTCTTGCAATTAGATAAATAATAAATCGCATCCAATAAATTCGTTTTCCCCTCACCGTTATTTCCTAGAAAACAGTTAACTCGATTGGAAAAATCGAAAGATGACTCTGTACAATTCTTAAAATTAACAAGGGATAAATGATTTAAATGCATGGCACAAAATTAACTTTTATTCTCCTTTAATTTTAAAAAATCAGTCATAGCATTTTAGATTTTGAATATTTACTTGATTTCCATTAAGAAATATCCCGAAAAAAACTATTTTTGCGGGTCGAATAAAATAAGTCATGGCAGAAGAAGAAATTGAATATACAGAAGTAGAAGCTAAACCAAAGGAAAGTTTAAAGGATGCCCTTTTAAATTCCGAATCCCCAATAGCTCATGGAGCTGGATTTCTTGATAAGAATAAAAAACCTATATCCATCATTGGTGGTGGTATCGCTGTTATAGTAGTAGGCTTTTTCTTTTACAATCAATTTATATATAAACCAGCTGATTTAAAATCGCAAGAAGGCCTATGGCATGGTGAATATTCATTATTGAATGAACAAAACTGGAGTGCTGCTATTTCAGGTGACTCAATAGGTAACCCAGGTTTAAAATCGGTTGCGGAAAGTTACAGTGGTTATTCTGGAGGTGATATTGCACAATATGAATTAGGAATAGCTTATTTAAACAATGGACAATATCAAGAAGCTATAACTGCATTAGAACAAGTTGCTTTTGAAGACGAAATGATTGCTTCAATTACATTTGGAGCCATCGGTGACGCTTACATCGAATTAGGAAATATTACTTCTGCTGCGGAATATTACGAAAAAGCATATACTAATTCTAAGAATGATTTAACTGCACCGATATATATGTTAAAGGCTGCTTATGCTAAAGAAACAGAAAACAAATATGAAGATGCTGTCAAAATTTACGAAGAGTTAATAAAAAAGTATCCATTAGTTCCTGAGGTGAACAAGGCAAAAAAATATATTGAATTAGCGAAAAAACAAAAATCTATTTATAACCTGTAATGGCTACCGCAGAAAAAAACTTATCGCAATACGATAAAGATTCAATCCCGAACGCATCTAATATGCGGTTCGGGATTGTTGTTTCTGAATGGAACGATAAAATTACAAATGGACTACTGGAAGGTGCGATAGCAGCTTTAAAGGAAAATGGAGCTAAAGAAGAAAACATTATTGTAAAGTATATGCCTGGTTCTTTTGAATTGGCTCTTGGGGCTCAATATCTTTTGGAACATTTAAAAATTGATGGTGTAATAGCATTAGGAAGTGTTATTCAAGGAGAAACAAAACATTTTGACTTTGTTTGTCACGGAGTAACGCAAGGTATTATGGATGTTAGTCTTAAATACAATAAACCCGTAATCTTTGGTGTGCTTACAGACAATACGATGCAGCAAGCAATTGACCGTTCCGGAGGAAAGCACGGAAACAAAGGTATTGAATGCGCAATTGCTTGTATAAAAATGATTGCCACCAAAGAAGAGATTACAAAACCTATGAAAAAAGTAGGATTTTAGTTTTTACTCTTCAACAGGATTAAATACTTAAATTTTTCAAAATTCAAAGATCGCAACTTAATTGAGTACTCTTTCGCTGGTACCTGCAACATATTTAAAAATAGAACCGATGAAATTTTATAAAAATTTATGCTTAACAATTTCCTTAATGGTATTATTAAGCAGTTGTAAAAAGGATTTTCAATGTACATGCTACGACCACTTTGGGAATGTCAACTCGAGCGATCAATATAAAGCACAAAACTTTGAGAAAGCGAAGGAAAATTGCGGAAATGAAATTAATTATGGATCTACATCTAGATGCGAACTAGAAGAACTTATTTAAGTTAGTCTTCTTATCTAGATTTTCCAGCTGTTCAAATTTACTGTTTACTCCTAATATTTATTACGTTCTTTCTGTGGTTTCGAAATTTTATTAGTAGCTCTTAAAGAGGAAATTAGTCTAGCTGCATTCAGCCTTTGCTTACCAACACTCAGAATGGATTAAAAAAGGATCTGAGTTATCAAAGAATCGGAAAATTACTATCTTTAAGTGCTATGTGTATTGTGTACTCTAGCGTTATAGAACATTATAACTAAATACTCCTAACGCACTCCTCTACATCATTAACTCAGCAGTTACCAATAAAGAGTAAACTTACAGCTTGCCGATGATTAAAATATTAAAATGTTGTGATTCTAATTGAGAAAAACCTAAAAAATAGAAGGAGATGAACAGAGAGAAAATTGTGGAGGATATAATTGAAGGATATCGAAATACTATTTATCAAAGATATCAATATGAAAATATCAAGAATCAATATGAAATCCCCGAATCAATAAATGAAGAGACAGTAAATTTACTTAGGAATTACTTCCTAAATTATATTTATCCAGAATTTAATAAGCGAGCAGAATTAAACGAATCATTCAAAAGTCTAGATAATTACATTAAGCATCCCAAAAAATTGTTAAATATTTTAATGGACACCTCTAATCTAATCTTTAAATATGGAATCCATTTACCCAAAATATTAAATACTTCACTTAAAGTAATGAAATCATACCGAGCAGCAACAGGTTTTGAAAACATGCTTGTCGATGAAGTCATTAAAAATAAAACAGAAGCTCCTTATGATCCATCAAAAATCACAACACTTATAAAATTATTGCCTCGTAAAGAAATAGTAAAATTTATTGATACTTTCCAATCTTTATTTGAAATCTTACAGGATAGAAAGCTTATTAAGAAAATCAAAGAGATTCTTGAATATTTAATCCTTGTAATGAAAAACAAAGAAAGTCATTACACATCAAGCCAAATTAAGGGACTCGAAATGAGTCTTGAAATGATAAATATAGGTGAAAAACTTTTCAATCGATTAGCAACAGAAGATCAACGAAAATTGGTCTATTTGATCACAGAAATAGAAAAAGACATGCTAAAAATTAATTTATAAAAACATAAAATCAGATACGTAATAAGCTATAAAAGAACTCCCTACCCATACATCTTCAAGACTTTTATACTAGAACGTTATAGCGCAATTAAAAAATTAATTTTTCAGATTGTGAAAACATCTAACCATTGAAGCGTTAAAACCGCATTAACTAAATATCGTTCGACTCAATAATTTTTGAAGAGGCGTTAGAATTACACAACGCGATCATTTTAGCGGCAATGGCTCTGGCTTCAACCACACGGTATTTCTTAGGTATTAAAAATTTAAAACATTTAAAAACCGCTATTCCCAATTCTTCTCCAGTGCGCTGCTGTTTCCTGTTACCCGCAATAAAGCTTGGCCTTAGAATATAAGTATGCGCAATATTAGCAGATAATACAGCATGCTCCATCTCTCCTTTTATTTTATTGTAGGCTATAGAACTTTTTGCATTGGCCCCAATAGCAGAAACCACAGCGACCTTAGAAACTCCATTGTTTTTACAAATTTCAACAGCTTTTTTGGGAATACCCAAATCTATTTTTCGATACTGCTGATGATTGGGTGTTTTCTTTTTGGTGGTTCCTATACAAATGAACAAATCATCTCCAGTTAGGTCTTCTTTGAAATCCTCTAAAAATAAAAGATCCCCTATATATTCTTTCACTTTTGGATGAAAAATACCCGTTGATTTTCTTGAGAAAAGCTTGATTGTTCCATAGTTTGCATTGGAAAGAAGCTGTTCTAAAACAAGTGAACCAGTGAGACCGGTTGCTCCTAGGAGAATGGCTGTTTTTTGCATGGGATAAAGGTAGAAAATTGAGATGCAATTCAGCTCATGTTTTTTTATTTAGAAAAAAAATAAAAGCCAACTATTTTAAGGTAAAATTTCACCCTAAAATCTCAGCAATATTCGGTTTAAAGTACTTAGTACTTTTTAGCACTTTTCCATCTTCGCGATAAATGGGCTGTCCATTCTCATCCAACTTACTCATATTACTTCGTTGAATCTCGGTAAAAACTTCCTCTATTTTGTGCTGTAAACCATGCTTTAAAAGCGTCCCGCATAAAATGTAAAGCATATCACCACAAGCATCAGCTATTTCGATTAAATCACCATTTTGAGCTGCTTCGAGATATTCTTCATTCTCTTCTCGCATTAACTTGTAACGCAATAAATAGTCAGCTTCAGGAATTTCTGCTTTTGGTTCTTCTTCGTTACCAATTAAAAATGCTTCGTGGAATGCCTTTACATTTTCAATGCAATCTTTCAGTAATAGTTCTTTGCTCATATCATTTTAATTATGTCTTAGGGTAATTGTGTAAGGGAAAGGTAAAGAATGTAAAAATCAATCTTATTACATTGTTGATTACTATTTTGAATCGTTGAAAATTGCTAGCAACAACTATTTCAAACCAAGCAAAAACTCCATGGTATCGATATTATCTGCATAATCCCATAATTCAGGATTTTGCGCTTTACCGAAAGGAATGTCTTTTTTGGATACAATGCACTGAATGTTTTCATCAAACTGCTTTAAATGTTCTTGAATTGAGTTAGCATCACTATAGTATTCATAGTATAGCGTACCAATCGGAGAATGCAAACTTTGATCTTCCTTCATGATCAGAAACCCATTTTCAAGCAAATCATACTGTTCCATCATGAAAACAGCTTTATGATAATCGTAATTATTAGCATATTTATTATTCTCTGAAACATATTGGAATGGAAAAAAAGCTTTGAATAAATTATCCAAATCATATCCTTTTGGCAAAAACACTTTAGTAACATTTCTACAACCCAATCCATAAAAAGCAAAAACATCATTAGCCAGACCCTGCAGATCCTCTTCCGATTCTGCTCCTGTAATTATAGCAACTGAAGTTCTGCTTTTGCGAATAATGTTTGGGTATTTTCCAAAATATTGCTCAAAATACCTCGATGTATTATTACTTCCAGTAGCAATTATTCCATCTACAGCTTTTAATTGAGCAACTACCACCTCAGACCTATCCAAAACTGTACTATCAAAATGATTTAAAATGTTCAGAATAGCTGGAAAGAGCTTATCGTCATCACTTGATAATTTTATTTTTGATTTATATCCAGCGACATAACAGCATAAATAATCGTGAAAACCTACTAAAGGGATGTTACCAGCCATAACAATTCCAATTTCTTTATTAGCTCCTTCATCATCTAGTGGATATTTCTTTATCCAGTTTTCAATATTTTCTAATGACAATAGTTTCCCCCAAGCCTTGAAAGAATTCTTCACTTCTTTTTCAGTAAACCATCCATTAAAAACATGCACCCTTCGCGTCAATTCCTCCAAAGCATTGTACTCATCTTCAGTAATACCCAGGTCAAAACCTGTCCAGCTTCTACTCTCTCCAATTGAAGTAAGAATTTCACCTAATTTCTCTAATGCCTTAACTCGTTGATATAAATTCATTTCCAAATTAAATAATGATTACATTTGCACTTGCAAAATTATAAAGATTTAAACGATGGCGATTATAATAACTGACGAATGTATTAATTGTGGAGCTTGCGAACCGGAGTGTCCTAATAATGCGATATACGAAGGTGGTGCTGAATGGAAGTTTTCTGAAGGAACATCGTTAAAAGGCCTCTTTAAAGGAAAAAACTCTGGTTTAACTGTTGATGCTGACGCTGAACAGGAGCCAGTGGACATGGACGTCTATTATATAGTTCCTGATAAATGTACTGAATGTAAAGGGTTTCATGATGAACCACAATGCGCTGCTGTATGCCCAGTTGACTGCTGCGTAGATGATGAGGCCAATATTGAAACAGAAGAAGAACTTTTACTTAAAAAAGATAGCCTTCACATAGATTAATTTTCAATTGAAACTATGCAATCTAATCACCGTATCTAGCAAAGGTGTTTTTTTGGATAAATTATTGTAACCCAGGAGTAAATAAGCGGTTATATTTTAAATTACATTTTATGAAAATTTTGCTTTTCATTTTTATTTCACTCTCCTTTATGTCGTCAGGTTTGGCCCAAACTGCCATCGAGAAAGTTAAATCTTTTGAAGACTCTCTGCTAACTTCACTTGAGCAAATAAGAACAGCTGAGACATTAAAAGAAAAATTTATATTGAATACGCATTTTGAAAACACCTTAAGGAAAGCTCTTCGATATGATGAAGCTTTTACTTATAAATTCAATGCTTTATCTAAGGTAATGAGCACAAAAATATCTCCTGACAAAGCCTTTAGAATATTCAATTGGAATATTGAAGTTCCAGATATCCAAGAACATTATTTTTTCTGCTTAGTAATGAAATACGATTCACGAAAAGGCGAATACGTGATAATAGAATTATATGACAAATCTAAATATGCCACACGAGTTGAATATACCGTACACAATGATAAAAAATGGTTTGGAGCATTATATTATGAAATTATTCCCGTAAAAAAAGGTCTGAATACAACATATACTTTATTAGGCTGGGATGGGAACAATCGAATGTCAAATAAAAAGATTATTGAAACAATGGTATTCCAAGGAAAAGACAAAATCAAATTCGGATTGCCAATATTTAAACAGGAGGAAGACACAAAAAGAAGAGTTATTTTTCAATACAGTAAAAAAGCAACCATTTCAGTTAAGTACAAATTAATAAAAAAGAAAAAATACATAATATTTGACCACCTATCCCCAATGTCAGGACAGTTAGCAGGTATACCGGATTATTTGGTTCCAGACTTAAGTTTTGATGCTTTCGTTTTGGAAAATGGCAAATGGAAATACTTAAAAGATTTTGATGCAAGAACTAGTAAATCGCGAAATGACAAGAATTTTATTCCACCAAATGAAACAGCACCTCCTAAAAACTAAGCTTTAATTATTTCAATAACGTTACGTGCCCAATATATTCATGCGGCTCCTTCGAAGAAGCATCTGTACAAGTTACTTTCCAAACATAAACATCTTGTTGAGACATAAGCCCTTTATAGGTGCCATCCCATCCTTCAGATGAGTGAGAGGTTTCAAAAATTAATTCTCCCCATCGGTTAAACACCATAAACGAATATTTCAAAGGATCTTCTCCTTTTACAATGGGTTTAAATTCGTTATTCAGTAAATCGCCTCCGCCTGGTGTAAAAGCATTTGGAACATAAAGAAGAAATTCCTCATCGATTGCAACGTTCTGACAAATTGCATCAGCACATCCTTCAACCGTAATAGCCTCTAAACACACTTCATAAGTTCCAGGGTTTGCACCCGGAAAAGTATACTGAGGATTTTCTAAAGTGCTTTCGTCTTCTAATCCCCCAACATCAAAAGTCCAATTATATAGATCCGCATTGGAGCTTAAATTATCGAAATCGATTGTTGGATGCATTACAGTGGTTGGTTGCGGTCCAAATGTAAAGTCAGCGGTAGGGTATTCAAAAACACAAACATAATTTGGAATCGTAACCGTTTCAACACATCCTTCTGCAGTAGTTACGGTAAGCGTTACATCCCAGCAACCTGGTTGTGTAAAAACATAAGAAGGATTTCCACATTGAGTGCTTGTTCCTCCATCACCAAAATTCCATAAACAAGATGAACCAGCTGGAACCAAGTTATCGGAAAAATTAGTTGTAACTGGAACGCAACCAGACAATTGATCGCCAGTAAATGAAATTGCCGGAACTGTATTTACCGTTACAGTCACTTGATCAGAAATTGGTGGTGTTTCACATCCATCTGTAACTGTTACCGTATAAACTGTTGTTTGCGTAGGAAAAACTGTTTGGTTTTGCCCAACACCCAAACCTTGATCCCAAGTGTAAGTGTAAGGACCACCATCACCACCACTTGCCAGTGCTGAAAGACTTGACGCTGAACCATCACAAATTGGAGTATCTCCAAATACTGAAAGGGATAAAGGATCATTCACTTGAACTAAAACATTCGTTGCTGCAGAGCATCCATTTGCATCGGTTGCAGTAAATGTATATACCTCATCTAAAACAGGTGAAACATTTCCATCTTCAGTAGCAAAAACTACTGATCCAGCATTGTCAGACCATGCATAAGTAAAAGGTTGAGTACCTCCTGTGGTCGTTCCGTCTAAGAAGGAGGAACCGCCAATACAAATTGGGCTAGTAGAAGTTGCAGATACTCCAACAATTATTGGACTTGAAACCTCTGCTGGAGCAGTTGTTGAACATCCATTAACATCTTGGGCATATACGGTATAACTCCCTGAACATAAATTAGTGAATATTGAACCTGCTACAAAATTAACCCCATCTATACTATACTGGGTAACATTACTAGCAACAACCTCTAAAGAACCATCGCACATTCCTGGGCAAGATTCATCCACCTCTATTACATTAGTAATCACTGCAGCTGCAGGACCAACCAAAGTGACTGTGGTATCGATAAAACAACCGTTTCCATCTGTAACATTCAAATCATATTGACCCGAACATAGGTTTGAAACTAGAGGAATCAATTGCCCACTTGACCATACATAAGAATAGTTCCCGTCACCACCAGCTGGTATAGAATTTATCATACCATCACAAGAACTATTACAAATTGGATCTGTAATTCCCAGAGTAACCGTTAAAGGTGCGGGCTCAGTAATTGGTTCATTCGCCACTGTTTGACATCCATTTGCATCTTCTACCACCATATCATAATTACCAACACAAAGGTTGGTAAATACATTGTTCAAACCAAAAGTCACACCATTATCAATACTGTATTGTAAAGTTCCGGTACCTCCACTTACTGTTACATCAATTTCTCCAGTGCATTGTCCTGAGCAAAAAACATCCGTTAATGCTGCTGAATATGATAGTGCAGGAGGATCATTTAATATAGCTGAGGACGTTGCTTGACAACCAACTGCGTTTGTCACCACAATATCGTAATTACCTGGACATAAGTTTGGAAAAACGTTTACACCTTGAAAAGTTGTTCCATTATCTATACTAAACTGAGTCGCATCAGTTGCATCAATAGAAATAGAACCATCACATCCTGCATTGCATAACGGATCAATACCTATAACGTTATTTATTACTGGACCACCTTGATCTGTTACTGAAACAACTCCAGTAACTTGACATCCTATATTATCTTGAACAACAACATTATAGTTACCAGCCAATAATCCGGTAAAATTACCAGATGCCTGAAAATTGGCACCATTATCAATTGAATATTGATAAGCAATAACTCCATCACTTGCTGTTAATGTAATTTCACCATCTGCACTTCCACATGTAGATTGAACAACAGCATCTATATAACTTAAATTTGAAAACTGAACAATAACATCGTCCGAATCTGCACATCCGCCACCATTGTCTTCGGTCCACGTCATGGTATAAGAGCCTGCACTTGTTACAGTCGCATTTGAAGTAGGTGAATTTGGATTAGAAAATGTAACACCGGCTCCAGTCCATGTTCCTGTACCAAAACTTGCAGTAGCATTTAAACCATAACTAAATGAACATTCTACAGCATCAGTTCCAGCATCTGCAACTGGCAACCCAACAAACGGACCTCCAGAAAATGCTATTGGACAACCATTATCGTCAGTAACATCAAATGAATACATGTCACCATCTTGCAGCCCTGAAATTGTAACTGTGCCACCACTTACTGTAAGTGGATTTGGGGAAACCGAAGCTGTGGCTGGCAATATATTAGATATTGAATAATTTCCTCCTAAAAGTTCTGGATACCCACCACTAATTGTAACTGTTACTGTTCCAGTTTGACAATCTTCTACACCAGCTATAACTAATGGTTCCAAATAAGTTACTGCCGTTACAGGACCAACATCAACACAAGTAGGATCATACAATAAACCACCAAAATCTATTGCGGTCATTGGCGCATAATACACTGTATTGCCAGTTATTGGAATTCCTGCACCAATAATAGCTGCCAACAAACCTCCACTGGAACCTCCAACATTCAAATCTATCAAATCCGATGGACCTCCAACAACAAACCCAGAATAACATGGATCAACTCCAGGTTCCAAACCAGGGGTTGGGGGACAGGTGTAAATACCATACATCAATCCAGGGTCTATCCATGAAGGGTCTGCAACGTTATCTCCATTAGACAAAATATCAATTTGATCTCCATCACATAACACATAATTGTTTGTTCCAAAACCAGTCATTGTTACAGTGGTAGTTCCAGCATATGCTGGACACAGACAGGAAGCTGGCTCAGTGTAAGTGCTAGTTGTTAGCGTACAAGCAGGATCTGCTGAAAACACAGCTGAAACAGCACAACCAGCAGTTCCATCTGCCGCTATTCCTCCAATAGTAAACAGTTGTGGACTGGTAAAAGGGGCATTGAAAACTTGCTGATCTCCTGAACAATTCGATACCGTTAATGTTCCCGTAGCTGGGGGGTTGACAAACTCAACTGTTCCGGTTATATCAAATGAATTAGTTGCCCCATTACAGACACCAACAGTTGCGTCCAATAATGTCATAAAACATGTACAGACAGGTTCCGTAAAAGTACCTGTAGTAATTGTACAGGCTGGATCATCCGAAAAAACCGCGGTAACAGAGCAACCGGCAGTTGCATCCGCTGTAATACCATTTATAGCATAATTTATTGGGCTATTAAACGGAGCATTAAATACTTGCTGATCGCCAGAACAATTAGTAACCGTCAGAGTACCACTTGTGGGAGGATCTGTAAACTGAACTTGCCCCGTAATATCAAATGTACCACCAGCGCATACCGAAACGTTTGCGTCTATAAAATCCATAAAGCAAGGATCTACAATACTACAATCTGTGGACCCCGAGCCACCTGTCTGCTCAAGAGTAATTTGCTGAGAAACTGACGCATAATTTGTAATTAACAAGACATATACCTCACCTATTTGAGCATTCGGTACATTTACATTTTCCGTCGCAGCAGTGGAATAGCTGCAGTCTATTGCAGATCCATATGAATTACAATTTGCTTGAGCATCGGCTAAATTAGAAAAGGGACCCCATAACGCAAAATCAATATCAGAACCCGCAGACAGATCCATATCAATACCACCAGCATCTGCTACCTCCATATAATACCATGTAGGATTAGGAGAAGAGGCTAAACAACTATAATTATTACCAGGATCCGTGATACTCGCATCTGCTACTCCAGTTTGAGCAGGGAAATCCAAACCTACATCGGTACAAATAGGCTCTAAAGTATTACATGTATTACTTTGAGAATAGACAATACCACTCAAGAGAATCGTAAAAAGCACTAACGAAATTAATTTCAAATGTTTCATTTGGCTATTTAACAATTAGTAATTTTTGTTTTTCAATTTCAGCATTTGATATGTTCTTTTTCATTTCATCATACCATCCACTTTCAATAGCTCTCCTATTCTCAACTTTATCAGATTTAATATGTTCCATTTTTGTTTTTACAGAAGAAATGTAGCTATCATAATAGGCTACAGTTTTAGCCTCTATTATTTTTTTGTTACCACCAGACACATATTGCCCTTTATTGTGCGCCTGAACTTTGGTAGTTCCTTCATTTGTGAAAGACACTTTTTTCATCTGAACTGATTTACCTAAATCATTTTGAGAGAATGACTTAAAGGATATCAAGAGTAAAAATATAACGGATACCGTTTTCATGATTTTTTTTATTTTAACGTTCAAAAACAAACTTGGTTGCTTTTTTTTACTGCACAAAAATCTGTACCGTGCATAATTACTTAATTATAAGTGCTCATAAAACTACATTATTTTAACCTATGAACAAATTTGGTTTGCACAAATGATCTGTTTTTAATTATTAAACCAATAAAAAAGAACTTAACTATTTTGATATTAATTGACCTTTTTTCATCACATTTGCATGATAAATTTTAACGCTAAATTAGTCACTATGTCAAAAGTTCACAACTACAGTGCAGGGCCATGCATCTTGCCGCAAGAAGTATTCGAAGAAGCTTCAAAAGCAGTATTAAACTATAACAACTCAGGACTTTCCATTCTTGAAATGTCTCATAGAAGCAAAGACTTCGTAGCGGTTATGGAAGAAGCTAGAGGTTTAGTCAAAGAAATACTAGAAGTTCCAAATGGTTATACCGTTTTGTTTCTTCAGGGAGGAGCTAGCTTAGGATTTTTAGTTTCCGCTTATAATATGATGAGAGAAAATAAAAAAGGTGGGTACATTAACACTGGAGCCTGGGCAAAAAAAGCGATTAAAGAAGCTGATTTCATGGGCGAATCTGTTTTAATAGCCTCTTCAGAAGATAAAAACAACAATTACATTCCAAAAGGCTACGCAATACCGAATGACATAGATTACTTGCACTATACATCGAATAACACAATTTTTGGAACGCAGTTTAAAGAAATTCCATCTACAAGCGTGCCTTTGGTATGCGATATGAGTTCGGATATTTTCTCAAAGAAAATTGATGTATCTAAATTTGATATTATTTATGCCGGTGCTCAAAAAAATCTTGGTCCAGCAGGAACAACTCTTTACATAATCAAGGATTCTGTACTTGGTAATTCATCAGTTGATATTCCAACTATGCTGAATCTAAAAACACATGCGGATAAAGACTCGATGTTTAATACTCCTCCTTGTTTTGCTATTTACACGGCAATGCTGACATTAAGATGGTTGAAGAAAAACGGTGGACTTGATTGGATTGAAAAAAGAAATGAAGAAAAATCTGCGTTACTTTACAGTGAAATAGACAACAATCCTCTTTTTGAAGGAACTGCTGCAAAAGAAGACAGAAGTAACATGAATGTTACTTTCGTTCTTACTGACGAGAGCAAGGCAGAAGAGTTTGATAAAATGTGGAACGAAGAAAAAATTAACGGACTTAAAGGACATCGCTCGAGTTGGTGGATATAGAGCATCCATGTACAACGCTCTTCCTTTGGAAAGTGTACAAGTTTTAGTAGACGTAATGAAAAAACTAGCACTTCAAACAGCATAAAAAAGAATAAATGAAAGTATTAGCAAACGATGGTATTGCACCATCAGGAAAAGAAGCTTTAGAAGCAAAAGGATTTACTGTCGTTACTGAAACTGTTGCTCAGGATGATTTAATTGATGCAATTAACAACGAAGGTTATGAAGTTGTATTAGTAAGAAGTGCAACCACTGTGCGCAAAGAAGTAATGGATGCATGCCCTGGACTTAAAATGATTGGTAGAGGTGGTGTTGGAATGGACAACATTGATGTTCAATATGGCAGAGACAATGGATTAGTTGTTTTTAATACACCGGCAGCATCTTCATTGGCTGTTGCTGAATTAGTAACTGGGCAATTATTTAGTATTTCTCGTTCTACTTATGACTCTGAGAGAAATATGCCTACTAATGGGAATTCCGAATTTAAAGTTCTAAAGAAAAAATACGGGAAAGGTGTTGAATTAAGAGGTAAAACTTTAGGCGTAATTGGATTTGGAAGAATTGGTCAATATACTGCTAAATACGCTTTAGGTTGCGGGATGAATGTTATTGCTGCTGACCCATTTGTGGAAAACGCTTCTGTATCCGTTGAAGTTGGAAATCAAAGCATTGATGTAAACATTGACATGGTTTCTAAAGATGATTTATTAGCAAAAGCTGATTATATCTCTTTACACGTTCCTATGCCAAAAGAAGGAGCTGTAATAGCAAAAGCTGAATTCGATAAAATGAAAGATGGTGTTCGTATCGTTAATGCTGCAAGAGGTGGAGTAATCAATGAAGATGACTTAATTGAAGCATTAAACAATGGTAAAGTTGCTGCTTGTGCATTAGACGTATTCTGTAGGAGAACCATCTCCAAGAGCTGATATTTTAGCACACGAGAAAATAGCTTTAACACCTCACGTTGGAGCTGCAACGGTTGAAGCGCAGGACAGAATTGGAACAGAACTGGCAAGTCAAATAATTGACTTTTACAAAGTTTAATAATCTTATTATAATCAATACCAAAGCCGATATTCGTAATTGTTTATCGGCTTTTTTATTACTTTCCCACTTTCAAATCAATGTAACTTAGCACTATGAGTAAAATAATTCCATTTAAAGCGGTTCGGCCAACTAGAGACAAAGCTTATTTAGTATCTAGCAGACCTTCCTACTCATACAAGAAAAAGCACTTAGAATCTAAACTTGAAGGGAATCCATATACTTTTTTACATGTTATCAACCCCGAGTTTAGAGAGGATGACTCGACTGAACCAAATACTGTTGAGCGTTTCGAAAAAGTGAGAGACAAGTACGATGAGTTCAAGACACTCGGATATTTTACTCAAGACGAAGTTCCTGCTATATACATTTACAGACAAATAACTCCACGAATACTTATATTGGAATTATTGCGGCCGCTTCAGTCGACGATTATTTAAACGGAAAAATTAAAGTTCATGAGCATACCCTTTCTCAAAGAGAGGAGATGTTTAAGAAATATTTGAATGTATGTAAATTTAATGCAGAGCCCGTACTTTTAACTTACAAAGACAATGAGGATATTGATGCGCTGTTGGAAAAATACGTTAGCACTCGCTCAGAATACGAATTTACCAACACAAGAGAAGTAAAGCATGATCTTTGGATTGTTAGTGACAAAAAGGATATCGAGCTACTTCAAGATGCTTTTGCTAATGTAGAGCATTCATATATTGCTGACGGACACCATAGAGTCTCATCATCTGCATTATATACGAAGAGTCAAAGAGAAAAAGGATACAAAGGAGATGAAGACTTTAATTACTTCATGGCTTTTTATATTGCTGAAAGTAAATTGAGAATTTTTGATTACAACAGAACTGTTAATAGTTTAAATGACCTTACTTCTGAAGAGTTTTTACTCCAAATAGAAAAATCATTTATATTAACAAAAAGCAAAGAAGAGTATCATCCCAAATCATTACACAATTTATCCATGTACTTTGATGAGTCATGGTACTCGCTTACAATTAAAGATGAATTTATTGAAAATGACAATCCTGTTGGTTGTCTTGACGCGCAGCTTCTATCCAACTTGGTTCTCTCTCCTATTCTTGGGATACACGATTTAAAAACAGATAATCGCGTTAATTTTATTGAAGGAACTAAGGGAATGATAGCTTTGCAAGAATCTGTTGAAAGCAAAAAAGCCAAAGTTGCATTTGGATTCTTTCCTGTCTCAATAGACCAGTTAAAAAGGGTTGCAGACACAAATAACATTATGCCCCCAAAAAGCACTTGGATAGAACCTAAAATAAGAAGTGGTCTAACGGTTTTTGAATTTTAATTAGCTTGATTTACAAAATTGTTATTGAAAAATTTTAAGCATAAAAAAAGGAGAGCAATTGCTCTCCTTTTTTTTTCTCTATTAATTTAAAGCTTATATAATAACTTCTTTCACCTTGTCTGCAGCATCTTGCAATGTAATTGCAGAATGCACGTTTAAACCAGAGTTATCAATAATCTCTTTTGCTTCAACAGCATTTGTTCCTTGTAACCTTACAATAATTGGAACTGGAATGTTACCAATGCTTTTATAAGCTTGAACAATTCCATTAGCCACTCTATCGCATCTTACAATTCCTCCAAAGATATTTACTAAAATACCTTCTACATTTTTATCCTTTAGAATAAGGTTAAAGGCTTTTTCAACTCTTTCAGCATCCGCTGTACCACCAACATCTAAAAAGTTCGCAGGTTCTCCACCTGATAACTTAATAATATCCATTGTGCTCATGGCTAATCCAGCACCATTTACCATACACCCAACATTTCCATCCAAGTTGACATAGCTTAAACCAGCTGCAGCTGCTTCAACTTCTGTCGGATCCTCTTCACTTACGTCTCTCATTGCGGCGTAATCCGGATGACGATACAAAGCATTATCATCTAAAGTCACTTTAGAATCGACAGCTATAATTGTTTCTTCACATGTTTTTAACACTGGGTTAATTTCAAACATAGAAGCATCACAACCTTCGTAAGCTGCATATAATGACTTAACAAACTTTGTCATTTCTTTAAATGCCTTTCCACTTAAACCTAAGTTAAAAGCAATTTTTCGACATTGAAAACCTTGTAAACCAACTTTAGGATCAATTTCTTCTTTAAATATTAAATGAGGTGTTTTCTCCGCAACTTCTTCAATATTCATTCCTCCTTCGGTAGAGTACATGATAATATTTCTACCATTACCTCTATCCATTAATACAGACATGTAATACTCTTCACATTTATCAAAATCTGGAGCGTATACATCTTCAGCAACTAAGCACTTTACTACTAATTTTCCAACACCATTTGTTTGAGCCGTTTCTAGATGCCCGCCTAAAATCCCTCGTACAACACCTTCAACTTTATCAATTCCTTTTGCGATTTCAACACCATGAGAACCCGTTTCTTCGATAATTCCTTTCCCTCTGCCTCCAGCATGAATTTGTGCTTTAACAACATACCATTCGGTACCCGTTTCTGCTGTAAGTTGTTTAGCCACCCCTAATGTTTGAGATGCATCATCAACTACAATTCCTTTTTGTATAGCTACTCCGTAACTTTCTAAAATCGATTTTCCTTGAAATTCGTGTAAATTCATTTTTTTGGTTTTAGTTGCCCAAATGTAAAAATAGTCTTGGGTTAAGCCATAAATAGTTACATGTTTTTTTAAAAAGATATTCTCTTTCATTTAAATACAACTATAATAGCTTAAAGTCCTATTGCCGGACGGGCATTTCATTTTTTGTCTTAACACAAAAAACGAAACAAAAAAAGTCAAGGCTTCGCAAATAACCTTCAAAATTCAATTCCTCATCACTAAAGTAAAAGAACTCACTTCGTTCAAACAGCTTTTCCTTTTTAACGCTCCTTGCGGATGTATTTTAGAAGATTATTTACAAGGCCAATTCACAAATTTACTTTTAACAATTTTACAATAGTATCTTTACCTCCCATGGAATACGAATCATACGATATAAAATTCAATCAGGGAACTTCCAAAGTTCATCGTTTTTACACAAAAAAAGGAGGTTCTCCAATTTTCTTAATTCATGGATATTTTGAAGATGGCAGAATATTTTTCACCAAAAAAGGTAAAGGATTCGCTCCATTTCTTGCGGAAAACGGTTTTGATGTTTTTGTGTGTGACTTACTAGGAAAAGGTGAAAGTCTTCCAAAAATAAAGAAAGGTTTAATCACAGTCAATTTGAAATAATTACAAGAGATATTCCAACCTATCTAGCATTTGTAAGAGAAAACAACTGGGATAGAAAAAATACACTTGGGAGCCCATAGCTGGGGAGGTGTTTTAGCAATAGCTTATTTATCCAGGACGCAAGATCCTAATATTAAATCAATGATTGCATTCAGCACCAAAAGAAGAATTGCATAAAAGGTTGGAGAAAATTGATTGGAGTTAATTTGATGTGGGATAAATACGGAACCTATTTGACTAAAAAACATGGCTATTTGCCTGCAAAAAAAATGAAGATGGGAACTGAAAATGAACCAGCAGCTTATTATGCAGATGCAAATATTTGGGTAAAAGAAGAAAAATGGATTTCTCCAGAAGACGGCTATAATTACCAAAAAGCATTAGCGAATGTGAAGCTCCCTCCTATTTTATACATAACAGGAAGAGGTGATAAGCTTCTAGGTCATCCGATGATGTAAAAAGACTTTTGAATGAAACGGGGAAGCATCAAGCGAACAAATTGCAAATTGTGGGAAAGAATAATGGGTTCAAACACGATTACGATCATATCAATCATTCTTACTCATAAAGATGCTCCCAAAGATCATTTCCCCTTTGTTTTGGATTACCTAAAACAATTTGAATAACTTAGCAACGTGATTGAATCAAAAGACATAACTAAATCTTACGGCGACTTAAAAGTGCTAAAAGGTGTTAACTTCACTATTAACAAAGGAGAAATTGTATCAGTAGTTGGAGCTTCAGGTGCGGGTAAAACAACCTTGCTTCAAATTCTTGGAACACTAGACCGTGCAGATGGAGGTGATATTATTTTCGAAAACAAATCTACTAGTGCTTTGGGTAAAAAAGAATTAGCACAATTCAGAAACCAGAACATCGGATTCGTGTTCCAGTTCCACCATTTATTGCCTGAATTTACAGCTTTTGAAAACGTTTGCCTACCCGGATATATTGGAAAAAGAAATAAAAAAGAAGTCGAAAAAAGAGCTAAAGAGCTATTAATTCAATTAGGCTTAGAAAACAGAATAGAGCACAAACCAAATGAACTTTCAGGTGGGGAACAACAAAGAGTAAGTGTTGCTCGAGCATTAATTAATGACCCTGCTCTTATTCTAGCAGATGAACCCAGTGGAAACTTAGATTCCACAACCGCTAAAGAATTACATCAATTATTCTTTGACCTGCGAGATAAATTCCAACAAACTTTTGTAATCGTAACGCACAATGAAGATTTAGCAAAAATGGCTGATCGCACTTTGGTTATGAAGGACGGATTAATTGAGTGAATGAGAATACCGCTATCTTAACTCAATTGAATTTGCTCTGCAACAACCTTTTCATCTAAAAACAAGCTCGCTTTTTCTTCAAATGACCTTGGGTTCTCTGTAGTATAATACATCTTAATTCCATTCTTAGAACACCTATCAGCCATATCTGGATGTCTTCTAAGATAATCAACTAGTTTCTTTGCAACAATTTCCCCTTGAGCAATTACTCTAACCGTATTGGGCACGAATTTTCTAATTTGCTCTATCAAAATTGGATAATGTGTACAACCTAAAATCAGAGCATCTAACGCTGAATCTTTTGATAATAGCGACTCTAAGCTTTGTCTAATAAAAAACTCTCCTCCTGGAGTATTGAATTCGTTATCTTCAACTAAAGGAACCCACATTGGACAGGCTTCTTGACTCACCACAATGTGTGGGTGGAGTTTTTCGATTTCAAGCACATATGATTCAGATATGACCGTACCAACAGTTCCTAAAACTCCAATATGTTTAGTAGTAGAAAACTCATCTATCATTTCTGCACATGGGCGAATAACTCCCAACACTCTTTTTTCTGGAGCTATTTTTGGCAAGTCATTTTGCTGTATTGTTCTCAAAGCTTTAGCCGAAGCCGTATTACATGCTAATATAACTAAGTGACACCCTTGGTCAAATAATGTTTTTACAGCTTGAAGCGTATATTCATATACCACATCAAAAGAGCGCGTACCATAGGGTGCTCTAGCATTATCTCCCAAATAAATAAAATCATTATCTGGCATAGCCTTTCTCAATTCAGAAAGAACCGTTAATCCACCGTAACCCGAATCAAAAACTCCTATGGGGGCTTTCTTTATCATTTTATTTTGCATAAAAAAACCACTTACATATGTAAGTGGTTTTAAATGTAACAAGTAATCATTGATTAGTCAACAATACCTAATTCTTTTTTTAATAATGGAGTAATATCTTCTCCTCCAGCAAAATGAAGACTTGAAGTATCAAATACATAAGTATAACTATTTTCTTTTGCTACTTTCTGCACAGCTTCTTGAATTTTTTTAAGTACCGTTTGCATTAACATTGCCTCTTTATCCTGTAACTTTTTTTCTGCTTCTCCTTGTTTTACCTGAAAATTTTGACTCTTCTGCATAAGTTCTTGGTAACGAGAAGCTTTTATTTCTTCGGTTAAATTTGGTTCATCTTCAATATACTTGGCTTCATCTTGTTTAATTAATGTAGCAAACATCTCTAATTCCCTCATTAACTCAGCTTGATATCTCTCTAGTTCTGTTTCTGCTGCTTTATATTCTTTCATCTGCACCATCATTTCCTGCGAATTAATATGACCCAATTTTTGTGCTGACATACTAATGGTTCCTAATGCTAATACTGCTATTACAAATAATTTTTTCATCTCGGTAATTTTACTGTTCTATATTTATTTTTTTATTTTATTCAATACGATATCACTTTTGTCATATTTCGGATTGGCGTATAAGATATTTGAATTTTTTTCTTTCTCCATTACAAAATCATATCCTTTCTCTTTTGCCATAGTTTTTATGGCTCTATAAATTTCATCTTGTATTGGTTCAATTAACTCTTTCCTTTTTTGAAACATGCTACCATTAACACCAAAACGTTTTTTTTGTAATTCTTTTGCTGCTTTTTCAGCTTCAAAAATTTCTTGTTCTCTTTGTCGCTTGGTATCTTCTGGCAACAAAATTTGCTCTTGCTGATATGCTTTGTATTTCACTTCTATCTCCTTGTACTCTAACTCAATTTCTTTTTGCCATTTTTCAGATAAATCATCCAACTCTTTTTGCGCTTCCTTGTAGGCAGGAATCTCACTCAAAATATAGTTCATATCTACAAAAGCATATTTTTGAGAGAGTGCTGCTGATGACAATAAAAAAACTGTTAGTAAACTTAGAACTATTTTTTTCATATAACGAATGTGCTTATTATTTGATTACGCGAAGTTAAAAAATTTGAATTATAGTTCCCCAAGATTCATGCCAATGGTAAAATGGAACTGCCCACGATAGCCCTTTAATTGAATTTCAGAATTGTGAATAAATTCTCCAGCCGCTCCTGCATCTAACTCATCTAACCCCCAACCATAATCAAGCCCCATTAAACCAAACATTGGCAAAAATATTCTTACCCCTACACCAGCTGATCGCTTCACCTGAAACGGATTGTACTTTTTATAATCATTCCATGTATTTCCTGCTTCTATAAATCCGAGCATATAAATTGTTGCTGATGGATTTAAAGAAAGTGGATAACGCAACTCCATGGTGTATTTACTGATTATCCTGCCACCATTGACTTGTGGGGATATGTGCCCATCATCATAACCACGTAAAGCAATAATTTCACGTCCATCTAGATTGAATCCAGTAAGACCACTGCCTCCCATAAAGAATCGTTCAAAAGGCGGAGCTCCCTTATCAGAATTCCAAGCATTAAGAAATCCAAATCCAAGCCTCGCATTAATAACCAATTTTTTATCTTTAGACAATGGCGTAAACCAGGATGAGGTAAATTTAATTTTATTGTACTCTAACCACTTGTATCTTTCTTGATCCGATAAATCTGAGTAATCATCAACACCGTCAAACCAAGAATACATAGGAGTAATTTTAGCTGATAATGTAAATGAAGAACCCGTCCTTGGATACAATGGTTGATCTATTGAATTTCTGGACAAAGTTGCTTGAAAAGATAAGTTGTTCGCATATCCATCAGAAAAAGAAAATACATTCCCATAATTATTCAAATCATAATACTGATAACCCGCCATTAATTGGAGTGTAAAATAATCATCTGGCCACTTTAACCTTTTCCCCAACCCAATTGAAGCTCCTGTAATTTTAATATATCTTCTATCTGGGTTTTTTACTCTTTTACCTTCTGCGTCTGTGGAATCACGGTAATTCACAGGGTCAGATGCTTGAACTGAATGAAAAATTGAAACACTTAATGAATTTGGTTTTTTCCCTCCCAACCATGGCTCAGTAAATGAAGCATTGTAAGATTGAAAAAAGTACCCATTCGATTGAGCTCTAATACTTAAACGCTGCCCATCACCTGATGGTAATGGCTTCCACTCAGATGCTCTAAAAAACTTTCTACTTGAAAAATTATTAAACACAACTCCCAATGTGCCAACTACTCTTCCTGCTCCCCAACCACCAGAAAGTTCAATCTGATCACTTGGCTTTTCTTCAACAACATACTCAATATCTACTGTGCCATCTGCAGGATTAGGCTTGGGGTTTACAGCCAGTTTTTCCGGGTCAAAATAACCATTTTGCGCTAATTGCCGTTGTGTTCGAATAACAGCATCCCTGCTAAACAAGTCTCCTGGCTTTGTATAAATTTCACGCAGAATTACATGATCACTGGTTTTTGAGTTCCCAATAATTGTTATGTTTCTATTTCTTGCCTGTTTCCCTTCATAAATACGTAATTCCAAATCTACAGAATCACTAGTGACTTGTGTTTCTACCGGTGTTAATTGGAAAAACAAATATCCATCATCCATATATAATGAGGACACATCAGAACCTCCAGGATTCATAAAAAGTCGCGTTTCTAATGTTGCCTGATTATACTCATCTCCGGGTTTAATTCCCAAAATCGTATCCAGCCTTCCTGAAGAATATTTTAGATTACCAACCCAATCAACATTTCTAATAAAGTACTTATTTCCTTCATCAATCTTCATTTTAATATTGATTGACCTCTCATCAACGCTGTACAATGTATCAAATGTTATTTCTGCATCTCTAAAAGCAAGTTCTTTGTACTTCTCAATCACATGTCTTTTGTCATTTGCAAAATTCGATTGCATAAACTTAGAACCAATATTGAAAAAATACCATCTTTTCTGTTTGGTCTTTTTCATTGCTCTTCTAACTTTACCATCCGAAAGTTTTTCATTGCCTTCGATAAGAATTTTACTGATTTTAATCTTCTCTCCTTTTTTTACTTTGATCGTAAGTTGAGCACTATTATTTATCAATGTATCCGGCTGGGAAACAACATTTACCTTAGTTTTTAGATAACCTTTATCAATGAAATAGTTTCTGCTAGTTTGTTTTACTCTCAACAGCAAATCTTCGGTAATAATTTTACCCGTGTACAAGTCTAAAACCTCTCTGATTTTGTTTGCTTCGGATTTGGAAACACCTTTAAAACTGTAACGAGACAATCTTTCTCTTTCTTGTAGTTTTATCACTAAAAAGATATCATTCCCTTGGATTTTTTCTGCAACAATCTGTACATCGGAAAAAAGCTTCTCCTTCCATAAATTATTTATAGCCTTAGTAATATTGTCACCAGGAATGGTAACCTGCTCCCCTCTTACAAGTCCAGTTTTATTGATAATTTGATTATGATCAAAATTCCGAACACCATCCACAACTATTCCTGCAAGCGTATACTTCTTTGGTGACAAATAATCTACGGCAGCATTTTGGGCTGACACTTTAGAACCTAAAACACTTGAAATAACAAGCAGAAGTATTAAAATAACTTTATTCATTTTCAGATATTTGTTCACTTGTTTTTCCAAACCTTCTTTCTCGGTTTTGGTAATTTAATATTGCTTCGAAAAAATTCTCCTTCTTAAAGTCTGGCCAAAGCGTTTCAGTAAAATACAACTCTGCATAGGCCAGTTGCCACAACATGAAATTACTTATCCTTGCCTCTCCGCTTGTGCGAATTAACAATTCAGGATCCGGAATATTTCGAGTACTGAGATAAGAACTTATTAATTCCTCATTTATTTCACTTGGTAAAATATTTTTTCCTTTAACCTCATTTGCAATTTCTTGAATTGCTTTGGTCATTTCCCACTTAGAGCTATAGCTTAAGGCTAAGTTCAATGTTACCCTTGTATTATTCTTTGTTTTCTTAATAGCTCCAGACAAGGCTTCTTGGCAACTTTCCGGAAGATTACCTGTATCTCCTATTGCTTGAAGTTTCACGCTATTTTCATTTAATTCATCTACCTCAGATGCAATCGTTTTAACCAATAAATCCATTAAAGCATCAATTTCTTCTTTTGGTCTATTCCAATTCTCTGCACTAAAGGCATAAAGTGTAAGGTATTTTACACCTATTTCACCAGCGGCTGTAAGCGATTCCCTTACAGAATCAACTCCATTAATATGACCAAATACTCTTTCTTCTCCTTTTTGTTGAGCCCAACGTCCATTGCCATCCATGATCATAGCTACATGCTGCGGAACTTTGGTTAAATCTATTTGGTTTTTGTAACTCATAAAAATTCCTGCGAATTTGAGGAAATATAAGGACTTTGTGAAATGATTTATGGTTTTTTGTGAATTTTAAATCTATGAGAAGCTATTTGAATCTTTTGCTGCACGTTTCGTGGTCAAATATTCTAAAACTAATAATGGCTCCGAAAAAAGAATACCAATCTTTATTTTTAGAGTTTCCGCGCGACATACCATAATTCATATCAGTGTAGCCTTCCTCATTTAATGTTCTATCACTCATGTATGCCGAAAGCTGACCTGCCTCCTGAGATAATAACTGCAAATCGGGATACCGACCACTAACGTCATCTAAATAATCCGTAAAAGTTTTTCGAATTCCATACTCCAATGAGATAGCAAATCTTTTTGTTACATTAAACTTGTAGCCCACGCCCAGAGGAATACTGATTTGATTTAATTGATACCTTTTCACTGAAGGGTTCTGAGATGTTTCTTGCCCTTCTGTTGCTAAAGGTTGTAGTTCTATAGCTTCACCTTGATAATTTCCTAAAGGATTCATTTTGAAATAAGTAATGCCAGCTAACAAATAAAAAGTTTGAAATTTAAATTTCTTTCTACTCAAATCTCCAACGATATAATCTATAAAATTTATTTCAATTAGTGGACCTATTTCTAATATAGAAGAACTAAAATTCAAGTTTCTATTCAATTGATTTAAGTCATTCGAAAAAGCGTCATTTCCTTCAACCTGACCATATATTGCTTGAATACGCAAAGCTATTCTCTCATTGTCAAAATTAGAACGATAAACAATTCCGACTGCGTAATTAGTTTGGTTAAAATGAGCATAAGGATTTAAATCCCCTATGTAATAAGCTCCCCCTCCAAAGACTCCTATTTCAGGAGTTTGAGCGGTTACATTTGTTACGGAAAAAAATATAATTACTATGAGGCTAATCCTTCTCATCATGATTAATACAAGCGAATAAAACATTAATTTCAGTGATTTATTGCTAAATACCCAATTATCTTTTTCAAAATCAAACAAATTTAATGGTATTTCAATAAGATTGCTTAACAAGCATAAGAATTATTGGAGGATATTTAGTTAATTTCTTTTATCTACTCCCCATAATAATTTATTCCTTATGGTTTTGTAAAAATTCTGCCCTTCGAATTTAACTAAATTGATGCAAAAATCTGACTTAACCACCTTTAAATCAGTATCATTACTTATCGTCCTAGTACGACTATCTAAAGTCGCTAAAAACTCATCTTCTCTACCCTCAATCCGCAATTTTACCTCTACATCATCGGGAACTATAAGAGGTCTAGCACTGAGATTATGTGGGGCAATTGGGTTTATTACAAAGTTTTTTGCTTGTGGAATTAATATTGGGCCTCCGCAACTTAATGAATATGCCGTTGAACCCGTTGGAGTTGACAAGATTAAACCATCAGCCCAATACGAGTTCAAATACTCATCATTTATATATGTATGTATTGTCATCATTGAGGACGAATCCTTTTTGTGAACCGTCAGCTCATTTAATGCAAAATTATTTTTCCCAAATAATTTATCATCAGTCTCAAGACTTAACAATGACCTTTGTTCTAACTCATAATTCCCCTTCAATAACATTTCTACAATCTGCTTAGCGTCTTCTTTGGCATTATTCGCCAAAAAGCCAAGCCTACCTGTATTTAAGCCAACGATAGGTATCTTTGAATCTCCAATTGCTGTAATGGTATCTAAAATGGTCCCATCACCTCCTATGCTAATCAATATGTCTGGTGCCGTGTCAACATCTTCCAGAGAAGAGCCAATAATAAAATTTCCTGATATATTTTTACTCTTTAAAAAATCACAAAAAGAAGCATTCATGTATAGCTGAACTTGCTTGCTCATTAATTCATTAACAAGAATCAGTACAGAAACCACCGCTTCATCAGGTACTCTTTTACAATAGATAGCTACTTTCATTGTTTGATTTTAATTTTCTGCTTCAAAAGTAACCTACTTTTATATCGGTTGAACAAAATGTAGAAAAAATCCAAATTCGTTTAATTTATTCGTAGAGAATTCAATTCGAATAACTTTATCATAATAAGTTACAAAATCAAGACCAACACCATATCCAACCATCGTATTGTTCGCCAATAAGTTATTATTAAAATAATCATCTCCGACATAACCAATATCTGTAAAAATATTTAAATAAAATGCATAATGAAAATTAGAAATCCCAGGATTGCGGACTACGGGTAGAATTGTTTTTTTAGAAGAGGCAACCTTGTACTTAAGATTACTTTTTAGTAACAATGCATACTTCCCATCTATTACATAATATTCATAGCCTCGCACAAAATCACTATATCCAAGCATATTCTGGAAATAATAAGCTTGAACCTCTTGAAATGTAAATTTTCCTTTTATACTCGAGGCCCAATAAAAATCACCCCCAATCTTGTCGAATTTCTTTACCTCACTTTCTAATTTGGTAAATGAATGATTGGAAAACAAATTGAAACCATTATGCTGAAACTCTGCTTTCAGAAAATAACCTTTTAAGGGGTATGATGCATTATCTCTATGATCATCTTTAAAAACATATTTTAAACCAAGCGATTTCATCCTACTTTCTCCATTTCCAAAGTAGTTAGTGTTATTTATCACGATACTATCCTCTACTCTAACATCTTGAAAAACACCAATTAGCTGATGAGAAACAAAAATCTTATTTCTATATTTTATATATAAAGCATTGTACCACTCCTCTTTGGATTTGCCTGTAGGCCTAGTAAATAAACGTTTGTTGCGATTTGTACCATAAACAACCTCATAATTTTGAAAATAAGAGGCGTACGCCCCAAACCCAAAGTTCTGATGCTTTTTTGTATAGGGAACATCATAAAAACAACCAACTTTTTTCGAATATCCCAATTGAAAAACAAACCCTAATTTCTCTTTTCTCCCTCTAAAATTTCTATTCATAATCATGGACCCCCAATTTATTCTTGCCAAGTTTTTTGTCTCCAGCCAAGTATTAAAATTTGGATCTGCCACTTCAAGAATAGGAAATGGCCAAACATACCACCTTTCAGTAACTACAATCAACACCTCTGTATATCGATCATCTACGGGATGGTGTTCGACAGTTACAAAATTAAAAAGAGATGTGTTTTTCAAATTTAACAGAGACTTTTCTAGCTCTATTTCTATTAGTGAATAAGAAAGTGTATCTCCAATTGAAAAAGTCAATTCTCTATGAATAACAAATTCTTTTGTCCTATCATTCCCAACAATCCTAATATTGGCAACTTCAAATATTGCATCTTGGTCTTGAGCCCAACTAAAGGTATGAGAAACTAAACAAATAAAAAGAAAATATAGGGGCCTAGGCAATTTGAGAAGCATTATTCCAATTACATATCCAGGTATTTCATGAGAGATTCAAATCGATCTTTCATATCTTCTTGATAATCTATTTCTGAATAAGATTCTTTTACCAAATAATCATAACGAGTTAAAGCCTGAAGAACTCCCTGAATGTTCTTTCTATTCACTTTAATAGTTACTTCCATAAGTGTTGAATCATTAGCAGAAGTAATGTAGGTACTTAATATTTTAGTATCATCGCCTTCAATTATTTGGGCCAAATGACCTAAGGAATAATCATTTTGATTCAATTCGAGTACAATTACAGAACCTGGCTCACTTATCGATGCTGTATTGGAAATTAGATGCATCAAGGATGGAAGCGTGGTCAACCCAAGGTAATTATCGCTTTTATCTAGAATAGGAGCAACCGAAAGCTGCATATCCGAAACCATTTTCATCACTTCATAAATATGCCGATCTTCATAAATAAAAGGGCGATTTAACGTCAGGTTTAAATCCGCTATTGTCATATCCGAAGATGCTGCATCATATAATATATCTTCAGAAACTAAGCCCTGATATTGAACTCCATCTACAACAGCTAAGTGAGTTACCTTAAACTCATCCAACCAATTTAAAGCTTTTTCTACCGTTTCGGAAGATCGAATCGGAGGAACATCATTTGTTATTAATTCTCTTGCAATCATTTATTATTAATTTTGCAGCGTGCAAATGTAAGTATTTGATTTACGATTTACCTTTTAAGATGTTTGTTTTTATTTATATACAGATACCTTAATTTTTAAAACGTTTTTCTTTTCTTTCTATTGTATCAACTATTAAACCAATTTAATTAAAAACAATGGTAAGATTAAGTGTCAATATTAACAAAATTGCTACCATCAGAAATGCAAGAGGAGGAAATACTCCTAATTTAATCAAAATGGCTCAGAACATTGAGCGTTTTGGTGCCCAAGGAATTACAGTACACCCAAGACCCGATGAACGACACATACGATACAAAGACGTATATGACTTAAAGAAAGTTGTCCAAACGGAGTTTAATATTGAAGGCAACCCTAAAGAAAATAAGTTCATTGACCTTGTTTTAGATATAATTCCGGAACAAGTAACGCTTGTGCCCGATAGTGGAGGTCAGCTTACATCTGATCATGGCTGGGATACGATTCAACATAAAATCTATTTGCAAGAAATTATTGGTTGTTTTAAAGAAAAAGGAATTCGAACTTCTATTTTTGTCGACCCCGATATTAAAATGATTGAAGGTGCTTTAGAAACAGGGTCCGATAGAATTGAATTATATACAGAAAGCTATGCTGCTAATTATTTAATAGATAAACACAAAGCAATTGCTCCTTTTACAGAAGCAACAAAAAGAGCCGTAGAAATAGGGTTAGGACTAAATGCTGGTCATGATTTATCTTTAGATAATTTAAAGTTTTTTAAAGATAATTTGCCAGGCCTAGAAGAGGTATCAATAGGACATGCATTAATATCTGATGCACTGCAATTTGGAATGGAAAACACCGTCCAACTTTATTTGAGAGAGTTAAAATGAAATTACATTACAGAAAATATGGAAAAGGTCAACCATTAATCATCCTTCATGGGTTGTTTGGCAGCTCTGACAATTGGCAAACCTTAGGTAAAAAATTTGCCGAGAATTTTGAAGTTTACCTTGTAGACCAAAGAAATCATGGACATTCACCAAAAAGTGATGAATTCAATTACCAATTGCTTTCGGATGATCTATACAAACTCATTACTGACCTAGAATTAGAAAATATTATTCTTATAGGACACTCTATGGGAGGAAAAACAGTTATGCATTTCGCGCAACAGCACCCGCTATTTATTGAGAAGCTAATAGTTGTAGATATTGGACCAAAAGCTTACCCAATGCACCATGGGATTATTTTGGAAGGGCTTAACTCTTTGGATTTATCTATCATAAAATCAAGAGGCCAAGCAGATAAACAATTATCGAAATTCATTGAAGACATCGGGGTAAAACAATTTTTACTGAAAAATTTATACTGGATAGAAAAAGGTCAATTGGGATGGAGGATAAATATTCCTGTATTAGAAAAGAAGATGTCAGATATTGTTGCCGCTATTCCGGATAAGATTGTGGACACTCCCACACTATTTATTCGTGGGGAAAAATCAAATTACATTGCAGAAGACGATTTTCAAAACATCTACGACCAATTCCCGAATAGTGAAATAGAAACCATTTATGATGCTGGGCACTGGGTACATGCTGAGAACCCATTCAGTTTTTATAATATGGTTATGGACTTTAGCAGGTAATTTTAAAGAACAATAACTTTCAAAGAAGTATTCATTCCTCTTTTTTGAAGATTTATAATATACACTCCACTTCTTAGGTAGGGAAAGGATGTTTTTATTAAATCAATTCCGGAATGCATTTGATCTAGAATTCTTTTACCTGAAATATCGTAAACCGATAGTGAAATTTGATTCTCACTGTTTTTTAGAAAAACTTCCAACTCTCTGGAAGTACTATTGAAACTAAAACTACTAATATAGTCATTCTCGGTAATACCAACATCCCCTCCTACTTGTATCTCTAGGTAAACTGGCAAATGATCGCTCATTTGATACAACGCATTTGCAACATCATCTGGCACAGCCCCATTGGATAAAGGGTTTACCAATGATGTATTGTAATGAGCTCCATCATTGCCGATGGATGTATAAGAATTATCGACATATTTTGCTTTATTTGCTCCAGTTTGTAAATCATTACTTATAAAAACAAAATCAAAGCGGTCGTCTAATCCGCCAGTCGCTCCACCGTCAAAACTTACAGTTCTTGTACTTTGCGTATGAATACTAGCATAGAATGAATTCGCATGCCACTCACCGGTCATATCAATTGGATCAAACAACGGAATAGTTCCTCCATTTAAAACCCAATTATGCGCAGGCTCACTAGAGACTGAACTTCCGTAAAAATTAAAGTCCCCACCAAACATTACATTTTTTAGTCCTGTTTTTCCAGACAAATAATTTTTAAAAACTTGCGCTTCGGCCAATCGATAATCTGGATTAGGATCCGTACTTCCAGCTTTTAAATGACAGGAATACATGAAGAAAAAGGCCGTATCCATTGTAGAAGCTAAATCCGGAGCTTTGTAATACAAAATGTATTCATTTATATCCCTTAACGAAGTTTGGATTTCATTTTGAGAAATCAAACCCAATTTATTAGAATTAAAAAACAACATATTATCAGTATCAGGACCATCTACAAATGTAGCTTGCTGATAATGCGTTATCCCATTTTGATTAAGCGCATTATTTAATATTAATGTTGCCCCAAATTGATTATCTAATTCATTAACCAAAAACATATCGGGTAAGACGTGTTGCACAATCTTTTTTAATGTATCTGCTCTTTCTGGAGATGTTGATGGGAAGTTTAACAAGTTATAATACATAACTTTTAGTGTTTCCTGGGCTCTTCCAGTATTGCAAAGAAATACGAACGCAACAACAATGAATAATTTTAAATTCCTCATAAAATGTAAAAATGACGTATTAATTATCTACTTTTCTGTTTAACCAAGTATAAATATACAGGAAAATGATCGCTGTAGCCATTGATAAATTTCCCATAAGAATAAGTTCTAAATGGAAATCCTTCAAATCTTCCTGAACTATTTTTCAAGAATGAATTATTAAACACTTTAGCGGTAAAATAAGAATAAGTGTTAAAACTATTGTCCTTCGATATCAACCCAGATGTTATAACCATTTGATCAAATAAATTCCACGCATCATTGTAACCTAAGGTGCCTATTCCTAATTTAAAAAGTGATTCCATAGGATTAAACATATCTCCTTCCTTCATTTTTTTAATCTTTCCAACTGAGTTCATTGCCTCTCTAACACTTGGATCAACCGGATCATCATTTAAATCTCCCATTACTAAAACCTTTGCCAAAGGATTTTCTTTTGTTAACGAATCAACAATACTCTTAGCCAGTTCACCAGCTGCAATACGTTTATGTGAGCTCGCTTTTTGCCCTCCTCTTCTGGAAGGCCAGTGACAAACAATAAAATGCATTTTTTCTCCATTTAATTCTCCAGAAACCAATAGCTGATCTCTTGTAAACCAATCATCTCTATCAGGCAGAGTTAGGGTATAAGTTTTACTAGAAGTTACTTTAAAATATTTTGGCTGGTATAAAAATCCCACATCAATTCCCCTTTTATCTGGAGAATCATAATGAACAATCTGATAATTTTTGTTTTTAAGTTTTTCGTGCGCTACTAAATCATCTAATACCGATTTATTTTCTATTTCACAGACGCCTAGAACAGCTGCCCCATCAGGAACAGATTTTGAAACACCAATTTTACTAATTACATCCGCCATATTATTTAGCTTACTGAAGTACTTTTTTGAATTCCACTGCTTACTGCTTTTTGGCGTAAAATCTTCCTGGAGAATTTTATTTGTATCAGGGTCAACTATAGTATCAAATAAATTCTCAAGGTTATAAAAACCAACACAAGCAACCTCGTAACTCCTGTCCGGATTAAGTATTTGTGCTTTTAGAGTTGTAAAACAAAATAGCAATAAAAGCGTTGAAAATGTATATCTAAGTAGCGACATAGGAATTGAAATTTTAATTGGTTTTAATGATGAAATCACTATTAAACCCAGGTAGCAAATATATAGCCAAAACTAAACTTCCCAAAAAACAACCAATAATTTAGTGAACTTTTCAACCAAATAGAGTTTAAACAAACACCCCTTAAGCGAGAACAAATAACGATTTAACCAAAAAAAAATGTTTATAATTTATTAAGTTATTCACAACACACCTATCCAAGTGGGACTTTATTAAAAATATTTTACATTTGCATACATAAAGTACAACATGTTCTCCTTGAAAGTGACAAAGCACCTGAAACCATGTTTGTATAGATAACTAAAAACCAACAGAGTAAAAGATTATAAAGTTTAACTGTATTTCTCGCATATCATCTTTAGAAATTCAAAACGGTTAACATATATTTACTTCCATTGGCACAATAGATTCAGTTGCAATTCTTAAATAACTATGAAGCTTAGAAACCTAGCCATTTTCATCCTATCTTTTTGTGTATTTACTATTTGTGCGCAATCAGATTCTACGAATCAGGATTCCTCAATTACAAATATGCCGCTTATTACTTCAGGAGCAGATTTGATTCAATCCGAGGGTCAATCGCAAAATATTAGTGGTTTGCTGCAATCTTCAAGAGACGTTTATGCGGGTATAGCCGGATTTAACTTTAGCGCTGCAAGATTTAGACTAAGGGGGTATAGTTCAGAAAATACCAACATTTTAATTGGCGGAATACCGGGCAATGATCCCGAGAGTGGATGGGCTATATGGAGTTACTGGGGTGGATTGAATGATGTTACAAGATACCCAGAAGCTAAAATGGGAATTGCATCTTCACACACCACTTATGGCGGAATTGGAGGTTACTCTTCAATTAGTTTAAGGGCCTCAGAAAAAAGCAAAGGGCACAGAGCTTCTTACGCAGCTACCAACAGAAGCTATAACAACAGAGCAATGTATTCATATAATTCTGGTTGGAAAGGAGATTGGGCTTTTTCAGTCTCTGCGTCTTCCAGATGGGCCAATGAAGGTTATGTTGAAGGAACATCTTATAGTGGAGGAAGTTATTTTGCTGCTATAGAAAGAAGAATTAACGATAATCACACTATTAACTTAGCGGGATTTGGAGCACCAGCAGTTCAAGGAAGAAGAGGGATTGCGCAGCAAGAAGCTTTGGATTTGACAGGTTCTAATTACTACAATCCATATTGGGGATACCAAACTACATCTGAAGGTGACAGTATTAAAAGAAACGCACGGATGCGAGACAATCACAAACCCTATGTTGTAGTAACAGATTATTTACAAATAGATGAAAAATCAAAATTGACTACATCTGTTTATGCAGTTTTCGGAAGAACGAGCAGTACCAACTTAAACTGGTACGATGCTGCCGACCCAAGACCCGATTATTACAAAAACCTACCAAGTTATTTTACAAACAGAGCAGAATTTGATGAGGCAAATGCAGCAACTTCAGCTTGGCAAAACAATACAAGCACATCGCAATTAAATTGGGACCAAATGTATTTTGCGAATTCTAAAAATTTACATGCTGTAGAAAATGCAAATGGTGAAGGAAACATTATTACCGGAAATCGTTCTAAGTATATTGTTGAAGAATATAGAGTTGACCCAAGAAGATTTGGAGTCAATTCAGTATATAACAATCAGCTCAATGAAAAAATTTACTTAACTGCAGGTATTAACGCACATACCTATACAAGCCATAACTATAGATTAATGGCAGATTTATTAGGAGGTGATTTCTGGGTCGATGTAGATCAATTTGCTGAAAGAGATTTTGCAAATGATAGTGTTGCGCAAAACGATTTATCGACTACAAATAAACTTATCAGAGCTGGCGATAAATTTGGATACGACTATAACATTCACAATAACAAAGCTGAGATTTTCGGACAAGTAGATTTTAAATCAAAAAAGGTTGATGCATATGCCGGTCTAACATCTTCTTACACTTCTTTCTGGAGAACAGGTAATGTTCAAAATGGTAGATTCCCTGAAGAATCTATTGGAGAATCTGAAAAAAATAACTTTTTTAATTACGGAATAAAAGCTGGAGCTGTATATAAAATTACCGGTAGACACCTTGTAACAGGAAACTTAACTTATTCAACAAGAGCGCCATTTTCTCGAAATGCATTTATATCCCCTAGAACTAGAGATCAAGTTATTGATAGTTTAGAAAGCACCAAAATTCTATCCGGTGATTTAAGTTATGTCATTAGATACCCTAAATTAAAGGTGAGATTAACAGGTTACTACACGCAAATAGACGATCAAGTATGGGCACGTAGCTTTTATCATGATGAATTTAGAACATTCGTAAACTATATGATGACAGATGTTGACCAATTATTCACTGGTATTGAGTTAGGAGTAGAAAAAACTTTAGGAGCATTTGTCATTCAAGCTGCGGGAACACATAGCATGTCGCTTTATAATTCGAGGCCAAATGCTACAATTACTCGAGACAACTCGGAAGAAATTGTTGCTGAAAACAGAACAATTTATTTTAAAAACTATAGAATTGGAGGAATGCCGCAAACTGCTGCATCTATTGGATTTAAGTACAATGCTCGAAAATATTGGTATGCTGGCACTAATTTTAATTACTTTGCCAATATATACCTAGACCCCAATCCAGACAGAAGAACAGAAGAAGCGCTTGCAAACTTCGTAGATACAGATCCTCAGATTACAGAAATAATTGACCAAGAAAAATTAGAAAATGGCTACTCATTGAACCTTTACGGAGGCAAATCTTGGAAGTTAAAAAACAACTCATTTGTTCGTTTAAACATTAACATAAACAATGTATTAAACAATACATCATTCAAAACAGGTGGTTTTGAGCAATTGCGATATGATGTAACTCAAATTGACAGGTTTCCACCTAAATATGGTTATATGTATGGGTTAACTTATTTCGCTTCGGTCAGTTACTTATTTTAATAAAAGAATAGATATCCAAATAGATTATGAAAAATTTAAATATACTATTAGCAATCGGAATTCTTATAAGCACATTTTCTTGCAGAAAAGAATATGATTCTCCACCTGTGCAGAATTTACCGGTTGGCAACATTCTGACAATTGAAGAATTGAAAGCATTTAGAGACTCCGTTGGAGCAGCATATACTTTTACTGAAGATTACTCTGTTTATGCTACCGCTACTACGGATGAATCTTCTGGAAATTTCTATAAAGAAGTTTATGTTCAAGCAGGAAATCATGCTATTCAATTAAGACTGGTCAACTCCGGAGGATTATACGAGGGAGATTCTATCAGGATCTATTTAAAAGGCACTACTATTGACATATATAGAGGAATGTTTCAGTTAGATGGGGTTGATGTAGATAACAATATTATTAAACAAGCCACTGGAAAACATGTAGCTCCTGCTTTAAGAACAATTACCACAATTAATCCAGATGCAGATAGAGGATTGCTAGTAACATTTGAAGATGTTGAATTTGAGCAGGCATCTATGGGGGCAACCTGGTCAAATTCCGTAACACAAAGTGATGTAAACCACAATATTTTAAATTGTAATTTAAATTCCTTAATTGTTAGAACCAGCGGATATGCAAATTTCGCTGATGATATAATTCCTTCTTTAAATGGATCTTTAACGGGTATTGTTGGCATATACACTACGGAAACAAATCCCGCACTCTTCACAACCTTAGATTTACAAATCTATGTTAGAGATCCTGAAAGTGCTGATTTCACAAACACCAGATGCACCAGTAGTGGAATTCCCCCAATATTAGAAAAAAACTTTAATGATGGGAGTGTAACTTCTGGAGGTTGGACTACTCAATTGGTTATTGGCACGCTAAATTGGACTGTTGGTGAATTTGGCGGTCAATCCTATGGAAACATGAGTAACTACAATGGTTCGACAAACGAGATTAATGAGTCCTGGCTTATTTCTCCATCTATTGATTTAAGCGGAGCAACTACTCCAGCATTAAGCTTTAACAACGCATATAGTTATACTGGAAATGCTTTGGAAGTCCTTATTTCTGCAGATTATTCTGGTAATGGAGATCCGAACCTAGCAACTTGGACATCTTTTACGGGAGGAGCATTATGGTCCTCAGGATTTTTCGAATGGGTAAATTCAGGACCATTAAATTTATCCTCCTTTACTCAAAATGGTGTTTACGTTGCCTTTAAATACATTGGTTCTGCTTCCGATGGAAGTACTTGGGAAATCGATGATATAAAAATAGAAGAACTTTAATAAACCTTACACAAAAATTAATAACATGAAAAAACTTTACATTTTAGCTTTATCTGCATTAGCTATCTCTAGCGTTAATGCACAGACATATTTAACAAAAGATTTTGATGACAACAGTGCTACGTCAGGTGGATGGACAATAAATGAACCAACTCCTGCAACTACTACCTCTTTAACATGGGCAACAAGTACAGCAGGTGGCGCACCAACTGCTTACGGAGTGATGAAAAACTGGAATGGCTCTTCAAATGAGCCTGTTGAAAGCTGGCTAATTTCTCCTTCAATAGACTTAAGTGCAGCTACAACTCCATTATTGTCTTTCAAAAGTGCTGTCGCATATGATGGTGACGCTTTAGAAGTGTTAATTTCTAATGACTATGACGGAACTAGTGACCCTTCTTCGCAAGGCACCTGGAGTGCGTTGAGTCCGACAATGCCTTTAAACTCTGGAACTTGGTTTGAATGGGTATCTTCAGGAAATGTAAATTTATCTGCTTATGCTGCCAGTGGTGTTTATATTGCATTTAAATACGTGGGAACATCTGCAGATGGAAGTACTTGGGAAGTTGATGATATATTGGTTAACGAAACAGGGGCTGTTATCCCACCTTCCAAATCAATCTATGACATCCAATATACGGTAGCTGGTAACGGAGATTCTCCAGAAAACGGAAATACAGTTATGGCCGGTGGTGTTGTAACTGGAATTAAATCAAATGGAAGTTACTTTATTCAAAATGGATCAGGACCATGGACAGGGATTTACGTTTATGACTTAAACAATACGGTTGCAATAGGCGATTCTGTTACTTTCACTTGTGTAGTGACAGAATTTAGCGGTTTGACTGAATTGACAAACATAACAGGTTTTAATAATGCCTCAAGTGGAAATACTGTTGTTAAAACAACAGTTACAACTGGAGCTGCATTAGCTGAAATGTACGAAGGTGTTTTAGTAAACATACCTGTAACTAACTGCACAGTTGCTACAAATGGTTTTGGAGAATGGACAATTAATGATGGTTCTGGTGATTGTATCGTTGATGATTTCTTATTAGGAGCTGTTTATAATGCTGTTGTAGGCGGACCTTATGATGTAACAGGAATTATTGATTATGCATTTGGCTCATTTTTACTTCAACCTAGAACACTTGCTGATATTATTACTTCGGTTGGTGTTGATGAAAATGAAACGCTTCAAACTTCTGTTTACCCTAATCCTGCAAGCGAGGTTGTAAACATTGAAGCTCCTGCTAATAGTGCTGTTACTCTTTTAAGCATTGAAGGTAAAGTAGTAATCAACACTACAACGAACAATGCTTTTGAAATGATTGATGTTTCTTCTCTTGAAAGTGGAACTTATATCGTTTCAATTTCAAATAATAACGCTTTTTCTACGCAAATTTTAATAAAGAAATAAAGTAGAATACCTCTTTATTTAAAGCCGATTCCGTTCCGATACTATCGGAAGGAGTCGGCTTTTTTATGAAAGAATATAAATACTTTTTGTGGAATCTTATTTATAACTGCATCTCAATAGAGAACCAATTAAAAAATAAGAGATATGAAAAATTTAATTTGTGCAGCGCTTCTAATATTTGGAACTTCCACTTTGTTCGCCCAAGCAAACTTTGGAACACTAAAAGGGAAAATAGTAGAAAACGAGACAAACGATCCTATACCAGGAGCCATGGTAACACTAGATGTACTTGGAAAGACAGTACAAACAATAACCGATTTTGACGGAAAGTTTACAATTAAGCCCTTAAATCCGGGAACCTATAATTTAACGATAGCATCTGGAATTGACACGCTCAAACAGAATGGAATACAAATTAACGCAGACAAAATCACATTTGTCAACGATCTGGTTATGACAAAAGGACTTTTAGGAGTTATCGAAATCCATACTTGGAGAGAAAAATTAATAGATCCAGAAGACACTAAAATTGTTACAATTAAAGCTAAAGAAATTGCAGTTCTTCCAGTTAGAACCAACATAAATCAGATAGCAAGAACAATGAGTTCAGAGATAAAAGTTTCCGAAGATGGCAATGAAATATACTTTAGAGGCTCACGAAATGGTGATGTAATGTATATTGTGGATGGAGTAAAAATAACCGGAGGAAGACCAACTTTGCCTAGTGCTTCAATTCAAGCTATGCGCGTATATACAGGTGGGGTTCCTGCTAAATATGGCGATGTCCTGGGAGGAGTTATAATGGTAGAAACAAAAAGTTACTTTGATTACTATTCAATCTGGAAAGGAGAACAAGAAATGAAGGCATATAAAGAAAGTCATAATAAAGTAGTTGACTAATAATTTTTGAGTAATAAAACAGCGTTTCATTCTCGCTGTTTTGTTATTCCGTTATACCGATCAAGAATTAAACTTTTTACAAACCCTTAAGTAGTTTATTATATTTGCAATTCAAAAGGATTTTTTGAGAAGAACAAAAAAAAATATCAAACAATTTCCAGATACGGAACTACTCATTCAGTACAAGAAAAGTAAAAACAATAAATACATTGGTATTTTATTTGAAAGATACGGACACCTTGTATATGGTGTATGTTTAAAGTATCTAAACAATGTAGTAGAAAGTCAAGATGCTACATCTGTAATTTTTGAAAAGGTAATGGTTGATTTACTGAGAATGGATGTAAAGAATTTTAAATCTTGGTTGTATAGGGTTTCTACAAACCATTGCCTAATGCAATTACGGAAGAAAAAACCTGAAGGAATTGAAAATATTTCTGAATTGGAATACAAGCTCAAAGACAACTACAATCCGGAGGATATATTCATTAAAGAAAGTAAATTAAAAAACCTTGAAGAGGCAATAAAAAAACTAAAAAACGAGCAACAACAGTGTATTGATTTATTCTATTTAAAAGAAAAAACATACGATGAAGTTGCAAACCTAACAGGCTACGAAACAAAAAAAGTGAAAAGTTATATTCAAAATGGGAAACGGAATTTAAAAATAATTCTAACTGAAAATTATAGCTGAATAAAATGAGCAGGAAAAAGAACATATTCGAAAGCAGCACTCCTCTTACCAAAGAGGAAATGGACGCTTATTTAAAAGGTGATATGTCACAAGCTGAAAAATATCAGCTTGAGCAAAAAATTGCCAGCAATGATTTCAACAGTGACGCCATGGAAGGGTTTGAATCTACACCTGGCTCCATGGAAGGGTTTAAACAATTAGAAGATCAATTCCATGGAAACCTTCCTCGAAAAGTAGCTAGTAAATTTTGGAGATTCGAATTTTCATTTATTCTTATAATTGGTGTTGCTATAGGGCTCTATTTTATTGGCTACCATTTTCTAGATCAAATCGATTTAGACGAGATTAAATTTGATGAAAGTAAATTAACTATGCAGACAATTACTGATTCAAGTTCCACATATATTACTATCCAACCAATTAAAGAATTGAACGATAAAGAAATAGAAGATGCAACTCCATTGGAGGAAAGTAAACAACTAACTTCTGATAGAATTATTTTTAACGCTCCCCTAATCATGGCTATAGATAGTTCTCTTAATGAAATAGATAACATTGATAGCGCAATCCTACTAATCAATGAAGAGAAACAAATAATTAACGCAAAATCAAGTGATAAAAAAGAAGTTACCGAAGTGACTATCACAAATGTTATTAGCAGTAACGTAGGGACTTTGTTTCTTTCAAGACTTTTGGTTGTTGATTACACTAACATATACACTAAGGAAATCACTGTTCCAAACTTTGAACTAACCGGCACAACCGCTGACAAAGAAAATAAAAGCGATAATGGTGCAAGTGAATTAGCTGTAAATAGCTATACTCAAAAAATCACTTATGTGGATTTTTTAGAGGAGACACAAGCAAAATTCAGAAGGAATAAATTTAAAGATGCATTAAAAGATTACAGAACCATTTTGAATCACTATTCAAATGATGTGAATGCGCACTTTTATATGGCTCTTTGTTATTTCAATATCAATAAACAAAAGAAGGCCATTCAGCATTTTGACAGAGTATTAAACCATGATTTCAATACTTTTTATGAAGAAGCAAAATGGTACAAAGCGATGAGCTTGCATGAATTAGGTAAAATAAGTAAGTGTATAACGATATTGAATGAAATAGCTACTGAAAATGGGTTTTATGCAAAAAAAGCAAGTGAAATGTTAAATAATATTTAGTTTGAAGAAAAAACCGCATATCATTTTTTCGATTTTAAAATCTTCAATATTTCTATTTGGTATTTTATGGATAATGTATTCACTTACCATGGATTTAAAACAAGACAGGGAAGAATACACCCAGCAAAGTATAATTAGAAATCCTACTCCAATTATGGAAGCAGCACAACTTTATAAGAAAGGAGAAATAGATAATGCAGAAAAACTATTAGACAAACTGCTTAAAATGGACCCTAATGATTATAACAGTAGAATGCTGCTTGCTGAAATTTTCCATGAGCAGTGTATTAAAAATGATACGCTTTGCGAACACGCACTATTGCAACTGACCTTATTAATTAGAAAATTCCCAAAAAAGATAAGACCTCTCGAACTTCGATCTACATTATTTCTAAAACTAAACGACACCATTTCCAGTAGAAATGATGCCGTTACTATAGGTAAAATAAGGTGAGCAGGTTCTGCGCTTTTAGTGCCCTAATGCCGCTAAATATCTTTCAGCATCTAAAGCAGCCATACACCCCGTACCCGCAGCAGTAACTGCTTGACGATAATCTTTATCAGCAGCATCTCCTGAAACAAAAACTCCCGCAACATTTGTTTTAGAAGAACCTGGGGTATTTATAATATATCCTGTCTCATCCATTTCAATGTAAGGTTTGAAAATTTCTGTATTCGGATTATGACCTATTGCAACAAAAAAACCAGTGCAAGGGATATCGGTAACCTCTCCTGTTTTGTTGTTTTTCGTTCTTGCCCCTGTTACACCATTATCATCTCCCAAAACCTCTTCAGTCTCAGTATTATATAAAATGGTAATATTTTTAGTGTTTTTAACACGCTCAGCCATTATTTTAGACGCTCTAAACTCATCTCTGCGGACCAACATCGTTACTTTAGTACAAATATTGGAAAGGTAATGCGCTTCTTCACATGCCGAATCTCCCGCACCAACAATTACTGTTTCTTGTCCTTTGTAGAAAAAACCGTCACAAACAGCACAAGCAGAAACTCCACCGCCTATTTTTAAGTAGTGCTGCTCAGATTCTAAACCTAAATATTTAGCTGAAGCTCCGGTAGAAATAATAATAGTGTCCGCATGAATCTCTTTGACTCCATCGACCCAAACTTTATGCACAGGTCCTGTAAAATCAACTCTTGTAATATATCCTGATCGTATATCCGCATCAAACCTTTTCGCCTGTGCTTCCAATTGCATCATCATCTCTGGCCCATTAACTCCGTCAGGGTATCCGGGAAAATTATCAACCTCTGTAGTAGTAGTTAATTGTCCACCTGGCTGCATTCCTTGATACAGCACTGGAGCCATATTCGCTCTGGAAGCATAAATTGCAGCTGTAAACCCTGCAGGACCCGAGCCAATTATCAAACATTTAATTTTTTCTATTTTTTCACTCATTATTCTTACTTTAATTATATAAAACAAATGTAATTATTATCAATTAATAGAGCTGTAATTTATGGTACAATTTGACGGTCATATTTCCTTCAAAATTGCAATCGTAAAACCAATATTTGATTTAGGAGCCGTTTAATAAACAGATTCAGTACTTTTACGATTATAAATAATTTTAAATGTTAAAGTTCAATAAAAAGTCGCTTCCCTTTTGGATTCTTACCATTGCCATTTTTATTATAGTTGTCGCTCCTTCTCTTATACAAGAAGGAATGTTTATGGATGGATTATTATACTTAGGTGTTTCAAAAAATATGGCGCAAGGAATTGGCACATTTTGGGAGCCCATATTTAGCTATAGTTGGCATTCCTCTGGTTCTGATTTTTTTCATGAACAACCACCCTTAGGATTTGGACTGCAAGCCATTTTTTTTAAGGTTTTTGGATTTAGTATATATGTAGAAAGACTCTATTCTTTTCTTGTTGCCTGCATAACTGCTTACCTAATATTCAAAATTTGGAATAAGGTAACTCAAGATAAATTTAAAAATATTAGTTGGCTCCCTATTCTTTTATGGATCACTATCCCAATTAGCTTTTGGTCTATACACAATAATATCTTAGAAAACACATTAAGCCTTTTCACATTGTTATCAGTTCTTTTTTTATTAAAAGGAGTGCAGGCACAACAAAACAAACAGCTTCTTTTTTTAGTGGGTGGTTTCTTTATTTTTCTGGCAACCTTTACAAAAGGAGTACCTGGACTTTTCCCCCTAGCAGTAATACCTCTATACTATCTTATTTATAGAAAAAGTTCTTTTATCAATACCACATTATGGACAATGACTCCTATTCTAACGGTTGCAACAGCTTATTTATTGATGCTTACCATTAGTGAGGGAGCGTTTAATAGTTTTAAGTTTTACTTCCAAGAACGATTAATAGGAAGAATAAGCTCTTCACCTACTGTTGATAGTCGATATTGGATACTTGGAAAGTTATTTTTAGAATTAGTCCCTATTATGCTATTAACATTCATTGTTCTAGCTATAACAAAGACTAAGAAAAAACTTTCTAACATCAACTTTAAGCATGTTCTCTTGTTTTTCAGTATTGGAATATGCGCTTCTATTCCATTAACACTAACTATGATTCAGAAACCTTTCTATTTCTCACCTTCTTTGCCTTTCTTTGGCATAGCCGCTGCATTCATCATTGCTCCTCTATTATCCCAATTTATTACAAAAATAAATACAGCATCAATTAAATTTCAAACTTTTAAAATTTTGTCAAGTATAGCTCTTATTGTAAGTATTACTGTCACAATAATTAGTATAGGAAAAACAAAAAGAGATGAGTTGATAATCAATGACATTAAAACTTTGAGCACTGTAATACCCCATAACTCTATTGTAAAAACTACCCAAAAAGTCAAAAGGCAATGGAGCAATCAAGTTTATGCTATGCGCTATCACAACCTTCATTTAGATTCTAAAAAAGAAAAGGCAGAATATCACCTTTTTTATAAGAATACAGAAGTTCAAAATAAGAATCTGGAATTGGTAGCTTTAAATTTAAACCTATTTAAATTATACAGGCAAAAAACACCTAACGAATAAAGTTGAATTCTTTCAATGTCTCATTACCTCTTTCGTCTTTTACCAATACCTTTAACAAGTGCTTACCTTTGGAAATGTTATTATACTTATCAAATGGAATTGTAAAAGTTCCACGTTTTGGAACATATTTACCTAAAACCCAATTTCCATCAATAAAAGAATCGTAAGTTTCAACCCCACTCAAATTATCGGATATCTTAAATTGTATATTTTTAGCTGAGCTTAGATTTTTCCCTTCTGAAATATTTACAGCTGTAACAGAGGGAGCAACACTATCAATTTTAACTGCATAATTCCCAAATGCCCTGACTTTGGTTCCAACCCAACCATTTTTATATTCACCCCCTTTTGCAGAAACCTTTCGTTTATCACTACTAACAGAAACTATTACAGCTTTTTTTTCCATATTTTTAGCAATATTTTGCGTTTTTATCTTCATTATAAAATAATGCTGAACAGGTATTTTAGAATTACCAAATTGATGCAGACTCGAAGCCGTTTTTGACATTTCTTCTTCCTTATACTTTGCCCTTAAGTCATTATACACAGAGTTTTCCGGTAAATAAGCTTTAAAGCCAGCTTTCTCAATCACAGCATCTCCAACCATATTAATGGTATCACCTGAGGAAAGTACTTGACTAATCGTTTTCGCCATTTTAGTATTTGACTTAAGTTGAAAATTCAGATTTGAAGTATTCCCATAGGTATCCTTAATGACATATTTCAACTGATGTATAGTATCATCTTCAAAACTTAATTTCCCTTTATTTATTAATCCATCATATAGTTCTAGTTTATTATTTTCAGAAACAAATGACTTATGGAAACTTCTCTTTTTTAAGTGATACTCATTATAATCCTTATGCGCATTTATATATCTGTTCGTAAAAAAATCGATTTTTTCCATCGTTTGACGAAACACCCTGCTTCCATCAACAAATAACTCTATTGTATAAATACCGCATTTATTGCCAGCTCCATTTAATTTATCAATTGTATGCACCCCTAAACCAATTTCACCATCAACCTCAATAATGGGATTATCCTTTAACCTGTATTCTCCTGAAGTTCCAACAGTTGGATAGACTTTGGCTATATCTTTTCCATTTATAAACCCATTTTCTAAAGGGTAGATTTTAATATTACTCACAGTTGGGCGAATATCATCCTTAACATCGAACCCAAAAAGTAAAGGATTAACCGCATTTTCTGTTTCGGTTTCTCTTATCTCAAAATGCAAATGAGGCCCACCAGAACTACCTGAATTGCCTGAGTAAGCAATTATTTCTTCTTTTGAAACCAATAAATCTGAACTATCTGGATAAACGGTAATAGTCTCTGTTTCATTTTCGAATTGTTTTTTACGCAAGTACTTTTCAATTTTATCTGGAAATCTGCTAAGATGAGCATAAACAGATGTATATCCATTTGGATGAGTTACATAAATTGCTTTGCCATATCCCCAATGCGATATATTGATTCTTGAAACAAACCCCGAATCAACAGCATAAATCCGATAGCCCTCAGATCCTTTTGTTTTAATATCTAATCCTGTATGGAAATGATTCGATCTTAATTCCGCAAAATTACCGGAAAGAATCAAAGGAATATGCAAAGGCGATACAAATTGTGTTTTATCATATTCCACTTGTGTGTAATATTGTTGAAAAGTCAACAAACAAACTACCACAAGTAAAAATCTATACAAACTATTCATAAAATTCAATTTTACCGGTATCTATAACAATATCAAGCCATGAAGGTAATATTAATCACAATCTGTAATATTTAATTATGGTATAGATATGCACACAGTTTCGTGAAAATTTGTTTAGTCCTTGTACTATATTAACTTTGTAGAGAATTAATCTTTTTAAAAGGATTTTGAACAAATGGAAAATGCTGTTTTAAATAGTATAAAGGAAAAAGTTCATACGCTAATGAGCAACAATAGCTCACTCAGAGAACAAAACATGCAACTTGAGGCAAAAGTATTTGAACTTAAAAATACGTTAGATCAGCAGAAAGCAGAAATTGAAAATTTTAATAAAAAGATTAAAATGTTGAAGATGGCAAAATCTTTAGGCGGAGATTCTGAAAAAAACACAGAAATGAAACTAAAGATAAATGAGTTGGTTAGAGAAATTGACAAGTGTATTTCACTCTTAAATAAATAAAACGGTAATGAGTCAGCTTTCTATAAAAGTAAATATAGCGGGAAGGACATATCCTTTAACAATCGAAAGATCGGAAGAGGAAATGATTCGAAAGGCTGCTGACAACATTAACGAGAGCATTAAAAACTTAAAGGAAAACTACGCTGTAAAGGACATGCAAGATTTACTTGCAATGACGGCATTACAACTTAGTACTAAATCAAATACAATTTCTAAAGAAGTTGAAGACGATAAAGTTTCTGATGAGTTAATAGCGCTAAATGAAGAGCTGAGTGATTTCCTTGAGAAATAATCTTCTAATTCTCCATCAATATTAATTAAATAGGCAAAGGGCTTATTTAAAACACATTTAATATTGAACTATGGAAATAGTAATAGGAGCTATGATAGGATTAGTTGTAGGAGGTATAATAGCCTACATTGCACTAAATAGCGGTTTAAAATCAAAAAAAGCAAGCGCTTTAAAAGAAGCTAAAAGCGAAGCTGAAACAATCAAAAAGGAGAAAATTCTTCAAGCAAAAGAAAAGTTTTTACAGTTAAAAGAAGAGCACGAAAAAGCAATAAATAATCGTGACAGGAAATTAAATGAACGTGAAAATTCTTTCAGACAAAAAGAGAAATCCTTGAATCATAAACTGGAAGATGCGAATCGAAAAGACAAGCAACTGAACCAGTCTAAGGAAACCCTTAACAGACAATTAGAGATTGTCAATAAAAAACAAGATGACCTTGATAAATCTCATGAAAAGGTGGTTTCTGAGTTAGAAAAACTAAGTGGATATTCTAAGGAAGATGCTAAATCTCAACTAGTAGAATCCTTAAAAGATGAGGCTAGAACTAGCGCAATGGCTGCAATTAATGAGATTCAAGAGGAAGCCAAGTTAAATGCATCTAGAGAAGCTAAGAAAATTGTTATTCAAACCATTCAAAGGGTTGCAGCGGAGCATGCAATTGAAAATTCAGTTTCTGTCTTTAACATCGCAAGTGATGAAATGAAAGGAAGAATTATTGGTAGAGAAGGAAGAAACATTAGAGCTATAGAAGCTGCTACTGGGGTAGAAATAATTGTTGACGACACTCCGGAAGCAATCATTCTTTCTTGTTTTGATCCAATCAGAAGAGAAATAGCACGATTATCTTTACATCAACTGGTAAGTGATGGAAGAATTCACCCTGCTCGTGTTGAGGAAGTTGTTGCTAAAACAAAAAAGACATTAACTGATGAAATAATCGAAACAGGTAAAAGAACTTGTATTGATTTAGGGATTCATGGTCTGCACCCAGAGTTAATTAAAATGGTTGGAAGAATGAAGTATCGTTCTTCTTATGGACAAAATTTATTACAACACTCTAGAGAAGTAGCCAATCTCTGTGCGACAATGGCTTCTGAATTAGGATTAGATCCAAAAATCGCTAAAAGAGCTGGTCTTTTGCATGATATAGGCAAAGTCCCTGAAGATGAGCCCGAATTGCCACACGCCATACTGGGAATGAAGATAGCTGAAAAATATGGTGAAAAACCACATATTTGTAACGCAATTGGAGCTCACCATGATGAAATTGAAATGACAACTTTAATTTCTCCAATCGTTCAAGTTTGTGATGCTATTTCTGGTGCAAGACCAGGTGCGCGTAGAGAAGTTGCTGAATCTTACATTCAAAGAATCAAAGACCTTGAAAACGTAGCTTTATCTTATGAGGGAGTAACAAAGGCATATGCTATTCAAGCAGGCAGAGAATTGCGTGTAATGGTAGAGAGCGAAAAAGTTGCTGATAAACGCGCTGATGAGTTATCATTTGAGATTTCTCAAAAAATTCAAACAGAAATGACCTACCCCGGTCAGGTAAAAATCACAGTAATTAGAGAAAAGAGATCGGTTAATTACGCTAAATAATTATTCTATAAAGAAGGGAAGTTTTCTGTATGCTTCCCTTCTTTAATCTATAGCCTGCAACAATGTTAAAGTACATTCACTTCTACTTCAATAAATACGTACTACCTTTATTTATTAGTAAGCGGTACTTTATAGCCTATGATTTCAAGAAGAAAGTAATTTGGTACCGAGTAGCAAAAGTAGGTACTCGTTCCATTCTTAAGCTTTTTGAAAAAGAAAACGGAAGTGACTTTCTTTATCCTTCCGCCACAGCTTACAACCCTAGATTGTATAAAAAATATTACAAATTTGCGTTTGTTCGCAACCCATATGATCGCTTCATAAGTTCTTGGAAAGACAAAGTTGTAGAACGTAATTACTTCAATTTCCCAGACCTCGAATTGGAAAAAATGAAAGACATAAACAACTTTATTGGTTGGGTAGAAAAACAAAACATTGAGAAATGCGACGAACACATTCGATCACAATATTCTTTAATTGATGTTGAGCAATTGGATTTTCTCGGAAGGTTTGAATCTTTTAATGATGATTTTAAAAAGGTAGCGCTAGAATTAAATTTAGAAATAAAACAAGTCCCTCATTTAAACTCTACTAAAAAGAAAGAAATCACCTTAACAAGAGAACAAAAAAATAGGATTAAAATTATTTACGAGAAAGATTTCTCGACATTCTATCAAAATCTCGAGTAACGAAACCAGAAGTCATTGAATATGAAAATTATTTATAAAATAATCTATACTCCATTCATTAATGTAATACTTAGGTCTTTAAATAAAACTTTTAGTTTCGCCTTCCCTAAAATAAAAATACCTCCTTCTGGAATTATATCATTAAAATTAAAAGACGGAGACAAAATTAAATTTTGCACGAATCAAACCGACCCAGTTGGCCAAAACATATTCTGGAAAGGAATATATGGATATGAATACGTAGATATTTTTGAAGACATCATTAGTAACTGTAAAAGCTTTTTAGACATTGGATCGAATGCAGGCCTGTACTCTATGATCGCTGCTAAAAAATCGAAAGACATTCGTATAGTTGCTTTTGACCCAACAAATGCTTCCGCCCATTATTTTAGGAACAATATTGCCGTTAACGGTTTTGAATCTAAAATTGATTTTTTCCAATTGGCAATTTCAGATGTAAAAGGAGAAATTTCGTTTTATGAAGTCAGGAATAAAAAATACCCTTTTTTAAAACATAATCTAGGAGGTGCAGCAAGTGCCGTAAACAAACCCAAAGAATATAAAGAGATTAAGGTTCCTTCAACTCCTTTGGAAGATTGTTTAAAAGAAAACAACCTTGAAAACCTTCAAATTGATTTTGTGAAAATTGATGCAGAAGGTGTCGAGCCACAAATAATAAAAGGAATGGAGTCTGTGATTAAAACCCATAAGCCTATTATTGTTTGTGAAATTTTATTTAATGACATTGAAAAAGAACTAGAAAATGAATTCTCAAAATATGACTATTTATTTTTTGGACACAAAGGAAAAAAATTGATCAAATTAGACTCCATTATTCGGAAAGAGGATGACGGAATAAGAAATTGTTTTTTCGTACCTAGGGAAAAGGTAAACATGATGAACAATTATATATAATTGATTGCCTGACTTATAAATTAATTACTTTTGAAAAAAACATAAAATGATACTTACCAATAAAAAAGTTTTAATAACCGGAGGAGCAGGCTTTATAGGCTCTAACCTTTGTGAAAAATTATTAGCTCAAAACAATCAAGTTGTTTGTTTAGACAATTTACTTACTGGTAAAAAAGAAAATATTGCACATTTATTAGGAAACAGTAATTTCACTTTTATTCAAGGAGACATTCGAAACCTTGATGATTGCAAGAGGGCTGTATCGGGAGCAGATGTGGTGTTGCATCAAGCTGCATTAGGATCTGTCCCGAGGTCTATTGAAGATCCAGGAACAACCAACGAGATAAATATTTCCGGATTTTTAAACATGCTATTAGCAGCAAAAGAAGAAGGTGTAAAACGATTTGTTTATGCGGCTAGTTCTTCAACCTATGGAGACTCGAAAGAGCTTCCAAAAATTGAAGAAAATATTGGAATGCCGCTTTCACCTTATGCAGTAACCAAATATGTAAATGAATTATATGCGCATGTTTTCGGATCATTATACGGCATGGAAACAATTGGTTTAAGATACTTCAATGTGTTTGGAAGACGTCAAGATTCTAATGGTGCTTATGCCGCCGCGATTCCAAAATTCATTTTAGCCCTGATGAATCACAAGGCTCCTATTATTCATGGTGACGGAACGCAGACAAGAGATTTCACATACATCGACAATGTCATTCAGGCAAATGAATTGGCTGCAACAACAACAAATAAAGATGCGTTTAATCAAGTTTATAATGTTGCTTATGGAGAAGAAACTGTTTTAATAAACCTTATCAACAAACTCGGAGAATTACTTTCTCAGCACGATCCCAAGATTGCTGAAATCAGACCAGAACACGGACCTGAAAGGTTAGGAGATGTTAGATATTCATTAGCTTCAATTGATAAAGCCAAAAGAAACTTGGGGTATAACCCGACACATAGTATCAATCAAGGTTTAGAAGAAGCTATTGATTGGTATTGGGAGAATTTAAAGAAATAGTACTCAAAGTTCAAAACAATTCAGTAGATACAAAACAATTTAGTGTTTACAAAACAATTTAAAACACTTGAAGTCAGTTAAATAATTCCTTTCTTTTGTAATAAGTATGATAAAAAGGTATTTCTATAAATCTGATTTTCTCAAAAATATTGCCACCCTCCTTTCCGGAACTATCCTTGCAAATCTCATTGCGATTGCTATTCAGCCGCTGCTAAGTAGAATTTACTCACCTGAAGAGTTTGGGACCTTTACTATTTATTTAAGCATAATTGGAATGCTAGCACCCGCAGGAAACCTAAAGTATGAAGGGGCGATTGTTTTACCTGAATCGGACAGAAAAGCATCAGCTCTGTTACTTGCGAGTGTCTTTATAAGCTTCTCATTTAGTCTAGTATGGTTAATTATATTCTTCTTTTTCGACAAACAAATAATCACACTTTTCAATTTCTCGCCAAGCATTAAAATATGGCTATTAATTATTCCTTTAGCGATTTTTGTAATTTCTTCTAGTAGGGCATTAAATTTTTGGTTAATTCGAAAAAAAGCATTCCGAGCTTCTTCCTTAAATAAACTTGTTAAGAGAGGTAGTGAAGGATGTGTCCAGCTAGGAACTGGTTACTTTTTCAAATTCCAAGGATTAATTATAGGAAATATAATTGGAGAGATTTTTAATTTTATTGTCGCTTTTGGCCAATCTGCAAAACACAAATTAAGCTTCAAAAACATAACTACTTCAGAGATAAAAGAACAGCTCAAAAGATATAAAGACTTTCCACTATACAGTTCTTTGCCATCTTTAATGAATTCTATTAGTTTGTTTTTACCTCCTATTATTGTTCAAGAATATTTCACCCTAGAGCTTACAGGCCAATTTGGCTTCAGTCGACAATTACTATCGATACCATTAGCTTTTTTATCTGTTAGCATATCTCAAGTCTTGCTCCAAAAAGTAGCGGAATCAAGAAATCTAAAAAAAACAATACTTCCATTGGTTCTAAGAATATCTTTGATTCTTTTGGCTTTATCCGGTATTGGAATAATCATCATTGAACTATTTGGAGTGGACTTATTCAAATGGGTTTTTGGCGACCAATGGGAAACAGCCGGAAAACTGACAACCATACTTGTATTTTCCTATGCCATTAAGTTTATAGTATCTCCACTTACAGCTATATTTACAGCACTTGAAAAAATAAAAATCAGTAGTATTTGGCAGATAGGTTACTTCATAGCTATTGGCTGTTTATACCTATTTAAAGATTGTACAATTGAGGAGTTTCTGTGGAATTATGTATTGATTGATTTAGCTTCTTACTTAATATATTACTTCCTTCTTGTTGGAGTTTGTAAAAAATATGACAATAAAATATTGAGATGATAGCAATAAAAACATTTTTTAAAACCCATACACTATTTTCGATTTATAGCGTAGTTTTCATAATCTTGCTCAATGGCGTAATTGAAACTTCCGGAAGTAAATATGTTTTTAACATGTTTCTATTTTTTATTCCTTTAATGATATTCTATTTTGGATTCACTTTCGCGAAGAACAAAAAATTTAAGGCGTTTTCTTACTTTAAGAAAACACCTAATTTGCTTCCAGATTATTCTTATTTGATTCTAACTGGAATTTGTGTGTTTTTAGTAGTTGGTCATTTAATTCATATTGGAGGTTCTCCTGGAGCAAAAGCGCTAACAGTGATGGACACAAAAGGGATTGTCGAATTACGCAGAAACATAACATCCGAAGCAAGCTCTTTGTGGAATTATTTATCCAGTTTTAATATCAAGGCCATACTTCCTTTTTCCCTTCTTCTACTGGCATTCAAAAAGAAAAAACTTCTATTTGGCATTTTGATTACAATAGGTGCTTTCTACGCTTTCTCGCTAATGCAAAAGAGCTACATACTGACCGTTTTGTTTCCTATTATATTGCTCACTCTATTCTACAAAAAATACCTACAAAGCATCGGATTGTTCTTAATATGTGGAATTGTTATTATCAGCTTAGTATATATACAAAACCCGCAAATGAGAGGTGGTGTTGACAATGTAACAAAAATTGAAATCCCTCTCGAGGATAGAGTTGATAGTGACCTACCCTATTCTATTAGGGTCTTGATTGGATTAAAGCATAGAATACTTATTGTACCGGGAGAAATGGTTTCACAATGGTTCCAGAAAATCCCGAAAAACAAACCCTTTTTACATGAAAATGGGTATGGATTTATATGTAAAATTAAAGGAATAAAGCATGTTGAATATTCAAAAGTACTCTACCCTATCATTCGCCCAAAATATGCAGCGAGAGGTTTAAAAGGAAGTGTAAATACAGCAAGTTTTATGTATGAATATTCCAATTTCGGAAACACAGGATTAGTGTTATCAGCTTTATTTCTTGGGTTTCTGTTATTTTTTGTCGAATCAATTTTCGGAAATAATATGCTATTAAAAACTTCACTAAACCTATTCCCAATCTTTATGCTTAGCTCAGGGGCTTTAACTACTGCCCTTTTCAGTGGTGGATGGGGATTAGTTATCGTTCTATATTATATCTTTGCAAGAGAATTTAGCTTAGAAAGTGAAAAAAAATAAAGTTTGTCATATTACAAGTGCACATCCCGATGGCGATGTTCGTATTTTCCATAAGGAATGTGTATCTCTAGCTGAAGAGGGATATGATGTTTCACTAGTAATACCGAATACAGCATCTCGAATTGAAAATGGTGTCAACATAGTTTCATTTATTTACGAGCCTACTTCGCGTCTTAGTAGATTTACTAAATCAGTAAACCTGGCATACAAAAAAGCGCTGGAATTAGATGCTGACATATATCATTTACACGATCCGGAATTATTAAGAATAGCTGTAAAACTTAAAAAAAAGGGTAAAAAAGTTATTTATGATGCGCACGAGGATCTTCCGCGTCAAATTCTTTCTAAAGAATACTTAAAACCAATAGTAAGAAAGTTAATTAGTTCAAGAATTGAAAAATATGAAAATAAAGTCGCAAAAAAACTAGATGTGATTGTGACAGCTACACCTTACATAAGAAATCGGTTTTTAAAAGTAAATCCAAACTCTATCGACATAAACAATTTTCCCATAATAAAAGAATTGTTATTCGATTTTGAGTATGACCACAAGAAGGGCAACAAAATTTGTTATGTGGGTGGCATTACAACCGTCCGAGGAATAAACGAACTACTAGAGGCTTTAGAAGGGTCTGAATGCTCATTGCTTTTAGCAGGGGATTTTCTGGAAAATGGACTTAGAGATTCCATAATCAATAAAAATGCATGGAACAAAGTCGAAGAGCTTGGTTTTTTGACAAGAGAAGAAGTAGTAAACGTATATAAAAAATCGAAGTTAGGCATTGTTACGCTACATCCTATTTCTAACTATTATGTTTCTCTTCCTGTTAAAATGTTTGAATATATGGCAGCAGGGCTTCCTTTAATAGCATCGAATTTCCCTCTGTGGAAGGATATAATTTTAGAAAATAATGCAGGCCTTTGCGTAGACCCAATGAGTCCAATTGAAATAGGCGAGGCTATTAATTATATTCTAAACAACCCAAAGGAAGCCAAAAAAATGGGAGAAAATGGACGAAAAATGGTAATTGAAAAATACAATTGGGACATTGAAAAAAAGAAATTAATAGGCCTTTATCAGGAGTTATCAAAATAACATGTTACCAAGTATCTCTATAACAATTCCTGCTCGAAACGAAGAGAAATATATTGAAAAATGTATCCTTTCGATTCTTTCCTCAGATTACCCTCAGGAAAAAATAAAAATATTTGTTTGCGATGGATTGAGTACGGATAATACAAGAGAAATAGTCTCTTCACTATCAAATAAACACAACAACATACAATTAATTGATAACGAAAAGCAAACAACTCCATTTGCTTTAAATCTAGGTCTGAAAGCATCCAATTGTGCTATTAAAATAATACTTGGAGCACATGCTGAAATAGATAAAGATTTCATCAAGAATAATGTTTCTGTTTTAAATGATTACCCTGAAGTAGGCTGTTCAGGTGGAATAATCGAAAACGTTTACGAAAACGAATCAGCTGAGACTATTGGACTAGCAATGTCTTCAGGATTTGGAGTAGGAAACGCTCATTTTAGAACAGGTAGTAAAAATGGGTTTGTGGACACAGTGGCATTTGGAGCTTACAGAAAAGAAGTATTTGAAAAAATAGGATATTTTGATGAAGACCTTATCCGAAATCAAGATGATGAATTTAATTTTAGACTATTACAAAATGGATTTAAAATTTATTTGAATTCTAATATTAAATCTAAATATTACGTAAGAGCATCTTTTAGTAAACTATATAAACAATATTATCAATATGGGTATTGGAAAGTTTACGTTAATAAGAAGCATAAGGCGGTAACTTCTATTCGACAATTGGTTCCTCTGTTTTTTATTCTGTTTCTATTTTTAGGGTTTACTCTTTCGTTTTTCCACTGGATTTTGGGAACATTATTCTCTTTAGGAATTCTCGCTTATATCGTTCTAGGAATTGTATTTGCATCTCAAAAATCAAATTCCTTTGAAAAAATTACAGGAATAGCTTACACCTTTTTTTTATTACACTTTAGCTACGGGCTTGGATATCTAGTGGGAATATTTGATTTTATTGCCTTAGCCAAAGGCCCTCGTAAATCCAGTCAAAAACTCACGAGATAGTTACTTAACTAAAAAATCTATTGCATTTTTAGAAATAGTAAAAATCACCTCATTGCTTTGATTCTTCTCTAAACACCAGTCCTCTGTTCCTAAGGACAAGATGATTCCTGAAGTCGAATCAGGCTGAATAGCATAAACTCCCCCTATGTTATCAACTAGATTACCATTCTTACATTCATTAAAAGCTAATATCTCTGATTTATAAAAATGATTTTTAGGTATATACGTTGAGGCTTCTTCAGACCACTCGGAATAAGCTCCTATATAGCGATTAGCAGACAATGGTACTTCGTATCCTTCAACTCCTTCAAATATTTTATGCTTCTTATTCAATATCTTGTAGGATTGACCAATTACAGTTTTTGCTTTTCCTCCAAACTGATAACTCAGGCCTATCTTATTCCGTATGTCATCATTTAAACCTAACCATGAATTCAATTTAAAGTTGTTCGAAGAGTCACCTATAGAAAATCTAACCCTATTATTATCTAACCACATTGCATTTGTAGAAAAAGATGAACTCATCAACAATATATTTCCTCCTTCCTTTAAAAATTCAATAACCTTATTTTTCATCAACAAAGAATAAAAGGAAGTCTGTCCATAAATTACTAGTAGCTTAGAAGATGCGTACATGTCTTTATTTTCTAATTCAACGTCAGTGATATAATTAACAGAATAGTTATTTGAACAAAACGTAAAAAGATTCATTAAACCCCTTGTATACTCATCAACCAATACGGGAGAAGCTAAATTAAAATCCATTATTTTATTCGACAAAATAGTGCCGTTACCCGCATCTTGATAAATAAGATTATTTGCATAAGGATAAACTATTGTAATATCTGATTCTTTTTCACCTCGTAGTATTAAAGAATACAAATTATTCATTAAATAAACACCCGACATAATGCTCCCAGGAAGTTCAACCGGATTTTTATTAGCTATTGAAAATTCATTTCCAGCTGTGTTTTTTTCACAGTTATCAATATAGTCAAAAACGTCTTTATAAAACATCTCACCTTCGAGGTTTGACAAAAGAAAAACTCCATCTGCTGAATGAAAATTACCAGCTTGAAAAACTTCAATTTCAGAACCAGCAGAATGCGATAAATTCGTTGTGAAAAAAACTGAAATTTTATTACTTTCTCTTACCTGCCATATTATTATTGCCAAAAAAACAGCAAATAGACTTAGCTTTAGTATTTTTAACTCTTTAAACATTCTGTGCAAGGAATTGACCTCAAATATAAAGCTAATTATTATTCCATATTGCTACTGGGCTTTATTCTCCCATTGTTTAAAGAAATAATTCCAATTGGCATTCTGTTTTTCATCATTACATCATGCATAAACAACCGATGGAAAGAAATACGCTTGAAAAATTATAAAAAATCAATTCTTTGGTTAACACCCATTTTCTTCGTCTCTTTAATTAGCATTGCCTATAGTGAAAATAAAGGGATTGGGGGAATGAATCTTGAAACAAAACTATCCTTATTAGCCTTTCCAATTGCTTTCCAATTTTCAAAGTTAAATTTTAAAAAAACCTTTACACCTGTTTTAAAATCATTTACAGAAGGAGCATTTGTGGCTTGTGTACTTGTCTTAATTCATGCTTTTTTGCAATATTATTATTCAGCCGATGCAACCAATTTAGTCTATTCTAAACTATCAATTTTTAGTCATGCTAGCTACTTCTCAATGTACCTTTGCTTTGGATTATCTATACTCTATTATTACGCATTTTCTCCATCCAAGAGTTTCTACCTAAAACCTGTAATAAGCTTTTTTCTGATTGTTTTCTTTACCACAATAATCATTTTACTTTCTTCTAAATCAGGCTGGATAATACTACTAATCATACACTTTTCAGCATTATTATATTGGATTATTAAACACAAAAACTTTGTAAAAGGAGGAATCGCACTAGTTACTATCATCGCAGGAACTTTTCTATTTTACACCTTTTCACCGACAATGAAATCAAGAGTAAATGACCTATTCTACAATATTTCTGGAGAGACAGAAGGCACTCGTTTTTCTTCTACCCAATCAAGAAAGCTGATTTGGGAAATCTCTTCAGACTTAATTATAGAAAAGCCATTGTTTGGCTATGGTGCTGGTGACAGTAAACTTGCATTAACCAAACAATACAAAAACCACAACCTCGGATTTCTCCTAGACAAGCAATTCAATGCTCACAATCAATATTTACAGTCCACATTAGATGCTGGTTTAATTGGAGGAATCACTCTTCTGCTTCTATTGTTTGTTCCTTTAATTATGTGCTTTAAAAATAAACAAGCTCTATATGCAATATTCATTAGTATTTTATCTTTAAATTTCTTTTCGGAAGCAATGCTTGAAACGCAATCCGGAGTAATCTTTTATGCCTTTTTTAATACTTTATTCTTTGCTGTATTAATGCAACAAAAACAAGATAAATCGGTTAATTCAATAATTCAATCTACTTGAGCAATTCCAAAAACAAATCATTTATTAAAAATGTACTGACCTTAATGACAGGGAATGTTATAGCTCAGATGATTTCACTACTAGGATTAATTTATATTCAACGGTATTACTATGGCCCAGAGGAGTTTGCTAATTTCAAATTATTCTATGAGTTTGCTGCAATATTTGTTGGAATAAGTGCTTTAAAGCTTGAAACAGGAATCGTATTGGAAAAGAATGAAAATGCTGCTCGACTGCTAACTAATTTAAGCTTGAAACTTGTACTAATTACCGGACTAATTAGTTTTATAACTCTAATTGCTTATTCGCAATTTGACAGCAATTTAATGAAGGTAACAAATAACATTTATCTATTAATTTTACTCCCAGTTACCGTTATTTGTTTAGGCTTCACACAGGTTTTTAACTCATGGTTTACATGGAAGAATTCGTTTAAATTAATGAGTGTCAATAAAGTATCCCAAAACTCTACTTCTCTTTTTGGTCAGGTGGTATTCGCAATTTCAAACATAAAATCATTTGGGCTTATTTACGGAAGAACTATAGGATTACTGGTTTCAAACTTAATATTTTTCTTTAAATACCTAAAGAATAGACCTGCAATACAAAAAGAAAAAGGAGATGAAAAAAGAATGATCGTAAAACACAATAAATTTATCTACTTCACTTCCCCAAGCGTGCTGCTTGGCGGTGTAGTTAATTTTTTACTCATTGACCTTTTTATGAAATATTACGGTGACGACTTTAGTGGTAAAATTGGTTCTGCCTATCATTATCTAGGAGTAAGTATTGCTGTAATCACCACATCGTTTGCGCAAGTATATTACAGTAAGCTAAGCACTATAGAATCCAAAGAGGAACTAAGAAAAAACTACACTTTTTGGTTTTTACGTCTTTTTTTAATTGCTGTTATAGGTGTAATCATTATGCAATTTATTCCAAATACATGGGACGAATTAATACTGGGAAAAGCCTGGAATGGAACTTTGGAAGTTATGAAAATAATGTCAATCTGGATGGGAATAATGTTCGTATCCTCTTCCCTGTCTTACATTTATATAAAGCTAGGACGTCAAAAAGAAATGCTACTTTTTAATTGTCTACATATCATTTTGGTTTACTTCAGCATAAGCTACTCACACGATATGTATAATAATAATTTCACAAGTCTTTGGTGGTTTACCTTTACGCAAAGTTTCTTTTACTTATTGATTATGGTTGTCACCTATATATTTATTGGCAAGTTCAAACCTGAAACCACCAAATAATAGTACTTTTGTACCGCATAGATATAATATATGATACCATTTTCTCCACCTAGAATAGATCAAAAAACCATAGATGAAGTTACAGATTCTCTAAAATCTGGTTGGATCTCTACTGGCCCAAAAACGAAGAAGTTTGAAGAAAATTTGGCTCAATACGTTGGCGCAGACCATGTTGTTGCTTTAGGTTCTGCAACTGCAGGATTGCAGCTCATTTTACATTGGCTAGGAATAGGAGAAGGAGACGAAGTAATAATACCAGCTTACACATATACCGCCACAGCAAATGTTGTGACGCATACGGGTGCTAAACCAGTTATGGTAGACGTCAATAGTATTGATTTTAACATTAATTGTGCTGCCGTTAAAAACGCAATTACGAGAAAAACAAAGGTAATAATACCGGTCGACATTGCTGGGATGCCTGCTGACTACGAAGAGTTATTCAACATCATTGAAGAGAAAAAAGAATTGTTTTCTGCCAAAAATGATGTGCAAGAAAAATTTGGACGAATCGTATTAGTCTCTGATTCTGCACATTCTATTGGTGCTTCATACAAAGGAAAGAAGGCGGGATTAATTGCTGATATGAGTTCTTTCTCATTTCACGCAGTTAAGAATCTCACCACCGCTGAAGGAGGAGCAGTTGTATTTAATGTTGCAGATAAATTTAACCATGAAGAGTTACAAAAACGCTTCAAAATTAGCTCTCTTCACGGACAAACAAAAGATGCTTTTAGTAAAGTTCAAATTGGTGCTTGGCGATATGATATCGTTGAAGCAGGTTTCAAATGTAATATGACTGATTTACAAGCTGCCATTGGGTTAGTAGAATTAGAACGCTATCCAGAAACATTAAATCGGAGGAAAGAGATTTTTGAGCGGTACACTAAAGGGCTAGCTAAATATAATTGGGCAAATACACCTTTTTATGAAACTAAAGATAAAAAATCTTCTTTTCATTTATATATGCTTCGAATCAATAGCTGCTCTGAATTTCAAAGAGATACGATTATCAATAAAATAGGAGAAAAACAAGTAGCCGTTAATGTTCACTACATTCCATTGCCAATGCTTTCTTTCTATAAGGGAAAGGGGTATGATATAAAAGACTACCCAACAACTTTCGATAATTATCATAATGAGATTACACTTCCCGTTTGGTTTAATTTAACCAACGAACAAATAGACACAGTAATTAAGGCTGTGGCAGATTCTGTACAAGAAGTCCTAGGATAACTACTTAAGGTATTTCTCGATTTTCAAACCAAGATTTTTTGAAAACTTATTTGCTGATTCATAATGAAGGTGGCTGCCATCGTAACTAACGTAGTCCTTCAATGAAAAAGTTAACCACACACCTCCATTTTGCTTAAACTTACTAATAAAACTGGAATAATTAAAACCACTAAGCGAGTCCTCCAACTGTTCCATTGCGAGCGTTGAAGGAGGTCTAAACCCAATAATCTCAACATCTTTGTCCGACATCTTTTTAACCCAATTTAAATACTCTTCTACTGCAGTATCATCAGATGTATTGTCAACAAAATTCTTTCTATAAGGGATTAATCCAGCCGTTGAGTCAAATGGAAATTTATATGATTTTACCCAACCATTCTCTTTAAAATCATTATAATATAAATAGGTAATTGAAGCATCAGTAAAATAATCCCATATTTCCTCGGGAGAATACCTTGGAAAACTCTTCAAATAAACAGATAAATAAAGCATTTTATAAACTTCCATTGTATTTTTATCATGGAATGATTTGTAATGCTCATTCTTTAGTGCTTCAGGAGTAAAGCTATAAGGTGTAATACCAGATAAGATTACTCTTTTTCCTTTTTCCTTTATGCGGTTAGACACAAAAGAGAGGTATTCTTTGCTATACCCAGTACTGGAGTAACCGAGATTGACTGCGTTAAATTCTGAATTAACATCTAATAAATAAGTTGGATTTACACCTTTATAAATCCTAGAATCGCCAATTGCCAGTATATTGAATTGTTCTGTTGAATGCGTTTTTTTAACCCAACAATAATCGCGGTATGCATCATTTAAATTGGGAGTTGGCAATACCATTTTTAGCACCATTCCAATAATCAAAGCTATGGGTAAGAAGAATATAATTTTATATTTTGCTGTCATAACTCTTTAAAACTGAAAGTATATGAATTGTTGACCTTCTCCTCTAAACATTACAATTGCAACAAGAGCGATTGAAATAAACAATACATCTAAATTGTATCTTTGATAAACGGATTGAACAGATATTTTGTACCTTTTAAACAGAATGACTAGTTCAATAATAATAGCTGTCCCTAAAAAAATCATTGCATCAAAATACGTCGTTAAAAATTTAAAGTCGGAGCTCTGAAACATAAACATAGATTTTAATACTGTAATACTTTGATCAAAAGATTCTGCTCGAAAAAACACCCATGCAACAACAGCTTGAATAAAAGTTATTAAAATCAAAAGACCTTTGGGTATCCTGCTGAAAAATTTAACTTTAGCGTAAAACCTTTCCAAGGTTAAAAATAAGGCATGCATGGCTCCCCAGATAACAAACGTAATGTTTGCACCATGCCATAAGCCTGATAGCAACATCGTTACCCATAAAAATAATAACCCAAAATAGATTCCTCTTCTAGCTCCCCCCAATGGAATATAAACGTAATCTCTGAACCATGTTGACAGCGAGATATGCCACCTACCCCAAAATTCTTTTAAACTAGATGACAAATAAGGATGGTTGAAATTCATTTTAAAATGATACCCCATTGTTTTTGCCAATCCTCTAGCAATAAGGCTGTATCCAGAAAAATCACAATAAATCTGGAATGCGAATGCTACCATTACAAACCACCAATATGCGGGTCCTTCATAATATTTACTACCTGAAAAAGCGGAATCAATAAATAAAGAAAGATTATCAGCAATTACAACTTTTTGAAACAATCCGAATACAATTAATTTTATTCCATGCCATACTTGTAAAGAGTTTACAGATGGAACCTTTGTCAATTGCTTTAACAAATCTTTAGCCCTTACAATTGGCCCAGCTACTAATTGTGGAAACATCGATAGGTAGCTAAAAAAATGTAAAAGATTCTTAGTTGGTTTCAACCTTCCTCGATAAATATCAATCGTATAACTCAAAGATTGAAAAGTATAAAAGCTAATTCCTACAGGTAGTATTAATGCAAATTCGGGTATATTATTAGCTAAATTCGAATGGACACCAAACTTTAATAAAAGACTATCTAATGAAGTAGCAAAAAACAAACTATACTTAAATATAGATAAAGACCCTAGGTTACCTATCAGAGATAAAATAAGGGAATACTTTCGGTATTTTGGAAATTTCTCTATCCAAAGGCCACTGAAGTAGTCAATTAATCCGCTTCCGATAATCAGAAATATAAAGCGCCAATCCCACCATCCGTAAAACAAAAAAGAAGCTGACACCAAATACAACCAACGTGAGGTATCTTTCTTTTTGAATAGTGGCCACAGCAAAAAGAAAAGCAGGCCAAAAAACAGAAATTCTAATGAGTTAAATACCATAATAAACTAAAGGTGCTTACTTTTTACTCATTCAAAATTAAAGAATTAATAATAACCTGATATAATATTAACATAATTAAAAAAAGGAATTTACTTTTGTGACAAATGTTAAAACGTTTTTTCGATATCATATCTTCTCTAGTTGTTTTAACTATGGGGCTTCCCTTTTTTATCCTAATAGCTTTTCTTATAGGAATTGACAGTAAGGGAGGAGTCTTTTTTATCCAGCAACGCGTTGGAAAAGATAACCGTAATTTTGGCTTGTTTAAGTTCAGAACGATGCGTTCTGACTCCAAAAAAGGCAGTCAAATTACAGTAGGGGAAAGAGATCCTCGAATTACGAAAATTGGCTACTTTTTAAGAAAGTTTAAACTAGATGAATTCCCACAATTATTAAACGTTATTAAAGGGGACATGAGTATTATTGGACCACGTCCAGAGGTCAGAAGGTATGTCGAATTGTACTCTATAGAACAACTAAACGTGCTTTCCGTTCGGCCGGGTTTATCTGATTTTGCATCAATTGAATATATTAATGAAAATGAACTATTGGGTAAATCGGAAGATCCTGAAAAAACTTATATCGAAGAAATAATGCCTGCAAAACTTGAATTAAACCTTAAATACATTGAACAAAAAAGTTTTGTTACAGATATTAAACTGATTTTTAAAACAATTGGGAAAATATTGAAGTAGTCATAGTCGAAATTCCATAAAATTTGGACTTCAATCAACATAAACTATATTAATAGTTTATATTTTCAGCCCTATAACACAAACATCATCTGTTTGAGCAAAATCGCCTTTCCATTCTTCAAATCCCTTCTCTAAAATTTCTTTTTGTGCTGCTAAAGAATTAGACTGTATAGAGCTCAATTTCTTTTTAAAATTAGAGGATTTAAATTTTTTATTTTTTTCTCCTCCAAACTGATCCGTGTAGCCATCAGAAAACATATATATCGTATCACCTTTTTCTAAAGTGATGGAGGAGTTCGTAAATGGTTTTTGATTCTCAAAATAACCTACCGGTTGTCTATCTCCACGAATTTCTTCAAATGCCCCATTCTTTCGGAATATCCATAACGGATTATTTGCTCCAGAAAATTCAATAGTTACACTCTCTTTCTTCCCTTTTTCAATTGCACAAAGAGCTATATCCATTCCATCCTTCATATAGGTTTGTTCGCTTTCACTTATCGAAAAAGCATCGACTACCAACTCCGTGGTTTTGTCTAGTATATCTGAAGGTTTGGAAAGCCCCAACTCCTTTAATGCTTTATTTAATATACTAGCACAAGCTACACTTATCATAGCTCCAGGAACTCCATGGCCAGTGCAATCAGCTGCGGCTAAATAAAACCTATTACCTTCGTTTATCCACCAATAAAAATCGCCTGCAACTATATCCTTCGGTTTGTAAATAACAAACGAATCTGGAAAAACATTACTTATATCTGTTTGGGAATGCAACATAGCTTCCTGAATTTTTTGCGCATATAAAATACTATCCGTGATATCTTTGTTCTTTGCTTCTATAATCGATTTTTGACTCTCCAATTCTTCATTAATATCTGCTAATTTTATATTGGATTTTCTTTTAGCAAAATATCCCCTACCTATTAGGACCAGTATCAGTGACATACAAGCACCCGTAATACCAATTATTAAAAACTGAAAATTATTTTTACTCTCAGCATATTTTTTCTCTTCCGCTTCCTGCTTAATTTTTAAATCTTTGAGCTCTAACTCCTTTTGTTGCTCTTTGCTTTTATACTTTGTTTCCATTTCCTGGATGTTTTTTAACCCATTTTCATCCATTACACTATCCTTAATTAAAACAAAACTTTTATATGCACTTAGAGCTCTAATACAATCTCCTTTTGATTCGTAGCATTCAGATAAAACCAAATAGGAATCTTTCTGCTCTAATAAACCGTGATGGTCGATGGCCACAACAATACTAGAATCAGTATAATATATTGCACTATCATATTCTTCTAACATCTGATAATAGATCCCCATATTCATTAAACTTTGAGAATAACTTATCATATCTCTGCTTGCCAAACGCATTTCCATAGCTCTTCGAAAATGTATTAATGACTCGTCTGTATTTCCTTCCATAAAATAAATAATAGCCATATTGTTGTAAACATGAGCTGCTCCTGAAAGGTTTTCGGTATCGTCATATAACTTCATTGCTTCTTTATAGAAAAGTTTGGCCGTATCAATATGACCTGTTTCCTGATAAATTGTACCTAAATTATTGTAAGCCAAGGCCATATCTCCAATATTATCGGAGTCTCGAGCAATTGCCAAGGCTCTTAAGTCATATTTTAGCGCTTTTTCATTGTCTCCCATATCAGAATATAACTTCCCAATATTACTAATGGGACCACTTAAATACTCTGAGTTTCCATTTATTTCTGCCTGTTCAATTGCCTGCATATAATAATCCAAAGATTGTTCTACATCTCCTGTTCTGTGGTATGCTGTTCCAATGAGGTTTAATGTATTACTAGCTTTATCATATTCTTTAAGATCGAGCCTTAAATCCAATGCTTTTTGAAAATAAACATATGACTCTTCCATTCTGAGCATTTCCCTTAAGGCATAGCCAATCATATTAAATCCATCGGCTGTAAAAGAAAGGTTGTCGAGGTTTTTTGCTTCTTGAAGTAAAAAATTAGCATACAAGTGGGAGGAATCCAAACTAAATGGGATATACGCTTCAGATATATTTTTTAACATAGATAACCTAGCAGTATCCTCAACATTATCCAATAATTGGAGCAAACTATCCAATTTACTTCTATTGGCTTGAGCCTGAAACTTAAGAGTATTTAACAGAAATAGTAAACAAATTAATATATACTTAAATGAATACACTCTATCTTTTGTAATAATTGAAATATAAAATTTCTAATTTCTATCAAAAATACAACTAATATTGGGTTGACAATTGTTAAGTTAGAATTATATTTTTTAATGCAACATTATATTTTATTCTCCGTTGTCTACTAGACCACAAGCACCTTACACTAAATTTCTTGCCTTACAGATTCCTGCTGAAAAAGTTTCAGTGGGGTAATATTTATTAATTATAATTGTAACGAAATACCTATTTTAAGTTATTCCTTTAGAACCAAGGAAATAGCAGTAGTAAAAACCGCAATTAATAAAAATCCAAGCTCGCTAATGCAGGGAAAAAGTATCTATCATCAGTCACAAAATCAATTATTGTCAGAAAACAATATTGTTGAGGCTGCGAAAAAAGATCCTAAGCAATTCGAAGCACTTTACACAAAGTACTACGAACAGATTTTTAGATACATACATCAGCGAATGGATGATAAGGAAATGGCATTTGACATTGCCTCTCAAGTATTTTTAAAGGCAATGATAAATTTGCCAAAATACAAATACAAAGGAGTTCCTTTTTCATCTTGGTTATATAGAATTGCAATGAGTGAAGTTTATCAATCTTTTAAGGATAAGAAATCAACTCGAACTGTAAACGTAGACACGAGTAATGTTGAAGACATTATAGAGGAAGTGGAGGAAGATAATACAGAAGAAATGAGACAAGCCCTTATAGAAGTAATTGGTGATTTACCTGAAGTTGAGCTACAAATTATTGAAATGAGGTATTTTGAAAAGCGTTCGTATCGTGAAATTGGGGATATTCTTGGAATGACTGAGAATAATGCGAAAGTGAAGGCTTATCGAATCGTTGAAAAACTCAAAAAGCGTTTTTCTATGAGAAAAAGTTACAACTATGAAAAAGAAAATTAACATTGACAGAGACCCAATTAATGGAGAGGAGATAGCATCAAGAATGAATTTCAATCAACTCTTGACAAATTTCCCAGGATACATAAAACTTCCTTTTTATAAAACAGGATGGTTTATAACAACGGTTGCAAGTGTTGCTGTTTTAGTAACCGTTACTGCTATATTATTTTCAAACAACAAGACTAAGGAAGTTATAGTTAGCGCATCCCCACCTGTTACGACAGAAAGTATTATTACTTATGATGAAGATACCCCATGTATTAACCCTCCAATTAAAAAACTGGACATTCAATCCGACATTTATTATTGTGAAAATGAACTTGGTGGTGAATTTATACACAGCTCTGGCAGTGCTATAGTCGTTCCAAAAAATGCGTTTGTAGATAAGAATGGAAATTCATTAAACGGAGAAATTGAACTCCGATATAGAGAGTTTCATAACCCTATAGACTTCATACTATCAGGCATTCCAATGACATATGACAGTGCAGGAACCGAATATACTTTCGAATCTGCTGGAATGATAGAAATTTATGGGTATCAAAATGATCAACCCGTCGAATTAGCAGATAGTAAAAAGATTCGCATAGAAATGCATCCAAAAGATGGGTCAAGTAGGTTTAACCTATATGCGCTAGACACCTCTTCTGGAGACTGGGAGTATAAAGGAAAAACTGAACTCATATCTGAAGACATAGATGAAAGTACTGGTGCACCTACAGTTACTTCTCAAAAATCAAAGGATGATTTATTTTCTAATATGATTAAAACCGAAGAAGCAATAGAAGTAACCAAAACTGAATTAGCTATTGCGAAAAATAAAGTTCTTGAGCATAAGAAAACGCAACCTTCAAAACCTAAATCATCGAGCAACAAAGACCGACAGTTTGATTTAGACGTGGACCCTAAAGAATTTCCGGAACTAAAAAATTACAGTTCATTAACGTTTGAAGTAGATAAGAATGATAGAAACTTTTCTGCTGATGTTTATGAAATAGAATGGGAAGATATTTCATTATCGGAGAAAGAAAAGGGGAAATCTTATTACTTAACACTGTTTAAAGGAAGTTCAAAAAGGACATTTTCAGTCTTCCCAATATTTGCAGGAGTTGATTATAAAAAAGCAATGGTAGAATTCAATCAAAAATTTGCTGCTTACGAGAAAGAATTAGACAAGAGAATCTCTAATGAGAAAAAAATAAAAGAGAAGTATGAGAAGCAAATGAAAGTTTACGAAACTGAGCTTGCTTTGGAAAAGAAAAGACAGGCTGATTTGGAAAAAAATCAGGCGGCTTATTTTGCCCAAGTAAAGCAATCTCAACAAAATATGATCGGAATTAGCATCGTTGCAAGAGCTTTTGAAGTAACTCAATTTGGCACCTGGAATTGTGACTCTCCCGTATCTAAACCAAGTGGAGCTAGAGTTAACGCTTCTTTCGCCGACAATGCAGGGGTAAATTTGGAATTACACAATGTAAACCTTATTGAGAGAAACAAAAATGCTGTTTTTACATATAACGAATCACAGTTTAATAATTTCAAATTCAATCCAAAAGAAGAAAATACAATTATTGCTTTTACTTCAAACAATGACATCGCTATTATTAAGCCGATATATTTCAAAAATATGTCGAAAGAAAAAAAGCATCAATTTAAAATGGAAATCATTGATATAAAATCCATGACTGTAAAAAACGTTGAGGAAAAACTCAACCTTTGATTAAACCTTCTCGCACAAAAAATCCTTTCTGATAATCTGTTACTTAAAAATGATTTATTTTTTGAAACCAAATTTATGTAGCTTTTGTATTGCATTAATCTCGCTTCAGATGAATGCACAAAATACTATTTCGGTAAAAAAATCATCCACTACAATAGACGCTATTTTTATATCTTCGTCCAACGACACAAAACAGAAGCAATATTACTGTTTTAAAAAAAGTGGCTATGTTTACTATTTTACATCCAGCTTAAAGAAAAAAAAAATTATTAGGAACTGTCAAGGGCAGCAATGGCTAAAATTAAATTCTGTTAAAGGAAAATATTTTCACCACCAAAATTCCATTAAGATTTCACCCATTACTTATTCTATGTATGAAGAAGAAACGGTCAATAATTTGTATTATATAGCAACAATAGATAGTACAGGATTAAATGTCTCTGCAATGGGGAAAGAAGACAATAAGAAGTTTACTCTTCTATTTCCCAATTGATTAATAGTTGAAAAGAATTGTTCAAGTAACTAGTTTTAACTATTTTAGCTGAAATAAAACAAAAATTATGAAAAGAAATTTACTATCTGCACTTTTTCTAGTGCCAACCTTGTTAAGCGCACAGGTTACTATAATTGACGAAAACTTTGATAGCTATTCGGATCAAGATTATGCCGGAGCGGTATCACCCATAATGAGCACATGGTCTGGTAATACTGGAGCTGGAACTGATGACTGTTTGGTTACATCAGCCGAGTCAAGTAGTCCATCTAATTCAATTACAATTACTGGGCCGCAAGCAGGAGGTACCCAAGATGCAATGATTACATTTCCTTCTGATTATACAACAGGAAGTTATGCATTTTCGATGAAGTATAAAGTTGCAGCTGGAAAGGGTGGTTACTTTAATTGTCATTCTACATCAATTCCACCGGATCGTTGGATGTTACAGGTATATTTGGCTGCAGATGGAACCGGACTTGCTGAAATGGGAGGAGATTCTGTTTACTTTAATTATTCAAATGGTGCCTGGGTTGATTTTGTAGTTTCTGTAGATTTAGATGCTGATATTGCTCATTTCTACGTTGAAGGAACTGAAATTGGAACAGGGTTCGTATGGTCAGCCGAGGCTTTAGGTGCTGCTACAGGTGCTGCTCAATGGGGTGGAATTAATCTTTACGCTGCTTCTGGAGATCCTGTCGCTGATTGTGAGTATTATGTAGATGATATCTTATTAATTGATAATACAGGTGTTGCTACAAGTGTTGAGTCGTTAAATAAACCACCTTCATTTAGCCTATTCCCTAATCCGGCAACTACATCTGCTTCTATCGAGGTTTCTCTGGATAACGAATCAGAAGTTGCTGTTAGCGTATTAGATTTGCTAGGAAAAGAAGTAGCTGCTAAAAACTATGGTGTATTTTCAACATCTTCTGTAATTAATTTAAATACAACTGATTACCCATCAGGGATATACTTAGTTGAAGTTTCAGTTAATGGAAAGAAAGCAACGAAAAAATTGACTATAAAATAGTGTCTAATTGATTTAAACAAAATGGGCGATTTTCTTATTGAAAATCGCCCATTTTTATGCCTTATAATTTAAAAATGGAAAGGTTCTAAAAAAATATGAAGCATAAAAAACACTTTAGAATAATAATTTTATCTTTAACGTTAATGCGTTTTTTACTTTTCATATTCTGTCTGATCATATTGTCTTCTGTAAATGCTCAAAAGACTATAAAAGTTAGAAAAGGGAGAACACTTCAAGGTTTTTATCAATTGCAAACAGAAACCAAAATCAAAGAGATTTTGTATTTTGATAACAATGGCAACATTGCGATTATCTCAGAAAAAAAAAGAAAAAAAGCGAAAGGTAATTTAGTTTCTTGTGTTGAAAACGACAATTGTCAAACAGCAAAAAAAACAACGTATAAAATTGAGGGAGTGGAAATAGCCTTCGCTTTTAATAAAGGAAGTGGCGAAAACATTCATTTCGAGGAGTTTGACGGAAAAATTAGCCCTGATGCACTGTTGATTACATTAAAAAAAAGTGAAACAGGAAAAATAGTGGAAGTAAAGGAGTTTAGAAGATTAAAAGACTAAATACAAGCAACTTCCATAGTTTCCTTTTATCTTTGTTTATAAACCAAAGGATTTTTTACAATGTTTAACGAAGCTATAACCAACGATCCAACTGTATTTGCAATACCTGTTTTTATTGCACTTATAGTTGTGGAAGTGCTTATAAACGCAAAAAAAAATCTTAATTTATATCAATTTAAAGATTCTGCAGCAAATATTACTATGGGGTTAGGCTCTGTCGTAATTGGGCTGCTTACGAAAACATTTGCATTTTTCGTTTTCCTTTGGATTTATCAATTTAGATTATTCGAAATACCAAATACTTGGTGGATGTGGGGGCTGCTGTTATTAGCAGATGACGTTACTTTTTATTGGTACCATAGATCAGCACATGAAATACGTTTTTTTTGGGCTGCGCATGTGCAACATCATTCATCCGAACACATGAACTTTTCAGTAGCATTGCGTCAAAGCTGGGGAGAACCTTTCATTAAATTCCTGTTCTACATGTGGCTGCCATTTATTGGCTTTAATCCTGTTTATATACTTATTATGCAATCCATAAGCTTAGTTTACCAATTTTTCCCGCACACAAAGTTAGTTGGGAAACTTGGTCCTATTGAATGGATTTTCAATAGCCCGTCGCATCATCGAGTGCACCATGCCACACAAGTTCAATACTTAGATAAAAACCACGCCGGAATACTAATTATTTGGGACAGAATATTTGGAACATTTCAGAAAGAAATAGAAGTACCTATCTACGGCATTACCGAGAATATCAATTCATTTAACCCACTCAAAATAGCCAGTCATGAGTATATTAGTCTTTGGCAAGATATCCGAAGAGCAAAAAAGTTTTCGGATAAAATAAACTATTTAATTAAACCACCTGGCTGGAGTCATGATGGAGAAAACAGAACTTCAAAAGAGCTACAAAGACAATTATCTAAATAGATATTATTTTGCAGGTAAATAGGTTGAAAAACCAAACCCTACTGAAAACACATGAGAGTTTCCAATACTATTAGATGGGGCTATTCCCGGAAAGCTTGTCATGCATATATTCGCAGGCGAAAATTCAGCATCGAAATAATTGTAGGATATAACAATTCCAAAAGATAAAAACTCAGAGCTCACCATGTAAAAACCTAATTGTGGTGTAAGATTGAAAGCTTCTTGCCTAAAAACATCTGGACATTGATTGCCACTTGTATTGAGCACATTATAACCACCACTTAGCGAAAGTTCAACATATGAATTCTCATTCATTTCTTTTCTTTTAGCTATTTTCAGAAAAGGATTATATCCTTCCATTTGGCTAACTACAGCCCCTTGAAAAACAGAACCATTTAACTCATAATAAGAATAAGCAAATCCTGCCCCAATCCCAATTCCATTCAGTAAATTATATTGATAAATTAAATCAATATTAGCCAAACCACTCATCAAACCCTTGAAAGATTTATTTCCTAAGGTTTTTGGCAATTTAAAATTAGCCATTATTACAGAATGGTCTCCAGGAGCACTTTCCTGACAGAAAGAAGATTTAGGTGAAAAGGAAATTGCTCCTATCAGTAAACAAACTAAAAATCGAATATGTCTAAACTTACTTATGATATTATGACTTATTTACAACGAAAAATTTCTTGCTCGTCTTTTGGGAATTTGTGATAATTTGATAGTAATACTCTCCATCAGCGATGGAATTTGTATCAAAAAGAATGGGATAAACACCTTCTTCAAGCTCTCCGTTTTTTAATTCTTTTATCAAATCATCATCTCTATTTACAATCCTAAATTGCACATCCATTTTTTCGGGTAGTTTAAATCCAAATTGAATTTCTCCTTTCGCATATGGAGGATTGACATCGAATAATTCTGCATATTTCACCGTAACTTTTTTTACTTTTCCGGTAGCAATTAAATTCAAGACTTTTTTGTAAGCAACGTATAGCAAATAAGCAGCAACCAAAAAGGAGCTAGCCCATATTACATTCACAGCAATTCTTCCCACTGGTCCGCTTCCCCAAAGCTCCTCCATAATTAAATAATGTTTTTTTGTAAAAATATTCCCTTTTTTAAAATATTACAGCTTTCTGCTGAAAAATATACTTACTTAGTCAACTAAAACATGAAGATTTACATACTATATAATTCGTATCTTAGTTGTATTAAAAATACTTTATCATGAAAAATATATTATTTGTTTTCATTATTGCAGGATCTCTGTCTATTTCTTGTCAAGACAATAAAGAAACTGAAGTAACAAAAACTGAAGCTGAATGGAAAGAGCTACTTACACCCAGCGAATTTCATATTCTTCGAGAAAAGGGTACTGAAACTGCTTTTACCGGAGAATATTGGAACACAAGCACAAAAGGGACCTATTGTTGCAAAGCCTGCGGCTTACCACTATTTAATTCAGACACCAAATTTAAATCAGGAACTGGTTGGCCAAGCTTTTTTAGAGGAATTGAGAATAATGTTGCCAAAAAAAGAGATAACTCAAATGGGTGGACCAGAACTGAGATTAACTGTGCACAATGCGATGGACATTTAGGTCATGTATTTAATGACGGCCCAAAACCAACAGGATTAAGATATTGCGTAAATTCAGCATCATTAAAATTGGAAACAGATAAATGACATTATCAGAACTAACAGCTTTACTTTTTCATGAGATTAACTACAATCTCCCGGGACCAGAAGCTCATAGATTAATGGCTCCTTACAAAAGGCCAACTGCTAATTCCATAAAACAATCCCATAACAATGCAAAGATTAGCGCCGTGTTAATGTTGATATATCCTAAAGAAAATATTCCTCATTTTACTCTAATTCAAAGAACTGCCTATGAAGGGACACATGGAGGACAAATATCATTTCCAGGCGGGAAACAAGAAGGAAACGAATCTTTAAAAGAAACTGCACTTCGAGAAACCTTTGAAGAAATTGGTGTTGAATCAGATAAAATCCAAGTTCTTGGGGAAATAACGTCAATTTATATTCCTCCCAGTAATTTTTTGGTTTCACCCTTCATTGGTTTTGTGGATTTTGAACCTGTATTTACTCCAGAAGTAAAAGAAGTTGAAGAAATAATTGAAGTGAAAATTTCAGATTTAACAGACGCCAGTAAAATAAAACAAAAGAAAATAAAAGTTGGCAAATACACGGAGACACCTGTATTAATAGATGTTCCCTATTTTGAATTGAATTACAACACCGTTTGGGGAGCAACTGCAACTATCTTAAGTGAAGTTAGACAGATGATAATCAATGGATTACAATAGAAGTAATAAATAACCTAAAATAGAACCGCCTAAAACAGTCCACATAGCATTACTTTTCTTCAATCCAAAAGTTACTCCAATACTGATTACAGCAATTACAATTGCTCTCCAATCATTTATCAAAACAACTCTGCTCATCTCAATCAAAACACCCGCCATCACCGCAACAGCTGCCACATTAACTGAATCTAAAAAATATCTAAGCACTTTTGATTTTTGCATTTTCGGCAATAAGGGATTCAATATTAAAACAAACAAAAATGAAGGAAGAAATATACCAAGCGTAGCAGCAACTGCTCCCCATATTCCAGTCAATTGGTAACCGATAAATGTTGCAGTAGATAACACTGGCCCAGGAGTAAATTGACCAACCGCTATTGCATCCATCAATTCTTGCCGTGTTAACCAGCCCGTCGAAACAAGTTCAGCATCCAAGTAAGCAAATAACACATAACCACTTCCATATAGCACTGAACCTACTTTTAAAAAAGTCCAAAAAACTTTAGCAGAAGTTACTTTTACAACTATTGAGCTTGAAGAATTGACTATTAAAAATGGGAAAATTGTTTTTATGGAAGATGCTGCTTTTGATTTGATGGTAAAGTAAACCATGCCCAAAATTCCTGCGCTTAATAAGGCAAACACTTCGTTTACACCAAGTAAACTTGCAGCAACGACAGCACAACCAATTATTCCTAACTCCCAACCTTTTAAAGCTTTTTTCCCCAACTTAAAAACTGCGTTTGCAATTATTGCAAGTACAGCTGGTTTTATCCCAAAAATAAACGGTTCCACCTGGGGTAATTGGCCATAACTAACATATAACCAAGCCAATAATCCGGTAATAACTACCGCTGGAAAAATAAAACAGCTTCCTGCAACAAAAAGCCCGAGAATCCCAGCTCGTTCATACCCACAGTGCATTGTCATTTCAGTTGAATTGGGCCCCGGAATAAGATTGGTTAATCCCATCAAATCAAGAAAATGTTGCCTAGACATCCATTTTCTTTTTGTAACCACCTCTTCCTCCATCATGGCAATATGCGCAGCAGGACCACCAAATGCAATGCATCCCATTTTAAAAAACACTTGAGCAACTTCAAGTAAATTTCCTTTGCTTTTCAAAACAAATTTGAATTAAAACAACTGTTAAATAACCACCTTGTAGCCTACTCCTTTAACGGTTTTTATATAATGATCACCTATTTTCTCTCTCAATTTCCGAATGTGAACATCGATCGTTCTGTCTCCAACAACGATATCACTGCCCCAAACAGTATCTAATATTATCTCTCTCGTAAAGATATTTCCGGGTTTTGACATTAACAAAGCCAATAATTCAAACTCTTTCTTTGGAAGTGTAATTTCATTATCCCCTGAAAACACAGCATATTGATTCCTATCTATTCTTAAGCCACTTGTTGTTTCCTCTAATACCTTTTCAACTCCTCCTCTTCTGAGCAATGCCTTCAACCTACTAATTAAAACTCTTGGTTTAATCGGCTTTGTAATGTAATCATCCGCTCCAGAATCAAATCCAGCTATTTGAGAGTAATCCTCTCCTCTTGCAGTTAGAAATGCAATCAAAATATTCTGAAGCTTCGGCAAAGCCCTTAGCTCAATACACATTTCAATCCCATCCATTTCAGGCATCATCACATCTAATACTATTATATCTGGCACAAACTCGTTCGCTACTGCAATCCCTTCTTTACCGTTTGCAGCTGTCCTTACGTCAAAACCTTCCTTTTCCAGATTATACTTTAAAATCGCAATAATATCTGGCTCATCATCTACTAATAGTACCTTCTTATTCATATCAATCCGTGTTATTATGTAAATGTAAATAGAATATCATTTCAATAATAATAAACCTGTATTAAGTTAACCTTAATCTTTTTTATCCCCCATTACAAGCAGGTAAAATCAATACTAAACTATGATACCTCATCTCTCTGTTTACAGATAAACAAAAATGACTTAACATTGGATTAACATTAAAATAAAGATTACATGATAATTGGTAAACACTAGAATAACTTTCCTGCTCTACATTTGCACCATGAAAAAGATAGTTATTGTTTCACTACTTAGTTTTTTATCCTTCGCATCCTTTGCTACAGATAAAAAAGACAAAACCGAAAAGAGCTTAGTTTCTTTTACGGGCCAGGTTGTTAATTTTAGCGACGCTGAGCCCCTAGTAGGAGTAAAAATTAACATCGTTGAATTAGGAAAAACTATCTATACTGATATTGACGGTCAGTTTTCATTATCTCAATTACCAGCAGGAGAATATTCTTTAGAAATTCAATACCCTAGTTACTCAACTAAAACAGTTAAAGCTGTAGTATTGAAAAAGAAATCTGATGTAAACATCAGGCTATTTCCTAGTTAGTCTCACACATTTCTTCACTTTTTAACACTTCTTTTCAACCAAGGCTGGTAGTTTCTTAGCAAAATACCACTTCCTTAGGGGCTATTTACTAAGTAAGTAACTTACTGATTTTCAGGTTTTAGTAAAAATTTCTTAACATTGACTTAACATTAAACTAACTTTAATGTAACAATTACAAAAATTTACGTATATTTGTATAACAATTACAACAACGAATTAATACTACAATTATGCGCAAGTTATTTTCTCTTTTAGGTTTAGGTTTATTCACACTTACTTTCAATGCACAAGATTTAGTTAGTGTTGAAGGAGAGTTTTTAGCTGATGATGGTGCTAAAGCAAATGGAACATATAAAACATTTTACAATAGCGGAAATGTAAAAGCTGAATATAATTTCTTGGATGGTCAAGAAAATGGGGCCACTACTTTCTTCCACGAAAATGGAAAGGTGAAAGAAGTAGGAACTTACGATTACGGAACTAAAATCGGGAAGTGGACATCTTGGTCCTCAAATGGTGAAGTTATTGGTGTAGTTAACTTTAACAAAAAAGGAAAAAGAGATGGTGTTTGGGAAATCTGGGATGACAACGGAATCAAAAGAGCTTCTATGGAATATAAGAATGGATCTAGAACTGGAAATTGGAAAGTTTGGAATGAAAATGGAGAACTAACAAACGAAAAGTCTTACTAAAATTAGTATTTATTTAAACAAAAAAAGCCATCAGAAATGATGGCTTTTTTTTATTCCTCTATTTAAACTCACTAAAACAAAATAGTACAAATACCTGTTAATAACAACAGGATCAACACCTTAAACCGCTGTCCTTAACGGAGTATTAACTCATTTTTTTCATTTGGTAACCTTACGGTAACAAACATCTAATGTTTTGGTAATTGCTTATTTATTTGCAATTAATATTAACGCCCTTTATTTGCACCATAAACAAAAAGATAAAAAACTAAATCGAAAATTAAAACAGAAAAATGAAAAATCTAACATTATCAAAAATTGGAATTTTAATACTAGTAGTGGGAACTATTACTTTAAGTTCTTGTAAAAAGAAAGGATGTACCGACCCTCTAGCAAACAACTACAACGAAAAAGCAAAAAAAGATGACGGGTCATGTACTTTCGATCCTGAAGAGCCTTCAACAGAAGAAAGAGTAAGTGGAACAATTACTGCTAACACAACATGGACTGCAAATATGACTTATATTCTTGATGGGAAAGTTGTAGTTGACGGTGGCGCTACTTTAACGATTGAAGCTGGTACTATTATCAAAGGAGAACAAGGAACAGGAACAAACGCTTCTGCTCTTATTGTTGCAAGAGGTTCTAAAATTAATGCTGTGGGAACATCATCTGCTCCAATCATCTTTACAACTGTTTTAGATAACATTGAAATGGGGCAAACAAGTGGTACAAACCTTGACGAAAACGATAGAGGTAAATGGGGAGGAGTAATTGTTTTAGGATATGCAAAAGTTTCAGACGCCAATGGTGATACAGAAGGTCAAATTGAAGGAATTCCTGCAACTGATACTTATGGTACATATGGAGGCTCTAACGACGCTGACAATTCTGGAACTATATCTTATGTTTCAATCCGACATGGTGGAGCTTTAATTGGAGCTGGAAACGAAATCAACGGATTAACACTTGGTGGTGTTGGAACTGGAACTACAATTAGCAACATTGAGGTTTTAGCCAATGTTGATGATGGAATCGAATTTTTCGGAGGATCTGTTAACGTAAGTAATGCCTTAGTTTCTTACCAAGGTGATGACGGAATTGATATTGACCAAAACTACTCAGGAACTGTCAACAACTTTATGGTTGTTCATGGAGTTGACACAGATGAAGCTCTAGAAATTGATGGACCTGAGGGATCAACTTACACAACTGGATCATTCACACTTTCAAACGGTACGATCAAATCATCTGACGGGATTGGTTCTGGAGCTGACTTGAAATCTGCAGCTCAAGGAGACCTGACTAACATTTCATGGGAAGGTTATTCTAGTAATTCAATAAAATTTAGAGCTAGTTTCTCTGATACTGTGAATTGCACAGACAAAACAGATTCTTACACCAACTTAATTGCAGGTGTACTGAATGTAACATCTTGCGAAATTGCAGGGTCGGCAACAATCGTTGATCAAGTAGATGTTTACACAAAGTCCTATATTGATTCAGGAAATGATATTTGTACAGATCCTTTAGAAGCAACAGCAGAATCAACAGTAGGAGCTACTATCGTGAGCGCTGCTACAATTGGTGCCACGGTTTCATCATTCTCTTGGACTTGGTCTTCAATTAATGGAAAACTATAATCTAGATAACAAATAATATTTTACTTTTGCCCCTCTGATATCAGAGGGGCATTTTTACTTATATACAGTTAACAAACAAAAAATGATCAAATTTCTAACAATTGCATTTACCGTGTTAATTTCAATTTCGGCGGTTGCTCAAAAAGGAACACTAAAAGGGGTCATTCACGATGAAGAGGGAGAACTTGTGCCCTTTGCAAACGTTTACTGGGAAAATCATATTAATGTTAGAACCACATCCGATTTTGATGGAAACTATGCGTTACAACTCAATCCCGGAACATACACAATTGTGTTCTCATTTGTTTCTTATGCTGACCACAAAGAAGAAGTAACTATTACTGCTGGTGAAACCATTACAAAGGATATAACCTTTTCTTCTTCTCCTGACGTTTTAAAAGCTGTTGAAGTAATAGTTGAAGCTGTAAAAGCAAAAACTGAAGCCGCATTTGACAGAGAAAAAATGAATACTGGAAATATGATTGATGGAACATCTTCTGAACAAATGCAAAAAACGGGAGATAGCGATGTAGGACAAGTAATGAAACGTGTAACGGGAGTATCGGTTGTAGATGGGAAACATGTATACGTAAGAGGACTTGGAGATAGATATACTAAAACCATCCTAAATAGTATGGAGTTACCTGGGCTAGATCCAGATAAGAACTCTGTTCAGATGGATATATTTCCAACAAATCTGATTGATAACATTATTGTTTACAAAACATTTAGCCCTAACCTACAAGGAGATTTTACTGGAGGAATGGTTGATATCCGAACTAAAGATTTTCCTTCTAGAAAAATACTTGTTGCTAAAATTGGAGGAAGCTATAATTCAGAAGCTACCTTCAATAAAAACTTCTTTTTATATGAAGGAGGAAAAACAGACTTTTTAGGATTTGATGATGGAACCAGGGCTTTACCAATAAGAGCAACAGATGAGTTTCCTGATCCAACTCAAAATGATCAACAATTAACCGATTTAACCTCCGCTTTTGGGAAAACCATGGCTGTACAAAATCAAAATAATTTTTTAAACCAAAACTTTTCTTTTGGAATTGGAAATCAATTCAACTTTGACAGTTTAAATTTGGACTATGGAATAAATTTCTTTTTAAATTACAGAGTCAATACTAATTTCTATCAGGACGCTACTTTCATCAATGACTTTCAAAGAGAAGGAGATTCAAGTGTAACCGAATTATTTCATTGGAGAACTACCACAGGGACACTTGCAGAAAGAGACGTAATTTGGTCTGCAATGCTTGGACAAGCCTTAAAAATTAATAAAAAGCATAAAATTTCATTAACAGCTTTCCATACTCAAAATGGCAATGCGAAAGCATCTCGTTCTACTCAAACTATTTTTGAGGGAAATGATGCTACTTTGTTAAGTGAAAATTTACAATACCAACAGAGATCTGTAACTAACATTAATCTGAGTGGTAAACATACACTTGACTCCTTAAGAAAATGGAAAATGACATGGAAAGTATCTCCTACTATATCCAGCATCCAAGATCCAGACATTAGATCTACGGTTTTTGAAGAATTGGAAGGAAACTATTACTTTAATGTTGCTGTAGGCGCAGGTATTAGAAGAATATTTAGATCTCTTAAGGAATATAACATTAACGGAAAACTAGATTTTGAATACTCATTTATGCAATGGGACTCTCTTGAATCGAAATTATCATTTGGAGTTTTAGAAACCGCTAAGCAAAGAGAATACGAGATATTACAATATCAGTTTGATATGGAAAATGCTTTTGAAGTAGTTAACAATCCTAACTGGTTTTTTGAAGAACAAAACATTTGGACTCCAGAATCAGATACAGGAACTTATGGATTTGGAGAAAGAGAGTTGACTAACTCCTACATCGGCAAGCAAAATGTTTTAGGAGCATACATAATGAACGAACTACCTATTTCTAAAAAATTAAAAACGATCTACGGACTTAGAATGGAAACTGTTCAAAACAGATACACTGGACAAAACAATCAAGGAACAGAAATATATAACGACTCTGTAGTGCTAAACGAAATAGACTTTCTCCCAGCTGCAAACTTTGTATATTCGTTGAAGAAATCTAAAGAAACAAACACTAATTTAAGAGGTTCCTATAGTAGAACACTAGCTCGACCTTCTTTCAAAGAAATTTCGATTGCTCAAATTTACGACCCACTTTTGGGAACTACTTATAATGGTAACATTAACTTGAAACAAACAAACATCACCAACCTGGATTTAAGATGGGAAAGCTTCTTTGGAAGAACAGAGGTGATTTCATTCAGTGGGTTTTACAAAAAGTTTACAAACCCTATTGAAATTGTATTTTTACCAAACAGCCCAACGAATGTTCAGCCAATCAACTCTGGTGAAGCTGACATATTTGGAGGTGAATTTGAACTAAGAAAAAGAATTGGTTTTAATGACACCACAGATTTAGCTAAAGCTAACAAATTGACTGTTGGTTTTAACTTTACATATGTTCAATCTAGAGTTGACCTGAACCAAGTTATGTTAAGAAAAGGGCTGGATACTATTACAGAATACGACTATAGAGTGTCAGTTGCGAGAGATGGGCAAACAATAGATCAATACAGACCCATGTCTGGTCAGTCTCCATTCATTGTAAATACTTTTATTAACTACACGCAAGATTCATTAGGGTTAGACATCAATTTAAGCTACAATGTTCAAGGCAAAAGATTGTCTATTATAGGTATTGGAAATATCCCTGATGTTTTTGAACAACCGTTTCACAGTTTAAATTTTAAAGCTTCTAAAAAATTCGGAAAAGAAAAGCAATGGAAATTAAGTTTAAGAGCTCAAAACCTTTTAGGTGCCAAAAAACAGCGATTTTTTGAATCGTTTAATGCAGAAAGCCAAATTTACGATTACTACTATAGAGGAAGGACTTTTAGTGCTACCCTCGCATATGCTTTAAAATAAAACGCTTAGATCATTTAACAATTGTTAACTGTTAACAATTCCTTAACATACAAATAGAACTTTCATTTTCATTCGTTTTAAATTTGCACGTAACATTCAATTTTTAAAATGGAGTTTTCTATATTAGGGGCATTGCAGCTTATTGGAGCACTTGGTTTTTTCATCTACGGGATGAAAATTATGAGTGAAGGAATTCAAAAAATTGCAGGAAATAAAATGCGACAGTTTTTAGGTGCAATGACATCTAATAGGTTTGCTGGTGTTTTCACAGGTTTTACTACAACTGCTCTGATTCAATCTTCTTCTGCTACAACTGTAATGATTGTCAGCTTTGTGAATGCTGGACTCCTTACACTTCGTCAATCAATTGGTGTTATTATGGGCGCCAACATCGGAACAACCATCACAGCATGGATTATTACAATTCTAGGATTCAAGGTTAAAATGGATGTCCTAGCATTACCTATAATAGCATTTGGACTTCCTCTTATGTTTTCATCTAACAACAAGTATAAAGCGCTTTCCGAATTTCTAATAGGTTTCGCACTTTTGTTTTTAGGTTTAGATGCTCTAAAAGGAGCTGTGCCAAACATAAGCAATAACCCAGAAATACTACATTTTTTAGAAGAATGGACTAGTATGGGAGTACTCTCAACTTTGCTTTTTGTTGGAATCGGAACTATCGTGACCGTTGTTGTTCAATCTTCTAGTGCTGCTATGGCATTAACTTTAGTTTTATGTGCAGACGGAATCATTCCATTTGAAGCCGCAGCAGCAATGGTTTTAGGAGAAAACATTGGAACCACAATTACTGCTAATTTAGCTGCAATGGTAGGAAACATTCATGCAAAGAGAACAGCACGTGCCCATTTAATATTCAATCTTTTTGGAGTAATATGGATGGTTGTCGCATTCAATGGAGTAACCGCTGGTATAGATAAATATATGGTTGCTTCAGGGGCTCAATCGCCATTTGTAACTGCTGCTGCAATTCCTGCTGCACTTTCGATTTTCCATACTGTATTTAACATAGCTAATGCTGTCTTTTTAATCGGTTTAGTTGATTTCATAGCTAGAACGGTAACAAAGATGGTTCCTTCTAAAGGAGATGATGAAGAATTTAGATTAGAATATATTGATACGGGAATTATGCTAACTCCTGAGCTTTCAATAATGGAGGCTAAAAAAGAGGTGGCTAAGTTTGGGAAAATTACGGTTA
>CALSMU010000012.1 GCA_943787535.1 uncultured Flavobacteriales bacterium | reverse complement strand
TGGGTTTATTTTTAGAACGAATCAGCGTTTTCTTTTTCTTTCTTGGTGATATGAAAAGTTGGTAACAAAGTTATTTTCTGATTAGCATAAAAAAACCGTCTACCTGCAATTAGGTAGACGGCATATTATTTGAATTTTATTTTCTATTGAAGAACAAGTCTAATTATTTTAAAGCTTGTTTTATTTGAAACCTTAACAAGATAAATACCTTTTTCAACATGGCTTAAATCAATAGATTGATTAAACTTTTTTATGTTGAGATTATTTATGATTAATTTTCCATCAATCGAATGAATTGCAACATTTATATCTGCAGATGAAGTTGTTATGTTAAATATACCGGTCGAAGGGTTAGGGTAAATAGAAATCTTTATATCATTCGCTTCCTCAATTCTCACGCCAGAGATAGCTACACAATCTGAAGTGTCAGAGCAACTTACACCAGAAACAATTACAGCATATTCTCCGTCAGCATTTGCAGTGAACGAAGCATTTGTTTCACCAATAATTTCCATATTTCCATTTAAACAATCTATCCATTGGTATGATGTTGCAGAAGTATTTGCGGAGGTAATGGTAAAGTCACTAAGCGTTACAGTAGCATCCGGAAGATTGATTATTACATTTTGATCCTGGGTAGATGTGTTACCATTTCCATCATCATAAGTCCAAGTAACGATAGTAGTTCCTTGAGTTGTTAAAGGTAAAGTTACATTATTTGTTACCGTTACTATTCCTGCACAATTATCTGTAGCTGCTGGATCCGTTAGGCTAGTTACTTCGCATTCAGCATTTATATCGGTTAAAGTTGCCACGTCAGGAATAGGAGCTGTTACGTCACCAATAATTATATTTTGATCTTGAGTAGATGTGTTACCATTTCCATCATCATAAGTCCAAGTAACGATAGTAGTTCCTTGAGTTGTTAAAGGTAAAGTTACATTATTTGCTACCGTTACTATTCCTGCACAATTATCTGTAGCTGCTGGTTCCGTTAGGCTAGTTACTTCGCATTCAGCATTTATATCGGTTAAAGTTGCCACGTCAGGAACAGGAGCTGTTACGTCACCAATAATTATATTTTGATCCTGAGTAGATATGTTGCCATTTCCATCATCATAAGTCCAAGTAACAACAGTAGTCCCTTGAGTTGTTAGAGGTAATGTTACATTATTTGTTGCCGATATTGATCCTGCACAATTATCTGTAGCTGTTGGTTCCGTTAGGCTGGTTACTTCACATTCAGCATTTACATCGGCCAAAGTTATCGCGTCAGCAACTGGAGCTGTTACGTCACCAATAATTATATTCTGGTCCTGAGTGGATGTGTTACCATTTCCATCATCATAAGTCCAAGTAACAACGGTAGTTCCTTGAGTAGTTATTGGTAATGTCACATTTTTCGTGATAGTTACTGATGTTGCACAATTATCTGTGGCTGTTGGTTCCGTTAAGGTAGTTACTTCACATTCAGCATTTACATCAGCCAAAGTTATCGCGTCAGCAATAGGAGCTGTTACGTCACCAATAATTATATTCTGATCCTGAGTGGATGTGTTGCCATTTCCATCATCATAAGTCCAAGTAACAACAGTAGTTCCTTGAGCAGTTATTGGTAAAGTTACATTTTTCGTAACTGTTACTGATGTTGTACAATTATCCGTAGCTGATGGTTCCGTTAAGCTAGTTACTTCACATTCAGCATTTACATCAGCCAAAGTTAACGCATCAGCAATAGGAGCTGTTACGTCACCAATAATTATATTCTGATCCTGAGTGGATGTGTTGCCATTTCCATCATCATAAATCCAAGTAACAACAGTAGTTCCTTGAGCAGTTATTGGTAAAACTACGTTGTTTGTAACTGTAACTGCTGCTGCACAGTTATCTGTAGCCGTTGGTTCCGTTAGGCTGGTCACTTCACATTCAGCATTTACATCAGCCAAAGTTACTGCATCCGCAACTGGTGAGTTGATGTCATTTAAAATTACATTTTGTGTTACAGTAATTGTCGAGCCGATGCCATCATCATATGTCCAGCTGACAGGAGTTGTTCCTTGCGTTGTTATTGGAAATAATGCAGTAGTTGTTGCAGTTATAGTTCCTAAGCAGTTTGTATATGTTGGAGCAGTTGGTGTTACTGAACATTCTCCTGTAATCCCAGCCACAGTGTCTAAGGCAAATGTGGCGCCCGTTACTTCAAACAAAGTAGATCCACCTCCAAAATATAGGCTGTAACTATTAGCTAGTGTTGATGAAGGGAAAAATGCGAGGTCTTGAGATTCATTTCCATTGGGAATTCCTGCTACAAAATCAGTTCCATTTCCGGTTGTTAAATTGTATTGAGCAATGGTGTCACCGTGATGAACAAATGCATATTGTCCAGAAGGGTCAATTGCAAAATTTGCAAATTGATTACTTAATAAACTGCCGAAAGGAACTACTTGATTTAAAGTATTTAAATCAATGTCAACTTCATAAATTCCAAAATCGTTAGACATATAGTACATTTTGCCTGTGGTTTCACAATATTCCAAACCGTCATAGCTACCTCCTGGCAAACCGGTAACTACCACAGAGGATGTCCCGGTAGTTGGGTTATATTCATAAATATTTTCTGCCGTGCTGTTACCGTCGGTCGAGTATATCAATCCGTTTTTTGTAGTCATTCCTGCTTCAAAGCCGGTTGTTGGAGTAACGGTATGTGTTATTATATTTCCATTTGTAACACCTAAGTCATAGGTCGCGCTAATTTCCCCACCTTGAGATTGAAAGTAAATAGTGTCATTTAAAAACTGAATGTCTGTAGCTACATAAGGATGAAATACACTGCTCCAGCCAGTTGTAATAGCTATATTTGTAGCTGTTCCTACATTGTCAAAACTCCAAAAATCGTTAGAACTTTCTCCTGCAGCATAAATCAATGAGTTTGCGACATCCGCAGTAAGTTCAGTAATTGTGGAGGTTCCTATTGTTCCGAAGCTACTGATGCAATATGGACTTGGAACTGTTTGTAATGAATGAGAATACGTGGTCTTTAACTGGTTAATGTTCAAGCCGTGATTAATTTTTTCAGTTTCAAACCTCTCAAGGTCCCAATCCCCTTCAAACCCCGTTTTATCATCTGACATCGCTACGTTAAAATAACATATGTCAGTCAGTGATTGAAATAATATTTCACCATTTTTTCCTTCTGCAGCAGAGCATGAAAATATGTTAAGACTTGATGTTTTCTTTAAAATAGTATTCAAAACATAAAAGGCTCCTATTTGTCGGTTGTTTTTGATAGATGTTGCGTTAACTATTTCATTTCCAATCCTAAATTCTCCTCTGGTTCCGTGAGAAAATATATTAATCGAGCCAATGTTATTAGTCCTACTTATTTTTTGTAGTTTTTGGTTTAGTGTTTCAATATTTTCGTTTCGCTCTAGAATTATAACGTGGTGATTGCTTTGTATCGAGGCTATTATGACATCTTTGTCCTTGACGTCTTCATTCAAAACATAAATGCTAGTTGTTCGAAGCATATTATCGTTAGCATAGGTATTATTGATCAACTTTGTTTTCGGCTGCTTGGTTTCCATAGAGCCAAACGATGTAAAGCAGGATAAAGCAATTCCAATTAGTACAATCGATTTTAAATTATTTGTGTTTTTAAGCATACATTTTAAGTTTAGTATAAGTAAATCTAGCTAATAATTTTTTAAGAATAGATTCATAGAGTTGATATTGTTTGAAGTGTTTAAATTTACTGATGAATGTTTCAAAAATAAATTTGTTTGAAAGAATTTAGTTTTACCTAACTTAATTCGAATGTTTGTATTGAAGTTGTGCAGTAGTTGTAAATTCTGCTTTTATCTTAAAGCTGTTACTTTCAAGTTTATTCAAATTGTTTTAGGAAGTCCAAAACAAAAGGAAAATGATCTTTGGGAGCATCTTTATGCGTAAGAATGTTGATATGATCGTAATCGTGTTTGAACCCATTATTCTTTCCCACAATTTGCAATTTGTTCGCTTGATGCTTCCCCGTTTCATTCAAAAGTCTTTTTACATCATCGGGATGACCTAGAAGCTTATCACCTCTTCCTGTTATGTATAAAATAGGAGGGAGCTTTACGTAAGGTAATTCTTTTTGGTAATTATAGCCGTCTTCAGGAGAAATCCATTTTTCTTCTTTTACCCAAATATTTGCATCTGCATAATAAGCTGCTGGTTCATTTTCAGTTCCCATCTTCATTTTTTTTGCAGGCAAATAGCCATGTTTTTTAGTCAAATAGGTTCCGTATTTATCCCACATCAAATTAACTCCAATCAATTTTCTCCAACCTTTAATGGCAATTCTTCGTTTGGTGCTGAATGCAATCATTGATTTAATATTAGGATCTTGTGTTCTGGATAAATAAGCTATCGCTACAACACCGCCCCAGCTATGTGCTCCCAAATGTATTTTTTCTATTCCAGTTTTTTCTCTTACAAATGCTATGTAGGCGGGTATATCTCTTGTTATTATTTCAAATTGACAATGCTTAAAGTCTTTTTCTACTTTTGGAAAACTTTCACCTTTACCCAGTAAGTCACAAACAAAAACATCAAACCCATTCTTTGCAAGAAACGGAGCAAACCCTTTCCCTTTTTTAGTGAAAAAAATTCTTCCGTCTTCAAAGTATCCATGAATTAAGAAAATTGGAGAACCTCCTTTTTTTGTGTAAAAACGATGAACTTTGGAAGTTCCCTGATTGAATTTTATATCGTATGATTCGTATTCCATGGGAGGTAAAGATACTATTGTAAAATTGTTAAAAGTAAATTTTGTGAATTGGCCTTGTAAATAATCTTCTAAAATACATCCGCAAGGAGCGTTAAAAAGGAAAAGCTGTTTGAACGAAGTGAGTTCTTTTACTTTAGTGATGAGGAATTGAATTTTGAAGGTTATTTGCGAAGCCTTGACTTTTTTTGTTTCGTTTTTTGTGTTAAGACAAAAAATGAAATGCCCGTCCGGCAATAGGACTTTAAGCTATTATAGTTGTATTTAAATGAAAGAGAATATCTTTTTAAAAAAACATGTAACTATTTATGGCTTAACCCAAGACTATTTTTACATTTGGGCAACCAAAACAAAAAAAATGAATTTACACGAATTTCAAGGAAAATCGATTTTAGAGAGTTACGGTGTAGCTATACAAAAGGGAATTGTTGTTGATGATGCTTCTCAAGCTCTAGACGCGGCAAAGCAACTTACAGCAGAAACAGGTACTGAATGGTATGTAGTTAAAGCTCAGATACATGCTGGAGGTAGAGGTAAAGGTACTATAGAGGAAACAGGTTCTCATGGTGTCGAAATAGCAAAAGGAATTGATAAAATTGAAGGTGTTGTAAAGGGTATTTTAGGCGGACATTTAGAAACTGCTCAAACTAATGGAGTTGGAAAATTGGTTGCTAAAGTGCTGATTGCTGAAGATGTATACGCTCCAGATTTTGATAAATGTGAAGAATATTACATGTCTGTATTAATGGATAGAGGTAATGGTAGAAATATTATCATGTACTCCACAGAAGGGGGAATGAACATTGAAGAAGTTGCGGAGAAAACACCTCATTTAATATTTAAAGAAGAAATTGATCCTAAAGTTGGTTTACAGGGTTTTCAATGTCGAAAAATTGCTTTTAACTTAGGTTTAAGTGGAAAGGCATTTAAAGAAATGACAAAATTTGTAAAGTCATTATATGCAGCCTACGAAGGTTGCGATGCTTCTATGTTTGAAATTAACCCAGTTTTAAAAACATGTGAAGAAACAATTATAGCTGTCGATTCTAAAGTGACTTTAGATGATAATGCTTTGTATCGTCATCCGGATTACGCCGCAATGAGAGACGTAAGTGAAGAGGATCCGACAGAAGTTGAAGCAGCTGCAGCTGGTTTAAGCTATGTCAACTTGGATGGAAATGTTGGGTGTATGGTAAATGGTGCTGGATTAGCCATGAGCACAATGGATATTATTAAGTTATCAGGTGGAGAACCTGCGAACTTTTTAGATGTTGGTGGTACAGCGGATGCTGAAAGAGTTGAAAAAGCCTTTAACCTTATTCTAAAGGATAAAAATGTAGAAGGTATTTTAGTAAATATCTTTGGAGGAATTGTAAGATGCGATAGAGTGGCTAATGGAATTGTTCAAGCTTATAAAAGCATTGGTAACATTCCAGTTCCAATTATTGTAAGGTTACAAGGAACAAATGCTGTTGAAGCAAAAGAGATTATTGATAACTCTGGTTTAAACGTGCATTCTGCAATTACATTGCAAGATGCTGCAGACAAGGTGAAAGAAGTTATTATATAAGCTTTAAATTAATAGAGAAAAAAAAAGGAGAGCAATTGCTCTCCTTTTTTTGTTTCAAATTTTATCGATAACAATTGTGTGCATCAGGTTAATTAAAACTCAAAAACCGTCAAACCACTTCTTATCTTAGGTTCTATCCAAGTACTTTTAGGAGGCATAATGTTATTTGTATCTGCAACCCTTTTTAGCTGGTCTATTGAAACAGGAAAGAAACCAAATGCAACTTTGGCTTTATTGCTGTCAACAGAATCTTGTAAAGCTTTCATTCCTTTTGTTCCTTCAATAAAATTAACGCGATTGTCTGTTTTTAAATCGTGTATCCCAAGAATAGGAGAGAGAACCAAGTTTGATAGAAGCTGCGCGTCAAGACAGCCAACAGGATTGTCATTTTCAATAAATTCACCTTTAATTGTAAGCGAGTACCATGATTCATCAAAGTACATGGATAAATTGTGTAATGATTTGGGATGGTACTCTTCTTTGCGTTTTGTTAATGTAAATGATTTTTCTATTTGGAGTAAAAACTCTTCAGAGGAAAGATTATTTAAACTATTAACAGTTCTGTTATAGCCAAAAATTCTCAATTTACTTTCAGCGATATAAAAAGCCATGAAATAATTAAAGTCTTCATCTCCATTGTATCCTTTTTCTCTTTGACTCTTCGTATATAATGAAGAAGATGACACTCTATGATGGCCGTCAGCAATATATGAATTATCTACATTAGCAAAAGCTTCTTGAAGCGTCTCGATATCCTTTTTATCATTGACAATCCAAAGATCATGTTTTACTTCTCTGGTATTGGTAAATTCGTATTCTGAGCGCGTGTTAACGTATTTTTCCAACAAAGCATCAATATTCTCATTGTCTTTGTAAGTTAAAAGTACGGGCTCTGCATTAAATTTACATACATTCAAATATTTCTTAAACATTTCCTCTCTTTGAGAAAGGGTATGTTCATGCACTTTAATTTTTCCGTTTAAATAATCATCAACGGAAGCTGCTGCGATAATGCCAATATAAGTATTCGTAGGAGTTATTTGTCTGTAGATATAAATAGCCGGAACCTCGTCTTGAGTAAAATACCCGAGTGACTTAAACTCATCGTACTTGTCCCTCACTTTTTCGAATCGCTCAACAGTATTTGGTTTAGTCGTGTCATCCTCCCTAAATTCGGGGTTAATAACATGTAAAAAAGTATATGGGTTCCCTTCAAGTTTTGATTCTAGGTGCTTTTTATTGTAAGAATAAGAAGGTCTACTCGATAATAAGTAAACTTTGTCTCTAGTAGGCCGAACCGCTTTAAATGGGATTATTTTACTCATGGTATTTAGTACTTAGACTTCAAAACTTTAAGGCTAAAAAGTTCTTTTCCGAAGTATCCTAGTCTTAAAGTCTTTTGTGTTAAAATCTATTGTCTAAAAGTCTATTTATTGTAAAAGTCAATAATTTGACTTGCCAATTCTGTTCCAATTCTGTCTTGCGCTTCAACCGTTGCCGCCCCTACGTGAGGGGTTAAAGCAATCTTTTCGTGTGTTAAGACATCAGCTCTTGGAGATGGTTCTCCTAAGAATACGTCTAAAGCACAAGCAGCAACTTTACCGTTGTTTAATGCTTCTATTAAATCATCCTCATTTATTACTCCCCCTCTTGCTGCATTAACTATGCGTACACCATCTTTCATTTTATCGAATTCAGCTTTAGCGATTACAGCGCCTTCTTTTGGCATAGGTACGTGTAAAGAAATGTAATCAGCTTTTGCCAATAAATCATCTTTAGAAACCATGTTAACATTTACATCAATACTTTGATTTCCAACTTCAACTGATACAGAAGCATTTTCTACAAATGGATCTGAGGCAATAACATTCATCCCGCAACCTAAGGCGTATTTAGCAGTATATTGTCCTATTCTTCCAAATCCAATAACACCTAAAGTTTTACCCCTTAATTCAACTCCTTTACCATATTTTTTCTTTAATACTTTAAAATCTGAATTACCGCTTGCAGGCATGTTTCTTTCAGAGTCATAAGTAGAACGAGAAATACTAAATAATTGCCCAGTTACTAATTCAGCAACAGCCAATGAAGATGCTGCCGGTGTATTAAAAACAACTAAGCCATTGTCTCTGCCATATTGAACATCAATGTTGTCCATTCCGACACCACCTCTACCAATCATTTTAAGTCCAGGGCAAGCGTCCATTACTTCTTTGCGCACAGTGGTTGCACTTCTTACTAACACAACTTCATAACCTTCGTTATTAATTGCATCAATTAAATCATCCTGAGCTACTGTTTCAGTAACGACAGTAAATCCTTTCGCTTCTAAAGCTTCTTTTCCTGATGGTGCGATACCATCGTTTGCTAATACTTTCATTTATTCTTGTTTTTATGCTGTTTGAAGTGCTAGTTTTTTCATTACATCAACTAAAACTTGCACACTTTCCAAAGGAAGAGCATTGTACATGGATGCTCTATATCCACCAACTGAACGATGCCCTTTTAGTCCATTAATTTTTTCTTCGTTCCACATTTTATCAAAATCTTCTGCCTTACTGTTGTCTGTAAGAACAAAAGTTACATTCATGTTACTTCTGTCTTCTTTTGCAGCAGTTCCTTCAAAAAGAGGATTGTTGTCTATTTCATTGTAAAGTAATGCAGATTTTTCTTCATTTCTTTTTTCAATCCAATCAAGTCCACCGTTTTTCTTCAACCATCTTAGTGTCAGCATTGCCGTGTAAATAGCAAAACAAGGAGGAGTATTAAACATCGAGTCTTTATCTGCGTGTGTTTTTAGGTTCAGCATAGTTGGGATATCTACTGATGAATTACCAAGCACAGAATCCTTGATTATATAAAGCGTTGTTCCTGCTGGACCAAGATTTTTTTGAGCACCGGCATAAATAATATCAAACTTAGATACATCAATTTTCTTTGAGAAAATATCCGAACTCATATCGCATACCAAAGGCACGCTTGTAGATGGAATTTCTTTAAACTGCGTTCCAAAAATTGTGTTATTCGATGTATAGTGCAAGTAATCTATGTCATTCGGTATTGCGTAGCCTTTTGGAATGTAATTGTTGTTTTTATCTTCTGAAGAGGCTATTAAAACAGATTCGCCCATGAAATCAGCTTCTTTAATCGCTTTTTTTGCCCAGGCTCCAGTGTTAATGTACCCACCTTTTTTATTTTCTCTCATCATATTATAAGCGGAAACTAAAAATCCTAAGCTAGCTCCTCCCTGAAGAAACAAAACGGTATAACCATTTGGAACTTCTAGTATTTCTTTGACTAAACCTCTAGCTTCTTCCATAACCGCTACGAAGTCTTTGCTTCTATGAGACATTTCAAGAATGGAAAGTCCTGAGTTGTTATAGTTTAATACTGCTTTTGAAGCTTCTTCGAATACTTCTTGCGGCAAGATGCATGGCCCTGCACTGTAGTTGTGAACTTTTGACATAGTGACTAATTTAGCGTTAAAATTTATCATGCAAATGTGATGAAAAAAGGTCAATTAATATCAAAATAGTTAAGTTCTTTTTTATTGGTTTAATAATTAAAAACAGATCATTTGTGCAAACCAAATTTGTTCATAGGTTAAAATAATGTAGTTTTATGAGCACTTATAATTAAGTAATTATGCACGGTACAGATTTTTGTGCAGTAAAAAAAAGCAACCAAGTTTGTTTTTGAACGTTAAAATAAAAAAAATCATGAAAACGGTATCCGTTATATTTTTACTCTTGATATCCTTTAAGTCATTCTCTCAAAATGATTTAGGTAAATCAGTTCAGATGAAAAAAGTGTCTTTCACAAATGAAGGAACTACCAAAGTTCAGGCGCACAATAAAGGGCAATATGTGTCTGGTGGTAACAAAAAAATAATAGAGGCTAAAACTGTAGCCTATTATGATAGCTACATTTCTTCTGTAAAAACAAAAATGGAACATATTAAATCTGATAAAGTTGAGAATAGGAGAGCTATTGAAAGTGGATGGTATGATGAAATGAAAAAGAACATATCAAATGCTGAAATTGAAAAACAAAAATTACTAATTGTTAAATAGCCAAATGAAACATTTGAAATTAATTTCGTTAGTGCTTTTTACGATTCTCTTGAGTGGTATTGTCTATTCTCAAAGTAATACATGTAATACTTTAGAGCCTATTTGTACCGATGTAGGTTTGGATTTCCCTGCTCAAACTGGAGTAGCAGATGCGAGTATCACGGATCCTGGTAATAATTATAGTTGTTTAGCCTCTTCTCCTAATCCTACATGGTATTATATGGAGGTAGCAGATGCTGGTGGTATTGATATGGATCTGTCTGCGGGTTCTGATATTGATTTTGCGTTATGGGGTCCCTTTTCTAATTTAGCCGATGCTCAAG
>CALSMU010000011.1 GCA_943787535.1 uncultured Flavobacteriales bacterium | reverse complement strand
TTCAAGTTTAACGATTTCAGCATACTTTTGGATTATGCACATAACCCGGCTGGAATGCGCGCGCTAAAAGACTTTGTAGATCAACTAGATGCTACTGTAAAAGTTGGAATCATCGCAGGTATTGGTGATAGACGTCTTGAAGATAATAATGAAATGGGAAGTATTGCGGCGGAAATGTTTGACGAGATAATTATAAGGCAAGATAAACGCTTAAGAGGCAAAACGGAAGAAGAAATTATAAAAATGTTGGACGATGGAATTAAAATGAAAGATCCAAATAAGAAAACGACTATCATTCCTTCTGAACATGAAGCAATCACTTACGCAGTTAAAAATGCGGTTAAAGGTTCATTAATAATATTGTGTAGCGACGTTATTCCGGATGCATTGGCATTGGTAGAAAAATTTAAAGAGCAAGAATCCAAAGGAGAACTAGTATTTAACGAATAACCAAACATCTACCCAATTTATTGTTTCGGGAGAAGTCATAGCTATCCAATAAAAATTTAATAATTACATTACAATTCGTATATTCCACTAAAATTATAACTGTTATAAACCATCTAAAAACCATATCTGAGCTAAAAAATCATCTTTCTGCTGATATAATAAGTTTGTACTATAAAGCAGATTTCAATGATTCTTTTTCTGAATCCATTATCTCCTTAGCGGAGCATAGCAGTCATAAACGGGTTAGAAAAAAACTTTCCTATCTTATGATTGAGGTTTTTCAAAACATTGTTCGGCACGGAGAAGATATTGAAGAATCGAAAGATTGCTTTGGAGTTAGATGCATTGCAGATGGATTACACATTTATTCATCTAATCAAATTAATCAGCAAGCTTTTACTTTTTTAAATTCTAAATTGAAAGAAATAAATAAGCTTAGTTCTGCGGAATTAAAGATGCTTTACATGGAGATTTTAGAATCAAGAGAGCTTTCTGAAAAGGGAGGTGCAGGTTTGGGACTTATTGATATGGCCAGGAAATCTGGGAACTCAATTCAACACGATTTTAAACAATTAGGGAAAAGCGCTTATCAATTTAATTATCAACTAGATATCTCAGCTGAAAAAGGAGTCCCATTGAAACAGGAACAGAACATAGATATTCATGAAAACATAAATATCTATTCTAGTATTGATGATAACATATTGTTTTATTTTAAAGGTGACTTTTCTAAAGATAACATTCATTCTTTGTTAAGTATTTTAAAAGCCAATACCCAGAATGACGTTAAAGGCAATCAATTAAATAGTTTTAACATATTCCATACAGGAGTAGAATTAATTCAAAATATTTCTAGACATGGTAGATCTGTAAATGATTTCATAGAAGGAGTATTTAGTTTAAGTCAGGAAAAATCAGGATACTACATCTCTACAGGAAATTATTTGAATGAAGGTGAAATCTCAAATACGGAAGAATATTTACTCCAACTAAACAACTATTCAGTGGATGAACTTAAACAGGTTTATCTGCAAACACTCAAAAAGAACGCACTTAGTGATGACCCAGGTGCAGGCGTTGGATTAATTGATGTAAGAAGATATAACCAATCAGTTATAGATTATGAGATACATAAATACAGTGATGGATGCTATTTAAGTATGGGTGTTTTTATTCCAATTGTTAATTAATTAACTTACTACTATGGATTTAGATAATTTTGATCAAACATCAATTAATTTTGATGAGGAAAATGGAAGCCTGAGAATAGCTGGAATATCAATGATGGAAGATAGTTTGGGGTTTTATGCCGAAACAAAAAATAAACTTGACTCCTATTTGTTAAATAGCGATAGATCAGTAACTGTAGAATTTGAACTTACTTATTTCAATTCCTCTTCTGCCAAACAATTTATTCAGATTCTCTCTAGGTTAGAAAATAACAGAGGTGTTGTTTCATGGAAGTATCCAAAAGACAATACTATTATGGAAGATAGAGGGAAGGAATTAGAGATACTTCTAGATGTACCTTTTACGTTTATTCCAGTTTAAAACCCATTACAAGTAAATCATCTATCTGTGGAAAACTGCCTTTCCATGCATCTAGTTCTTGTAATAAATATTCTTTTTTGTCCAAATCGTTTGATACAGATTCTTTAAGAATATCTTTGAACTTCTCCATACCCATTGAAGTCATAGTTTTATCACTTAGCTGATCATAATATCCATCCGAATACATAAATACCCAATCTCCTTCATTAAATGAAAATTGGTTGTTTTTGAAATCTCGCTTCATTTTCTTACTCTTTTTCGAAAATGAACCTCCCACAGAAAACAAATCTGCATCAATTTTTGATATTTTTCCATCGGAGATTAACACAATTCCGTTTCTTGCTCCACTAAAGGAAAGTTGTTTATTTTCTTTATCAACCAAACAAAGAGCAATGTCCATTCCATCCTGTAACTCTCCTCCACTATTTTGATCTAGGACACGGATTATTTCATTGTTCAGGTCTTTGAGTATTTGAGCTGTATCTAAATTCTTTCGCTGAACAATCTTGTCTAGCAATAAACTACCCATCATGCTCATGAATCCACCTGGCACTCCATGTCCGGTGCAGTCAACAGTAGCTATTACGCTAATGTTTCCAAAACATCGGTACCAGTAAAAATCTCCCCCAACAATATCCTTAGGTTTATGTAAAACAAAAAAATCATTAAAATATTCCTTAATCAATTCTTCTTCTGGCAGGATTGTATCCTGAATTCTTTTAGCATAATTAATACTATTTGTTATCTCCCGATGTTGTTTTTCAACTTTACCCTTCTCTTTTTTAAGCTGTGAAGTCCTTAATTCAACTTTTTTTTCTAATCGGATATTATTAAATTGCAATTGCCTTTCTCTTAGCTTTATGTAGATATAAAATAACGTAATAATGATAACAACAACTGCAAAATAAAACCAGTAAGTTTTCCAAAATGGTGGCGCTACAATAAATGGATAATTGATCGTGTCGCTTTCTATATTGTCGGCATTAATAGCTTTTAAATGAAAGACATAGCTTCCAGGAGATATATTGGGATAGGTTATTGATGTTTGAGAAGTAAAATACCAATTCTCGTCAAAACCTTCTAACCAATAGGAATATTTGATCTTTTGATGATTAATCATACCAATACCTATGTAATCAAAAGTGATGTGGTTTTGATCATAATACAAAACAGGGTTAATAGCATTTATAATATCTACAATGTCACCACTTTTTGTATTCCAAGTTTCCATTTTGTGCTGATCTAAACGAATATCTATTAAATCTAGTTTGGGAGCTATGTTGGATATAAGGTCTTCTCTTTCCTCATATTTATAGATTCCCTTTATAGTGCCAAACCAGATTGTTCCATTCAATAAATTTAAGCTACAATTTGAATTGCATTCAACACCATTAAATCCATCAATAGCGTCATAATGTTTAAAATTTTGGATGTGATTACTTGTAGATAATTGTGTGCTAAATTTATCAACTCCCACTCCACTACCAGCTAAAACCTGATTATTATTATTAATTTCAAGTGTGAAAAACTGAGATGATGACAATCCATTTTGTTCATTTAGCCATATGATATCTTTAATAATATTTTCGTTTTTACAGACTTTAAAGATTCCATTATCAGAAGCGCACCAAATATCCCCTGCTTTATCTTCTCTTATGGAATAAATGGCATTATTAAGGGTTTCTTCAACTTTAATAATTGAATCATTGTGCTTATAGAAAAGACCATTTCCACAACCCATCCATAAAACATCAGCAGAATCCTTGTAAAATGACATTATGCCTCCATGGTTTTTTAATCCTTTTGCGGCATCATACCATTTAACCAAACTATTTTCATTATTTACAACAGCAACTCCTTGGTAGCATCCTATCCATATATTTTTACTTTCATCGATCCATAAACCTCTCAAGTTCGTGTTTAAGTTATTTATTCTGTCGACCGCTTCACCATATGAGGTTAAATCATTTTTTAGAATAATCTTTTCTACATTCACCCCATCAAACCTACATAAGCCTTTATTCCTATCAAAAAACCAAATATTTCCTAAAGAATCTATTGCCATTTCTTTAACAAAGGAATTATCAATTAATTTTACTATCTCATTACTTTTAGAGTCAATAGAGAAAACTCCATAGCGCGTACCATAAAGAATATCGCCATTATTAGAACGAATAATTGAGGTCACAAAATCATCTTCCGATTTAGAAAATCCAAATTCTGAAAATGGAGATGGATAATATGCAACCAACCCTTCCCCATCTGTTCCTATCCAAATTACACCCTCCCTATCCATAAACACTCTACTCTTATGAGACATAACAAGACCATTGGAATTATTTAGTTGGATGAGCTGCTGATCCTTTTTAAGAATATATATATCGTTTGATTTTGCTAAGCAAAGTTGGTTATTGAAGAAATTTACTGAATAAATAGGTTCTCTTAAGAATGATAATTGCTTAGAGAAATAATTTTGAATTACTTCTCCATTTTTCACAAAACTTAACCCTGATTCAGTACCCACTATGAATGTATTATTATCAGAAAAAGTGATATCCATAACATGATTAGACGCAAGACCTTTGTCAACATTAAGCTGAATGGTGTCATTGTCTTTAATAGAAAACAACCCACTATCTGAAGTTCCTAAAAGTAGCGTTCCTGAATGAAATTTCGCACAAGTTGTTGGTCCGATTTTTTTTATCAAACTATCCTCTTCTAATAACAAAGTCTTACTCATTAAGCCTATGAGAATTTGATTGTTATCCAAAAACTCTATATAGGAAACCCATCCTACATGTACTTCATCTTTTGATAAAACATTGAACTCGTGAACGAGTCCATCTTTAATAATATTGATACCTGCTCTTGTGCCAACCCAAATCTCTCCATTTTTTCGATTACTAATACAGGTTACTTCATTACTAAGAAGTCCATCTGTTGTTTTAAACGAAATAAATTTGTCTCCATCAAATCGACATACTCCTCCGAATGTAGCAATCCATAAATAACCGGATTCATCTTGAATAATATCTTTTACTTGTGATTGAACAAGGCCATTAATTTGAGGTAAGTAATTTTTGAAATTATACTTTTGCGATGCACCTAAAATTGAAATAAACAATAAAAAAAAGGATATTGATATTTTGATGTTTTTCATAAAAAATTTCATATTCACAAATGAGCAATCACAATATAAGAAAAAGAATACAAGTAATTAAACAGTTATAAAATCAACACTAAGATCTAATTGTTTTTTTGTTAAACTCACCCAATCAGACCTTTTATATTTACCCAATCCTTGTGCTAAACAGAGGCCTGTCACCGCTTTATTTAGTAAATAAAATAGTAACTTGCAATAGTTTGAATTCCTTAACCTAAACCAATTGTATGAAGTATTTATTTTCTGTCCTAATGCTTTTTATTTTTTCTACTGATACTTTTTTCGCCTGCGATAACAGTTCAATTGTGATTACAAGTTCTGTTACTAATGCTGATGGAAGTATTACCTACAATATAGAGCTTGGAATTGACCATGGTGGTCTTGATGCTACATATTATGGATATGTTTTAGAATTTAATTCATCATTAAATACCCCAACGGTAATACTTGGAGGAACGTATCCGACAACTAATTCTGTTGCTCCAGGGGATGTTACTTGTGGTAATTTAACCGAGACATTCCAGGCTCTTTCAGGTAATGACATCAATTCCCTTAATAATGATAGTGATTGGAACCAATTTATGGGATTATCAAATGTTTTAAGTTTTGAAACCGGAGCTATTTGGGGGGCAATTACTAATGATATTTGTATTCCTATTCAAGTCACAGTATCCGGCTGTGTTGAAGAAATTGTTTTCCATGCCAATGCAAATTCTGGCGCAGCTGCTTGCGTTTACACTATTTCTACTGGGCAATCTTGTGCAAATTGTGAAATAACTAACTTATCTGCTACTCAAGGACCATGTGACCCTTTAACAAATACATACACAGCAGAAATTACGGTTACCTACTCCAATGCTCCAGGGAGTGGAACTTTGGATGTTAATGGACAGTCTTTTTCAATAACCTCAAGTCCGCAAACCGTTATACTTGCAGGTTTGGTATCTGATGGGAATTCAGTTGATGTAACAGCTAATTTTTCTGCAGATCCCACATGTACTTTTACTACGAATGGATTATTTACCGCTCCTCTACCCTGTAGTTGCAGCATTACTAATATTACGGCATCCCAAGGACCATGTGACCCTGCTACTAATACTTATAGTGCAGAAATAACAGTAACGTATTCCGGGGCTCCAGGGAGTGGAACTTTGGATGTTAATGGACAGTCTTTTTCAATAACCTCAAGTCCGCAAACCGTTATACTTACAGGTTTGGTATCTGATGGGAATTCAGTTGATGTAACAGCTAATTTTTCTGCAGATCCCGCATGTAATTTGACTACGAATGGATTATTTACCGCTCCTCTACCCTGCAGTTGCAGCATTACTAATATTGCGGCATCCCAAGGACCATGTGACCCTGCTACTAACACTTATAGTGCAGAAATAACAGTAACGTATTCCGGAGCTCCAGGGAGTGGAACATTAGATGTTAATGGTCAATCTTTTTCAATAACCTCAAGTCCGCAAACTATTACTCTTACAGGATTAGTTGCGAATGGAAATTCAGTTGACATAAATGCAAGCTTTTCTGATGCCCCCGCATGTTTATTAATTTCAAATTCACTTTACAGTGCACCAAATGGCTGTTCTTGTGATGCTGATGCTGGAACTATATCGCAATAAGCCATTGTATATGAAGTTTCATAAAGCAATATCAACATTTATATTTCTTTGGGTATTTTCTCTAAATTCCATGGGTGCCTGTGATTTTACAACCAATCAGAATGTAGTGATTATACCTGGAGGAAACCACAACAACACTGCAACATATAGTCAGCTCTACATATTAGTTGATCAAGATGGAACCATTGTTGCTACAAGCACTACAGGCGATTTTGGTCCCCAAGACTTCGGATTCTATGAAGCATATGCTTTTAATTATGAAATCGCTGATGCTCCAACAATACTGCCAAACATTGGGATAGATATCACTCAAATAAATGATGGTTGCTCAGTATTTTCAGCTCCTCTTCCAATTACTGTTTGTAACATTAGTAGCTTAGAAGTATGTGAAGACTCTGGAAATGATATTGTTGTTGCTATGAATCCTGATTTTAACTCCAATGCAAATTATGAGGAGGTTATTGTTATTGTAGACAATTCCTCAGGAAACATAATATATATTGATAACCTATCCCAAATAACGGGAACTGTTAATTATACAACGAATTCAGTTACAGGAGATTTAACAAATGGCAATTACACTGCATACTCGGTTAATTATGAAAACTCAGAAACTCTTGTTGGATTGGGACTAACAATTGGAAGTTTATGGAATGGACTTTTTGGAACATCTTGTGCCGTAACCTCCGCAGGAGTTCTTATATCGGTGAACATTTGCTGCAATGCCAACGAAGGGAACACCTTAGCACAAACTAGCGACCCAAGTAACAATGATTTTGTTTTATGCTGGAATGAATCTATTAGTCTAGAAAATTTAACTTACTCCCTTCCTGGGATTGGTTCAAACGAAGCATTTGGATATGCCGTTTACAGTTCTCCAATGCCAGGAGCCATTCCAAACAGTGGCGACGCTGATTTCATTGAGTTTTTAATTGGAACTGGTCTCAATGCTGGACTCACTCTAACAAATGATGGATCATACACACCTCCTTTTATAAATAACCCTAATCAAACAATTTACATTTACCCGGTTACCTTCGATGATGCGGGAATACCTGCGATCGATAATAACGGAGATAACTGTTATGCTGTAGGAACAGAAATAGTTGTTACATTCTTAAATGACATAATAGCTCCCAATTCACAAAATTGTTTGACAAATTCAGGTATTTACACAATTTCCGGGGGATATCCGGAATTCTTTACAGGTGATTATAATATTACAAACCTTGGAAATGGCTTACTCTCATCATCTACACTATCAAATAGCGGGGGAAATGTCTCGGTTACAAACCTCAGTATAGGAGATCTATACAATATTGAAATCACAGATGATAACAATTGTTCAATTTCTACCGCACCTGTTCTTTATCCTAGCAACCTGAGCTATGACTCGATTGTTATAGTAAACCCTACTTGCAATGCTATTTGTGACGCTACAATATCTATTTATTCCGTTAATGCTAGTCAGTACAGTTTTAATGGGGGTACGGCAACTGCCAACTCAATTGAGACAAATCTATGTGCAGGTAATATTACAGTTTCAATTGAAGATAACGGGTGTGTTATTGATTCCACAATTGCAATTATAGAACCAACACCTTTAACAATTACTAATTCGAATGACACAATTATATGCATTGGTTCCAGTGCAGATATATTTGGAGCTGCTCAAGGCGGAGTTCCATTGTATGATTACTTCTGGAATAATAGTATCGATAATTCTACTATTACTATTTCTCCATTCAACGATACAATAATTTCTTTCTATGTACTGGATGCCAATAATTGCTCATCTGACACAAATGAAATACTAATAACGATTCTTGACTCATTATCAATTATGGGAAATATCCTTGATTCGATATGCGAAGGTGAAAGTATATTATTAGCAACTAACGGTACCGGTGGAGATAACAATTTTAATTATATATGGACGAATAACGATGGTTCAGGATGGTCAGCTTCAGGAAATAATGTTAATGTCTCTCCTCAAAGCACTACAATATACACTGTTGTTCTCACTGATAATTGCAATTCACCTGCGGTAAATCTGGATATTGAAATTTTAGTTAATGAGTTACCAAATATAATAATCAGCGCCGATTACATCAGCGGTTGCTATCCATTAACTGCAGAATTTATGAATAATACAGTAAGCACCAATGGCAATTGTAATTGGTCTTTCTCAAATGGTGATGTTAGCAATCTATGTAATCCATCTATTACTTTTGAATCACCTGGGTGTTTTGACGCTACATTGACTACGGAATCACTTTCAGGCTGCAGTATTACAGAAACATTCCTATCCATTGTTTGTGTAGAAGATTATCCAATTGCAGAATTTACATTTTCAACAGAAATTCCAAATACATTTAACTCTATTATCGATTTTAACAATCAGTCTTTAGGCAACACAAATAACTCATGGAGCATTAATGGTACAACATTCTCCAACGAGATCGACCCCTTTTACAACTTTGACGGGATAAGTGGAACCTATGAGGTATGCTTGACAGTTGGCAACAATTATCAATGTGAAACCACATATTGCGAGCCAATAGTAATTCAAGATATATTTAATTTATATGTTCCAAACACCTTTAGTCCAGATGGTAACGGAATCAATGATCTATTTGGACCTGTGGTATCACAAGACTTGTTGGAGTATTATGAGTTATGGATATTCAATCGTTGGGGAGATATTATTTTCTATACCGACACTTTTGATGAATATTGGGATGGAACAGAGAAAGGAATTAAAGCACAACAAGATACTTATATCTGGCTCATTAAATATAGAGAAATGAATGAAGCGGGGCTCAAAACAAAAAGAGGCCATGTCAACTTAATCCGGTAAAATTGAATCACAAATTCGTTTGTTTTGAATTTTTGCAGTAGCCCAATATTCGAAATCAAACAACTTAAAAGGTATACTCTCATATTTGTCTTTTTTATATTCTTTCATGGCATCTCTTAATTGTTCAAACTCAACCATTATATTTTTTCTACCATCAATTTTATCTTGAAAACTCATAAATTTTATTATCTCATTTTCAACTTTATATAAACGTTTCTTCTTTTTGAAATAATTCAACGTATTCTTTGTTAAATATTCAATGGAAAAATCACGGTTTAATTCAAACTGGATTAAAATGTTCATTAGTTTAACAACAGACAATAGATCTTCTCTGAGCTTAAAACCTGAATCATTCAGTATTAAATTCGTGTAGGAAAGTGCTTTTTTATATTCTCCTGAAACGATATAATATTTGGCAATTAAAAAGTAATATTCATACAATTGAGGTTTCAACACGTAGGATTTATACTTCTCTAAACTTACATTATTACTTTCAATCAGAAACTTTGATTCTTCATATTTATCATGATTTAAATATAATCCTAAACGAATATTACTGCTATAGATGAAAACACGTGCACTAATATTATATGAGGTTGGTATCCCAAATTTATCTTTGACATTCTCCAACTTTGTTAAAACATTCAAAGCATTAGACTCTAAGTCATTTTCAAGATATGCATTCACTAAATTATATAAAGAAGAAACATAACCAATAGTAGAGTATTCAATCAAATATGATTCGCTTTCATAAAGGTCAGTCATCAACTTAGCATACTTTAAAGTTTCAACTTTGTTACCCACAAAATAGGAATATGTTAAATTTAAACCATTTATATACATCAAAGCTCGATTGCTTTTTGTGAATTCCGGTTTATTTATTTTCCTATCGTTAACAAATTTATCCAACAAGTTCGAGTCTTCATTTGATCTTGACAAGCCCATTTTAACTTGTTGACTATAGCTATTGGTTGTAATCTCCTGTATTGTATTGAAATTCTTAATTGTATCTAGCACTTCATTAGCCTCAGAAATATTGAGTGAAGCTTCCTCATATTGAAATTGTTTCGAAAGTAACTCTGTTTTTATTTCATTTAACACTAAGCATTGCGTAAACAATTCGCTTCCATGAGCAATTTTTAACGCTTTCTTCACCAATTTTAATGCCTGTTGATATAATCCTTTATGATACAAAATTTCAATACTCTCCAATAATTGGTAAATTTTAGTTTTTGAATTAAAAGATGCATGAAACGCGTTTAAACTTTTAAGTACTAAATTGTATAGATAGTTCTTTTCTGCAGATAAATTTTTAACGAATGATTGCCTAAGTAATTCATCTTCTTCATAATAAATAGATTTATCTATGAAATCAAAAAGCAAAACATAATCGTTGCTTTGGCCAATAACATGCTTAGAAGAATATATTTTAAAATACCTTTTCTCAGACATTGTCATAGACTGAACTAATTCAAACAATGCATACTTTACCATAATCAGACCTTTTATTTTTTACAAATATAAGGAATACATGGAAAGATATAGGATAAAAAAAAAGAGTGCGTTGGTCCGCACTCTTTTAAGTGGTAAGTGTACAAGTATAATTAAAGCACTTTTAGTTCTACTCTTCTATTCTTCATATGTTCTTCATCAGAGCATTTAACGCCATTTTTACACTGATTTACAAGTTTCGATTCACCATATCCCCTAGGAACCAATCTAGAAGTATCAACCCCGTTTTCAATAAGCCATTTAACCGTTGATTCCGCTCTTTTCTGAGACAATCTTTTGTTATATGAATCACTTCCGCGTGCATCAGTATGTGCGCTTAACTCTACATTAATGTCTTTATAATAATTTAAGTATTCAAGGATTTTCTCTAATGCTGGCAAAGATTCTAATCTAATTGTTGCTTTATCGTAATCAAAGTAAATTTTGTCAATCGTGATGATTTTATCCTTTTTCGCAACCGGTATCAATTCAAGACTTCCGAAAAGAGCAAGAATGTCTTCTCTATTTGTTGGTGGCACGACTATTTCCTTTGGCTCAAAACCTTTTGCGTAAAAAGTAACCAAAAATTCTTTGTTTTTAGGAAGCACCAACTCTATTTCACCTTTTTCATTCGTTTCTTTCATTTTATAGAAAACCTTTTCCAAATCAGGTTCAATAGTAACCTTAACACCTTGTACTGGAATTCCAGTGATTCTATTCATTGCGATTCCTCTTATCGTATCTGGATAAACAATTTCAAACCTGGTAAATCCATATATATGATCATAACCATGCGTTCCAGAACGATTTGAAGAAAGATAGCCATGCTCTTGATCTTCATCCATAACAAAAGCAAAATCATCTTTACTCGTGTTAAAAGGCTTGCCAATATTTCTCACATCAACTAATTCACCATCTTTAAATCGAACCTTAAAAATATCTGCTCCTCCAAACCCCATGTTACCTTTAGAAGAATAGTATAGGGTGTTTTCCATGCAAAATGGTGTCATCTCATTAGATGCTGTATTAATTGCCGGACCCATATTTTCAGGTTTAGTCCATGAACTATCTGTTTTATAACTAACATACAAGTCATAACCACCAAAACCACCTGCCATATTAGAGACAAAATATAGCGTACTTCCATCTTTAGATATACTTGGGTGCGTGCAGCTGTATTCGTTACTATTAAAAGGTAACTCTTTTCTATTTACCCAACCAGAATCTGACAAAGAAACTTGGTATACCTTGAGTATATTAACTCCTGTTGAGCTAATTTGATAACCCTTTTTTTTTCGTTTACGTTCTTTATACTTTATTCTTTCGGATGCATTTCCGGTATAATACATTGTTTTTTGGTCAGCAGTAAATGAAGGTGAACCTTCATAAAACGATCGATTTAATTCACCTTGATAAGCTTCGGAGTTTTTAAATATGGAATCATTTTCTTTCTCTGCAAATGAAATATCGTAAAATGTAGTTTTAATGTCAAAGTCCTCAGATTGAGATTTACTATAAACCAAACCGTTTTTAAAATAACCGACACCTAGACTTCTCCCACCTGTTTCCAAATTTGTTTGATAAATTCGATAATTTTGAATTGAGTCTTGATGATCTATTGACCAACTGCATGCTTTTTCATAATAATCAATAACTGAATACTTACCCGAGTAGGAACCATACGTTTCATATGCATCGATTGCCTGTTCATATTTCTCATTATTTCTTAGTATATGAGCATATTGCAACCAAAGATCAGGACTTTCAATTATTGGATTATTCAAGACAAGTGCATACTGTTCCTCCGCATTTTCATAATCAAATAAGCGATAATATGCCAAAGCTTTTTGGGATTGCACATGAAGTTTCTGTACAGAATCTATATCAGAGTTTAATGCGTTATCAAAGGAAATAAGCGCTTCTTTGTAAAAGTGATGATCCATATTAAAGTCACCATCTTTCACCCAATTCGTTTCTTGGCAGAAACCATTTAATCCAGCTAGAAGAAGATAAATAAAATGTAAATTTTTCATATGCATAGTTAAAATCTTGGCACCTCAATAATAGGAATAGTATTTTCCTTAATTAATTCAAATAAAATAATTAATTCATGTGTTCCATTAGAATAGGTTCCAATTAATCCAATATTGTAGTCATATGCGTATCCAAGTTTTAATTGTGGATTAATTCTATAATTCAACATTGCAACTAATTCCTTACTCGTTCTGTAGGATGCACCCGCACCAATCAAATCTTTATAAACAATTTGACTATTTACACCTATCTGCATCGGTGCTCCTGACACCTGCTTCAGCAAAACAGACACATTTGTTTCAAATACTTCATTTAGTTTAAATTGGTAACCACTATGTATATAGTAATGAATGTTAGAAGCATCAAAAGAAGTTGTTCCTGCAGCTCCTGTAGCTATTCCTGATGTTTCAATTTGGTTCTTCAAAATATTTGGAACAGAAAATCCAAAATAAAAATTATTTCTAAAATAATAGGCACCAAACTTAGCGTTCGGCATTGTAAATGTTTTTGTGTCTGACTGAAAAATTGGATCTCCTGTTTGTATAACATCCAACTGCCCAAGATTTGACTGCATCATAATCATCGTTCCAGCTAGTCCAAAAGTCACATAATTTTTATCATTAAACTTTAGTTTGTAAGCATACGACAACGACAAATCTTTGATATTGCTTATTCCAATTTTATCATTTATTAAAGTTAAACCTAAGGAATGATTACTTTGATTTAAAGATGAGTTGATGCTAAACCCTCCTATTTCTGGAGCACCTGCAAAACCAGTCCATTGATTTTTATAGAATATAGCTCCATTTAAATTGGAGTAACTCCCAATTACTGATGGGTTAATAAATGGTTGATACATCATGTTCTGGCTAATATGATATTGGTTTTGTGAATAACCAACAAAGACAAAAATAATAGGAGCAACACTAAGTAATATCTTTTTAACCATAACAAAAAGTCTTAATTCCTTCTCAATTCAAGAAAACCGTTAAAAGGTTGTATTTCTTCAACATGAAGATCCAAAATATAATAATAGGTTCCTTCAGTGACTTGGTTTCCACTTATTTTCAATTTTTCGTTAGTAGTTGTTCCATCCCAATTATTTAAATAGGGTTCTGCGCTAAACACTTCATCTCCCCATCGATTAAATATTATAATTTCGTTATCTGGATATTGATCTAACCCTTCAATTACATACGTGTCGTTATATCCATCTGAATTTGGAGAAAATCCATTTGGAACATGTATTGGAATAAGACTCTCTATCTCAATATATACTATCGCATCGTCGCACAATAGTGTGCAAAACTCATCACATATGGTGTATACAAGGCTATCGACACCTGAAAAACCATCATTTGGAGTGTAGGTCAAATTACCCATCAAATCAACCGTTGCGATTCCATTTTCTGGACCACTTACTATTTGAATTGTTGCCACATCTCCAATATCGTTCGTGTCAATTATAATTATTACCTCTGTTGATATATCCGTTGCAGCGTAGTCATCTTCTGCCAATACAGTTGGAATTGGATCGGAAAATATTGTTGTGTCTAGAGTTGCTGTGCAATTATTTGTATCTGTAACAACTAATGAATATGAACCAGCAGTTAATCCATTTATGTCTAAAGTATTTCCGATTGAGGAAATACCATCAGACCATTCTATTTGAATGACACCATTACCTCCGTTAACTGAAATACCTGTAATGCTACCATTTGCTTCGTTACAGCTTGTATTGTCTATTACCAAAGAGTTTAAATCCAAAGATGGGCCAACTAGGTCTGACAAAGAAAAAGGCCCTGCTGTTGAAGCACACCCATTGCCATCGGTTACAGTTAAAGTATAATTACCATTTTCTATGGAAATGATATCTACATCGTTAGAAATAACATTGGAACCATTAGACCATTCATAAAGCAGAGTACCATTGCCTCCTGTAACAATTACACCCTCAATACTTCCATTATTATCACTGCAAGTTTCATTAATTACCGTAGCATTGGAAATATCAATAGTGGCTCCGCCATTATCATCAATAAATAACGCTTGAATAGAATCTTGACAACCTATAGCATCGGTTACCAAAACGTTGTAAGAACCCGAAGCAACATTTGTTATATCTTGACTATTACTGAAAACACCTGTTGAGTTGGACCATTCCCAAGTATAAATTGGCAAACCACCTGAGACAGTTACTCCGGTTATCATACCATCACTATTTCCACAAGTAGACTCCATCATAATGTAATTAGTAGTGTCTAAAACTGGATTACTCAAAACAATAGTTACCGGGAGCGAGGTTGAACTTTCGCAACCATCAATGATACTTGTTTGTGTTGCATAGTAAGTAAATCCATTTGTTAATAAATCCGTTGCATTTAACAAATTGGTCGCTCCGGGATCTGTATACCAAAGAATTGAATTTCCTGCAATTAAAACATCAGCTAAAGTTGGATTATCATAAGCACAAAAAGATTGCGCGCTACTACCAAGAGGGGCTAATGTATCATTTTCCGTGACAATAATGTCTACAGCTGCATCTGGACAACCTAAAGAAGAAACAGTGTAGGTGTATGTCAATCCACTATTAGTCCATAAGCCTCCGGTTTCAGGAGACCCATTTAACTGGGCAAACAAATCAGCATCAGATGGTGTAAAACCTGGACAAATGGATAAAACTCCAGGAGCACCTGCATCACCAGGATCATTAATTGTAATTACTACCTCAAAACCTGCGCTGGTGTCGCAACCTGCAGTTACATCGAAAGCCCAATAACTATTTCCATTAATTAAGGCATCTGTCGATGAATAAGCACTTCCTAAAGCAGGAGAATTAAACCATGTGATATCCGTTCCGCTTGTTATTGCAAGATCTGCTATTGTCGGTGAATCGCTTGAACAAAATAATTGACTAGAATTCCCAGAAGGAGTTGGATTTGTACATATCGGCGAATAGCATGAACCAACCAAAACTGGACATATTGTATTTGGTGAGGCAACTGCTGCAATCGTATTTATAAAATTTAAGCCCGTTCCGGTTGCTGAAGGACTTCCGGAATTTTCAATATTAATTGTACCCGTATTATCTTGTCTAATATCTAACGAAGTTCCTGACCATGTACATTCGTTTATATTCATGGTAGCAGCATTTCCACTTCCAACTCGGAGGTATATATCATTTCCTTCGCTTGAAGCAGAATTACCAGTAAATGAACATGTATCGATATTTACAATAGCTGCAGAACCCGAGCCCGAAAAACTAGTATTTATTGAAATAGCACCACCTTTTCCGGAATTAGTTACACTATTCCCAGAAAAAGAACATTGGGATATATTCACTAAAGCCCCTCTTGCAACTGTAATAGCACCACCATATTTAGGACCTGAACCAGAATTTGTTGAATTATTACTAAAACATGTACCTCTAACATTTAACACAGATCCTGAAACAAAAACTGCACCACCAGTACCTGAAGTATTTGTATTGTCTGCAACAATTGAATTATTTAGGGTTACAACTGTGGTTGCATCACCTACAATGTAAAGCGCCGAACCACCCTGCAGCGCTTTAAAGTTTGATGAGAATGAGTAATTATTAAATACAACATTGTTTCCATTTCCCTCTACATTAACACCTCCACCTGCAACACTCGTTGGAGAATTACAATTAGAACCTCCACCATCAAACTCAACTGAAGACCCCCCGCGAACAACAATTGTAGCTGATCCACCTCCAGGCATACTATCCTGAGCTAAAACATCATTTATTATAACATTCGAAGCTCCATCGATCAATATGCCATAAGCATCTCCGCCAAAATCATACCCCGAAATTGTAAATCCTTGAAAAGTAACATTATCAGCAGTTATTGTTCCGAACCTTTCAAAATCTCCTCCGCCCATATCATGGTCAAACTCTGTAAGCAAACTCCCTGCTCCTATAATTGCTACATTATTAACATCAAAAAGAAGATTTTCATCTAATTGATAAAACAAACCGGCATCAACAAAAACAGTGTCACCTGAAACTAAACCAATTGAATTAACTGCATATGTCAAAGAAGCAAATGGAGCAGCTGCAGTACCCGGATTTCCGTTATTACCAATCGCAGTAGTGTACACATCTCCCAAAGTTGATCCATCATTTACGTAATAATTTATCGCTAACGATTTTAAGGATGTTGTTAACAAAAATAAGAATATTAATATTTTATTCATTTTAAATTTATTGAAGCATAAATATGGATAACATTTGAAAAATACTCAAATAAAGTAAATAAAAAAATAAAAAGTCTGATAGCAATAATTGAATCTACTCTAATAGGGCTTATAATATAAGATCAGCAGGAGAAAAAGGTTAAATTGATAACTTTCCAAATTTGAAAAATTCGCTAAAAGCAGAATCGATAATTTTTAAAACCTTCTTTCAATTACTAATGCTAGTATTCTAATAATATTTCCTAGTAACTGTAATCTTTATAATCTGAATACCCCTTTGCGGAATTCGTATACCAAAAAGCCTTATCTCTTTCTCTAAGTTTCCAATTGTTTTTTAACCTTTCTACTAAATCTGGGTTTGCAATATAATCGCGGCCAAATGCGATTAAATCTGCATCCCCATTTTGAATAGCTAGCTCCGCTTTTTCTTTCGTATAATCCCCGCATAACATTAAAACCCCTGAATATAATGTTCTTATCTCTTTCCACAATACAAATTTCTCAGAAACCGCTTCTCCCATATGACTTAAATGTAAATATGCTAGTTTCTTAGGATTTAAATTAGCCACTAACTCTAAATACAATTTCCTTAATTCAATTGGGTTTTCATTCAAATCTGCATAACTAAATGGCGAAATTCTTAAACTTACCTTATTCGATCCAATTTTAGCTATGGTAGAATCAATTATTCGATTTAAGAAACGTAATCGATTATAACGACTTCCACCATATGCATCAGTCCTAAAATTACTCGATTGGTTGATGAATTGATTCGGTAAATACCCATGGGCACCATGTATTTCAATTCCATCAAATCCCGCTTCAACAGCAAGAAGTGAACAGTTAGCAAATTCTGCTACCGCATTGTCAATATCCGCCAAACTCATTGATACTGGAACGGAATATTTTTGTCTACCAAAATTATAGGTTGCAACATCTCCTAACTGAGCAATTGCAGAAGGACCAAACAATTTAGCGCCAGAAGGTAAATTATTCATATGACCTACACGTCCTGCATGCATGACTTGTAAAAATATTTTACCACCGTTATCGTGAACGATTTTTGTAATTGGCTTCCAGGCATTCAATTGCTCTTTATTGCACAATGCGGGCATATTACAATACCCTACACCGTTGGGTGAAGGAGATGTCCCCTCAGCTATTATAAGACCTGCACTAGCTCGTTGACCATAATATTCAGCCATTATATTTACTGGTACATTATTGTTTGTTGCCCTTCTTCTTGTTAAAGGAGCCATGACAATCCTAGAACTTAACTCCAAACCTGACAAATTAAAAGAATTAAATAATTTCATATGCAAAAATATCTCATCTTTAAATATAAAAAACTCTCAGAAAACCTTAACAAATAAAATAATTAAAGAAACTATTCTGGATTTTTAACCGCTTTAGTCCCTAAAAACTTCTGAACCAAAGCTCCAATTAAAATAACCATGGCGCAACCTATAAAATTATACATGAGATAACTTAATTCAATAATATTAAAGGTTTGCAAAAAATGGACAAGCAAAACGGTTAATTGCCCAATAATCCCGCCAATTAGTGCAGATTTTCCTCCAACAAACTTAAAGAAAAGCGCCAAGATAAAAACGCCTAAAATTGTTCCATAAAACAAGGAGCCTAAGATATTAACTAATTGAATTAGATTTTCAAACATCCCAGCCGTTAATGCGATAATAATTGCCAATATACCCCATGAAACAGTAAGTAATTTACTAACTTTTAGATCCTTCTTTTCATCATCCGATTGAGACCAGAACTTTTTATAATAATCAATGGTTGTGGTGGCGGAAAGTGCATTCAACTCGCCTGCTGTGGAAGACATTGCTGCAGAGAAAATAACCGCTAATAAAAGCCCTATTAGACCATGTGGCAGAAAATTTAATATAAATGTTAGAAATATATAGTCCGAATCTTTGGTCTCATAAGCTGGATCAATTTCAAAAAGAAGGTTCTTGTAGGCCAACCTTAGAGAATCTTGCTGAACTTGTAGCTCCTTTACCTCCATATTTGATTCTGACTGAATATCACCTTTCAGGTCAGATAAAATTTGTTTCTTACTGTAAAATATAGCGTCATATTGGTTTTCAATTTTCAACAAGCTTTCCTTCTGAACGCTTGTCATTTCAACAGAAATAGTGTTAAACACGATGGGTGGCTTATTAAATTGAAATGAAACAAACACCATAACACCAATTAACAAAATAAAAAACTGCATAGGTATTTTTAGTAAACCATTGAACATAAGGCCCATTCTCGACTGCTTCAAAGACTTACCTCCCAAATATCTTTGAACCTGGGATTGATCAGTTCCAAAGTAAGATACAAAAAGAAAAAGGCCACCCGTTAAACCTGACAATAAGGTATATTTATTACCTAAATCCGGAGACAAGTCAATTATTTCCATTTTACCTAAACTACCAGCTATATCAACGCCTTCAGAAAAACCTATTCCATCAGGAAAACTACCTATTACATAATAAAATGCTAAAAACATCCCTCCCATAATCACCCCCATTTGCCATTTTTGTGTAAGCGAAACTGCTCTACTACCCCCAGAAACGGTATAAACAATGACCAAACCTCCTATTAAGATGCAGGTTAATTGGAGGTTCCAGCCAAGAATGGTAGAAAGAATAATTGAAGGTGCATAAATCGTAATTCCAGCTGCCAGGCCTCGCGAAACCAAAAACAAAAAGGCCGTAAAAGAGCGAACACGAACATCAAATCGTTGCTCCAAATATTGATATGCGGTGTAAACTTTTAGCTTGTAATAAACAGGAAGAAAAAACACGGATACAATAATCATTGCAAGAGGTAATCCAAAATAAAATTGGACAAAACCCATACCACTTTCATATGCCTGGCCAGGAGTGGACAGAAATGTTATTGCACTTGCCTGAGTTGCCATTATTGACAATCCGATAGTAGCCCAATTTTCAGAATTATTTCCCTTAAGGTAACTCTCAAGATTGCTGTTTTTTCTGGTTTTCCAACTACCATAACCTACAATCAAAATAAGCGTGCTTGCTAGCACTAACCAATCAATTAAACTCATTGTATATATTGGTTAGTAATGATTAAATAAACAATAATTTGAATTAATAGGACCACGACTAAAGCCATATACCAGTAGTTCCACTTCGTTGTATCTTGCTCCTTTTTCACGGTATATAACTTAACATATTAGCAAAAAGTCGATAGGCACCTACAACACCATTTGGTAATTCCCTGAAGAAAGATATGCCGGTATAAATAAATTGACCTTCCCCATGCTTAGCTACAATTAAGGCACCATGCTGAGGATCTTCACCTTCATCAGACCAAGACAATAATGCAGTATATTCTTTAGACCAACTATCTGCAAAATACAAACCTCTTTCTTGCACCCAGTTATCAAAATCTTTTTTTGATATTTTATTTGGGGAATTTAGTATTGGATGAGATGGATTTAAAAATGTTACTTCAGCATCTTCTTCAGTAACTCTATTTCTTGACAATTCGAAATGGAAAGGTCCGAACTCTTTTCCTTTCAGCGATCGATACGCGGTGTTATACTGCATAACTACGTTTCCGCCCTCTAAAACATACTGATTCAATTGGTCTGTAAAATTTAGTAATTCTGGCTTTACATTATAAACTCTAATTCCCAATACTACTGTTTGATATGTGTCCAATTGAATCAGAGGGATATCTTTAACTGAAAAAACATCAACTTCAAAACCCAATTGCTCAATTGCTTGCGGCACAACATCTCCAGCTCCTTTAATGTATGCTATGCGACCAGCGTTAATCTTAACATCAAGTAAAGTACATTTCAATTTTGCCTTTTTAAATAGCGCTTGAGTAGTGATATGGTCATAAGCTATTTCTTTATAGGAAAGCAAAGGCTCTCCTTTTGAATTAAACAACTTGATATCACCCTGCTTAGCATTTGCATCTCCAACGACAGTAAACTCATACCATTCTTCAGAATGCTTATTATCTAAAGAAACGCTAATTCTAGAAGGGGCAACAACCCAACCATCTGGAACTTTCACAGTTATTTCATCTAATAAACTATCTTTGAAACTCCTTAATTTAAATTGTACCGTTTCTTTTTTATCCGGGGCTATCAATAATTGCTGCTTACTAAATGTTGAAGTAAATTCTGGCGTGGCAATTAAAGGCCTTGTTCTCTCTCCATAGGAGGGGTCTCTCCATTTATAAGTTACAGGAACCTTTACTTCAAAGAAATCCTCGTCCAAGGAAAATTTAAATAATGCCGAAATACTAGGAGCACTTTCAGGTTCTCCTAAATCTTTTGTATCCGTTACAACAAAAACATTTTTAAAGCCTTGATTCAACCAGTAAGGATTAGAAATGTCATTATTTCCAGATGAAATAATACTTTCAGAAAACATTTGATTGTATTTTAAACTATCACTAAATTGCTTTTCTTCCCCTGAACTAAGCGCTATTCCTAAAATCTTCAAACCTAAATGCGTTCTGTTAATAACATTTGCTTTCAAAGCAACGGAATCACCTTGAATGAATGAATAATTATTTGCTATTATTTCTAAATCTAATCCTAGACAATCAATTAAAATTTGTTTACATCGATCTATTTTCTCCTCTACTAAATAACTTTTCGGAAGAGATTGCAGTACCTTTAAAATTGAGAAAATGCCAGTAACATTGTTCTCTACATTAATAAAATCAAAATTATTAATTACTTGCTGAAACTTGTTTTCAAAGTTCTCATCAATCAATCGACTCCAACTTCTCTTGCTTTTCTCAAACAATGAAGTCTTTAATCGCTCACCTGCAAGAAACTTAAAATATTCAACACGACTTCCAAGCTCAACTAAACCTCCAAAACCTTGGCATTTATGCTCACTTCTAGCCAGCGTTCCTATTTCATTATATGACATTCCCAACTGTGGATTATAACCCCCAATATCCGCTATTAGATAATCTGAATTATTTTCCGCAATTTCCTTTATATTTTCATCCCACCAATAGGAAGTATTCCAGTACAAGGAACGCGTTTTCCAAATTCCATAATCAGCAACTTGATCCTTCATGTATTTTGGGTCGTTTGCCTTTTCAAAAGCTTCCATTGCTAAAAGCGCCGAAGCGGTGTGGTGACCATGACCTCCTCTTTTATCTGGAGGGAAACGTGTAATTATTACATCCGGTTGAAACTTTCGAATCATGAGGACTAAGTCTGCCATTAATTGGTCTTTTCCCCAAAGTTCAAAAGATTCTTTTGCCGATTTTGAGTATCCAAAGTCAACAGCCCTAGAAAAATATTGTTTCGCGCAATCATGTGATCGAGCAGCTAGTAGTTCTTGCGTCCTCAAAACTCCTAAATCTTCGCTTAATTCATTTCCTATTAAATTTTGGCCACCATCACCACGCGTCAATGAAAAGTATGCTGTCTCAGCTTTCTCACCTAGAGAAAGCCATGCAAGAGCCCTTGTATTTTCATCATCTGGATGCGCGGCAACATACAAGACGCGTTTCATAGAATAAAGCTTCTGAAGATCTACGTATATTTCCCCATTACTTTTATTGGCCAAACTGCTAATCCCGATGGATAAAATGATAAAAAAAAGATAAAACCTATTCATTTTTTAGTAATTATTACGATTTCGAAATTAATCATTTTTGTTTAACCTATCTTGAAATAAAATAAACAACTGAAAAGCAGCAAGATAGATCCAAAACTAAAATATTCTTGCGTAATAAAGAGGATACTTATCCCACTTAGAGCTATTTTCGTGCTCAATATTAATTTAAAAAGAACAAAATGAAAAATTTAATAACCGGAACATTACTATTTGCATGCTCAATCTTTCAAGCACAGATAAAAACACCAGCACCAAGCCCTGGGGCTACTATAGAACAAAAAATTGGATTAACAGATGTCTCAATTACCTATTCAAGACCGCACAAAAGAGATAGGGAAATTTTTGGAAGTTTGGTTCCGTTTGATAAAATGTGGAGAACAGGAGCAAATAAAAACACAATAATTACAACTAGTGACATCTTGATATTTGGAAATGACACTTTAAAAGCTGGATCCTATTCAATATTTACTATTCCTAAAAAGGATGCTTGGACTATTTTATTCTACGGCGATACGGAAAACTGGGGAATCCCAGAAAACTGGGAAGATAAGGAAGTTATGGTCAAGACCACTGCTAAAGCTGGATCGTTAAGTCAAGTTAAACAATCGTTTACGATTGGATTTAATGACGTTCAAATGGATGGTGCTGAACTTACTATGTCATGGGACAAAACAGTTGTTACTGTACCATTTAAAACAGCTACAAAAGAAAGAGTTACTGCCTCAATTAAAAAGGTTATGAATGGTCCAGCGGCTGAAGATTATTACAAAGCTGCAGATTACTATTTATCTCAAAAAACAAATATTAAAACGGCGTTGAATTACATCAACAAAGCGCTTGATTTGAAAAAAGAAAAACCATTCTGGTATTTGAGAAGAAAAGCACTTATTCAGGCAGAACTAAAAGACTACAAAGGAGCTATTGAAACAGCTAAACTTTCGATGACTGCTGCTAAAAAAGCAAACTATGAGAGTTATGTTAAGTCTAATCAACTTTCTATAGAAGAATGGAGTAAAAAATAAATAAGATTAGGATCTGGTTGAAATGGGAATAACTCTAAAGAGTTATTCCCATTTTTTTGACAATTTAGACCATAACCATTTGAATAATTTTAATTATCCTTTTTATTAACTTTTCATTTTGCATAGCAGAATTTAGATATTTTTACCAATAATTTTGGCAATAGAGCAAATGAAGGTTTGAAGAAGTGAATTGAGGTTCTAAAACCGGTGGAAAGTATTAGCTTTAAAAAAAAAATTAGACCTTGTTTTTTATTTTCTCAAAAATAGTAGCTTTTATCGCGGATCCTTTGGTGTTTATTACTGCCTTTTTTATTCTTGGATTGTTTGTAAGAACAAAATATAGAAGACGAAGATATCTTCTTATATCCTTTGTTCTTTTGTTATTTTTCTCGAATGGTTTTATTTATCAAATTGCATTTAAACAATGGAAAGTAACCCCTGTTCAACTAAAGAAAAAATACGACTATGGAATTCTTTTGGGCGGAATGATAAGCCTCAGCTCTACCAATGAAGATCTTAAATTTGGTGAAAGTTCAGATCGATTGCTTTACACAGTAAAGTTGTATCAAGACAATGTCATAAATAAAATTATCATCACTGGTGCTTCAGGAAGTCTTCAATCAGAAATTATTGAAGCCGAATATTTGAAATCATACCTAGTGAAAATAGGAATTCCAGAAACCGATATTATTTGTGAGACCAAATCTCAAAATACTTTCCAAAATGCTGTTTATACTGCTGAATTAATTTCAGTAAAACATAAATCCGCTCCTAGCTGTCTATTAATTACCTCGGACTTCCATTATAGAAGGGCTATAGCCTGTTTTAAAAAAATTAATTTAAAGGTTGACCCCTATTTAAAAAAACTGAAACAAAAAACCATATCCATCGAAGACTACATACAGCCACAATCCGCTTATCTCTATGAATGGCGTATATTATTGCATGAAATAATTGGCTATTATACCTATCAAATAATGGGATATATATAAAACTGTTGAAAACTAAGTCGGATATCTGAAATCCATTAATATTAGGAATGAAATGAGATATTTTTTCCCCTTACCAACCTGATCAAAGAGTGGCTAAAACTATTTAACTCCTTTTCTGCTTAAACAATTTGTTATAACTAGAAACAGTATCGAAGAAGTAAACAAGTTTCATTGTTACCGTATTTCGTTGTCCTGCATCAAGAACTGTCCCTAAATTATTGAAATAAGAAAGCTGTGTATTGCTATCGTCCGTTTGAAAGGCATTTTTGTAAACCAGATTAATAAACCCTCCTGGAGCAAATTGCCAAGCAAAAATCAAATCGGTATTAAATGCATTAAAGTTAAAGTCTGAATCACCCTGAAATGCATCGTCCCTTATAATGTAACCGTTGTCATCCAGGTCACCATAATAATCGTATTCTCCATAAGACCAATAGTGTCGAATTCTTAGGGTTAACGATAGGTTATTTTTAAAAACATATTTTCCTTTCATGATATTCACCAATGTTCGAACATCTCTTATTCCATATTTGGGTAAACCATCAAAATACCCAGCAAAACCAGCGCCGTTATACAAAACCGAATAATTAGATGAAGGGGTTAATGTAAATTTATCATTAAAACGAATAATTGGTGAAACATTGAATTCAAAATATTGATTCACTATATAATCTGTAAAGTACCCCTTACCAAATCCGATATTTCCGTCTAAGGCAAACTTTTTTCTATAATCGGAAGAAATACCTATACCATTATAATAATATTCGGGAATAATAAATTCTTGCCCGGGAACTCTGGACTCAAATAGATCTATACCATCCCCTACTTGAGCGCTCATGTTGATAAAAATTGTATTAAAGCTTTTCAAATCAAAAATATACCTCCCTGAATACTGCTTCTTTAGTATCTTTCCTGAAGAATAATCTTGATCGAGATCAAAAGAAAATCGATTAAAATTCCTGTTCAATATCCAAAAAGGATTGTATTTATTGTATTCAAATTCAACAGAATGCGTTCTAATATTTGTGGTGAAATTTATACCCAAATCATTAGGATTAAAACCGGGTGATTTACTTTCGCTTGAGAGTGAATACTTAAAGTTTCCTTTTATTTTTGCCAGATTGACAAAATAACTTAGTCCATCATCATCACCACCTTCAAAAAAATTATTCAGCAAATTTGTATCACGTTGCGAAATTTTCAATTCTCCACCTATTGCATAGGTTGAACTCTTCGAAATGAGATCTAACCCTAATGCTGAAACATTAGCATCAATGTAATCTCCAGATCTTGCAGTGTTTAAATTAATAAAATAGATAGAACTATTATTTTTTAAATTCTGATCAAAAGAAACAATATTGTAATTTACTAATGGATTGGTTTCAATTTCGCGCGTATTTCCCGTTAAACCATCTAAAATAAGCGCATTGCTCGAAGCAGTTACTGCATTCATCACACCAATTCCAAGACCTTTTTTGTTGCGTCCAGATATTTTTGCAACATTAATTAGCCGGGTGTTTGATGGATTATTAATAACCCGTTCAGTAGAGTCTAAATTAAAAAGGTTTTGATTGTTTTGAATGGGTGTTCCACCAATTCTTCTAGAATAAAATAAATCACCTCGGTTAAATAAATCAATTCCCTCCTGAAAAAAGGGTCTTTGCTCTTCAAATTCAACTTCAAACGCTCCCAGATTTTTAACAATATTATCCGATCGCACTTGAGAAAAGTCAGGTAATAAAGACATATCCAGTGTAAAACTTTCGTTTAACCCTAGTTTAAGATCAGCTCCGGCACCATAACCCACTGTTGTCTCGCCATTATCAACATCCACAAAAGAAGAAGTGTATGGTGAAAGTGACAAGCGAAGAGGAGCTTTGATATTATCTAAACCTTTTAATAATCCCCAATAATTCAATTCTGTTTCTACCTCTTTGGGCACTAAAGACCATTGTAAACCTGCTCTAGTTCTTCTCAAATTTCTTTCAAATTGAACTCTCCAAACCTGTTTTTCGCCATTGGGGAAACGAATTGCATAATAAGGTATTCGCATTTCAACAATCCAACCATCTGAAACAATTTGAACTGCACTTTGCCAAACTGCATTAAAAGAAGGATCTGATAGTCTAGAATCTGATTGAACTCCGGATGCTGCAACAGAGAATGTGAAAGCATCTAACATTTTATTGTATGTATCTATCGAAAATGTGAATCCATCCGAATTTAACTCATCATCTCGCTCACCTAATTGCGCTAATATACTATCAGGGCTGCTATCATAGCAATACCCCAGTATATAAAGGTTACTATTGTCATAAAGTACTTTTACTTCGGTTTTAAACCTAGGCTCATTACCTTCTGTTGGATTTTGCTCCAAAAAACCAGTTGCAATATCAGCAGTTTCCCATTGTTCTTCTGCCGCAAAACCATCGATAGTAATTTTATCAATTGCCCTTGTCGCTTGTATAGTTTTTGCTTGACCAAATGAAAAATTGGACAAGAAAAAAAATAGGATTATGTAAAAGTTATTATTCAGAATCAGTAAAATTTTTCCAAATGTAATAGAACCCATTGCGTTTCTATATCGAACATTATAGAATTGTTATGAGCGGTTATCAAAAAAAAATAAAAAGTGCCGCCATAATCACAAGTATAAAAAACCCAAATTAATGTAATAACCTTATATTGTATGCCTTAAGTATAGAAAATGAAAAAACAAGAAATTAACACCTTAAAAGAACAGTTTATACTATCCAAACATATTACGCATCTTAATCATGGTTCTTTTGGTGCTTGTCCCAAACCTATTTTCGATAATTACCAATTTTGGCAATTAAAACTAGAACAAGAACCGGTTAACTTTTATGTGAATGAAGGAATGCAACATCTTGAAAAATCTAGAAATGTATTGGCTTCCTATGTTAATTGTAAACCGCAAAACATCGTTTTTACAACAAACCCTTCTTATGCAATTAATATAATAGCAAAAAGTTTTGATCTCAAAGAGGGTGACGAAATACTTTCGTGTAATTTAGAGTACGGTGCACTTATAAAAACATGGGATTATTATTGTAAAAAAGCAAAAGCAAAATTTGTTACAACTGAAATCACATTACCTATTATTAGCAAAGAAAAAATAATTGATGAATTTTTTGAAAACGTTAGTGCCAAAACAAGAGCTATTTTTATCAGTCAAATAACCAGCTCTTCGGCATTGATATTGCCCGTAAAAGAGATTTGCGAGCGAGCAAAAGAACTTGACTTGATTACTATTATCGATGGTGCTCATGTTCCTGGGCATATACATCTTGATTTATCCAAATTAAAAGCAGACATATATACAGGAGCTTGCCACAAATGGATGCTAACACCAAAAGGCTGCTCTTTTCTTTACATAAATGACGAATTTAAAAATCATTTCGACCCGCTAATTATATCTTGGGGATATGATTTAAACTCAAATTTCTCAGATCATCATGAACTGCAAGGAACAAGAGATTATTCAGCTTTTTTAACTATTCCAACTGCAGTTCAATTTTTAAAAGATAATGACTGGGAGTCCGTTTCGAGGGCTTGTAAAGAGTTGGTTCTAAATAATTATGAAAAAACATCCTCAATTCTTAATAGTAAACCAATATGTCCGATAAATGCAGATTATTTGGGTCAAATATGCAGTAGTTCTGTTAAAACAAATGAGCCAGAAAAACTGAAAACTATGCTATACAAAGAGTTTAACATCGAAGTTCCTATAATGCAACTTGGCAATGAATTTTATCTTCGTTTTTCAGCTCAAGGCTACAATAATCAAGATGATATTGATCTATTGCACCAAGCTTTAGAAACAATTAAAAAACAAACCAATTTGCTTCAATCGTAAATAAAAAAGCAATTATATTTGGACGAAATACATAACCACAAAACCCATGAATAAGATGAACAAAATTTCAATTTTTATTTTTATTTGTTTAAGTTTTGCTTTCAACAGCTTAGCGCAAAACAATAAAAAAGGTGATAAAAATACCCAAGCCGATTCCAAAGACATATACGATGGTCTAAAATTCAGGAACATTGGGCCCGCACTCATGTCGGGACGAATTTCAGATATTGTAATACATCCAAACAATGAAAATATTTGGTATATATCAGCCGGTTCCGGTGGTGTATGGAAAACACAAAACGCTGGAACAACATGGGAATCATTGTTTGACGGGCAAAAAAGTTATTCCATCGGATGTATCTCACTAGACCCTCAAAACCCAGAAATAGTTTGGGTAGGAACAGGAGAAAATGTTGGAGGAAGGCATATCAGCTATGGTGATGGAATATACAAAAGTGAAGATGGAGGCAAATCATGGAAAAACATGGGTCTCAAAAAATCTGAACATTTATCAAAAATACTTATTCATCCTTCTAATTCTAATGTTATTTGGGTTGCTTCTCAAGGTCCATTGTGGAGTAAAGGTGGTGAACGAGGTGTGTATAAATCAGTAGATGGAGGTAAAACCTGGAAGTTAACCTTAGGAGACGATAGTTGGGTTGGCGCTACCGATATCTTAATTGACCCAAGAAACCCAAATTTGCTCTATGCTGCAACCTGGCAGCGACACAGGACTGTAGCTGGCTATATGGGTGGTGGACCTGGAACAGCCATTTACAAATCTAATGACGGAGGAGAATCATGGAAAAAACTTACAAATGGTCTACCATCAAGTAATATGGGTAAAATTGGATTGGCCCTTTCTCCTCAAAAACCTGATGTAATTTATGCGGCAATCGAGTTAGATAGGAGAACAGGAGGTGTTTATAAAAGTACAAACCAAGGTAATTCATGGGCAAAAATGAGCGATGCTATTGCTGGAGGAACTGGACCGCACTATTATCAAGAATTGTATGCATCACCCCACAATTTTGATGAGATCTATTTTGCAGATAATTATATGCAGGTTTCCTATGATGGAGGAAAGCACTTCCAACGCATGAATGAAGGCGAAAAACATGTAGATAATCATGCTGTAGCTTTTAAGAAAAGTGATCCTAATTACATTCTAGTAGGTTGTGACGGTGGCTTATACGAAAGCTTTGATAAAACCCAAAATTGGAAATTCATGGCTAACTTACCCATTACGCAGTTCTACAAGATTGCTGTGGATGATGCTGAGCCATTCTATAATGTATATGGTGGAACCCAAGATAACAATACACAAGGAGCTCCATCTAGAACCGATAATATACATGGAATTCGCAATGCAGATTGGTTTGTGGTATTGGGAGGAGATGGACATCAACCAGCTACTGAACCGGGAAACCCTAATATAGTCTATGCACAATGGCAGCAAGGAAACCTTAATCGTCATGACAGACTTACCGGGGAAAACACCTCTATACAGCCGCAACCAGCATTAGGAGAAAAAAATGAACGCTTCAATTGGGATGCCCCTATATTGGTTAGTCCGCATAATCCGAAACGAATATACCATGCTTCACAAAGAGTTTGGAGATCTGAAGACAGAGGGGATTCATGGCAAGCAATTTCGGGAGATTTAACGAAAAACATAGAGCGAATTCAAACTCCATTTTATGATAAAAAACAAAAATGGGATAATGCTTGGGACATATATGCAATGTCCAATTATAGTACGATTACCTCTTTGTCCGAATCCCCACAAAAAAATGGTTTAATATACGCGGGAACGGATGATAGAATTATTCAGGTAACCGAAGATGGAGGTGTCAATTGGAGAAAAGTAGATTTTTCGAATATTAAAGAACTACCGGCAACCGCCTTTGTTAATGATATAAAAGCTGACCTCTTTGACGAAAACATAGTATATGTTGTATTAGACAATCACAAATACGGTGATTACAAGCCCTACTTATTTAAAAGTATGGATAAAGGATTAACCTGGGAGAATATGTCAAGTAATCTGCCGGAAAAAACCCTGCTGTGGAGAATTGTGCAAGACCATCAAAAAAGTAATCTGCTCTTTTTAGGAACAGAATTTGGCATCTACTTTTCAATTGACGGAGGCAATAACTGGCAAAAACTAAAGGGAGGCTTACCAAATATTTCTGTGAGAGATTTGGCAATTCAAAAAAGGGAAAATGATTTAGTAGCGGCTACTTTTGGAAGAGGTATTTATATACTTGACGACTATTCATCTCTTCGAGAATTTGATCCAACCAAGAAAGAAAATGAAGCGCAACTATTTACACCTAGAACAGGCAAATGGTATATGCAAAGAAGAACTTTAGGAGGAGGAACAAAAGCTGCTCAAGGAGATAATTACTTTGTGGCTGAAAACCCACCCTATGGAGTTGAATTTACGTATTACCTGCAGGGCAACTACAAATCAAAAGAAGCAAAACGAGAAGAAAAAGAGACAGAAACAGAAAAGGCAGGAGGAAACGTGGGCGTTCCTGAATGGTCGATATTAGAGAATGAAGAGAAAGAAATAACACCAAACGTGTGGTTATTTATCTATGACAATGAAGATAAAATACTTCGAAAAGTTAAGGCGCAAAACAAAAAAGGATTTAACCGTATTAGTTGGGATTTATTGACTGATTCGCCGTATACAATATCTGCTGATAATATAAATAGCAAAAGAATGGGATACGAAGTTGGACCGGGAAATTATTCAGCTCAACTTTTCAAGCAAATTGAGGGTAATTATCTTACTATAGGAGGAAAAGTATCTTTTGATGTGAAGCAATTTACCCAAGGTTCACTAAATGGCAGTTCACCTGAAAAAGTGGTAGCACATTGGAAAGCAATTTCTTCTTTAAGCGTGAAAATAAATGATTTAAATGTAGGTGTTCAAGATGCTAAAAACGCTATTAATGTTATGCTGAAAGCCTATGATAAAGCAATTTCAAATGATGCGATTCTTCATACTGAGCTACTCAGTATTCGGAGTCAACTTTTGGAATTAACGCAGCAAATTCGCGGTAGCAAAATCCGATCTGAAGTTGGAGAGAAAGATGAGTATCCAACAATGGGAGATTATATGTGGAAAGCAAATAGCAATTCTTCTACTTACGGACCCACTGCAGGTCAGTTGCAATCATTGGAAAATGCCAATACGCTCTATGATAGAATAAACACAAAACTGAAGAATATCGAAAAATCAATGATTCCACTAGAGGAAAAACTTATAAATATTGGAGCTCCTAAAATAAAAAATTAAACGAACTGAATCGCTTAGCCTTAAAGAAGTGAATTAATTTATTTTTGGAATACCTGATTGACAAAAAGTTAAAGCGATTTATCCATTGGAGCTTAAATAAATAAAAATATTCGAGTATAAACAGACAAAAACCTTCGTACCTTGGTACATCAATCTTGATGTATACAATGAAAAATAGAGGTTTTGATTCGCGAAAAGGTTTTATAATCAGTAAGCATGTTGCTGAGGAAATAGATCACTTTGACCGTGTATTCGATATTTTTAAAGAATTACTTACGCATACATCGGGAGATATTGACGAAGCTTTTGATTGGCTAAATTCTCTGGACGCTGAATATAAAATATTCAGTGATGAATATTCGTTGGAAGATTTTGAAGAGGACCTCAAGAAGCGAGGATATATAAAGGAAGAAATTGATTTTGAAGAAGGCAACAAGGGCAAAGGAAACGGTAAAAATGTATTAACCGCTAAGTTGGAGTCAGCCCTTCGCGAATATGCATTGGATCAAATTTTTGGTAAACTAAAGAAAAGTGGTCTTGGAAATCATGCAACAACAAAAATGGGTGTTGGTGATGAGAGAGATGGAGAAAATCGTGCTTTTCAATTTGGTGATGATTTAACCCGGGTTGATATGACCCAAAGTCTAAAAAATGCCCAGATAAATAATGGCATATCGGATCTTCGGCTAACGGAAAATGACCTGGTAGTTGAAGAAACCAAGCACAAAGCTCAAATGAGTACTGTTTTAATGATTGACATCAGTCACTCAATGATTTTGTATGGAGAAGATCGTATTACTCCAGCGAAAAAGGTAGCGATGGCTTTAGTTGAATTAATTAAACGTAAGTATCCAAAAGATTCTATCGATATAATTGTTTTTGGAAATGAAGCATGGCCAATTAAAATCAAAGACCTTCCCTATTTAAAGGTAGGTCCTTACCATACTAATACAGTTGCAGGATTGGAGTTAGCAATGGATATATTGAGAAGAAAGCGCAATACAAACAAACAAATTTTTATGATAACCGATGGTAAGCCAAGCTGTATTCAACTGCCATCAGGAGAGTTTTATAAAAATAGTAATGGATTGGATGAAATGATCGTTTCTAAATGCTTAAACAAGGCAGCGCAAGCGAGAAAACTAAAAATTCCAATTACCACCTTTATGATTGCTCAAGACCCCTATCTGCGAAAATTTGTAGAAATATTTACAGCACAAAATCGAGGAAAAGCATTTTTAACCGGACTTTCTGGTTTAGGACAAATGATTTTTGAGGATTACGAGAAAAATAGAATAAAAAAAATATAGGTAAGATGCAAAAAGAAATTACATTCAAAGAACTAATAGACTCGGGATACAAGGAAAAGACAATTACCGAAGAATTACAGTCTAACTTAATTGCACGCATACAATCAAAACAAAGTGTTTTTGAAGGATTATGGGGGTATGAAGACACCGTTGTTCCACAATTAAAAAAAGCCATTCTTGCGGGTCACCATATCAATCTTTTAGGGCTTCGCGGTCAGGCAAAAACAAAAATAGCCCGTAGCATGGTAGACCTACTGGATGAGTATATGCCTATTGTGAAAGGTTCAGAAATTAATGATAGTCCCTTTCAACCTATTTCTAAATTTGCGCGCGATTTAATTGCAGAACTGGGAGATGCAACTCCTATTGCATGGGTACACCGAAATGAGCGTTTCTTTGAGAAATTAGCAACTCCAGACGTAAATGTTTCTGATTTGATTGGAGATATCGACCCTATAAAGGCAGCAACTTTAAAGCTCCCTTATTCAGACGAACGTGTATTGCACTATGGTATGATACCACGTGCGAATCGATCCATTTTTGTACTGAATGAATTACCAGATTTACAACCCCGTATTCAAGTTTCTCTATTTAATATTCTGCAAGAAGGAGACATTCAAATAAGAGGGTTCCAATTGAGAATGCCATTAGACATTCAATTTGTATTTACTGCAAATCCGGAAGATTATACCAATAGAGGTAGCATTGTTACCCCATTAAAAGATAGAATAGGATCTCAAATATTTACTCATTATCCAAAATCAATTGAACTTGCGCGGGAGATTACTGAACAAGAAGCAAAAATTTCTTCTGAAGATAAAGCAGCAATAAAGGTATGTCACTTAGCAAAAGACCTGTTGGAAGAAATTGCTTTCGAAGCAAGAAACAGCGAATATGTAGATGCAAAAAGTGGTGTTAGTGCTCGAATGACTATTAGCGCAATGGAAAACCTTGTTGCTGCAGCTAAATTGCGTCTAATTGAGACTGAATCTGCAACTACTGCAATTCGACTTGTTGATTTTGCATCTATTATTCCTTCAATTACAGGAAAAATAGAATTGGTATATGAAGGTGAACAGGAAGGTGCGGATCAAGTTGCAAACTTACTTATTGATAATGCTATAATTACCCAATTTGAAAAAATATTTCCGAGCATCCCTAAATTGGAAAAAGAGGGTGTAAAAACGACGTATACCGAAATTATTGAATGGTTTGACAACAACTACATTGAATTAAACTATACTGCGACAGATAAAGAATTTCATGAAAACCTAAATAAGATAACGCCCTTATTAGCAGTAGTAAAAGAGTATTCATCTGAACTAGATAAAGAAGATCAAGCTTTTTGTATGGAACTCGTATTATGGGCACTTACAATTAAGAAGAAGTTAGACAAGGCAGAAAACACTACATCACTTAAATTTGACTCTCTTGGTATAAATCAGTTTTTCTATGGAAGTAATTGATAAAATGAAATGGTGTTTGTAGCTGTAAAATATTAATCCGTGTCCTTTCCCAATATATACTGAAAAGCGATCGGAACATGATCCGAAAATTTTGTTCTGAACAAGTTGTGCTCGTAAGGTGCATAAGGAAAAGATTCGCCCTTATAAAGCGTGTGTATTTCTTGCATTAAATCAACCACTTTAAAGGACTTGTTGATTACCTCGTCTTCTGAGCTATTTGTGTAAAACACATGGTCATAGGGCTTTCCCTTTTTAGCATCTTCATACAACTTGGTGTTTGTACTAGAACATTGCTTATTCAAACTATAAATACCTTGTTTTTCATATTCAATAAATTCTCCTTCTTTATAGATATTACAATCTCCTAAATAAATAAAATCTTTATTTTTTTCCTGCTGCTTAGTTCCCCATTCAAACAGGGTTTTTAACTCCTCTGCCCTACGCGTTCTGTCTGCTACCCCATTACCCGGTTTAAGGTGAAGAGATATTAATGAAAAAGTACTTTTCCCATCAATGGATTTAAAAGGAAGACAAAAAGGAACTCTTTCATAAAGTAAACTACCAGCCAAAGCAGTATCTAAGAAACCAAAATACCGCGAACTATCCGGAATAATAATTGCATCTCTGTAAAAGGTTATCCACCATTCTGAAGCACTCGAATTAACGTGGTTCCTAGTTGGCCCCGTATCTTCTGTAGATATCCAGTAAGAGAATCCTTGCTCTTGCATAGCATCAACAAACGCTTTGCTTTCTACATCTGACTTGTATTTTTGTCCATTGCTTGGAAAAGTTCCTGATACTGGGGGTGCTACCATTTCCTGAATAACCACAATATCGTAAGGCTTTAATATTTTGGAAAGTGTACTGTTATCTCTGGCTTTAAAATGCCCTAGAAACTGAATATTGAACGAACAAATATTAATAGTATCTGTTTTTGCTAGTTTACTTAAAGATCCCTCTTTGACCGAAGTATCAATAGGCTGTTTATCCAAAGTTTTTTCATTTTTTAAATCTATTTGAGAGCTCGTACATTCCGAGAACAAGATTAGGAGTAAAACTAAAAGTAATTGGCGCATTTATTCTGTGTTTATTGTGATTGAGGATAGAAATATACGAATTCTATTGTTTTTATAAAGACAGTTCGGAGTCGATTGGTATGCTCAAATTACTTATTCCTCTGATTTATTCTCCTATTGTTTGGATTCGAATTATGAAAATGACATTTGTTAATATTATTATCTTTACTATATAAAGACATAAATAGATTACGTTGATATATTGTATATTAAATAGATAACAACACAATTATGGAAAAACATGTATTATCAAAATCCACCTTTATGCGCGGCATTAAATGCCCTAAGTCTCTTTATCTGAACAAACATAAAAAAAGATTAGGTATTGTATCAGATGCGTATTCTGCTCAAGCTTTGGCAATTTTCGATCAAGGAACAAATATTGGAGAACTTGCTACACAATTATTTCCAGGCGGCGTGGATTGCACACCAGAAAGCTACTACGATTTTCAAAAAGCAGTTGAGCAAACGCAACAAGAAATTGAAAATGGTGCAACTGTAATTTATGAAGCTGCTTTTCAATTTGAAGGTGTTTTAGCTGCAGTTGATATACTGGTTAAAGATAAAGATGGCTGGAAAGCGTACGAAGTTAAAAGTTCTACAAGTGTTTCTGATACTTACCGAATGGATGGCACGCTTCAATATTATGTAATTACAAAATCTGGAATCGATTTAAAAGACTTTTCAATAACTTACATAAACAATCAATACATTAGAAAAGGTGCAATTGACGTACATCAGTTATTTGTTTCAGAATCAATCATAACTGATATTAATGCCAGACTGGTAGAACTTCCAAATCAAATTAAACATTTAAAAAAGATTTTATTACAAGACGTTGTTCCTGAACAAGAAATTGGTGTTCACTGTAATTCTCCCTATAGATGTGATTTTGCTGGTCATTGCTGGAAAAATATTCCCGATTATTCGGTTTTCAATATCAGCGGATTACACGATACAAAGAAATTCGAATTGTACAACCTAGGGGCCATTACGTTTGATCAAATTCCAAAAGATTTTAACCTGAGTGATCATAAATGGATGCAAGTTGATTGTGAGCTAGAGAACAAAACTTTTATTAAGAAAAAACCCATTAAACACTATTTAAATGAATTAAAATACCCACTCTATTACTTAGATTTTGAAACAATAGGGCCTGCAGTTCCAATTTTTGATAATACAAGGCCCTATAGACAATATGTATTTCAATATTCTCTTCATATGCAAAACACTAAAGGAGGCGAAGTAATACACAAAGAATACTTAGCTGAAACGGATGGTACAGACCCGAGAATAAACTTCTGTAAACAGCTTATACAGGAATGTGGCAAATCTGGTGATGTTTTGGTCTACAACATTGGTTTTGAACGCGGCAAACTGGATGATCTATGCACTGTTTTCCCTGAATACGCAAAAGACTTAAAATGCATTATTAACCGACTAAAAGATTTAGCTACACCTTTTCAAAAAAAATGGTATTACACCCCAGAAATGAGAGGAAAATACTCGATTAAAAATGTTTTACCTGCTCTTGTTCCCCACCTATCCTATAGTGATTTAGAAATTCAAGAAGGAGGCACTGCAAGTAATGTATTTGCTCAAATGGCGAGTGGCAATTTTGATGGAGATATTGAAACTGCAAGAAAGAACCTAATAGATTATTGCAAATTAGACACGTTAGCGATGGTTGAGATATTAGCTGTACTTTATAAACTATAAGAAATATTCCATCAACTATTTATTGTAAATTTAGCACTCTAAATCAACCGATATGAATGAAATTATTTGCCCTAGCTGCAGCACAGCTTTTAAAATTGATGAAGCTGGTTTTGCTGAAATAGTTGCACAAGTGAAAAACCAGCAATTTGAAGAAGAGTTACAAACGAGATTAGACCTTGCTGAAAAAGATAAGGTAAACGCAATTCGGTTAGCGGAAGCAAACCTGAAAAACGCTTTACAGGATGATTTAGCAAAAAAGGACAATGAAATCATTGCTCTTAAAGCGCAAAGCGCACAAAACCTTGCAGAGAAATTGGCGCAGAAGGAAACTGAGATTGCAGAGATGAAAGCAAATATTCAGAAGGCAGAGCTTGATAAAAAACTTGCCGTATCTGAAGCGACAAGAAAAATAGAGAAAGAACGTGACGATCTTGTAAATGATTTAAAAATGAAGGAATCAGAAAAGCAATTGGAAGAAAAATCAATTAAAGAAACTTACACGAACAAACTTCTTGCAAAAGATGAGGCCATAAAAATGAAAGAGGACGAAATTGAGCGCCTCAAAGATTTTAAGCAGAAACTTTCTACCAAAATGGTTGGTGAAACATTGGAAATACATTGTGAAACTGAATTCAATAAATTGCGTGCAACCGCTTTTCAAAACGCTTACTTTGAAAAAGATAATAATTCAAGTGGCGGAACCAAAGGAGATTATATTTATAGAGAAAATGATCTCGCAGGAAATGAAATCATTTCGATTATGTTTGAAATGAAAAATGAAAATGATCAAACAGCTACGAAAAAGAAAAATGAAGATTTTTTTGCAAAACTTGACAAAGACCGAAATGAAAAAAACTGTGAATACGCGGTATTAGTATCGCTTTTAGAATCAGATAATGAATTCTACAATACCGGAATAGTTGATGTTTCACATAAATTCCCAAAAATGTATGTTATCCGTCCTCAATTTTTTATTCCGATTATTACACTTCTTCGGAATGCAGCCATGAACTCTATGCAATACAAGGCAGAGCTTAATTTGATGAGAAATCAAAATGTGGACATCACCAACTTTGAAGAAAAAATAAATTCGTTTAAAGAAGGATTCGCTAGAAACTACGATTTAGCCAGTAAAAAATTCGCTACCGCTATTGTCGAAATAGACAAGACTATTTCGCATCTTCAAAAAACGAAAGAAGCGCTATTATCTTCTGAAAACAACCTGCGCTTAGCGAACAACAAGGCTGGAGATCTCACTATTAAGAAACTAACTCATGGAAATCCTACAATGAAAACAAAATTTAATGAGTTATCCAATGGGAAACAATAGATTGAATTTCATAATTTATCAAGATTAGTTAATTACATATCAACCTCCCCTAATTTTTTCGGAAAGTCTTCGTCATGTATAACGGCATCTTTATTGATTTTAGTAAATTCATCATTGAGTTTTGCTGTGCTGATTTCTTTGCTTCTTTTTTCTAGGGTTGGGTTTAATTTTTCGGCTTTTTCAAACTGCGTAACCGATTCTTGAAATTCTTCAGGCAATACATTTTCTGAGTACTTTAATAAGCCCAACATGTGGTTTGCCAAATACTGATCTATTTGCACCCTTCTTTTTGTAGCATGTGCATATTTACCCAGTACTCTACAAATTGAGCTTCTATCTTCTGGGCTTAATTTATCTGCAAACTCATACTCTTCAATCTTTTTCAAAGAAAGCAACACGGGCTCAAGCGCATCCATTGTAATAACATACACATCGTATTCTCCCATATCGTAATGAAATGACTGAATTACTTTAACTGTATTGGAAGGAATAACAAGGTATAACTCCTTTTTAACACCGGTATTTTTGGTGTATTTTTTTGCACTTTCTGCCTGTAATTTAATGTATTTAGGGAAGTTATTTAAATCGTCGTTTGAAGGCGATTTTGCATCAAAGATTATAATCTCATCGCAAATTTCAATTGGATTGTCTGGAGTACCTTTAAATGGAACAGAATCTAAATAAGTAACGGTATGTTTTAGGCACAACCTTTTCATTTCTTCTGCTACTGCTATTTCGTGGTTTTGCCAAGTTCTTTTCATTTCTTCCAATTCTTGTTCCTTCTCCTCTACCCTGGCATCATTTACTCTTATTTTCTCTTTATCTAAAGAAGTTTGCGCATTGTTCAGCTTGTCAATACTTTTTTGATATTCCTCCATTTCACGCTCACGGTCTGAATTGGCTTTATTAAGCGCTTTGTTCGCCGCTACTAGTCTTTCTGTTATTTCAGTCACCCTATTCTTCTCAGCCTCCACTTGCGTGTTGATTCGAGTCATAGAGATATTAAAATCTACTTCTTGCTCTTTTAGGTCAGCCATCTTTTGCTCTAGGAGGTTCTTTTCGCTTTTTACTTGGTTTAATTCATCGTTTATTTTAGTATGCAAATTGTTTAAACTTGTTAGCTCTTGCAGCGCCTCATAAGAAAGACTTCTTAGGGAAGACCATTTAAAGATTCTACCCAAAAAGGAAATTCTTTTTATTTGATCGAAAAATATATTCAACTTATTCATAACTATTACTTTTATTATTTACTGAAATTTAGCTTTTTACAACATAATCTATTTATGTTGTGATTTTGCTTTATTAAAGCATATATTTAGTAGCATTTTCTTACGAAAAGTTATTTAATTAATAAATGCTTGTGGTGGCAGAGAACCAAACGCTTTCTTATTTTTTACCAAAATACTTCTCTACATCTAGGTTTTTTTATTTCCTTTACAGTAGATAAGTAGATATGGAATCAATTAAAATCAAACAAGAGATCGAAAAAGCTATTGATAAAGCTGAGGATTCTTATGATTATCGTAAAGCAGCAGACTCAATAATTAAGGACTTAGGAGATGAAAATTGGGCGAAAGCTTTATATAATAAAGCTATTGATAAGGCTGAGGCTACTAATGATTATAGCCATATAGCAGAATCAATAATTGAAAATTTGGGAGATAAAAATTGGGGGAAAGAACTTTATATTAAAGGACTTGATAAGGCATAAACGGTGAATCATTACTGCAATATAGCAGGGTCAATAATTGAAAGTTTAGGAGATAAAGATTAAGGGGGGGGAACTTTACAGCAAAGGACTTGATAAGGCTGAAACGGTGGATCATTACTGCAATATAGCAGGGTCAATAATTAAATATTTAGGAGATAAAGATTGGGGGAAAGAACTTTATAGCAAAGGACTTGATAAGGCTGAAAACGTTAAAGATTATCGCAATATAGCTGCCGGTGTTACTTATCATTTGGAGGATGAAGATTGGGCAGCTGAAATCCTCAAAGAAGGTGACGGTCCTTATGAAATAGCCCCATTGAGTGGTCCATTTGGCTATATGCGGGAAGGAGATGGCACAGTTGTATATCTGTCGAATTCAGAACCTGATATCTTTGTTAGGATAAAACAGGTAACCGATCTTGTTTATGATACAATAGTTGAATACGATGGAGAGAAAGTTGTAGATTTCTCAGAGTATGAAGGGGATAATTTTGATTCAGAGCTTTTCGATGATTGTTCAATATTTGATGTGGTGGAAATGATAGAAGGCTCTCTCTCTGATGAAGATAAGTTTGAATTATTGTTAAACAAGGATATTCTCTCTAAAGGTATCGCACTAATTTTTATTGATGCAGAGAACAAAACAATTTCACAAATCGAAAACATTGATGAACTGCATAAAATCATCCTGAGAGATAAAGATGATTTAAGGATATACATAAGAGAATACGATCATGTTTATGATTATTAAAATGAGGTGACACCTAAACAAGAACTTTGAATTAATTTTTGAAAAATCATTGGAGGAGATAGGGGAGATTTTTGAAAAACTTAAAAGTTATCGATACTGCTGAAAAAAACTTAAAGAAAAACCTAAACCAAATTGCATAACTTGGTTTAGCTTAAACGTTGTTCAACTTAAATTAGTTTTGGCAATTATAGCCTTTGTTTTTTCGAGATCCTCTTTAAATTGGTTCGACTTTGATCCTTTCTGGCTCACCAAGAAATGAAAGCGCGATAAGAAAGTATCGGGCTTTTTTCATTTATAAACTGAATTGAATTTATTCAAATTAGGGAGATATCAAAAAAATATTATCCGTAAAAAAAATAATGTACTTTTGGTGGGGTCAAACCTAGAATTTTACAAAATATGAAGTTTAGTTTTTTTAAGAGTTGGAAATTTTGGCGCCGACTATTTATTTGGGCGTTCCTTATACCCATCTTCTTTCTCAGTATTTTGATATCCATAGTTTACTTTAACCAGGATAAAATAGTTAAAGAACTAATAACAAAATTAAACCAGGACTTTACCGGTGAAATTGAAATTGATGGAAGTCATATTTCACCTTTTGAGGCCTTTCCTTACATATCAATTGACCTAGAACATGTTATGATTTATGAGGACAAGCAAAACCATAAAGATCCCATTGTTAGTGCTGAAGATATTTACGTAGGTTTTAATATTTGGGATTTGGTTGCTGGCAACTTCGATATTCAATTGATAGAAGTTAAAAACGGATATATTCATGCGATACAGCACATAGATGGAGAGCTCAACATAGCAAAGGCGCTTACAGCTGAAAAAGATATTGCAGATTTAGAGGAGGAATTTCATGTGCACTTAAAAGAAATTGACTTAATCGATGTAGATGTATACAAACTAAATGAGGCTAATGGTTTAATGATTGAATCCTTTGTCGATGATGCAACTCTTTCCTTCGAAACTAATGAAGCTTCAATACATGTGCAGATTGAATCAAAAATGATAATGAATATTATTGATAATGGCGATACAACTTTTTTTCGTCATAAGCATCTAGACACACACATTGGTATTGACTACTTGAAAGAGTCTCAGATAATTCAAATTAATCCGTCACAACTAGAATTAGAGCATGTAACTTTTCAAAGCAAGGGTAAGATTGATATTTTGGACGACCTGAATATTGATATTTCATTATTCGGAGAAAAGAAAAACTTTGACCTTTTCATTGCTTTTGCTCCCGAGGAATTATCTGAAACCCTTGATCGATATGGAAACGCTGGCAACATCTTTTTTGACGCAAAGATATCTGGTAAAACTGCCAACGGTAATATTCCAACTATCAATGCGAAGTTTGGCTGTGAAGATGCTTATTTCGACAACAAGTTAAATCATAAAAAGGTTGATAGCCTAAATTTCCATGGTTCGTTTACCAATTCAGGCGGAAAGGACCTAAGCAACATGAAGTTTGAACTATTAGATTTCTATGCACAACCAGAGGCTGGAACCTTTAAAGCATCTTTACATGTTGTAAATTTTGAATCTCCAGAAATTGAAATGACATTAGACTCTGATTTTGACTTGAATTTTTTGGCCGAATTTGCCAATCAAACAGACTTTGAAAATCTAGAAGGGCAAGTTGAACTTAAAATGAAATTTCACGATATTATTGACCTAACCAATCCAGAGAAAAGTATTGAAAAGTTAAATGAAGCCTATTATTCGGAATTGAAAATTTCAGATTTATCATTTAACACCGGATCCTATCACTTACCATTAAATGATCTTGACACCAAAATTAAATTGGACGGGCATGAAGCCACTATTCAATACCTTAGCGCTAAGGTAGGAACTACAGACATCAATATCTCTGGAAGCATTTCAGACCTACCTGCTATTATTCATCATTCATCAGATGAGATAGTTGCCAATCTTGCTATAAAATCAAAATTGATCGATTTAGGCGAATTAGCTAATTCTGAAAAGAAAGACACATCTGCCATCAAAGAAAAAATTAATGACTTAACATTGGAACTAAAATTTATCAGTTCTGCTCGCTCATTTACAGAGTCTCCTAATCTACCCGTTGGAGAATTTTTTATTACAGATTTGTATGCTAAACTAGAAAATTACCCGCACGTTTTTCATGATTTTAATGCTGATGTATTGGTTGAAGATAGCACCTTACAAATAGTAAATTTTTCAGGTATGATTGATAAAAGTGATTTTCATTTCGATGGCAAATTAATTGATTATGAAAGATGGATGCAGATTAACCCAAAGGGAAATACAAAAATAAAATTTGATCTAGTATCGGACCATTTAGAATTGCATGATTTATTTTCCTATCAAGGCGAAAACTTTGTTCCAGAAGATTATCGTCAGGAATCACTATCAGGCTTAAAATTACATGGAGATGTTCTACTCCATTTTGACAGTGTAATGAAGTATATAGACTTAAATTTAAATCAAGTAACTGGAAAAATGAAAATTCATCCAATGCGCTTAGAATATCTAGAAGGTAAAGCACATTATGAAGATGAACATATAATTATTAACGACCTTAAAGGTAAACTTGGAAAGAGTATTTTTGATATTAATCTGAACTATTACATTGGTAAAGACGAATCTATCCGGAAAAGAGATAATCATTTTGGAATCATTTCTAGTCGTCTAGACTTCGATGAATTATTTAATTATAATATTTCACAAACTGCTATGGCCAATACTCCAGAAGCACATGAAGCTGTTTTTAATATTTATGATATTCCTTTTACAAACATGACTTTTGATCTAAAAATTGACCACCTTAATTATCATCGATATTTAATAAAAAACTTTAATTCTAAATTAAGAACAAATCCTGACCATTATATTTACATAGACACCATGCATATGAACATTGCTGGCGGAAAAATGAACATAAAAGGATATTTTAATGGTTCAAATAGAGATAAAATATATTTCAGCCCCAACATGAAACTAGATGGTATAGATCTAGAAAAATTGCTTTTTAAATTTGAAAATTTTGGGCAAGACTATATTCTTTCGGAAAACCTCCAAGGGGAAATAACATCCGAAATTAGCGGTAAAATTCATATGCATCCTGATTTAATTCCGGTACTAGACGATTCGGAAGTTCATATGGATGTTGAAATTCTGAACGGTAGGTTAATTGATTATAAAACATTGCTAATTTTGGAACCCTATTTTGGTGGTAAAAACCTACACAATGTTAGATTTGACACACTTAAGAATAAATTCAATTATTTAAATGAAACAATCGATATTCCCTTGATGACAATAAATTCTAGTCTTGGATATATGCAATTTTCCGGAACTCAGGACATGGACTTAAATATGGAATATTACATAAAAGTACCACTATCATTAGTTGGAAAAACAGCATGGAAGACACTGTTTGGTAAAAAGGAAGCTGAAGTAGACAAAACACAAATAGATGAAATTGAATACTTAGATCCTGCGAAGAAAACTGCTTTTGTAAACATGAAAATTATTGGAAACCTAGATGATTATGACATTTCAATCGGAAAGGATAAAAGAGAAAAGAAAAAGAAGAAATAGTCTATTTCATATACTTTACTCACATTAAAAACATGAAAAGCAATCTCAGCTGTTTGCTATCCAAAATTAGATCCCCAGGGTAAACGCTGCAACTAAACTGCGTTCTGGTAGTAAACCATGTGCAACTTACGTCTTCTTATATTCACTATTATTAATAATCTCATCAACGGCTCTTTTTGCTGAAAGCGCAGCGGTATGAACTGACACCCAATTTTCTCCATCCGTATATTCACCACCAGCAAAATATACTTTGTTTTCTACAGATTCACCTAATCTTCGCACATCTTTCCAATCGGCGTGATCCGAAAGATAACCACCTTTTATGAAGGGCTCCTTATTCCAATTATGACAAAGATGTTTTTTATAATTAATGTTTGCCTGATTTGAAAATAGCATGTCGAGTTCCTTTAAAATAAAATCCTTTAATTGACTTTTTGATAAAGAGTTATATATGCCAACAGTATTCCCAACGGCAAACAAACCAATGATGTTATTGTCGCTACCCTGTCCAAATGACGCATCGTAAAAAATCTTTTCTCCTGCGTTTGAGTTCTCAATAATTTTTTCAAATCCTGAATCATAGAATTTGTTTGAAAATTCAAAGAAGGCTTTAAACCCTTCCCATATCTGCGCATTTTTAATTACGCTCTGCTTATTCTTGGACAAAACTGGAATAAACTCAATATCTCCAACTTGCAGGACCTTTAATGGAACACTTACAATTACCTTATCAGCAACTTTCATTCCTTGGCTCGTTGAAATACTAATTTTTTCTTCAGAATAATCAATAGTTTTTACAATGGAATTAAATGCTATTTTTTCTAAAATGCGAGGGACTATATACATCTCATAGAAATTATACCAAGATGAATTAACAAATTTGTGGTCGGGCGAGTCCTTTATAGTTTTGATATCAAGGCAAACTGAGTCATCATTCAAAATTTCTGAAAATATTTCGCAATTTGTTTCTATCCATTCTGCACCTAGTGGTATTGGAAAATCTGCAAAATTGGTGTTTATTTTCATTCTTCCACCGAAATTTGAAGAAGCTTCGAGTATTTCAAAATCAATTCCAAACTGTTGCAGAAGGTAACCGGCTGATAACCCCCCAGCTCCAGCTCCAATAATTATTACTTTTCCTTCGAATTTATTGCTAATATTATTTAATAAACTTCGTGTAATACATGATGCGTTGAAAGGAGCAATAATTCCCAACAAGCCACAAATTTTGAGAAATTCTTTTCTAGTCATATTGTTTTTAGAGACGATATCAGCTGAGCAGTTACTCAGGTTATAAGTTATCTTAACAACTACTGAGCAAACTCAAAATCTGTTGAATTTTGACCACTTTTTATTTTGAAAATTGATGATTATAGCTAAGAAATCGTTTTAATATTTTTCCCTTATTATTAAGACTGTTTTAGTTTTCTACTACACTAATTATCTTAAGAAATAAATTTGGTTTGTCTTGGTAGTAGCTTGAATTATTCACCGTTTTATTAACACCACCATTAGCATTACTGCAAGTTGTTTCGATTGATGCCTGGTCTAGCTCCGGGCCATATTCAGTCCAACTAAACGATGTGTTACTATTATCATAAGATACATTTGCAGCTGCGTTATAATGTAGGTGAGATGTGGCAGAATGGGAATCTCCAGGTGCAGTTCTACTCCATGTTTGACACTCTTCATTTGAATCAAAGATCAATTCATTACCAGTAAAAACGTAATTAGACAAACTGTCTAGCGTATATGCTCCAACAGTTATTTTGTAAGAGGTAGTATCTGATTTATTACAACTACTAAAACATAAAGTAACTAATGTTATAGTAATCATTGTGCAGCAGGTAGAAAAAAGTGATTTATTCATATTTATACTCTATTTTCAATTATTTAATGCTGTTCTTTTGCTGAAACAATTTAAGGATAAAAGTTACTTGTAATTAGCCTCCTTTTCTTCTCTAACTTTAATGAAGAATTCCAAATTATCCTCAGGCTGACGTAAAAACAAAGTATCACCTATTACCTGGTAACTAAATCCCATTACTTCTTCATCCGTATTGATTAATAGAAAATTGTTATTGAATGATGTCCAATTTATTCTTTCCTTTTTGAATTTCTTAACATCTTCAGAAACCACAACATTTTTATCTTTTGAACCTATACCATTACCATACAAATCTATATGATACTTGTTCTTTCTGATCCATTTACCAACTAATTGAGGATCGTTATTAGTTCTTGCAGAAATATCGGGATTAGAACTTGTACAACTTGAAGACAGAAATACAATCATATATATTCCAAAAAGTAAAATTAATTGTTTCATATTGTTCTATTTTTATTAATGTTATTTGTGCAATTCATTTTATATATTATTGGCGAAGTATTATTCTTTTTTTAATACATAATTACCAGGTCCTTGTTTCAAAGTCATTTCATTATTCAAGGGGTTAAATTTTATTTCAATTTTAGCAGGCTCAAAAGTGAATACATCTTGTTCAGTTGGTTCTAGAGGAATTTCGGCTTGACCAGTAGCCTGAGCTTTCAACGAAGCTCCCTTTTTGGAAATGGTTATTTTTAAAGGGAATTCAGAACTCGAATAGACACCAACGTATTGATCAAGTTGATCTGATGTTAACACAATGAACTCTGGTATTTCAAAAGGCTCTTTGAACATACACTTTAGTAGTGTTAATACTATTTTGTTATTATCATAATTGGAGCCATTAGACACAAGGGAAAATCCGCACTTTTCTTCTGGAAAATATCCAAAGGAAGAGCTGAATCCGTCAATGCCACCATTATGACCAAAGGATGTCTTGTTCTGAAAGGGAATTTTAAAAATACCCATACCAAACCCGGATGAAATACTTTTCATTTTTTCTAGACTGTTTTGAGAGATTAACAGACCATTAAACAACGCCTTAGCAAATAAATTCAATTCATTAGGGGTACTGACTATTGCTCCAGCACCTATTGGGATAGACAAGTCTGTTTCCGATTGCTTCTTCCATTCTTCATCAAATGTATATGAGAAACATTCATTATTGTCTGGATTGATTTGTTTACCATAGAAAGTGTTATTAAGATTCAACTTGTTAATGATATGAATATTTAATAATTCGGAATATGATCTTTTGTAAAGCTTCTCTAAAATGTACGAAAGCAAGACATAATTAGAATTGCTATAAACTGCCTTACTGCCTGGTTCAAAATCAATTCCTGCTTTTACTATTATATCAAGCATCTCTGATTCACTTTTCGTTTCAGTAAAATAACCTTGATAAGCCAGATCACTTGTGAAGTTATGAATTCCGCTACTATGATTTAATAAGTTTGCAATCGTGATATCTTTGCTGTTTTTTATTTTTGGGAACCACTTCTTGATGGATTTGTTAAGAGTTAATTTCCCGTCATCTATCGCATGAAAAACTAAAGTAGCTGTAAACGTTTTAGATATAGAACCAATTCTATATTTTGTTGAATCATTGTGTCTACTCTGAGATGCAACATTAGAATAACCGGTTTGTCTTTTGTAAATGATGTTATTGCCAATCAACAAACTAACACTTCCCATAAATTTATTATGCTTTTCAAGTGAGTCGAAGTATAAATTTAGTTTATTGGTATCAAGCCCCTGACCATAACTTGTAAGCGAAAATAGGGTTAGAATTAGTATGATGTGCCGAGTCTTGTTCATGTTTAAAATCTTAATGTCAACGTATTGGCTAAAACCATAATATGTTTTAGCCTACTAAGGTGCAAACTAATTAAAAATTATCAAAAAACACGGACAAATTAAAAGCGTTAGATATATTGTCTAAGATACCCATTCGAAAAATCTCCATATATAATTATTTGTTCTTTTGCTATATAACCAAAACGTTCTTTTCAATGTGCTTTTAATTATTACCTAATCAACTCAAATGCGCCTTGAAAATCATACACTACACCATCGCCTCCAATAGCGTGAATAAGATAATAATAGGCACCTTCTGGACACATTACACCAGCAACCGTTCTGCCATCCCATCCTCCTTCAACGGTATTTATAATAAAAACAACTTGCCCCCATCTATTGAAAATAGTTCCTTCCAAATCAACAATATTGTTTGTGTTTAATTTAAAGAAATCGTTCTCATAATCGCCATTAGGAGTAAAAACATTCGGAACAACAATATAAGAAGAATCTATAGGAACAGTTGGAGCCTCTATTGTAATAATCACAGAATAAGTATCGGTGCAGCCATTGGTGTCTAAAACTGTTAATGATGAAATAAAGCTGCCTGCATTATAATAAGTATTACTTGTATCTTGTGCGTAGTATGTATTACCATCCCCAAAATCCCAAGAATAACTAATCCCTGCCCCAGTTGAACTATCAGCAAAAGCAACTAATAATGGACTTGTTCCTAACACCGGAGTTGCTGTGAAATCTGCCACTGGTGCTGGATCAATATTGACAACAATACTATCATAGGCTCCAATGCAATTTCCATTAACCTCTACAATATAATAAACGGTGCTTCCTACCGTTGAAAAAGGAGATAAAGAAGAACCTGTTCCAATCAAGTTAGTTAAATCAGCGTCACTGTACCATGCTAACGTACCTGCACCTTGAGCGGTGGCAGTCATATCTATTATTGATTGACTTTCGCAATAAGATGTATCATTCTCCGCTAATGGTGACATCGGCAAAGCTACAACCTCCACCGTAACAGAAATTGTATCTCCTTCACAGCCATTCAAGGTTTCTGTTATCCAATAAGTGTAAGTTCCTGGTGCTGTTGGTGGTGTAAATGTATTCGTATTTGCCGCTACTTGATTCGTTAACAAATTATCATCATACCAATTGATTTCTCCACCAACTGATGGAAATGCAGACAAATCAACCATAACCTCCCCATCACAATAGGTTGAATCTCCAAGAGCATTCGGAGCCAAAGGTATAATTGAAGCCAACGCGATCGTTACAGGCGATGAACCAACACATCCATTTAAATCAACAGTAAAGTTATCGTATACTCCATTCGACAAACCCGTAATAATAAAGTCTCCATTTATATCCGTGGTAATGGAATTTGGACCAACAGGGGTAGCATTTAAGTCATACGTTAAATTATATGTTGTATTTGCCGTTAAACCTGAAATTGTAATGGTTCCATCTACCGTTCCACACCCGGAAGGATCTAAAGGATTAACAACATTGAATGCCGGAACACTTGGATCGGATAAAACATATGATCCTAAATCTGTGTAAGAACAGCCATTTATTGTCAAGGTAAAATCGCTATAACTGCCCTGTGTTAAGTTGGATATTAGAATGTTCCCATTACTATCAGAAGTCAAACTTACTAAAGGCTGAGCATTTCCATCTATGCTATACTGTAAATCATAGGTTGTACTTGAACTCAATCCCTCTATTGTAATAAAACCATTTCCTCCACATATTGTTGGATCGCTTATAGCTATGGTAAAAGATGGTAAGGAATTAATTATAACATTTACAGATGCTGAAGGTCCAACACAACCATTTAGAGAATCTACGATGTAATACGTATAAGAACCAACCGTTGTTGGAGGTGAATATACAGGTCCTGTATTAGTATTATTTGTTAATCCAACATCATCAAACCAATAAAAAGTTCCACTGTTTACTCCACCCGGACTTGCCTGAAGGTCTGTAATTAGATCACCTTCACAATATGTAGCTCCTCCTAATAAAATAGGGGCCAATGGTGCAGGATTAATATCTATTGTCAACTGACTTGAAGGACTTTCACATCCCGAAACAGTTTCAGTTATGTAATAAGTGTAATTCCCTACTGCTATAGCTGGAGAATATGAGTTGCCGGTTCCAATAAGATTTGTTAGTGCAACATCATCATACCAAGATATTGAACCTCCACTGCCCGGAGTAGCTGTCAGGTCTGAAACAACATCTCCATCGCAATAAATAGAACTTGCACTAGCTGCAGGAGCTGCAGGAGTAGATGGTGCTGAAATAGTTAATAAGCTTCCTTCCACCGAACAATTTCCATCGGTTACTTCAACTTGATAAGAATTAACCCCTAATCCAATAAAAACACCCGTTGTATTGGAAAAAGTTGAACCTCCATCAATTGAAAAGTTATAAGTCCCTGTTCCTCCGGTTGCAGTTATTGTAATTGTACCATCTGATAAACCACAACCTGTTGCATCAACTACAATCTCTGAATCAATAGTTAGCAGCTCATTTATAGTAACCGTAACAAGAGTTGGAGGTCCTTCACACCCATTCAACGACTCAACAGCATAATACACATATACACCAACTGCAGTAGAAGGAGAATAAACCTGTCCAGTAAACACTAAGTTTGTTAACCCAACATCATCATACCAATTAATAACACCTCCCATTACAGGTGTTGCAGTTAAATCGGCAATTAAATCACCTTCACAATATGTATCATCTCCAGATGCTATAGGAGCAAGAGGTGTAGGATTTATGGTAATTGTAATTTGTGTTGAAGCACTTTCGCAATTGGCAACTGTTTCCGTCACATAGTAGGTAGTTGTTCCGACGGTATTAAAAGGAGAAAAGGTAACATTATTTCCAACAAGATTGGTTAATGCTGCATCATCATACCAAGACAATGTGCCTCCTGACCCAATCGTAGCAGTTAAATCAACAATAACATCACCATCACAGTAAGTGGCATCCGTTCCTGCCACTGGAGCAGAAGGTATTCCTGGCCCCGTAATGACCAATAGGCTACCAGTTGTTTGGCAATTGGCATCAGCAACAACAACTTGGTAAGAGTTGACATCCAAACCAGTAAAAATACCCGTTGTATTTGTAAGTGTAGCTCCTCCATCAATGGAATAGCTATATGGTGGTATCCCACCAGAAGCAACAATCGTTATTGAACCATCTATTATATTACATCCTGAAACATTAACAGCTACTTCTGAGTCAATAGTTGGCACATCATTAATTACAACATTTACCAGAGAAAAAGGTCCTGTACAACCATTAATTTCTTCCGAAACATAATAAGTAAACATTCCTACAGAATTTATTGGATAAAATGCTGTTCCTATTCCTTCAATAGTAATCCCCATATCACTATACCATGTTAAAACCCCACCTCCACCGGAAGCGAATAAATCGACAATTGGTTCCCCAAAGCAATAATTTGCATCAACTCCCGCATTTGGCGCCAAAGGCAATGGATTTGTAATTATATCTGCAGAGCCACTAAAAGTACCTGTACAACTTGCATCAGAAACAGCACTAAGAACATAAGATCCATCCCCTGCTCCAATAATTGTATAAGGAGAAGTCATAATTCCAGATTCGGTTACCGGTGTTACCCCATCAGTATAAGTAATAGACCATGGTGCACTACCTGTTAGTGTTACTGTCATATCGGGTATTGGATCTCCCGAACAAATCGTTCCGCCGCCAGAAAGCGTAGCTGTTGGTAATTGGATTGTGATTATATCTGCAGAGCCACTAAAAGTACCTGTGCAACTTGCATCAGAAACGGCACTAAGATCATAAGATCCATCCCCTGCTCCAATAATTGTATAAGGAGAAGTCATAATTCCAGATTCGGTTACCGGTGTTACCCCATCAGTATAAGTAATAGACCATGGTGCACTACCTGTTAATGTTACAATCATATCGGGTATTGGATCTCCCGAACAAATCGTTCCGCCGCCAGAAAGCGTAGCTGCTAGTAATGGATCTGTTGTGATTGTTGCAGAGCCACTAAAAGTACCTGTACAACTTGCATCAGAAACAGCACTAAGAACATAAGATCCATCCCCTGCTCCAATAATTGTATAAGGAGAAGTCATAATTCCAGATTCGGTTACCGGTGTTACCCCATCAGTATAAGTAATAGACCATGGTGCAGTGCCCGTTAGCGTTACTGCCATATCGGGTATTGGATCTCCCGAACAAATCGTTCCGCCTCCGGCAAGCGTAGCTGTTGGTAATGGATCTGTTGTGATTGTTGCAGAGCCACTAAAAGTACCTGTACAACTTGCATCAGAAACAGCACTAAGAACATAAGATCCATCCCCTGCTCCAATAATTGTATAAGGAGAAGTCATAATTCCAGATTCGGTTACCGGTGTTACCCCATCAGTATAAGTAATAGACCATGGTGCAATACCCGTTAGTGTTACTGTCATATCGGGTATTGGATCTCCCGAACAAATCGTTCCGCCTCCGGCAAGCGTAGCTGTTGGTAATTGGATTGTGATTATATCTGCAGAGCCACTAAAAGTACCTGTACAACTTGCATCAGAAACAGCACTAAGAACATAAGATCCATCCCCTACTCCAATAATTGTATAAGGAGAAGTCATAATTCCAGATTCGGTTACCGGTGTTACCCCATCAGTATAAGTAATAGACCATGGTGCAATACCCGTTAGTGTTACTGTCATATCGGGTATTGGATCTCCCGAACAAATCGTTCCGCCGCCAGAAAGCGTAGCTGTTGGTAATTGGATTGTGATTATATCTGCAGAGCCACTAAAAGTACCTGTGCAACTTGCATCAGAAACGGCACTAAGATCATAAGATCCATCCCCTGCTCCACTAATTGTATAAGGAGAAGTCATAATTCCAGATTCGGTTACCGGTGTTACCCCATCAGTATAAGTAATAGACCATGGTGCACTACCTGTTAATGTTACAATCATATCGGGTATTGGATCTCCCGAACAAATCGTTCCGCCGCCAGAAAGCGTAGCTGCTGGTAATGGGATTGTAATTATATCTGCAGCACCACTAAAAAAACCTGTGCAACTTGCATCAGAAACGGCACTAAGATCATAAGATCCATCCCCTGCTCCACTAATTGTATAAGGAGAAGTCATAATCATAGATTCAGTTACCGGTGTTACCCCATCAGTATAAGTAATAGACCATGGTGCAGTACCCGTTAATGTTATAATCATATCTGGTATTGGATCTCCCGAACAAATCGTTCCGCCGCCAGAAAGCGTAGCTGTTGGTAATGGGGTTGTAATTATATCTGCAGAGCCACTAAAAGTACCTGTGCAACTTACATCAGAAACGGCACTAAGATCATAAGATCCATCCCCTGCTCCACTAATTGTATAAGGAGAAGTCATAATTCCAGATTCAGTTACCGGTGTTACCCCATCAGTATAAGTAATAGACCATGGTGCAGTACCCGTTAATGTTACAATCATATCTGGTATTGGATCTCCCGAACAAATCGTTCCGCCGCCAGAAAGCGTAGCTGTTGGTAATGGATTTATAGTTACGGTGACTAATGATGGTGGCCCTTCACAGCCAGCTATGGTTTCTGTAACATAATATATCGTGCTGCCAATTGTATTAGATGGAGAATAGACACCCCCGGTACCTAAAAAATTTAACAATCCAATATCATCATACCATGTCAATAATCCACCAGACCCATTTGCCGTTAAATCCGTCAAGGCATCACCAAAACAATATATCGCATCTGCTCCGGCAACTGGTGCTGATGGACCTCCCGGTGCACTAATCACCACAGTAGCAGTATCGGAACAGTTAATTGAAGAAGAGGATATAACATTATATGTCCCTGGACACAAGGCTGTGGCAGTTGCAGTATTTTGTCCAATCGATACATATGAAGCATCATACCAACTGTAGGTATATCCAGAGATAGATCCAGAGCTGCTCACGGTAGCTGTTCCATCACACAATCCGCAACTTGCATCAGTTGATGCAGCAGTAGTAACTAATGGGGTAATAGGCATGCAATCGTTATTAAACTGAGCGATATAGGCTTCGTTCAAGGCATTGTTTGGACTTCCCGGTGTTTGATCGTTACTTCCACATGTAGTAGCATCCAATACTGTCTCATTATCTGAACAACCAGAAGTCCAATTTACTTGATCTGTTGGGTCTATATCATTAAAGTAGTAAACCGTATTGCTGGCTGAACCACCAAAATATATCTGGTTATTTTGACTATTATCCCCCCAACAAACAGAAAAAACTTCACAACCTGCCAAGTCTAATATTCGTGCACAATCACCTCCATTTCTTAATATTATGTTGTTCCAAGTTCCTCCTGCAGTCCATGCACCTCCGGGATAAGAACAAGCAACATCTCCTGGTGTTGTAGCATTACTTTCAAAAAGACTTGTATTGTTAATAGGAACAATAACTTGGCAATTGCCATCGGACAAAGAAATATCGTCTGCGGGAATTGAAGGCGAAATATCTCCTTGGTTATATACTAAAATTATTGTACCCAAAGGGACAGCACTCCACAAAACATCATTTGAAAATCGGACTGCACCTCCAGCAACACCCTCGTTTCCTGGAGAATGATAACCATTATTATCATCAATAATCCAACCTCTTATATCTATTGTTGGCGGAGAAGAATCCGCACAGTCATAAACCACAGTATTGTCAACAACAACAAACTCAATAAACTCCATGTTTCCAGATTCACCCTGGGAAACTTCATTAATAATTAATGTTTGGGCAGAAAAACTTAAAGCATAAATGAATGCTAATATCTGCACAAGTATAACCTTAAAACACATGTTAATGTTAATGTCAAATAAGGTAATTATGCGGTTTCAGGCAATACCTTCTAGGATATCACATAATTAACAAATCAAATATAAGAAAAAACAAGTTTTTTTCACATTAAAAATTTATTAAAGGATTCTTATGTTTTTTTGAATTTAAAAAATGTGAAATGAAACCAACGATATAGATACTAGCTAATTAAATTAAATAATACAAAAACAATTTAAATGCAATAATTATAAAAATACACTTGGTTAATAAGTTTTATAACAATACATTAGGCATATATATGTTAAATTTTGAAATAAAATCTGCATGAAAATAATTGGGTCATTTTTTATTTTAATCATTTCCTTCTCATACTATTCACAAGATAGTCGCACTCTGGATTCGCTGAAGCATCAACTTTCTATTGCATCTTCAGACACTGCAAGAATATTATTACGATCGGAAATTGGTTTCGCGGGATGGATTTTGCGAGAAGGTTACTGGGATAGCATCGCTGTGGATTGTAGAAATTTTCTTAAACATTCAGATCAGCACCATGCTGATGAATTACTTGTATTTAAAGAAAGATTGGCTGCGGCACTAATGAGTATTGCATACGTAAAATCGAATTCGGGTTATGCGGATGATGCTATCAAAATTTACAACGAAACATTAATTATTCAGAAGGAATTAGATAATAAAGAAGGAGTAGCAACTATCTTAAATAATTTAGCGAATATTTATGATGATAAAGGAGATATTCCAAAAGCTTTAAAGCTTTATCAAAATAGCTTAGAAATCAGAGAAAATATTGGTGATTTATCGGGTGTCGCATCTACATTAAACAACATTGCTTATCTATATGCAAACCTTGAGGAATATGATATAGCTATTGAAAAATTTACAAAGAGCTTGGAAATGTCTAAAGAATTAGAAGACGACAGATATATAAGTTTAGCTTTAAATAACCTTGGTTATGTTTATCAAAAACAAGGTGATTTGTTTAAATCAGAAAAATACCACCAAAAAAGTTTAGCACTACGTACAAAAATTAATGATCTTAAAGGAATTGCCATGTCCAACAACATGCTTGGAATGGTAGCAAAAGAGAATTTACAATATAATAAAGCTTTAGAATTTTTTAACGTTAGTTTAAAAATTTATACCGATAATAATTCTATAAAAGGTGTAGGAACAACTCTTTCCAATATGGGAAAAACATACATACTAAAAGGAAATTATGCCGAAGCTAGTAAATGTATTGAAGAATCACTCGAAATAGCTATGGAGTTAGGGTATCCATTAGACATTCAAATAGCAGCGGAAATGCTAAGCAAAATAAGTAAACAAAAAGGTGATTGGAAAAAGACTGTAGAGATGTTAGAATTATGTACAGTTATGAAAGATAGCCTAAAGAATATTGAAAATAATAAAATAATTATCAGGCAAAACTTACAAAATGAATATGAAAAAATGATCTTAGCGGATAGTTTATTAGCTGTTGAGGAAAAAAAAGTAACAGATGCTGAAATTGAAACACATAAGGCTCAAATCAATCAAGAACAAACCAAGCGATATACCCTATATGGAGGATTAGCGGTAGTAATGTTATTTGGCTTATTTATGCTCAACCGATTTCTTATAAGTCAAAAACAAAACGCTTTGATTCAAGAACAAAAGGAGATTGTTCAAATAAAGAATAATGAAATATTAGATTCTATTAAATACGCTAAGAGAATTCAGTCAGCTATTCTTCCAGCTCCTGACTTGATCAACAAACATTTGAAAGATTACTTTATTTTGTATAAACCAAAAGATATTGTTGCCGGAGATTTTTATTGGCTCGAGATTAAAAATGGAAAAACCCTTTTTGCAGTAGCTGATTGCACAGGACACGGAGTTCCTGGAGCTATGATCTCTGTGGTTTGCAATAACGGACTCAATAGAAGTGTTCGGGAACATGGTTTAACTGATCCTGGTAAAATATTGGATAAAACAAGGGAAATAGTAATTCAAGAATTTAGCAAAAGTGAGGAACAAGCAGAAATGGCAGATGGAATGGATATTTCACTATGCTCTATTGAAGGCAATAAGCTACTATGGGCTGGAGCGAATAACCCTTTATGGATTATTAGAAAAGGAAAATTACTAGAAAAACTGCCAAATCGAAAACCTATCGGAAAATATCCTTTTCCTGAACCGTTTCTTACGCATGAAATTACCTTAGAAAAAGATGATAGACTATATATTTTTACTGATGGTTTTCAAGATCAATTTGGAGGCACTAAAGGGAAAAAATATAAAGTTAAAAATCTAAAAAAGTTATTGATTTCCATATCGAACAACCCTATGAATGAGCAGCAAGGAATTTTGAATACGGTATTTGAAGATTGGAGAGCTGATCTTGAACAGATTGATGATATATGTATTTTGGGCATAAAAATATAAATAAGCCCAGTAATTCAAAAAATCAAGTTTCAATCTTCTACAATTTCCATTTTCTTCAAAAGGAAAGATGCATTCATGTTCTGGCAAATTCCTTTTTTAAATTTGTAATCAAAATATAATTCACCATTAATAATTTCCGCATCAAAATAGTTATTGATGACTTGAGGAAAACGCTTGTGAATTTCACAAAGCCCTAGATCATGTGTAGCAATTATTCCAGTAGAGCCAGAAGCTACCAATTTTTCTACAAACTTTTTCGACCCCATTTCTTTGTCCTTACTGTTTGTCCCTTTTAGAATTTCATCTAAAATGATAAAGTATTTCTCTGTCTTAATATTGTCTACAATAAACTTTAAACGCTTCAATTCAGAAAAGAAATAGGACTCTTCTTTCTGCAATGAATCAGAAGTTCGCATACTCGTAATAAGCTTAACAGGAGAGTAATTAAATTCTTTGGCACTCGCTGGTAATCCTGCGTTTGCTAAAACGATATTTAGAGACAAGGTTCTCAAAAATGTGCTTTTTCCAGCCATATTAGCCCCAGTGATTATAATGAAGTTCTTTTTGTCGATACTAAAATCATTGTCAATTCTTTTTGCTTCTGGAATAAGTGGATGCCCCAATGCTTTGGCCTCAATAACCATATTATCATTGTTTATTTTTGGAAAGCAAAATTTAGGGTGATTGTAAGCGTAATTCGCACAAGAATGGATTGCATCAATGTAGTAGATAGAATCAAACCAATTTTCTACTTTCATTGAATAGTTATTTATCCATTTTTCCAAAAGATGAATAGATAATACATCCCATAGCAATAGTGCGTTTCCAAAGATTCCCACAATAAAATTATTTCGGCTGTTGAGTCTATCGAGAGATCTCCCCATTTTTTTAAGGATCAGAGAAGCCTTTGCATTCTTAGTTTTTATATTTTCTTGTTGTTCTATGAGCAAATCGGAATTAAAGTCCGATGACTCAATAATTTCCAGTAGTTCAGAATATTGATTAATAGTATCTGTGATTGTGTTGGCTTCGTTATAAATAGCGTTAACTCGCTTTAAAAATACGCCTGTAATAAATAATCCTACAAAAAACCAAATGATAAAAAGCATTGAATCTATTAAGTCCACACTAAGCAGTCCAAGTAGAACAGCAGATACAATAGGGAAAAGAACTATCAAAAAGGAAATGAGTTTATTGGATGCAAACGTTTTATAGTTTTTTAACCAGTCTTCAACGGTTTTGGATGTGGTTTCTGTTTTAATAGTTCCAGCACTAGCCCAGAAGTGCTGACGCTCCTTGCTGTTTTTTGCTAACTCTTTAATAGCGGCTTGTTTGTTCTCAATATTGTCAATTTCATTACTGACTAAAATAGACGCGAGTTTTTTTCTTCCACCGAGTGTTTTTGTTCGGTTAAAAAACTGAAAGAAAGAACCATCTCCAAAGAGGTCAATATCATAACTGTAGTGATGATTTGGGTTCAAGAATTCTACTCCATTTTCTAAATTATCAATATTTCCATTTAAAGCTTCAATTTCAATTTCATTAATGCTAATCAATTCCTCAAAGTAGTTTTTTTTACGATCTAAGTTGCTGTGGTACTGGACCATGAACACAAAGGAAAGTGCACCAAAAACACCTGTAGTTATTGCAAGCCCTGCATTATAAGAAAACAAATAGCATCCAAAACAAGTTGCTGCAAATACGAAAATACGAAGAACTACAATTTGTGTAATTTTCTTTTTAACCTCTTGAAATGCGGCTGTATTATTATTGATATTCGCTTGATACTCCTCTTGTCTTTCCTGCATATGAGTGCAAAGATAACCTTCATGTCAACATTTGCAATTTAATAAATTACTATCCACATAATTTTAGCCATTTAAGGAAGTGTTACTTTAGCATCTATAATATATCATTTCATGAAATACTTATCGTTATTTATATCATTCGTTTTTGCACTAAACACTTTTGCACAAGATTTTACACTAGCTGATTTTTATAATTACAATCCAGAATTAGAAAGGCGCATAGATGAACAATTCAGTTACATGAATGATACTCTGCGTGTTGGACAATTGATAGTTCCTGCGGTTGGGAAGCACGGAAAGCCTACAGAACACGTTGTTAAATTAATGCAACAAGGTAAAGCTGGAGGTGTTCTATTACTAAATGGGACAGTTGAAAGTTTTACGGCATTTGTCAACCAGTTTGATAGCATTTGTGAAGTCCATGGATATTTACCCCCTATTTATAGTGCTGATGCCGAACCTACATTGATAAAATATAAAATTAAAGGCACTACTCCAGTTCCGAAAACAAATGCTATTAAGACGAAGGAAAAGGTAAAGGAAGTAACAAATACAATATCTGGAGATTTAAATAAGATAGGTATTACACAAAACTTTGCCCCGGTTATAGATGCATCACCAAACAAAACTGTAAGTAATAGGAGTTTTGGTTTAGCAATGGATACTGTGATTGGGTTTTCGAATATTTTTATTGAAGAAACACAAAATAATGGAATTATAGCTACGGCAAAGCATTTTCCAGGTCATGGATTTGTAGTTGGGGATACACATGAAAAATTAGTCTTTATTGATGGAGAAATGAAAGAGGTTCCAAATTACCAACCCATTATTGATAATGGAGTTTTGTCAATTATGGTAGCTCATATTGCAGTTAAGAATAACGAAAAATACAATACAGAAGGGTTACCATCAACCTGTTCTCGGGAGATTGTAACAAATTTATTGAAAAACGAATTGGGATTTAGAGGATTGGTTATTACGGATGCAATGAATATGGGAGGGGTTAGGACTGTGCCAAATTCTGGGTTAAAAGCAGTAATGGCCGGCTGCGATCAATTGCTTATGCCGGTGGAGGAAGAAAAAGATATAAATGACATCCTTTCTAAAATGAATGAGGATGAAGACTTTCGTTTTCAAGTTTATTCTTCGGTTAAAAAGATTATTCGCTTAAAATACTGTTTGGGACTGATTGATTAATTTACTCTAAAGTATTCCTAATAACTCCATTGGATTTGGGCAATTCTCTTTAAAAAAACTCAATTGGTTTAAGCTGCAAACACCTGGATAATCGCCAAAATTGTTTTGCATGTCCTTAATGATTTGAAAATGCAAATGGGGCGCGTAGTCTCCATTAATACTAGAATCACCCAATTGAGCAATTTCATCACCTTGCTTCACGCTTTGCTCTATTTTGACATCCTTAATAGAGTCAAGACTTAGATGACCGTATAGCGTATAAAAAACAGATTCTTCTAACTGGTGCTTTAGGACAATAGAAGGCCCATAGTCTCCATGGTTTGTATTGTTCTTGAAACTGTGTATTTCCCCATCCAATGCAGCCAAAACCTTTGTTCCCTCTTTGGCCCATATATCCACTCCAAGGTGAATGTTTCTCTCATTACTTGGGTTGGCTTGTTCATTAAAATATTTACTTCTCTTGTATAAGTTTCGAACCTCAAGATATCCACCAATTGCAACTTTTGCATTATTCATCTTCGTAAATTCATTAATGAATTCCTCCATTTCTTTCGGATGATTTACGTTAATTTTATTTAGGGATTCATTGCTGACCGAAAGGTCAATATTCGTATAATCAGACTTAGAATACTTTTTATCTATTACAAAAATAGTATTGGAGGCAAAGGACTTAAAAATTGATTTATTCATCACTTAATACCCTACTGCTTCAATCTGATCGGTCGTCATCAACATCATAAATCGGTGCATGTTTTCCTTGGTTCTAGGAAGTAATTTTGATTTTTGCATTTTTCTTTCTTGATGCGCATCAGGCTTAGTATTTTCAAAACTGTGAATCTTATTATAAGCAAAGTCCACCCATGTTAGAATAGTTGAATCCGCATAGCTTTGTATATAGAATGCTACCAATTCATTTTTTGGATAGCCTTCGATAAGGATGGGAGACCAATCATCTTGTTTTTCCATTTCGGCTTTTATTTCTAAGAATTTTTCGGAAGACAAGATAACGTACTTTCCTTCTTTTTGAAGACTCGTTTTAGTTTCTTGAGAGAAAGATTGACATGGAAATACAACAAATGATAATGCTATAAGAGCAATGAATGTGCATAATCTAATCATAATTACAATGTGTTTAAAGCTTCAACTACAGCTTGTCTTTTTCGAGTAGATACCGGGACAGAAGATCCGTCTTTCATCATAAGGTAGCCACCATCCGATTTAATAAACTCCTTAACTAAGCTAGAGTTAATTAGATGAGATTGATGTACTCGGATAAAGCCTAACGGAGATAACATGTCGTCATATTCCTTTAGCGTCTTAGTAACCATTAAGCGAGATTTGTCAGCAAAGTAGAATGTTGTATAGTTCACACTTGATTCACAACGAACAATATCTTTGATTTCTACAATTAGAATTTTCTCTAAGGTATTTAGCGCCAACCGAGTCATGGATTTATGGTCCTTAATGCTTTCAGAAAGTAGGTTGAGGTTTTCTTTTGGCAATACTTTTGTGTTTTTTATTTTTTCAATTGCAGCAACTAATTCATCTGGATCAATTGGTTTTAATAGATAATCAATCGCTGAAAACTTAAATGCTTTAATAGCATATTCATCAGAAGCAGTTGTAAATATAACTTTGAAATTAATGTCGCCTACAATGTCCAGCAAATCAAACCCCGTTCCATCTTGCATTTGAATATCTAAAAAAACCACTTCTGGTTTCAATTCTCGAATAGCTTTAGCGCCTGTAACAACACCTTCAGCTTCTCCTATTATTTCAACATCCGAACAGTATGTCTCTATGTCTAAGCGGATATTATCTCTCGCATCCTTTATGTCATCAATTATCACAGCTTTAATCATGTAGCTAAGATATGGAATAAAGAACATGGACAAAAGGTTTTAAGATTAAAAGACGAGAGACCTTTTAGTCATCGACTATCAGTTTTAGCTTAAGAAAGATTTACAATATGCGTAATCCATAATATTTAGTAATGAGGGACTGATAAATAATTTTCGGCACAGCCTTTGCAAAGCACAGAATATATGTAACAGAATTAAAAAATGATTCCATTAGAAAAATCCTTTGAAAGTATATTGTCCAATTTGGAATTGGATTTGAAACATGAAATATTGGTGCTTTACAAAAGTGATGTTTTTTTTATTTCAATCGAAAGGCTGTTGTTAAGTTTAACTCTTCTTCCAATGAAACAGCAGGAAAAAATTTTAAGAAGGGTACAAAGACATAGTTCAAGTAAGCCATTGTTTATGAACCTACTACATGACTTATCCAAACCTTTACTTTTAATACGATAATAAGGTGTTTATAATTGTTTTATGGTGGGTGAACCTCGATTTCGATTCAGTAGAATTGATTTCGAGGTTTTTTATTGCCATCCTTGGGCTTTCTTGGTAATTTCTTCTATTGAAAAGAACGTTTCTAGTTCTTCTTATTATTTCGCGTTTTATAGTATCTTTAAGCACAATTTATTTCGAATACAATGAATAAAATACTTGTAGCCAATAGAGGAGAAATTGCCTTACGCATAATGAAAACGTGTAAAGCAATGGGAATTAAGACCGTAGCAATTTATTCTGAAGCAGATAAAAACACACCTTTTGTAAAGTTTGCAGATGAAGCTATATGCATTGGTCCATCTCCTAGTTCTGAGAGCTACTTATTAGGAGATAAAGTACTTCAAATATGTAAAAACTTAAATGTGGATGGAATTCATCCAGGCTATGGGTTTTTGAGTGAAAATGCAGAATTCACCAGAAAGACAACAGATGCTGGGATTACATTTATAGGGCCGTCTCCGCAGTCTATGGAATTAATGGGAAATAAATTATCTGCAAAAGAAACTGTTAAGAAATATGGTATTCCAATGGTTGAAGGTGTGGATGAAGCCATAGTAGATGTCGAAAAATCCTTAGACAAAGCAAAAGAAATTGGTTTCCCTATTTTAGTGAAGGCTGCTGCTGGCGGTGGTGGAAAAGGGATGCGTGTTGTAGAAAAAGCAGAAGAGTTTGTCGAACAAATGAAATTAGCTATTAGTGAAGCTGAAAGTTCTTTCGGAGATGGAGCTGTTTTTATTGAAAGGTACGTCGGATCACCAAGGCATATAGAAATACAAGTTTTAGCAGATACACATGGAAATACGGTTCACTTATTTGAAAGAGAATGTTCCATTCAAAGAAGACATCAAAAAGTGATAGAGGAAGCTCCCTCTATTATATTAACTCCTGAGTTAAGAAAAGCAATGGGTCAAGCAGCTTGTGATGTTGCTAAATCTTGTAATTATGTTGGCGCTGGTACAGTAGAGTTTTTATACGAAAACGGAGAGTTTTTCTTTTTAGAAATGAATACGCGTCTGCAAGTTGAACATCCCGTTACGGAATTGATAACTGGCTTGGACCTAGTCGAACAACAAATTAAAGTGGCTCGAGGAGAAAAACTTGCATTTACGCAAGATGATTTAAAAATTAATGGACACTCCCTGGAAGTAAGAGTATATGCTGAGGATCCTCAAAATAATTTTTTGCCAGATATCGGAAAATTAGAGATTTACAAAAGACCAACTGGAGAGGGGGTTCGAGTTGATGATGGTTTTGAAGAAGGTATGGAAATCCCCATATATTATGATCCCATGATTGCAAAGTTGATTGTGCATGCTCCTACCAGGAAAGAAGCAATCGAAAAAATGACCAAAGCAATAGGTGATTACGATATTGTTGGAATAAAAACAACTTTAGACTTCTGTAAGTTCACAATTAACCATGCTGCATTTAAGTCTGGTGATTTTGACACGCATTTTGTTCCACAATACTTTACAGACACTTCTGTTATGGACAACACAGATGAAAATATGCAAGAAATTGCGGCTATTATGGCCAACTATTTCTTAGAAGAGGCAGAGGAAAAAGCTAACTATGAAGCTTCCGCTAATTTTAATGGTTGGAGTACTAATAGAAAATAACCACACCAAAAGTATCTACTGCTTTTGCAACCAGTTATAAATATAGTCGCATTGCTGATAATCGGCGTCTATTCTGATATAGATATCATTTAATTTTCTATTTACCCAAGCCTCTGTTTCTTCTGCTTTTTTCTTACTTAATGCATAGTTCTGAATCATTTGATAATCATCCGTCAAATTCGCTTTATGTGGTTCTGTACGTTTCATTAACTTGACAACTCTATAAGCATTACCATTCATTGTTTCATAATAAATTGGCACAGAAATCCCACCTTCTTCTAAATCATCTATTCCTTTAAATAATTGAGGATCAATTTCTTTCATGTCCCAGTACATAGAACCTGTAGATTGATTATAGATCACACCTCTACTTCCTTTACTATTATCGTCATCAGAATATTTTAAAACAGCTTGCTCCCATGTTATATCTCCCGCTTTTATATCTGCTACAATTTGATTCAGCGTATTTTTTGATTTACTCATCTGCGTATCACTTACTTTAAATTGCAACAAAATATGCGATCCCGAATATTGTTCGCCTCTTCGCTCCTTAATTACTAATATATGATACCCAAAAGGTGATTCAAAAACTTGAGAAACTTCACCAATAGGTATTCTAAAAGCAACTGCATCAAACTCAGGCACAAAATCCCCTCTGGTTACCCAACCAAAATCACCTTGTTTTTTCTTCGAACCTGGATCTTCAGATTTGTATTCTGCTGCAATTGCAAAAGTTAATTCTCCATTAATTATTTGATTGCGAATCTCTGTCAACTTCTTCTTTATTGAGAGCTTCTCCGCAGCTGTTACTTCCGGCTCTATTGTAATTTGAGCTACCGATATTTTACTATTGATAAGAGGAATACTATCAGTCGGAAATGAATTGAAAAAAGACCTTACATCCTTTGGGGAAACAGATACAGAGGTAGTTATTTCTTCCTGCATTTGTTGCGATTTCATTCGATCTTCAATTTGTGTGAAAAACTCCTCTTTAATCTCTTCAATACTTTTATCGTAAAACTTTTCTAAATCATCTACTCCACCCGGCATTTGACTTGCAAAATATTGGATACGTTGTTCTAATTCAGCTGTCACCATCTCCTCAGTAACCTCAATACTATCTATTTCAGCTTGATGCAGCAACAAACTTTGAAACATCATTTCTTCCATAATTAAGCAATCCGTATTCGCATCAACCTTTACTCCCTGCTGAGTAGCTTGAACTTTTTGCGACTCTATCTCTGATTTTAATATCGCTTTATCTCCAACAACAGCAACTACTTTATCAATAATTTGCTGCGCTTTAAAACTGGAAACAGTTAAAATAAATAAAGCTATTGCTATAATTTTTCTCATATATTCTTGATTACTACTCAATAACTGTATTTTTATCTTATTAGTACCTCAAGGTATTAATAAGTTTCTACTTGCTGAGCTTTTATTGCATCATTGTATAAATCTTCTCTCAATTTATTTCTTAAATCGATGGTTCTCAAATTCAATAATATTGTTTTTATTTTTTCTTTCTCAAAACTCAAAGGTGAAATTGCATCCTTCAACATAAAATCCGTTATATTAACAAAGTAGATGAAATTATCATCTTCGAACATGATTTTCTTCTTCTTCCTAAGAAACGACTCAGTATTAATCTCTTCCAAAGGAATTACTTTTAAAACATCTTCAAAAAATAGCCACTGGTCAGGATTATAATGAAATTGAACCGCATATAAATCAGCATAATAACGCATTTCGTTTACATCAGCTTCTTGCTCCAACTTAAAATGAAGCTTTGGTTTCTCTATATCAGGAGTCTCTTTAGAAATTTTTAAATAAAGTGCTTTTACAATATAATCTTTTAACATAAAGTCATCTTTATGCGCTGCATAATATTCTTCAATCTCAATTGATGAAACTGCGGTATCTAATCGCTCCTTTATAAATTGCTGTTCGTAAGCATAGATGATTAATGACTTTCGATAATTTTCCAACCTATCCTTTACATCTTTAGCGTCTTGAGGCAAAACTTCTTCTGCCTTTTGTAAAACAATCTGTTCTTCAATCCAATTATTTATTAGTTGGTCTCTGAATAGCAAACTATCCTCCTTACCTAATCCGTTTTGAACATCTTTATCTAATACCTCCTCATACAAATAAACACTTCCTACGCGCGCCACTTTTACTTTTTCCTGCACAACCTCTTCACTATCGCAAGAAAGAACGGTTATTATAACTAATAATATTAAACCTGTATAAAAATGTTTATTCATTTATATTTTATGCGAAAATTTCTATTCTGCTTATTGTTGGCCAGCAATAGAGTAAAGTATATCCTTATTAATCTGAATTGGATATTTCTTACGCAATGAATCTAGCCAAGTAGCTTCCAGATAATCTTGATAAGCGGCCGTTATTAAGCCTTTAGCTTCTTTCAATTCTTTTACTTGACTTGGTAATTTCTCGTCAATTATAACAAATGAATATTTTCCTCCCAATTCGTCAATTAACTGCGGTTTATTTAAACCCATAGCCCATGAAAAATCTTTTATTACCTCTTTTTCATTTTCTACAAATCGCCCATTTTCAAACTTAATGTTTAATTGAGATTCCTTATTTAAATAATTCACAATTGAGTCATGTCTAATTTTACCCTTTTTAACCAATTTATAGGCTGCTTTGATGGTCTTCTTGTTCGACGACGTGAATATTTTCGCATCGACTCTATCGGGCCACATATATTCATTTTTATGCAATTCATAATATTCTTTCAAGCCAGTTGTATCCTCAACGCCTTTACTCCAAACCTTTTCATCTGTAATCCCAAACAATAAAATTCCATCTCTATACTCTTTCAACAAATCTCTAAATTCCGGATATTTTTTAGATAGTTGTGTTCTTTCATAAGCCATTAACATATTAGCAACATACTTGGAGTACTTATTGTCAATGAACTTAACAATATCTTTGTTTTTCGAAGGTTTTTGCGTTGAAGCAATATAACTTGCAAAATCCTGCTGTGAATAAGTTCTATCAGCGAACGAAAATAATTCTCCTTCTAATTTGCTGGTAGATTCAGGGTTCCATTTTCCTTTCAAAACAGAGTTGTCAATTACTTTGTAAAGTTCCTTCTTGTTTTTTGTTACCTCATTAAAAGCATATTCTTCTTTCAATTTCACAATAAATTTGCCCTTAGAAATTTGTGCCCGAACATCTCTTTGGATTTTATTTTTTAATTCGTGACGCATACTTTCAAGATCTCCAACAGGTTTATAATCCCCTTTTTTAATAATATGCCAACCTACTTTTGTTAGAAACGGAGTTGAATAATCACCGTTATTTTTTAACGAAAAAGCAACTGAATCAAATTCAAGAAAAGCTTCTCCCGGTTTTAACCAAGCCTCCTGGCCCATTTTTAACTTTGACTGACGATCTTCAGAAAATTCCTTTGCGAGTTTTACAAATGACTCTCCTTCACCCAGTTTTTCATACAGCTCGTAAATTTTCTTTCTTAAGTTCTCTTTATCCAATTCTGACATATCTTTCTTAATACTCAGCATTAAATGAGAAACTTTAACAGAACCTCTACCCGCTCGGCTATCAACAGTTTTTACAATATGGTAACCAAAACGAGATCGAAAAGGTTGAGAAATCTCACCAACTGGTGTATTAAACGCTGCTGATTCGAATGAATAAACCATCCTGAAAGCGGTAAAATAACCTAAATCTCCATGATTTTGTTTAGCAGATTCATCTTCCGACATTCTTTTAGCAGCTTCTGCAAAAGTTAAATCACCCCTTAAAATTTTCTCTCTAATATTTTTAATCCTATTATATGCTTTTAGCGTATCCTCTGGTGTTGCCGATCCATCCATTTTAATTAATATGTGGCTTGCTCTAATTTCAGTATTTATTCTATCATAAGCTTCAGTAATCAATTTTTCATTTACCTTTTTATCAACTAAATACGGCTTTTCTAATTGTACTTTATAGCCATCCAACTCTTTAATAAATGATGCGACAGTGTCCATTCCTAAATCTTCAGCTTCCGTTACCTTCAACTTGAATTTGGTGAATAACTCCATGTACTCATCTAAATCTTCTTTAGTGGCAACCTTCTCTTTCTTATTCTTCCAATAAATCTGTTCAAATTCTGCCTTATAAACAGGCACATTATTGACTGTCATTAAAACAGCGCCTTTTTCTTGACCGTATGTTGGTAATGCAAATCCAATTGCACAAACTATGATTAGTAAATTTCTCATTTTTTGGTTAATTTATTTAATATTATAATTAGGAGCCTCTCTAGTAATAGCAACATCATGTGGATGACTTTCAGCAATTCCAGAACTTGTAATTTTTACAAATTTTGCTTCTTTCAAATCAATTGTATTTGCAGCACCACAATAACCCATTCCGGCTCTAATACCTCCAATTAATTGATGCATAATTTCTTCTAATTTCCCTTTAAAAGGAACTCGACCAGAAATACCCTCTGGAACTAATTTCTTCACATCCGCTTCATCTGACTGAAAGTATCTATCTTTTGAACCCTTTTGCATTGCTTCTAAAGATCCCATTCCCCGATAAGCCTTAAACTTTCTTCCTTGGTAAATTATTGTTTCTCCTGGTGATTCTTCTGTCCCTGCAAACATTGAGCCCATCATAATTGTATTGGCGCCACCGGCAATAGCTTTTACCAAATCACCAGTAAACCGAATACCTCCATCTGCAATAATTGGAACTCCGGATCCTTTAAGCGCTTCAGCAACATTCATAATGGCTGTTAATTGAGGCACGCCCACACCAGCAATAACTCTCGTAGTACAAATAGATCCTGGACCTATTCCTACTTTAACTGCATCTGCTCCAGCTTCTGCTAAAGCCAAAGCCGCAGCGCCAGTGGCAATATTCCCAACAACTACTTGTAAATCTGGAAAAGTTACTTTCACTTTCTTCAATACTTCAACAACACCTCTGGAGTGGCCATGAGCGGTGTCAATAATTATTGCATCTACTCCTGAATTAACCAAAGCCTTAACCCTTTCTAAAACATCTTCTGTAACACCAACAGCTGCAGCCACTCTTAATCTTCCATGTTCATCTTTACATGAATTCGGATGTTCTTTAACTTTAATAATATCTCTAAAGGTTATAAGACCAATTAATTTATCATCTTCATCAACGACAGGAAGCTTTTCAATTTTATATTCTTGTAATATCTTTTCTGCTACGCTTAATTCAACCTTTCCCTTTGCAGTAATAATATTTTCGGTTGTCATTACCAGTTCGATTGATTTAGACATTTCTTTTTCAAATCGCAAATCTCTGTTTGTAACAATTCCTACCAAAACATTATTGTCATCAACTACTGGTATGCCGCCAATTTTGTTTTCTGCCATTAATTCTAAAACATCTTTTACCTTTTTGTCTTTGGAAACAGTTACTGGGTCCAGAATCATTCCACTCTCTGAACGTTTTACTTTTCGCACTTCACCAGCCTGTGCTTCAATACTCATGTTTTTATGCACAACGCCAATACCTCCTTGTTGAGCAATAGATATAGCTAAAGCACTTTCCGTTACTGTATCCATGGCAGCTGAAACAATCGGTACATTTAGCTCTATTCCTCGCGTAAATTGGGTAGTTAGTTTAACTTCGTGCGGTAATACTTCAGAATAAGCAGGAACCAACAATACATCATCGTACGTTAATCCATCTCCAATAAATTTTTCGCTGTTTTGTGGCATTGACTTGAATTTATACATTAAGATTCCAAAAATAAATTCGTGCAAAGATAAAAATATATCAAAATAAGCCCTTATAATTATTGTTAAATATGAACAATGTTTTTTGATTTTTGCTGCACTAAAAAAATAATATAAAAACTATTTTATAATTGAACTAATGAAGTTTTGATGTGTATTCCTAACTGATTAAACCGTAATTTTAAAAAAAATACATTACTATGCTTATAAAAGCCTTTCTAAACCTCACTCTTTTATCATTTACCTTAATATTGTTGACTTCCAACTCCTGCGAAAACAAAATAGAAACTATACCTGAGCCTATTGCATCAGAAATAGACATGCTTTCCTATGATTTCGGAGGAAACTTTGAAAACATGTGGAGTAAAGTTGATTCGCTGCAAAAAATTGGCTTGTATAAATCTGCATTAGATGTTGTTTCTGTAATTTTTGACTCAGCCAGTGCTGCTAAAAACTCCCCCCAAGTAGTCAAGTCGGTAATACATAAAATGAAATACAACTCTTACATGACTGAAGATGAATACATAGTAGCACTGAATCAGTTGAATAAGATTTCGGAAAAATCGACATTCCCTTTAAAACAAATCATTCATTCAGTTACAGCAGAAACTTATTGGGGATATTATCAAAGTAATCGATGGAAATTTATAAACAGAACACAAACTATCAATTTCGATAACGATGATATTCGGACTTGGGACTTAACCACTATAATAGATAAAGTATACAAACAGCATCAGTTGGCTATTTCGAATAAAGATAGTTTACAGCATACAGATATCAAAGACTTTGATGAAATGCTTACAAGCTATACCGATGATAATGAACAAAGACCTAGTCTTTATGACTTCTTAGCGCATAGAGCTTTGGACTTTTTTCAAAATCCAGAAAAAAACTTAACTCGGCCTGCAGATCAATTTAAATTGAATGGAAAGGAATATTTTGGATCAGCGGAAGCATTTTCCAATCTGTCAACAGAATCTAATGATACTCTTTCCTGCGAATTATACGAAGTTAGAATTCTACAAGAGTTAACCAAGTTTCATTTAAGTGACGAAAAATCAACTGCATTAATTGATCTGGAATTAAGGCGTTTAAAATTTGCCAGAACCAACTCCACCGAGACAAATAAAGAAGAACTATACTTTATGGCATTAAACAAACTATCAGAAAAGTATAGTGAGTGCGAAGCCAATGATGAAATTCAATTTCTGATAGCAGAATACCTAAATGAAAAAGGAAATAAATACAATTCTGAAACAAAAGAAAACCAATTTGAGAAAAAGAAAGCACATGAAATATGTTCTGCTGTTATTAACAAAAACCCTAATTCCTATGGTGCCAGGCTATGTAAAAGCTTATTGAAGCAAATCCAAAACAAAAAAATCTCTTTTTCTATGGAGCCGGTTTACCAGCCAAATACCCTTGGGAAATTTTCTTTATCCACTAAAAACATTGACTCACTTTATTTTAGAATTATCAAAATTGACTGGAATTACTTTTTAACTGAGAACAAATACGGTAAAGAATTAATGAACTCCTTTCTTCAGAAAGAAACGGTTAAATCATGGAGTAAGCAAATAAAAAACTTCGGAGATTTTCAATTACATTCAACCGAATTAAAACTTGAAGAGCTTCCAAAAGGACAGTATGTTATTCTTGCATCACCAGATAAAAACTTTACAATTAAAAATAATGCTATTGCTTACGGTTCTTTTTGGAGTAGTAACTTAAGTTATATCTACCGCAAAAATGACGACGAAACTTTTGACGTTACTGTTTTAGATAGAGAAACCGGAACACCTATCAAAGGAGCTAAAGTTCAATTATACATACGAAAATACAACCGTTCTACTCGTATATATGACATCATAAAAGAAGAGAGTTATACAACAAACGAAAATGGACATTTAAATATTAAAAGTGCTAAACAATATAGGTATCTATATTTGGATGTAACGCATAAGGATGATAGATACAATACAACCAGTCAATTGTATCAATACAAACCCTACGACAGGAGCCCAAGAGCTCATACCACAACGCATTTCTTTACTGACAGAGCCATTTATAGGCCTGGACAAACTGTTTATTTCAAAGGAATTAAAATTCACCATGACAACGATGAACATACACTAGTAAAAGCGGAATCTTCTACAGTAGAATTTATGGATGTGAATAACCAAAAAATAGGAGATTTAAAATTAACTACAAATGAATATGGAACTTTTAGTGGCTCGTTTACAGCGCCATTAGGTATGTTGAATGGACAGATGCATATTCGAGATGCAAATGGAAGTAAATATTTTAGAGTTGAAGAATACAAACGGCCAAAATTCGAAGTTAACTTTGAACCGATCGAAGGAGTTTACAAGATTGGGCAAGAAATTAAAGTGACTGGAACTGCTAAAGCTTACGCAGGATCTAACATTGATGGCGCTAATGTACAATATAGAGTTACTCGATCGGCTTCATTCCCATCCTGGGGTTGGTACAAATGGGGATACTACCCTAATTCTCAAGCAATAGAAATAACGAATGGAATTGCTAAAACTGATGAAAATGGAGAGTTTATTATTTCTTTTAATGCAGATGAAGACAAATCGATTGAAAAGAAATATTATCCAACATATAGTTATACAGTAAACGCAGATGTAACAGATATTAATGGAGAAACGCACAGTAACTCTCATTACGTAATGGTTGGCTATAATGCAATGAATCTATCGATTGGTATATCGAACCAGTTTGATAGAAAATCACGAAATAAATTCAAGGTCAACACCAAAAACCTTAATGGAGAGAAAATTAAAGCGAAAGGAAAGATTGTCGTTCACAAATTAGAAGAACCATCTAAGATTTTCAGAACATCACTTTGGGGTCGTCCTGACAATCAAGAATTCACAAAGAAAGAATATTACAAACTATTCCTACATGACTTATATGAGAAAGAAAACGATGTAACCACATTCAAAAAAGGAAAAGAGGTGCTAAACATTCCGTTCAACACTGAAACAAGTGACTCTGCTCAATTTAGCGGAATGAAAAGCTGGATTCCTGGGAGATATGTTCTAGAAGCATTCAGCATTGATGCTTTTGGCGAAGAAGTTAAAGACATCAAATACTTTACTCTTTACGACAACAAATCTAATAACAATCCAACTAACGAAACATGGCGGTTTACTGCAGTTAAAAGCTATGTGGAACCCGGTGAAAATGCTGAGTTTTTAATCGCGACAGGTGATGAAAACCTAAAGGTATTGCATGAAATAGAACACAAAGGTAAAATCGTGCATAAAGAATGGTTTAATTTATCGAAAGAACAAAAGAAGATAACAATTCCTGTATTGGAAAAACACAGAGGGAACTTTACAATTCACTTTAGTTTAGTTAAACATGGGAGAGTATTTACCAGAAGTGAAACGATAACGGTTCCATATTCAAATAAAACTTTGGATATAGAATTTGAAACTTTTAGGAACAAATTACTTCCAGGACAAAAAGAAGAATGGAAATTGAAAATAAAAGGCCCTAAAGGAGAAAAAGTTGTAGCTGAAATGCTAGCCACCATGTATGATGCTTCTTTAGACGCTTTTGCTTCCAATGGTTTTTACATGAACATCTACAATTCTTATTACTCTAACAAACAATGGACAAATAACAGTTTTTCCGCAAAAAACTCTCAATTATGGGACCATCATTGGAATGAATATTCTCAAATGTATTTTAGAAACTATGATAAACTAAATTGGTTTGGCTATTCCGTTAACTATTATGGTTATAGGTACAAAAACCTTGTTGGTTCGACTGCAAGAGAAGATGACATGGTATTAGACTATGCTGATGCGGAAGTTGCGGTTGAAGAAATGGAAGATGAAGCAGGTAGTGCTATCATGGAAAGTATTAGCATGAATGCGAATCAATTACCAACCGTAGTCGATCAAAAAATTGAAAAATTAAGTAAAGATGGAGAAACTTATAAAGGTTCAACTAACACCAGAGATCAAAATGGTTTAGGAAACATAAAAGCCAGAACCAACCTAAATGAAACAGCATTCTTTTTCCCACAGCTAGAAACGAATGAAGCGGGAGAAATAATTGTAAAATTCACTATTCCCGAAGCATTAACTAAGTGGAAGTTTATGGCAATGGCCCACACCAAAGATTTAAAAGTTGGCTACATCACAGAAGAAGTTGTTACACAGAAAAAATTAATGGTAATGCCAAACGCTCCTCGTTTTATGAGAGAAGGAGATAAAATGACATTTACCGCAAAAGTTTCAAACCTTGCCGAAAAAGATTTATCAGGGAATGCCCAATTACTATTATTTAATGCAATAACAATGAAGCCGATTGATGCATTATTTAAAAATGACAATGCGATTATACCTTTTACTACCAAAAAAGGACAAAGTGACAGATTAGCATGGGATATTGTTATTCCAGAAGGAATTGGAGCAGTAACTTATAGGGTTGTTGCAAAAGCGGAAAACTTTACCGATGGAGAAGAAATGGCACTACCAATTTTAACAAACAGAATGCTAGTTACGGAATCAATGCCTCTTCCAAGTAAAGGGATTGGAACAAAAGATTTCACGTTCACCAAATTGATTAACTCCAATAGTTCCTCAACTTTAAAACAGCATAAACTAACATTAGAGTACACGTCTAATCCTGCTTGGTATGCTATACAAGCAATGCCGTATATGATGGAGTATCCTTATGAATGTGCTGAACAAACGTTTACACGTTACTATTCTAATTCGTTGGCAAGCAGCATTGTTAATTCAAGTCCAAAAATAAAAGCAGTATTTGACAATTGGAAACAGCAAAGCCCTGAAGCCTTTATGTCCAATCTAGAAAAAAATCAAGAGTTAAAGTCATTGCTACTGCAAGAAACCCCTTGGGTATTAAACGCTCAAGATGAAGGGGAACGCAAGAAAAGAGTTGCACTATTATTCGACCTAAACAAAATGGACAATGAACTTACCAAAGCCATGCGTAAATTACAGAAAGCACAAGTAGCAAATGGTGGATGGCCCTGGTTTCCTGGAATGCCAGAGAGCCGTTACATTACGCAACACATTATTACAGGAATGGGCCATTTGGACAATCTAGGAGTTAAAAATGTTCGAGAAAATGCAGATGTATGGAAAATGATCAAAAAAGGTGTTGGATATCTAGACGCTAGACTTGTTGAGGATTATGAATGGACTAAAAAACACTACCCCAACTACATCAAAGAACAACATATTGGACAATTACAAATTCAATATTTATATGCAAGAAGTTATTTTAAGGACCTCCCAATGACTAGTAGGTTAAAAGAAGCTATTGATTATTACCAAGAACAAGCAAAAAAATACTGGATGAAATTTAGTATTTATACCGAAGGAATGATTGCTCTAGAGGCACATCGGTTTGGCGTTGAAAAATTACCACAACAAGTGCTAGCTTCAATTAAAGAACGTTCAATCTTGCACGAAGAATTAGGAATGTATTGGAAGGATAACGTTGGTGGTTACTACTGGTATCAGGCCCCAATAGAAACACAAGCATTGTTAATTGAAGCTTTTGATGAAGTAAATAATGATGAAACCGCTGTTGAGGACATGAAAGTTTGGTTACTTAAGCAGAAACAAACAACAGATTGGAAAACAACAAAAGCAACTGCTGAAGCCTGTTACGCCCTCTTATTAAGGGGAAAAGAATTACTTACCAATGATGAAATGGTTGAAATCAAAGTAGCAGGAAAAGTAATTGATCCAATAGCATTGGGTGCAAAAGTTGAAGCTGGAACAGGCTACTTTAAAACCTCATGGAGTGGTGGTGACATACAACCTGAAATGGGGAATGTATCGGTCACTAGAAAAACAAAAGGAGTAAGTTGGGGAGCAATGTACTGGCAGTATTTTGAAGATTTGGATAAAATCACGCCGCATGAAACGCCTTTAAAATTAGACAAGAAACTATTCTTGGTTAAGAACACAGATTCGGGGCCAGTAATGAGCCCAATAAAGGAGAGCACGAAGTTAAAACCTGGAGATAAAGTTCGTGTTCGTGTTGAATTACGTACCGATAGAGATTTGGAATATGTACATATGAAAGATATGCGGGCTTCCAGTTTTGAACCTGTTAATGTAATTTCCAGATATAGATACCAAGATGGATTAGGTTATTACGAAAGCACTAAAGACGCTTCTACAAATTTCTTTATGGATTTGGTTCGAAAAGGAACCTATGTATTCGAATACGACTTAAGAGTATCGCACTATGGAGACTTTTCAAATGGCATTACTACAATTCAATGTATGTACGCTCCAGAGTTTACATCACACAGTGAAGGGATTAGAGTTAAAATTGAGAAATAACCCTCTTCCCTATCTCACAATGCCTATTCACTAAGTCTTGCTTTTAGCAGGGTTTAGTTTTTTATATCCTTGTTTAAACTTAAAAACAAGCGATATGAAAACATTATTTGCAATTCTCGTAACACCCTTCCTTTTCTCATGTGGAGAGGAAACAGCAGTCAACCTTACTGAAGAAAAACCGCCAGAACTAATTGTTGATTTAATAGAGGAACCTGCTGTGGAAGGTCCAATAATAGAAGTAGTTTTTTGCTTAGACGCTACAGGAAGTATGAGCGGGCTAATATCTACTGCAAAAGAAAAAATCTGGAGTATCGTCTCCGAGCTTTCACAGACTCAACCAGCACCAACTATTAAACTAGGAATGGTATTTTACAGAGACAGAGGTGATGCATATATTACTAAAGTAATACCTATGACTTTGGATATTGATAGTGTTTACACTGAATTATTAGCTATTCAGGCAGGTGGCGGTGGAGATAGCCCAGAAAGTGTTAACCAAGCGCTAGACGAAGCGGTTACTCAAATGAATTGGACAAGAGGAAACAACGTTTACAAAACCGTTTTTCTAGTTGGTGATTGCGCTCCGCACATGGATTATAAAAATGATGTGAAATATCAAGTAACTTGCAAACTAGCAGCAGAAAAAGGAATAACATTGAATACGATTAAACTGGGAACGCAATGTACAGATGCTATTCCTCATTTTAAGGCTATTGCAGAATGTTCTAATGGAGAATATCAACAACTAGGTCAACATGCACAAGATCTTGTTATTAAAACACCTTATGATGATAGTATCAATTATTATTCAAAACAAATAGATGCCTCTAAAATATATTATGGTAGTAGTTCAGAACAGTCATTTAATTATAGTAGAAAGAGTAAGGCAATGAAGATTTATAGTGAATCATCCTCCTCTGCAAGTACAGACCGCGCTAAATACAACATGAGCGAGTCTGGGCGAGACAATTGGTTTGGCAAAAAGGAATTAATAAATGATCTTATTGCTAATAAAATATGTCTAGATTCTATTTCTGAGGATGAACTACCGACTGAAATAAAGAAAGTAAAAAAGGAAAACCGAGAACAATATGTACTTGACCAAAAAAATAATAGAGATAATAACCTAATTCAATTGAAAGGTTTAAACCTAAAGAAAGCTGAATACATTAAAAATGAAATGGCTAAAAACCCGGCAGCTATATCCTTTAGTGGTGAAATTATTATTACAATGAAAGAGCAAGCCAAAGATAATGGAGTAATAATTGGAGAATAAAAGTAAATGGGTATTTTAAATAAAAAGGTTGTCGTGTATTCCGAATCCTATCGGAAGGATGCAGCCTTTTTATTACCCATGAATGGTTTCTTTTTTTCCATACTTTTTGATGATTTCTCCTTCAAATTCTATTAATGATTTCCACTGCTTGTCCACATCTATACCCACACCATACTTTCGGGCATAACGCAAAAAAAGTGTATAATGTCCAGCTTCACAAACCATTAAATCATGATAAAATTTAGCGAGTTTTTTATCATTTATGTTTTCAGAAAGTGTTTTGAATCGTTCGCAGCTTCTCGCCTCAATCATTGCTGATATCAAAAGCCGATCAATTAAACTTTGCTGACGATTCCCTCCTTTCATTTTGAATTTAAACAACTCATTTACATAGCTATCCTTGCGCTCGCGACCCAATTTGAACCCTCTTTCTTTAATGAGGTTAAGCACCATTTTAAAATGCGAAAGTTCTTCTTGCGCTAAAGCTAATAAATCTGTAACCAGATCGTCCTTATCGGAATTTAAAGAAATTATGGTAATTGCATTGGTGGCTGCTTTTTGCTCACACCAAGCGTGGTCGGTCAAAATTTCCTCAATGTTAGATTCTACTATATTTACCCACCTCGGGTCTGTTTCTAATTTTAATCCCAGCATAAATATGAAAGTATTTAGTTACTATTATTACATTCTTCCCAAATGTCATTTCCATTTTGTAGCCAGGGACCTGGTTCAATACCCCTGCCCTGAGCAACAGCTTTCCAACATTTTCCATCGTAAGACACCAAGTCATTTTTAACATATGTAAAACTTGAGTCCCATAGTTGGTTGCAATCACATTTTTTTTCGCAAGATATAATGAATATGCAAATTACTAGGGTTAGTGTAAAGTATCCATTTCTCATTTTTTGAAGTTTATACAATTAACGAATTATTTGTCAATAAATCTCCGTAAACCTCCCTACAAATAATATAACATAATAAATTTAATGTACCTTAGAGATGCATATGATAGAGCCCCAGACTAATAACAGATATAAATCAGCTATGATACCCGCCCTTTTGACGGGTATGATTACAAATTTATATATTTCTGGCATTTTTATTTATATCGGAGAATTTATTGCAATTATTCCCTCTATTACCGGACTTTTTATATTTCTAAGTTGTTTTTGGCTTTTAAAATCTGACAAAATAAATGCCAAAAGTTCCTTTTTAATAGGCGGTTATGTGGTAGCGATAGAAGTTTCCATTCATACGTACTTTATTGGATGGAATTCCGGATGTTTCTATTTTTTGTTTTTATTACCAACGGTTTTTTTATTGAACACTAATTGGAAAATTTGGATAACCATCGTTTTTAATGGATCTATAATTACCTTACTAGTGCTGCTCTGGTATATTTTCCAAGATGGCTATTCATTATATTTTATAGAATCAAACACCGAGACCATTATAAATCTTATAAATCTAACAAGCACTGGTTTAATTATCATTGTAATTATGATATATTTTAGTAGAACTATAAATAAAAAAGATGAAGCCTTAGTGGTAGTAAATGAGGCTTTGGAAAAGCAAAATAAAGAAATTTTTTCGCAACACCAATATCAACAAATACTCTTAAAAGAAATTCATCACAGAGTAAAAAACAATCTGCAAATAATTTCGTCATTGCTTTCGCTCCAAAGCAATGCAATAGAAGACAAAGATGTTTCTCAAGTACTAGATGAAAGCAGGCGAAGAATAGAAGCCATTGCCTTAATTCATCAAAAACTCTATCAGGAAAATAAAATTGACCGTGTAGATTTTAAATCTTACTTAATGGAAATTATGCATTCGCAGCAACAAGTAAACTCCAATCTAAAATGTGAAGTTACTTCAAATGAAGTGTCTTTTAAATTGGACATTGCAGTTCCTCTTGGCTTAATTATATCTGAAATGATTGTAAACTCGGTAAAACATGCATTCAAAGAAATTGAACATCCTGAATTAAAAGTACACTTAATAAGAAATAACCAAACCGTTAAGTTAATCGTTCAAGATAATGGAATTGGGCTTCCAGAAAATTTCAGCCTCGAAGAACCAGTTTCCTTAGGCTCAGAAATTATCCAAGCGCTAACAGATCAAATTGAGGCGGAAATCAAGTATGAAAATGATAATGGGGCCAAGTTTACAATAAAGTTTCAAGATTAACATATATTACATAGGGTTCAAAAGCTAATTATTGAATCAAAGTATAGCCAGTAGAATGACGCATAATTGCCCCTTAGGTAAGTTAAGCTATTTTCAAATTTAGTTTACTTAAAATTTTGAATACATTTGACTCGCTAAAGAAAACGAATGAACAAGAGTACAACGGAAATAAAAATAAGAGGCTATCATTTAGATGCCTACCAACATGTTAATAACGCCAGGTATCTAGAACTTTTAGAAGAAGCTAGATGGTGTCATTACGAGGATTATCCACCTGCATATTTTCAAGAAAAAGGCTGGGGTTTTATTATCGTTAACATCAACATCAACTTTAAAGGTTCAGCTGTATTAGGAGACACTTTAGTGATACATTCTGAATTAGTAAAAATAGGAAATACAAGCCTTACGATTCATCAAGAAGCTTTCATTAAAGGATCAGAAAGAAAATCAATTGAAGCAGACATCACGTTTGTTATGATGGATTTGCGAACGCAAAAGTTGCTGCCTATCGAAGGAGAATTGAAAAGTTTATTAACAAGGACAGCTAAGGTTTAATAAACTATTCAATCATTATTTGAAATCAGTCCTTTTTCTTTTTGCGTTTACCTAAATAATAAGAAATACTTATTCCCAAATTATTTTCCAGATGTTTGAAAAACAGCTGTGTATTCTTTCTTTTTCTTTTTGAAAGTAATTTTCAAATGGTACTCCTCACCACTTTTCAAATGTGTTGAAAAAGCATTCAGCCCATATTTTTTAACTATTTGAGGCTCATCTTCAGCATCTGTTCTTTGAATCGCTGCAGTGCAAGTAATTTTTTCTCTATCTACTGGCTTACCATCACTTTTCAGTAAATAGAAAACAGTGTTATTGCTACTCAGCATCCAGTTTACAACCACTTCAATATAATATTTACCTGATTCTTTAACAACACCTTTATGCGGTGGCGCATCTAAAGGCGTAATACTTTCTGAATAACCTCCATTTGGTGTATTCATTGTGCTATTCAAAACACTGTTCTGTCCAGGTTGATTTATTTGAGAAATAGTTACTTGACTCAAAAGAAAAAATAATAAAAAAGCAATTGCGCTAAGGTTATTCATTCGTTGTTAAATTTGGTTTTACAAAAGTACAAAAAGCAATCCAAGAATATGCTTTTTGTTTTTTTAGGCGAGTTCTAATAAATTTTTGGTTTATTTGCACTCTCCAAATAGGAGAGTTTGTTTTTTAGAGGAGTGGCCGAGTGGCTTAAGGCGCACGCTTGGAAAGTGTGTATACCCCACAAGGGTATCGGGGGTTCGAATCCCTTCTCCTCTGCAAAGTAAAAGCCGCGATAAGCGGCTTTTCTATTTTCTGAGAACCTGCTCGAAATATATTTCGACACAGGTTTGAAAGAAATGGAAAAAAGCTTTCGAAGAAAGCTTTTGCTTTGCATACTAATTTACCGCACTTAGGGATCATATCATAACCCCTTTAGAAACAACTTTTCCAAGTTACCAGAAGCAATAATCGAAACAACATCATCGCATTTGAATACTGTTCGCCAGTCCGAAATGCCGTAGGCTTGACTTATTATTCAAGAATATGAGTCACTACAACTCTAAATCCTATATGCGCTTTAGCCTCGGTAACACCACTATTTTTATCTTCTCCAGTAATCATTAATTCTGGCAAATCACTAATCCAACTTCCTCCCTTTGTCCCTGGAGATTTATCTTTCCAATTAACAACCATCTCTGCCGCATTTCCAGCCATACAATAAAGACCATATTCATTTGGCAGGTAGGAATCTACCTTAGCAGTAAGAAATGCACCATCTGCATAAAATATATTACAACCACCTGGACATTTTTCATACTCTCCTTTTTCAGAAATGAAAATACTATCCGTTCGAGGCTTATAATTAGCCAAGTAACAATTTTTTTCATTCCGAATACTTGAAGTTTTCCATGGGAAAGATTCCGTATTATCCTCTCCACCTTTAGCCGCAAATATCCATTCATAGTCTGAAGGCAGCCTAACATCATTTAGCACTTGTTTTTTATCTTTTCTAACCTTAGATACTTCTGTGGTCAGCCATTTACAATATATCTCAGCGCCTTCTCTGCTAATATTATTTATAGGATACTGATTGTATGCAGAATGTGAAAAATAATTATCAACCATTGGCTGCATAGAAGATTGTTGGTTTCCCATAATAAATTTCCATTGCTCTTGATCCGGCTTTGCTTTTAAAAACTCTTCTTTTCTATCTTGAATAAGTAAGTCAAATATAAAGGTTCTGTACTCCAAAACCGTTACCTCTGTTGTTTGCATATAAAAAGCCTGAACCGATACAGCTTTACCATTGTGATCAAACGAGCCACTTGGTATATACGCATATTTCTTTTTATCCAGTTTATTTAATTGTTTGAGCATTTGCTTTTTTTGCTTTTTAGTTGATGCTATTTGATTTGCAGTCAATTTTGGAAATCGATATTCTGGATCTTTCTGCTTATTAACAAGCGTTTCCCTTTCAATCAATAAATCATAATTTACAACCTCTTCAAACTCCCTAGTACTAATAACCATAGAATCACTCACTTGAGCATTGTACGTGGATGTTACTATATTAACTTTCTCTTTTTCTATGGTAACTGTCTCTACAATTATAATTTCTTCATTTAATTCTAACGGTGCTTTCACCTTCTCTTCTATTATTTCTTTTTCTATTGGAACAATGGCTACCTCGGATTCGACTGGTTCGTTTGAATTGAAATAGATTACTGCTGATACGACGATGACACTTATAATTGATAACATAATCAGATATTTAAAGTTAAATGACTTGGCTACTCCTTGAGTTAAACTACTGGTTTTTCCAGCTTCTAAATCGTTTAGGAATTGCCCTGAGGTTTCTTCAAAAGAAGTTACAGGTTGCTGATTTCTTGCTTTATCAAACAAGTTGTCAATATGGTTCTGATCTTTATTCATAGTTCACCTCCCCTGTTTTGTATTCAGATTCGAATGTCAGAATCTCAGTAAGTTTCGCTCTTCCTCTTTTCAATCGCTGCTTTACTGCTGATATTGAAGCAGCTTGTAACCCTGCAACTTCCTTTATGCTAAACCCTGATATTTCAAATAATATCAATGCTTCACGTTGCGCTTCTGGCAATAATGCCAGTGCTCTATGCAATAAATAAACTTCTGCATCTATCTCTGTATTAGCATTAACGTCCAAGTAAGCGATTAACTTATCTTGAGTTTGTTCCGAATCTGCCTTCTTCTTTCTATGGCTATTTGCCAATATGCGAACACTAATACTAAATAAGAAGGATAAGAATGCTTTCTCTGACTTTAAAGTATCTAGTTTTTCATAGGCTACTAATAAAGTTTCATTCATTAAATCGCTAAACTCCATATCTCCGTAAACCCTTGCTCTGCAGAAGCGTTCAAACCTATCATGAATCGGCTTGTAAAGTTTTAGAAAATGATCTTGTTTAGATTCCTTCATCCCCAAATATAACTGGTGTTCATTTAGTAAGTGTCTTTATAACTGAATAAGTTACATTTCTCAAAAATATAATAAAAACAATACACTTTTAATACATACTTTTGAGACCTAGAAGTATACTTTGAAGTGACAGAAAGCATTGAAATAATACATGAAGATGATTCTATTATAGCAGTTAACAAACCAAATAACACTCTGGTTTACGCATCTTATTTTGCCCGAAATATCAAAGACGATGATTTAGTTACTTTGTTAAAGAAGCAAACGGAACAAGAACTTTACCCAATCCATAGACTAGACAGAAAAACATCTGGAATTTTACTTTTAGCTAAGGAAAAAGAATTCGTTAAAGACTATCAGCAACAATTTGAAAACAACAAGGTTCAGAAACATTATTACGCAATAGTTCGCGGATATTGCCCTCCTAAAGGAATTATTGACACTCCTACAAAAAATGCTGAAACAGGAATGTACAAAGAGGCACTAACTGAATACGAAACAATTGAAACAATTGAATTGGATATTCCCGTTCGCCCTTATGATAAATCAAGATACAGCTTGGTAAAATTTACACCAAAAACGGGAAGAATGCACCAACTTCGCATTCACGCAAACAAAATAAGCCACCCTATTGTAGGGGATTATCAGTATGGAGATCGATTTCATAATCGAATGTTTCAACATGAATTTAGTTGGAACAACATGTTTTTGCATGCGAGTGAACTAACTATTAAACAACCAAATAGCGGAGATTCATTAATTTTAAAAAGTGGTTTTCCTAGTGATTGGGACAAATTATTTGAAAATTTTAATTGGCAAAAACCCAAATAAATTTCATCTCTATTTTTCTTACGATTATATTTACCCTATAAAGAATAAATTATGGACTATAAACTATTAGGTAAGACTGGCATCAAGGTATCAGAGTTATGTTTAGGGACTATGACCTTTGGAACAGACTGGAACTTTGGCTCTGACAAAGAAGAATCAAAACGTATTTTTGATGCATTCTGCAATGCTGGTGGAAATTTCTTTGACTCTGCAAACATTTACACAACAGGAACTTCAGAAAAGTATTTAGGTGAGTTTATCCAATCAGAAAGAGACAACCTGATAATCGCTTCCAAATATTCCTTGACAGAATCCAATAAAATTAACCTTTCCGGTAATAGTCGTAAAAATATGACACAAAGCGTTGAAGGTTCTTTAAAAAGGCTTGGAACCGACTATATTGACCTATATTATGTTCACGCATGGGATTTTCTTGTTGCTCCTGAAGAGTTAATGAGAAATTTAGAGTATTTACTAGCTTCTGGAAAAGTATTATCTATTGGGATCTCCGACACACCAGCCTATATTACTAGCCGTTGTAATACTTTGGCTGAACTAAGGGGGTGGAATCAATTTGCAGCATATCAAGTTGAATATTGCTTAACTGAAAGGACTGCAGACAGAGAGATTATTCCACTTTGCGAGCATGATGATATGCTTTTTTGCGGGTTTGGCCCCTTAGCCGCAGGCTTACTTACAGGAAAATATCTAGAAGAGAACAGTGATCCAAAACGAATGACAAAAGGTGTGTCTGCTAGGCTTAGTGAAAGAAACTTAGCCATGTCAGCTGAAATTAAAGCGCTTAGTAAAGAAATTGATCACACACCTTCGCAAATTGCTATTCGTTGGGCAATGCAAATGGTAAAAAAGTCCTCCCCAATCTTTGGAGCACGTTCACTAAGGCAATGTGAAGAAAATCTAAAAGTTTTAGACTTCTCATTATCGAATGACCAAATGAATAAGTTGAATTCAATAAGTAAAATAGGTCCAAACAATCCTAACGACTTTCTAAAGCTTCCAAGACTTGAGGAAATATTATATGCTGGACAAAAAGAAAAAATCAAAAAGTAGTTAGTAAAAAGAAAGCTCAACATATGTTGAGCTTTCCAAACCTAAAACCTAAGACTAATATTCTCAGATATAATTGAGTAACCAGCTCAATTCGACTCAAACATACATACTTTAATCGGTTAAAAAAAATAGTTCATCGTTTTTTTTTTAGCATACATCGAAAAACAAATATAAAACGACCTGGTTTTCTTTGATTTTCAAAAGAATACAATGCAGGCTGGTTTTAATAGGATAAATAAAAGTCCATCATTTCTAAGTCAATTAAATGCGCTTGTGTATAATAAAACAAGAGAACATCTAGAAAACCATATCCTAAATCGCACATGTTCATCGCTCCTTCCTGGGACAAACCTACACCATGTCCGAATCCTTTTCCAGAGAGATACACCTCCTTTCCTTTGACTTTTACATCAAAATAGGTGCTTTTTAATTTCCAATCTTTTCGAATATCTGTAAGCAATATATGATACTTCCAATCAACATAGTATTTCCTTCGTGACTCTTGCTTAAAGGATAGTGCTTTCTCAATATCATTTTTGTTATCAATTGGAAAGTTATGCTGCTTATCCAAATAAGAAATCCATTTAGCCTTACTAATTACTTTTGTCCAATTAGAATTATTTTTACCGTATGAATAAGGATCTTTAACACTTCTTAAATAAGAAAGAGGCTTACTCCATACATCTTCACTGTTTACAGTTTGACCGCCACTATTTGAGTAGTAGGAAGCAGTAATATAATTCATATCACTATCAACTAACACGAAGTTTTCAGTTTCTTTGACGGCATCGATTATGTTTTGATTTTTATACATTTTTCCTTTGTAGACCTGACAATTTGTTAAGTCTGTTAACATAAAGCCCTCGTCTATAAACTTACTCTTATGCTTTAAAGCGTATGTTCTGCTAATTACAGCCTGTACTTTGTAATATTCCTTAGATTGATTGTTTCCAGATTCGGACTCTATAACACCTACTAAGTACTCATCTAATGGAACTTGATTAATAATTTTTAAATACTTGCCTTCCGCTAGTATTTTTAAATTTCCTTGGTATTTTCTTTCTCTAGATGACGGACTTAGGCATTTAATTTTAAACGCTCCACCATCATGACTCCTTTTAATGAATACTTTTTTGAAAGTACCAATTTCAACTTCGCCTTGCTTAATTCGAATTTCACCGCCTTTGTTCTGTATTCTCACCGACTCTCCTTTATTTAAAGTAAAGAAGGCGCCTGATTCTGAATGAAAAGAATAACTATCATCCAAATAGTTGAATAATATATGGGATGTTTTTACATTTCTAAAAACGCCAATATCCATTATCTCTTTGTCAGCCAATATTGATTGGCTGGTGAACATAAATAATAATATTGCTGTAATAATTTTCATGAAAACAAAAATAAGTTCTTTAATTCCTAGTTCTATTGAGTTCCTCTAGAGTTTTCAACATCCCATTCGCAGTATTGAAGGATGCTCCCGTTCCTCCACATTTATCTTCAAGTAATTTATACTCTTTTAACATGTTTTCTCGACCTTCTCCAGAAACGATAAGCCCTAATTCTTTAATTAAGTTAGGTTCTGTCAATTCACTCTGAATAAGTTCTTTAACAATTTCTTTTCCAGCTATTAAATTTACCAATGAAATAAACTTAATTCTTTTACCTATTAATAACTTTGCAATTCTATAGGAGAAAGCACTCGACTTATAACAAACTACCTGAGGCACCTTAAATAAAGCTGTTTCGAGCGTGGCAGTTCCCGAAGTGACTAAAGCAACATGGGCGTTATTCAACAAATTATAAGTATCATTTACGACTACGTGCACATTTTCCTTTGATAAAAATGAAGCATAATACTCATTAGATCTTGAGGGTGCGCCTGCAATAACAAATTGACATTCTTTGTATTTTGAAACTACGGATAACATTATTGGTAATTTCTTTTCAATTTCCTGAATTCTACTTCCTGGAAGTAATGCAATTATTGGCTTTTCATTCAATCCATACTTTTCGCAAAACGCCTGTTTTGCTATTGCCTTTTCTTTAAATTGCTCAATAGCATCAATTAATGGATGCCCAACAAATGTGACATCATAGTCGAATTTTTTATAGAAAGTTTTTTCAAATGGAAGAATGACATACATTTTGTCAACCACTACTTTGATCTTCTTGACTCTAGACGACTTCCAAGCCCATACTTGCGGTGACACATAATAAAGCGTAGGGATTTTATTTTCATGGACAAACTCTGCGATACGAAGGTTGAAACCTGGATAATCTATAAATATAACAGCATCAGGTTTATATTTAATAATATCTTCTTTACAAAACTTCATGTTTTTAAAGATAGTTCTGATGTTTTTAATCACCTCTAAAAACCCCATAAAAGCAAGATCTCTATAATGCTTAACCAGCTCTACCTCCTCATCTTCCATTAGGTCTCCACCCCAGCATCTAAATGCTGCATTCGAATCCAACTTCTTAATTTCTTTAATTAAGTTAGCTCCATGCAAATCTCCGGAAGCCTCTCCTGCTATGACGTAGTATTTACTCAACGGAAATATTTAAAACAAAAACAAGAATGATAATCCAGTAATAAAAAGAGTTGCACCCACCAAACCTTTGGCAGCTGAATCCATCTTAAATAAAAAGAATAAAAAATAAAAAGCAAGCATGCTCGGTAATAAACTAAAGATTAAAATTTCTTTATTAATTTCTAATGAAGAGTCTAAAAACAATTGCCAGTAATTCTTGTAACTACTACTTGGGCTTTTTACATACTTCGATAGTAAAAACCCCAACGGAGGTAAAACAACCCCTAAAATTATACCAATCCAAGCAAGATCATATTTCTTTTTCCATCCAGTTAACATCATAATTTCCATTCATTTAAGTGATCAATTGCATGGTGAGCAGTCATATCAAACTGCGTAGGAACAACAGAAACATAGTTGCTCTCTAATGCAGACATGTCTGTATCTTCACCTTTATCGTGGTCGTAAAATTCGCCTGTAAGCCAATAATATTTTTTACCAATGGTATCTGTTCGCTCTTCAAAAGTATCATCCCAAAAGGCTCGAGCTTGTCGACATATTTTTATCCCTTTTATTTTTGACAATGGAAGTTTAGGGATGTTTACGTTTAAACAAATTCCCTTTTCCATTTTCTTTTCCATTGCTTCTTTTACAATTTTCTTCACAAAATACATTGACGGTTCAAAATCTGCATCCATATCATAATCCAACAAGGAAAAACCGATGCTTGGAACACCCTCTAACGCACCTTCCACAGCTGCTGACATCGTTCCTGAGTATAATACGTTTGTGGAAACATTAGAACCGTGATTAATACCAGAGACAATTAAATCAGGTAATTTACCTTTTAATTTGTAAATCCCCATTTTGATACAGTCTACTGGAGTACCCGAACAGATGTACATTTTATGTCCTTTAAAATAATCAGACAATGAAACCCTAAGAGGTTCATTTACAGTAATTGCATGCCCCATTCCGGATTGCGGCTTATCTGGAGCTACAATTAGTAAGTCTCCAAATTCCGAAACAGCATCTATTAATGATTTGATACCCTTGGCTGTAAAGCCATCATCATTTGTTACTAATATTAATGGTTTCTTCATTTCCTATTGAATAACTTTTTTTGTTTGTGCAAAACTAATAAATTGTAGTTCCTTATATGGTTGGGATTCATTTACTTTTACACATACAATTAATTTTTTTTAAAATGGCACGCAAATTCAGCTTTATTATCCCATTATTTTTATGTTTAACAATTTTCGGGCAACAAAATCAAATCCAGACAGATTCTAAAATCACCAGGGTTACTGTGTTTTTAAGTGGTGCTCAAGTAACGCGGGAGGCTAGCGTTTCCGTGCCTGCAGGTTCAAGAACAATAGTTTTTGAAAACCTTACCCAATATATCAATAAAAGTAGCCTGCAGATAAAAGCCAACAACGATGCGATTACCATTCTTTCTGTTGGACATAAAGTCAATTACCTGAAAAGCCACGAAAATGACCAAAGAATTGCTGTTTTGAAGGATAGTCTAGAAAAAATACGTTTTAAGCTAGACATAAGAAATAGCCATGAAATAGTATATAAGGAAGAAAAAAACATGCTGCTAGCAAATAAGTCTATCGCAGGAGAACAGAATGGTGTTGACATTGAAGACCTGATGGAAATGGCGGACTTCTACAGAGAGAGATTGCAGGAAATTGAAACAAAACTTTTAGACATTACAACAAGTAAAAAAAAATTAAATAAAATAATTTCTCGTTTAAACAAAGAGTTGAAAAATGCCAATTCTCCCCAAGGAAAGTACACCAGCGACGTAATTGTTAAAGTAGCTGCCAAAACAAAATCTACATCCAAATTTGAATTGAGTTATATAACTAATAACGCTTCATGGTCACCGAAGTATGATATAAGAACAAAAGATATTAATGAACCAATTGCATTGACCTATAAAGCTGAAGTAGCTCAAAACACAGGATTCGACTGGGAAAAAGTAAACATAACACTATCTACCGGAAATCCTGCAATTAACAATACGCAACCTGTAATGAATCCATGGTACTTAGCTTACTATAATGAATACAAAAGGAAAAAGAACCGATCTAAGTCAAACCAGCAATATGCACAAGCTTATGCAAAACCCCAGGCTGCCACCAATAATTATGATGGAGATACGTATTCTGATTTAAATGAAACCGCTGCCGACTTCACTTATGTTACTCAAAGCAATGTTAACACAACATTTAACATAGCGCTTCCTTACACCATTAAAAGTAATGGCGAGTCTGAACTAATCGAAATTCAGAATTATGACCTTCCAGTAGGTTATCAATATTTTTCCGCTCCTAAAACGGATAAAGATGCATTTTTATTAGCTAACATTATTGAATGGGGGGATTACTATTTACTTCCTGGCTATGCAAATGTTTATTTTGAAGGGACATATATAGGAGAATCTTACTTAAACACAAACACTACAGATGATACATTGGCTTTGTGCATGGGAAGAGACAAAGGCATTGTTATTACCCGAGAAAAGATTAAAGATTTTTGTAAAAACGCAAGGTTTGCAGGGAAGAAAAAATCTACACGAGGCTATGAAATAAAAGTCCGAAACAACAAGGTGAAAGCAATTGAAATTGATGTAGTTGATCAAATTCCGTTGTCCAAAATAAAAGAAATTGAAGTTGAGGTGCTAGAAAATAGTTCGGCGGAATATGACGAAACAACCGGTAAATTAATATGGAAACTTACTATTCAACCCGGAGAGACAGCTGAAGTTTCCTTTAAATTCCAAGTCAAATACCCGAAGGATAAGAATTTGAGTAATTTGTAAAGATTACTCTTCAGTCAAATATTTCCCCAACAAACCATGAACAGATTGCGATTGTGATTTAGTTCTTATTTCTTCTAAGACTTCAGCAGTTAGCATCTGCATAACTTTAGCCTCAACCATCAACAACGGCTTTTCATCTGGTGGTTCCGGAAAAAGGTTTTGTTCTTCAAACAACCGTCTTGTAACAACCGCAACTTCATGAGCTCCATTGTAATTACCTTTTTGTTCCAATAAATAAGCTAATGCTATCAATCCATAAGCATCTTCAGATGCTGAATCAGCTTCTTGTCTAAGTGCATAATATTTTGCAATCAAACGATTCGCTTCAACATAATCTCCAGTTGCCGTAGAAACAAACGACTTATTAAAATGATCTATTGTAAACATCCCTGTTGCACCAATTGACGAACTAATGCGCATGCTTTCATTGTAGAACGCCTCTGCCCTTTCCATGTTTCCAATTAATCGCCACATTTCTGCATTCATATGCGCTCGCTTCATCATCCATTTCTGGTCTCCGGAGGAAATTGACAACTGCTCCAATTCTTTACTTAACTCAGTTAATCTTACTGTATCTAAAGTTCTTTGCGCGTTTCGACATAAGCTAGACAATGCCCCACCAATCAACGTATCGTTATTTGTTTCTCTACCAATATCCAAAACCCTATTTGCAAGCATAATGGACTCATCATCATTACCTTCCTTAAACTGCTGATAGGCTTCATTCAACATTTTACGCGGATTAACAATTTCTTTAGTCGTTGTTGCTTCTAAAGCATCGCTTGCTCCAGGTTTCGCAATTTTCTCTTGTTCCGCAACGCAAGAAGCAATTAATATTGCTATCAGAAAAATTTGAAAGAAAAGTATTTTATTCATCGCTTATTTTTTTGTAAAAGTAATAACTTAAATTTACTTCTTTAAAAGTAGGTTGTTTGCAGGATTTTTGCATTTTCCTGAAACAATATAAATCATTTAATAGTATCTATAATCAATATACTTGCGATATGAATAAAATTACAATAACTTCAATTTCACTAATTTTGGTGATTGCTTTTGCGGCATTTAGCTTTAGCAATGAAAAATCAGTTGTAGAAGCAAAAAAACCTAGCTTAGGTGACTCAACAGATACTTTAAAACAACTTATTGATTTGCATTTCATCAACTTTGATTTAGGTAAAGTTGAGAAAAGTTTATTTTTTAATATCAGAGGAAGGTATAATGGAACAACTACAAAAAGTAGGTTATCAGAATCTAAATTAATTAAAGACTTCGTCCCAGGATACCCTACAGACTGGATATCTGATTATGTTTCTATAGAAATGATTTTCAACAAGAATGATGATCAATATATACTGCATAGTGCAAATGACACTTTAACACCTGAACAAACAGAACTAATTAATTCTCTTGATATTAATGATAATATTAGTGTTAGAGTTGCGTATAAGTATAAAAATGCCGTAACAAACGAAACGGAGTTTAGAAATATGAAAAATATTTCTTTAGTGGTCGTTCCTGAATTTTCGGCAATGCCAGTTTTTGGTTATGCTATAATAATTGAATATTTAGAACAAAATAGTTTGGATAAAATCCCTACATCCATTCGAAATAAGATGAATCAATTAATTATACACTTTAGTGTTAACGAACTAGGAGAAATAAACAACGTCATACTAAAACAATCTTCTGGTTTTATTGAAGTTGATGAGCTAATACTTGACTTAACAAATAGCTTAAGAAATTGGAATCCAGCAAAAGACAATAATGGAAATACTGTTCTTCAAGACTTTGTGTTAACATTTGGAAATGTAGAATTCGGCTGTTAGAATAGCGAAGGAAACAACACAGCCCTATATTTGACAATAGTGCGTAAAGCAAAAAAACTAGCCCCAGCGATAGCAACAAATTTGACCGCATCTTTAATTTTAGCCTTCTTTAAATTGTCTTTGGGGTTATACGTATATTTTATTCCAAATAGAACCCCATTCAGATCGTCTTTATTAATCTTGATAATTACATCTTCAACTGAAATCACTTTTTTCTTTTTCTTATTAATTCTAAAAACCTTGTAACTAGCTTTTATACATATTTTAAGACCTGTTATATCTGTTAATTTTAAATTATCGATTGCAAACAGATAATCTGGATTATCCATGCATTCAAAATGATAGCCATTTGTTTGCAGTCGTATAGAATAAGTTCCATGCGTAAATGCTTGTTTTTCTGACGTATTTAATTGATTTTTAAAATGAAGAACTGAGTCATTTATTGACATACTCAACACATCTACTTTAGAGTCTAAAAGAACATCACGCTTCTCGTTAAGAGCAAAAATGGAGTCATTTAATGTGTTAACCTTAAAATACGTATTACTACCATAAAAATCCCTGCTGTCTTGAGCAGTAAGTAACTGAAATGCAAAAAACAAATATGAAAAAAATAACAATCTCATTGATAATCCTAAATCGGTTTTGTCCTAAAGTACTTTTTCAAATGCCAATCTTTCATCTCCACTCTCCAAAGTAATGATACCACAATAGATATATCCTAGATCCTTTAATAGGTATTGCATGCCTTTGTTTCCTTCATGTGTATCAATCCGAAGACTTCCTATATTATTTTCTTTCAACCTTTTGTGACATTCATTAAACACAAAACGAGCAAGGCCTAATTTACGATATTTATCTCCTACTGCAAGTCTGTGAATAACACCGTATTCTACGTTTTCGTTGGTTATCCATTCGCCTTGTATTGAATTATATGCCCGTTCCTTTTTTGTAGAAAAAACAGTTGTCCCGATAATTGTTTCATTATCATCTATAACTATATAGCTATCGTTGTTGCTAATGTCCAATTCAATTTTTTCTTCATTTGGATAACCGTCTTGCCATTGGTCTATTTTTAAACTTGCCAAATAGACCTGAGCATCATGAATAAAACTCATTATTATTGGCACGTCAGATAAAGTGGAACGAACTAATTTCATTTACCCAAAAGTTATTTTATTATGATTTTCTTAGTAGCTCTAATATTATTTTCGTTTAAAAATGAAACCAAATAAATCCCCTTATCAAAGTTAAAATCAATAGCCTTACTACTTGTATTGCAATCTAACTGTGCAGTGTAAACTACTTTTCCTGTTATCGAGTAAATATTTACGGATTTAACGTTTGTATAATTTAAATAAAGTCTATTTGATTTATCCATATATGCTTTGAATGCATCCAAATTAACTTTTTCTTCATGACCCAAAGCAGAACCTACATAAAGAACTCCCTTCATGCCCATAGCCGCATGAGGATTACAATTAAAATAATATTTACCTGATTGATTCACGGTAAACCAATCACCCGAGCCTCCTAAACCTATCCAAAACCCCCCGTTATCTGTAGATGCATTGTTTGCCCAATCAATAGAATCTTGTTCAGTAATACTGTGATACCCCAAACTCACTAATCTAACCGTATCTCCAATATTTACATATGCGGTATCTGGACTAAAATAATGATCGTAGCCAGTAATAACATGTGTTTGCTGAGCCGATATATTCAAGCCATAAAATAAAGCTAGAACTCCATAAATGTATTTCACAACCAATATATTTTTAGTGAACGTAAAAATAATAATAGTTGATAGAAAACACATGATATTTTAGTAATTTTACTTTTCCTTATTACTATTAGATGGAAAATCTCAATGTTTTCGGACAACCCTTAATTTTATGCAGCACAAATCCTATGACAGGTTTTTTTAGGGACGGATGCTGTAATACCAATGAAGAAGATCTTGGAATGCACACAGTTTGCATAGTTGTTACAACTGAATTTTTAGCGTTTTCTAAACAAGTTGGAAATGACTTATCTACGCCTTTACCGCAATGGGGATTTAAAGGCCTAAAGGAAGGAGACAAATGGTGTTTGTGTGCTGAAAGGTTTAAAGAAGCATACGATAATGGTAAAGCTCCAAAAGTTCTATTGGAGGCTACAAACGAAAAAACATTAGATATTGTTTCTATGGATATTTTATTGGAAAATATTTATTACGCTGATAAGGTTTAACATTACACTTTTTTTCTAGTATTACCCGAGTATTTCTTTCTTTGAGATTAATAAATGTAAATTCGCCGCGTGAAAAATGCACAAGGAAACATGCCGACGATACCTATTCTCGCAATTTTAGGATGTTGCTTAATTTGGGGGACTACATTTACTGTGGTAAAAGATGTTTCACAATCTATCGATCCCTTTCTATTGTCTGGCTTAAGAAATTTGATTGCAACTCTAGTACTATTCGCCTACTTTATTAGTACCAAAAAATGGAAAAACCTTTTGGATAAAGGCTCCTTAAAATCAGGCTTGGTTTTAGGTATTTTACTAGGCGCTATTTATATATCTCAAACAATTGGAATAATTTTCACCAGCGCCAATCACAGCGCATTTATTACTTGTTCTGCGGTAATTATGGTTCCGGTAATTTTGTTTTTATTTGGTTGGGAAAAATTTAACAGGAAACAAACACTATCTATTACAATGGTAGCAGTTGGCCTCGTTTTACTCACTTTAAAGTCCGGAATATCAAGCTTTAACCTAGGAGATTTGATAACCTTAGTAGCCGCTGTAATTTGCGCCATACACATTGTTTTTTCCGGGTTATACGTGCGGAAATACAATTTTCTTTCCTTAATCTTTTACCAATTCTTTTTTGCTGGACTAGTCTCTTTTGCAGGGCTTTTTTCCAAGCAAGCTCTGTACAACTTCCCTCCTATTCTTTTTGAAAATGATGCAATATTTAACGTACTTTATTTAGGCTTACTCGGAACTTTATTTTGCTATTTTGTAACCGTTTGGGGCCAGAAACATATCAGCACAACATATGTCGCTTTAATTTTCTCTTTAGAACCTTTGTTTGCATCTGTCACCAATTACTGCATTTTAAATGAAGTTTTCACAAGAAAGGAATTTATTGGAGCAGTAATTATTTTTGGAGGAATACTGCTATATTCCATTCCTAAAAAATGGTTTTCTGTTTTCAGGAATAAACCCAGCTAGTTTTTCGCTCATAAAACGAAATAATTTGATATATAATTCTTACATATCTACTTTATGATTAATTTTGAGCTATATGATACAACATAATAAATATGGAAACAATCGACAACCGAGCTAGTCTTATTGAACTAGACGAAATATACAAATACAAAAATCTAATTGAACTATCTGACAAAGATGTAATCAGGAAGATTATCTTCAAAGGTGACATGAGATCCAAAGGTCTCTATTCCGATTTCATCAAGCTGGTTGCTGATGAAGTTGATCACCAATTAAACAAAGCAGAATTTGCTGAAGAAAAGAAAAAGTTAATCGGCAAAATGAAAGCTTATCTTGAACGTATCTAGCTTAAAGAACATCAATTAATTCTACTTCAAATACCAACACAGAGTTTGCTGGTATTCCACTTGTAGCCTGACTACCATAACCCAAAGCTGAAGGAATTAGCAATATTCCCGATCCTCCTTCTTTAAAATAGGGAATTCCTTCCTGCCACCCTTGGATTACACTGGTCAAGGAAAAAGAAATTCCGGAACTAGCCGATTCATCGAACACCGATCCATTTGTTAAATAACCTTTATAAGCAACTGTAACCGTAGATTGACTGTTTGGCTGCGCACCATTACCAGGTGTATCAACAACATAATAGAGTCCCGTACCTGTAGCTATAGCAGTTAAATTATTATCTGTTATATATTGTTTAATTATATCCTCGTCTATTTGGGTATAATCAACCTCTTCCTTTTTACACGAATAGAAGGCAACAAGCAAAAGAATTAATGTATGCAGCTTACTCATATCATTATGAAATATAATGTTTTAAAATTCCCTTAAGAAGTGTCACGTCGTTTTCCTTATTTCGAGAAAGGTTTTGTTCTGCGTCACAATCAAAACGAGCATAGTCAATTTCAATTAAGTTAATATCATTTGCTTTTAAAACTCCTTGCTTTCTTTTACGGTATATATCTCTTTGCTCAGCTCTTGTTACACCGCTTATTGTCATCTTATCTTGATTGATAGATTCTGAATTACTTTTATCTAAAAATTCAATCACCAAGTTTTTCTCTGCATAATAAGCATCTAAAGGAAGCTCTGTTCTTGTCCTACCATTTTTATGATAATCTCCTAATAGAAAATCAAATGTATGTTGATGTGAAGCCCTTGTACTTAATAATTCGTTTATCAATCCAATCAAATAATATTCATCACTACTTTCTCGTCTCCTAATTGCTTTTTGTTTATTCGTAACTTCGTTTATAGGTTCTTTTGGAGTGTAGCTACCTCCTTCTCTAACAAAATACCAATAGGTGCTATTTTCATTCCTTTCCGCATGAAGAAGAGGTATCGAATCGAGTGCATTATTTTTGTCTAGTAAACGTAAAAATTTTCTCAGCGGCAAGCCCTTTTTTACATCTTTAGGAAATACTCCTGCTGCTATTAAATGAGGCATTATTACTTTTGCAGGAATCCATTCGATTTCAGAATTTTCTTTAAAATAGACTTCAACTACCGTGTTGATTATTTCTTCTATTTTTTTGCTCATTACAACTTGATATAAGGTGCAAAATTAAATAATTAACCTAGCGTTTCTAATTATACTGAACAAATAGTTTCTTTGTGAAATATTCCGAATTAATTTCTAACGTAACCAAATAAACCCCTGTTGATAGTTGTCTTCTTAATTTTAAATGGTTGGAATTTTTTCCTTGTGAAGAATTACCAATTTTTTTCATAGTTATTTCTTCTCCTTTAATATTAAATACTTTCGCAGTAACCTTAGCTGATACACTAGCTATATAATCCAAATTAATTTCGTTAGAGCTAGCATCGAAGCTTATATTGAAATCTGAATTTGACAAAGCCGACAATTGTTCAATATTACTAGAAGAAGCCGCTGAAATCACTAACTCAGATAAATAAATATCATCACCACTAGTAGAATTATCCCCATTTGCTACGTTAGATGCTAAATAAAAAGTAACATCACCGACATCAGTAGCAGGGGCAGTCCAGTCAAAAGTCCAAGAAGATATACTTCCGTTAGAATGATTTATATATTCTTTTCCTGAACTTGTTTGAATATTCGAACCAGTTCCTGCCGTAAAACTTCCTGCTTTCACATTCGCATCATCCAATCCGGTCATTTGAAAACCAGTAGTAGAGCTATTCAATACATCCAGATTAAAAGTGTATGTTTGACCAGGCACGTATTCATCATTTACTCCTGAAAAAATTAATGTATTCGTACCAACTCCTGAAAGGGCGGTTCCAGAATGACATTGAGTGCAATTAGCCTCTCCGGGAGCACCTGTTTTTCCAGCCAGCACATTAAATTTGCTTAAATTACTATCACATGTATAGTCAGACAAAATACCTGTATCCTTTTCAACAAAAGTAAAGCTTAATATTCCCACTACAACCAATGAGAAAAAAATAGTGTTTTTCATATTCATTTATTTTTTTGAGTAACAATCAGACAAATATTGTCTTTATCAACACGGATGAAATTAAACAATTTATTTTGATTCTAGTTCTTAATATCAAAAAATTAATTCTATACCAATTTGTTCTACTTATATGATTAACTATTCGTCTAGGAACTGCAAGACAGCATAGAGCAACCAACTTTTGTTCTTGCCCATTCTGGTCTTTTAGCAAACCATTTTTCCTGATCTATTTGCTCATCATAAGGGCTTTTCAAAACACAATATAATTCATCAATTACATTGTAATCATTGTTATCAGCAGCTTCTATAGCAATTTGCGCCATATAATTTCGTAAAACGTATTTAGGGTTTACCAAATTCATCTTCTGTTTTCGCTCAATATCAGAAAGTGCTTCCTTTTGAAGTCTTTTAACATATTGAACCACCCAATCTTTCCAAAACCTAAGTATTTCCCCTTTTACTTCTTCAATTTTATAAAAGGCATTTTTGACTGAATCTAAAAAGGATAAATCATCTTTTTCTGGAAGCACATACTTTTTAGAAAGATTAGCCAGTCCTCTAAAAAAGATTGTCATATCCGTTTCTGTTAGTTGTAGATTTTGTTCTAGTTGATTAATCATATTGAAATCATTTTCATCTTCCATTTCTAATCCTAATTTGGATTTCATCATCTGAACATACCTTACAGAATATTTTATTTTAAAGTCTCTGATTATTCCTTCTAATGGTTCAGCTTCCTCTACTAAAGGGTATAAAGCGTTGGCTAGTTTCAATAAATTCCAAAGTGCAATATCTCCTTGCTTACCAAACTGATATCGCTTGTGTTGAATATCAGTAGTATTTGGTGTCCATTCTTTATCATATCCTTCCAACCAACCATAAGGGCCATAATCAATTGTTAAACCAAGTATAGACATGTTATCGGTATTCATTACCCCATGCACAAAACCTACACGCTGCCATTGGATCACCATTTCTAAGGTACGTTCACTAACCGCTTTAAAAAGCTCTATATACCCCGTTTTTGTAGCTTGTTCCAATTCTGGATAGAAATGCTTTAAAGTATAATCAGCTAACTTCTTTAAAGTTACGTTATCTCTTTTGGACGCAAATATTTCAAAACTACCAAAACGGATAAAAGAAGGAGAAACTCGGCAAACAACCGCTCCTTTTTCGTATTCTGGGTTTCCGTTATAAAGAACATCTCTAAGAACTTTAGTTCCGGTAAGAGATAATGACAACGAACGAGTTGTCGGAACTCCTAAATGAAACATAGCCTCACTGCATAAATGCTCACGAATCGAAGAACGCAATACAGCTAAACCATCAGCAGACCTGGAATATGGAGTTAATCCTGCCCCTTTCAATTGCAGTGCCCAACGTTTACCATTCGACTTAACTTCTGCCAAGTTTATTGCTCTTCCATCACCTAATTGTCCTGCCCAATGACCAAATTGATGACCACCATAACACATCGCATATGGTTTTGCGTTTTCTATAATCTCATTGCCAGAAAATATTTTTAAAAACTGCGGAGATTGACAATCCGACTCCGACAAACCTAAAATTTCAGCAACTTCTTTTGAATAATGAACAATCTTTGGAGATTGGGTTTTTGTTGGATACACGAAAGAATAACAAGCCTCATCCACTTGTCTTCTCGTATTTTCTAATTCGGAATCTCCTGGCAGCTCTTGTGTAAATGTATTTTCTATATTAAAAAGCATATCCACTAGGTTTATACTACCAACACCTTTAATTGAGTATCGAATACATTACTATATTCTAGCAACCAATCAAAGTATTCACTGCCATATTTCAAGTAATTTGGAATAAAACTCTCATGTCTTTCCACCAATACATCATTTGGCAGAATAGTGTTCCTGAATTTTAATATCTTATTTACAGAAACCTCTTGCCTGTTTTTTTCAGCTTTAATAATTCTAGATTCTAGTTTATCAAAAAACTTATTCAACTTTGTCATCTCTGCTTGAATCATACCAGACAACGAGTCATCCACTTTCTCGACTTTATTTAATAAAACCAACTTTAGTTCATTAAGAATGATTTCTTCTTTATCAAAATCTATATCCTTCTTTGAATTTAGCTTCAAAAAATCTTTTATCAAGATATGTTCCTTTTCAAATACATCTTCCAAAACAAAGCCTAAGTTCTGAAAGTTGGAAACTTGCTTTGCGTTTAACAAAAGGAAGGTGTCTCGAATAATTAATAAAGGATATTCTATTCTTAATCTATCAAAATTTAATTTTAATTGAAGCCAATAAGCAATTTCCCCAGGACCACCAACATATGCTAGGTTTGGAAGAATATACTCTTGATAAACAGGCCTCAATACAACATTTGGACTAAACCTATCAGGATTAGACTCTAACAAGCCCAGAATTTCCTCTTCAGAAAACGACAATTCCGTATTTAACACTAAATATTTATCCTTCTGAAAAACAATTCTTTCTCGAATATTGTTTTCGATGTAAAACAGATTAATCTCTCTCGGACTAACTTGAGAATTATATCCCAATTCATTTAATTGGCCCGAAGTTTTTAAAATCGCATCTATGCTATTTCTATTAACTAACTCATCTCTGAGAACAGGTATGAAACTTCTTTTGAATTCAATATCATCCCCGTCCAAAATTACAAGTCCAAAATTTTTGAACAGTTCGTTTACCCAGGTACTCGTGGCCTTTGATAATGAGCCACTCTTATAAGCTCTAGTAAATAAACCTTTTATCTCCAATTCGTTTATTGAATCTCCAAGTATTTCATTCAATTGACGCACTACACTTTCAAAAATATTCGCATCCAATCTACCCACTGGACCTGTATAATTATTGTCTATTTTTAAATTATTCTTAAAAAATTTTACATCGTTTATTTCCTTAAAATCATGATCCTCGCTAGCGAGCCAAAAAACTGGAACAAAATTATTCTCAGGAAGCGCTTTTTTTAATTGTCTGGATAACTTTATTGTTGAAATAATCTTGTGGATAAAATATTGTGGCCCACCCAACAAACATAGCTGATGTCCAGTAGTCACGGTGTAAGTATTTTCATTTTTTAGAAGTGACACATTACCCGGAATCTCAATACCCGCAAACTTATATTGAACTATTAATTGCTTTACTAACAAATCTCTTTTCTCCTTCGAAAACTTCTTTTCTTTTAATTTCTTTTTAAAGTTTTTCAAAGTCACTCTTTCTGCAACAAATTCTGAAAACCCATCTGGGTTATTTATATAATCCAAAATAAGCCTGGAAAATTTACCGGTTTTATCCAATGGTATCTTAGTCAATTGCATCGTGTAAATTTAATGTATTCATTTCAACTTTTTAATTGTATTAACGATTATCTTATTTTTGTTTGAAATGAAAAAGAATAATCTTTTAAAAGCTTTAGGTCCAGGAATTCTATTTGCATCAACAGCTATTGGCGTCTCTCACCTTGTTCAATCTACGCAAGCCGGAGAGAAATTTGGCTTTGGATTATTATGGGCTGTTATAATTGCAAACCTCTTGAAATACCCATTCTTTGAATATGGTTCTAGATACGCAAATGCAACTGGAACAAGTATAATAGATGGCTATAAAGCATTGGGAAAATCGGCACTTTGGATTTATTTTCTTATTACCGTTATTTCAATGTTTATGGTAGCTTCAGCTGTTGGCTTTGTTACTTCGGGTTTTATGCAGAATTTATTTGGAATAGAATCTCATGAAGCAACAACACTTCTACTATTTGTTATTTGCGGTGGGATTTTGATCTCCGGTAAATTCAGTGTATTGGATAAGCTAATTAAGATTATAGGGATTGCATTACTCATATCTACCCTGATCGCATTTGTGATGACACTGATAAATGGACCGTTGGGATCAAAACCATTGTTCGAAGGCAACATATTTCCAGAATCAGATGATGGAATTTTCTTTTTACTAGGACTAATGGGCTGGATGCCTACCGCTCTAGATCTAAGTACCTGGAATAGCTTATGGACCATCGAAAGAATAAAACAAACTGGATATAAACCAACAATGAAAGAAACTTTATTCGACTTCAACTTGGGATACTTGGTTTCTGCAATACTATCTATATGCTTTGTTACGATGGGCGCTTACCTACTTTATGACACCAATGAAACAATTCCGAATGACCCAGCTGGTTTTGCTAATGGGATAGTAAATTTATACACCCAAACAATGGGAAGTTGGACATATATACTCATTGCAGCAGCATCTTTTTCTATAATGTTTGGGACCTGTATAGCTGTTTTTGATGGCTATGGAAGAGCTATGCAGCGTACTTCAGAATTAATTTTTTTCAAAAAAAAAGCAACTTACACAAAAGCAAAGAATAAAATGTATACGGCAACAATTCTGCTGGTTATAATTGGGAGCTTCTGCATTATTCAACTAGTCAAAACAACTGATTTTGGCATCAAAGGCCTGGTAAATATTGCAACCACACTTTCTTTCATAATTGCTCCAATAATTGCTGTATTTAATGTAATACTTGTTCGAAAAAATCACATTGGAGAGCACGCACCACCAACTTGGATAAAAATTACTAGTTACCTAGGAATCGTTTTTCTCACCGCATTTAGCATATACTTTCTTTTCAATAAGTTTGGCGGATAATCAACCTAATCAGTATTTCAAAATTTTATAGATAAGCATACTGTGTAGTGATTAAAATTACACGCATATTTCTTCAACAGAGTTTGCAAATTTATCCAAATCCTTTTAGTTCAACTATAAATATACATTGCTCATCGTGCAATAATTTTAAATTTACAATCTGTAATTTGCAAGGACAAAAAATAGTTTCTGGAAATTCTGATCAAGGAAAGATTAATTTTTCTAACCTAAATAGAGGTGTTTACTTTTTGAAAATTCAAAATGGATATTTATCAAAAATTATAAAGGAATAACAAATCTATAATACAGACTAAACCAAATTGATTAACTTATTTTTCACTGTTTATCGCCATCATAATGCTCTTCAAATTCATTGAAGCAATTATATCTTTTGACTTTTCAGCATCTAATTGATTATTTGCTTCAACAGTTATCAGCAATCTATTTCCAAAACCCATCACAACAGTTGCCTTGTTATGATTTTTTTCAAAAGATTCCCAACCACTTAATTCATTGTTCAAGCTGAATGATTTGGCATACTCATCATAAGAATCAATCGTGATGCCCTTTCCCCACATTGCAGTTGAGTTCTCATATATACTGGGAGCAGCATTATAATCAAGTATAGAAACACGGATATAATCCTTATTAGAGTTTGTATATTCCGCTGTTGCACTCGAAACAGAGAAGCCAGTCATATTTAACATAGCACCTTCTGGATCTTCCCTATCATAACCATCAATGGTAGTGGGTAAAAATTTCTCCAAATTTTTATAATGAATTGGCTCTCCTCCTTCCACGGGCTTAAGAGCATTTATTTTATTCTCAACAATAGGAACAGAGGGATCTGCAAAATCTTCTTTCTCTTCGTTCAATTGACAAGAACAAATACCAACAAAAGAAAACAAAACAATTAAATTATATACTTTTTTCATTTCAATTTATTTTATTACAAAATAAAAAGAATTTTGCACAACAAGAAATGTGCACAGCTAAAACTTATAAAAAGATATTAGATTTCTTAAATTCGCTGAAATTAAAACCAAAGCACATGAAAACTTATATGGTCCATTTTCGAAGAAACGCTTTCACCCAAATCTCGCCTGATATAATAAAAAAAGAACAAGTAATAATGGGAGAGTTAATGACAAAAAACATCATACAACAAGTTTATATGAATAAAACTTTGGATAATTTATGGATGGTTTTTAAAATTGAAAACGAAGAAGTTCTGAGAGAGATAATCCAAACCTTGCCAATGTGTAAAGATTTGTATTTTGAAACAAATGAATTATTGGGCTAAAGTGGATCAACATCAATTTTAACACGAACTGATTTATATCCATTAATTTGCTTAAGGTTCGTTAAATTTTCTAATAAAAATGCTTTTACTTTAGGAATCGATGCAGTTCGCTCAAATTTAATCGTCACCAACTTATTGTAGACATTCTTAATTCTTGGAATGGAAGTGTATTCAGGACCTAATATCCTATTTCCTAATTTTACTTGAAGCATTTTAACTAGTTCCGCACTAGCAGCATCCGTAATATCTTTTTCTTTATGCCGCACTGTTAACCTTATCAATCTAAAAAATGGTGGATATTGATAATTTTTCCTTTCATATATTTCTTGACTATACATTCCTTCGTAATCATTTTGCATTACTTTCTTAATAACCCAATGATCAGGTGTATGTGTCTGAATGACTACTTTACCTCTGTGTTTTTTTCTTCCTGCTCGACCACTTACCTGAGTCATTAATTGGTAAGCCCTTTCAAAAGCTCTAAAGTCAGGATAATAAAGCATATCATCTGCATTTAAAACCCCTACAAGTGACACATTATCAAAGTCAAGTCCTTTAGTAACCATTTGTGTACCAACCAAAATATCTATTTCTCGATTCTCAAAATCATTGATAATATTCTGGTAAGCAAATTTTGATCGGGTTGTATCCAAGTCCATTCTTTGAATTCTTACTTCACTTGACAAGTGAATGGCTATTTCTTCTTCAATTTTTTCCGTTCCAAAACCTAACATTTTAATTTCTGAACTACCACAGGCTTCACATTGGTTAGGAGGGCTTATTGTATAACCACAATAGTGGCAGTTTAGTTTGTGCGTGTATTTATGATAAGTTAAACTTACGTCACATCTTGTGCACATTGGAACCCAACCGCAAACTTCACAAGTCCATCTAGGAGCATATCCTCTCCTATTTTGAAAAAGTATAATTTGCTCTTTTCGCTTCAATACATTCTGCATTTCTTTAATTAGAAACTCAGAAAATATTCCATACATTTTCTTCTTCTTCTTATGCTCGCCAATATCTGCACATAGAACTTCAGGTAATTGGATATCTCCAAACCTTTTCTTCATTTCTACCAACCCTATCTTGCCTTCCTTAGCACTATACATGGTTTCGACAGATGGTGTCGCAGACCCAAGCAACACCTTCGCTCCATGTAATTTCGCTAAAACATAAGCTGTATCTCTAGCATTATACCTTGGTGCCGGATCATGTTGCTTAAAAGATGTTTCGTGCTCTTCATCAACTATAATTAGTCCCAAATTATCAAATGGCAGAAAGACGGCACTTCTTGCCCCCAAAAGGACATCATATTTATGCAACTTATTTTTTAAAACGGCATTCCATACTTCAACTCTTTCATTCGGAGAAAATTTTGAATGATAAATCCCAATTTTATCTCCAAAATATTTACGCAAACGGTTTATCATTTGAGTTGTAAGTGCAATTTCGGGTAATAAGTATAAAACTTTCTGTCCTTTGGCAATGTGCTTGTTTATAAGTTCGACATAGACCTCTGTTTTGCCACTTCCAGTGACACCATTTAGCAAACAAATATCCTTATCTTCAAAAGCCTTTTCTACACCCGATAAAGCTATTTTTTGTGGACTGGACAACTCTTTAGAACCATCTCTTACTCCTTCATACTGTTTAAAACGACCTATTTCTAAAGCGTATTCAGACAAAATTCCTTTCTTATACAACCCTTTTAATACTGCTGGCGAGCTAGAGGCTTTTTCTAGCAATTCCTTTTTTTTCACGTCCACTTTATTTACAAAGTAATTACTCAATTGTAAATATAACATCAGCAATTCTTGTTGCTTAACTGCCCTTTTTAATTCATCAAAAAGATCTTCAATCTTTTCTTCATGCTGATATTCCTTTGTTAATTCAACGTACTTAACTTTTTTAGGACGATAACTTTCTTTTAATTCTTCTTCCGCTATCACAACACCTTTATCGATTAGCCTCTTAACAATCGGATATACGGTTTTTATGTCCAATATTTCTCCTATCTCGCCTAAACTCAATACAGATCTTAATTCTAAAGCATCCACAATTAAATATTCCTGATCATTAAGACTAGATAACTCTCCACTAAAACGATCATTAAGAAGCACCTTTGTTTCACTAGCCAATTTCAAACTACTTGGCAGTGCAGCTAACATAACCTCTCCAATATGACACATATAGTGTTCGGAAATCCAATCCCAAAGTTTTAATTGGGTCTCTGTGACTATGGGGTATTCATCTAAAATAAACTCAATATATTTAGTAGTATATTTCGGTGGTGTATAATGAAATTTCTTTACTATCGCCGTATACAACTTACTCCGGCCAAACGGTATCACAACGCGCTGACCAATGCGAACAAATTCATTCAATTCAAAAGGAACCCGATAAGTATAAAGATTCGGAACCGCCAAAGGCAAAATCACATCTATAAATATTGTTATACGCTCCATTTCTATTAAATAAACTTATAGTGCTAGAATTTCAGTCAACGAAAGTAATTGTTTATTTAATTCTTTATGATGTTTAACTGCCTTTTCAAAAGGCGTAAAGACAAGCTCTTTATTCACTAATCCAATCATGACTCCTTTGCGACCTTCAATTAAAGCCTCTAATGCACCAGCACCTAGTCGACTCGCCAATACTCTATCAAATGCTGAAGGATTACCACCTCTTTGAACATGACCTAAAATTGAAACACGGATATCGAAATGTTGGTACCTCTCCTTAACAGCATCTGCAACCTTATAAGCCCCACCGTATCCATCACCTTCAGCAACTATAACAATACTTCCAGATTTACTTTTCCTTCTATCTCCACCAAGTTTATTTAATAAATGATCAATATAAGTTTGTGTTTCCGGCACTAGAACAGCCTCAGCTCCAACTGCAACTCCACTTCGGAGAGCAATAAAACCAGCATCTTTCCCCATTACTTCAACAATAAATAGGCGATCATGACTATTTGCTGTATCTCTAATTTTGTCCACTGCGTCTACTATTGTATTCAAAGCAGTATCATATCCAATTGAATCGTCTGTTCCAAATAAATCATTGTCGATAGTTCCCGGAATTCCAATTATTGGAACACCATATTCACTTGTGAAAATAGCAGCACCGGAAAAAGTACCATCACCTCCAATGGCAACAATAGCATCAATGTTGTTTTTTTGAATACTATCAAAAGCTTTCCTCCTGCCATTAACTGTAATAAAATCAATGCTTCTAGCAGTTTTTAAAATAGTACCTCCCTTTTGGATGATGTTCCCTACAGAAGATTTATCCAATTGAATAAAATCATTATTTATAATACCGTCATAGCCCCTTAATGCTCCGAGTACATCAATATTGTTGTGCAGTGCTTTTCGAACAACCGCTCTTATACAAGCATTCATTCCAGGAGCATCCCCTCCTGAAGTGAAAACAGCAATTTTATTAATCTTCACCATAACATCATTTTTAACAACATCTTTTTAATCAAAACATCAAATGAAAATATCGATTTTCGACAATGTACGAAAAACAAAATATATTTTAAAGACCTTGAATAAATCAATAAACAATAATTCTATACAAAATAAAGATAAAATATTGTTAAACAATCATCTACAATACATTATATAAATGATATGTTAACTAAAAAAACCACATGTATCCTATCCTTAAAACTTAACATCAAATTAAATAATTTAGTAATTCACGAAGTATTCCAATAGGCCAAAAAAAAATACATAAAATTGAAATTTTGTTTAACTTAAAAATAAAAGAAAATATATTTTGGATGTTACCCCCTTTATTGTTTTCTTTGACTAATTAAAATTAATGGTGTAGAACAAAATAGATCAAATGAAAAACAAACTTAAATTATTCATTATAGGTTCATCTCTATTCTCAGTAACAATGCTAATGGGGAGGTGCGGAACGGAAAGTGAAGCCACCAATAATGGTGACAATACGAAAGATGTTACAAACCAAAAGGACTCTGTAGTCAACCCTGATGAAAGTATATTTCTGATTGGAGATCAAATATTTTCTATTCCTTCTCCTGTTCAAACAGCTTTTCTAATAAAAGATGTTGGAGTTCCTTTTAACTCGGATTATGTTAATCCTGCAGACAATGCAATGAACTATTCCTCTAACTTCTCAAAAGCATTGAATCTAGGTGTTTATGGAGCTGACTTGGGTTATTTAACTATTTATGAGCAAACGGATGGCGCTCTTAGATATTTAAAATCTGTTAGAGGCCTTTCCAAGGAATTGGGACTTGAAGGTGCTTTTGACGAAAAATTAGCAGATAGGTTTAGTTCTAATATTGGAAATCAAGACTCAATGTTAGTTTTCGTTTCTGACGCCTACAGAAACTCTGACAACTACTTAAAGGACAATGACAAAAATGATGTAGCTGCGCTTGTACTTGCTGGTGGATGGATTGAATCGATTTATATTGCAGCAGATGCTGCTATTTCTTCAAACAACGCTTTATTAATGGAAAGGCTGGGAGACCAAAAGAAGCCTTTAGCTAGTTTAATTGCAATGTTAGGTCAATATAATACTGATTCTGACTATGAAGATTTAATTAATGAATTGGAAGATCTGTATAGTATATTTGATGAAATCAAATATACCTACGAATACATTCCTTCGTCTACTGACGAGTCTAAAAAAGTGACAACAATTAAAAGTAAACACACTGTTGAAATTGCGGATGGAGATTTAGAAGCAATTATCGAAAAAATCAAATCAATAAGAACTGAAATCGTTGAATAATTATGAAACTATTTAAATTAACCCTTATCGCAATTACATTGCTTATTGGCCCTTCTATTGTTGGACAAATCACTTGTGACTCAATTAGTAATGTAACAAACTCTTATCTAAACACAAGCCAGGATAAACAGTTGAATAGAGTTTTCATTTCTGACGGTCAAGTTTATAGAACTTTTTTGGATGAGGACCAATCCTCTGAATTTGAAGTAACGTTATACGGTGGGTCTACTTATAGAATAGCAACTTCTGCTGGAATAGCTGAAAATTTCTTAATTTTTGAAATTTATGATACCGACAGGAACTTACTATTTTCCAATAAAGACTATAACAATGCTCCTTATTGGGATTTTAAAATTGAAAGTACCATTGATTGCTACGTTGAAGCAAGATTAGATATGAATAAAAAACTTTCAGGTTGTGCAATCATGATGATTGGATTCGAAAAAAGAAAATAAATTATTATTGAAGCACCAATACCAACTTTCCTAAACTTCAATAATACCATTAACTAAATGAGCGAAAGAATACTCAAAGCCTTGATGCAACTTTTTGCAATAATAGCAAAAGGGGAAATAAACGAAGAAACTGGTGAAGTCAATTATGATGTTGGTGGACGTAAAATTGTACGACAATTTCTTCGTCAGGAATTAAACCAAGAATTGATTAAAGAATACCTTTCTCTATTTGATGAGTTTTTGCTTTCTCATCAAGGAAAATCAAATAAAAAGGTAGGTAAAAGAAAAAGAACTTCGGTAAACTCAGTTAAGGTACTAAGAATCTGCACGCAAATTAATGAGGAACTGACACAGCGTCAAAAAGTAATTGTACTTATTCGTATTCTAGAGTTTATTTATGCAAATGATATTGTTACCGAACAAGAGTTAGAATTTGCTACAACGGTTGCGGAAACATTTAACATTCTCAAAGAAGAATTTAATGATTGCTTAGCTTTTGTAAATGCAGATGAAACTGCTATTTTGGACAAAGAAGTTTGCTTGGTTATTAACAACTCACAAGAATCTAAACTTAAAAATTCGAAACACATTTACTCAGAGAGTATTGTAGGTTTTTTAAGAGTCATTCGTGTACAATCAGTAAACACCTATTTTGTTCGGTATTACGGAAACCATGGACTTTATCTCAATGGACAAATTATAACACAAGACAGAGTGCAGGTATTGACTCAAGGATCTTCCTTGAGAAGCTCAAGAGTTCAGCCGATATATTACAGTGATATAATTGGTAAATTTTTAAGCGATAAATCTTCTAAAAAGATTTCTTTCAAAGCAAAAAACATTCAATACCATTTTAAAGGGGGTAATATAGGTTTGCAAGATTTCACTTTACATGAAGAAAGTGGCCGCCTACTTGGCATTATGGGAGGATCTGGAGCAGGCAAGTCTACTCTTCTAAATATTTTAAATGGCAACTACTCACCTACTATAGGTTGCGTAGAGGTGAACGGAATTGACCTTCACAAAGACAAAAAAGAATTAGAAGGAGTAATTGGGTTTGTGCCGCAAGATGATTTATTGATTGAAGAATTAACTGTATTTGAAAATCTTTTTTACAATTCTAAATTATGTTTTGGGAACTATAGCGATATAGAAATTGCTAAGCTGTGCGTTCAAACACTAAAATCTATTGGTCTATATGAAACTAAGGATTTAAAAGTAGGTAGCCCGCTTGAAAAGACTATCAGTGGGGGACAAAGAAAAAGATTAAACATTGCCTTAGAACTCATTAGAGAGCCATCCATAATGTTCGTTGATGAGCCCACTTCAGGATTATCTTCTAGAGACTCTGAAAACATAATGGATCTTTTAAAAGAACTATCACTAAAAGGAAAATTAATTTTTGTTGTAATACACCAGCCATCATCGGACATATTTAAAATGTTTGATAAATTAATCATTTTAGACAGAGGTGGATATCCCATTTATAACGGCAATCCTGTTGATGCAGTAATTTATTTCAAACGATTAGTGCAACATGTAAATTCTGAAGAAAGTGAATGTGTTTCTTGTGGAAATGTAAATCCAGAACAAATATTTAATATAATTGATTCTAAAGTAGTAGATGAATATGGTAATTTAACTGCGCATAGAAAAGTTTCTCCCTTAGAATGGAACAAACATTACATTGAACTTATTGCTAGCAAACAATCTGACATAGAAGATGCGGAAGAAATGCCTGAAAGCATCTTTAAGATTCCAGGGAAAATTAAACAAGCTGCTATATTTTTCATTAGAGATGTGAAAGCTAAATTGACAAACGCTCAATACATGGCCATAACCCTTTTCGAAGCTCCTGCTTTAGCGGGAATCCTCGGGTTCTTCATGAAATACTTTAGTACTTCTGATGGCAATGAAGAGTACACCTTTTATACCAGCGAAAATTTACCGCAGTTTTTATTCATCTCAATAATTGTATCGCTATTTATTGGCTTAACAACAAGCGCAGAGGAAATTATAGGTAATTTAAAGATTCTGAAAAGAGAGAAATTTTTAAATCTAAGTAAAGGTAGTTTCTTGTTTTCTAAGATTTTTATTATGTTTTTAATTTCGGCGATACAATCAATCTTTTACGTTATAGTCGGTAATTCTGTATTGGGTATTGAAGGAATGACGTTTATCTACTGGATGATACTCTTTTCTGTCTCTTGTTTTGCCAACTTATTAGGTCTTAATATATCCGCTACATTCAATTCAGTTAAAGTCATATATATTTTAATACCTATATTAATAATACCTCAATTACTTTTCAGTGGGATATTAGTTCCGTTTGACAAACTTAATCCTGTATTTTCCTCCAAATCACATGTGCCATGGATAGGTAACGTAATGGCTTCCAGATGGGCTTATGAAGCTCTAGCCGTTACCCAATTTAAGGACAATGAATATGAAAAGAATTTCTACGAGTACAACCAAGAAATGAAATTTTCTAATTGGAAAAAAGATAAATGGGTTAGTAACCTTGATGCAAAATTAGAGAACATTAACGGGTTTGTCAATTCTGAAAATAAGAATCCTGAGAAGAAAACTTCAATGGAAAGAAGTATTCACATTCTAAAAAATGAAATTGAAAAGGAAAATAGGCACTCCAAAGAAATCAAGGTGACTGACGGAACTATAAGTAATCTTACCTTAAATAAATTTAACGAGGAAGCTTATGGTGAGATTAAAAAATACCTAGCTACTGTGAAAGAGCGCTACAAAAGAAGATACAAGGCCTTTGAAGATAAAAAAGATAGCCTAGAAAAGACTTTCATGAAGCCTAGCGCTGAATATATTGCTCTATTGGACAAAGCCAAAGGTGAAAACATAATTGACAAAAAACAGCATAAGAAGTTACGTAAATTTATGACTAAACTGAAAGAAGAATCTTTTCATCAGTTTATGTATAAATATAAAAATAGTGCTCTAGAAGATTTTGTTACCAACGCGAATTCATTCGAGGTTACAGATGAGGATAATAATTATGTGATCCAAAAGTCATATCCTATTTATTTAGAGCCCTACGATTACGATTATTTAAAAGCACATTTTTATGCACCAAAGAAAAAGCTTTTTGGAGTCTACTTTGATACATTTTCTGCTAATATTGTGGTAATATGGTGTATGACCATTTTCTTAATTGTGACGCTCTACATGGACACGTTTAAAAAGACATTGGATTTATTTGGGCGGCTTGTAGGCTTGATGCCTTCTTTTGAAAAAAAGAAATAGATTATTTATGAGTGAAAAATGAGCTATTAAGATGTAATTATTGCATCTTAACTACTTTCACTGGCGGACCTACATATTGCTCTCCTACCGATATTATTGTATAGACACCAGGATTTTGAATATTTACCCTCGCATTGTTTTTCTTTATATTTGAGGAGTTAACAAGCCTTCCAGAAATATCATAAATATTTATAACTAGACTTTCAGGAACATCAGCTCCAAAAGTTAAATTAAAAAGATGATTTGACGGATTAGGGTAAACTGAAAAATCTGAATCTATATTGTTTTCGTCAAGATTCAAAACATAGTCAACTCTAAAGTTATCCAGTCCAGCTTCTACCAAGTTTCCTCCTTCAGCATCCCAATCTGCAGTTTTTACTATCAATTTAATTGTATTCAAATTTTGTGTTACATTCATAATGTCAATCTGCAATGATTGCCAATTTTCAGCATCATCATCTGCATAATATTCTGCTACAACATATTGATTTGATCCATCATCAATGATAAATATTAATGAGTCATTAGGAGTAACTTGACCTAAAAAATTGCGCCACCAAAAATCCAAACTAATAACTGGTTCACCTCCTCCATTTGAAAGGTCCATTTCTGGAGAAGTAAGTATTGCGTCTGCAAAATCAACATCATCCAAACCAGCAGCACCTCCTTCATTTCCGGTCACGTAAGCTTTTTCCCCGCAATCAGAAGCATCCACTCCAGGGTTGGATTGACTTCCACCTGCTGAAGTACCTTCAGGAACTCCTCTTTCCCAAATTCCATCAGGTGCTGCGCCGGAAACCTGCCAACCTAAATCTAGGTTAAACATATCAGCATATCCTAAATCTAGAGAAACTGGATACATTGTATCATTAATACTAAATACTTCACCTTGAGCGCAGTATTCTATATAACCCCACTTTCCAACATAGACATTGTACGTTCCTTCTATAAAATTTAAGAATGTTATTTCTCCATTTGCATCTGTGTATCCATTAAATAATAAATCATCATTCTCTATAATTACTTCTGCATTTGGTATTGCTATTCCAATATTTGGCAACTCATCTAAGCTTAAAGTCAAATCAATATTTGGCAATGGAATTAATTCTGCATCTTGTATGGAAACTTGTCCGCTCACTAACGAAACTCCAAAGATAGTATCCGGAATATACGCAGGATGACTATAGATAATGTCATAAGAACCTGCAATAGCATAACCAGTTGCATAATCACCTACTATATTTGTTTGATCACTTATAATTGTATTTACTAGCTCTATTGTAACTCCAAATATAGGTGCAGTTGTAGATGCATCAGTAACAGTCCCTTCTAAATAGCAACCTCTATTATATGTAACACCAAGAATATGCAGTCCATTTTCAATATCGGAAGTAATAATATTTCCTGATGGTAACCATGGATAAACTCCCCAGCAGCCATTAAATCCATCTCCAGAAAAAAAAGGAGAAGTGTCAAAATTTCCCACTTCAACCATATTCCCTTTATTAGAAACATCATGAACGGTTACACCATCCCTATAATAAGAAGTTACGATATAATCATTTATAAAATGTGAATTATGCGGTATAACATCCATGCCTGGACTAGATTGTATTCTATCTAATTCGACAATATTGGTTGGATCTGAAATATCAAATTCTCCAATAAATCCATTTGTGATTTCATCAGTCGTATATATATAATCCCCATCATCTGATATCCATAAGTTATGAGAAAAATTACCTGGCGTTACTTGTTGGCCCAGTATTACCGGGTTAGATTTATCGGAAACATTCCAAATACTCATATGCCCATCATTAATATGTCCCATATATAAAGTATCTCCTCTTGCAACACCATCGTGTGCATACCAGTTATCAACGATTCCCAATTCAACTGGATTCATAGGGTCAATAGTCAAGTCTAACATAATAGCACCTCCATTTCCTCTGTTTGCACCAAAAATATAGCAGATGCCATTTTCATCAATGAAAAGATTATGAGCTGAAGCCCACATATCTCCAACCGGTCCATTGTAATATGTGGTGGTTAAATTCGGGTTTCCAGGAAGTGTGCTTAAATCTACAATTAATAATCCTTGCGGCTCTTCCGTAGTTACATACGCATAATTACCCCATGTCTTAATGTCTCTCCAAATCGAATTCATACCTGGCTCAAAGAAAACTTCAAATGGATTAGCAGGATCTGTAACATCAACAATAGAAGTACCATCATTCAAGCCTACTATAGCATATTCATTTCCACTTCCATCAACATATCCCCATATGTCGGAAGCATCAGAATTATGTAATGAAACTAAGTCCAAATAGCCTAATTCTGACATATTTAGTTGAGCAGACATAAAAAAAGGTATAAAAGCAAAAAAAGCGAAAATTTTGATCATATTCTATTATTAATTCCTATCTAATATATTGTATAGTTAGCTAAAAAACTCCAAATAAAAAAGATAGTTGTACCAAAGGATAAATTTCAACATTAAAGGTAAGCTATCACTCTAAAGAGTAAGACAAACCTAAAGCAATTACATTCATTCGAAGTGGATAAGCCTGATTCACTTCAGTAATACGCAAGTATTTTAAGTTCATTTTAAGATAATCGGAAATAGTATATTCAAACCCTAATCCAAACCGATTCTTTTTATAATTAGATGTTCCGGTACCGTTCAAATGAAAGAAAAACTCATCTTGAATAAATGCTTTCAAACCTTTCTCTATTTTAATTTTCACTTTAAATCGAATTCTTTCATAGGTAGGGTTTTCAGCATTACGATTAGACGTTGTTTGCGTTCTGCTTCTTAGGTAGAGATTCATAGCATTCAACTTCAATTTACCTGTTAGATCAAAGTATAGTCTATTTTGCGAATCATAACCTGACCAACTATTCTTCATTTTTGATCTCCAGGAAATTCCTGTCTTAAAGTATTTATTAAATTTATACTTAGCTCCTAAGTCCAAAAAAAACTGATTAAGTCTTGTTGAATTATCGTCAGTTCGGATCTGAAAGTCCGCATCAACATTTAAATCATCTGCTACTTCTTTATTAACACTTACACCACCCCAAGCACCAAAATCTTGATTACCAAATTGCGCCATGAGACAATTTGGAATTATAAATACTATTAAAAAAACAAATCTCAAGTATACTTATTTAAAAATTGTAATATCATTTAAATCCAACTCTTGTTTCTTTTCGGTAATTTGAAACTTTACAGAAACAACGCTATCTCCTGCATTTCCGCAAGTCGGACAGTAAGAATAATTGGAATACACAAATAATTCGTAATCTCCTTTTTGTAAGTATTTAAACTCAAAAGACCCATCATAACTTGTATTTACATCATCATCAAATGCTCCGGATTCATTCCCATATATAAGATATACTTTATAATTCTGAGTATAATACTCACCAGTAAGTGTTCCAAGTGCATTATAATCTTCTGCATATATTTTACCTGTTACAATTGCGCTCCCTCCAACACCAGGTTCTTTTGTACAGCTCGCTAACAACAGAATTGGTAATATGAAAAAAAATAGATTATTTAAAATACTTTTCATTTTGTGATTTTTGTGCGGGACAAATTATGTAATTAATACTAGATAAACCTTGCATTTTGTTTAAAGTTGCTTGGTAACATTATTATTTAAAACGTTCACTTGTTTTCTTTCGCAGAATTAATATCATTTAATTCTCCAACTTTAAGGGAGGAACCATAGGTGGTAATTAACCATATAGAACCACCTGAATCGATTTTATATAGTGTTTTATCATAGAGATAATCCCACTTATAATTTTTACCCTCTGACTCTTTTAAAACTCCAATAACAATAGGATTCGCATAATTGTCATACCAAACCATTTGGTTAACATTATTAACGTAATAAGTGTTTTCATCACCCACAAAAGAACAGGTGTATTTAAAAGTTTCTTCTATATTACTTCTCTCCGGAGTGAAGTCCGTTATTTTTTTATTCTTGAGCCTTTTTGCATCCTTCCAGCCTTCAGAAATAACATCTATCCTTGCCCTTCTTGGCGGATGTGTTTTTGTGCCGTGCAAATTCCCTTCTGTTTCAATACATTTCAACGTTTCTTCTAATGTGGCCCCCATTTGAAACAAGATAAACCCAGAATATCTATCTGCTGCCAATTCATCTCCTGGATTGCTCTCTTGGTGTATTAAAGTATGACCCAATAAATGATGACCAATTTCGTGAGCAAGAACACTAATAGCAGCCCAATCTGTTTTAGTGGAATCATTTACTCTTTTCATAAATAAAGGATTGTATCGAATATATCGTTTTTTACCTTTAATATAAGCTATGGCATTCTTTACCTCTGTATCTTGAATCACTCTAAAATTAGGCGACAGACCGCTATACTGAACAATCTTAAAAACACCAAACTTTGCATCACGATCTGTTTTAAATTCATTTAAAGACTTGTTTCGTATATCCTCAGTTACCTGAGAGAAACAAATATTCACAAACAAGAAAGAAGTAATAAGAAATAGTACCTTCACATTCATTTTAAGCATGGTTTTTGTTATTCATTTACCAAAATAGACTATTTAATTATTTTATGAAAATAAACCAAATAACAATTACTGCTTTTGCAATGTTAGTTTTATTTACCGGTTGTGTAGGTTTTTTCAAAACTTCCGAAACCGTTGCAAATTCGGAAAAAACTAAAACGAAACAACAAAAAGCAGAGGATGCTGTAGAAGCAAAAATCATTGAATCATTTGGCAAAAATGGAGTCTACAAAGGTTTTAAATTTGGAGAATTATATACTTTAAAGCCCAAAGAAATAGTTGAACTGGACCAACTTTATAAATTGCGCAGAGAACTGCCTTCCTTAAAAGACAATTATCCAAATAATTTAGACGAAATGATTGCTGCAAATGATTCTGCTATCATTACAAAAAAACAAGAACTAAGAGATAAAAAAATATTTATCACATATGAATTAACGCATATTTATAAGATTACGTCGGAGAAAAATGGGATTCAGTTATATGAATGTAAATTCCTCCTATTTCCAAATTACACGGTAAAAGATGTCAAGATTATGCTCTCCACAGATTTGAGCGACAAAGAAGAGGAATTATTTTATTATTTCATTATGCAATACCCTTTGTATGAATTAGAAAACACATACACCACTAATCAAAAAAACAAAAAAACTTATGCTCAACTAAACAAAGCGCTAGAGAGCGAAACCGAAAACAAAGCGAGGCTATTGAAAACAATTTTATCTATTTGTAAGCACATTAGAATAAACAATGATTTTAATGAGACAAAACTATCTCAATCATTAGCTAAAGAATGGATCTTAAAAAATCCAAATTATTCAGACGAATATAAATCATCTACATTTTCAGACTTACTGCCAATGGATAAAACAATATTGGACGATAATAATGAAAAGATTAAAATACCCCTTGGGTATAAATTATATCATCAATTTGAAAGTAAAACAAAGGATAAAATAGTGGTTCAAAGAAATTTTCAATTTGAGTTTGACCTTAATTTTGTAATTATTGATGTAGCGGAAATTGTTGAAGGGGCTAAATAATATAAATTATTCTCTATCCATTTCTTTCTAACAATTCAAAGCTTTAAGTAAAAAGCTCCTTTTTCTGTATTGTATATCGGGATATGTAAATTTTCTGCTTCAGCTTCTACTCTATTCCGATTCCATTTAGAATTTGAACCATCTACAATTACAGATTTAAAATTAAACATTTTGTAAAGGTCCTTCAATTTTGTTTTTGCGTTACCTGACATCAATACGTAATCAACATCAATCTTTTTGCCTAGCGGTTGTAAAGCAAACTTTTTATCAATTCTGACCATTTTTACAGTATGAAATTTTGAATACGTATCGACTAATTGTAGAGAACTGTCCAAAAGTGTTTCATCTAATTTGGTAGCTTCAGTTGGTATATGTTGAACGTTTTGCAAATCTAAATAGGACCAATTTGATTTAATGTGAAAATTTTGTTTTTGCTTATCTTTTATCAAACTCGAATTTGCTAGCAGCACATTGCTCGTTCCATCGATAAAATCTATTGCTTGCTTTTTGTTAATATGATACACTATCATACTTTTTGAATTTGCTAAAGCAACATCTTCCATTAAATCGTTAATAATAAAGATAAGTGCAAGAAGAAAAGCATAATTAACTATTTTCAATTTTCGAACTTTCAATCCGTGTATAAATAATAAGATAATTATATAAAGAGCTACACATTCTAAAACACTTATAGAAAGTCCTTCAATTAATGAATTGGGTAGTAGTTCAATTTCTTTTATACCAAAATTTAATCCTTCAATGAACTTATTTAACACCCAACCGACACTCTCTGAAACAGCCGGAATAGGAGACGTAATAAAAAGTAATATTCCTAAACTTAAAATTACTATAGCAGATGGAATCACTAGCAAATTAGACAACATAAAATAAACTGGAAACTGATTAAAATAATACAATGTTAATGGAAGTGTTGCAATTTGCGCAGCTATTGAAACAGCTGTAATTGCCCATATCTTATCTAATAACCACCATCTTGTATAAATTCTTTTATAAATTAAGGGCTGTAGATATACAATTCCGAGTACTGCGATATAACTCAATTGGAAACCAACTTCAAAAAGCAAGTTTGGGTTGATAATTAATAAGAAAAAAGCAGATGCGGCAAGTGTGTTGTAAATACTGGATTTCCTATTTAATACTGTTCCAATTATTACAAAAGAAAACATCGTAGCCGCTCTCAACACGGATGGGCTTAACCCAGTTATCAAAGCATAGCTCCAAAGCGCAATTAATAAAATAATTGCTTTAACCGTCCTTCCTTTCTTGGAAGTATCAAGAATGGATAATAATGTATTTAAAATAAGAAAAATAATACCTACGTGTAATCCAGAAACGGCTAAAACATGCATGGCCCCCGCTGTTGCATAAGCTTGTTTTACTTCAAAATCCAACTCATCTTTACTACCAAGTATCAACGCTGACGCAATAGCATATTGATCTCCTTCAATGCCATTTGATTTAAGCGATGAAAGTAAAAACTGTCTTGCATCATTAGCAAATACATCTAATCCTTTTGATTTTGAATCCAGTAGTCGCCAATCATCACTGGCGAGGTATCCTTGTTGATATATAGAGCGGTTTTCTAAATATTTTTTGTAATCAAATTCTTGAGGGTTTTTGGGAGATTCCAAAAAATTGAGATTTCCCTTAATTAATAATCTATCTCCAAATTTTAGATTTGAACTCAATGAATCTTTCTCCATGTAAATCAACGCCTTACCTTTTAATAAGCTCCAAGCACTATCTATTGATTTAGCATTAATTAATAGCGTTAATTGAAAAGAATTCTTTTTCTCTTTTACCGGTTCAACTATAGCACATTGATAAAAATCGGCATCCTTTAATTTAGTATAATCATGTAAACTCATTTGAGAGAGCAACGAACCACCTGTAAACAAGGTCATGCTTAATACAATTCCAAAAAGAAAATTGTTCTTTACGTTTTTTTTCGTTTTTGAAATAATTATTAGAGCAACAAGTGCTGCTATAATAGTAATAATAGAATAATAACAATCCTCAAATGAAAACATAATCCCAAGAACAAATGGGCATAGTAATTTCACAAAGGGATATTTCTTCCAATTTATCATAGGAGAAAGCTAATTAATTTTGCTGATAAAGACAAAAAGTTATCTTTGAAGAAATATAAAATAAAAAAATGAGTGAAGAGTTTGAAAATCTAGATGAATTTGAAGTTTCTGGAAGTCCAGCTGCATTGCCAAATGCTACAGCAGTGCTGGTTTTGGGTATTTTATCTATAGTAACCTGCTGGCTTTATGGAATTCCTGGAATTATTATGGGAATAATAGCCATTTCCTTGCACAAAAAAAATAAGACTTTGTATTTATCAAATAAAGCTAAATATGAACAGTCTTTTAAAAACTCAAAAGCTGGGTTTATTTGTGGCATTATTGGCTTGAGTTTATCTGCATTAATGATAATTTACTTAATAGTTGTTGTGTTGTTTGTTGCTGGAGCAGTTGCTACTGCGGGAAGTTATAATGCCTTTTAATATAACTTGATGGTAGAATGCTCCTGGAAAAGTCAGTTTGGAGTAGAGTGCTTTGGATGTGGACTTCAGCGTTCTTTCCTTCTATTAATGGAAGGAAATATTTGGGAGAGCATTAAATTATTCCCTGCTTCAATTCCAATTATATTGGTCTTTATATACACAGGAGCCCACTTGATATTTAAGTATAAAAACGGTGCAAGAAACATAGTTATTCTATTTTCAACTTCCGTAGCATTAATGCTAGGTAATTTTATTTGGAAACTAATATTTCTATAAAAACAAAAAGGCGCATTAAAATTAATGCGCCTTTTTCATATAGTTTTCGTTTTACTACCCTCTTCTTCTTTCCAACAATGACATCATCATTATCGCCAGCACCATTCTTTCTCCTTCTCCTTCGTTTAATTCAGACAACTTCTCCAACTTAAACTTTCTTCCCATAAAAGAGGCTTCTTTTGATAAGCGAGCTATAATAGTGCCATCAATACGCTTAATCGCGTATCGTGGATTACAGAAATACCCTGTAAACATAGCCACAACAGGAATCTCACCTAAAACAGCATCTCCAACTTTCGCCCAAGGGTTTTCCTCATTAATAACAAATTCTTGCTTATTGTCTTTGTTGAATATTTCGTAATGTGCTTTTAATATCGATTTAGCTCCTTTTCTTCCAATACGGCCAATTATTTCTTCGTCTGCATTCGTAAACGAATAGCTTGCATTAAAATCAATTATCCTGTCTGCATTTATTTTGTAAAGTAATTCTGACCTGTTTTCATTTGAAAAGACAGAAATAGCCTCTTTCAACTTAAACATCTTTTGACGAACATATGCTATACTATTCCCATTAGAATCTTTTACATTAAAGTCATTGGCTAAACTGGTAACTTTAAATTGGAAGTTTAATGGGTATTCATAATCCTTTATAGCTTTGGTTTCTTTTGCATTGTTGTCTAATACGTCTTCTTCTATTGGCATATATTATGTTTTTTTATATGATATAAACATAAGGTATTAATAGAAGTAGTAATCCCTTTTGCTTAAACACTGAGCATCCTAATAAATTAACTCATAAAAAAGGCCCATTCCAAATAGAATGAGCCTTTTAAACTTTACTGAAACAATTACTTTGCTTCTTCTTCTACCTCTTCAAAATCAACATCTGTTACTTCCTCTGCTCCATCAGCAGCGCCTTCAGCTTGCGCATTTGGATCTTGTCCCGGAGCTCCTCCTTCAGGTTGCGCATACATATCTTGACTAGCTGCTTGGAATACTGTTTCTAGTTTTTCCAATGCAGGTCCAACTGCTTCAACATCTTTTGCTTCATGAGCTGTTTTTAATTCAGCTAAAGCCTCTTCGATAGGTTGTTTTTTATCCTCTGGAATTTTATCTCCAAACTCTTTCATTTGCTTTTCCGTTTGGAAGATCATTCCATCCGCTTTATTCAAAGTTTCGATTTCTTCCTTTTTCTTGTTATCCTCATCAGCATTCGCTTCAGCTTCTTGTCGCATTTTTTCAATTTCCGCATCACTCAATCCAGAAGATGCTTCAATTCGAATACTTTGCTCTTTTCCAGTAGCTTTATCTGTAGCTTTTACATTAATAATTCCATTTGCATCAATATCAAAACTTACTTCAATCTGAGGAACACCTCTTTGTGCTGGCGGAATATCATTTAAATGAAATTTACCAATTGTTCTGTTATCATTTGCCATTGGGCGATCTCCTTGCAATACATGTAATTCAACCGATGGCTGATTATCTGCTGCTGTAGAGAATACTTGTGACTTCTGCGTAGGAATCGTAGTGTTTGCATCAATTAATCGAGTCATAACTCCTCCCATTGTTTCAATACCCAATGAAAGTGGTGTAACATCTAATAAAAGAACATCTTTAACTTCTCCTGTTAATACACCTCCTTGAATTGCTGCTCCTAAAGAGACAACTTCATCCGGATTAACACCTTTTGAAGGAGCTTTTCCAAAGTATTTTTCCACTGCTTCTTGAATTGCTGGAATTCTAGTTGATCCACCAACTAAAATAACTTCATCAATTTCGCTGATAGAAAGTCCTGAATTTTTAATTGCTGCTTTACAAGGTTCTATTGTTCTTTTAACTAAACTGTCAATTAATTGTTCAAATTTTGCTCTTGTTAATGACTTAACTAGGTGTTTTGGAACACCGTCAACTGGCATAATGTAAGGTAAGTTGATTTCAGAAGTTGTTGTGCTAGAAAGTTCAATTTTCGCTTTCTCTGCTGCTTCCTTTAATCTTTGTAACGCCATTGGATCAGCTTTCAGATCTAGTCCTTCATCTTTTTGGAATTCTGCAGCTAACCAATCAATAATTGCTTGATCAACATCATCACCACCTAAGTGCGTATCTCCGTCTGTTGCTAATACTTCAAAAACACCGTCTCCTAATTCTAGGATCGAAACATCGTGCGTTCCTCCACCAAAATCGAAAACAACAATTTTCATATCTTTTCCAGACTTATCTAAACCATAAGCTAATGCAGCAGCAGTTGGTTCGTTAATAATTCTTTTTACTGTTAATCCAGAAATCTCACCAGCTTCCTTAGTTGCTTGTCTTTGCGAGTCATTAAAGTATGCAGGCACAGTAATTACCGCTTCTGAAACTTCTTGTCCTAGATAATCTTCAGCAGTTTTCTTCATTTTTTGAAGAACCATTGCAGAAATCTCTTGTGGAGAGTATTTTCTATCATCAATCTCAACACGCGGAGTATCATTATCTCCTTTAATAACCTTGTATGGCATTCTGCTAATCTCTTTCGAACATTCGCTGAATTTGTTTCCCATAAAACGCTTAATCGAAGATATCGTTTTTGTAGGATTCGTAATTGCCTGACGTTTTGCAGGATCACCAATTTTACGTTCTCCCCCTTCTATAAAGGCTACAACTGAAGGCGTGGTTCTCTTCCCTTCACTGTTAGGTATAACAACAGGCTCATTTCCTTCCATTACAGAAACACATGAATTGGTTGTACCTAAATCTATTCCAATAATTTTTGACATATTTTTTATTCTTTATTAATTCTTGATTTACGGTTTGCATTTACTCAATTCTTATGCCAATAAAATTTGGGAAGAAAACAGCCTCAAGATTGTCATAATTAAGCTTAAAACATGACACATTTTCTGACATTGTGTCGGATTTACTCGCTTTTACCGATAACTTCGAAGGTTCTTGATTTCTCATTTCCTAGTTCATCCATCAAGGTTAATACATGCTTTCCCTCTTCAGGAATCAATTCCATTTGATGAATACGTGTTGTTTCTCCCAAGTATGCATCATCTAAATGCCAGTATATCTTTGTAGCGTTATCGCGATGTGAAGCTTCAAAAACCGTTTTACTTAAAGTTCCATCCAATTTAATTGGGACATATATTTTACTTTTTGATTTAGGATATATAATTCCTATTGGCAATACTTCCTCTGTGGCAGAGCATCCTTCTCTAAATGGCGGTAATGGTTGGTAGTTAGGGTTATTATTCCGGTAAAATTTTTCGATAATAGAAGGGAGCACAAACCAAGCGGTGGTGCGCATATTACTTACTTCTTCACAATCGCTGTTAACGCGTTTACCTGAATTATCTAAGTGAATAACTTTATGATAGGGACAAGCGACCGTAATTAAGCATGGTAAGGGAATCCAAGCTGAATCAGCAACTTCACAAACATCTGATGCTCTAAATCCACTATGCTTGCAAATAGGAACCTGCTTCATCTCATCAAACGGTTGATCAAACCAATCCGATTTTGGTAATATTTTAAATACATCAAATAATATTGGCGCTGCAGCTTTAACTCCAACTATTCCAGGCCTACCCTCTCCATCTGCATTTCCTACCCATACCCCAACAGCATATTTGGGAGTAACACCAATTGCCCAAGCATCTCTAAAACCAAAACTAGTTCCTGTTTTCCAAGCAATTTTTTGGGAAGAAGAAAACTGTTGCCAGTTAGCTTCAGCATCTGGCCTTGAAACTGCTAGCATAGCTTCAAGCGTCATCCATGTCGCTCCCGGAGATAAAAGCAAATTATCATTCTCTCTATCGTTTATAAATGATTTTATATAAGTAGGTTGAATAAATTTAGATTTTTTTCCTACCGAAAAATCATTAAGCGTCTTTGCCATATTTGCGTATATTGAAGTAAGCTCCATTAAACTCGCTTCTGCTCCACCTAAAACGAGAGATAGTCCATAATTTGAAGAAGGACGATCAATAGTTGTCATACCCATTCTGTTTAATTGATTATGAAATTTTTGGACGCCAAATTTCTGCAACAACTTAACTATTGGCACATTTAAAGACCTTGATAATGCTCTACTTGCTGGCACTGCACCGTCGTATTTCTCATTATAATTTTTAGGGGAATATCCAGAAATTATAGTCGGAACATCTTGTATTAATTGATTGGGTGTAATCACTCCATCTTCCAATGCTCCAGCATATAAAAAAGGTTTAAGAATACTACCTGTGCTTCTTCTCGCTTTAATAATATCAACCTGGTATCCGTATTCAGGCTCTTTTCCTTTGGCATTTCCGATATAAGATATTATGTTGCCAGTCCCTACCTCTACAACAACAACAGAAATATTGTATATTTCATTTTCTTTTAATCGATTATGGTGCCGGTCCACGATGTTATTAATTTCATTTTGCAAAGAAGACTGTAACGTCGAATTAACGGTCTTACCTTTGTGTTTAGAAGACATAATTCTATCTATCACATGAGGAGATATATTTGGTAAACTTGGCGGTGCAGTGGGTAATGGTTCACTTTTAGCGAGTTGTAATTCGGTTTTATCAATCTCTCCAACTAAATACAATCTATCCAACAAACGATTCCTTTTCGCAATCAGTTTTTCTCTGTTTTTTCCAGGATGCATTAAACTAGGTGCATTTGGCAATACAGCTAAAGTACTTGCCTCTCCCCAACTTAAATTTTCAGGGCTACGTCCAAAATACCTCCAAGATGCCGCGTCCAAACCAACAACGTTACCCCCCATTGGCGCATAAGAAGAATACATTGCAAGTATTTCCTCTTTTGAGTAACTCCATTCCATTCTAGTAGCCTGAAAAACCTCAACAATTTTTTCCCAAACAGAACGTGATTTACCTTGTCTAGATAATCGAATTGTTTGCATTGGAATTGTGCTTCCTCCACTCACAACTCTACCTTCTGATAAATTTTGTTTCATGGCCCTAGTAAAAGCTTTAAAACTAAATCCCATATGTGAATAAAAATCTCGATCTTCAAACTGAATTATTGCTTTTTCAAATTTATAGGGAACCGAGTCTCTAGACGGAAAACGCCACTGTCCATCATCAGCAATACGCGCACCCAACATATTTCCATCTTTATCTAAAAGAACTGTACATGTAGGTGTATTAAATAATTGCTTGGGTAAGCAAAAAAGCCAAATTAGAAATAGAACACTAATAAACCCAAGTAGATAATACTTTCTTCTGACACTCCAGTTATAGAGACCCCGAAAAGGTTTGGTTATTAGTTTAAATACTTTCACCCTATAAAGGTAAAAAGTTCAAAAGACTAATAAAGGGTAAACGAGAAAACGTAGGGATTCAATTATTTTTCGAGAAACTCTTTAAGTATTTCCCGTATTCTTTCTACTATAAAACTGGGATTACTGTCGCCTGCTACCACTTTGTCGGAAGCCCTATATATTTGCTGCCTTTTTAAAAACAACTCAAGCAATTCATCTTTTTCATTACTCAAACTAGATTTTATAAGCGGTCTTGAACCTTGATTTAGTTTTAATCTCTCTATTATCGAATCATAGGGTGTATTTATAAATAGTACCGTTCCCAATACCTTAAGCTTTCTCATGTTATCCTGATAACATGACATACCTCCTCCGGTTGCAATAATGCACTTTTTTCGTTGAAAATTGGTAATAAAAGTACTTTCCAATTCCCTAAAATATTCCTCTCCTTTCATTTCAAATATCTGCGCAACCGAAATCCCTTCTTCTTTTTCAATTTCAGTGTCCGTATCTACAAAACTATAGCCCATAGATTTTGCCAACAGTTTTCCAATGGTTGTTTTACCTGAACCCATGAAACCAACTAATACAACATTATTTTCTATGGAATTATTTGGCATTAATTATCGTTAAATAATGAATTAATTGATTTGCATATTCTTCAAAATCATCTTGGTCAAAAGCAATCATCATATCGAAGTACGGTGTTGATTCCTCTGAAAATATTCCAGTTTTAAATTTGGCCTTAGACCGCAACAAAACAAAACGTAATGGTACATTAAAATAATTCGTCATGTCTATTAGAATATCAAATTGCTCGGCAACAAAATTTTCATAAATCGGCCCAGAAGGTATTCCATTCCAAGATAAATCTTTTCGCTGCAAATAATCAAAACTAATACTCGATTTTAAAAAATCAGGATCTTCCTTTTTGTTGTCGGAGTAGCCAAGAATAAAAACCTTCTTAATTCCAAATTCTGCTTTTAAAAATTTCTCAAATTTTGTTATTTTTCTCATATCTGATTCATCAGATATGTTCATTAAAAGTCCTACACTAGATGCGTTATTTAAATTACAAACAACAGGTTTTCTATTCGCATTTTTCTTAACCTCCCTGTTAAGAACAAGTCTTCCTGCTTTTATTTTTATATTATCTATCGCTTGCATCTGCTACAAAAATAAAAGATTATAGGCTTTGAATAAAATGATATTCTAATACTTACGCACAATTGGATGAGCACTTTAAAAAAGACTTCCTTGAGTTGGCTTATTATTTACCACAGAATCGTCTGAAGTGTTTTGTTCAATCATTTTTATGAACTCATCTTCAGAGATCATAGAAACATTCAAATCTTCCGCCTTTTTTAATTTACTTGGCCCCATATTTTCACCACGAATTAAATAACTTGTCTTTTTAGAAATAGAACTACCTACTTTGCCTCCGTTTTTCTCTATTGCCTTTTTAAGGTCATTTCTAGACATATTAAATGTACCAGAAATAACGAAAATAAGTCCCTCTAGCAAAGATGAAGTTCCTATTAACTCTTCCTCTCCTATTTCAAACTGAAGTCCTATTTCCTTCAACCTTGCTATTAATTCAATGTTTTTTGTTTCTGAAAAATAACTTACAACACTTTCTGCTATACGCTCCCCAATCTCATCAACCTCAATAAGCTCCTCCACTGTGGCTGACATCAACAAATCTAACGTCTTAAAATGCTTTACCAATGTTTTGGCCACAGTCTCCCCTACATATCTAACTCCTAAGGCAAACAAGACTTTTGCAAATGGAACTTCCTTTGAATTACCTAACCCTTCAATTAGATTGTTAACCGATTTCTCTGCCATCCGATCTAATGGAAGTAATTGTTCGGATGTTAAATCATATAAATCGGCAACATTTCTCACTAAACCTTCTTCAAATAACTGTTCTATTGTTTCCGCTCCTAGACCATCAATATCCATCATTTTACGCCCAATAAAATGCTCCATCTTTCCTTTTAATTGTGGTGGACAACCATTTTCATTAGGGCAATAATGTTGTGCTTCTCCCTCTTTTCTAATAAGAGGTGTTTCACATTTAGGACAATTGACTATATAAATAGTTTTATTCGAATCTTTTTTACGCGCAGCAATATCTACAGCAACAATTTTTGGAATAATTTCCCCTCCTTTCTCTACAAAAACAGTGTCCTTTACGCGGATATCAAGCCTTTCTATTTGATCTGCATTGTGCATACTTGCTCTCCTAACGGTTGTGCCACCTAACTGAACAGGCTCTAAATTAGCTACAGGTGTAATGGCTCCTGTACGCCCAACTTGGTAAGTAATGGAACTCAACTTGGTAAATACCCGCTCTGCTTTAAACTTGTATGAAATGGCCCAACGAGGGGATTTTGCTGTATACCCTAATTCCTCTTGCTTATCGTAAGCATTTACTTTTATAACAATTCCATCAATATCAAAGGGCAAGTCAGCACGCTTTTCATCCCAATAATCGATGAATTCCATAATTTCCTCAATGGTTTTTACTTTTTTAATATAATTGGCAGATTCGTCTGGAACTTTAAAACCCCAATCACCAGCATTTGATAATCCTTCATGATGTGATTTAAATGACAGATTGTTCCCATAAACCGCATAAAGGAAACAGTCTAAACCTCTTTTAGCAACAACAGAAGAGTCTTGCATTTTAACTGTCCCAGAAGCTGTATTTCTGGGGTTAGCGAACTCAGGTTCTCCCAATTTCTTTCTTTCTTCATTGAGCTTATTAAAATTAGCATGTGGAAATACTATTTCTCCACGTATATCAAAGTCATTTGGAAAATCACCCTTTAATTTCAATGGAATAGATCGAATGGTTCGAATGTTTGCAGTTACTTCTTCTCCAGAAGTTCCATCTCCTCTTGTTACTGCCTTTGTAAGCTCTCCATTTTCATATGTTAAGCTAATCGCTACGCCATCATATTTTAGCTCACAGATATACTCTATTTCTCTTTCTATAACTTTTCGAGTCCTTGCGTCAAAATCTATTATTTCTTCTTTAGAATAGCTATTTCCTAAAGAAAGCATAGGGAAACGATGTACTATACTTGGAAAGTTTTTGGTTATGTCTCCACCCACTCTTTTTGTTGGGGAATTCTCATCTGCAAATTCTGGAAACTTTTCTTCTAAATCTTGAAGTTCCTTTAGAAGTAAATCAAAATCGTAATCACTAATAGTAGGAGAACTCAAAACATAATAATTGTAATTATGCTCGTTTAACTCTTTGGTTAATTTATTAATTGCTTCCTTTACTTTGCTCATACTTGCAATCTGTACATTTCTTTAATATTAACGAATAGCTGAAACAATTCTATCTTTATTTTGTAAATCTTTTAGTATTCGAATATCCGAAAAACCAATGGATTTTAAAAGTTTCATTGTCTGATTACCATAATGTTCATTTATCTCAAAATACAACTTGCCACCAGAAGATAAATTATCATATGCCAAATGACCAATTTTATCATAAAATAGTAAGGGGTCATCATCATCAATAAAAAGAGCAATGTGCGGTTCAAAAGTAAGAACATTCTCGTTCATTAATCTCTTTTCAGAATTAGTAATATAGGGAGGATTACTTATAATAACATCAAATTCTTTTTTTATAGAATTCTCAATAGATGACATTTGAAGAACATCCTCTTTAACAAAGGTTACTTCCGTTGAATTTAATGCGGCATTATCTGTTGCAATTGCCAAAGCATCTGCAGAAACATCCACGCCATAAACAATCGTATTTTTCAACTGTTTTTTAAGAGATATTGGAATACAACCGGTTCCAGTACCAATATCTAAAATTGTTTCTGAACCAATGCATTCCTTAATAACCAAATCAACTAACTCTTCCGTTTCTGGCCGTGGTATTAAAGCATGTTTATTTACCTTGAAAGGTAACGAATAAAATTCAACTTTTCCAGTTATATGTTGTACAGGCTCATTTTTCGATAGTCTTTTTAAAGCTTGATGAAACAAGAGCAATTCCGATTCGGAGAGCGAAGATTTACTATTTGATCGTAATGTCATTTTATCCCACCCCATAAAATGTTCAAACATCATTTCTGTAATGTTTTTGATTTCATTACTAGGATATAGCTCACTCAATTTCTCTTGGTAGTAAGTGACTATTTCATTTACGCTATTGGAATTGACAAACATGGTCGTAAATATACAATTGTACAAGCATTATCTTATTGTTCATCTTTACTAATAGTCGTATTTCATATAAAGTTAGTTTTATAAAAAAAGACCCTAAATACTTTGTAACTCTTTATAAAAAAGCGATCAAAGTATATCGCTTTAGATAAATTATTAGATTATTTTGGATGATAAATTTTAGTAGCATTCTTGAGAATAACATCTTTATCCAATGACATTTTTTTTCTTTGATGATTTACATATAAATACATCTGATCTGTAAAATGAGGAGAGTCCGGATGAGAACTGACACCATAAGGTAAAACAGTTTCTATATCTACTTTATCTTCTCCATACCTAACCAACATAATATAAGAATCTCCTGAAACAGCTTTTACCATCCCATCCTTATAACTTGTTGTTGATGTTGCAGCAATCATATCTACTAAGCCAGAGACAGGAAATTCCACATCTCCTCTTACATGCTTTTGAAAATCCACAAACAAAACATCAATTCTACCAAATTTATCAAAAAAATAACTTTTGGTCTTATTTAAAGCATCAACAATTAAGCTATCAGGAACAGCACTATCTATATCATGTTTCACATTTATGATGCTTTCATTTAAAAAACTATAATACATATACCATTGAGCCGCACCCAAATTGTTTGTATCTGCCTTTTTATCCCAAGATTGGATAATATCTATTAAATCTTTTATTTCTGGATAATCAACAGAATTATATTCAAATACATCATTTATTTCGAAAGGACAAAATATAGGTGTTGGATACTGCTGATCATACTTTATATCCATAAAGTCTTGATAGGAAATTTTATCGTAATCTTCAATCAGTTCTTCAAACCTTAAACTTCTGTTATTGATTTTCTCTCGGAAAGAAAAGGTAGCTGAATAATCTTCCTCTTTAGGATTATCCATGTTATGCGCGCAATTAAAAGGGCTGTTATTAGTATTGAATAGGTATCCTTGAGATGGATTTAATAGTTGCGGTAAATCTGCTAACTTGTGATATTCCCCAATACAAGTTTTAGATGTATTTCCTGGCAAAAGTCCCTCCCAATCATAAGAGGTATCTCTTACAGGAAGTTGAGCATTGCTCAAGTAATAAATATTATCTTCCCTATCTGCATACATAATATTAAATCTAGGAATTCCCATAATATTTAATGCTTCCCTAAATTCTTCATAATTAGAAGATTTATTCATGTGATACCACTGATCAATAGCTGAAATATTTTCTAATGCATTCAGGTGAAAAGAGAACACTCCACTATCATTTCTAACAACTGGTCCATATTTACTCCACAATAGCTCTTTACGAACTGGAATAGTTATTCCAAATTTCAACTTAACCTTAAGCTTTGCTTTTGAAACCTCCAAATCCACCCATTTATCATCAAAAAGATATTGATTTTTATTTTTTGGATGCATTTGTAATTGATATATATCTATCAAGTCTGGATAATTATATGTATGAGTCCAACCTAAATTCTCATTGGTCCCAATAAAAGGCATGGGAGCACCTGGAAACAAACCCCCGAGCATGTTCCACCCTTCATCTGAAACCAAATGAGCTTCATACCATGCAAATGGACCTTCTAATGGTTGGTGTGTATTTACATTTAAATATGTATTTCCATCTTTGGTTTTTGCTCTTCTGAAAGCAAAAGCATTTGAACCTATACTTGTTAAAGTAGAATCTGTAAGTGGTGAAATCTTATTTCCAAAAAGGTCCCTAATCACATCTCCAGCATCAGAGAAAAAATGGATTACCAAATTAAATCCAACCAAGTATTCTTTTACCGAAATTGGAAAAGTATTTTTTACTAAAACTTCTTCAGGATGGTATAAAGCATAGGCGTTTATACCTTCTACATAACCTTCGATCACATTTATTACTTCAGGAGATAAATCATTGTAATGAGCATCCACTGTTTTCTCACAACGCAAAAGTTGAATAACATAATCGAGAATTACTCCATCTTTACCTAAATACCTCCCGAGAGAATTTTTAACGGGTAAAAATGTTTGTTGTATCGTTTTGAAATCATCTTCAGCGTGGGCCCAAGCCAAACCGTAAGCAGTTTCCTTATCAGTTTTAGCAAATATATGAGGTGTTCCATATGGACCTCTAACAATATCAATATTTAGCGGTTCAACCTGAGAATAAGATAGTTCTACAAAAAAAACAAATATTATAATTATCCTAAAAATCATTTTCATAAACTTTTGATACAAAAATTTTACAATTTACTCAAATGCCATCGAATAAAAAGCACAGAATTATGTCTTAATTAAAATTAATCTACTTTTACAGAAAATAATTTTAAATTAAAATTTTCATTTCGCAGCTTCATTTAAATTTATAAATCATCAAAAAAAATATAACTTGGCCAATTATATAGTAGCTGCAAACAATAATTCAAGTTAATAATTTCATTTTTTAAATAAAACAAATGGCTAAAGTTGACATATTTTCTAAAATTCCAGAATTAAATTACACCGAAGAATCGGATTATCAGAATTCAGATGATTTCACCAAATTGGTTAATAGTAGAAGAAGTTGTAGAGTTTATACAGATGAGGCTGTTCCTGAAGAAATAATTCAAAAATGTATTGACTTAGCCTTATTAGCTCCCAACTCCTCGAATTTACAGCCTTGGCAATTTTACTGGGTAAAATCAAAAGATAAAAGGAAATTATTGGATAAATATTGTTTAAATCAACCGGCAGCTGCCACGGCCCCAGAAATTATTGTAGCGGTTGCTTGTCCGGAAATGTGGAAAACAACTCGAAAGCTAATGCTAGATTTTTTTGAGAAACAGGATGAAGTCAAAACACCGACGGCGGCTATTCAATATTACAAGAAAATTGTTCCATTAGCATATGACCAAGGTCCTCTGGGTATTAAAGGTGCAATTAAAAAAGTTGCTTTATATTTTATGGGACTTAAAAAGCCTACGCCCCGAGGCCCAGCATCAAAATCTGACATGCAGTCCTGGGCGCATAAATCAACTGCTTTAGCTTGTCAAAACTTAATGTTAGCATTCCGTTCTTACGGTTACGACACCTGCCCCATGGAGGGTTTAGATGAAAACAGAGTTCATGACTTACTGGAACTTCCAAGGTCTGCTAGAGTTTGTATGGCGATAAGTGTTGGGAAAAGAGCAAAAAATGGAATCTATGGACCTAGAATTCGATTTGATAGAGATTTGTTTGTCAAGACCGTTTAAATAGTACTAAGAGACTTATTCCCCAGAAAATTCTGCTGTTCAAAAATATTTGTTGTTATATAACAAGCAAATAACCCATTGCGCTATGACATAAAAAAAGACGAACCTAGGTCCGTCTTTAAAAAATATTAACTCGTGTAATGATTAAATCTTTTTAACGCGAACACAGTTTAATCCTTTAAGTCCTTGTTCCAGTTCAAATGAAACTTTGTCGTTTTCTACAATTACCTCAGTACAACCGTGAACGTGTACAAAGAATTTTTCTTGAGTACCCTCTTCCTTAATAAAACCAAATCCTTTCTGATCATTGAAAAATTCAACCTTTCCTTTTCGAACCGAATCCATTACGATTTCCTCTCTCTTAGGAACCCCAAGTTCAATGCTTTCTGCATCTACCTCCTCTCTCTTAACTGTTGGATCCGGGGGAGTATCAGAGATGTTCCCAAACTCATCAACATATGCCATCATCGAATCTAAACTTCCTCCTTTATTTGAGTTTTCTTTACGTTCAGCTTTCTTTTTAAGCTTCTCCTCACGCTTTTTTAAACGTTTCTTCTCCTTTTCTTTCTTTCCAAATGTCTCTTGCGATCTCGCCATTAAGTTTCGTGTTTATGTGTTAATTGTAAGACAAATGTACAAAATAAATTGTAATATTTTTTACTTCTAAAGTAGCTACTTATAACTAATACAAACCAATCTTGAATTAAATACAAATCTAAAACTTAAACAAAAAGATATTTACAGTTCGAATTTAAAGAGGAATACTGATTGTGTCTCCATCTTTAACCGCCTTAACATTAGCAAATACTTCTTTTGCTTCCTTTTCAAACCCAACAATAGAGAGATACCTAGCTGAATAATGTCCTAATAATAATTCATTCACATTTGCCTTTATCGCAATCATTGCCGCTTGTTTTGCAGTTGAATGAAAAGTGGATTTAGCTCTATCCTTCATGTCATCTAGAAATGTAGATTCATGGTATAGAACATCCACATTCTGGATCAATGGGACAATACTTTCCGAATACCTGGTATCTGAACAAAAAGCATACGATCTAGATCTTTGCGCAGGTAAAGTAAGGTCTTTATTTTTTAAATCATCCCATCCTTCACCTATCGGGTCTTCACCTTTTTTCAATTTAGGCATCATCTCAACCGGAATATTGTATTTAGTTATTAATTCTTTACTCAACCTCCTCTCCTTTTTCTTTTCTTTAAAAAGGAACCCATTGCAATAAATACGATGATTTAAAGGGATTGTATGGACCTCTAGGATGTTGTCTTGAAATATTAATTCAGTTGAATTATTTATTAACGCATGGAATTCAATCTGGTAACACAAAAAAGTGTTGCTTGCTTTTAATTGATCAAAAATTATCCGTTCTAATTCTACTGGTCCATAAATATGCAATGTTTTATTTCTTCCAAATAAATGAAAAGATGAAATCAAACCAACCAACCCTAAGTAATGATCTCCATGCAAGTGACTAATAAAAATATGGTCAATTTTTTGAAATGCTACTTTGTATTTTCTTAGCTGAAGCTGAGTTCCTTCAGCACAGTCAATCATCATATACCTCTCCATGATATTTACCACCTGAGAAGTTGGGTTACGCACTAAAGTTGGTGTGGCGCTACCACACCCTAATATGGTTATATCAAATTTCATGGCAAAAAAAATCCTGCTAGTAAGCAGGATTTTTATTTAAATAATTTAGTTTTTATTTTCTAATTATCATTCTTTTTGTAGACGTTTTACCGTTTGCAGTAATTGAGTATAAGTAAATTCCATTTGAAAAATCTTCAGAGGAAATCGTTAATTCATTAACACCTCTTTGAGCAGTAATACTTCTATTTACCATTGTCTTACCCAAAACGTTCATTACAGTAAACGTTACTTGTTGGCTTTTACCAGAAATAAATTGAATTCTGGAATTATCTACAACTGGATTCGGATAAATTGTTTTTAATTCAAAAGATTCAGAATTGTACATTCCAATTCCCACTCCACCTTGATCTACTATTTCAATAAAGTAATAATCTACTACTGTTGGTTGCGATTGATTTCCTACGAAGGGAATGCTAACCGTAGCTGTAACATCTATCACAAGAGGATAAACTCCTATATCAGATGCCGAAGGGTTTACCGAACTGTAAATATTCACACATCCTGAAGAATTACCAGGAAATACACAATTAGTAGGATTACATGAGTAAGTAAAATTTGGTGGTAATCCGGTAACATTATCTAATGTAACATCAACAAAAGGAACAGATGTAGGACCTAGACCAAGATCTATTATTGTGTCTGCAGGAACTACATTCGTAATTACTTCATCGTAAGCAACACCAACATAAGCAGTTGCTAAACCAGTTGCACTATCCGGATATATTCCACCTACCGTAAACTGAGGATCTGGTGTACATTGAGAGTATCCAGAAAATGTAAAAGCTACAAGAGTAGCAATAGAAAGTATAAGTTTTTTCATAGTATATTTCGTTTAATTATTAATTAAATTATTCTGCGCCACCAACCTCTTTTTCTAATGCAACCATCATAAGATAATCAACAGCTTCATTTAAAGTCGGAGTAATATTTAAAACAGTATGTAATTGCGAAATTTCAATCATTTTTTCTACATTGGGCTGCAATCCACAAAGAACCAAACATCCATTAGACGCCTTAGCTAACCTGTTTCCTACCAACAAAGCACTTAACCCCGAAGAATCACAGTATTTAGTATCCGATAGGTCAATAACAAAATTGGTTGACCCATTTTTATCAAGAAGTACCAGTTCGGTCTTTAAATTAGGTGCTATTATCGTGTCTAATTTTTCATCAGTCACCTTAATTACTACATGACTGTCTTCTTTGTTAATTTCGAAACTCATCTTCAATTCTCTGTTTGTTGTGCTAATTAGAAAGTTAAAGATAATAAAATATCTGAAAACAAAAGAACAAAACTATCAACAACGCTTTCTTAATTAACTCTTTCTGTCAATTTTAGAAGCCAACAGATAAATTACGGCCATTCTTATTGCTACTCCGTTTTCTACCTGATTTAAAATAATAGCTTGTTCGGAGTCGGCAACTTCACTGGAAATTTCAACACCTCTATTTATTGGGCCTGGGTGCATTACTACAATTTCTTTATTCAAAGAGTCCAACATCTCTTTTGTCAAGCCGTATTGCAAAGTATACTCTCTAATAGACGGAAAGTACTTTATCTCTTGTCTTTCCAATTGAATTCTTAGCATATTTGCCACATCGCACCAATCTAAAGCTTTTTTTAGGTTATGCTCTACCTTAACTCCCATAGAAGAGATGTATTTTGGAATTAATGTAGTAGGACCGCAAACCATCACCTCTGCACCTTGTTTTTGAAGGGCATGTATATTTGAAATCGCAACTCTTGAATGCTTTATGTCTCCAACGATAACTACCTTTTTTCCTTTCACCCCTCCTAGCCTTTCTCGAATAGAATAAGAATCCAAAAGGGCTTGTGTTGGATGCTCGTGCGTTCCATCACCAGCATTAATGATTTTAGCATCAATGTGCTTTTGTAAAAATATGTGTGCTCCAGGATTTGGATGACGCATCACTACCATATCTACCTTCATAGATAAGATATTATTTACAGTATCAATTAAAGTTTCTCCCTTCGAAACACTAGATGAACTGGCCGAAAAATTTACAACATCTGCCGAAAGTCTTTTCTCTGCTAATTCGAATGAAAGTCTTGTTCTTGTTGAATTCTCGAAGAATAAATTGGCAATGGTAATATCTCTAAGTGTAGGGACTTTTTTTATTGGTCGATTAATTATTTTCTTAAAACTATCCGCTGTTTCGAAAATAATTTCAATATCCTCAGCTGTAAGCTGTTTTATACCCAATAGGTGATCTACACTTAAGTCTTTAATCATTTTCAATAGTTGTATAAAGAATTACTTCATCTACCCCTTCTGTTTCCTTCCAATTCACTGCTACCTTTTCTGTTTCAATCGAATCAACGGACTGTCCAACATAATTTGCTTGTATTGGTATGTGTCTACTAAACCTTCTATCTATAAATGTCATTAATTCAACTTCTGCTGGACGCCCGAATGACATCAACGCATCTAATCCTGATCTGACAGTTCTGGCAGTATACAAGACATCATCAACTAGAATGACTTTCTTGTTTTCAATCGAAAAATCTAAGTTAGTAACACTTGGAATCAACGGTTGATCTCCTCTTCCAAAATCATCTCGGTAAAATGTAATATCTAGTGCTCCAGTAAGCACCTCAATTCCAGTAATTTTTTTCAATTCCTGCTGAAGTCTATTTGCTAAATAAATTCCACGGGGCTGCAAGCCTACTATAGCAGAATTACTAAAGTCATTGTGATTTTCAATTAATTGATGGGAAAGCCGAGTTATAGTCAGTTGAAATTGTTGGCTATTTACAATTACGGTCGGCTTCATTTAATTTTCAATTATGCAAATGTAATCGTAATAATTATAAATTGAACCCATTTCTATAGAAATTTTAGGATTGAAATACAAACCCAAAACTTATTTAGTTATGTTATATTTTTCTCTTAACCAACCAATTCAACTAGCAATCAATTCAATAAATCAGCATGAATTAATTGAACTTCAGAAATTCGCTAAAATTTACAGACACTGAATACGCTGCATAGCTTTCCAATAATGTACGTGTTTTCTTCTAAAAAACGAAAGACAAATGCTAAATAATCGGTAAATTTGACCAGTACCCCATGTTTATTTTATTAATTAATAACTACCGCATGCGCCTTAAAACATACGTATTCTTTTTTGCAACATTATTTTCGTTCAGTTCATTTTCGCAAACCGTCGACATGAATAATCCCGTAAGTTGGAACACAAAACTCAACTTAAGTAAAAATCTTCAGGCTTTTGAAATGCCAGGTTTTGACCAGTCATTAATTGACGCAGAAGATGCACTAAATGATCCATTAAAGAATGCGCCTTGGCGATTTGGGTATAAATATGAAACGAATATAAATTTACAAAACGCTGGAGTCTGGACAGACCTTCCAAATGGAAACCGTATTTGGAGAACTGAAATTGTTGCTTCAGGAGCACTTACAATTAACTTAACATTAGAAAATGTCCATTTTCCAGAAGGAGCATATCTTTATTTATATGACAAAGGCAAGACACATACAGTTGGAGCTTATACATCGCGCAACAATCATCCAAGTGGTGAACTAGGCACAGATCTAGTTCATGGTGATCACATTGTAGTGGAATATTTCGAACCCGCAACAGTTAGAGGGCAAGGTGAATTCACAATCAATGGTGTAACACATGGATATAGAAGTTTGAACATCATTCAAAAGAGCCTTGAGAAAGCATTGAATAGTTCAGGTGATTGTAACTATGATGCACGTTGTCCTGTTGATCCATACGTTGGAGGATTGAGTGCATGGGACGATCAAATTCGCTCTGTTGCAATGATTGTTACTAATGGAAGTGGTATTTGTACTGGTGCATTAATCAACAACTCTTGTAATGATGGAACACCTTATTTTCTAACAGCTAATCACTGTCTAGGCGGAGGCACAGGAAACTGGTTATTCCGTTTCAATTGGGATGTGCCTGAAGGAGATCCGGGAATGTCTTGTGCAACAACAGCAAATACACCAACTTCCTTTAATAATTCATCTAATTATGACCAAACAACGTTAACCGGCGCAACAATTCTCGTGAGCGGGACTCAAGCTGACCATGCACTATTACTATTGGACAACATGACTGTCACAGATGCCACAAACTGGAATCTATTCTATGCAGGATGGAGCAACGATGATACAGAAAGTGCAGTGAACGCAGTAACTGGAATTCATCATCCATCGGGCGATATCAAGAAAATTTGTCGTGCTTATGAAAATGGTGGAGCAGATAATATTCACCATGCAAATGCCGCCGGAGCTGCGGTTTGGTACATGGATGCATGGGATGAAGGAGTTACAGAACCTGGTTCTTCAGGATCTCCGTTATTTGATCAAAATGGAAGAATCATTGGACAATTGTATGGGGGATCTGCTGCTTGCCAAGGAACATCGGCTAATGGATACGACTATTATGGTCGTTTAGGAGTTTCCTGGGGCCTTGGTATAGGGGATTATTTAGACCCTGTATCTTGCGGTGGAACAACTATAATCAATGATGGATGGGATCCAAACGCCGTTACAACGGTTGACGATGCAAGTATCCAAGGAATTGCATCTCCTACTGCAGAGTTATGTGGAGACAATTTTGACCCAGTTGTGACATTAAAAAATGCTGGAATGAATGCATTAACATCTGCAACTATACTATATAACGTTGACGGGGGAACCAATTTGACTTATTCTTGGACAGGTAATTTAGTTTCGAATGCGAGCGAAACAATAACACTTCCGAACATGACAGTTACAGCTGGACCTCATGTATTTAATGCAACTAGCTCCAATCCAAATGGAACAGCCGACACAAACCCTGCTAACGATGCAGCATTAGTTAATTTTAATGCCACAATTGGTGGTGTTCCCGCTAATTTAACAATCAGTACAGACTGTTGGGGGTATGAAACATATTGGGAAATTGTAAATGCGGGATCAACTACAGTTGTAGCTTCTGGCGGAAATTCGACAGGCATTCCTCCAGGAGGTGCGCAAGGGGCAGGCGCAGGAGATGCTGGAGCTTATGGAAATGAGACAGTAATTACGGAAAACCTTTGTTTAGCCTATGGATGTTATGACATTATTATGTACGATGATTATGGAGATGGCATGGATGGTATATCCTCAAATTGTGCAATCGACGGAGATTGGGTTTTAACAGATAGTTCTGGAGCGGTTTTAACACAAATGACAACTCTAAATTACGATTCAGACACAAGCAACTTCTGCCTTGCATCTCCATGTGATGGGTCCCTTTCTGAAACACATAACAATCTACTTTGTAACGGAGATGCCTCAGGGAACGCAGAAATATCTGTTGTAGGTGGAAATGGACCGTTTACTTATGATATTGGTAGTGGACCACAAAATTCTGGTATATTTACTGGTCTGGATGCTGGAAATTATACAGTTACCGTTAGCGACAATTCATCTTGCTCCAATACAATTTCATTAAATATAACTGAGCCGGAATTGTTAAGCACAAACATATCTTCTGTGGATCAAACCTGTCAGAATACAACAGATGGACAAATTTCTTGTATTACCTCTGGAGGAACCTCTCCATACTTATATTCTATTGACTGTGGAGCAACATTTCAAACCAGTGAAATTTTTAGCGGTTTAGCTGCTAGTACATATTGTGTAACGGTTAGTGACGTCAACAATTGCCAAACAACTGAAAACGTAACGATTACAATTGGAACCGGGGTGATAGGAACTGCTCAAGTAACAAACATTTCTTGTAACGGACTATCTGATGGATCTATTGAGGTGTTAACCACAAACGGAACTGCTCCTTTTCTATATAGTATAGACGGTGGAATAACAACCCAACCTATAAATACATTTTCTGGTTTAGCAGCTGGCCCCTATACAATTTCAATAACAGATATAAACGGATGTACCGGCGAAGTAAACGGAACGATAACTGACCCATTGGCTTTAAGCGGGGCATCATCTGTAACAGACGAGACTGTTGGAAATGACGGAGCAATTAACCTTACGGTTTCTGGCGGAACTCCTAATTATACATATTCTTGGACAGGACCTGGAGGATTTTCTTCCAATTCACAAAATATAAACGGTTTGGTTGGCGGCTTGTATTCCGTAACAATTACTGATTTAAATGGATGTACAACCACATTAACTGATATTCTGGTGAACTCTTTTGTTGGATTGAAAGAAAACATTGATATTCAATTCAACGTATTCCCAAACCCTACTAATGGCTTATTCAATGTGGCACTAAATAGAGAGTTTGATAAAGAAATTACTTTAAGTGTATATGATTTGTGCGGTAGATTAATATATAAAACTTATGAGAAAGGGAACAAACTATTTGAAGTTGATATTATTGACAAAGCAAATGGATCTTATATACTTAAGGTTGAAATTGGTGGTAAACAAATCCAAAAGAGAATAATTAAATTCAATTAATGCTTTATACAATCAGGCTTTATTAGTTGTGAAAATCAATATCCCCAGCTCTGATCTCTTATGGAATATTGATTAACAGCAAATTTTATTCGAGGAGAAATAGTAGTATTTGTAGATTCAGCAGCGACAAAATAGATGCCAAATCTAAAGCGAGAACGTTGGATTTTAAAAGTTCTTTCAATTCCTAAAAAAACTTCCTCATAACGGTAGTCAGATTCTTTTATCCATAGAGCACTAGCTCCTGCAACTGCGTGTATTCTTAGCTTTTTTACAAAAGGAATGTAGTTAACAATTGCACCATTGAAATGATGGGCATAGTGTACTCTAAAATGCTGGTCCGTTACAGTTAATGTTGTGTCTTGAATTTGCATAGATTCCATTAAAGAGGCAAAAAACCATTGATCTCCTCTTGGATAAATTTCATAATCCGTATAATACATCTTTTGTGTATTCAAGTATTTACCAAATAATACTTTATAGTTCGAGGTTCCCATTGTTCCCAATTTAAATGATTGTGAAATTTCGGCCTCCGCATAATCATAGTTTATCTCACTATTCAATAAGCCCCCTATTCCCTTCTCGTAATAAGCAAAAAAGGTTGGCCACTTGCTGCCCAAAACAACTTTTCGATTGGGTTCTGTCATATATTTCTGAAATGGAACGAATGTCAAACTCGTATTTATCACAGCTTTATTGTAAGGATCAAACTCGATTGGTTCATTGTCCATAAACCAATCGTCTGCTTCTGGGTTAAAATTTAAATCCGTAATAGGTATTATTCGAGCATATCTTAATCTGAATCCTCCATAAAGTCCGTTAATTATCTCTCTAGAGATTCCAACAGTAAAATCCTTTTCTTGAACCCAGTTTTTTCTTTGCAATAAGTTGGAAACTGCGTCGTTTTCAACAATTAAATTATATTGATCTCCCATATAAAAATCAAGCCTTCCAAAATGCTTTGGATCATATCTAAATCCAAGCACCAACATTCCTTTTAATTCCGGGTTTCTGATTCCTGTATTTACTTGCGTAAATGCCGATAATGTTTTTTCGTTTTCCCACTTTTTAAATACAGAGGCATTTGGACCCAGCCGCACCCCCCCTATTTCAAAAGGATCAATAGTTCCTGCTAAAGATGAAAATTGCCAATATTTTTTGTTTTTTCTATCGGAAAAACCTAGCCCGTCCCATAAAACATCCAATAAGGTAACTCTATTAAAAACAGAATCCAAAGAATCTAAATAAACTTCAGAATGTGTATGAGCATATATACTGTCCTTTACAAATTGGAATTTCTGTTCCTTCTTTGTTAATGGCTCAGGACGAATACTTCCCCAATAAGAAGAATCTCTTTCATAAGCTTCCTCTGTAGTTACGGCTATTTCGTTATTGAAGAATTTCTTGTCGAAATTTGGATTAATTTGATAATCCGAATAACGCACCTTCGTACTTCCTGAAAAATTTCGGTTACCTGCTTTTGATTCATATTGAAAATCTTGCTTGGTCAAAACAAGAACTGAATCTTTTTCAAAATCATATTCTTGTTTAATATTAAAACCATCATAAAGAATCAATCCACCCTTGCTCAAATGCAGATCTACTTTCATAATACAAAAGTTTTTATCTAAAATCCAGATATAACCCGACCAGGAAGCATTCCCTTTTTTCCTTGGAGTAACCTTAATTTTATACAGCATTTGCTCATTATAGAATGTTGTTTCTATCAAGTTAAATTTATAGGTTAAGACAGAAGTAATATGCAATGGTGAAATTAAAGGTTGGTCATTAAGAACACTTACCGACATCAAGTTTGTGTAAAAATTAAATTCAGCCTCAGAAGTGTTACTAAAAAAAAGTCCATAGGTGCTTCCAAATTTTTTATGCGCACTTCTAATCTCTTTAACCTTATTTGGGAATTTATAATGTCTAGTTAACTGCAGCTCAAACATATTCATACTGCCGGCAATTTTATTTATTTCCTTTTGCCTCTTATCCTCTTCTTCCGAAAACACATCTGGATTGTCCTTCTTTTGACTCTCCTTTTCTATAAGTTCCTGATCCTCTAGTTTCTTCCTTCGTTTTTTTTCTTTGGCACTAATAACCTCTTTTGCTTTGATATACACCTCTGATGTCGAACTCTCATATTGCTTTTTCCATCTATCTTTTTGTTTAATAGAGGCTTGTATAATTTCGTAAGCAGGATCTCTTTTTTTTGATTTTACTAAAACCTCATTTAGTTGTTCAATATCTGTTTCTAACCAAATATTTTGAACTACTTCATTTTTATCAGGAATAATAATTTTTATTGATTTGTTGTTATACCCAACTGCTGTAATAACAAGCTCTATTACTCCAGGATCTGAAAACTGATAAAAATATTTACCTCCTACATCTGAAACAGTGCCATTACCTTGAAATTTGAAATAAATATTTGCATAAGGTATCGGTTGATTGAATTCATCGTACACAAAACCTCTCAAGGCTTGACTAAAAAAAGTTTGAGTCAATAAAAGACTTGTTAAAAGAGATATTACTTTATAAATTCTGCGCAATGCTTTTTTTTATAATATTTTGGAAAAACGAATAACTAATAAATTTACAATTTGTTACGTAAACCAATAAAATTTATTGTCTTATTAACAACTTCTCCTAGAGCCGGCGAGAGAAAAGATTTCTTCCATGGGTGTTTACTTCCAAAGGTATGATTAGTGTCTGAAATGATTTCTAATACAGCCTTAGGATTGAATGAACGCAACCTATGTGCATCTTTGACCGACACTGCTTCATCCATCTCCCCATGAATAATCAAATGAGGAATACGGATTTCTTTTGCTGCTTTAGAAATAGTTAAGTTTATTTCATTATTTATAAAATCTTCATAGAAAGAATAATAGTGAGGCATTTTTTGCTTTGTTCTTCCATTCACCACATGATAAACTCCATTATCTTTCCACTGTTGAAGTTTTTCTCCAATAGGAAACCTTTCCTTAAAATCAGCAACTGCAGCCCAACTTATCACCTTGCTAACATGTGCGTTTTCTGCACCAACCAGTGTCACAATACCTCCACCTCTACTGTGTCCAATAATATATATTGGAGCAGCAAACTCTTTATTCGACCAATCAATAACAGAATGCAAATCAGCTACCTCTTTGCTATATGTATTATTTCCAAATGCCTTCAAATCTGGAAAGTCTATTGGATTTTCTATAGTCCCTCCATTATGCGAGAAATTAAACTTTATGAAGGCATAGCCGTTCCTAGCAAATTCATTTGCAACTAGGTTCCAAGCCCCCCAGTCTTTATAACCCTTGTAGCCATGACAAAAAATAACGATTCCTTTAGGATCTAAATTTAGAGATGTGACATCCATTAAAATATCTTTTTCTCTACCAGTTGGCAAAACTACAGTTCGTTTCATAAGAAAAAAGTCGCACCTCATTTAATAAGTACGACTTTGTAAATTAATATATTAAATACTACCCTTCTACTATTTCAATAGAATCAATTTTATCTCCGCCTGCAACAGCTTCTATAACTTCTAGTCCTTCAATAACTTTACCAAAACATGTATGATTCCTATCTAAGTGAGAAGTATTATTTCGTGAATGACAAATGAAAAATTGAGATCCTCCAGTATTTCTGCCTGCATGCGCCATTGATAAGACACCTTTATCGTGATACTGATTATTTCCGTCCAGCTCACAATCAATGCTGTAACCCGGTCCGCCTGCACCGGTGCCATCTGGGCAACCACCTTGTATAACGAAATCAGGTATTACCCTATGAAATGTTAAACCATTATAAAACCCTTTTTCAATTAAAGTGATAAAATTCTCTACTGTTTTTGGAGCGTCATCGTGGTAAAATTCCACTTTCATATCTCCTTTTTCCGTATGTATAATCGCGTTCTTCATTGTATATATTATTTATTTTCTTCTTGCCTTTGTTTAAAATCTTCAATAAGTACTTCCGCCTTTTCTGTTTCAGATTGACTAATGTATAGTTCAACCGAAGTTGAAGTGCCCCCAGGAAAACCAGCTGATGCTCCGGATTGCCTTAAGTTTTTAACGATAGGATAAATCCCGATACTTTCCAGTTCTGTTCGCAATAAATTAACGGTAACTGCTCCTCCCGTAAATACTTTTACTGTATTATCCATAATTTTTGTTCTTTTATCCGATTATTAATATTGTGTTCTCTAAATATTTCACTTTATCACCAACTCTAATTTTTTTTCTTTTTTGCGTTTCTATTGTTCCATTTAAAAAAACTTCTCCTTCTGAAATACGAATCATTGCTTCCCCTCCAGTACCTACAAGTCCGGTTGTCTTGAGCAACTGATTAAGTTGGATATATTCTTGGTTTTCTAATTTAAATTCTTCCATTTTATCGTACTAGTTTTTTGTACTTCACTCTTGTCGGAACAACATCCCCTCCCAATCTTTTCTTTCTATTTTCTTCATATTCACTGTAAGAGCCTTCGAAATAATATACTGATGAATCACCCTCAAAAGCTAAAATATGTGTACAAATTCTATCCAAAAACCATCTGTCGTGAGATATTACTACAGCACAACCTGCAAAACTCTCAATACCTTCTTCAAGTGCTCTAAGTGTATTAATATCAATGTCGTTAGTTGGCTCATCCAGAAGCAGCACATTGGCCTCTGTTTTTAATGTCATTGCTAAATGCAAACGATTTCTTTCACCTCCTGAAAGCACACCAACCTTCTTCTGTTGATCCGACCCGCTAAAATTAAATCGACTAACATAAGCGCGAGAATTAATCGTTTTCCCCCCAACTTCAATAACTTCATTTCCTCCACTAACGACATCATACACAGAGCTATTAGGATCTAGTTCTGCGTGCGCTTGATCAACGTAGCCAATCTTTACAGTAGAGCCAACTGTAAACTCGCCTTTATTAGGCGTTTCCTCACCCATTATCATTCTAAACAACGTTGTTTTACCTGCACCGTTTGGTCCAATAACACCTACAATTCCTGCTGGAGGTAATTTAAAATTCAAACTTTCATAGAGTAATCTATCATCATATCCTTTTGCAACGTCAATTGCTTCAATCACTTCGTTACCCAGTCTTGGTCCATTTGGAATGGGAATCTCAATCCTTGCTTCTTTGTCTTTTATATCTTCGCTAAGCATTGCTTCATAATTATTCAAACGAGCCTTACCTTTGCTTTGACGCCCTTTGGCTCCTTTTCGAGACCATTCCAACTCCCGCTTTAAAGCTTTTTGACGTTTACTTTCTTGCTTTTCTTCTTTTGCCAACCTGTCTGATTTTTGTTCCAACCAAGATGAATAATTTCCTTTGTATGGAATACCTTCACCTCTATCTAATTCTAAAATCCAACCAGCTACGTTATCTAGAAAATATCTATCATGCGTTACAGCAATAACTGTCCCTTTATATTGGCCTAAATGCTGTTCTAGCCAATGAACAGATTCAGCATCTAAATGGTTTGTTGGCTCATCTAAGAGCAAAATATCGGGTTCCTGCAAAAGTAAACGACATAAAGCCACTCGTCTTTTTTCACCTCCGGAAAGATTCGTAATTGGAGAATCTCCATCTGGTGTTCTTAGCGCATCCATCGCCAAATCTAATTTAGAGTCCAAATCCCAAGCATTTAATTGATCTATCCTATCTTGTACTTTCGCTTGTTTCTCGATTAAAGCATTCATTTTATCCGGATCGTTCATGATTTCTTCATCCATGAAACCATTATTTATCTCCTCGTACTCTGCCAAAACATCAACTGTTTCTTGAACACCTTCTTGGACAATTTCTTTTACCGTTTTACTCTCATCGAGTTTTGGTTCTTGCGGCAAATACCCAACACTGTATCCATCAGAAAAGACAACATCACCCTGGTATTTATCATCTAAACCTGCAATAATTCGCATGACAGTGGATTTACCGGATCCATTTAAACCTAGAATGCCAATTTTTGCTCCATAATAAAATGACAAGTAAATATTCTTTAAAATTTGCTTCCCTTCAGGCGTTTGCTTATTCACATTCACCATAGAAAAAATTATTTTTTTATCATCGGACATCTCTTACTATTTATTTTAATATATTTTATTTCGCAGTTTCCTGCAACTTGAAATTCATTTTTCATTTTGATTTTACCATAAAGTAAACAAGACTAAAATCATTAACCTATATAACGAAATTAATATTAAAAACGAATTTACCGCTTTTACTTAAAACCTTCGTATCTAAAAGGTATAAATGTTAATTTCTTATTTAAAAAAACAATTTATTGTTGACAATTAATTTGGATAACTCAAATAATTTCGTTAGTTTATAGCTAGGTTTGTTTAATAACTTATTTTAATTCTTAAAACCTATCCCATTATGAGCGCTAAAACCTACATTGTTCCTCACGATTTTTCAAGTGTAGCAGACTCTGCAGCATTTCATGCCTTAAAAATGGCTAGACAAACAGGAGCATCAATCATATTACTTCACATAGTAAAGAATAAAAATGCCATTCCTTCAGCTTCTGAAAATTTTAAAGCAGCGATTAAAAGACTTAACTTAAAAGTTGGCGATCCAAAAGTGAAAGCTACTGTTAAAATAGGTAATATTTTTGAAGATATTGCCAAGACAGCTATAGAAAACAACTCTCGGTTAATAATCATGGGAACCCATGGTGCAAAAGGAATGCAGAAAGTGTTTGGAAGTTTTGCTTTGAAAGTTATTACGAGTTGTACCGTTCCATTTATGATTGTTCAAGAAAATGTTAAACCCAATAACATAACTAAAATTGTTGCTCCGATAAATTTATCAAAAGAAAGTTTACAAATAATTGGAGCAGTTTCTAATTTAGCAATGGCATTTGATGCTGAAATACACGTTCTTGGTACCAAATTCACAGATCAAATTCAAAAAAGTAAAATGAAAAATAGGATCCAAGTTGTTCGCAATGAATTCACAATGAAAAAAGTTCGGTCCACCTTTAAATTAATGGATAGTTCAAAATCATTTACGAACCATGTATTAGATTATTCCAATGAAATTGATGCTGACATGATCGCAATTGCCCATTATTCTGAAAAAATAATAGCCCAATTAGATAACTTTACGCAAAATATTATTACCAACAAAAAGCAAACGCCTGTATTAATTATCAAAGGTATTGAGGCTACAGTAGGTTCTTTCTAGATTATACTTCTGATTTAAGTTCCAGGTAACTCATAAAAGTCTGGCTTATTTGAATGTTAGGTATGAATAAATTCTAATCTTAGAAAAGGAAGTGATTTCTTCATTGCAAAATAATTAGTTGTATTTCTGATGTTTCAAGTATACCGTGAGCTTAATTGGAACTGGAAAAACAAGTAGCTGATGCAAGTTTATTTAATTTGGAAGGAAAGTTTATTTTGGCTAATGAAAATGTTCAACAAATAAATACTAGCAATCTAGCTAAAGGTGTATAAAAATTGAAAATAGCGTTCAGCAACGAATTATTCGATAAAGCTTTGAACTGCGAGATCATAAGAGGATAGTCCTAATCCAGCAATCACTCCTTTACAATTTTTTGCCATTAAAGATATATGCCGATATTCCTCACGCGCATAAACGTTACTTATATGAACTTCAATAACGGGTGTTTGAATAGCTTCTATTGCATCTGCTATTGCTACTGAAGTATGCGTATATCCTCCCGCATTAAAAATGACACCGTCTTTAGTAAACCCTACTTCATGCAGTTTGTCAATCAATTCTCCTTCAACATTACTCTGGTAAAACTCAAAATCTATTTCCGGAAATTTTACTTTAATTTTATCATAATAAGAATCAAAAGTTTCTGCTCCATAAACAGAAACATCTCTTGTTCCTAGCAAGTTTAAATTTGGACCGTTTAAAATTAACAACTTCATGTTTTTATTTTACATATTCCTTTTTACGAACCAAAGCATATTGCTCGTTGTCTAATTCTAAATAACCATGCTCATAGACAAAGAAGTAAGTCTTACCTTGGTTTGTTTTATAAATATTTGTGTAATAATAGAAATTAAATCCATCCAACAGCAATTCTTCTTTCGTTGTCTTAGATTTCTCTTTAGGGTTTAACTTTTCTAAAATTCTTCTATTCTTCCTAAGGATTGTATTTACTTTCCGCACATACTCATTAGAGTCTCTATTTTCTCTATTGTTATATATATTACGGCATTGATCGTTACAAAACTTTTTATCGATTCGCCCCATCAATTCTGATTCACATTCCAAACATTTAGTCACGCCCATTCTGTAAGAATTTAAATCAAATATAGGTAAGATAAAAAGAAATTAAAAGAAACAAAATTACTCAGTTACCACAAAAATATTCTTCGCATCACTTAATCGCAAACTTAATGTATAGTCAGACACTCTGATTGCAATGGGGTCGCCGAAAGGAGATATTGCATCAACACGAACTTTTTCACCTGGGATACAACCCATCTCCATTAATTTCAGCGATAAGCTACTATCTTTAATTTTATTAATAATAGCACGATCACCTTTTACCAGGTTTGACAAGGGTTGTAAATTCATATCCACAAAAATAAGAAAGCATGTTAGATGCTGCAATACCATAAATGAGGTATATTAATGGTGTCGTTTAGTTGGGTTCATTTTGGGGGCTGAACATAAATTTATTTGGACTAACCAAATTAGACTTGACCGCAAACATTACAATACCAGCAGTATTGTTTACTCCAAGCTTTTTCATAATGTTTTTACGATGGGTATTCACGGTATGATTACTTATGTATAGCACAACAGATATTTGAGCATTTGTATATCCTTCTGCGATCAATTTTATTATCTCCAACTCTCTTTCAGAAAGAGAAACAGGTTCGCAAGACAAAACATCAAATCCAACATCTTTCACATTAATTTTCTCCCCTCGCATCAATTCTACCAATTCACCACAAAAGAATTTTTCTCCCTGAGCTGTCGCTAGAACAGAATCCGTAATTTCTTTTATTGAGCAATCCTTTTTAATATGACTATCAACTCCAATTTTAACAGCAGATATTATTGTCTTACCACTGCTAGAAGGCGTAATACCTACAAACTTAGCTTTTAAGCTTTTCAACCCAATTTTCGGAATAATATCGATGGAAAAATCCTTTGAACCATAATCAATTAGCACAACATCAGGATTTAGTTCTTCTACTTTTACCATTAGCTCTTTCGAAGATTTAGCTTCTCCCAAAACCTCAATTTCTTTAGAGTTTTTAAACATCGCTTTTAAACCTAAACGAGCCAAGTCACTTCCATCCGCTATTAGAACTGTAATCTTCAATTTTTTATTTAATTAAGACAAAGATACACTTCATTTATTAATGTTTCAATTCAAAAGCTAATTCAAATCAATAATTATATTTTTTTTCAAATGCATAAGTAATATTGAAAACAAATGTAAATTGCAGCTATGTACGGAAAAGAGGAAGCATACGAATTACGAAAGTTATTCTGGACAAGCTTTGGAAAATTTATGAAACGGCATAAGTCCGCAGACTTTAGTAAGGTAAATTGGGTTAATTATAAAACCGGATCTAAGGACCTCTATTTTAGGTTAAAAGCAGATAAACGTTCTGCTGAAATTTGCATTGATCTTCAAATGGAAGATTCCGGAGTACGCGAAATATATTACGCTCAATTTAAAGAGGTAAAAGGAGTATTCCATGACTTAACAGGTATTGAATGGAATTGGATTCAAAACTTTACTAATGAATATAACGTTTCACTAAGTCGAATATCTATTAGCATAGACCGTGTAAACATGTACAACAAAGATAACTGGCAAACCATCTTCGAGTTTTACGAAAAGCACCTCATCGGATTGGATGAGTTTTGGGTAGAATTTAAAGACTTATTTAAACAACTAGAGTAAAAATAAGACTAACGCACATAATCAATTGTTTTCTTTAGAAAAAAGAATAAGGGAAAATGGAGATAAGATAAAATAGATTAGAATAATTATGGCAAAACTAAAAAAAGGAGATAAAATACCGAGCTTCACTTTAACAGATCAGCATGGAAACTTGTTTAATATCGACACCATTGTAGGTAAAAAGAATTTGGTTATTTATTTCTATCCAAGAAATGAAACAAAAGTCTGCACTGCACAAGCCTGTTCCTTCAGAGATGCATATCAAGATTTCCAAGACGCAGATTGCGAAGTAATTGGAATCAGTGCAGACGATGTTAAGAGTCATATTAGTTTTGCTGATAATCATAGCTTGCCATTTATATTATTGAGTGATGGCAATAAAAAAATCAGAAAATTATTTGGCGTATCAAATGATTTATTCGTAATTCCTGGACGTACAACCTATGTTGTGAATAAAGAAGGTATCATTATTCATGTTTTCAGCGATCAACTTTCGGCAGGTAAACACATCAAAGAATCTCTAAATGCTTTAGCACAGTAATTGCTATATTTCAATTTATGGATAGGAGAAAATTTATATTCAACACTAGCTTAGCAGCAGCTAGTATTCCACTTTTGAGTGCATTTATTAAAGCAAACGAAGCAACTTCTCCAATATCACAAAACCTTACTTTACCAAAAGCTTTAAAAAAAGGAGACAACATTGGCGTAATTGCGCCGGGAGGAGCAATCTTCAATAATAGTTCAATTGAAAAATGCAAAATAAAACTTGACGCAGTTGGGTTAAATATAATCGCAGGTAAAACACTCAGTACACAACACGGCTACCTTTCTGACACAGATGAAAATCGGGCAAAAGAAATCATGGAGATGTTTACTAACCCAAAAATAAAAGGGATTTTAGCAATGCGAGGTGGTTCAGGATGTGCCAGAGTATTACCCTTTTTAGATTACGATGTAATCAAGCAAAACTGCAAACCTTTCATTGGAATGAGTGACATTACCGCTTTATTAACTGCATTTTATACGAAAGCAGAAATGACTTCTTTCCATGGTCCAGTCGGATACTCAACTTGGACTGACTTCACCAAGAAGTATTTTAGAGAAACGCTCTTTGATAAAAAAGAAACTGAAATGTTAGCGCCAGATCATAGCGATTTTTACACAATAAGTAAAGGTCTTGCACAAGGAGAGTTAATTGGTGGTAACCTAACGGTATTTAGTCAATTAGTTGGAACTCCTTACCTACCAGATATGCGCGGAAAACTTCTATTCATGGAAGACATCAATGAAGAACCTTATAGAGTTGATAGAATGTTGATGCAGTTAAAGTTGGCCGGTATTCTTTCTAAAGTCAATGGGGTTATAATAGGTGAATTCAGGAAATGTGATCCAGAAGAACCAGAGAAATCTTTGTCTTTAAAACAAGTTTTACAAGATCATCTTTCAAACTTAAATATTCCTGTTTTTTATGGAGCTAAATTTGGCCATATTAAAGATAAATGGACTTTACCTATAGGAATAAAAGCAGAAATGAATGCGAATATTGGTTCTTTAAAACTGCTTGAACCTGCTGTTATTTAGTTGTTTATATCTAACAAGCGACACAACACACTGTGTCGCTTGTTAGATCTCATTATTTTGACATTGCTACTCCACCATCTTTTACAACTTCAACCCAAAACCCTGGAATCCTTGCATTTACCGTATTATCATACATCGCTTCACTCTCTATAGTTGGAAGATAAAATTTACCTAAATAAGTTGCGTTTAACTGTACTTTAAAGACTTTCGAAGTCCCTTTAGACAAACCAAAATAAGTATATACTCTATCATCTCTTATATCTTGGTAATCAAAATTACTACTTGTAACTGCGCTTGTAAATTCGTCCATTCGCGTGTTGTGAATTTCCCATCCTGAAGGGAATATTTCATTCAATGTCATTTCTTTCAATGACCCCCTCGTTCCCGGGTTAGATATTTTTACTTCTGCAATAAAATCTGTTCCCTGTACAATCCTTCTAGGGTCAATGGTCCTTCCATTCATATCAAAATAACTAACCTTGATTGATAGATTACTTGACGAACTGCTTTGATCACCAATTACAGGAGTTCCTTCAACCACAAGTTTAGCATATAGCATTCCTTTACCCGTATTTTTAATATTTAAACCACTATCAGCTCCTTTAACCTTTAATGCTGATTTATACATTGCTACTTGCGTTGATTTTGAAATAGATGAACCTCCATTAACGTTATACGTAAAGCGCATCGTTTTATCAGAACTAGAAGAACCCAAATACTTACTCATTGATAACAAACAGTAAGCGGTTGTTTGCGTACTCATCCATTGATTTGAATTCATTTCTTCTGCTAATTTCTTCGCAAGCGCACCCGATTTAGAACGACTCTTCATTAGAATCATCGTTTCTAAAATCATGGCTTCATCTCTCAAATCAGAGCCATATGTATAAGACAACTCCTTATAATCAGGAACATCAGAAGTTAGGTTGTTTACTAACTTTTCTGCAGCCTCTGTTTGCCCAATTAATTGATAAGCCGCAGCAAGTCTCCATTTAGCAGTTAAACTTAGCTTATTTGACTCTCTGAGTCTATTCATAGCACCTATTTCGGGTGACTTGGCTAATGCTAAGGTGTACAATCGATACGCTTGAGTTAAATCATTGTAATGTGCAGCTCCATGAAAATTAGAAACACCATCTGAAGATCGGTAGTTTCTAGCCATTTTACTTTGGTATTTTACCCATCTTTTCTTCATGTTGTGCGGCAACGTAAACCCTTTTACTTCGGCTTCAAGAATAAAGTGCCCTCCATAATTAGAACCCCATTCATTATCATTTGTTTGACCTGGCCAATATGCAAAACCTCCTTCAGAAGTTTGGAACAATTTCAACCTCTCAATACCTGCTTTAATATTCTGGTTAATCTGAATCTTATAATCATTATTCAAATCCATTACCTTATCCAAAGCTAATTGAGGGAACACAGATGATGTAGTTTGCTCAATACATCCATGCGGATATCTGATTAAATACTTCAATCGTTGATCCAAATTCAGCGGAGGAAAAGAACTCACCTCAATTGTAGCTGAATTGGTTCCTTTTATACCTTTAAATGCAAACTGCGGACTCCATGATTCTCCAGGATCAATAACTCCTTCATATATGTCAGATACTGCAGGATTAGGTGTTCGAACATCCAGTTCGATTTCATGTTTAGCAGTTTCCTTTCCACTTTTAGCAATTATCTTGACTTTTGCAATCCCTATAGATTTAGATACTTCCATTTCAAAATTTACGACTTCATCACCAGGCTTAGCAAATGAAATTGATTTCGTACTTGAACCTAAAATTTTCACTTTATCATTTGTCTCTATGGATAGCTTAACATCCTTAACATGTTTTTCCATTGCAAACACATTTACCGGAAGAAACACTCTTTCAGTTGGCCCTAAGACTCTGGGTAAGGTCCCTAGAACCATTAATGGGCTTCTGACAGGAACTGTCTTTTCGGAATTTCCATATTTTCCATCTTGACCAGCAACCACCATTACTCGTACCGAACCAACATAATTAGGAACATCTATTTTATGCGTTATTTGTCCACCCGCCTTAACGTGAAATGGTCCAGCAAAACGAACCATTGGCTCAAATCTATTTGCTTTTGTAGGTTTCTTTGTTTCCGCTGAACCATCTCCACCAATTGCTAGTAGTTTATCCATTTCTGTTCCAAATGCCCCCATTACCTCATCGTACATATCCCATGATTTTACACCTAATGCTTCTCTTGCATAAAAATGATCCCACGGACGCGGAGTTTTAAACCCGGTTAGATCTAATAAACCATCATCTACTATAGCCAAAGTGTAAGTCATATCCTTTCCATCTTTTTCGCTGACAGTAACGTTTGCAGTAGTTTCAGGACGTAACACATCTTTCATTTTAATTATCGGATTGAAATGTGAATTAGGATCTTCAACAATTATTGGCGCTACCCCGTATAGACGAATTGGCATATCATTTTCTGTTGTATTATGTGGCTGCAGCAAAGTCACATGGACATATACATTTGGAGCCATTTCAGTAGTTGTTTTAAACTCATAGTTAGTCTCTCCTTTTTCTGTATCAATTAAGAACTTCTCAATTACTTTTGTTCCTGATTCTAATGCAACAATGGCTTTTCCTTTCTCTGCAGAAGGAAATGATAGCTTAACCTTTTCTCCAGCTGAATAAGTTTCCTTATCCGTTGAGAATGCTAACATTGTTGCATTTTCAGAGTTTGTTCTTTCAGTTCTAGCCCAGTAAGGCCAATCTATATAAAATACTTTTCCTGTTGTATGACCGCTGATCGGGTCTGTAATTTGAACAACATACCTACCCCATTCTGGTCGGTTCACTCTGAATTTAAATTGCCCCTTTCCCTTAGCAGTACTGATTTTGTTGGTGTAAACTGGAATAGTACTAGATTTAGCCAGGTAACTTGCCAAATTATTATCATAACTATCCCACCACCAACGCCATTGAATTTTGTAAACTTTTACATCTAAGTTGCTTCTAGAAATAGGTTTTCCATTTGCATCAACAGTTGCAATATCAATCGTATGGTCTTCATCTGTAACCAGAGTTCCTCTGTAAAGGTTTCCTTCTGGAACATCTACTCCAACATAACTTTTATATGGAGAATAAGGGATTGAATAACGATCAATACTGAACCCACCACCTTCTTCAAATACCTTTGTAACGAAGTTAGCAGTTAGCATGCCAGGCGCAGAATTCCCAATATAAATATCTGGATCAACAGATGCTTCTCCATTTTCATCAACATAAGCTTCAAAGACAGTTTGTTCTTCCGTATCGTAACTTTTTAAAGGATCATCAAAAACAAACCTTTCAAACTTTTTAAATGTTGTTCGCTTTGAATTAACGGTTAAATCAATTTTTGCTTTTAGATTTCGTGCAATTGCTCCATGCAACCATTTGACGCTAATCGTGCCTTGATTGGACTCATCCAATTGAGACAATTTATCTTTTCCAAAATCAAGATAGATTTTCAAACGATTTGGTTTTACTGTTTCAACTTTTAGGTTTTTCGTAAAAACTCTATTTCCAACTTTAACCCGAGCCATGTAATTACCCGTAACATCTTCCATTGCTGTTGATGTTCTGAAGTCAAATAATCCATTTACATTTTTAGAAGTCACTTTCTTTTCCACTACCTGACCTTGTGGGTTATATAAGTCAAATGTTACTGGGTGTTTTACTGGTAGAATTTTATTTTTATCCTCTAGCATAAAAGAAACGTATATAGAGTCGCCCGGTCTCCATACTCCTCTCTCTGCATAAATAAAACCTTTAATTCCTTTCTGAACAGTTGCCCCTGCTACATCAAACTTACTCATGGAAAGTGCTTCTCCATCTCTTAGCTTCAAATAGCCTCTTTGGTTACCGCTCTTAGCAACTACAACAAAAGGTTTTTTATTCAATTTAATGGAAGCCATTCCATTCTCATCAGAAACAGCACTCCCCAACAACTGTTGTTGGTAATCATAAAACTCAATTTTGGAGCCCGAAATAGGGTCGGTAGAAAGTATATTGTTCAGGAATATATGCATTGTTTTGTCTCCTCCTGCTTTTGCGACAATACCTATATCTGAAGCTAAGACATTTGCTTTAATAGATTTATTTCGGTAATATGAAGGACTACAAGGATTCTTTCTTTCCTTATAATCATAGTCATCTTCATAATCCCAATAGTCGTAATCGTACCAGTAATCATAGGAATCCCAACCGTTTTCATTCCAATCTTTCTGCTGCACAACCTCTAACTCTTCAAGGTTTGCATCCATTTTCTGCCCATCGCAACCATAAACACTATACGCTTGTTTAAAGCGTAATTCAATTTGATAAATTGCTCCAGGGTCAACAGAGCACATTTCACTTAAATCTAATTGAAACCTATTCCATTCATGTAGGTTAACTTTTGACATTTGATTTAAATCAACTCTTTTACGCATAACCTCATTAGAAACCCTTTTTAACTGATAGCTTCCATCCAAATTATTTACTTGCAAAAATTGCAATACATTCTTTTGATAAATCTTAGTTATATATACATCTACTGCTCTGAGATTTACAGCTTCAAATGGAAATAGCAGACCCTCGCTAGTATTTGGAATAATTACACCATCTCCAACCAATCGAACATCAGGTTTAATTCCCTCAAAAACCAATTCAATAGCATCGCCATTAATCATTTTGTAACCATTACTATTTTTCACCCCGGGATCAACCGTAACTGTTTTATTTCCAGCTACCCTATTCGGTAAATAAACATTTACATTATGTCCCTCAACTGAAAAACGAAGATTACTTATATCTTCTATCGTTATTATTCCTTTCAAGGCTTGATCCGTTTTTAATGGATCCGAAAAATGAATCCGCACATACTGTTCAGGTTCATGAATGACATCCATTTTTGTTACTTTAAAATCTCCCAAAGCCGGGATTTCAAAAACTTCTTCAAAACTTTCATCAACATTCAAAGCCGCTCCATTATAAACAAGTTTTACGGACGACTGTTTCTTCTGACGTACTATTCCATTTACAACAAATCGATGCACTAAACCATCAATATGAAACCAAGAAACAGTTAATTCCTTACCATTCTGATATGCTTTTAAAGTCTTTTCAACATTTAAAGAATCTGCTAAATCTGCTGTTACTAATCTCCCTTCTAGTTTTTGTTTTTTAAAATCACTAAAATCTGTGGTTGACAAGCCATCAGAATAAACGATAAAATTTTGATTTACTGTTGAGAAATTAAATGCGAACACTTCTAAATCGTCGGAAATATCCATAAGAGAAGAAAGTCTAAAATTAACTTGATATTGTTGACCAGAGGCTAATAATTCTTTCGGTCTAAATTCAATTGTATTAGAATTAACCCACCATGCTTCTCCAGGAATTGAAGGAGAAAAATCAAATAAATCAACTTCAATCGGTGCATCGTAGTTTATCTCGCCATCGTAATCTTCTGTTAGCTGAATTTGAATTGTGGATTCTTTAGAGATCATACCTGAAGTATACGCTCCTATATAAGAAGCAAATTCAGAATTTACCCTCATTTTTTTCTGAACTTGTTCTGAACAGCCTTGAATAAATAGTAATAGAAAAAAGAAAAATGCTGGTTTAAATAGTAAACTATATCTTTTCATGATGTTTGATTTAAATAAATAACACAGCACAATACTAAAGATATTTATTACAATTACAATTATAAAATGATTATCTGTGATGTAAATTTGATTATTCGTTTTACCATTTTAGAATTTATACTTTTGTATTTATGACGAAACTTATATCCATCATAATGCCCGTAAAAAATGCGGATCTATTTCTAGATGAGTGTATTGAGTCTATTATTTCCCAAAGTTACTCAAACTGGGAATTGCTTGCTGTTAATGATAATTCAACTGATGAAACTCTGGAAATACTGAAACGTTTTTCCACATTAGATTCTAGAATTACAGCAGTAAATAATCAAAAAAATGGAATTATTGAAGCTTTAAAAACTGGATACAATATTTCAAAGGGAGGATTTATTACGCGCATGGATGCAGATGATGTGATGCCAAAGATTAAATTAGAAAAATTACAAAAGCTTTTAATTATATCGGGGAAAGGATTTGTCGCAACTGGCCTTGTGAAATACTTTTCAGAAAAACCATTGGGCAATGGCTATATTAAATACGAACAATGGCTAAATGACCTATCTTCTAAAGGTTTAAATTATTCAGAAATCTATAAGGAATGTCCTATCCCATCACCTTGCTGGATGATGTGGAAAGATGACTTTGAATTATGCGGAGGTTTTAATTCCGAAACTTACCCCGAAGATTATGATCTAGCTTTTAGGATGTATCAAAATAAAATACAACCCAAATGTTCCAATGAAATTTTGCACCATTGGAGAGACTCAGAAAACAGAGCATCGCGAATAAACAACAACTATAAGGATAATCATTTTATCCCACTCAAAATAAAACATTTCAAGGATATTGACTACAACCCAAACAACCAACTCTATCTCTGGGGAGCAGGCAAAAAAGGAAAAAAAATTGCTCAAGCATTGTTAAAAAACAATATCCCATTTAGATGGTTATGTAATTATCAATCCAAAATTGGTCGCAATATCTATGAGATAATAATGGAGGATTGCGATGCTGTAAACCTCAATAATTCACAAATAATAATTGCCGTTGCAAATGAGTCAGATCAAAAAGAAATACTAAAGACCATCTTAAAATTTAACAGCACAAATTATTTTTATTTTTGTTAAATTGATTAAAAATAATTGGAATGACGGTAAAACAATTGTACGATACATTTAATTTTTTTGATAAAAACTTGGATTTAGAACTTTCTGAAAAAGGGCCTGGAGACATTGAATATAAACTTACAATCCAACGAAAGCACTTGAGTTCTCCCGGAGTTGGTCATGGAGGTGTAATTGCTGCTATGATGGATGCTGTTATTGGGACCACTGCTCTGTCTCAAGTTTTCCACGAAAAAAAATTAGTCTCAACGATTGAATTTAAAATAAACTACTTTAAACCTATATTCGAAGATGACATTTTAATTGGTACCGGCCAAATTGAATTTCAAGGGAAAAGCATTATTGCATGTAGTGGGAAGATAATCAAATTAGATATTGGAGAATTAGTTTCCAAATCATTAGGTACATTTAATATTTACCCAATGGAAAAAAGAGGTCTAAAGCTTGATTTAGAATAGGCTTCTTAATTTACGGCAATACCAACAAACTATTTGTTATAGCTATTTATAAATAATCTTTTATTTGACAAATAATATAATATATTTGTAACACCTTGATTTAATCACATTCTGTTAATGTTAACAAAACGATTACTTTTATTCATTATTTCTATTGTCTTTCTTTCGCCTCTATTTACTAGATGTGAAGAAGAAGAAAATATTGTACCACCTAAGATTAGCGAAGGTGTAATTCACTTTGAGTTAAGCTATCCTTATTACGAAGATGCTTTTATGGCAAGTATTATGCCCGATGAAATGGAAATGACCTTTAAAAATAATATCTATAGAAATCATGTTTCTAAAGGTGGCTTATTCTCCTCAACTGTTATTGCTGATTGCAACAAGGAAACATTAATCCTTATTCTGGACCTAGGACCAAAAAGAATCTTTTGCGCATTGGACAAATCACTAGCTAATGCAATGTTAGAAGAATACCCTACTCCTGACATTTTAAAAGTAAGTGAATTTGATTCTATAGCAGGTGCCTTCTGTGAAAAGAAAAGTGCAATATTTGATTATTTAGCCGACGGATATGACGTAGAACTATTTGAAACGTTTGACGTTGACATAAAAAACAGCAACTGGTGCAACCAATATAATGAAATTGAAGGTGTTCTTTTAAGGTATGAAATCAAACAATTTGGAATTCAAGCGAGAATGATTGCAACAAAAATGGACACTGTGGCGGTTAATGACTCTATTTTTAATATTCCCAAAGGATACAAAGAAGTGACATTGGAAAGAATGTTGTTTGAAATGGATGAAATTTCAAAATCATTTTCATATTAATTATTGACCAGAATCACTTCCTAATTGCCGTACAAACCAATTAACCGTTATTAACACTCAATTGAAAAGGTAATTATTACTTTTGAAATTGAATTTTTTAATTGGTACGAAAATTGAAACTAAGAAAACAAAAACTATATATAATGAAAACGAAATTATTATCACTTTTATGCTTAACCCTAATTATTGGTAGCATTAGCGCACAAACTTTTGAAGGAAAACTAACATTCGGAATAGACTACGAATTACCCGAAGCTATGGAAGCTCAGCGTTCGATGCTTCCTTCGGAAATGATAATTTACATTACTAAGGGACATGTTCGCATTGAACAAAAAACAATGATGGGAGATCAAAATGTGATTACCGATACAAAAGCAAAGAAAACTGTTTTACTTATGAATATGATGGGTAAAAAAATGGCAATAACAATGACTGATGATGGTAAAGAAAAACCAACTCCAAAAATAATATATTCGAGTGAAACCAAAACAATAGCTGGTTATGAATGTAAAAAGGCTACCTACATCACCAAAGATGATGCGGGAGAAGAGCAAGAATTAGAAGTATTCTATACGGAGGAAATTCCTTCTGAAGCAAATGATAAACTTCCTGGATTAAAAGGCTACCCTTTAGAGTATGCTATTAATGCTCAAGGTATGTTAATGACCTTAGCTGCAAAATCTGTATCAAAAGAAAAAGTTTCCAAAAAGTTATTTGAGATCCCTGATGGTTACGAAGAGATGTCAATGGAAGATTTCATGAAATCAATGGGACAATAAATCTATTCTAACTTTATTTTAAAAGCTGCTTTATATTAAGTAGCTTTTTTTTGTCTTGTTGCTAACATTAAATGGTTTATAATAGCATTTATGAACCATTTAAAACTTGGACTTTTCTTTTACTTTTGATATTGCTACATATTAATTCCTATGGCTAAAGGTAAAAATGCATATAAAAAGAATGATTCTTCTGCAAAGAAGACCAAGAAAAAAAAGGGAGTATCAAATTTCAAAAGTGTTGTCTCGTTTTTTAAAGATCAACGATTACACAAATCCATTGGACTTTGCTTTTTGCTTTTTGCTTTTTATTTACTCATAGCATTTACATCTTATTTATTTACTTGGAAAGTTGATTACAACATCATAGATGGTAAAGCATTTTCTTTTGTTTTTTCAGATGACTCAATTCAAATTACGAACTGGCTAGGTAAGTTGGGTGCATACTCAGCTCATAAATTTTTAAAAGTTTGGTTTGGAATTTCTTCTTATATCTTTCCTTTTGTTTTTTTTATACTGGGAGTAAGAATTTTATTTAAAGTGAGCTTATTACCTATTATTAAAACGCTCAAAATTTCTTTAGTTGTATTAGTATGGTTATCTATTTGCATGGGGTATTTTTTTGAAAGCCCATATGATTTTATGGGAGGGTTATATGGAGCGAAAATTATTTCATGGACAACAAATATAGCAGGTAGTATTGGAGCAGCAGCTTTTGTTTTATTTTCAGGTTTTTTATCTTTCATTGTTCTATTTAACCCATCATTTAACTGGGTAAATAGTTTATTAGTTTCCGTTAAAGATGATAATCCTGACTTTATACCTGAAGAAGAATTAGAGGCAAAAAACACAATTAAAGAAGAAGATATTATCAAAGAAGAACCTGTTGAGTCTATTAACTTCCCAATTGAAGAGGAAGAAACGAAAGAAGAAGAAATTACCACTCCAACGCTTGATATAGAGACAGAGGCTGCAATAGAACTAGCAGAAGAAAATCTAGACGAAGAGACTAATGATGAAGACCCAAAAGAATTAGAAGTAGAAGCCCCAAAAGAAGAAGATGCCCTAAGTGAATCTGAGTTAAGTGAAAAAGTAAAAGAGTTTGGCTTGTATGATCCAAAATTGGAATTATCTCAATACCAATTACCAGGAGTAGAATTATTAGCTGACCATGGAAGTGGGAATATTGAAGTTAACAAAGAAGAACTTGAGCTTAATAAAAACAAAATTATTGAAACCCTAGGACACTATAAAATTGAAATTTCTAAAATAAAAGCCACCATAGGTCCAAGCGTTACATTATACGAAATAGTTCCTGCGGCAGGGGTAAGGATTTCTAAAATTAAAAATCTCGAAGACGATATTGCACTAAGTTTATCGGCTCTAGGAATTCGTATTATTGCCCCTATGCCCGGAAAAGGAACTATTGGCATCGAGGTACCTAATTCTAGTCCTGATATTGTCTCTATGAAAGCGCTGATTGCCTCTGACAAGTTTCAAAACTCTAACATGGAGTTACCCGTAGCACTGGGAAAAACAATTTCCAATGAAACCTTTGTTACAGATTTATCGAAGATGCCACACCTATTAATGGCTGGAGCTACTGGACAAGGTAAGTCTGTTGGGTTAAATGCTATTTTAGTTTCGCTACTTTATAAAAAACACCCTTCTCAAATAAAATTTGTTTTAGTCGACCCTAAAAAAGTTGAACTTGCTATTTACAATAAAATTGAGAGGCATTTTTTAGCTAAACTACCCGATGACGGAGACGCCATAATTACAGATACCAGTAAAGTTGTAGCGACTTTAAACAGTCTTTGCGTCGAAATGGATCAACGTTATGAACTGTTAAAAGAGGCTTTAGTAAGAAACATAAAAGAATATAATCAGAAATTCATTAACCGAAAATTAAATCCAGAAAAAGGACACAGATACTTACCATATATTGTTTTGGTTATAGATGAATTTGCTGATTTAATCATGACTGCAGGTAAAGAAGTGGAAACCCCTATTGCAAGATTAGCGCAATTAGCCCGTGCAATAGGAATACACTTGATTGTTGCAACTCAAAGACCTTCTGTAAATGTTATCACTGGAATTATTAAAGCTAATTTCCCCGCTCGTATTGCTTTTAGAGTTACTTCTAGTATAGACTCCAAAACAATTTTAGATTCAGGTGGTGCAAATCAATTAATTGGACGTGGTGATATGTTATTTTCAAATGGAAATGATGTTATTCGGATACAATGTGGATTTGTTGATACTCCTGAAGTGGATGATATAGTTGACTACATTGGCACTCAACGGGGTTATCCCGAGGCATTTCTATTGCCAGAATATATTGAAGAAACAGCAGAAACTAGAGAAATTGACGACGAATTAGATTCGCTATTTGAAGATGCAGCTGAAATAATCGTAAATAGCCAACAAGGTTCTGCATCCTTATTGCAACGGAAATTAAAATTAGGTTACAACCGAGCGGGAAGAATTATTGATCAATTAGAGGCTACTGGATTAATTGGGGGACACAGAGGAAGTAAAGCTAGAGAAGTTTTAATTCCTGATGTTCTTGCTTTGGAACAGTTTTTGAAAGACCTTAGAGATAAAGGGAAACTGAATTAATTAACACATTATGAAACGTATAGTATTATCAATATCATTAGCATTCTTTTTGCTTAACATTAATGGGCAAGATGACAAAGATAAATTAGCAAAAGAAATATTAACGGAACTTAGCGAAAAAACGAAAACATATAAGTCAATGCGCATCGATTTCAAATTAACCGTTAAGAGTAAAGAAATTAATGAGACACAATCTGGCAAAGCTCAGACCAAAGGAGCTAAATTTCATTACAGCACTCCAGATAGAGAAGTTTTTTGCGATGGACAAACCGTTTGGTCCTACATCGAAGAAGATAACGAATGTTATATAGATGACGCAGAAGAGGTTAGTGAATTTAACCCAAGTGAAATTATGACGATTTGGGATAAAAATTTTAATCATCAGTATGTAAAAGAAATTTCGGCTGGATCTAACGTACATCAAATAAAGTTATTCCCCTCGAATCCTAAGGAAAGTAAATACCATACAATTGTACTAACTGCGGACAGAAATAAAAAAGAAATTAAAAAAGTTATTATTAAACAAAAGGATGGTGTAACGCTTATATTTTCAATTAATAAATTTATAGCAAATTCAGAAATCGGTGACACTATTTTTAAATGGCAAAAAGCGAAACATCCCGGCGTGATTGAAGAAGACAACAGATAAGCTAAAAAGCCCAAACCAATTTTATTCGTTTGGGCTTTTTATTTGTACTTAATTTTCTTGCCCAAATTTATGGAGGGTTTTTCAAATAATATGTAAAAAGCCTTAGCTCCGAATAAACTAAAGAGAAATGCCATTGGAATAATTAGATATGGACTCAAATTGATATATTCATCTCGTGATAGAAAAAACAACAACCAACCTCCAAACAATCCGTGAGTCAGGTATAATGAATATGAAACCTTCCCTACCTCATTTGACAAGCGAAAAGACGGCTTGATAAATAAGAATAATACCAACGTTATAAGGCTAACAATGACATCTTCCCACATATAAAACCTTAATAAAACAATGAACAATAGCCCTATATATAAGTAGGAAGAATTCAATACTTTTTTGGCATAAATGTCATACATCACAATACCTAATGCAAAATATGGCATATTCACTAAAACTGTCTGATGCTCCATGGTAATTAGCCCAAATAGTATTAACAAAGAAAGGACAACATACATAGACCACAACTTGAGCTGCATCAGTGGCAATAGAAGTCCTATTAGTAGGTAAAATTGAAATTCAACTCCTAATGTTGAAAATATCGGATTGATCCATGTAGCATCTTCCCACAAGTCGACAGTAAAAGTTAAATTGGCTAATATATTTGAATAATCTAATTGCATTTCATACCCCCAAAATATTTTGGCCATGAAAAACTCAAAGCTATAAATTGCAAAAATTGTCATGAAGAAAACAGGTATAATACGAATTACTCGTTTCAATACATATTTACCATAATGAATAATTTTATATCCCGATCTCGTTAAAGCAAGGGTTATTACAAAACCAGATATTATATAGAACAATTCTACACCTTGCGCACCATATGTTGCAATACCTTTTACTGTTTCGTTCCAATATATGTCCCCTATTCCATTATTCCAAGTAATAAAATGGAATCCCATAACAGAACATGCAGCAAAAGCTCGTAACGTTTCTATAAAAGTAATATGTTTCGTCTTTGACATTATTTTAATCTAAAAAGACTATTTAACTTTCCAGCCAAAAACAAGCATATCGTCCAACTGCTCTGATGCTCCTTGCCAACTCTTTATTTTAGAACTCAAATAATTCTCTTGTTCAGAAACTGGGATATTCGCCATTTGAATAAGAATTTCTTCAAACCCCTTCAAATATAGTTTCTTCCCATTATTACCGCCTTTCTGATCATAAACACCATCAGAAAACATAAAAATTTGATCATCCGGTTTTAGGGTTAATTTATGGTCAATAAATTTAAAGTCTTTCTTAAAACGACTACCTATAAAATGCCTGCAACCACTGAAAAAATCAGCCTTACCATCCCTTACTACAACCAATTTATGCAATGCTGAAGAAAATGTAATAGTATTTGTATCTAATGAAATTCTACAAATAATAATGTCCATTCCCTCTTCTACTTGATCGTGATTATCACTATTCAATTTTTGCCTTATTTCACTATTTAATTGCTCCAAAATTTCCGAAGCGCTATAATTAGGGTTAGTAGATACAATTTTATCCAGACTTGAAATCCCTACAATACTCATGAAAGCCCCTGGAACACCATGCCCTGTACAATCAGAAATAGCTAGAAGCACATCATTTGTGCTCTCAACATATTTAAACCAGTAAAAATCTCCACTTACCACACTTTGAGGATTATAATAAATTACTGAATTGGGAAGTTTCTCATGAATCGTGGTTATTGAAGGCAACAAACTTCTTTGTATTCTTTTGGCATAATGTATGGAGTCTTTTATTAAATCATGCTGTTCTGAAATTTTAGCATTCTGGACCTCCGCGTCAATTCTTAAACTTTCTACATCTGAAAAAGCTTTACCAAAACGCGATGCAAAAATTAATGACATGGTAAAAACAAAAGCCAAAAAAGCACTACTTACTAATATTGGACTAGGAATAAATAAGTTTGCATATTCAGCCAATGCTAATCCAACGGCAACCAGCAAAACCACCAAACTAAGAATTGCCCAACCGGAACCAAACACTTTTCGTCTAAAAGCTTTTACATAAACCATAAACGAATATGTTATCAACCCGAGTAAAAGAGTATTGTTAAAAATAACAAAATAAGTGAATATAGATGCAGGAAGGAGAATTGTCCCAGTAATTATCACTAAATATATATACGATATAAATTGGACTAAAAGCTTCGATGTTTGCTCTCGAAAGGAAAAATATATGAAATACAAAAAGAAAATAACCGATAAAAACAAAGTTAAGTATTCAATTCTTATTGCTATCCCCCATGGAAGCCATGGCATAATTATTAGTAGACTTCTTGATCCTACAATTAAAACTCTAACGGCGAATGAAAAACAAAATAAACCAAAATAAAATGTGCTTTTATCTTTTTTATAGAAAAAATACATCCCAAAAAAGAAAAGTCCAATAACCATACAAGAACCACCTAGTAGCAAATCAGCAAGAGAGACACTCTCTTTTACAGATAATAAATAATCTACATTACCCAAAACTATAGCGTGCTGAACTCCTCCATTTCGATGCTGAAAATTTGAGACTTGAAGTGTTATTTCTAATATTTCACTTGTATCATCTAAAACGACAAATTGCGGAACCCATTTGGGAACGGAACCTTTAATCGAAGTAGTAACATGACCAACACTTCTAACAAGTTCATTATTTACAAATAAATTATAGGAATTGTGAATATCCCCTAATTGGAATGCTAAAATTGGCCTATCTCTTCTTAATTTAATCTTCGTTCGAAAGGTTGCGTAACCAGTAGATGAATATTCATTAACTCCATAGTTTTTCCAAAATTCTGGCAAGTATTCTAAAGAATAATTTGGAGAACTATCGCCAGGATCCAAAAGTGTATCCCAATAGAACTCCCAATCACCAGATATGGCAACCGATGTATCATTTGCAAAATCAATTTCCGAAAAATCAAATTTGCTTCTTAAATTAGTTTCTTGGGAATAAAATATATGACTTCCAAAAAGAAAGAATATCCAAAAACCATATTGGAAATATTGGTTAAACCTCAACTGATATCATATTTATTTTCATGCCAGCTAATTCAGTGTATTCTTCACCTAATTCTTTCATATCAATATCAGGCTCATCATAAAACCAATCAATAGAAAAATTAATGCCACTAGACTGTAAATCTTTAAGACACTTTATTAATTTAAAAATAAACTTACTAGAGGATGAATTCAAATAGTCAAAAGCAAACTTAAATTTAATATCTCCTTGAACTGAAGCACTATCGAGCTTGCTCAACCAATCTATCAGCACTTGATAAAAAGTATGTGTATCCTCTGGTCGCGAATCACCACTAATTTCAAACACCTTATTTTTCACATCAAATACTACTTTCGGAGTATATCTTGTGCCTTCTAATTCAAATACTTCCATACTGCAGTTATAAATTTATTTTAACTTGAAATGAAAAAAAATCTTGGTCGTCATTAACCGAATTTATTTGATAATCTATCTTGTTATTAGCCTTCAATGCAATATCTATCAAACCAAGTCCTACGTCATTACTATTACTTTCCAATTGCTCAGTCATTGTCTCTTTATAAATCGATTTTAGACCATCTCTATCCAATCCATTTATTTTATTCAAACTGCTTTCAAGACTATTTGTTACATTCTTGTTAATAATATTACCTGTTCCTATAAAAAACACACCATCTACTTTTCCGATAAGAAAAATTGAATCTATATCACTACCAAACACACCATGATCACTAACGTTTTCTAAACATTCGACCGCAATATTATAGATCCTTTTCTGTAGAGAATAATCTATTTTAAATTCGCTAAATTTATTTTTAACAATTTCCAATAAAATATTTACCACATCAACAGTAATATTCCCCTTATAAAGAAACTCCATGTGTTCCTTAATTATCGACCTGTGTAAATTAAATAAACTTTGATTATCAAACTCTTCCATAGCTTTCAATAATTTTAAAATCTAAATCTCATAAACCCTGTACTCAACGACAATGTAGGACCATCATTTACAAAGAATGTAAATGCGTCCCTAGATGCTATACCTGCTTCAAAAGACCCTTTCCCTAAAACAAATGTTAATCCGATAGGCATAGACATGTCATAATTTCCTCCAGTCATTACACCAGCTGACAATCGTAACCAAGGTATAGGTTGAACATCTCCACCAAAACCAATAACAGCACCTTGGTAACTACCTGGTCCAGGTACTTCATTTGTTGGCAATAGCATATCAAAACCTAACTCTATTTTCTTTCCAAGTTCAATACTTGCTCCAAAACGCACAACTGTTGGCAGGTTCACCGTTTTAGAAGCTAATCCATTGTATTCAAACACTCCATCTTCTCCTAGAATATCTCCTAATTGCGAAGCCACGTTAAAGTTATTAAGCCCCGCAGACTGCGTATCAAAAACCAAAGTATCTTTAACCGTATACACGTTTCCATCCCAAGTCATTGAACCTATATTATTGACGGCTAATCCAATTTTTAGTTTGTTAAATAATAAAACATTCACCCCAAAGTCCATTCCGAATCCATGTCCAACTGACCTTGGTAAAAATGAACTAGCAATAGAATCAGCACTTGGGTTTGATAAGGCTGCATCTCCATAGTTAATTCCGAAGGCTGATGACATGGAAGAGAATGCTTCCATTTGTCCATCCCCATTCGATGCAATGTCTACGTATGCCATTCCTTGAAAATACTTGATACCAACTCCAGCATATAAAGCAAATACACTGTCCTTTTCTATAATTTTTCTTCCATACGATAAATTGTATTCCCTTGTCCAAGACAAAGAAATTTGACTTCCTTCAAACAACTTTGAAATATTACTTGGCAAAGATGCATATCCACTTACTACTTGAGTAATGGTATCATTGATTAAATTTGGATTATTTGCTATTGTATCAGCAATGCCAGCTGAATCAACAATTAGTTGATCAAAATAAGGAGCAGTTTTACCTAAAAAAAGGATTTCTGAAATCTCTTCATTAAATTTCGAGTACCAACTTACATTATCGTTTATTCTAAAAGCTATCCCTCCAAATTTATCCGTATTGTAAGCAAATCCAAATGAACCATAATTGAAATTTAACGCCAATCCAGCTTCAGAAAAATCCTTTGCAGCTTGCACTTTTTCATCATAAGTGAAAGATGTGCCTTCCTCTCGTCTAATGGCAGATTTAAATTCATCTCTAAGTGTTTGTTTGGATAATGCCCCGGAATGAATAGAATAAGTTAATTCATTAAAACCCATTGCAAACTTCTTCTCTTCAAATTCCGAATGCCATCCTAAATTTGCTGGATTAATTCCTAAAGCTTGATAATCTGTAACAAATGTTGTTGCGCCGCCCCTCCCTGTTGAAGTAAATGAGCTATACTCAATTTGACCAAATAAGCTAAAACTACTTAGTACTAATAAAATTAAAATAATAATCTTCATTAAATATATTTAGTTGATACCATAAAGATAAATCATAGATATATTATTTGCAAATATCTAGTAGGCTGATATAGAGTCACATCAGTTCTTTTACTATTCTAACAATTGTATATCCCTCAGCTTCTGCCATATAATTTCTAACCAAACGATGACGCAAAATTGGCTCTGCAACTGCTTGCACGTCTTCAATGTCCGGAGAATACTTCCCGTTAAGTGCTGCATGACATTTTGCTCCAATAACTAAATACTGTGAAGCTCTTGGCCCTGCCCCCCAAGATACATACTTGTTAATAATTTCAGGAGAATCTGGAGTATTTGGTCGAGTTTTCGTACTTAACTTTACCGCATATTCCAATACATTTTCTGGTACGGGAATCCTCCGAATTAATTGTTGAAAATAAATTATATCTTCTGCATTTAATATATGATCTAACGCAACTTTAGAATCTGATGTTGTTGTTTTCACAATTGCCAATTCTTCCTCGTAAGACGGGTAATCCACCCATACATTAAACATAAATCGGTCTAATTGAGCCTCTGGAAGCGGATAAGTTCCTTCTTGCTCAATTGGGTTTTGTGTTGCCAAAACGAAAAATGGCTTATCCAACGCAAATCTTTGACCTGCTGTGGTAACAGCTTTTTCTTGCATGGCCTCCAATAATGCCGCCTGTGTCTTTGGCGGAGTTCGATTTATCTCATCAGCCAATATTATATTTGAAAATAAAGGACCTTTAATAAATTTAAACCTTTTGTTTTCATCTAGTATTTCAGCCCCTATTATATCTGAAGGCATCAAGTCAGGTGTAAATTGAATTCTATTAAATTTTAATCCTAAAACATCAGATATAGTATTTACTAACAATGTTTTTGCCAATCCGGGAACGCCTACTAACAGGCAATGACCTCCACTAAAAATAGAAATCAAAACTTGTTCTACAACATCATCCTGACCAACAATAACTTTACTTATTTCCTTTTTTAATACTTGGTATTTTTCAACTAAAGCGTCAACAGCTTCCACGTCCGTATTGTACATATTCTGAATAATTTTGTCTAAATATAATTGTTTTTTCTCTTCCGGATAAAAAATCATTTCTACTTTCTAAGATACTAACTATCTTAGCCAACTAATATTGCAGAAAACATATCAATGAAGGAGCCATTCCATGTTATAAGTCCAAAAGGACAAAGAGTGCCAATTGTAATAAGCGTACCACATTGTGGGGTTAAATTTCCAATTGAATTAAACAAAGCTTACCACAAAGATTTGATGCAGCAACCCGATGATACGGATTGGTTTGTTGATCAATTATATGAATTTGCATCGGAATTAGGCATTACAATAATACATGCTAAATATAGCAGATGGGTAATTGATTTAAATCGAGACCCTGAAAGCGCTCCATTATATAATGATGGAAGAATTATTACAGGGCTAACTACGTTAACTGATTTTTTTGGGAAAGATATTTACATCGATAAGGAGCATACCCCTAACAAACAAGAGGTAGATCGGAGGCTAAAAGAATATTACTGGCCTTACTATAATAAAATTGAAGGTTTATTGTCTGATTTAAAAACAGAATTTGACGATGTCCTACTATGGGATGCACATTCTATTCGCCAATCAGTAAAAACTATTCGTAAAGATGATTTTCCGGATTTAATTTTAGGGAATAATGATGAGAAAACTGCTCATCGTAATTTGATTAATGTCGCATTGAGTGGCCTAAAGAAAGCTGGGCACGAAGTTACGCACAACACCCCTTTTAAAGGAGGAAATATTACACGTCATTTTGGAAAACCTGAAAATGGAATTCATGCACTGCAATTAGAAATGGTTAAGAAACTATACATGGAAGATGATGAATTAACTTTCTCCGAGGAAAGAGCAAACAACATTAGAAAGGTACTTATTCCAATTTTCAAAAACCTCATTAGCTCATTAAATCAACTATAGCTTTAAGAAATGAAACATTACGCGTTTAAAGGAATATTGCAAAACGAAGGCTGGCTAGAAAACATGGCCGTAACTATTGATAGAGATGGTATCATTGTCGACATTGACCAAGTTAACGCGAATGAAGTAGATGCTGGATACGCTTTACCTGGATTTCAAAATGCTCATTCACATGCTTTTCAATATGCTATGGCTGGTTTAGCGGAGAAACATGACGCCGATGCCACAAATGATGATTTTTGGAGTTGGAGAGAAGCAATGTATAGACTGGCTTTAAATATATCTCCAGATCAGCTGGAAAATATTGCTACAATGCTCTATGCTGAGATGGTGCGTCACGGATACACTAGTGTTGCTGAATTTCATTATGTTCATCACGATAAAAATGGAAGACCTTACGATAACCTAGCTGAGATGGGCAGCCGATTGGTTGCTGCAGCAGAAACAGTAGGTTTAAACATTACTCTTGTTCCAATTTTTTATCAAAAAGGTGGTTTTGGCATTGCGCCAAATGAACGACAAAAAAGGTTCATTTCTTCATCAATTGATGATTATATGAAACTTTTAGATGCAAGTCAGGCAGTCTGTAAACATTATAATGGAGCAAATATAGCTATTGGTATACACTCAATGAGGGGGGTTGAACCGGAACACATTTCTGAAATTGCACAATTTGGACCTCAAAATCTTCCGTTTCATATTCATATTTCAGAACAGTTAAAAGAAATTGAAGACTCTGTTGAATATTTAGGCAAACGACCCGTTGAATGGTTAGATGAAAATGTTGCATTATCGGAACGTTTTCATCTGGTGCATGCTACCCATCTTACCGAGCATGAAACTGCAACTATTGCACAATCTGGTGCCAACGTTGTTCTTTGCCCAACTACCGAAGGGAATTTAGGTGATGGTATTTTCCCTTTACGCAAATACCAAGAACTTGGGGGTAAATGGAGTATCGGAACCGATAGTCATATTGGTCTAAATCCGTTAGAAGAGCTTCGCTTACTTGATTATGGACAACGATTAGTCTCTCACAAAAGAAATACTTTCAATTCTCCTGAACAGGGCGACAGTGCCTTATTTGCTTTTGAAATGGCATCAACAGCTGGCAGAAAAGCTATGAATAATTTTGAAGAACAATTCTTTGAAGTTGGAAAACCCTTAAATGCCATTATCTATGACGACAAGTCTCCGTTAATTGGATCATCTTCCATTGACAACATGGCCTCCACAATTCTTTATTCTTCTGATGCTTCAATGCAGCAGGCAACAATTATAAACGGAAAAGAAGTGGTTACAGCTGGTCAACATTTTGATAATGAGTCAATTTCAAATAAGTTTATTAAAACTATTAAGGAGTTAGAGAATAGGTAACCCTATTTAAAGCAAAACTTGCAACTAAAATTAGTTTAGAAACAATGCGAAGTTACTGCTATGGCGATGTTTCAAATAATTTCTAAAAACTTTCGGAGGCGAGTAAAGCCTTATCCATAAAGGTTACTCTGTCATTTTCGACCACGATACCTTCACGCAAAAGTTTGCAAGTCACCCCGCCTCTCCAATTTGGAGTCAAAGCTTTTTGCAAGCCCGTTAATTGCTCATCCATTCTATGACAGGGAATTAATTCCCCAGTAACTTCCACTAAAAAGCTACCAACTTTTAAAACCTTTCCAGCAGTGTTTTCTAAGTCTATTCCTTTAACTAGTATATTTGCTCTTCTAGTCGTCCAATTTAAGTCTTCACCAAGCTCCTTCATTGCAGCTTGCCATCCTTCTATAGACATTATTGTTATTTGCCTGCCATTTCTCTTCAATCCTCTGAAGTCATTTCCCACACCGTGTTTAAATGACACCTTAGCTGAAGTAAATAACTCCATTGGGGCTCTTGATTTAATTCTAGTCGATATACCAATTACATTTCCCATAAAACAAATGTAACCAATGCATCTAAAATATATATTTCAAAAAGGAACAATTATTCTGACTCTAGTCATTTTGTAATACACTAAACCCTAAAACTGATGGAATCAGAATATAAATTAAATAGAATCTAAGTATAGCTTCTCTACCTTATCCCTTGCCCATTGTGTTTTTCTAAGAAATTTCAAACTAGAGTTGATTGACGGGTTAGAATAAAAACAGTTTATTTTTATCTCTTCATTGAGCCCTTCCCAACCATATTTTTCTACTAAGAAATTTAACATCTCTTTTAAGGTAATTCCGTGAAGTGGATTATTGGGTTGTAATTCTGTCATTATTTCATTCCTTTTCTTTTACCGAAGTTTTTATCTCCTCTGGTTTTTGGCTTCTTGTACTTCTTTGCAATTATCCTTCTGTATGAACCACCTTGATTGGTTTTTGAATTCTTTTCGCTTTTCTGATGATAACTTACCTCTTCGTCCGTTTTCTTTTTATGACTTTTATGTATTTCAATATTACGTGGTTGCTCTTCTGGAATCAACTCTCTTGAAACTTCAACCTCTTTAGGTATTTTATTTGTACGGATTTTCATCTTCATCAAATCCTCAATCGCTTCTTTGCTCTCTGTTTCTTTCTCCGTATAAAACAATATAGTATTACCCGCCTCTTCTGCTCTACCCGTTCTGCCAATTCGGTGCATGTAGTTTTCTGGATATGTTGGCGTATCAAAATTGATTACATGTGTTATTTTTTCCAAATCCAATCCACGTGCCATCACATCGGTAGATAACAAAATTCGATTTACTCCTGAGTCAAATTGTTCGACAGAGCGAATTCTATAGTTTTGCGACTTATTAGAATGTATCACCCCTATTTCAGATCCAAACCTTCCTTCTAAAGCATCAAACAACCTATCTGCTATTTTTTTACTTGAAACAAAAATCAAAACTTTTCTAAAATCTGTTTTATTCTTTATTAAATGCGTAAGTAAGTTGACTTTAGTATAAAAATTAGGAACAGGATAGCATTGTTGTACAATATTCTCTAAAGGAGTTCCACTAACCGCTATCGCAATTTTTGTAGGAACTATAAAGAAATCATCAATTAATGCATCTACCTCTTCAGTCATTGTAGCAGAAAACATTATATTTTGTCTTTTCTCGGGCAGTAATTCAAAAATATTGGTGAGTTGCGGCAAGAAACCTAAGTCCATCATTACATCAACCTCATCAATTACTAATTTCTTAATCGCCTTTAATTTTAAAGCACCACTTAATGATAAATCATAGAACCTTCCTGGTGTACCAACAATAATATCAGCTCCTTGTGCAACTGATTGCATCTGCGTATTGATATTGGTTCCGCCATATACTCCTACCACCCTAAGGCTTATATATTTAGCAAAACTTTCGATATTTTCAACCACTTGCAGAACCAATTCTCTTGTAGGAACCATAATAGCAACTCTTGGAGCAACTTGTTTGGAAAATTTCAACTCCTGCAAAATTGGCAACATATACGCTAGCGTCTTACCTGTACCTGTTTGAGCCACTCCTACAATGTCTTTACCTGAGAGTACAACTGAAAACGCTTCTTTCTGAATAGGAGTTGGCTTATCAAAGCCTAAGTCATCAATTGCATAGTTCAATTGTTTTACAAGCTTAAAATCACTAAAAGATTCCATTGAATTGTTTTTTGCAAATGTAACTGTTTATATCATTTCTATTTGCATAATAATCAAATCCAGTTTGTTGGTAGTTTTACAACTTAATACTACTCAACAAACAAATGACACAAGAAAAGGCACTAGCATTGTTAAAATCTGGAAGAAATGTTTTCCTCACGGGTTCTGCTGGAACAGGGAAAACCTATGTCTTAAATCAATTTACACAACACCTAAAAGATGCTAATATTAACGTTGCTATTACAGCTTCAACAGGTATTGCATCTACCCATATAAAAGGCAGTACAATTCATTCTTGGTCTGGTATTGGTATTAAGCAATTACTGACAGGAAAAGATCTTAGAAATTTAAAAAAGAAGAAATATTTAAGAGAACAGTTTGATAAGGTTAAGGTCCTTATCATTGATGAAATCTCCATGTTACACAAAGACCAATTAAATTCTATTAACCAAGTTTTGACGTATTGCAAGGAAAATAATGAAGCTTTTGGAGGGGCACAAATAGTTGTGTGTGGTGATTTTTTCCAACTCCCTCCTATTGGAAAATATGGCGAACGTAGTAGCGATAAATTTTCATTCATGTCTGCAGCTTGGCAAAATGCAAACTTTAATATCTGCTACCTAACGCAGCAGTTTAGACAAAATGATAATGCATTAGGTAATGTTTTGGAAGATATTCGTTGCGGTAGCGTTACACAGAAATCTATCGACGCATTAAAAAATGCTGCAAACACTACTTTCGAATCTGGAATAGAACCCACAAAACTCTATACGCATAACGAAGATGTCGATTTCATTAACAACACCCATTTAGCGGATTTACCGGGTAAAAGCAGGTTTTTTAAAGCGAAAACATCTGGAGACAAAGCTTTAATTACTGTTTTAAAAAATACAGTACTTACTCAAAATGACATGCCTTTAAGAATTGGAGCTAAAGTGATGTTTGTCAAAAACAACGTTGAAAAAGGGTACATTAACGGAACGCTAGGAGAAATTATAAAATTTTCTTCTGTTGGGATACCAGTAGTGAATACATTAGATAATGAAAAAATTACAGCTAGTCCTGAAGAATGGTCTATAGATGATGAAAAGGGCAATACTTTGGCCTCTTATAAACAAATACCGCTGCGGCTTGCTTGGGCAATAACCGTTCATAAAAGTCAAGGAATGACTCTAGATGCTGCAGAACTGGACTTAGGAAGGACATTTGAAAGAGGACAAGGTTACGTAGCTTTATCTCGATTACGAGATATTGATAGACTGCGGTTGCTTAATTTCAATTCCGTTTCATTGATGGTGGATGGACTTGCTATGAAAGCAGACAAGCGCTTTCAAGAATTAGCTAGTGAACTAGATGAATCTACCTCTTTGAAAGCGCTAAATGATGAATCCAAGGCTTTTATTAGAGCAAGTGGTGGAAGAGTTTTGACTAAAATAACTGATAAATAGCCATACAAATGTATAAGCTCCTATTATTTGGCATAAGCTTATCCTATCCCCAATTCAGCTTTTGCAGCTTTAAGAATAGCCTTTGCTCCATCAAGCGTTTTTGCCTCAGCATAAGCTCTTAATACCGGCTCAGTGCCCGAAGGACGAATCATCAACCATTCATCTTTGCTAAGAATATATTTATACCCATCAATTGTTTGAACTTCTTGTACTTGAAATTCACCGAAAGATTGGTACTTGTCAGCCTTACAATTAGCAATAACTTGTTGTTTCAATTCTTCAGAAAGATGTAAATCATCTCTCCAATATTTGAATTCTCCAACCAAGGTATAAATTTCATCAACCAGTTCTTCTAATGATTTTCCAGATTTAACCATAAATTCAAAAAGAACTAATCCCATCCAGATGCCATCTCTTTCTGGAATATGTCCTTTAATAGCGATACCTCCGCTCTCTTCACCGCCAACTAAAACATCTTCTGTCAACATTTGAGCAGCAATATATTTAAATCCGATTTGAACCATATCGAAATCTAATCCCCACTTTTCAGCTAAACGTCCAACACGCGGAGTTGTAGAAGCTGCAACTACAACCTTGCCATTCAAACGTTTTGTTTTGTGCAAGTAATGCATTAATAACAGCATAATATGATGAGAGTCAACAAATTCTCCCTTAGAATTATATAAGCCAATTCTATCCGCATCACCATCAGTGGCAAGACCTGCAGCAATGTTTCCTTTTGATTTTATCAATTGAGAAAATTCTTGTAAATTTTTATCGATCGGCTCGGGTGCTTGCCCCATAAATGATGGATTCTCATCGCAATGCAAGAATGTCATTTCTGGCAATAGTTTCTTTAGTACATTTTGACCAGCACCATACATTGCATCGTAAGCGAAATTCATATTTGAATTTGCAATAGCTTCTAAGTCAAAATTTTCTCGAACAGCATCCAAGTATAATTTTTCTAAATCAACATATTTAATCAATCCTTGTTTTATGAATTCTTCAATAGAAAGTGAGGCAACATCAATGTTTACATTGTCTGAAATAATATCTTCCACTTCCTGAACATGTTCAGGACTCAAAGGACCACCGAAGCCACCTTTTAATTTATACCCATTATATGATGGAGGATTATGACTAGCAGTCAATACAACACCTAAAGAGGTATTGTAATGCACAGCCCCAAGCGAAACCATTGGAGTAGAAACAAAATTCTTGGCTAATAAAACCTTAATGCCTTGTGAGGCAAATACTTTAGCCGCGGTTTCAGCAAACATTTCACCAGCAAATCTGCAATCATGTCCCAACACTATTGATGGGGTGCTATTGTTCTTCTTTGTCCAATTTCCAGTTGCCTCGGAAATTCTTACAACATTATCTACAGTAAATTCTTTAGCAATAATTGCTCTCCATCCATCTGTTCCAAACTTAATCTTCGTCATACTTTTCTTTTTTCAGGCTTCGAATGTAAGGATAATAGATATAATTAAAAAACTACTTATGCTGTGTTGGTTTTTCCTTAATCTTTTTAGGTGATTTTTTATATTTATTTTTCTTAAAGAGTTCATAAATCTCAATCCTTTTACCCCTGTAATTGACTTTACAACTATCTTCTTGTAGACCAAATATTTTATTGTACCATTTACTGTATTCCATTATTCAATTTTATTTATTTCATTTTACCTTACAAAAATCAATACTCTAAAACTCTAAATAAAGCTTGGAAACGAGCAAGGTAAGCGCTTATTATTCCTTTTTTCTGTTGATCATATTGTTTTCGATTCCTATAAATCTTCTTCTTTTTTCTCCTTTTTATCACCTTCTTGATTCCCATGATTAGACGTACAACTTGTAAAATAAATTTGCCTATTATATTAATCAATGGAATAACTATTTCTTTATCTTCGCTAATATGTTTTTCATGTTGCTGCCCAATACCACAATCAAAAGCATCGCATGCCCGGTGATATAAGTATTCGTGTAATGAACCTATTAAAGGCTTTATTTTACTCTTGTTAAACGTCAATAAATTCGTGTATATTAAAAAAATAAGTCTAGAAAATAATTTCAAAATGCATCTGATAATAAAAAGTACTAAACGGATTAACACATGCAATATCTGAATCATTACATGTATAACTTTCATTCTATATATGTCTTCTCTTAACTTCACCAGTACTTAATTATTAACTTAATAATAATGCCACAAAACATTAACTAAAACAATATTACGTATTTACTTTTCAATGTTTACGTGAGTTAAGCAATATTAATGAACTTAACTTTTTAATCAATCGGACTTAATAACTACTTGAAATATTACTTAATATATTGAGTATAATCTCAATAAATTACTTAACTTCGTACTTAAGCATGCTACGTTACACATTCATAGAACACCCCTTAAGTTATCTCTCCGACAACCTTAAGGACTACATCCCTGGCGTCACAGAGGCTTATGCGGCTTACTGTAACCCAGATAAGGAAGTGGTGTTAAAATGTTTTACTGAGAACGGAACTAGCAAACTCTCCTTAAGAAACAAAGTCCATTTATTGCAAAAAGCTAGAAAAGACAAAGCTACACACGCCTGGTTTAGAAAAGATATGCTTCTATTTCTAAAGGAAGTTTCAGGTGCTGGAGTAAAAAACAAGAAAAAGATTCAGCAACTTACATTAGAAGATGAAGTCGACAACAACTACTTGTGCCTTAAATTCATCTCTCCTTTTGACCGGATGTTTGACATGCTCATAATAAAAGTTCCGCACGCGGGAATATTCGGGATGTATAGAGAAAAAAAAATCACGACTCAACAAAAAGCAACAATAGGTAATTTACTGTACAATGTTTTTGCTGCGCGAATAAAAGAGGAATACAATAATCTAGAAACGCACAATCTGGTGCTTCATAATTTACAAAATCAGAAAACAACTTTAGAAAATACAAAAGAGGAAAATCTATTATTAAAGGAAAACTACAAAAAGATTCTACAGCATTTTATGAATTCTTTAATAGTTCAAATCAATAAAGAAATGGCCATATCAATTGCCCTGTCCGAAGATGCAAAAGATTTTATCATTTCTAAAATCACAGATCTAGAAACAATTGAAAAAGCAATAAGAGGCGCTATTCATATGGCCCTTAATTTAACCATCAACTACTCTTCCACCCTATTAATTGAACCTGAACATATTTCGATAGAAGAGAGAAAACATATCGATGTTGCAGTTTACAAAAATGATAAATATTCGAACATTATTGAACTATTGGACAAATATGAAGTTGCAGCAAGCAAAGCGCATCAACGAGAATGGAAAATTAACGGAAATACTGTTTCCGAACTATGTGAACCTAAGATAACACCTTCTGCTATTACTTTCAATCTCAAGAAGTACAAAAAGCCTATAAACACCATCCTTGAAAGGTATGATGACAAATGGCCGCTACTAAGAACATACTTCAAACCTTTAAGAAATATAATCGAAAAAGTTGGAGATAGTTTTCATGACGCCCAATCTGCTTAAAATAGAAATTACAGAATAAAAAAGGGTTTTTAATTAAACCCCTTTCTACATCAGGGAAATATTTCTACATTTCCCCTTTCAAAACTTCGATTATCTCCAAATCAATATTTACATTTGCGGGGTAATGTTATTCATTATTGAATTATGAAGATTATTATTACCGGAGCTGGTGCTGTCGGCTACCATTTAGCTAAAATGCTATCAAGTGAATCTCAGGACATTTATTTGATTGATGAAAACGCAGAAAGACTGCAATACGTTGCATCCCATATCGATGTGTATACGATTGTCGGAGATGCAAAATCTATTAAAATATTGGAAAGTGCAAAGGTAAATTCCTGTGATTTATTAATAGCAGTCACCTCATCGGAAGAAACCAACTTGTTAGTTTCTATACTTGCAAAGAAATTTGGAGCAAAAAGAACAATTGCCCGGATTACAGATTTAGATATCCTAAAAAAAGGAAGAGAAGAAGTGTATCAAAATCTGGGTATAGATACGCTCATATCTCCTGTTCTGCTTGCAACAGAGGAAATCAATAAACTTGTAAAAAGATCAGTATTTACAGATGATTTTGAATTTGAAGATGGGAAATTAACAGTATTTGGAATCTCCATCGGAGAGAATTCGCCTCTAAAGAACAAGACAGTGCAAGAAAGCTCCTACCTAAACCCAGAATTAAACTACAAATCAATTGCCCTTCACAGAAATGAAGAAACTATTTTAACGAATTCGAAAACAATTATAAAAGAGAACGATATTGTTTACTTTATTTCAGCTCCAGAATCAATTGATGATGTAACTCGAATTTGCGGAAAAGAATGCTTCCCTATAAAAGACATCATGATACTTGGAGGGAGTGAGATCGGTGTCTTAACTGCCGAACACTTAGAACAAGACTATAATGTTACTTTGGTAGAAAAAGATAAGTTTAGGTGTGAAAAAATTGCCGGACGACTTAAGAAAGCTCTGGTAATTAATGTTGACGCCAGAGATGTCGAAGCTTTAGAAGAAGAAGGGCTAGCAGAAATGGATGCTTTTATTGCTGTAACTGGAGATTCCGAAACAAACATAATGTCATCATTAGTAGCAAAAAACCATGGTGTCCGTAAAACAATTGCGCGCGTCGAGAATATAGATTACATAAATTTATCGCATGCTATTGGTATTGACACTTTGATCAACAAGAAAATTATTGCGGCCAGTAACATATTTAAATATGTTAGAAAAGGTAACGTTTCTGCAATCGCAAGTTTACCTGGAGTTGATGCCGAAATAATTGAATTTATTGTAAAACCAGATTCTAAAGTCACACTTACAAAAATCAAAGATTTAAAATTTCCAAAGTCGGCAAATATATCAGGTGTAATTAGAGATGACAAAGGATTTATTCCTTTCGGAGACTTTGAGCTACAAGCCGGAGATAAGGCTGTAGTTTTTTCACTCACAGAATCTATTAATAAAATAGAGAAATTCTTTCTTTAGACTATGCCTAAAGCCAAGAGACTGCTTAACCTGAGAGTAATCGCCCATGTAATTGGGACATTACTGATAATCAATGGTTTTCTGATGGCAATGTCCATTCCCTTCTCTATCCACTATAACGATGGGGCAACTTGGTCATTTGTTACTTCTGCTTTGCTAACATTCTGCTGTGGCCTAGGACTTAGAATTGCCAATAAACAGAGTAAAGATGCGGAAATAAAAAAACGAGATGGCTATCTAATTGTTGTACTTGGATGGATTTCAATGGTTATTTTCGGCTCACTTCCTTACATAATGTCTGGTGAGATAAGCAATATAAGTAACGCCTTTTTTGAAACTATGTCTGGCTTTACAACCACCGGAGCCACAATACTAGGAGATAAAGGGCATGAAATTTCTAATCTACCTGAAAGTTTATTGTTTTGGAGAAGCACAACTCAATGGATTGGAGGAATGGGGATAATCGTGCTTACAATAGCCATACTGCCGCTACTAGGAATTGGAGGCATGGAGCTATTTGTTGCGGAAGCACCTGGACCCACAAAGGATAAAATTCATCCACGAATAAAAGAAACTGCAAAACGACTATGGGTTATATACTTTGGGCTGACCTTCCTTGAAATGATACTACTAATGCTCAGTGGTATGAATTTTTTCGATGCCATCAACCATGCTTTTACAACAACTTCAACTGGTGGATTCTCCACTAAAGACGGTAGTATTGCTGACTTTAACTCCCCGTTAATCGAGTACATTATTATCTTTTTCATGTTTTTAGCTGGAACAAATTTTACTTTAATCTACTTTGGATTAAAAGGAAAACTAAAGCATTTTTGGAAAAACGATGAGTTTAAATGGTACTTAATGAGCATCATTGGCTTAACGATAGTGCTTACCCCATTTGTACTCAACAACTCTGAGGGAGGTATTGGTCAAGCTTTTAGAGATACGTTGTTTCAAGTTATAAGCATGATAACTACCACCGGTTACTCAAGTGCTGATTACATGCTTTGGGGTGGATTAGTAGTATTTATTTTCTTTTTACTCCTTTTTTCCGGTGCTTCGGCTGGCTCAACAAGTGGTGGCATGAAAATAGTAAGGATCGTTCTTTTAATTAAGAATGGATTAATGGAGTTTAAAAGAAGACTTCATCCGAATGCTGTTATCCCAGTTCACTTAAATAAAGAACCTGTTTCTAATAAAATAATATATAACCTGCTAGCATTCATATTTTTATATTTATTTATCTTTACCTTAGGTTCAATTGTAATAACAGCTATTGGAGGCGTTACATTTAAAGAAGCAATTAGTGCAGTAGCTACATCTGTTGGCAACGTAGGTCCAGGTCTTGGAAGCATCGGTCCTACAGGAAATTTTTCTGAACTTCCAGATGCAAGTAAATGGGTATTATCCTTACTCATGCTTATGGGAAGATTAGAGTTGTTTACCGTTGCCTTAATTTTTACCCCTTATTTTTGGAAAAGAAATTAATATTATGGAAATAAAACTAAAGTACGATACTCCGGCAGAGTGGGCAAAACAAGTAGTCGAAAACATAGACGTCTTTTTACAAGATCATGCTGATGCAGAAAGAAAAGTCGCTAACATGTGCCTTTCCTTAATAGCAAAATACCCCGACAAAAGAGATATAATAGCTGACTTGAACCAAATTGCAGTTGAAGAACTATTGCATTTTAAGCAAGTTTATGACATTATGTACAAGCGTGGACTTACTATTGACTCTGAATTCAAGAAAGATCCATATATGAAAGGCCTCTCCTCTATTATTCGCGAAGACACCCAAAAAAGACTATTGGACCGTCTAATACTTGCTTCAGTTGCTGAAATGCGAGGTGTTGAACGCTTTAAATTGATAAGCGAAGTTACTGAAGATAAAGAGTTAAAGAAATTCTATAGCAACCTTTACCTCCAAGAAAAGGAACATGTTGATATATTTCTTCAATTAGCTGAAAGATACTTTTCTACTGAAGAAGTAGAATCTAGATTGGAAGAGATTCTTATCAAAGAAGGTGAAGTAATTGAATACCTGCCTTGGCGACCGGCTATACATTAGGAAATATAATTATTCATCATTAAATTTCTTATTAAAGGACCTTTTCGTATGTTTGATAAACGATGAAAGATGGATTCTTAGACATATCTAAAATCAACAAGTTATCTCCTGAAAAAGGAAGAGTATTAATATCGGAGCCTTTTATGGCCGACGAACGCTTTAAGCGCTCAGTTGTTTATCTCTGTGAACACAATGAAGATGGATCATTTGGGTTCGTTATGAATAATTTTTTAGATATTTCTCTTTCTGAATTAGTAGAAGATATAGTTAATGAAGAGTTTAAAGTAAGTTTTGGGGGACCAGTAAGTCCTGACAACCTTTTTTATCTGCACACTCTAAAAGATGAGCTCGAAGAATCTTACGAGGTAATAGCCGGCCTCTATACAGGCGGAAAATTCGAAGATTTAATACCACTAATTAATACTGGGGTGATTGCTCCGAATCAAATTCGTTTCTTCTTAGGTTATTCCGGATGGGAAGCAGGACAACTAGACACTGAACTTTCCTCAGACTCTTGGATTGTAGGTAAAACAAATGCTAATCGGGTATTGAACACAAAGGATAAAGACTTGTGGAAAAAGATTTTAGACGAAATGGGCGGAAAATTTAAAATGATTTCAAATTTCCCTGAAGACCCGAGCTTAAACTAAAACTCCCGCACTCTCTCTTCGATTTATTAACTCTAGAATCTTTTTTGATATCTTGTTGAAATATCTTTTACTTTTATACCCCCCAACCCATTGAATACCTTGAATGGCGTTCGTTAAAAAGATTTCATCTGCCGCTAATAAATTTTGAGGTGATAAGGTATTTTCATAAACGGTAATACCATTTTCAATTGCAGTATTAATTACATTCATTCTCATAATTCCTCCTATACAACCATCTTCCAATGGAGGTGTATATAAAACACCATTACTTACAATAAAAACATTCGAAGAAATTGATTCGATTATTTTGCCTTTCGAATTTAATATAAAACACTCTTGTAAATTGTTTGTTTTAGCAAAATTCGCAGCCATTATTGGTAATAACGCATTAATTGATTTGTATTTTGATAAAACATTTACACTTTTATTCATTTCAGAATAAATATCTACCATCAACCCATGTTCATTTAATACGAAATAATTATTGGGTAGATGACTTGCATCAATAAAAAACATAGCCTTATTGGATTCTGAAAAATAGGTTCCTTCTCCATCTCTAAACAAACTAATTCTAGCTTTACCACCAGCCTGAATACTGTTTTTTTCTATTAAACTTTTAATTTGGCTTTTGAAATAATCTACTGAAAAGTGATTCGGGATTTCAAGATTTAATATATAAGCCCCTTGAAGCATTCTTTCAATATGAAATTGCAAATTATAAGGCAAGCCATTTACAATACGAATAGACTCAAACACACCATCTCCAAAACTAAATGCTCTGTTGTCTTTCAAAAAAGCTTGTTTTGTTCCAAGCAATTCTCCATTTAGTATTATATATTCTCCTTTTGCCATTTATAAAGTTAAAAATAAAGATTGCTTTCGTACCAAAATAAATAATAACACAATATGCTTAAAATATCTTACTAAACCAATCATTTATCATATCAACGAAATTTGTCAAAAACTTAAAGTCTAATAATACAGTAAAAAAAACTCCAAAAAAAGCCCCTCCAATGTGCGCATCATGCGCAATTCCAGTCCCACCTTTTTTACTCATATAATGTTCTGCCAGTAGATACAAAACTCCAAAAATAAAACTTGGAATTCTAATTGGAATAAATAAAAGCCCCATACCTCCAGTTGGATATAAAATAATTGAGCTAAACACAATTGCTGAAACTGCTCCAGAAGCACCAACTGCTAGATAACCAGGGTTGTCACCATGTTTCTTTAAAGAAGGCAGTGTTGCAAATAACAAACCCCCAATATATAGGGTGATATAATACAAATAGCCAATATTTCCAAAACCACCAATTACTCCTTCACTGCGCGGATATCCATCAACTAAAACACTCTCTACAAAACCTCCGAAACTATATAGGACATACATATTTAGGCCTAGATGCATGTAATCAGCATGAACAAAACCGTGTGTAAGTATCTGCCACCAGCGTTTATGATGTTTTACAGAATACGGACTTAAAGTTAACTTATAACTCAAATCTTTATCGTTAAACGCCAGCAAAGAAACAACAACAGTAATAGCAACTATTATTGTTGTAATACTAAAGGAAATCACAAATTATTACTTTTTTTTGAGTTTAATATCTTTTGTAATAAAGGATTTAAAAGATGATTTGTCTAATATTTCAATTTCATCGTAAATTTCTTCATACCCAGCTTGACCACCAACATAAATATCATATTTACCCTTCGGTAATATCATAATATACCTCAGTGATTTCTCATTTGGAATATAATCTCCATAAACTTCTTCCGTTTCTAAATCCGTTACTTGAATGAATAAGTCAATAAATTTATCAGCATTATCATCAGATGAAATCGTTCCTGAAATTACCGTATAACGTGGTTCAACCTCTAAAAAGTCTACTCTGTAAATATCTAAGTCTCCATAACCTCCTTTTCTAACTGCCGAAATATATCCATGCTTCCCAGACTCGGAAACTCTAAAATTCATATTATCTTCTGGTGTATTCAAAGGATAACCTAAATTTTGCACACTTGAATACTTGTTTTTTATTGGATCCCATGTTGTTTTAAAAATATCAAATCCTCCCATACTTGTATGACCTTTGGATGAAAAATACAATGACTTTCCATCCGGTGATAAATTAGGAAAATCTTCATCAAACTTGGTGTTAATGGTTGGGCCCAAATTCGTAGGTAAACTCCATTTTCCATTGGGTAATAATTGACAAGAGTATAAATCAATACCACCATAGCCACCGGGCCTATCACTGGCAAAATACAATTTACTTCCATTTTTATTAATGCATGCTGCTATTTCCACATGTTTCGAATTAACACTCTTCTCCAACTTGCTAGGACTTCCTACTGCAGCTCCATTAATTTCACACTCATATAGATCTCCAAACTGTTTAAAATCTTCATAGTAAAAGATGGCTCTTGTTCCATTCGCATTTAAACCAACAACTTCCTCTTTGCCATCCGCTGTATTAATGTCTCCTGATAATGGCTGTGCTTTTTGGTATTCCCCAGATTTTACGTGAGACATAAATATATTCGGCAAGTAAGACCCATCTAATTGCACAGTGCTATTTAAGTCTCTTTTCGAATTAAAAAGTAAAAATGATTCATTAATTGGAATAAAAGGAAAATAATCTGCGTAAGGTGAATTAATATTTTTTCCAAGATTTTCAAATTTTACTTTTACCCCGAATTTCATCAATTCTTTCGCATTTTCACAATATTCAATCTGTTTGATCGCGTCTATTTTGTTTGCTTCAGAGCCACTGTTGGTCTCTCTAAATTTTTCATAAGCCGCAATAGCAGCATCAAACTGATATCCAAAATGATATGCTCTGCCCAGCAAATACCATGCATTGGCATCTATCTTCGGGTTCTTAGTTAATGATTCTAAATGGGGTATTGCGAGAGATTTATCAATATTCGTGTTCAAATAACTTACTGCTAAATTGTAATTGTATTCGAGATTTTCTTTATCCGCTTCATATAGAGGTATATATTCATCAATCGCTTCTTCAAAATTACCAGCTTCAAAAAACTTCATTGCTGTTTTCTTGTCTTGAGCTGAGAGGTTCACAAAAACAAATAATAGCACAGGTAAACTTAATAATATTTTCATTTTTTATTTATTAGGATGCAAATATATAGGTAATAGAAAGATTAAAGACAAGGAATGTGTAAAACTTTAGTTGCTAGTATTGTACAATTAAGCATAGTCCTAATATATTTGGCATCTTAAAATCAGATATTGTGGCGAAGCAAAGTAATTTTTTGGGTGAATTTATTAAGGAACGAAAAGTTGTAGGTGCTGTATTGCCTAGCTCTAAGTTTTTGATGAAGAAAATGATTGCTCCAATAGACTTTCAAAAGGCAGATGTCATTTTGGAACTTGGTCCAGGAAATGGTGTTTTTACAAAAGGTATTTTGGAAAGAATGAAACAAACCTCAAAATTATTTTCTTTTGAATTAAACACACCTTTTTACCAACACATCTATACCAATATAGATGACAAACGACTTACTTTAATTAACGATACTGCTGAGAAAATTGACGAATATCTGGAAAAACATGGAGTTGGGAAAGTTGACTATATAGTTTCATCTCTTCCATTTGCGGTTATTCCAAAGGAGATTAAACTGACAATTATAGATAAATGTGTAAAGCAATTAAAAGATGACGGAATGTTTATACAATTTCAATATTCATTGAATGCTAAGAAGTTATTGAGCTCAAAATTTTCTCAAATAAAAATAGATTTTTCTGCGTTAAATTTCCCGCCAGCCTTTGTATATAAGTGTAAATTATAACTTTCTGCCCCGCAGCATCTCTCTTTTGCCAGGCGGTCCTTCTAGACGCTCCATTACAAATCCAGCACTCGTTAAGTCTCTTCTTACTTGTCCTTTTGCACAGTAAGTTACAAATACGCCAGAAGAACTCATTGCTTTATAAATTTTTTCGAAAATCGAAATATCCCACATTTCAGCCTGAGAATTAGGCCCAAAAGCGTCATAGTAAACTAAATCAATTGGTTGCGTAATCTCAAATTCCTGAATTTTTGTTTCAACCTTTTTAATAGAAAATAAACTTGTTATTGGATATTGCACTTCCCAAGGTGCGCTATGAATATTTTTAAATATTTCTTGCGAATTATCTTCAATTACGGTTGTATCATAATTCAAACCATCCAATACTCTATTGTTTAAAGGAAGGGCTTCCAAGCCAATATAATTTATTTTACTTTTAGAATATAAACATGTAAGCAGCGCATTTAAGCCCGTACCAAAACCTACTTCTAAAATGTTAATTTCGTTTTTTGAGTTTTCAACCTCTTTTAACCCCATGTCGATAAAGACGTGTTGAGCCTCTTGAATTGCCCCATGCCTAGAATGATAAGTCTCCTCAATATCTTTTCTGTATATTGTGTGAGACCCATCTTTAGAAATAATTAGCTTTAAATCCATAATCGACTTTAAATAACTCCCATTTCCTTTGTTATTAACTTATTCATGGGTCAACTGACGCGCTTCATTAACATCAATTTCTTCTCCATTTTGGAAAGATACAATCCTTGCAACACCCACGCCTTGATCGGTAAAATTTTTCAGCAGTATCACTGCCTCAGAATACAATTTTTTATTCCCACAATAGTAAGTAATGCTTTCTCCTTCAGGCGTGGACTCTATACCTAAATAATCTAATTGCACAAATATCATACTTCTAGCTTGAGGAACACCATCCAAATAGGACCCTAGAAAAACTCTATACTCTAGACCTTCAAAGGGAGTTGGAGTTAAATCAACAGGAATTATCTCTGATTCTTCCTCATCTACTTTATTTATGTTTTGAGATGCAATAGTATCCAAAACCTCTTCTGTTTGAAAATCATCAATTTTATTGAGAGTGCCGTCAACTGAAATCGCAAAAACTCCATCTCCTTTCTCAACTATAAGCTGATTCGCTTCCGTTATTGAAACTTTCTCACCGTTGTAATAAGCAGTTATAAATGCTCCAACCAAGCCTTTGGCAATCATTTCGTTTTTGCGTTCCATCGTTTCAGGAACTGAACGAAAAATCCCAGTAGAATATTTATACAGTCCATTTACATTTTTAATAACAAGTGGAGAAACATTAAATACGTTATCGGATTGGATCGATTTGGAGAAAGCTCCAACTTGAACTGTAAAGAACAATCCTTCTATTACTTCTACAGCCTTAACTGCAGCAGCATCACTTCCTAAATTATTAACATATTCAGTAGCATCATCCAAAGCCATTGCGGACTCTTCAGTCTCTATGACTGCTTCTGCATCTTTCGTCTCGGTAGTTTTAGTTGCAGTTGTTGTACTTGTATTATTTTCTATTTGAACAAATCCCGTGGAAACAGGAGAACCTTCCAGCTCTAATTTACGCGCCTCAGATAAAGACATATATCCTCCGTTATATATTGCAACAACAAAAGCATCAGAATACCCGATACTTCTAATTTCATTTTTTGCAATATTGGCTATTTCCCAAGCAGTAAAATAACCAACTCTATAACGCGTTATACCATCTCTAATAGCTTCGGCAGAAATAGGCGCAAACCCTTTGAATAAGTCTTGTGGAATGGGTTTTCTAAAAGCACCTACCTGCACTTTATATATTAATCCAGCTGGATTTTTTGGATTTACGGGAATTGGATTTTCTTCTGAATAAGTCATTTCCGTGTTGACTGCAAAAATATTATCCAGAAGTTCCGCAGGAGGAACAAAGGTAGAAGCCATAACATCATTAACCTCTATTTCAGTAATAGGATTCTTATCATAATTAGATAATCCCAACGCCTTATAATCATTAGCTGTTGCTTCATCTAGGTTTGCTATTGTAAGATTTCTTTCCTCCTCAGCATAGGTCAAGGAATTATATAAATCCTCCACTGTTGCTTCGGCAGCCTGTTTCTTTTGTCGATTAACACTTGCATTAGTTCTTAATTCATCTGCCTTTGCCAAAAATTCAGCTTTCTCAAATTCATCGTTGGTTGATTTTGCTTTTGATTCAAAATCATTCGCTTTATTCTCTTGTTGTAAAGCGAGATTTCCATAAGAATTAGCAGTTGACTTTTCTTGTTTTAACTCATTTTCTATGTCAACTACATTTTGTTGCTTAGCATAAAAAGCAACATACCCATCAGACTTTCGAATGGGATCTACCTCATCTGCACTTAGATTAGTCAATAAATTTTCTTCTTCAATAATTGCATCTTCGCGCAGTTTTGTCTTATTCCCTTGAGTTCTAAGGTTATTTGCTTCTTCTTCTCTTATGATAGAAAGATTAGCATATTTATCCGCTTGGTTGATTGCTTCAATCTTTTCTTCTTTTTTCAGCGTTAAAGCATTTTCCCTTAATTCAGATGATTTATTAGCGTATTCAATTGCTTTGGCATCAGCTTCATCAGCTTTTAATAATATTTGAGTCGACAGCCTATCTCCTTCTTCTTGTTCAACAGATGTTATATTTTCATGTTCTGCTTCATAAAATTCAACAACAGCTTCAGCATAAAGTTTTTTCGCTTTTTTGTAATAATTTATGGCCGTAGCTTCCAGTTTAGCGGCTTCATTCAAATTATTTGCTTTTATACTTTCATCCTTCTCATTCGCATTTTGCGACCGCAGCACTTCTGCATCTGCCAGCAATTTATTACCAGCGCTTTCAAACTCCTCAGCTTGTCGCTTCGAGAATGTCTCCTCGGTTAGAATTTCTGCAGTATACTTTGACTCATCCAACCCTGACAAAGCTAAATCCGCTTCGTTCTTATTTGCTATTTCAACTACTTCAGCTAGGCGCATCTCCTTTATACCCTTTTCTTCTTTTAGTTTCTCAATTTGTTGATTAATTTTCTTCTTATCTTTTTCTGATGCTCCCTCTAATTTTACTTCTTGCGTTTTAATTTCTTTGTTAATTATTGCTAATCCATCAATTTCAACTTGATTTTCAGCAATCATTTCAGCAGAAGTGCTATTTGTATATTTTAAACCTTCGATACCTTTTTCATCTGGCACTAAAGAAACTTCAAAAATCTCAATATCTGTTTCATTTGGATTAAATGCTATACCCGCAACTTCCTCATGCGGCAACTCGATCACTTCCCATACGTCTGCTTTCTCTGGCTCAACTAAATCTACTGGCTCTGGCTCAACCAAATCCACTACCTCTGGCTCAAATAAATCTACTGGCTCTGGCTCAACCATATCCACTATCTCTGGCTCAACTAAATCTACTGGCTCTGGCTCAACCACATCCACTATCTCTGGCTCAACTAAATCTACTGGCTCTGGCTCAACCACATCCACTATCTCTGGCTCAACTAAATCTACTGGCTCTGGCTCAACCACATCCACTATCTCTGGCTCAACTAAATCTACTGGCTCTGGCTCAACTAAATCCACTATCTCTGGCTCAACTAAATCTACTGGCTCTGGCTCAACCAAATCCACTATCTCTGGCTCAACTAAATCTACTGGCTCTGGCTCAACCACATCCACTATCTCTAGCTCAACTAAATCTACTGGCTCCGTAATAATGTAGTCAGCTACATAATCTTCGTTGATCAGTTCTTCTAGAGCTGTAATCGATTTTTCTTGATTTTCCCTACCTGCTAATTCATTTGAATTTGCTTGTTTCAATAAGTCCGATTTCTCTTCAAGATCAGAAGAATTATCTGCAAGTATTCTTAATTCATCTGCTTTTTTGAAGTTTTCGTTTGCTTTTTCCTCAAAGTAAGAAGCTTCTAAAAACTTTTTATCCAACTCAACAGAATCTGTATTTGCTTCGGCAGCAATAGTTAATTGATTAATTTTAATATCGTTATCATTTTTTTCTATATTATTGGCAATAGCGAGCTCCGCTGCAACATCTTCTTCTAAGCTGTATATTTCTTTCTTTTTCTCCTCAATTTTGGATTGTATTTTTGTTTTTTTCTTATCCGATAAATAATAAAAATTACCATTTTCTAGTGAAATAATTTCCTGTTCTTTAATTGTTATTTCATCTATCTTCTCCTCAATATTATTTACTTTCTCTTGCGCTTCATTATTCTTAAATGATATATCCGTTGAATAAGCCTTTTCAAAATCATTTTCCTCAACAACCTCATTATCCAACTCATTTAAAAGGGTTTTGTAATCATCTGCAATCTCTAAATTCGTTTCGTTTATCCCAACATCAGTAGTACTTATAATATCATCGTTCTTTTTTATATCTGCTTCGACTTCACTCATCTCTTTAAAAATAGTATTCATGCCCATCAGTAACTCAAGTTCCTTTGCGGGATCTTCTTCACTATCCATCCTATTTTTAATATCTTGAGCATCTGCTTTCAAATCAGCCAACCATAAATTATTAATTTCGTTTTCATTTTCAGCTCTTTCAACTGGATCAGAAATATTAGCAGATTCATCTATTTTGTCCTGGTAATCATCGTATTTGACTAGAATTGGATTTACATCTGTTGTTTCAGTTTCAGTTTCAATAGGACCTTCCTCGATTATTAAAGTATTATCTGCTATTTTATCAATAGCTTGAGTTCGATAATCCGTTAACTTCTCAATATCACTCTCTAGTTGTGCTCTCTTATTGGGATCGTCTTCTAAAACTAACTGATCCTTTACATCTTGAATATTTTCGTCAATAGAAACAATCATTTCATTATTAATTACGTTTTCTTTTTGAGCCTTTTCAATTGGGTCCGAAAAGTTATTTGTCTCAGAAAGTTCCTCTTCATATTCAGAATAATCATCTAACACATTCTCTGTAATATTCTCGTTATCAATAATCTTATTGTTCTGTTCAATCAAATATTCTTTTTCATCCTTTAAATGCAATAAAGCTGCAACTGTATCTTCTAGTTTTTTCTTTTTTTCAACATCATTTTCGGCAAGAACAGCGCTCTTGGCTATTTGAATATCTTCATCTAAAATAGCTACCCAGTTTTGGTTAATTTCATTTTCCTTTTGCGCCTTCTCAAGAACATCATCAATGCCAGATGCGTCTGAAATCTCATTCTCATAATCTTGGTAAGCAGTAGATTTTGATATAACTTCATTCGTTTCTACAGTTTCTAAATCATTAATCTCCAGAGCAGTTTCTGTTGATTCAGAAAAATGTGCAAGAGAATTTTCATTAGTATTGATGTCACCTCCTACCGAATTAATAAATTTTTGAATTTCATCTCTTTCTTGTTCCGTAAAAGTGAACTCAGTATCTGTTATATCATTAGATAGACTATTCATTAATTCTGCTTGATAGCTTAATGCAGTTGCTTCCTTCTGAAATTCTCCATTTTCAGCAAATGCTTCAGCAGAAAATTGAGACGCCATTTTTAATTCTTCATCTAAAGCTTCTATTTGAGCTTGAACCGCATCTTTATCTTTTTGTTTTTTTGTTTTGGACTTTTGATCAATAAGATTTTGAATCTTATTCTTGATAAGGTCTGCTTCTTCACTATAACTTCGAGCAGCTTCCAGTTTACTATCTGCTTCAGCTTGCTTTGCTCTCGCTAATTCTAACATATGCTCATAAGCATTTCTCTCATGAACTTCATCATGATTTCTTGTAACAATATCGGTAATATGCTGTTGAACCTTACTCAACTCCTCGACAGCAACTTCATGCGACTCCTCATTTAAGGCAGCCTCTATTTCCGAAGCAATGGCAGCTTCTTCATCTAATTCTTCATTTAACATATCTAACTCTACTTTAAGGTTATTCGCCAATCTTAAAGTTGCCATCGCCTTTTCATTTTGTTCCTTTGACAGTTCCAATAACTTTTCTATTTCTTTAATTACTTTTTCTTTTTCACTAGCATCAGAAATTGAACTACCCTTCCCTAATAAACGTTCTGCATCCTCAACAGATAATTTTGCAGCAGCATTATTCCTTTTAGCAATAGCATAAGCTGCATTCATTTTGTTTTCAATTTCAGCAATTTCTTTTTTGTCTTCTTCAACCATTTCAGAAATCAGACCCATCAAATCATCTGTGGTTACATGCACATCTATCACATCACTTAACACATCGTTTTGATTGACAAATAGTGAATCTGGAAATTCATCTGAATTTATATCTGGATCAGCCAGACCATTAATAACTTGAGCAAGAATACCCGGAGCATCTTCCACATTTTCATCAAATAAATTTCGAATAACTAGTTGCTCCGAACCATTTCTACTTACTAGCAAAATTTCTTGTTTCAAAGGTCTTAATATTTTTTGAGCAGGTACATCGACCATACCTGAATGAATCTTTTCACTTTCAGGTGTCTCAACAATTAACTTGTACTTTCCCGGATTTGGCAATACAATAACATATTTACCTTCTGAATTTGGGAAAAACTCTCCTTCCATAAACCCTGTAACAGAATTCTCTATTTTAATGGAAGCTTTGTTATCGGCTGCATTTATTTGATTAATGAACTCGCCAGCAAGAATTACATTTAACATCGGAAAAGTTTGTACTCTCACCTTATAAACATCTAAATAGCCTCCTTTAGCAGCCCTTGCAGAGGCAAAATATGCATTTTCATTAAGTGAATCCGCAACATACATTATGTCATCATCTGGCGTATTAATCTTGTAATCCAAGTTGACCGGAGGACCAAATGTATTTGATTCCATATCGTAACTACTTTTAAAGACATCATAACCACCCATACTAGAATGCCCTTTGGAGCAGAAATAAAAAGTAACCCCATCTGAATGCAAAAAACCATATGAATCATCATAAGCGGTATTTATATGCGGCGGCAATATCTGCGCTTCTGCCCATTCTCCATTTGGCAATCTTCGAACCTTATAAAGGTCTAATCCACTTTCGCCTCCTTTACCATAACTTGAATAAAAAATTACATTTTGATTTTTTGAAGGAAAGTAAACAAGTGATCGATAATCTTTCTTTTTATCCAATTTAGATTGAAATTCATCTGTAACTAATATTTTCCCCCCTATCTGGCTTAAATCATAAGAATATTGAAACCTTGAGTAGCTTGACACTTTTTTTTCATCAACAACTAGTTCCGTTAAATTTTTAAGAAGCTTTTTACCATTATTAGCCATACTTATATGCAGGTCGACTTGCAGATCATTTTTATCACGATCTTCACCGTGTTCCTTAAACCTTTCATACTCTATCAAAGCTTCGTTAAATCGATAGGTTAGATGATAAGCTTTACCTAAAAAGAAAGTAGCGCGAGACCCCTTACCTCCCTGTTTCGCTGAATATCTTAAATACTTTACACTTTCAGCTTTATCTTCATTAGTAAAAAGAAGACAAACTCCAAATTTTAGATTGAATTCCGCACTTTTGGGATTTTTTCCAAGGAAGTGCGACATATGGGGTTTCGCATCCACATAATTTCCTTCATCAAATTGCTCATTTGCATAAGCTAATCGTTCTTTATCATTTTCAAATCCTTGCTGAGAAAACCCAACAGATGCTAGTAAAACGAAAAGCGTTATTATAGACCAATATGTAATACTTACTCTCAAATTGCACTTATTAAGTACCCTTATTGCACCAATACGTTCATCACTAGTTTTTACCTTTAATAGGCATTTTATTCTCTTCTCTCTTTAATAATCGTTCTATATTTTTCCTGTGCGTTAATATAACCATAATGGATATAATAATTGAAAAATAGATTAGAGAAGGAGTTTGCGCTTTAAAAACAAAGATAGTAATGAAAGGAAAGAAAAAAGCTGCCATAATGGCCCCTAAAGAAACATACTGACTAATTAAATAGGTAAATAAAAAAATAATAAAACTTACTGCTGCCGCTGGAAAATTAATTGCTAACACAATCCCTAAAAGAGTAGCAACTCCTTTCCCCCCCTTAAACCTTGCGTAAATTGGGAAAACATGCCCAAAAACTGCTGCCATACCAATTGCTAACTGTAAGTTCACAAATTGATTTGAACCTAATTCATAAGTCGTAAAAAGATACGAGAACCCTTTAACAGCTCCCCAACCTTTTAAAATATCGAAAAATAATACTGGAAAACCTGCCCTTTTGCCAATTACTCTAAACGTATTCGTTGCGCCCGCATTTTTACTTCCATGATCTCTCACATCGACACCAAAGAACCACTTACTCACCCAGACCGCTGATGGTACAGAGCCAATTAAGTAAGCTAAAACAATTGCCAACACGTTATTATATGAAATAATTTCTTCCATTATATTGCAAGTATATTAATCAAAGCTACGTCTAAATCCGACTGCTTTTGTTTTCGTAGACAATTGAAATGTATAATCTTCTAATCCTTTAGGTCCTTTAAACTTAGTTTTCTCCTTTTTTGTTTCCAAAATAACTGTATTAAAATCTTCATTCGTAGAATAAGTGCTCATGAGACCTCGTGTATAGCTAAAATAATAAAAATTATTTTCATCCATTTGGAGAAATATACTGATCTTATCTCCTGTCTTTCCTTTATAAATCACAACCTTCCCTCTAACATATTTGTATACTTGTTTTTTATTAAGGTTAGCTATACCAATATCACCGTAGCTCACATAAGCTTTTCTATTTGCCTCCCATTTAAATCGTATATCTGCTAGATTGATTTGAGTTTCTAATGCCTCCGGAAATTTCTTTACTTTTCCATGAATGGTTAAATCAGACACAACTTTATCTGCTACTTCCAGATCTACTTGCTCTCTCAACGATTTCTCGTAAGTAGAGTTATCTAAATCTAATGCGGATAACCCTGGATACTCCGAAATATGTTTTGCCATTTTTTCCAATGCAAGGTCATTAAATGGAAATTTTACCGAAACACTCGATTTAATTACTAATTCAGCTTTAATAGGGCTATAATCTATTTCACCTATCGAAAGCAGTTCCAACTGATCCAGATTTACTCCAAAGTTAAACTCACCATCTCCTTGAAGCTTGCAGCTTTCAACATTTAAACTAACATATTTACCCGGTAAAGACTTTTCTTTCAATTTCTCCATATTGGATATCTGGTATTCTTTCGTGTTTTTATCGTAGTGTAAAAATCCATCAGCTGTCATCACATCGATATGCGTCTTTTTCGCTTTTTTCGACAGGAAAGTTGAATACAATGCTATAGAATCATTATTCATGACAAGACCTGCTCCTATAGGGTTTCCTTTGATGTCAGTCAATTCTTTTGCTACCGGAATAAAAATATTTGCTGGATCTAAAGCAGCTTCAAAACTCATCCAACTTCTTTCCAAACCTTTACAATCATGCGCAATTCTTGTCTCCCCTTTAAAAGTAAGTTCTTTAAAAGCAGCAAACATCTCTACTTCACCATTGTATTCAAATTGAGGACTTAACTTAAACCCAGATTTATCATTAATCGTTCCTTTTGCATAAGTTTGATTCGTTGTATCTGGATGAATATTTGAAAAGTAAATCTTCTGCTCATTTTCTACTTCGTCTACATAATTATAATATCCAGAAGCGGTATAATCATATTTTGTTTTTATTTCAACAGTACCATCAAATATTTCATGATATTTAGTAATGTTATTTGCTATTATTTTTGCATTTTTCAGCGTTTCCATCTTAGCTTTCTTTCGGATAATAACCCTCCCTGAATCTGGATGTATTTTTGCATCAGCAATATTTATATAGACAATTTTATCACATATCAATTTTTTCTTCTTTATATCAAAAGTAGCCTTTGGAGATTTGAATTCGAGAGAATCCTGATCGGGATGCGTGGAGAAAAAATTGGACCCTGTTAATTCTAAATCTGAGTCAATTGTAGTTAAATTGTTATCACTAGATTCCATATCTATATCGCCTGTTTCCATTTTCCATTTAAAGACATCCATGTAACAGATATATTGATTTTCTGGAAACTCAACCGCGGAAGATCCGTTATTTGATTTAAACTCACCGAGCCTTGACACAAAATCTACATGTGAGTTCACATCTGTTGTCTTAAATGCTGTTGATGATAAATCATTAGTCAAAACTTTAAATTCTGAAGTATCTGCATCAATTACATTCAAACCGTATTTATATCCGTAAGAAAGCATTGTTGCTTTTCCAAAAAACATTGTACCTTCTCCTGTCATTCCTTCGGGGCGCAGTGCCAATTTACCTTCCAACTCCGCATCCGCATTGTCAAAGAAATTTAAATGACTTTCTTTACTTTCAGCATAAAGAACTTTCTCTTTTGGTATATAAACAACACTTACATCAACCCCTTTAACTAATGGAATCTCAGGCAAATCACCATCAGCTTCTTGTCTGTTGTTAGTATACTCTTGAGCCAAAGCTTTAACCGATTCAGGAAGAAAGGTTATTTCATTTGATACAGCGTGAGAAGTTAAAAAGTTTATTTCTCCTGTACCCTGAAGCCCTTTATTACTCAACCTGATTTCATTGTCATAGGTAGCTTTATCACCATATATTTTAAATCCTTCGCTAGGTGTTTCTCTTATAAAACCTAATGAATAATCTTCTTGTAGCCTTAATTTCTCTTCAAATTCAGGAAATATACCAGAAGATACAAATGTTCCATCAAATGCCAACCCCTGATTTGTGAAGTTATCCAAACTATCCATCACAAAAGGCTCTATAATAAATTTAAATACATCGCGTTTATAAGCGCCTTTTTGAATATTATCTTTATCATAAAACACATACGTTTTTTTTGTGCAATTTAAAATCGGGTATTCATGTTTTGAAGTATCGATTCCTGATTTATTATTACCATCATCAATCTGGATTTCACCCCTTACCCCTTCTATAGTTGAGAACAATCTCTGAGGTCGAGCATAAGGGTCTTCCAAATTTTCTACCCGAATTCTCATCGAATCACATTCAATCAAGTACAATTTAAAATCATCGTAATTAAATGTAAAGTTTTTTCCAAAGTACTCTGTTCTACCCGCATTAATAATCCCTTCGAATTGAATGTTTCTATTCTTTTTTACCGTCAATTCCCTACCTTTTGGAAATATTTTCACATACTGAGCATCACTTAAAGTTGCTTTTCTTACCCCGCGAATTAATAAATCATGCGTTGTCAAATTCAGAGATGCATTTTTTTGAGAAGATGATTTAATATCCAACACATCATAATCTCGTTTCCTTTTTCTTGCATCAATGTATTGATATAGTTTTTCTTTAATATATACCTGTTGCTTTTCTTGATTATATGAAATAAAACCTAATATTGTTAATTCATATAGCATTGGTTCTAGTCCAGATATGGTTTTTCTCATAGAAGTAGCCAATTCAGCTACTTCCAATATATTGGATTGCTTTTTTTTTGCATAGGCCTTGAACATCACCAATGGATTATTACCTAAACCACTCAATCGATCATACATCTCTTTGTCATAATAATTGAATGATTGAAAATTTGCCGATGTATCAGAACTTCCAAATAAAGCTCCAAACTCAAGCACAGGATCACCGACTTTCCACGTCAAAGCCTCAAAATACATATCCAATTTATGATAAGTATTGTGATAAGGTGAAATTGAAATGCCCTGACTACCCTTTACAAGACCTAATTTTTTAGAATTGTTATTATATGTAAATGATATACCAGGGTGTGTTATGGAATCTTCTTCAATAAAAAGTTTGATTTTAGCTCTTTTAGCTGTAATATTATCTGCATTGATAGTATATATAATGGACTCCGATACTATAAATTCTTTATCTTTGTAATGAAATATTACTTTTGCAAGTTCTTCATTTGTTCCGGCACCAAGTAGGTTTTGACCTCTAATTGTAAAACCGCCTTCGTAATCCACATTTTCGAATATGTTTTTAATCAATAAACGCTTGTCATAGGACTCAAAGCTTGGATAAGTCACTTTCTTAGGACCTCTATTTGACAAAACATACTCCGAGACTTTCCCAAGAATTGGCTCTTTAAAATACTTACTCGTAAACAAAGCAGAGTCCGCAGTAAAACCAGCACTTTTCATACCAATTTCATATCCTTTAATCTCTGCATAAACTTCTCCCTTAGCTAGACCTGCTCGTTCCCAAGTTAATCTTCCTTTGCTACCCTTCCATGTTGAAGTCATTGGATAATAGAGCCCTTGCGTATTATATAATACTGCACTATCGTTTTTAGAATAGCATTTCAAATTCATTCCTTCAAATACAATTATAGGCTCCTTATCGTAAGTAAATTTAAATCGGTTATTATTAGATTTCCACGTAGTTGAACTTGATTTAAATATTACATTTCCATCAAACAAATTATTACAAGTTTCTAAATATTTAGATGTTCGTTTTTTATTATTACCATCCAACACAGCGATTACTGTTTCATGCCAAGCATTAAAATCGTCATTGGTTTTACCCGAACCAACGAAATTCATTATTGCAGATAAATAGTTCTTGAAATCAGGATAGGGTTTTAACTTCTTTTCAGACATTAAATTTGAAGTTGAATACACCTGCGCCCTCTGCCCTATAGTCAATTCGGTTCCAAACCAAACCAATTCAAACTCTTTCATAAACTCTTTGGCATCAGATTTATTTACATAAGCCAAATAGGCTGATGCATCCTTAAAATATTCCTCAGGATCAGATGTGAAATTATGATATTGCGAGGATAGAGTGTTGCTCAAAAACAAAGAGAAGAGTATTATAAGTAGGTTTTTCATACTTAAAGTTTTTCGAGCATTAGCATTGCCCAGTTGTTCTTTTCAGTTGTTTTAACAAAAAACAATCCATTATTAGCTGCCGCGTTTTTTAGTTCATCTATATCTGTGGTAAAAAAACCACTCAGGAGGAGCTTCCCTCCTGGTTTCAGACAGTTAGAATAGACTGACATATCTTGCAAAAGAATATTTTTGTTAATGTTAGCTAAAATAACTTGAAATAAGCTGTCGTCCAATAATTTAGAATCACCTTTTTCAACAATAATGTTTTTGGTGTTATTAAGTTTACAATTATCTATGGTGTTGAGAAAAGCACCTTCTTCAATATCTATGGCTTTAATATATTTTGCTCCCAATTTCTCTGCCAAAATTCCAAGTACCCCAGTTCCACTACCCATATCTAGTAGATCAATGCTTTTTAAATCAAGTGAAAACAATTCTTTTGACATTAAGAAAGTGGTTTCGTGATGTCCTGTTCCAAAAGACATTTGCGGGGAAATTATTAAATCATACGCTACATCTGGTGCAGGGTGAAAAGGTGCTCGAATAACGCAATTGGGATTAATCACAATAGGATTAAAATTACTTTCCCATACAACATTCCAGTTTTGGTTTGCTATTGTTTTTATATCAACCTCAACCTTTTGTCCTTCAATTTCATTTATGCTTAAATCTTTCAGTAAAGATTTTGAGAATTGCTCTTTCTTTATGTAGGCTTTAACACCATCCCGCGTATCTTCGAAAGCTTCAAAGCCTTTGTCTCCCAATTCTGCATACAAAATTTCTCTTGCAGGTAAAAGTGGTTCTAGTCTATAGCAAACTTCAATGTACCCCATAAATAAGATCTAGTTATATTAAAAAGATTCGATAATAGCCGAAAATGAATCTGCATCCAGAGCAGCGCCTCCAATCAAACCTCCATCTACATCTCTATTCATAAAGAGTTCTTTGGCATTAGATGCCTTACAACTTCCTCCATATAAAATGGAAATTTCGTCTGCAGTTTGCAAAGAGTATTTCTCAACCAACAAACTCCTTATGAAAGCGTGAATTTCCTGTGCTTGACCGGAAGAAGCTGTCACACCTGTACCAATAGCCCAAATAGGCTCATAGGCAATTACAACCTCTTTGATTTGACTATCCGTTAAATGGAATAATGAATTTTCAATTTGACCTTGAATTACTTGATAAAAATCACCAGATTTTCTTTTGTCTAGATTTTCTCCACAGCAAAAAATTGGTATTACCTTGTTTTTTAAAAGTGCATTAACCTTTTGTTTTAATAATAAATCTGATTCCTTTTGATATTGCCTCCTTTCAGAATGCCCAACTAAACAATATTTAACGCCAATAGAATACAACATGGAGGCAGATATTTCACCCGTATAAGCACCATTCTCATTATCAGAGCAATTTTGAGCTGCTAGATATATTTGCTTACACTTCTTACTGGCAAATTCACTTAAATACAAGGAAGGTGGTGCAATAATAATTTCTGTCGAACTTACTGTTTTAGTAGTATTTAATGATTCAAATAGCGCCTGGGCATCGCTATTATTCATATTCATCTTCCAGTTTCCAGCTACAATTCTTTTTCTCATTTTATTCAATCTATGACAATCTTACTCTTGGATCTAAAAACCCATAACTTATATCTACCAAAATATTGATAACAACAAAAAAAGCAGAAATCACAATGACAGCGCCCATAACAATTGGCAGATCATCCTTTTGCAAGGCATTAATAAGTTCATTACCTATTCCATCCCAACCAAAAATACGTTCTACAAATACAGCGCCAGCAAGCAATGAAGCAAACCAGCCAGAAACAGCTGTAATGACTGGGTTAAGCGCGTTTTTTAAGGCATGTTTGAAAATAATTGAGTAAAATGATAGGCCTTTTGCTTTTGCTGTTCGAATGTAGTCTTGAGACAACACGTCTAACAATGAACTTCGCGTAAGCTGAGTTATTATGGCCAATGGTCTAATACCCAAAGTTAATGCTGGTAAAATTAAATTCCCCCAATAGTATGTATCTTCTCCTGTAAAATCATCTATCCCAATTAAAGAACCAACTGGGTCCAAACCAGTGCCGGGCAAAGGAAATGTTGAACCAATAAGCGGCACATCTCCATAATTAAATATACTAAATCCAATTATATAAAGAACCCACACTCCTGCTCCAATAAAGAAACCCTTAACCCCCCAAGTTAAGATTACTTTAAAGCTAAACTTTAAGGTTTTAGAAAGTTTATTGTTTTCCCTGAAATAAGTAATCATTCCTATTAAAAGTCCTAAAAGAAGTGTCATAAAGGGAAAAGCAGGTAAATCCATTTGCTCTGCCCATTTTAACCCACCAACCGTCGAAATTATTGTAGCCATAAAAAAGGAAGGCGCAGACATTCCAGTAACCGCAATAATAAAACTAGAATTATCATAAAATGAACCTTTATTTACTGCTGAGAGAATCCCCAATACAATTCCAATAAGTGTTGCAAAAAACATAGCAGCAAATGCCAAAATAACTGTATTTGGCAATTTTTCAAAAACTACGTCAGAAACTGCTCTTTTTGTTTCATAGGATCGCCGGAGATATGGAGTCTTATATACAAGAACACGATTTTCTGAAAAAGACATTAATACAGAGGCGTCATATTTTACCGTATCTAAATACAAATGACTACCCGTAACCTTTTTATTATGAATTGAAATAGGTGATAAATCGTTTAGGTACAAGGCATATCTTTCAATAATAGGTAAATCAAGTCCTAAATCTTTTCTGATATTCTGAATCACTTCAGCAGTCGCATGATTACCTCCTGCCATTAATGCAGGGTCTCCGGGTTTCGCGCTAAACAAAAAGAAAATAGCGGTAACTACCCCAAAAAGAACTAAAAAACCGTAGAGAATCTTTTTAACTATATACTTAACCACACTTCGTTTTTAATCTGCGTCAAAAGAAATAAATATTTAACAGAGTATTTTCCAAATATACAATACAGGACTTATATAGACAATAAAATTTTACGATGTGACAAAAATAGTATAAAGTCAAATTGAAAAAACCCTGTATTAGAAACCTTAAGGATTAATATTCCTTTTTAATTTCTTCTAACAACTTCTCTTTATCAAATAGCACTTCATAATCAAAAGCACCTTCTTCCGGACCACTGAAGAAAATTCTTTCCTCTCCATTATAAAGATATTTTACCCCTGGAAAATTATGATCAGACCAAAACACAGGTAAAAAATCTTCTATGGAAAGAACTCTGTAAGAATATTCAGCACCAATAAATTCGAAATAAGCTTTAATATCATTAAGAGATCCATCTCCAGCTTCATCCATAAACAACATTCTTATCTCGGGCATTATCCCTGGATATTTAGTTTTCAATTCAGTTAGAACCTTACCTGTTTCCATACAATGTTCGCACGTTGGAGAAAAGAAACACAACAATTTATTGCCTTCATTAATATCTTCAAAATATTTAGAATATTCCGATTCACCACCAACCACTAAATCCTTTCCTACATCTCCACTCACTCCTCCTTGAGGTATGAGAACAAACATTAGCAAAGAAATTGACAAGCAAATATAAATTAATAGGTTTATTGACTTCTTCTCGTTCAATCCATTTTTCAGTATGGTTAAAGGCAATATTAACAAACTAATTGTGACTAAGTTTTTTATTAAAGCTTGCAGCGGTGTCATGGGGATAAGGTCTCCAAAGCACCCGCAATTACCGGCTTCTCCACCAACAGTTTGAATCATTAAATGAACAGAGAATATAGCTAAAAGTCCAATCGTTGCTGGAAATACAATTTTCTTAAGATAAAAAGGCATTAGAATTAAAATCGCAAGTGAAAACTCTAATCCAATTAATAACCTAGATACAATTTTGGCAAATCCTCCTGTAATTCCTATTTCACTGAGATACTTACCCTCAAAAGTTCCTATACCAAGAACTGGATTAGGCCATAGCTTTGCTAGAGCTGACAATATAAATACCGCTGCAACTATTATTCTAATTGCCCAAACTAAATTCTTTTTTGTATTTGTGCTCATAATATATGTAAGTCTAAGATTCTTTAAATATTCTTGAATCGATGCATTCAAATCTGATTAACCATGCTAAATAACGCATAAATAAACCTTCTGAATTGTCTTTAACAAAACCTTAACTATTTTCTATTTCTGAAATTTTGATCAAAGCAAAAAGTGCATAATTAATCATGTCATAATAGTTAGCGTCAATCCCTTCAGAAATAAGGGTTTTACCTTTGTTGTCTTCTATTTGTTTTACCCGTAATATCTTCATTAAAATAAGATCTGTCAAAGACGATATTCGCATATCTCTCCAAGCTTCACCATAATCATGGTTCTTATCTTCCATTAATGATTTAGCTTCTTGCGAGAACTTCTCGTAGTAATTAACCGTTTCTTTCGTTCTCAACTCCATTCTATCGTCATTACCTAATTCTAGCTGAATTATAGCCATAATGCAATAGTTGATAATCCCAATGAACTCAGGCTCGATTCCTTCGTCAACTTTAGATAAACCATTTTCTTGAATTGTACGAATTCTATTCGCTTTGATAAATATCTGATCTGTTAAAGAACTTGTTCTCAGGATTCTCCATGCAGTTCCATAATCAGTGGTTTTTTTACTGAAAATATCTTTACACTTAGCTAATGCTTTGTCGTATTGTTGAGACGTATTCATCATTGTTATCATCAATCAATTAATTAAGGGGTGAAAGATACGTATTTCAATCCGAAAAGATAGTAGTTTCTAAACGTAAACTTATTGACAATTAACGATCTTTTTACTCCCGATGAAACGATTCAACAACTTCTCGCGTAATCTTTTCGCTGTAATCGTTAATTTTCCAATGTGATGGACTCCATCCTTTTAAAAATCGATGAAAATCTGCCCAAGCAAACGGAAATAGCTCCCTCCATTCGTTTTCAATCTCTTGAAAGTAAAATTTACCATTATCTATTTCCTGAGCCAATGCTTTAAAATAATAATCTAAATAAACAGGCACTTGGCTATCAAATTCTTCCTCGGTTAAAAAACTTCCCAAAAAATAAGCTACATCCTTCATTCCACAGCCACCACCAACGTACTGAAAGTCAACTGCTGCAGCACTATAACCATCTTTAGTAAAACAAAAATTGGCCAATTTAGCATCACCATGTATGACTGTTTTAAAAGAACTTTGATATAATTTTTCGTCAATTAGAATTGCGTTTTCTTTCAGAGGTGAATCCAGCATTTTGGCTAATTCATCCGGGCGCGTATTTAAATGCCAATAGGTCCCTTGTTCCCACAAATTTAAGGGTTCCACTTGCATAAATCGAGCATGAAAGCCAGCTAGCCAAGTCAAACAAGCTTGAATTTCTGTTGGACTTACCTCTACTCTAGTTTCACTGAACTGTGTTTCGTTTAAATCTTCAAGTACAATTAAAACTTCATTCTCAAATGATTCTACAGCAAAGCAGGCAGGAACCCTACACGACTCATTGCATCGAGAACTCCAATTCAAATACCATTCAGACTCCACCTCATAAGACTTAACCTTTCTTTGGTGAGAAAAATCAGTGTCCCAGCCTCTTGGATGGCTACTTACTTCGCCAGATTGAATATACTTTACAACGACTGACTTATAAGTTGAGCCAACTAAACCTATTCTCAGTATTTTTCCATAACCACTCCAAAGACTTTGTATTTCTTCCATTTCATATAAAGAAGAAGCTCCTGTAGCTTGACAGATGATATTTTTAAAATACGCGTTCATATTATACCTTACCAATTTTTTTAAAGCTACAAAGATACCTTTTCAATATAAATGTTTTTACTTTTGAGATGTGCTTCAAAAAAACAACAAAACAACGATAAATTGCAAAGGGAAACTTGTCGACATATCTTCTCCTTTTGTAATGGGAATTATTAACGTAACACCTGATTCTTTTTATGATGGAGGGAAAAACAACTCTATTGAGACTGCGATAGCTCAAGTAAGAAAGCATCTGGAAGAAGGAGCTACAGTTATCGACATAGGAGGATACTCATCGCGTCCAGGAGCCGACGAAGTTACAGAACAAGAAGAACTGAATAGAACAATACCCGTAATTGAAGCTGTTTTAATGGCTTTTCCTGATACTATTATATCAATTGACACCTTTCGAAGCAATGTTGCTAAAAAAGCAATTGAAGCAGGCGCAGGAATAATAAACGATATATCTGCTGGAGATTTGGATGACAATATGTTTTCTGTGGTTGCGGAAAAACAAGTTCCTTACATTATAATGCACATGCAAGGAACCCCTGAAACAATGCAAAAAAATCCAAACTATAAAAACATTATTCAGGAGATTACATATTACTTCTCTGAAAAAATAAATACGCTTAGAAAAAAAGGGGTAAATGATATTGTTATTGACCCTGGATTTGGCTTTGGAAAAACACTTGAACACAACTATGAAATATTAGGTAAGTTAAATAACCTTCAGGTACTTAACGTTCCAGTTGTAGTAGGAATTTCAAGAAAATCAATGATATATAAACTACTAAAAATCAATGCAAAAGAATCACTTAACGGAACTATTGCTGCAAACATTATCGCGTTGCGAAATGGAGCAAATATTTTACGTGTACACGATGTAAAAGAAGCTCTAGAATGTATTAGATTAGACAACAAAAATTCAATGTGAAAAAACTGAAGCAATAGTCTTTCAATTATTCTAACAGCTAAATTGTTAAGAACTCTCTTCGACCTACTTTCATACAATTCAACGCATAAATATATTTGCACAGATGAAAAGAGGATGGATAATAAAAAGTGGATTGTTGGTAATGGCTTTCACATTTGCACTATTACAATTTAACTGTGAGGCTGTAGATGAAAAAGTGGTAGCAGAAACCATTGAGCCTGAAATTGTAATACCTGACAGCACGGCTTATTTTGATAGCGTCTATGCACCAATTACCTATAAGTTAGATACTTTTTTTGAAAAAAAATTCAAAGCAACAACATTTAATGGAACTGTTCTATTTGCTGAACGCGGAAGAATCATCTTGAAAAAGAGTTATGGATTAGCAGATTGGAAAAAGAAAGACTCATTAACTATCGAGAATACATTCAATCTAGCTTCAGCTTCAAAACCATTTACATCTGTCGCTATTTTGCAATTAGTCGAGCAAGGAAAGATAAATTTGACAGACTCGGTAGAAAAATATATCCCTACCTTTCCATACATTGGAATAGATATTCATCAATTACTTTCTCATCGCTCCGGACTTAGCAAATATGATCACTTTTGTGACCAACCTGACAGTATTTGGCCAGATAAGCATAAATCCATACATAATGCAGATGTAATTGACATTATGGCTACAATCATACCACAAGTAGCTTATTCGCCAAATACACGTCATTATTATAGTAACACAAACTATATGTTACTAGCTCAGATAATTGAAAATGTTTCCGGCGTCAGTTATAAAGACTACTTGCAAACGAATATTTTTGACCGTTGTGAAATGAATAACTCAGTTTTATACAACAGAGATAATAAAGATGAACTAATAAACCCTGTAAAAGGATATACAGGAAACTATACTGAATGTATTGACATTTATTTGAATGGAGCTGTTGGAGATAAAGGCATTTATTCTAATGTAGAGGATATGCTAAAGTTCGATGAAGCATTATATGATGGAACGTTATTAACAGAAGAATCTTTAGCCTTAGCATTTACGGAACACATCGACCAGAAGAACAATGGTCAGAATTATGGGTATGGATTTAGACTAACTTACGATGATGTAAAAGGGAAAATACCTTTTCATACCGGATGGTGGAAAGGGTTTAGAACTTATTTTATTAGAATACCTAAAAAACAACAAACGATTATTGTGCTTTCTAATATTAAAAGAGGTCCTTTCTTCAATGTGAATGATTTGGTGAACTTGTTACCTTAATTCATTAACCTTACATTTGCACCTTACCAAAGAAGCGTATGAAAGTAGTTTTTATGGGTACTCCAGAATTTGCAGTAGCAAGTTTAGATGCCATTAACAAAGTACATGAAGTTGTTGGAGTTGTCACAGCAGCCGACAAACCTGCTGGAAGAGGAAAGAAAATTCGTTACTCTGCGGTAAAGGAATATGCTTTAGAAAATAACTTGCCACTGCTCCAACCAGAAAAATTAAAAGACGAAGAATTTGTGGGCAGCCTGCAATCGTTAGGTGCAGATTTGTTTGTGGTTGTTGCCTTTAGAATGTTACCGGAAGTAATATGGAGTATGCCAGCTAAAGGAACAATCAACTTACACGGCTCTCTTCTTCCTGATTACAGAGGTGCAGCGCCATTGAACTGGGCAATCATAAATGGAGATAGTAAAACTGGAGCAACAACCTTCTTTATAGAAAAGGAAATCGACACAGGAAATATAATAGATAGGGTAGAGATTGAGATTACCGAAAATATGGATGTAGGAGATTTACATGACAGATTAATGCCAGAAGGAGCTGATTTATTAGTGCATACTATTAATAATATAGGTCAAGGAAAAGTGACTGGAACTCCGCAAGCAGAATTAATAACTGATAAAATAAAAGAAGCTCCCAAAATTTTCAAAGACACATGTCGTATCGACTGGAGCAAAACTAACCAAGATGTCCATAACCACATAAGAGGTCTCTCCCCTTACCCAACAGCTTGGACAAACTTAATTGATTCTGCTGGAAAGAAATTAAGCTTAAAGCTTTTTAAAACAATCAAAACAGCAACCACACTGCCTATTGGCTCTATTAAAACAGACAGAAAAGGTCTACTAGAAATTGGTTGTAAAATTGGGAGCCTACAAATACTTGAATTGCAACTTGCCGGAAAAAAACGAATGGACATTAAATCCTTTTTGAACGGAGTGAAATTGGATAAAACTTATAAATGTCAATAATATGAAGATATCAATAGCCTTATTATTTCTATTTCTTTTTAATATAGCATCCGGTCAAATCGTTAAATCTATTGATAATTTAGAACCTACAGAAGTATTTGAAAATATTCATGTGCAAAAAATAGATTCAGATAGTTTATCAACCACCTTTGCCATATGGATTAAACTAAAAGTAAAACTGCATAAACACGAACAGCATGTTGAGAATGTTTATATTATAGATGGACATGGAGAATTCACCGTTTCTGACTCAATTTATCAGGTAAAAAAAGGCGATTTAATAGTAGTTCCAAAGAACACATGGCACGGAGTTAAAGTTTCCTCAGAAACTCCAATGAAAGTTATTTCCATTCAATCGCCTGAGTTTAAAGGCCTAGACAGGGTATTTAAAAAAGATTAACACCCTATCTTCTTTAGCCAAAAACCTCCAAAACGCCCTTAAATAGGGCGTTTCAGCTTATGGTTATTAACAAAGGGTTCTACTTATCAACAAAATAGACCTTTTTATCACTGAAACCCTTGCCTCGCTTAGGTTTACGTATATATTTGTTACAACAAGAATTAATTATTAATCATTTAAAAAATTAAAAAAATGAACAAACAAGAATTAGTAGACGCGATTGCAGGAGATTCAGGATTATCTAAAGCTGACGCAAAAAGAGCTGTAGACGGATTTGTATCTGTTGTTGGAGCTGCACTTAAAAATGATGACAGAGTTGCACTAGTAGGATTTGGATCTTTTTCTATTTCTAAAAGAGCTGCTAGAACTGGAAGAAACCCTCAAACTGGGGCTGCTATCCAAATTAAAGCAAAAAATGTAGTTAAATTTAAAGCTGGAGCTGACCTTGCTGGGAAAGTAAACTAGTTAGAATTAATTCTAAAGAAAAAAACCTCTTCCGCATGGAAGGGGTTTTTTTTGTAGTTAATTTTTACATTTGCCATAATGGATAAAGAATTTCAGAACAGAATAGAACCATTGGTTTCTGACCACAAAAAAGAACTATTTAATAAGGTACTAAACCTAAGAACTCGTCATTTAACTGTAGTTATTGAAGATGTATTTCAATCTCAAAATGCTAGTGCTGTATTAAGAAGCTGTGATTGCTTTGGCATTCAAGATGTTCACATAATTGAAAACAGAAATGAATACGATGTAAATCCATTGGTAGCGCTAGGTTCTGCGAAATGGTTAACAATGCAGAAATACAATGAGAAAACTTACAATACAGTGGATTGCATCAACGCTTTAAAGAAAAAAGGATACACCATTGTTGCTACCTCACCGCATGAAGAAGACATCCTATTGGATGAACTTCCTTTAGACAAACCTATTGCTTTACTATTCGGCACAGAGGCAGAAGGCCTAACGGACAAAGCTTTGGAAATGGCGGATGTTCACATGAAAATTCCAATGTATGGTTTTACAGAAAGTTTTAACATATCCGTGTCAGCGGCCATGTGTATTCACACCTTAACCGAAAAGCTACGAAAAACAAATATTGATTGGCAACTCGAACAAAAAGAAAAAGATGAACTTTATTTTGAATGGCTAAAAAAGGTTGTCAAAAAAGTTGAATACCACGAAAATGAATTAAAAAAGAATCATCCTAAAAAGAGTTAAAAAAAATAGCTAATACTTAACTAGATAATTAATTTTTCTTAAGTCCTATTTTCCTTCCCCACATTGCGAAATAAAAGATAACAAAATAACACGGAATAAGTATCCAATATTGGGATGTAGAAGCTTGTGCACCAGCCTGTGACTTATCCAAACCTTCTAATATTAAAGCTTGTTTTTTACCATCTACCAACAATCCGTATAAGGGAGGAATAACCGCTCCACCAGCAATAGCCATAATTAAAAGTGCTGATGCCGTTTTTGTAAACTTCCCTAACCCATCCAAAGCTAATGGCCATATTGCTGGCCAAACTAGAGCATTTGCAATTCCTAACGAAGCTACAAACAAAACAGATGTGTAACCGCTAGTAAACAATATACCTAGCGATAAAACAACTCCTAATACAGCGCTAATTTTTAATGCTGTTCCTTGACTCATTACTTTAGGGATCAATAATACTCCTAATAAATATGTTCCTACCATAGCACCCAATGTAAATGATGTAAAAAATGATGCCTCTTCCGCTGGTATACCCAAAGACAAACCATAGTTAATTATGGTATCCCCTGCTATAACTTCAGCACCTACATATACGAAAAGAGCAATTACCCCTAACCATAAATGTGGAAATTGAAAGATACTTGTTTTTGTTGTTCCTGTATCATTATCCAATTCAAGGCCTTCTGCTTCAATTTCTGGTAAAGGAGCTTTCAATATAAGTATTCCGAGTAAAAAAAGAATTATAGCCATTATTATATATGGCATCACAACACTATCAGCCATTGTATCTAGTAATACACCTTTTTCTTTCACTGTTGCTGAACTAATTTTCACTTGGGTTTCCTGAATACCGGAAAGTAACAAAGCTCCAAAAATTGCAGAACCTAACATACCGGCAACTTTATTACAAATACCCATTATCGAAATTCGTTTTGCCGCACTTTCCTTTGGCCCGATAAGTGTTATGTATGGATTTGAAGCTGTTTGCAGAATCGTCATACCCGCCCCCATAATAAATATTCCAGAAAGAAAATAGATATATGTTCTAGAGGCTGCTGCTGGTATAAAAACTAAAGCTCCAACACACATTAGTAACAATCCAATTGACATCCCTTTCTTGTACCCTATTTTTTTCAAAAGATAGGAAGCCGGAAGAGCCATTACAACAAAAGATATATAAGAAGCTGAAGCTACCAAATACGCCTGTGTTTCTGTCAATTCACAAATAGATTTCATGAACGGAATTAACGACCCATTTATCCATGTTACAAAACCAAAAATGAAAAATAATCCTGCAATTATTGATATTGGAACTATGTAATTTTTCTGATTGCTTGAAATTGATTTTTCCATAAAATAATAATCATTACGCTTAACCTACTCAAAAGTAATTTTTCTTAACTCATTATTTAAATTTTCAAAAAACTTCTATTAACATCTGATTTTTAATCAAATTAGATAATAAACTTTATGTTTAGAAAATGTTAAATATCCTTAACTTCGCAACATATAGTTGCTTGGTTAAGCGAAATATTCATACACTATTTATATGAAAATGAAAAAGAAACCGAACATTCAACTTCAATATGAAGGTTTCTTAAACACTCCTCTTCTTTGGAAGTTAAAATCATTTGAAGAATTAATTCAATTTGAAATTCCACCTGCTGACATTGCTTCTTTTGATGAATTAACACCGGGCAAAATTAGATTAGGAAAACTAGTTGAACGGTTCGTATCTTGTGAACTTCGTTCAAATAAATCTGTTTCAATCATCAGTGAAAATCTTCAAATTGTTGAGAATAAAATTACTATAGGTGAAATTGATTGCTTGCTAAGGTACATGAACCAATTAATTCACCTTGAAGTATGCTATAAGTTTTACTTGTATGATAAAAACTTGGACAAAAGAGAATCAGACAAATGGATAGGACCAAATAAAAGAGATAGCTTAGGAAAAAAAATAGCAAAGCTAAAAAGCAAACAACTTCCTATCCTTTTTCATAAAGAAACGATTCGAATACTTGAAAAGATAAATATAGATGTCGCTGAGATAATACAATTGGTATACTTTAAAGCACAACTATTCGTACCCTATCTCAGAAAACCAAGTTTACTACCTGAAATAAATAACGATTGTATAAAAGGATTTTATATTAAAAAAAATGAATTGGACCAGTTCATTGGCCATACCTTCTATATTCCATCGAAAAAACAATGGATAATTGACGTACACAATAATGTCGATTGGATCAAATTCAATGACTTCTTACCCGAATTAACAAAACTATTGGATAATGAAAAATCTCCTTTGTGCTGGTTTAAAGATTCAAAAGGTAATATCGAAAAGGTGTTTGTTGTTTGGTGGTAAATTTAAGACATTAACTAATTCAACAATTCTTTTGCATTATCAATTGCAGCTTGAGAAGGGTTTTCTCCACTTAAAATCTGTGCAATTTCTACAAGACGCTCATCCCTATTTAATTGTGTGATTTTTGTAATTGTAGTGTCTTCTTTGGTCTCCTTAAAAACTTTATAATGCTGCTTTCCTTTACTTGCAATTTGCGGTAAATGAGTAATGCTAATCACTTGCAAATGATTGGACATTTTTTTCATTATACTACCCATATTATTAGCCACTTCACCACTTACCCCTGTGTCTATCTCATCAAATATTATTGCTGGCAAATTTCCGCTTTCGCATAAAATCGACTTTATGGCCAACATAATTCGCGACAATTCTCCACCAGAGGCTACTTTTTTTAAAGGTTCAAAGCTGGAACCTTTATTGGTTCGAACTAAAAACTCAATACTTTCAAGTCCGAATTCAGCAGGGTTTTCATTTGGAGTTAACTCAACTTTTAATTCTGCATGGGGCATTGCCATTTCGCTCAAATAGTTTTTGACCGAACTTTGCAAGGAAAAAACTCCTTTGTGTCTCCTATCAGATAAAAGCTTCCCTTTCTCTTTAACAGTTAAAAGATTTTTATTCAATTCCTTAGTGAGTAACTCAATCTCTTCTGAGAGATTCGTTACAGCAGATATTCTTAAGGTAAAATCTTCTTTCACCTTAATTAGTTCCTCTACCGTTATAACGTTATGTTTCCTCTGAAGTCTGTTAACAACATCAAATAATTCTGTAAGCTCAGCTAATCTATTTTCGTTGACATCAATAGAAGCTACTTTTCTAGAAACCTCTTCATCAATATCATTAATTTCTATAATAGCACTTTTTACTCTATCCAATAAATCTATATATCCCTTGTTGAATGCTGAAAGCTTTTGCAATACTTGTTCAGCATTCATCAAATTTCCAACAACTGAGTTATTACCGTTTAATTCATCAGCTATCTGACTGGAAAGGTTAATTACTTCCTCTGCATTAGAAAGCAACGAAAGCTCTTCTTCTATATCACTTTCACTCAAACCCTCTAGATCTAACCCTTCGAAATCTTTTAATTGAAATAATATATAATCCTTGTCAGCATTTGCTTTTCGTTCGGATTCAATAAGACGTTGCAATTTTTTATGCAAAGATTTATACGCATGAAATGCCAGAAGATAATCTCCTTTAATATTGGAAGCCTCACTAGAAGCATCTAACACATCAAATTGAAAACTGCTTTTATTTAATAGTAGGGTTTGGTGCTGACTATGGATATCGAGTAATGACATCCCTAATTCTTTTAAAACCGGAAGAACCACCGGAGTGTCATTTACAAAGGCCCGTGATTTTCCGCTAGGTGTTATTTCCCTCCTAATAATCGATTGTTTCTCAAAATCAATGTCGTTTCTCTCAAAAAAAGGTGAAAATATGTCTTTAGACAATTCAAAGGTTCCTTCAATAATACATTTAACATTGGGGTTTCTTAAGGCTTTTAGGTCTGCTCTTTCACCAAGAATAAGACCAAGTGCACCAAGCATTATCGATTTACCAGATCCCGTCTCACCAGTAACAACGCTAAATCCTTTTGAAAAATCAATTTCTAATTCTTCAATTAACGCATAGTTTTTTACAGATAAATGACTTAGCACTACTTGCTTACAATAAATTCCACCCTTCTGTTTTTCTGACGTCCAGAAGGATTATCAGAACCATCTGAATTTTGATTATCAGCAATTGGTTTAGACTCACCATAACCATGGGTTTCCATTCGGCTATAACTAACACCAGCTTTTCTTAAATAATTTCTAATTTTGTTAGCTCTAGCGCTTGACAGCCAATAGTTATAAGATGCTTCACCTCTAGAATCTGTATGTCCGTTAATTACCAATTTAGCATCTTTATACTGGTTCATGTAACTAACTATTTTATTTAATTCTGGTTGTGATTCCTGAATTAGTTTAACCTGATCATAAACAAACATTACCGAATTAATCGCCAATGCTTCTCCAGTATTTAGCGTGTTATTCACTTCAGTTTGTGTAAGTACTGCATCGCTTTCTGCATTGGTACTGGTTGCGTTAGCTTCCGTTGCGGCATCCGTAGTTGTTGAATTGGCCTCTGGAACATCCGTAGTTGTTGCGTTGATTTCTGCAATATCCGCAGTTGTTGCATTGGCTTCTGCTGAGGCATCCGCAGTAGTTAAATCAAGAATAGCATCTTCATTTACATCTCTAACCACCAAAACACCATCAATTTCAGTAACTTCTTTTATTTTGGTAACAACGCCGTTTTCATCCACCCGAATTACTTCTATAACAACATTATCATTTGATTCATAATTAATCTCATACGTTTTACCTGCTTCAAGAACAAAAAGAAACTTACCTGTTTCTACATTGGATCTATATTCGCCAAACTTTTCGCCAGTATTTATATCCACAATTCTTATTAATAAGTCTTTAATAACACTTCCATCTTTATACTTAGAAACACCTTTGTATATAGCCAATGCCGGGGCATTTTCCTGCACTGGAGATCCTGGATCATAAGTCATCATATAAAGGTCTTGCTCTCCTTTTCCTCCTTCTCTATAGGAAGAAAAATAAGCTCTTTTACCATCAACGGAAGGAAAGTAAAAAACATCATCACCTGTTGTATTTACCGGATAACCAAGATTAGTGACTTCACCCCATGTACCATCTTCCAATAATTCTGTGCTAAAAACATCATAACCTCCCATTGAATTATGTCCTTTTGAACTAAAGTATAAAGTTTTTCCATCAGGATGAAAATAGGGACTCTCTTCATCATAAGGAGTGTTAATCGAAGCTGGTAAAGGTTGTATTTTCGCCCAAGCACCCGTTGGCAATTTTTTCATCATCCAAATATCTCTGTTATCTTCCCCATTGCCTCCGGGCCTATCGCTTGTGAAAAATATTATATTACCAGAAGTATTTAAACTAGCATCTGTTTCCCAATATTTAGAATTAATATCAGCTATTAATTTCTCAGGTTTTGTCCATTCTTTACCAACTAATCTTGATTCATAAATACTTCCTCCAGCTTCTGCTCCTCCTTCAAATTGATAAACATACATCATCTGACCATCTGGAGAGAGATACAAACAAGCATCATGACTGTCCGTATTAATACTATCACTCATTCTTACTGGCTTAGTCCATTCGCCTTTTTCTTTAACAGAATAGTAAATGTCCTCAAAATACTTTCCTTCATCATCCTGCAAGTCTGATATACCTTTACGGCGTGAAGTAAAATACAAAAAGGTTTCTTCAGCATTTACCTTTGGTCTATATTCAGAATATTCGGTATTAAGAATAGCTGCAGATTCTATTAAAACATTAACCGGTTTTGAAATAAAATCAATAGCATTTCGAGACATCCTTATCTCATGAGTAACAGCATCCCAATATTCAGTATTATTTTTATTTAAAATATCTCGGTACATTTTATATTCTTTTAACGCCTTATCAAACTCGTAATTAACGTGATAGGCTTGCCCCAAAAATCGAATAACCTCCACCGGAGCATCTTTCTCTTTAAAATCTCCTACGCTATATTCAACTGTCAATTTTTCCTTAGCCGCCTCAAAATAAGGAATAGCTCGAGGCTTTTCATTTTGCGTATTCATGTAACAATTTCCTATGGTAAAAGCAGTATTCGCATTCTTTTTATCCATTTCATACATCTCCAATAAAATTGGAAGAGCATCCCTATAATTCCCCAATTCTAAATAAGAAAAAGATTCAGCATACAACTCCTTGAAAACCTTATCTTGAGATACAGCATTTACCGATAAAAAAAATGTTGCCAAAAGAAATAATATTACTTTATTCATATCTAATTATAATTTATTTTTTTACAGTAAACTCTACCCTTCTATTTTTTTGACGCCCTAAAGGATTGTCAGATCCATCTGCATTTTGATTGTCAGCAATCGGTTTAGATTCACCATATCCATGAGTTTCCATTCTACTAACCTTGATACCTGCACTACTTAAGTATTCTTTAATTTTATTTGCTCTCGCCCTTGATAACCTTTTGTTATAAGATACCGCACCTTTAGAGTCGGTATGCCCATCGATTATCAATTTAGCATCTTTATACTCGTTCATGTAATTAACTATTTTATCCAATTCTGGCTGTGATTCTTGAATTAGCTTAACTTGATCATAAGCAAACATTACTGAATTAATAACCAATTTTTTTCCAGAATTTAAAGTAGAGTCAACCATTACTTGCGTAACTTCATCAACAACTGTAACAGAATTATCTTGGAGAGAATCTTCAACTACATCCCTAACTATAAGCACATCGTCTTCAATAGTAACTTCTTTTAATTTCGTAATTACACCATTTTCCTCTACACTAACAACTTCTGAAACAACTTTTCCTTGGGCTTCATAGGTGATTTGAAAAATATTGTTTGCTTCCAAAACAAATAGAAACTTTCCAGTTTCTTCATTTGGTCTGTATTCTCCAAATTTCTCACCAGAATTTAAATCCTCAATTGTTATCAATAAATCCTTAATAACATTTCCATCCTCAAATTTAGAAATACCTGTGTGCACGGCTAAAGAAGTAGAATAACCCTGCTGTGGAGAAGATCCCAATGCATAAGTCAATATGTAAATATCTTGTTCTCCCTTTCCTCCCTCTCTATAAGAAGAAAAATAAGCTCTTTCACCGTCTATCGAAGGAAAGTAAAAAACATCATCCCCAGTCGTATTAACAGGATACCCAAGATTTACAACTTCTCCAAATGTAGTTCTCCCATTTTCATCATCTTCTAACATTTCTACACTAAAAACGTCAAATCCCCCCATTGAATTATGCCCTTTTGAACTAAAGTAAAGGGTCTTTCCATCTGGATGTAAGTAGGGACTTTCTTCATCATAAGGAGTATTGACTGAGCTAGGTAATGGCTGAATTCGGGCCCAATCTCCTGTTGGTAATTTTTTCATCATCCAAATATCTCTATTCTCTTCTCCGATCCCTCCCGGCCTATCACTTGTGAAAAAGATGGTGGTAGCTGAAGTATTTAAACTTGCATCCGTTTCCCAATATTCAGAATTAATATCAGCTATTAGTTTTTCTGGCTTTGACCATTCTTTACCAACTAATCTAGATTCATAAATACTTCCTCCTGCATCTCTGCCTCCATCAAATTGATACACATACATCATTTGTCCATCTGGTGAGAGATACAAACAAGCATCATGACTGTCCGTATTAATACTATCATTTAATCTTATGGGATTCGTCCAATTACCTTCTTCTTTGACAGAATAATAAATATCTTCAAAATACCTTCCTGATTCATCAATCAAATCCGATTCGCCTTTACGTCGAGTAGTGAAATACAAGAATGTTTCTTCGGCATTTACTTTTGGTCGGTATTCAGAGAATTTAGAATTAAGTACTCCTGCAGATTCAATAAACACATCAATTGGTTTTGACATAAAATCGATAGCATTTCGAGACATCCTTATCTCATGAGTAACAGCATCCCAATCCTCTGTATTATTTTTATTTAAAATATCTCGGTACATTTTGAATTCTTTTAACGCCTTATCAAACTCGTAATTAACGTGATAGGCTTGCCCCAAAAATCGAATAACCTCCACCGGAGCATCTTTCTCTTTAAAATCTCCTACACTATATTCAACTGTCAATTTTTCTTTAGCAGCCTCAAAATAAGGAATAGCTCGTGGCTTTTCATTTTGCGTATTCATGTAACAATTTCCTATGGTAAAAGCAGTATTCGCATTCTTTTTATCCATTTCATACATCTCCAATAAAATTGGAAGAGCATCCCTATAATTCCCCAATTCTAAATAAGAAAAAGATTCAGCATACAGCTCCTTGAAGCCCTTATCTTGAGATATAGCATTTAGCGATAAAAAAAATGCAGTAAAAAGAAATAATAACCCCTTATTCATGCCTAATATATTATGTATTTACTCAGTTCTTTAATTAATTTTTCAGGTGGTCGTTTGGGAGATTTTGATTCTCCACCCACAAAAACGAGCACTGTCTCACCAAAATTAAGCTTTTCATCTTTATCATTATACGTTTCATAGCTAAATTTTATTTTTACCCCTGGCAATTCCTTTACAAAAACATGGATTGTTAGCTCATCGTCATAATATGCTGGCTTAAGATATTTAATATTAAATTCAGACACCGGAAGAAATACCCCTTCATCTTCTAACGACTTATAACTTACTCCAAGATTTCTCAAAGCCTCTACTCTTGCGATTTCGAAATAAGTTGCATAATTCCCATAGTAACAATACCCCATTTTATCGGTTTCAGCATATCGCACTCTTACTTTAGTTTTAAAGCTATACATATTTGTTATTTCTACTATATTAATCTAACTTTATGCGTCACAAAACAACGATGAACTACTACCTTAAACACATACTATTCTTTTGTTTAGCAATCCTTTTAATAAGCTGTAAGGAACAATACAAATTAACTAATTCAAAGTCAGGAAATAATGAAATAAACAACGAATTATCAACAAATAACTTTTTAGAAACTATCATATTGCCCTACAGAATAGAACTAGACTTGAAAATGAATGAAGTGATAAATACTTCACTAATCGACATGGAAGTGGGCTCTCCAGAAGGCTTACTTGGAAATTTTGTGTGCGATCTTATTCATATAAAAGCAAAAGAAATAAGTGACAAACCTGTTGATTTTTGTCTATTAAATAACGGTGGACTAAGAACCCCTCTACCAAAAGGAGAAATAACGCGTGGAAAAATTTTCGAATTGATGCCTTTTGAAAATGAAATCGTAATAGTAGAAATATCAGGAAAAAATATGCTAGACCTTATTGAATACATTAAGATAAAATCAGTAATTATGAATTCCAGAAAAGCTGGTGTGCCTGTTAGTGGTTTAAGAATGATAATTAACGACGATAAAGTATCCGATGTGAAAATTGCCAATTTCGCTTTTGATGCAAATAAAAATTATAGAGTAGTAACTTCAGACTACCTTGCTAATGGCGGTGATCACATGGATTTTTTTTTAAACCCAATATCTATTGAAAACACTGGAATGAAATTAAGAGATGCTATTTTAGCACATATCATCAATCTAAACCATGAAGAAATTGAATTAAACGCGACACTTGACGGAAGAATTTACTATGCAGAATAGAAGGAAATTTGTAAAGAACATTTTAATTGGAACTGCTGGAATCACCACCCTCAGCTCATTCGATATATTAGGCATAGCAAGAAAAGAAAAGCATATCAAGCTAACAATACTGCACACAAACGACATGCACAGTAGAATTGATGCCTTTGCACCAAACCACAAGAAACATGCAAACCAAGGTGGAATATCCAGAATAGCTAGCTTGGTTGAAAAAATAAGAAATGAAGAAGACAACGTCATTTTATTAGATGCCGGTGACATTTTTCAAGGCACCCCATACTTTAATCTTTTTGGAGGGGAAGTTGAATTAAAGCTAATGAGCCAAATGAAATATGATGCAAGCACAATGGGAAATCATGATTTCGACAACGGTATTGAAGGGTTTAACAATGTACTCCACAATGCCAATTTTCCATTTTTATGCTCCAATTATGATTTTAGCGAAACTATTCTTAATGGAAAAACAAAATCCTACCATATAATAGAAAAGCAAGGAATAAAAATTGGGATCTTTGGAATTGGAATTGAATTAGACGGATTGGTTGACTCAAGACTATACGGTAAGACCATATATAATGACCCCATAGAATCAGCGAATAAATACGCTCAACTTTTAAAGGAAAAACATGCATGCAACTTGGTAATTTGTTTGTCTCATTTAGGATATGAATACGAGCACAAAACTTTGTCTGATAAAATCCTTGTAAAGGAAACCAAAAACATTGACTTAATTATCGGAGGACATACACATACATTTCTTGACAAAGCTGTAACTTTTTACAACAAAGTCGGTAAACCTACTTTAGTTAATCAAGCTGGTTGGGCAGCTTTAAGTCTTGGTAGAGTAGATTTCTATTTTAATCGAGAAAAAGAACGAATAGATGATTTAAACACGAGCTTTAGACCCTCTAAAAATTATGCCAAGTTTTAATTGTTTTATACTGTAAAACATTTTAACTATACAATAGCAAAATCGTTTTTTTTAAAACTATTTTATGTTAATATTTGTGCAGTGATTCAAATAAAGGCTTACACCTCTATTCGAACTTTAAAAATTAACAATATTTTTTAATTACTAACCTTTAACACTTTTAAATAAAATGAGTAAAAACCTGGAAAACGTTTGGAGTAACTGTTTAGAAGTAATAAAGGATAATGTCCCTTTGCAAGCATTCAAAACATGGTTCGCCCCAATTAAAGCCGTGAAACTTAAAAGCAATATATTAACTATCCAGGTTCCTTCGCAGTTTTTTTATGAGTGGTTGGAAGAACATTACATTGAATTGCTAAAAAAAACTATTCGTAAAGAAATTGGTCCGGATGCTAAGCTTGAATACAGCATCATTATGGAGAATAACAAAAATAGTTCTAATCCATACACTGTGAAAATTCCTACCACTGATAAACGAGCTATTAAAAACAGACCGGTTGCAATGCCACTGGACATTAGTTCGAACCCGATTAGAAATCCATTCATTATACCAGGCCTTCGCAAAGTAAATGTTGATTCAAACTTAAATCCAAATTACTCATTTGAAAACTTTGTAGAAGGTGACTGCAACAGACTTGCCAGATCTGCTGGATATGCTGTAGCAGAGAAACCTGGAGGAACTGCATTCAATCCATTATTGATTTATGGTGGCGTTGGACTTGGAAAAACACATTTATCGCACGCAATTGGTATCTCAATTAAAAATAGATTTCCCAACAAAACAGTATTGTATGTGTCATCTGAAAAATTTACGCATCAATTTATTGATTCAGTAAAAAACAACAACACAAACGATTTTATACATTTCTATCAAATGATAGATGTATTATTAATTGATGATGTTCAATTTTTTGCAGGAAAAGAAAAAACACAAGATGTGTTTTTCCACATCTTCAACCACCTACACCAAACAGGAAAACAACTAGTTCTTACTTCGGACAAACCACCGGTAGAATTGCAAGGAATGGAGCAAAGACTATTGTCTCGTTTCAAATGGGGCCTATCTGCAGATTTGCAAGTTCCTGATTTGGAAACTAGAATAGCAATACTTCAAAAGAAAATGTATCAAGACGGCATCGAACTTCCGAAAGAAGTTATCGAATACCTAGCTTACAGTATCTCAACTAACATTAGAGAACTAGAAGGAGCATTAATTTCTTTAATTGCCCAATCTTCTTTGAATAAAAAATCTATTACGCTAGACTTAGCAAAACAAATGATAGATAAATTTGTTAAGAATACTGCGCGAGAAGTTAGCATCGAATACATTCAGAAAGTTGTTTGTGATTATTTCGACCTACCAATCGAGTTAATGAAATCGAAAACAAGAAAGAGAGAAGTTGTCCAAGCCAGACAAATTGCAATGTACTTCTCAAAGAAAATGACTAAATCTTCTTTAGCAAATATAGGAATGCACTGTGGAGGAAAAGATCATGCGACGGTATTGCACGCTTGCCGTACCGTAAACAACTTAGCAGATACGGACAAAACATTTAGAAGATACTTGGACGATTTAGAAAAGAAACTAAGTCTTCAATAACAAACTTAAAACTCCTTTATTTAACTATAAGGGAGTTTTTTTTTTCAAAACCTGCTTCAGAAACGGTGTGATTGGCAGGTTTAATTATTTCAGCTTTCGTGGTAGTGTCTTTTTAAAACTTACACCCTGGTGGACAAATAGATTCTGGAGACATAAATTAGAATAAGAAGGTGAACATCTTTTTGAGATAGCTCATGTTGTTGACTGGAAATTCGAAAAATATTTTATCGATCAGATTTAGAAGATTGGAATATTGAAGGAATGGAGAAAACATGATTTGCGATAACAAAACAATGTGACTCAGGTATTGTGGGCGATATTTCTAATTTATTTTTATTTGACTTATTTTAGAATCAATAAATGAAATTAGCCAGATCTAAAAAGAAAACCCTAATCCAATATACACCGCTTCAGGCCATGATACTCCCATCCGAAATATAAAATTTCCTCCAGGTTCTTGAATCCTCCAACCTATGGTCGCTGTAAAAGGAAGATACCCCTGCATTCCTCCGTTTACAATAAGTCTAGGTCCTGCACCTAGTTCTAAATGATGTTTATTAGCGCCTGATAGGATACCAAATTGACCAAGAATGTAATTTCCTTCATCACCCCATGTCGAATATCCTCCAAAACCAACTTTAACAAAAGATAAGACTTTACTATTCTGGGTTATAATTCTCTCATAATATCCAGTTGCCGTTAAATACAATCCACCGATACCGACATTTCCATAGATTGCATTTTTATAAAACCCAGCATCTTTTATGCTTTCTTTTTGACTGTAAACAATGCTAGTTGACGACAACAAGATTGTAATAGTGATCATTAAAATGGTTTTAATGCTTTTTTTCATTAGGAATTGGGTTTCCAGTGTTTGCTAACGTAGGGCTGAACCGTATATTTATTATTTCAAGATATACGGTATATATCTAATATACCTACTTCCCTAAATATATTAAAATAATTAGCCGTACACTTTTTTGGCTTCGTTTCGCAATAATTCAATTACTCCTGCTCTACTTTTACTCTTTTTAAACTAAGCATATTTAATGAATTACCCTCCAATCCATCTACCTTATTATTTACAACCCTGAAAGTTTCGGCATAAAAAAGAGGTATAACCGGAACCTCTTCTTGAATTAATAACTGCATCTCCTTGTATAACTCATAGCGAGTCACGTCATTATTTTCATACAAAGCTGCTTCATACAACAAATCGTATTCTGGATTATCAAAATGCGTATAATTAGAACCATGTTCAGGATAAAAATTATTACTATAAAACAACTGAAAATAATTAATAGCATCAGGATAATCAGCAACCCAAGATTTTCGGTAAAAGTTTACATCAAATAATGCGATTCGCTGTGTCATAGATGAAGTAGTATGAATATCTATATTTACCTTCAACCCTAAATTCCCCATTGCTTTTTGCAAATATTGACAGAGACCTTGAAACTCCACGGTTGCAACTAAAGTAATTTCAGGCGCACCTTCCCCATTGGGATATCCTGCTTCAATTAACAACTGTTGCGCTCTTTCAAAATCGAAATTAAAACCCTCAATTTTATAAGTATCAAAGCCCGGCATACCAACTGGCACAAAACCCTTTGACGCAGGCTTTCCTATGCTGTTTTTCTGATATTTTATTATCTCTTCCCTATCAATACCATACCCAATAGCTTGTCGAACCAATTTATTTTTTAAAGGACTATTCTTAACACTTTCCATTCGAACATCCATCAATATCCCTAAATACTCAGTGTTTAACCAAGGTAATTTTTGAAGATGAAAATCATCTTGCATTTCTGCCCTCAATTTACCTGTGTTAGTTATAAGCTCATCTTTATCATCTTCACTTAAACCGGAAATCATATCCAATTTACCCATTTTAAATCTTAAATATTCTTGACTTTTTGTTTTCATAAAACTTACAGATACAGCATCTAAATAAGGTAATCGAACACCATCTTCATCTCGTTCAAAATAATTTTTATTCTTTACCATCACCAATTTAATTTCAGGCTTCCATGATTTAAACATAAATGGTCCGGTTCCCACTGGGTGCTGACCAAAATCCAACCCGTATTTCTCTATAACTTCAGAAGGCACAATCGAACAAAAAGGTAACGATAACTGAAAAATAAATGATGGCTGCGGTTCTTTCAAGAAAATTTTAATCGTAAAATCATCAACAGCAATCATCCCTTTAAATTTTGACAACTCACTTCTGTCAATATTCTGAAACACATACTTACCAGAAGAAGCAGTATTAGGATCAATAATCCGCAGGAACGAATAAATAACATCATCGGCAGTTACCAACCTTCCTTTACCCCCTTGAAAATTTTCATTATCATGAAAATAAACGTCATTGCGCAAATAGAATGTGTACTCTTTGCCATTTTCCGATATTTCCCATCTATCCGCAATCGATGGAACCACATCTAGCTTACTATTTAAAGAAACCAAACCATTAAAGACTTGACTAACTGCTATGAAATCCTCAAATCCCCGAACAAAAGCAGGATCTAATGTGGATATTCCAGCAGATTCATTATACCTAAAAACTGTTTTATCCGTACCTGATTCTTTATCTTTTTCTACTCCTTTGCATGAAGTCAGAAATAATGATATGAGGAATATTTGTAGTACTTTTTTCATAAAAACTGTAATTACAATACGATATTACAAAATTACCAGGCAGTTTATAAAGTTGAATAAATTATGTTCTTCACAATGTTATTCACAGAAAACAAATCCATGGATTCAGTTTCATGCAAGTAATATTTATAGCTTTGCAACATGCGTAAAGTAAATTCGTGGATCAGTGCATTTCGCTTAAGGACTCTTCCTTTATCTCTGTCAAGTATTTTAATGGGATCTATTATTGCTTATTCTCAAGGAAGGTTTATACTTTCCATAGCTGTTTTAGCAATCATAACAACTGTTTTCTTACAAGTACTATCCAATCTAGCTAATGACTATGGAGACTCAAAAAAAGGCACAGATAACAACAATAGAGTTGGACCAGAAAGAGCAGTGCAAAGCGGAGCCATTTCTTTACGTGAAATGAGAAATGGAATTATAGTAAGCAGTATTTTATCTTTATTATCTGGAACCACCTTAATCTATATTGGCCTAAAAGATTACAACCTTACATATCTTTTTGCATTCTTTGCGCTAGGCATAGCATCCATTGCTGCAGCAATAAAATACACTATAGGTAAAAACCCTTATGGATATGCGGGTCTTGGAGATTTATTTGTCTTTCTTTTTTTTGGAATTACTGGAGTTATCGGTACCTATTTTTTGCACACCCATAATTTCGAACTAATATTAATTCTCCCAGCTACAAGCATAGGACTGCTGAGCGCAAGCGTCCTGAACATGAACAACATGCGAGACATTAAAAATGACGCAAAAAGTGATAAAAAGACATTAGTTGTTAAAATAGGAATTCGAAAATCAAAAACTTACCACACAATGCTCATTATAGGAGCAATTGCCTCTTTCACTACCTTTCTAATATTGAAAGAAAGTTCATATACCTTCTTTATTTGTCTAATACCATTACCTGTTTTCATACTCAATCTAAAAAAAGTTTGGTCTTTTAAAGACAACCGAGAACTAGATCCAGAATTGAAAAAACTAGCATTAAGCACTTTTCTTCTTACGCTTCTTTTTGGAATCAGCTCTATCATTTAGCTAATTTTTCTTTGTATAAAAACCTTTTCTGAGAAGACTCAAATGGGCGATATATATAATACACATATCCCTTTTCAATTTTTATATTTTCAATAAACCGGAATTTAAGCTTAGTAGTTTTTCCAGTAAGCGCCGTTCTGAAATTTAATTGTCTTACGTAAGTATACCCCCCTCCATTATAAATTGCGTAAATCAATTCCTCCAACTTATCTTTAATTATAGGTTGCTCCCACTTTTCTCCTTTAGGACCTTGATGATAATTCACGAAATATACACCAGCACTATCGTTATATTCATCAAATAGTAAAATCATGCTTTTGTATTGGTCAAAAACGAATACGGTATCATTAATTATAAACAAGGGTGCATACACCGGCTTATATAATATATCATGCGTGAATGAATTTGCTCCAATCCATATCTCTTTATCAATACCCGTAGCCTGCTCTTTACGATATGCCCATAACTTATCTCTTCCACTAACATATTTATATTGCGCTCGATACAACTCCATCATAAAGTCATCTTTCACCTCATACAATTCAGTATGTGCAGTATCATTTCTTTCTGTGACGTAAAATTTCACAGCCGGATATAGCTCGTTATAATTTGAATAATAATACTTGTCTCCAATTGTATCAATTACTCTATGATGAAAACCATAAAAATCTTCTTCACTAACAGAAAGCAAATGAATTTGACCTTCTCGTATATTTATTCTATAAATATTATCTTCACACACAACGTAATTATTTGTCGCATAATCTTCATACAAATGCATAGCATGACAAGGAACTGTATAAGTATCTATTAACTCTTGCTTGGAATTTGTTAATAATAGTTGAGCTTGCTTATCAAGGGTTTTTTCATAGGCCAATAAAAGCATCTCTTCTGCTGGCAACAATGAATAGTCTTCAACCGAGTACCGAGCACTCCCAAAAACAGTATCCACCCTATGAGACAATACCGTCATTCCAATTAGAGTATTTTCAAGTAAAGCAATATTGTTCCAGTAAAGCGTATCACCAACGACTTTGCTTTTTACCATTTTACCTGTCAATTGCCGCGAGTATGACTTAAACCCAACATGAGTAAAAACTACCGAAAGCTCCGATTTGTAATCAATTTTTATCTGAAACTCACCATTTCTATTTGTTCCTACGATTTGCCCACCAGCCTGAACCTTAACATCTGGAATTGGAACTTTCTCTTTCCCACTGCCATCATAAACTTGCCCAAACAAAATAAAATTTCTTTGGTATTGCCCAAAAGAAAAGCTTAAGCTAAAAACAAATAATATAAAAACCAGAAATGATTTCATTCTATATAATGATGCAATTTTATTTATTATCCATAAAAAATCGCCATTCGTTTGAAACAAATGGCGATCTAAATTTATTTAAATTAAAATTAAACTTTTAACATCCAGTTGAAACGATCTTCAATTTTACCATATTTAATATTTTCTAATTCTAGTTTCACCTTATTTGAAAACGCTCTATTTTCTACTGGAGGCAAATCATAATCTAAACCATCACAATTAATAAGGCTGATTTGAGCAATAGTAGCAGCGGTTCCAGCCCCAAAGGCTTCAGTTAAAGTTCCTGCCCCAATAGCCTCTATTACCTCGGAAACCAAAACTTTTCTCTCCTCTACTTTATACCCCCAATCTCTTGCAATGTCAACAACACTTCTTCTGGTAATACTCGCTAAAATAGTGTCACTTGATACTGGAGTTATTAGTGTATCTCCTATTTGGAAAATAACATTCATAGTACCAGCCTCTTCAATATACTTGTGTTCAAATGCATCCGTCCAAATTAACTGACCATAACCTTTTTCTTGCGCAATTTTTGCTGGATATAAAGCCCCAGCATAATTTCCTGCAGCCTTTGCAAAACCTGTACCTCCCTTAACTGCTCTAGAATATTCGGTTTCTATTTTAACTTTTACCGGTTCAGAGTAATATGCTCCAACTGGGCAAGTAAATATAATAAACTTATATGTGCCAGACGGCTTGATTCCAACATATGGATCTGTCGCTATCATAAAAGGTCTCACGTACAAAGCGCAACCATCTTTTTTTGGAACCCATTCCTTATCAATTTCAATTAAAGATTTTAATGACTCTATAAATACATCAACTGGAACTTCTGGCATGCACATTCTACGAGCTGACACATTAAACCTTTTTGCATTTTCTTCAGGACGAAACAACTGAACCTCTCCACTACTCGTCCTATAAGCTTTCATCCCTTCAAAAAAGGATTGTCCATAATGCAAGACAGATGTAGCAGGTGACAATACTAAATCAGCATATTCAGAAATCTCAGGGTTTGTCCATTCTCCATCAGAATATTCCATAACAAACATATGGTCAGAAAATACTCTTCCAAAAGTCAGATTATCCCAATCCAACTTAACGGAACCACTATCAGCCTTTCTAGTAATTTTAATATCCATTGTTTCTGCAACCATATTCTTTCTACATTTAATTTCTGCGCGAAGCTAACAATAAATCTAGCATTACACTACTTCACGAATATACTAATAATAAAACTTTCATCAAAGGATTATTTGTGTTTTACCAAGTAAAGCAAACTATAGTTCTAACTATCACAAAACACTTAAAATTATATTCTGTTTAATGCGAAAAATACACTTTAACATTAAATTAGTTGTAAATTTATCAACATAAATGTCGAGCAAAATACATAGCATTTTGAAGGAGTTTTGGGGTTTTGAGAAATTCCGAGAAATGCAAAAGGAAATTATTCAATCTACTCTTGACGGCCAAGATACGCTAGCTTTATTACCAACCGGAGGCGGAAAATCTATCTGTTTTCAAGTTCCAGCATTAGCCAAAGATGGAATCTGCTTAGTGGTTTCGCCACTTATAGCCCTAATGAAAGACCAAGTAGAAAACCTAAAAGACAGAGGCATTAAAGCAGAAGCACTTGTTTCCGGCATGAGCAAACGCGCCATAGACATACTCCTAGACAACTGTATATATGGCAAAGTGAAATTTCTATATGTCTCTCCGGAAAGACTTAAAAGTAAATTATTCATCGTCCGGTTAAAAAAAATGAATGTCAATATAATTGCTATTGATGAAGCTCACTGTATTTCTCAATGGGGGTATAACTTTAGGCCTTCTTATTTAGAAATTATTAATTTGCGTGAAATATTACCTAATATTCCTATTCTAGCATTAACTGCTACCGCAACACCAAAAGTTGTAATCGACATTCAAGAAAAACTAGGCTTTAAGAAACCGAATGTTTTACAAAAAAGCTTTAAAAGAGATAACATTCATTATATCGTAATTAACGATGAAGATAAAATGAGTAGGATGCTTAAAATCATCAACAAAGTGCCTGGAACCGGGATTATTTATGCAGCAAACCGAAGCAAAACACAAGAAATAGCTCACTTCCTGCAAAAACGAGGAATTTCAGCCGAATACTATCATGCAGGCATTACACCCGAGAAAAGAAGCTTAATTCAAGCTGATTGGGCAAGCAATAAAACCCGAATAATCGTTGCCACGAACGCATTCGGAATGGGAATTGATAAACCTGACGTTCGTTTCGTTATTAATTTAGCGTTAACTGATTCCATAGAAGCATATTTTCAAGAAGCTGGAAGAGGCGGAAGAGACGAAGAAAAAGCCTATGCTATTTTACTTATTAATGAAAATGATCGAATCAACTTAATCAATAGAGTTGAAAAGAGCTTTCCTGAAAAAGAGCAAATTAAAAAAGTTTACTTCGCTATCTGCAACCAACTGAGAATTGCAATTGGCGCAGGTGAAAACGCCACCTACCCATTTAACATTAACGATATAAAGGCGCAACAAAACCACAATGCATTAGAAATTTACAATTCAGTCAAGTTGCTGGAACAAGCTGGATATTTCGAATTAAGTGAAGCCTTTTACACCCCTTCTCGCATAAAGATCGAAATGAATAGTAGCGAATTGTATGAATTCCAAATTAGACACAAAAAGTACGACCCCTACATTAAGTTGCTGCTGAGAAGTTATGGAGGTTTATTCGATGACTTTTCTAAAATTAAAGAATTTGACTTAGCCACCCGTTCAAAAAAAACTATCAGTGTAATTCGAAAAATATTAAGAGAGCTACACAAGCTTGAAGTAATAATATACGAGGAACAAAACAATCTTCCTCTATTAACTTTTCTGCAGCCAAGAGTGGACTCTAAACACCTTCGTTTGCGTAATGAAATTTATGATATTAGAAAAGAAGATGCTTTGATAAAAATGGAAGCAGTAATCAACTATGCATTTTCAAATGACACCTGCCGCAGTCAATTACTTCTAGCCTATTTTGGAGATTCCAACAACGACTGTGGCGTATGCGATGTTTGTCTTTCAAAGAAGCGAGACAAAAAACTGAATTCCAATCAGTTTGAGGAAATTCAAAACGATATAATTACCTTATTGAAAAACACCTCTTTAGAACCTGGCGAACTGACAACAAAATTAGCTTCTAAACACGAAGAAAAGAATATTCGAAGTATGGTACAGTGGTTGCTTGATGAGAACATTATAAAATTAAACGAATTGAATAAAATTATAATAACATAATGCGGTTTTTAGTTCTTATCCCTTTAGTATTATTTGCTTTTTATTCCCTTGGTCAGTCAGACACTGTTTCTGTTCTCTTGAAAAAAGCGAATGGTTTTTTAACAAAAGAAAACTATTCACAAGCTAACTACTATTACAACTTAGCAAAATCATCCATTTCTGCAGACAAATCAGCTGAAAGGATGAAAACATTCATTGAAAGTAAAATTACAACTTCTGACAGCTTGCATGCTTATTCCTTTAACAATCCTAAATTTATACAGCTATTGAGAACCGGAGACAGCTTAAAGTCGTGCTGCAAAATTGCTTCAATCCAAAAATTTAAACAAGCGTCAAAAATCAATAGCCAATTTGATTACCCAATTAATAGAATTAAAAATATAATCCGAAATTCACCAGAAGTAAAAAAACAACTTCTAGTAATAGAAGCGCTCAAAAATCGAAAAAAATATACATCAGAAATTGAACTGGCAAAATCCTATTTTGAAAAAGGCGACTTATTTAAAGCTATGCGTCTATTTGAACGAACAAGTATAACATTCAAAGATGATACGTTAGCAAAAGGGCACCTAAAAAGACTGAAACTGCAATTAGTTGATGAAATTATACTATTTGAAAACCTTGTTTATGAAGGTGATTCGTTATATAAAATTGAAAAGTTTAAAGACGCTAAATTAAAATTTGAAGCAGCTATAATTATCGACAAAGAATGTAACCTATGCGGTATTAGAATAAAAAGTGCTGACTACTTTATTGCAAACAATAAACAAAATACAGATTGGAATCTACTTAAAATAGAAGCTGACACCAATTTTCTGATTGGAAATTACGAAATGGCTCGCTATCAGTTTATGTGGTTGTATAAACACGATAAAAATGATTTATACGCAAGTAACAAAATAGAAGAAATTGAAACAATACTGAAAAATGAAACAGATGACAGAATGATGAGCGTTAATGCGCGACTATTACTCGAAAAAGCGGACCAAGAGTTCATAATTGGCAACTATGCAATCGCTGAAGTAATTTACCGAAAAATTGAGAATCGATACAGTAAATCGATTGATTATTTAGCTTATGTAAAAGAAAGAATTAAGGATTGCATTTACTACCAAGACTAAACATTAACTCATTAAGCTTTTAAGGCTTTAGACTTTGTTTCTTTTCGAATAGCTAAAAAAGAAAGGGCTATTAGCACAAATATTGTATACCAAACCCACATTGGAAATGCCGGTGTTTCGCCCCTAGCATAACTATGCAAGCCTTTTGATAAATAATAATTAACCCCAACAAAAGTCATTAACACTGTAGAAAAAGCAAATATGGAAGCAAGATTAAAAGTTAATTTTCCTTTTGCCTTACCTGGCATAAACCTTAAGTGCAGCACGATTGCATAAACTAATACAATAACCAAAGCCCATGTTTCTTTTGCATCCCAACCCCAATAACGTCCCCAAGACTCATTTGCCCATACTCCACCTAAAAAAGTTCCTACCGTTGCTAGAACAATCCCTATTATTATAACCATTTCATTAATATGCGTAAGCAATGAAACACTTCTTGAAATCCTTCTTTTATTAGAAGGATTTTTTAATAAATAGAATAACAAATTAATTAACCCCAAAATAAATCCAACCCCAAAAAAGCTATAACTAAGAGTAATACATGCCACATGAATAATTAACCAATAAGACTTTAATACAGGTTGCAAACTTGTCAATTGAGGATCAAAACTACTATGACCTGCCGTCATTAAAATTAAAAATGCAATTAAAACCGTAGCCGCTAATATTAGCTTTGTGTATTTCATAAACACAAAACCAATCAATAAACTTCCCCAAGAAATAAACACCAATGCTTCGTATCCATTACTCCATGGAGCGTGACCGGTCAAATACCACCTTAAACCAAGACCAAAAGAATGATAAGCAAAACAAACCGCAACAATGGCTACCAATAACCAAATTACAGCGTTTAGTATTTTGCTCTCTTTTTCTTTTAAAACCTGAATTATAGTAAGCACCAAAAGAAACAAAGCAAGAATTGAATAACCTCTTTCCAAATTTTTAAAAATATTTGTTTTGTTATAATAAATTTCAAGCTCTATCGTACTTTCGGAAGGTAGCAGTCCATCAACATCCCAATCGCGTTGCTGCTGAATCAAGTTGTTTAAGATCTTTTCTGGAATACTATCATTTCCATTTGTTTTTGCGGAATCTAAATAAATCATGTAGGCTTTAAACTGCAAAGCGTAGCTCAGTTCAATATCCTCAGAATGACCGGAAACGGGAATAAAGGCGGCCGAATCCGTAATACTCACCCAATTATTAGTTTCACTTCCTTCAACTGGTACGATAACATACATCTGACCATAGAAAGTCATTAATAGAATATTTAATCTTTCATTGACTTTTAACAACTCTTTATCAAAACCATTTTGCTCAATAGGTTTTTTTGCATTTGATTCTTTAAATTTTTCAATTAATTCTGGTTTTACGTTCCAAGTTAAACTATCTGCCATAAAATCATTGACAGAAGCATAACTCCCTTCAATTCCTAATAATTCTCGAACACCCGTATTTCCACGTATATAAATTAATTCTTGTTGAGCCCAGTATGTGGGATTAAGTGGAATATCTAAATATAGTTGCATAGCATCTAGCTTTCCAACTTCCTCAAAATAAAATTTATCTTTCTTACTTACCTTATGAAAAATATCATAAGCCAAGGAATGACTTGGCTGAAATCTATCATTACTTAATACCATCACCCTACCAAATTTATCAGCCGCCTCAGGACTAACAACTTTTATTTGAGAATATCCTGTGAGAGATGCAAGCATCAACAAAACGGTCATTGCCTTACTCCTATCTTTTTTATTTAGCTTAATCACTTTTTTTAACAATTCCCTAAAACGGCCATTTGGATTAAAAAGAGACAATAAAAAACCGAGCGTTAACAATATATACCCTATGTATGTAATCCATGTACCCCAAAAATCATGATTTACAGATAATATAGTAGTCAACTCATCTTTTGGATCATAAGAAGATTGAAAAAAACGGTAGCCTCCGTGATCCATAACATTGTTCATAAAGATTGTATGTGGTTCTTCCAAGTCAACCCTGTCGTCCATTAAAGTAACATGGCTTAAAAAAGATGAAGGGCTTACTCCTCCTGGATATTTCTCTAGAACAAAATCATCTAAACGAATTGAAAAGGGAATTTTAATCTCACTGGAACCATAGCCCAACTTAAATAATAAATCACCTTGCTGATGCATAACGTAGTCTGGCGAATATCCTTGACCTCCAAAAAGCGGGATCTCTACATCATTTCCTTGATAATTTACATTTATTACCAATACATCTTGTCCTTTCTTTTCTTCATCAGCTTGCCGAATTATAGATTTTGCATTTTCGTAAAATTTATTTACCATTATTTGATTGCCTCCTGTAAACAACAAATACCGTAAGCCGATTTGATGAACAGAATCTCTTTTTAAGGTGTCGAATCCTAATTCACTCGTAGATTTACTTCTATCCTCAACTGACAATGCCAACATATTTCTACTCAAAATATCAACTGGAGAATAAATTTGTAGGTTATCTCCGTTTCCAATAAACTGTACAGCATCTTTTCTAGCGTTATTATTATAGGCAAAAGCTTGTCCCTCAAAATCCCGTACTTCTCCATTTTTCAGCTGTAGTTTTTGCCGCCCAGCTAACATTATTTCAAGAATATCTTCACCGCCCTCGACATCTTCTTCTAATTCAACAATTGCATTTTTTATGAAGCGCTTGTAAGAAACCTCTATTTTGTCTTTTCCTGGAAATTCTATCGGAATAGTGAATGAATTGTCTGTAATAGTTCCTAGTGATTTAACTAATGAAGACCACAAACTCCTTTTACCGCCAGAACCTTTGTTTGAATTTAGATTAAAATAGTCATTTATGACCGTAAGGCGCAAAAGCTTATCGTAGGTATACTGCTTTTCTTTCGCTTGATCTCGAATATAAATCTGCAAATAGGATTCTGCACTAAACATTGTATTGGATGTTTCGCCTTCTTTTATGGGCATAACTCCTTCAAAACCTGTGTATCGAGTAACTCCAGCTCCAATGATAACAACAATAAATGCTAGATGGAAAATAAGACTGGGAATTTTCCTTTTTTGAAGCAAACGATACTTACCGATGTTTCCGATAAAATTAATTACTAGAAGTATTAAGACTACTTCAAACCATCGTGCATTATAGACAATTACTTTAGCTGTTACGGTATCAAAGGAATTTTCAATTAAAGTCGCTCCACCAACAGCAATAGCGAATATGAAAAGTAACATCCCCATTAAACGGGTTGAAAAAAGAAATTTATAAAGTGCTTGCATTCGCTAAAATTGTAGTGCAAAATTAATGATAATAACAGACCACTATACCCAAAACATGTATTATTTTAGCAAAAAAAATGGTACCTATGAATTACTCCAACGGCACTTATAAAACTCATGATGGAAATGAACTCGTTACTTATAAATGGGACTGCGAACAACCCAAAGCCATTATTCATATCGTACATGGGATGAGTGAACATGCAGGGCGCTATGATCATTTTGCTTCAGAAGCAAACAACCAAGGTTTTATAGTGCACTCAAGTGATTTAAGAGGACATGGTAAAACCGCAGGAAACATAGAGAATGTGGGACAATTTGCCATGGAAGGTGGCTGGAACAAAGTAGTAAAAGACATTGTTGGACTGAGTTATCGCATCAAAACAGAAAACCCAAAGCTTCCTCTTTTCATTTTAGGACATAGTATGGGGTCTTTTATTGCAAGAAATGTTGCTTATACAGACACAGAAGTAGCAGATGGGTACATATATTCTGCAACCGCTGGACACCCTGGTTTAATAGGTGTAATTGGAAAAAGTGTAGCTAAAATAAACATGAAACTAACCGGGAGAAAGCACAGATCCAAATTCATGACCAAATTAGCATTCGGAGATTTCAACAAAAAATACAAAAATGCTCGAACGGAAAAAGATTGGCTAACAAGAGATGAGGCGATTATAGATAAATACATGGCTGACCCCTATTCCATGCAAATTTTTACCTCTCAATTTTATACGGACTTATTACACGGTGTTCTGGATATGAACGACTTCTCCAATATGTTGCAGTTAAACAAACAAACACCTGTCCTGCTCTTTGCGGGAGACAAGGACCCTGTTGGAAATTACGGCAAAGGACCTAAAGAGGTGCACGACAAAATGAAACGTGCTGGTGTTGAAGACATTGAATTAACTATTTTCCCTGAAGGTAGACATGAGATGTTAAACGAAACGAACAAAGAAGAAGCTTATCAATTAGTGTTTGATTGGTTAAATAAAAAAATATAATAAGAGAATGATCAACGAAAACCTAGCAACTATAAAAAATAGCATTCCTTCTCATGTTACTTTGGTTGCGGTTTCTAAAACCAAACCGAACGAACTAATACAAGAAGCATATAGTTCTGGCCAACGAATATTTGGAGAAAACAAGGCGCAAGAATTAAAGAACAAAGCTGAAGTTTTACCGAAAGATATTGAATGGCATTTTATAGGACATTTGCAACGGAATAAAGTAAAGTACATTGCCCCATACGCTAGCTTAATCCATAGTATTGACTCTATAAAACTTTTAATAGAAGTAAACAAACAAGGCCTAAACAACAACCGAATAATTAATTGCTTACTGCAATTCCACATCGCCACGGAAGAAACTAAGTTTGGACTGTCCCTAGAGGAGGCAAAGGAACTTTTAACTTCAAATGAATTTTTAAACCTTAAGAACATAAAAATAGTTGGTGTAATGGGAATGGCTAGCTTTATCAATAATGAAGAACAGGTCAGAAACGAATTTATTCGCTTAAAACATATATTCACCCAATTAAACAATAACTTCTTCAAACAGACTCAAACCTTCCAGACTATTTCGATGGGCATGAGTGGAGATTATAAAATAGCCATAGAAGAAGGCTCAACAATGGTTAGGGTCGGAAGTGCAATTTTCGGAAATCGTAACTAATTTGATCAGACATATATATTTTATCGACACATAATGAGACTCATCGACAATAAAACCTTATTAGGCTAATTTCAAACACTGTATTCATTTATATCTTTACATTTACCTCAGGGGTAGTAAAGAAATGTTGCTTTACAGCAATTTTTTTTTCAGGGAGTCTTGCTTAAGACTCCCTTTTTTTATGCTTATTTTTGCCAAAAATTTATTCGTTCTAATTATTTCAATTAATGGAAAAAGAAGCAAAAATCATTGAACAACTTAAAACAGAACTTACTTTTACGAGTGAACCAAAATTATTGAAGGCACTGGAAAAGGTTAAAGGAAAAGGAAATAGCCAAATGATAGCTCCAATCTTAAACCTGTATTCATCAACTAAGCACGAATCTGTAAAAAAAGCAATAAAAAACCTTTTGAATGAATTAAAGGTAACTAACGGCACTACTATTTTAATTGAAAAACTAAAGAACTGTGACAATGAACTAAAGGAAGTCATTTTAGGAGCTCTGTGGAGTGCTGGACTTAATCCGATAGAATATTTACCAGAAATTGTTGAAGCTGCATGCAGCAATAGCTATATGGTTGCTTTTGAAGCTTTAACTGTGCTAGAAAACCTTGAAGGACCATTTGATGAAGAAAAAATTTCAGAAGCTAAATTGATTATCAACGATTACTACGCAAATCCTCATGAAGAAACCAAACAATTAATTTCAGTAATTCTAGGACTACTCAATCAAATGGACAATAGCCTAGATGCTTAGTTTTTAATAACTCTTAAAACCTCTCTAACATCATTTTTCTCAAAAAAGAGAAAATACATTCCTGAATTCAAGTTACTAATATCTAATAGGTTTTCAACCTCTCCAGATTGCACTATCTGACCAATACTGCTAAATACTTGATAGCGTACTGGCGTATTGTATGGGTTCAAAACAGATAATAACCCTGTAGTTGGGTTCGGGTAAACTTTAAATATATTATCTGTAACCAACTCTTCAATAGTTGAAATAAAAGCTGGATTGCCCATATATAGTGAAACACCACCTCTTTTTGTTCCAACAAGCATGTCTGGATAATTGTCACTATTTAAATCACCTAATGCAGGAGCTGCATTTGGACCAATATTAATATTTGACACCAAAGTATCTAAAATGGTAAATGTTCCGGTCAAGTTATTATCAATATTATCATAATGATATACAGCTCCATTTTCCGTTCCAACAAACATTTGTGTTGCGTTCATCGTATCTCTGAACAGCACAGGGATGCTATTGCCAATTGTTGTCCACCATTCACTTACATCAATTTCTCCAAACGTTTCTGTGCGGAATCTGAACACATAACTACTTTGGCTTCCCATATTTTCATAATAATTCAAATTACCATTCTCTTCACCAATTATTAAATCATAGTCTAAATCACCATCTATATCAAACAAATAAGGTTTTGCAGCATAACCAACGTCAATTGAAGTACTGTTATCGTCTTGCAATTGCGGAGCCATTAACACAAAGCTCATCGAATTTGAACTTCCTGAAGTATTCATAAAATAATGAATATACCCGTCATGTGTCCCGCAAATCATGTCAACATCTCCATCGTTATCCATATCTGAGAACGTTGGGTAAATGCCCTTACCCAAACCTAGCCCGGACAAACCTTGAAAATCATCAGTCACCAATTGAAATTCCGGAAAAGAAACCGAGCCAACATTCTGATACAAAGCTATTTGACTTCTGTAATTATCCGGAGCTGACATATCAAAAATTCCGAAATTAGAAATAAATAAATCTGTTAAGCCATCATTATTATAATCAAACAATACAGGAAAAGCACTCCTTCCCTTTTCAATCATTTGATCTTGCATGAAATCATTTTGAATATGTCCAAATAAAGGAAATGTGTTCGTGCCATAATTCTTATAGTACCAAACACTATTATAGTTTTCTGATTCGTTATCAGAGTTTGGCGACACAATTAGATCTTTGATGTTATCATTGTTTAAATCTTCATAAAAAGATCCTGGAAAAACCTGCATATCCACAGGTACAGTATTAGATGGAAAAGCGGTATCTTGAGAAAGAAACGAAGTATTCATGTTAACACCTAAATTATCATTTGTTAATGCCACTAAATTTTTAAAACTAACATCACCCAAAATTAGATCTTTGACTCCATCATTATTCAAATCCAAAGACAACACCGTTGATCCAGCATGTTTTAAAACTGAACCTTCCTTTTGAGGATCTGAAATTCCAACTGTGCAAGTATCGAACAATACAGCGGTATTGGTTCCAAAGCCAGTCTCCATAAAGTGTCCCCAACATTCGTTTTTCAACTCATAATACAAGCTATCACAACCATATCCTTCTTCAACAGATAAATTCTTGTGGTACTCCACTCTAGACCCAATTACACCAAAAGTCAAAACATCTAAATCGCCATCGCCATCAATATCATTAATATCTGGAATATCTGATTTACTTACGTATAAATTAACATAATTTCCATACTGATTAGATATAACATAAGGGGTCGTTCCGTTATTAGAAACGTTAACAAAACTTAAGGTTCCTCCAGAACTCGTATTTTCCCAAACACCTATTCCTCCCGACACATAACTGAAAATATCTTTTTTACCATCACAATTATAATCCCTTAAAAGAACCCAAGATTGCAAAGTTGGAAATTGTCTTTCGTATTCAGGTGCATAAACATACCCACTACCTATTCCACTGTTAACAAAGGTTAAAATCTTATTTCCAGTTCTATCAAAAATAAATAAATCTTCAATCGTATCATTGTTTAAATGAATGGTTGAAAACTGTGCAGCGTTAATTCCTCCAACCCATGGATAATCCAACTGCACCCCTCCAACTGCTGATACAGTTACTGAATCAACTCTTTCAAAACCATATTTTTGCGCTGAAATATCTAAGCTTGGTAGATTAATCAAAAAAATACAAATAGTAAGAGCAAGTATGTTTGATATTATTCTTGGCATTTATTTAGGTTATTTATAAGATACAAATTTTAACTAATAGGTTGCTTTCATTTATACATAAGTGATAAATTCATTTTGTAGGGGATGAACATCAGAAATTTATTTATCATTGATATCTCCAATCTTCAGTCTTGGAACCATTTAAATAGGTTCCCCACCCGGTTATATTGCCTATTGAATCATATTCCACACTTTCCCCTTCCATAAAACCTTCAGACCATCTAATCTCACTTTGCACATTACCATTCCTATAATATGTAGTAAACAATCCGTCTTGCTTATCGCCGATAAATTGGCCTTTTATTTCTAATTGACCATTCGGATAAAACAGCTGTGCCTCACCTTCTTTAAGTCCATTGCGGTATTTAGTGATTTCTGTCAGCATTCCTTCTATACCGTACATTTTGATTTCTCCCTCAAGAACTCCATTAAGCCATTCTGCTTGCGTTCTTACAAAACCATTTTCATAATAAGTAGTTGCAAAACCATTTGGACTTCCCGCTTTCCAAAAACTCCATTCTTGAAGATTACCTTTCTCATCCCACCATTTCCACTCTCCACTTCTTTGACCCGTTTCATATTCTCCAGCACTTGCTTTCCTTCCATTAGTATGAAAGGAAATAAATGCACCATCCAATGTATCATTTATCCAATTACTTGTATCTCTAACAACACCATTCTCATACCAAAAAACCCACTCACCAATTTTCAACGTGTCAGCCATTTCTCCAACACCTCTATTTTTACCATTTTCATATGTTAGTGTTGTTATTGAAGGTCTATCCTCTTGACAACCAAAAAACAACAATAGCAATGGAATTGATCCAATTATTCTCATTTCGTTTTGTATAATTGGCTATAAATTTAGAAAGAATTGAATAAAGGGTAGATATTACAAACGCTTCTTTTACTTTTGCTAAGCAAATAACCCAATTTGAACGAAATTAAAACCATATCATTCATCGGTTCAGGAAATGTAGCTACTAATTTAGCTATTGCACTTAATGCTAATGGATTTACAATAGATACAATTCTAAGTCAAACGCTACAAAATGCAACTGTATTAGCGGCAAAAGTTAATGCCAAAGGAACTGATGAACTCAACCAACTAGATCAAACTTCTGACCTGTACATTATTTCCTTGAAAGATGATGTAATTGGCACTTTCTTAAAAGGCTTAAACCTATATAACCGCCTACTTGTTCATACTTCTGGGAGTTATGAAACAACTAAACTGACCAAATTTTCTACTAAAACAGGAAGTTTTTACCCATTACAAACCTTCAATAAAGATATTTCTGTTGATTTATCCACTATTCCAATAATAATAGAATCAGAAAATTCAGAAGTCATAGAAGCACTACTTTCTGTTGCTAAAAGGTTAACTAAAAAGACCCATATTCTTAACGCTTCTCAAAAAAAAGCACTGCATATCTCTGCAATAGGTATTAACAATTTCACCCACTTCATCCTCTCTAAAAGCAAACAATACTGCGAAAGCAATAACCTAACATTCAATCTTTTAAAGCCTTTACTTAAACACACAGTAGAATCATTCTCAAATGAAGAAATGCCTTTGCAAAAACAAACTGGTCCCGCTAGAAGAGGAGACGTTGCAATTATTAACAAACATATTGAATCTTTAACAAGCGACAAAGAATTTCAAGCTATGTATAAAGACTTAAGTCAATATATATTATCAGAATTTCATGGAGAAAAATACAAACTATAAAACGAGATTAAAATCAATAAACACCTTTGTACTTGATGTTGATGGGGTGCTAACCAACGGTAAACTTATTCTAGAAGGCTCTGGAGAAATTACCAGAACGATTAGCACAAGAGATGGCTATATTATTCGAAAAGCAATTAAAAAAGGCTACAACGTATGCATAATAACACTTGGAAACTCCAAAATGTTTGAGAAAATGATGAATTACTTAGGTGTTTCGGATATATATTCATTAGCAGAAAACAAGTTAGAAACATTAAATTCATATTGCTTATCCAAAAATATAACCCTAGAAAGTGTACTTTACATGGGCGATGACATGCCAGACATAGACTGTATAAAATCAGCTTGTATTGGTGCTTGTCCAAAAGATGCTGTTCCCGAAATAAGAGAAAATTCAGATTACATTTCTCACGTTAAGGGTGGTGACGGATGTGTTCGAGATGTGATGGAGCAAGTGCTGAAAATTAATAACGATTGGGTTTAAAAATGCTTTTACAAATAATAAAAGCAATTCGACCAATTAACTTATTGGTAATTACACTTACATTTTATGTTCTGCATACACTTGACGTAAATTCTCAAGCATTTACTTCAGAATCGTGTCAAATCAGCTCAATGAGCTTAAGATTTTTAACTATTTCCACCCTACTAATCGCCTCTGCTGGATACTTAATTAATGACTATTACGATAAAGAAACTGACTCAATTAACAAAGGAAACAAGCAAAATCGATTAAGTAAGCAAGTATTGTTATGGGGATACAGTATTCTAAATATCAATGCATTAGCTCTCAGCTATACTTTTGCCTCAACCAATTATGTATTTTTGATATTTCCAAGTAGTATTTTTCTGTTATGGCTATATTCCTTTAAACTAAAAGGACTTCCATTCATCGGAAATTTAATCGTAGGTCTTCTTTCTTCTACAGTACCTCTTATCTATCTTTCTATTCAAGAAATAGGTATTGGATGTCTTACGCATTTATATTCACCCTCTGTGGACCTAATAATAATTTTCTCGTTTCTTGCTCTTTTTAGCACACTTGCCAGAGAATTAATAAAAGACATCGAAGATATCCAAGGAGATAAAGCACAGGGGCTAAAAACAATTCCAATACTTTGGGGAATAAAAACAGCAAAAATATGGGCACTCTTTTTCCTACTTTGCACGCTATTTATTCTAGGACTGCTGATTGCAGGAATTGCTTATTTTAACTTCAATATTATATCGTTAGTAATAGTAACCATATGCGGAATTCTCCCTTTATTACTCTGTGTTGCTAAATTATACCAAGGGGCAGAAAAAAAACACTACAAACAATCTGGAAACCTAATAAAGATAGGTATGTTTGGATTTTTGTTATTTATTTATATTCACGCAATAATGCTTTAATATGCTGGTAGATTTAACTGAAAAATATGAACTAACTTTGGCTTCTAATTCCCCTAGAAGGAAAGAGTTATTAACTAAAATAATTCCCCATTTTAAAATAGAGTCTAAAGAAGTAGAAGAAATATACCCCAATCATGTTAAAGATGCGGAAATTGCCACTTACCTCTCTCAGTTAAAATCTGAACCATTTCAACCAGACGAAAAAGACCTTATAATAACTGCAGATACAATTGTAATTTTAGATGAGCTTATATTAGGCAAACCTAAAAACCATGAGGAAGCTAAACAAATGCTTACCCTATTAAGCGGGAAAAAGCACAAAATTATAACAGGTGTTACGATCCGAACAAAAGATAAAAAACTTTCATTTCATGACGTAACAAAGGTTCAATTTTATGAACTTAAGTCGGATGAAATTGAATATTATATAAAAGAGTACAAACCATTCGACAAAGCTGGATCTTACGGAATTCAAGAATGGATAGGATGCATCGGAATAAAAAACATGGAAGGAGATTACTATAATGTTATGGGGCTGCCGATTCACAAACTTTACAGGAATCTGCAACAATTCATTTAACCCATAATTTCAAATATTCTTGGACGATCAATTGTCACCATTTTAAATGCTATTTGATCAAAAAGTAATTTAAACTCATTCCCTACTTCTTCCATCTCTTCGTCGTCTATTTCATACTTCCAGACAATTGTAACATTTGTTTTCTCTGACTGATTATCAGCAAATTCTTTCATAAACCGATAAAGCAACCGAGATGAAGATGTATTAAAGTAATCTAGACTTACTTCTAATTTTGTTTCTGGCTTAGGATTTTGGAAATACACTTTTATATATCCAAACAACGGATCAAAAAAACCGAAGGCATCTTCTGGCATCAGCACCCCAGTAAATGAAAAATCACCTTCATCCAAATCAAATAGTATTTGAGGTGTTTTTTCCATCATATCTAGTTCGAATGCCATGAAACTAATGTAGTTAAAAAATTAGCCGACATTAATTTATTTCGCTAGCCTTTAAATTTTATTATACAAACAGGCTATTTATTGATGTAAACAAGAATTACATAACTAAACAATATGAAATATGCTGAAATTATTTCAAAAACACTTCCTCCAACTTTTCGTGCAATTCTGCTCCTCTTAAGTTTTTGGCGACAATAACCCCATCTTTGTTCAAAAGAATGGAATGCGGAATACTATTTACACCATATAACTGACCCACCTCATTTGCCCATCCTTTTAAATCAGATACATGAGACCAGTTCAATCCATCTTTATCAATAGCAGCCAACCACTTTTCCTTATCATCATCCAGTGAAATACCGAGAATATCAAAACCCATAGCGTGATACTTATTATAAGCAGCAACTACATTTGGGTTTTCTTTTCTGCAAGGACCACACCATGATGCCCAAAAATCAATCAATAAATATTCTCCTCTAAAATTTTCTAAGGTGATTGAATTTCCTTTAGGATCGTTTTGCGCAAACAACGGAGCTACTGCACCAACTTCTGTCGTTCTCATTTTAGCCGATCTTTCTTGGGTTTTTAATACATATTTTGAATCCATTATTTCTTTGGAAAATGTTTTAAGCGTTGAATCCATCTGATCTGCTGTAAAATCATTACCCAAATATGAAACCAACAAGTATGGAGCAAGCACACTTGAAGTATTTTTAGCTATATACTCTATTGTATATTTCTTTATTCTATCTGAAACTACATCATGATCTTTAGTGATTTTATTCATAGTAGCTGTATCTTCTATATCCCTAGCTGCCATATAGTCGATATTCATTTTATCTATTTCTTTGTAAAAATCATCCTGACCATCATAAAACTTATTTAAAGCATCATGAATAGCTGAACCTGAAATTGTAACGCTATCTCCATTTAAAGTAGCGCCTAAAACTGATATCTGACTATTTTCAACAAACAAAGAAACGTATGCTTTTTTGTCATCGAACTTGAGGTACCAAACTTCTGGAAATTCTAATTCTCCAGAAAAAGAAAATTTACCTTCAACAACATCGGCAGAATCTTTATGTTCCCAATTTCCTTTTACGTATTGAGATAAATATGCTTTTGAAATATCTACTCCACTAAAATCACAATCAATTGTATACCCTTTAGCATCCTTAACTATATTTTCATCTGTTAAATTCTCACTTCTCTTGTTTTCAGAACAACTAACAAATACCAAAGCTGTTAGACCAATATTTATAATCTTCTTCATGTTTGTAAATTAATTTTAATGCAATTATAGATTAAATCTATTGATTTATATATCTAATTTTCGCTGCAAAGTGGATTCCTATCATTGAATAATAATTCCTTACATTTGAGAAATGAAAAAATTGACAATAATTTTCCTGCTTTTTTCTAACACCTTCTTTTCGCAAGAAGGAAATGATATTCAACGTACCAATATTCGTGGATCACTTTCGATTTTGACTTTTGACTTCAATTTCGATGATTTATTTTGGTCATTTTCTGGTGGCATAGAAGACGTGCAGAATGAATGGGGTGCAAAATTGAACTTTGAATTTAGACCTTTCAAAAAAAAAGTTCAAATAAGAGAAGACAACAATATTATCCGTCAATACAAAGAGGTGGTATACTTCATATCACTTGATGCAGATAAAAGATTTCTGCACTTTAATCTTTGGGGAATAGACACGCAATTTTTTGTAGGAACAAGAACAGGGTTTTTATTAGGAAACTACAAAGGAACCCGCGAAAATAGAAAGCCTAAATTTATAACAACGCCAATGGCGGGGTTTTGTTTTAATTTCTCAGATGAAATTAATCTGAAGGTTGGATATATACACTTTTCAGACGGATTAGTGAATGTGCCGGACTCAAGAGTTACACTTGGTTTAAATTTTATTTTAAAATGAAGTCAATTAAAAGCATAGGATTTATATTGTTTCTAAGTTTTGCTTTAAGCCATTGCACAAGGCAAAATGAGGATTGCGATCCAAACAGGTATTGCGACACTTTACCACAGGATGGTGGAGATGTTAATATAAAAGTAACATATAACGGAAATGGAATCCCCATAATTGTATATAAAGGTTACGCCGATCAGAATGACATATTGTTTTATGACACGCTTTGGAGTGAAGAAATCACTTATTATTTGCCCCTTGGAAATAGATATGCTGTAGAAGCTTACTATTATGAAGCCAACTCCACCATAATAGCTTTAGATGGCAATAAATTGAAGGAATCTTCATTTTGGAATTGTGATGAAGAATGTTATGAATTAGCTGAAATCACACTCGATGTAAAAAAACTTTAACGAGTTTCAATATTTCAGATACATTTGCAGTTCAATTTATATACATGGGAAGTAAAATAGTATACTACGGAATCATATTACCAATATCTTACCTACCCTATTTTTTGCTGTATGCCCTATCCGACTTTGTTTTTGTCGTAATGTATTATATCGTTGGGTACCGTAAAAAAGTTGTATTTGAAAATATCAAAAATTCTTTTCCAGAAAAAACAAAAATTGAGCATAAACAAATCATGCGGAAATTTTACCGCCACCTGTGTGATTTGATTCTGGAGAGTGTAAAGGGATTTTCCATTTCTGAAAAGCAGATTAGAAAAAGAATGACAGTTAAAAACCCTGAAGTGGTGAATAAATACTTCGAGCAAGGAAAGGATATAATTTTTGTTGGCGGACATTTTAATAACTGGGAAATGCTCGCTCTGGGAATTGGCCTTATTTCAAAACATATACCCGTTGCTATTTACAAACCACTAAACAATAAATTCTTCAATCAAAAAGTTCTAAATTCTAGACAAAAGTATGGCTTGATGATGCGACCAATGAAACAAACCAAAACTTGTTTTGACACAAAACTAGATAGACCCAAAACCATTATTTTTGGAGCTGATCAGCGTCCAGGAAACCCGACGAAAGCTTTTTGGATGGAATTTCTAAACCAAGATACACCCGTTTCTTTTGGGGTAGAAAAATTTGGAAAAGAATACAATTTACCTATCGTTTTTGGAGCGATTCGTAAAATCAAAAGGGGACATTACGATTTTGAATATACTTTGTTATTCGAAGAGCCTGCTAAAACTGAGTATGGTGAAATTACCAAAGCACACACATTAACATTGGAAAAAGACATCCAAGACAACCCCCAATATTGGTTATGGAGCCATAAAAGATGGAAACACAAGCGACCCGACTCTTTAAAGTAGCTCCTCATCTTCAATTAACCCTACCCTTTCTAGCCATTGGAAATATTCATCACTGATTAAAAATGCGGGATACGCCATAAATTCTTTATCCCAATTGATATTTTTAACGTCAAAATAATCTTCCATTACCAATAAGCTTTCTACGGCTTGAATAAACTCTTTCATTTCAATCAAACAAACAACTTTTGCAAAATGTATATTCGGAATTGTTGGATCCATTATGAGTGCTTTATTATACAACTCCAGCGCTCTCGCATAATTATACTCTTCAAAATACGTTGTTGCATTTAAATATATTAAGATTGGGTCTTGTCCAACCGACTTACTTAATCCTTCAATAGCTTCTCTAACTTTAGGATAACTCTCAGAATCAAGACTTAAATAGTATTGTTTTAATAAATACCATATTGAAGCCCCATCTTTTCCAATTTCATAATTTTTTCGCATCAAGGCATTGGTGCGTATTTCCGCAGACGAATGAAAATCTAAATTATATTTTATAGAACTCATTATTTCAGTTTCTCGCAAAGCAATGTCCATCTTAGAATAATATAACGCTGCTAGACCTGGATCTAAAGAAGAAAAAGCAATAATTGTAGAGTCCATTAACCTAAAACCTTTTTTCATATCATTATTACTTAACTGTCGTTTGTCATAAACAAGATCAACTAATTCCGTCATCATTTCATTGCAACTATTAGGAGTTTTAAAAGAGGAAAAATCAGAAATCACAATTGTATTATCCTTTATACCCAGGGTTATTCTAAAGTAATTCACCTCGTGAGGTGCTGAAAATAATCTAAACCAAATTATGCTACTCTCTTTCTGGACTTCATAAAACTGAAAGTCCAACTCTCCGCCTAATAGAATAGGTTGATGTAAAATTGAAAATAAATCAAAGTTGTTAAATACATCGTCATTGGCTAAAAAATCAGAAACAAAAATAGCGTCCGAATTGTATTTAATTTGAATTTTACTTCTTGCATTAACTGTATCGGAATTATAAATATCCAAAATAAACGAATTTGCAAATTCTGAGGCATTTGCACTGTCAATATTCTGTTTATTAGGAACGTAAACAGCATCCATTTTACCTTTATTTTCATTATTGCAAGAAAAAATAAAAGAAATAATTAAAAAAAATAAAATATATAACTTACTGATATTGTGATTTATATTCATTTTTAAACATTTACTTACGACACTAAACGAATGCTAATTAGTTAAAGTACGGATAACGTTTTGAAACCTCCATTACTTTGCACCGTCGATACCAAAATATAGACAGAATAAAACTACTATTTAATTACTAACCCGTTACGCTATCAAAGAATAGTTAGTAACAAAACAAACACACATTTATTATGAATAACTTAAGAAACAGAGTACAATTAATCGGGAATTTAGGAACTACACCAGAAGTAATCGATTTAAAAGAAGGTAGAAAACTAGTAAAACTTACACTCGCTACAAACGATACATACAAGAATAAAAAAGGTGAAACTATCAAAGAAACCCAATGGCACAACCTAACGGTTTTTGGAAACCTTGCGGAAATCGCTGAACAACACCTTGAAAAAGGAAAAGAGGTATGTATTGAAGGTAAATTAAACAACCGTACATATGACGACAAAGATGGGAACAAAAGATATGTAACCGAGATCGTTGTACAAGAATTATTAATGCTAGGTAAAAAACAATAGTTAATACCTAGACAGTAACGCTCACAATTCAGTGAGCGTTACTTTTTTTTACTGAGAAAACACAATATAAATAACCTTATTACACACATGATAAAAGTAAATACACCAGAACCAGCAGATCCTGAATGTCATAGATTAACGCCCGATGAACTTCGTAAATTTGAAAATTTATCGGAAGAGATTATTTTCGACTTATCCAACGAAGAGTTCGAAAATATGATGAATCAAATTGACTCCTCTGCTTGCATAGAGCCACTATTTTTATCTGTTTCAACTGCAGAACTTGAGCCACAATCTCTTGGCTATTAATAGAAAGACAAGTAATTATGAGGACAATAATTTATAGTGATTAAACCCCTTCTTCAAAATCAGCTAAACTGTCAATAAAATGTTCCCATGAAAATTTCACTTTGTCCAGTTCTACATTCTTTTCAAATTCGGATTTTTTATTTTCTGCGTAAAAACTAACGATTGCGTCTGCAATTGAAGTTTCATTTAGCGCAGTAACATAGCCTACTTTCTCATGTGCTACAATCTCAGGCAAACCGCCCACATTAGTAACTATCATTGGTTTGTTGAAATTATAAGCTACTTGTGTAATGCCACTTTGCGTGGCTGTCTTATAAGGCTGTAAAACACAATCTGCAGCTGCGAAATAATACCTTACCTCTTCTTGCGGAATGTAGTGATCGTACAATAATACAGAAGCTTTAGTAGCTTCTAATAGCTCCGAATACTTTTCCTGCTTGTCGTAAAATTCTCCTGCTACAATAAGCTTTATCCCTAATTCTTTAATTCTAGAATCTTGCATAGCTTTCAAAGCTAAATCCAATCCTTTGTAACCTCGAATCAACCCAAAAAACAAGATGTATTTTGAATGTACATCTAAATTCAATTTCTCAATACCCATACTCCTACTAACAGATTCTCCAAAAATATTATACACAGGGTGTGGTAACATTATTTTATTCTGGTTATCAGTAAATTGAGAAATATCTTCCAATACAGACCTAGAAAGTGTAATAAACCCATCACATCTTTTAAGGAAATATTTAGTTAGCAATCCATCTCCAAATCTACTCTCATGGGGTATTACATTGTCCGTAATCGCCAAAACCTTAACTCCTTTCTTGCGCAGTTTTTCGGCTATTGTCCCGAGTGCTGGTCCCATAAAAGGTAACCAAAAACGAATAATAACATAATCAGGTTTTAAACGAGTAATAAACTTTGCCGTTTTTATCCAATTTACCGGGTTGACAGAATTTATTTTCGTGAAAATTTTCAAATCTTCTGGACCTTTACCTTCTGCAAACTGGGTCTTACCAGGAAAAAGAAATTTAGGATATTGATATGAAAAAGAAACCAATTCTGTCTCATATCCTTTCCGGTTCATTTCTCTCGATAAAGCTTCATTAAAATTTGCTATTCCACCTCTTAGAGGAAAAGCAGGACCAACAATAACAACTTTCTTTCGATTAGTCATCCAAGTTAGCTGTTTTCGCTTTGATTAAGTAGATGTTTCTATTAGGAGAATTCCGAGCAAGCATTTCTCCTAAGAAACCAGCTAAAAACATTTGAACTCCAAGAATCATGCATGTCAATGCGATATAAAAACTTGGTCTCGATGCAATTAAAGTTCCGGTTTTATCTATAAATAACTTGTCAATTCCAATCCACAACACAAAACAAAACCCAATAGCAAACATTAAGGATCCAATCGTGCCAAAAAAGTGCATAGGTCTTTTTCCAAATCGGCCAATAAATGTTATGCTAAACAAATCTAAAAATCCAAAAAGAAATCTTTCTAAACCAAATTTCGTTTTACCGTATTTTCTTTCTTGATGTTTAACAACTTTTTCACCTATTTTATTAAATCCAGCCCATTTTGCAATAACAGGAATGTAACGATGCATTTCTCCGTAAACTTCTATGGACTTTACCACTTCTTTCTTATAAGCTTTTAAACCGCAGTTCATATCATGTAGTTTTATTCCACTTACCTTTCGAGTTGTAGCATTATATAATTTAGTAGGGATAGTCTTAGAAATAGGGTCGTATCGTTTCTTTTTCCAACCAGACACAATATCAAAACCTTCTTCCTTTACCATCTGATATAACTCAGGAATCTCATCTGGACTATCTTGTAAATCTGCATCCATTGTAATAACAACATCTCCTTTAACTGCCTCAAACGCGACATTTAAAGCAGCTGATTTCCCATAATTTCGACGAAAAGAAATCCCCTTAATTCTATTATTAGAAACCATCAACTCTTCAATCTTATCCCAGGATTTATCCGTACTACCATCATCAACCATTATAACCTCATAATTGAAATTATTCTCATTACAGACCTTATTAATCCAATCAGTTAACTCACCAATAGATTCCTCCTCGTTGAACAAAGGAACAACAATTGATATTTGAATATTTTGGTTTTCTATTTCCATATAATTCTAACAAATATAATATTTTGACAGTAGGAGTGCTAATGGTTAGACTGAATCTTTCAATGCTAAAGTAAAAGCTTGTAGACCACAAATTATTAGGATCATAGAAAAAAAAAGGGATAACTGAATCAAATTTTCAGTTATCCCTTGCTGCGGACAGTGAGGGATTCGAACCCCCGGTACCTTGCGGTACGCTGGTTTTCAAGACCAGTGCATTCGACCACTCTGCCAACTATCCGAATGGCTGCAAAAATAGAACGGTTTTTTGTATTTGCAAGTCTTTTCATAAAAAATATTATATCTTTATTCAATTGCTTCTTTAACAGCAATAATGGCATGGCATAGTGCAATAGCGGGCTTTAAGGCTTATCTTAAATTAGAACGTTCACTTTCAGATAATTCTATTTCTAATTACTTGCGCGATGTTTGTAAATTAGATAACTATTTTCAGCAAATTTTAGAAATAGATAAAACCATTAGTTCTGTATCAATTGATGATTTACAGAATTTTATTAAATGGATAAATGAAATTGGTTTGTCTGCAAGAAGCCAAGCCCGAATAATTTCAGGAATAAAGTCTTTCTTTAAATACTTGATTTTAGAAGATATGATAAAAGTAGACCCTTCTGAATTACTTGAATCACCAAGACTCGGAAGAAAACTACCGGACACTCTTTCCGTTGATGAAGTTGACTCTCTAATAAACGCGATTGATAGAAGTAATGCCCAAGGAGAAAGGAATTTAGCTATACTTGAAACACTTTACGGTTGTGGTCTTCGTGTAACAGAACTTACTACAATGCAACTATCCGAAATATTTTGGGAAGAAGGTTTTGTAAGAATTATTGGGAAAGGAGATAAACAAAGACTTGTTCCTATAGGAGGAAAAGCACTGAAACAATTAAAAATTTATATTAACGAAGTACGCGTTCATCAAACAATACAAAAAGGATTTGAAGATTATGCTTTTTTGAACAGAAGAGGAAAATCATTGTCAAGGGTTATGATTTTCACCATAATAAAACAACTAGCAGAAAAGATTGGGTTGGGAAAAAGTATCTCGCCTCATACCTTTAGACATTCATTTGCGACACATTTAGTTGAAGGTGGAGCTGATTTAAGAGCCGTTCAAGAAATGCTAGGACACGAATCCATTACCACCACCGAAATATATACACACTTAGATAGAAGTTTCTTAAAACAAGTTATTATGGATCACCATCCTTGGAGTAAAAAGTAACTCTGCGAAGACCATTTTTCAAATCCCAAATAATTGCAAATAGCAGAATAATATACTCCACACCTATTAACCAATAATTTTCTTCTACTGTACCTATATCTTTATAAGCGTAATAACTTAGCACTACAACAAAACTCCATATCAAAGGAAATTTTAAGTTTGTTAAAATAGAGAAAGTTAAAAGATATATAATATACCAAGGATGTACGATTGACGCTACCGCATAGTAGATGAGCAACATCCAAACAAAAAAGATAAACATATTATTAAATTCTTTTCTATGGCGATTTTTTATAAGAAGAATAATTGAAGAAATTAGAACTATTACTTGTCCAATTTTACCGATATTTTCAATTTGATTATAACCATAAATCTTAAAACCAATTTCCCTGAATAGGTAATAAATACTTCCGTTAAATTCGAATGAATGGAAATACAAACCAATACTGGATCCCATTGTCTCGAATAGATTCACATCTGAAAATGGAACAAATAGCATTACCGTAAAGAGGCCAATAACAGTATAAAACACAATTAGAGGTTTCCAATTCATTCTAAAAATGAAAAACGGTAACAGTATTAGAGGAATCAACTTTGTGCAAATTGCCAAGGCATATAATAATCCAGCCTGAATATGTCTTTTTTGAATGACAAACCATATAGAAGTTAACACAAAGAATAAGGTAACACCTTCAAAATGCAAGTTACCGGTAAGCTCCGTAACAACCAGAGGGTTTAATGCATATAGAACAACTAACTCTTTCTTTTTATTAAACCACTTTAATAGTTTAGCTAAAATGAGAATAACACCAATGTCAAAACCAATAAGTAATAACCTCAACAAGACTATGAATTGAAATGAATTATTTCCAGAAGCATAAGCTACTATACCAAAGAAAAATTGATCTACAGGTGGATAGACCGAGTAATACTCTTTGGAATTTAATTTGTAATAAACCCTATCCTTCAATCTAATTTCATCTTTCGGACTATCAAACTTCTGATCCACTGGTTTGAACTTATAAGGGTTATATCCATTTGAAATTAACTCTCCATCCCATATAAAACGGAAGTAATCATCACTTAAGTTAGGTACTGAAAAAAGTAATACAAGCCTAAATAAAAGCCCGATAAGCAATACCTGTTTAAATCCAAGCTTTGGTATCAAACCTGATTTCCAAATAGGATATATAGAAAGCAATAAAAAGGTTAGAACAGAATAAACAATTAGTAAATAAAACTCTTCATCCCGTGTCATATAATAACCAAAAAAGAAAAGAGTGATTATACCCACCAAAGCAACTATAACTGTTCGCCTATTTAGCAGCTGAAGCATGTTTTACCGTGTAAAAACTTGTATAACTAAATCCTATTGCAATCATAATTAGAAACCCAAGCATATAATAGTTCTCAAACTTTAATGCTACATATATTCCATATCCTGCATAAAGCACAAGAAGAAATTCGAAAATTGCCATAGGATTGAATGAAGAAATCACATACTTATTTGCCTTTAAGGAATCAGATTTTGTAGTAACATTAAATTTAGGTGTTCTAATGAATGGAGACTTCTTTCCCAAATACCCCTCCACTACTCCAATTGCATTGTAGAAACCTATCCCCATAGTTAAAGCTAGGAACATTGGGAAAAAAAGAATAAACTTGAATAAAGCAACGCTAAAATTATCTGCTGCGGACTTATTGGATACAAAATAAATTATTCCTAGTATTATTGTGGTAATAAAGAAAAAGGAGAGAGAGTTTCTAAACAGATCATCAAACCGAGGAAATTGATTAATAACCAACATAGCTGGAATACTTAACAAAACCAAAGACATAATACAAATAAATAAAAAGCTATTTAAAAGATGAAAAGTAGCATTGAGTTTTGTTTTCAACCCAATACCTCTTTTAATTAGTACTTTACCCAAGTTCTTTCTTGTACATTCAGCAGCTCCTTTGCTCCATCTAAACTGTTGGCTTTTCAGAGCGGTCATTGTTACAGGCAGTTCTGCTGGAGATTCAACACCTTCTAAATACTTAAACTTCCATCCTTTTAATTGTGCCCTATAACTTAAATCTAGATCTTCTGTCAACGTATCTGATTGCCAACCGCCAGCGTCAACGATGGCTTTTTTTCTCCAAATCCCAGCAGTTCCATTAAAATTTATAAAGTGATCGCCTGCATTCCTTCCTCTTTGTTCAACTTTAAAATGCGCATCTAATGCAAATGCCTGTAGCTTGGTTAAAATAGAATAATCTCTATTCAAATGACCCCAGCGAGTCTGCACCATTCCAATATTTTTGTCATAAAAATAGGGTATCGTTCTATTTAAAAAATCTGATTCTGGAACAAAGTCAGCATCAAAAATAGCTACATACTCTCCCCTAAGCAAGTCCATTCCATAAGCCAAAGCTCCTGCTTTAAATCCTTCTCTGTTAGGTCGAATTAACTGTTTAATGTCAATTCCTTTCTTACGCAGCTCCTTTACTTTATTGGCTATAATATCTACTGTTTCATCATTGGAATCATCCAGAACTTGAATTTCTAACTTTTCTATTGGCCAATCAAAATTAGCAACTGCATCGATTAAGCGTTCAACTACATAAAATTCATTGTAAACGGGAAGTTGTATTGTCACTGTAGGTTTATCTTCATCATTATCAAAAGACTTTTCTTGATCTCCTCTATTTTTCCATTTATCTCTTAAATAAACAAATGTTAGGTTGAGTTCTGCAAGTGCATAAAGCAAAATAAAAGTCAAAAAGAAAATATATAGTCCAATGATGATAAATTCCATGTTATTTCTTAAAAACGTATTTAAATATTGTAATTATGATTTTATAACCTGCTAAAATAGTTCCTTTTATTGTTCCTGTTATTTTAGATACCCCTATTCTTTCTCTGTAGCTTACAGCTACTTCGCAAAATTCATATTTCTTTTTTGCTGCTTTCACTTGCATCTCAACAGTCCAACCATATGTAGTGTCCTGCATATTTAATTCTAATAATTTTTCAAATTTCAAAGCCCTAAAAGGACCTAAGTCTGTAAATTTAGCACCATAAAACAACTTAATTAGTCGGGTAGCTAACCAATTGCCAAATAGTTGCTGAGGCATCATGGATTTCTTCTCTCTTGTGCCCAGTGCTCTTGACCCAATCACTATATCCATATTTCTTTCGACAATTGGTTGAACCACGAAAGGCAACTCCTCTGGATGATCAGAATAGTCCGCATCCATAAAAACAATAATATCTGGCTGGTCTATTTTATTCTTTAAGTATTCAATTCCTTTCAGGCAAGCATATCCATAACCTTGGCGAGGTTCGTCCAAAACAGTTGCGCCATTTGCAGAAGCTCTTTTTACAGTATCGTCAACAGAATTATTATTAACCACTACCACCTCTCGAACCCAATTCATCGGCATATCTTTTAAGACGTACACAATTGACTCTTGTTCGTTAAAGGCGGGAATTACTACATCGATAGTTGGTTTTTGAATCATTAATAAAAGACCGTAATTATTATTTATTTAAAAACTCTTTCAATCCTTCATTGCCTAGAATTACTTCAGGAGCTTCCATTCGAGAACCATCAGTATTAGGAGCGTTTTCTAAGTTAAGAACTCCCCTTGGACAAACAGCAGAGCAAACACCGCATCCTACACAAGAAGCCCTTATAATGTTTTGTCCTTTCTGAGCGTAAGCTCGAACATCAATCCCTTGTTCACAATAAGTAGAACAATTTCCGCAAGAAATACATTGACCGCCATTGGTAGTAATTCTAAATCGAGATTTGAATCGTTGAACTATTCCCATATAAGCAGCTAACGGACAACCAAATCGACACCAAGCTCTATTCCCAAGAATTGGATAAAAACCCGTTCCAATAACTCCGGCAAAAATTGACCCAATTAAAAACCCATACCATTCTCTAATATTATAGGCAGACATTCCGAATAATACATCTTTGCCACTCATTTCTGGATAATTTACCTCATTGTAAGAATGATAACCGGAGAATATGGTCATGATTATTGCAAACAGAAATACACCATAAATCATCCATCTTTCGATTTTCCACGTAATTAATCGTTTATCGGATAGTTGCCTATACGGATCCCCTAAGGTCTCGGCTAAGCCTCCACATCCGCAAACCCATGAGCAATACCACCTTTTTCCATAAAAGTAAACCATTACGGGAATAACTATTACACTCAAAACAACCCCCCAAACAAACATAAATATTCCAACTGTTCCTGAATCAAAGTGACCTTTTACATTCCAGTCAAAAAACATATCATAATCCAATGGCCATGCATTTTTCAAGTCCATCGCAGGTAAATCAAATAAGGGTAGAATTTCTACTAACAGAAAAGCAAAAATTATTTGGAAAGATAACACGCTAGCAGTTCTAACTATCTGATAGCGATTATGGCGGTACTTGATAAACATCCTTATTCCCATTACACACATAGAAACTGTGTATAACGTACCGTATAAAAACCATTGAGATGCAGAAGCTCCCTCAATAAACAAACCTTTGAAAGGATCTACTATACTTGTCCAAGGAACAATTAGCCACGGGTAAAAATACAGTAGTATATAAAAAAAGATCAAGAAAAGAAAAGCCAAGATTCCAATCCAGCCTCTGTTAGTTGCAGGATCATGGTAAACGCCATTGTTTTTAATTCCAGGACCACCCATTAAAATTGCCCCTGGTAGTATATACATTAGTGTACCGATAATACAAAGACCAAATGTTAAGAATAAAAATAGCCCTTTATTATCTGTAATTGGTCCATTTGAAGATGCTTTAACTAAATCAAATCGAGAATATTTATTATCCCAGACAAAATATTTCTCTCCTAATTTTCCATTTATTCCTTTGAGTTTCTTTTCAAAATCCTTTTTAAAGTCAGCAACCTTTTCATACGATTTACTTTCCTTGAACATCCAGCTAGTATTAGCTATCAATAACTTTTGCTTCTTATTATTATCAAAAAAAACTCTTTCAACAACATCCTTACTATATATTACCTTACCATCTACAATTGCTAAATCATAAATTTTCTCAACTTCATTAGCGGTTATTCCATCTTTTTCAGCAAATGATTCCGCAATTACAGCATTTGATTTATTGAATAGATCAGATAAATGTGAACTAAATGAAAATTGATTACTAAATTCTTTATCCAAGATATGCAATTCAATAGCAGTCTTTGTCAAACTTCCAGCTATGGTATCGCCTTTGTCAATTTCTTCTGTAGCATCATAGAGTGCCTTTAACTTATCTTCTGAAATTTTATAAGTACCTACAAATAAAGATGTAATAAAAATTGAAAAACCTCCAAGGAAGATTACCAAACCAATATTTCTTAAGTTCTTCATACTACCCTAAGCCTAAAATTCGTTTCCAACTTCTCTTTTTTACGGTAATTTTTGTACCCTGCTCTTGATTAAATTTTGCAACAATTTCATCTTCGTATAACCTATAAAATTCTGGATCAAAATTAGCATCTTTCAGCTGCTCCATTACTTTATCAATAGTTGCATCAGCATCTAAATGACGATCCATTACTTCATGTCGTATTCTAATTCCTAAAGTATTAAGACCTAAAAACTTTCTTGACGCTTTATCGAATACAAAATGCATGCACATTTTACCATTTTTATGCTCCCAATAAAAGTTTGTTTCATCTTCTTGGAGCATTGAATTTAAGCAACCATAAGTTTGGTATTCTATGTCAAAAAATTTAGCGGAGTTAAACCAATGACCCGGTTTGTAGGCTAGTTTGTTTCCACATATAGTTTGCGCAACTGTTTCTCCCATTATACGACCTGTATACCAAACTTGCTCTATTTTTTTTCTTCCTGCTAGTGGTTTTGAAAACTGCGCGCAATCACCAATTGAATAAACATCGGTCTGATTCGTTTCTAGAAATTGATTAACAACAATACCTTCTTCGGTTTCTAAATCAGAATCTTTTAAGAAATCTATATTTGGGGACACTCCCGTAGTTAAGCCAACAAACTGACAAGCTAATTCTTCTCCAGTAGAAGCAATTACCGCTTTTACACGTCCATTTTCATCGGAAATAATTTCTTTCAACTCCGTATTAAAACGCAGATCAACTCCCTTTTTAATCAAGTGTTCTTCTACAATAGCTGCTTCCTTTAGTGGAAGTACATTACCCCAAAATCTGTCTTCTCTTACAAAGAAAGAAACGGATATATTTCTAGAATGAAGCATTTCAGCCATTTCAACACCAATTAGCCCTCCTCCAACTATAACAGCTCTATCTACTTTGTGTCTGGAAGTATTCTCTTCCATTAGGTCCAAATCTTGTTTACTATACAATCCTTGAACTCCTTTTAAATTTTGGCCTGGCCAACCAAATTTATTTGGCTTGGAGCCAACCGCTAATATTAGTTTATCATAAGTAAATTGGTCTCCTCCAGACAAACTTAATTTCTTAGAACTATAATCTATGGATTCAACAAATCCTTTTTTCAATTCAATTCTATTCTTTGCCCAAAACCAATTTTCGTAAGGTTGCGTATGTTCAAATTTCATATGCCCCATGTAAACATACATAAGAGCAGTTCTAGAAAAGAAATAATCGGTTTCGACAGAAAAAATCGTAATCCGCTTGTTGCTTAATTTACGGATGTGACGAGCAGCAGTAACTCCCGAGATGCCATTTCCAATAATTACTACGTGTTCCAAATCGATTTCTAAATTTTTTGTAAATTATAATAATTCTAAACAAGAACAATGTAATTCACAAAATAACTGCCCTTAGTACTCATCCATTTATCAATAGAAAGGATTTTAGCAAAGTTAATGAATTACCTTATGATGAGTGAATGCCAATTAATTAAGTTTGACCACAAATGCATCATCTAAGAGGGCATCTCCAGAAATCATTTTCTTCTTAGCTAAGTTTGCAGCCTCTTTAGAACTGTAAGTACCAATTGACACCTTGGTTAGATTACCTACATTTCTTTTAATCAAATCACCTGTTTTAAGCTTATGTTTAATACAAAATTCCATAACTCTTCTGTCGCTGTAATCTGAAAGAGATAATAACTGAATAGAATAATTACCATTATCCATTGGGCGCTCTATCTTTTCCATTCCTTCTTTGTCTCCTTTGTTTTCTTTTTCTTCTTTGTTTTCTTTGTTTTCTTTGTTTTCCAGGATCTCTGCCGTTTCTTTATTCTCTGCAACCACTAAAGCATAGGAAGTTTTATCACTTAAGTCCTTAATCACAAAGGAATTATCTTCAGGTGTAGCACCTTGATAAGAGGCATAATCTTCTGACTCTATTGAAATAACCAAGTCTTCAATATTTGGATTCATTTTACTTTCTCCAACGGCATAAACAAACTTCACTCCAATGGAAATATCTTGCATAATCGAAGGTTGTATGTAAAAAACCGTTGTTACCCCTTCATCTCCCACAGAAAATGCGTAAAAGGAAATTCCATCACTTTCTTTTTTAGAAACATTACCTCCAGACGAGGGAGTGATTACATTTACTCCTTCCGGAATTTTAAAAGAAACTTTTGCAAATTCAGCATTAGAAGCACCTGAGAAAACAGATGTAACTTTGTACTCATTCTTTTCTGAATTTTTTTCAACAGTATGATTTACAGTAACCTCTGCAGCACTAAGACCATTAGTAATAAAAAAGGATAAGAAAATAGTAAAAAATGATTTTTTCATAGGGTAATTACATTTTGACTCTATTAAGAGCGAATCAATAAACCAAAAGATGATGAAACACTGCCTTAAGTAATCTTAACAAGATAAAATCTCGTTCTCAAAAATTCCCGAAAAGGTATTTATTCGGAAATTATTATTACGTTAATCTTTTATAAGCTCACCTATTTCAGAATCCAATTTTCCATTACCATCCAATTTCGCTTCCCATGCGTAATGTTCATTGTTTTCGATTGCAACTTTATCTGGTTGAACCGTTCCAAACAATACCAAACGCTTTCCATCTTCATCTAATTTAACATATGTACAATGACGGTGATAATGTTCTTCTTTTTCTTCTAAAGCATAGTCCCATTGAATTTCCCCTCTTGCATTCACCTTGACAACTCTTTCTCTAGTATCTGTTGCGTCTGACTTATTGTGCGCCTCCATAAAAACATAAAAGTAACCTGTTCTGTCTTCAATTATACTCTGCGCTTCTGTGTTGTCATTTTTTGAACCAAAAAAGTGAGACCAAATAACTTCTTTCTTTTCGTTTAAAAAAACCACTTTAGCTCCTTTAGACTTCCCTTCAAAACCTTCTCCTATAATCATCAAACCGGCATCTCTAGTAATTACAATAGGTGCTGCAAAACTAGCTTTCCCAATATAATTAGATAAATTTGAGTTTAATGTAACTCCATTATTTTTGGCCCAATCCTTACCATCTTCCAATGTAATTTGAGCAAAATAATTCATACTAAAAAACGTAAGTAAAACTAGAACTAACTTTTTCATAAATAGAATTTTAAATTTTATTATTAATAAATGTAAGCCTTTTTACTTAAATTATTGAGAAAGGTTCTAAACTGATAAAAGAAATTTTGATTTGAAATTAATAAAACAATACTTTTACCAAGCAAAAAGACCTTCCATTACTTGTTTTCCCCAAGGTTTATCTCCAAACTTTTCTGCCATGTCTTTTCGAAGCTCTTCTTCTGTCTTTATTTTTTTTGCGGGAAATTCGGGAATATATTCCTTAATGTTATCAACTCCTACTTCAACAGTCTTAGCAAAATAAACCACTCCTCCATCTTCAGTAGCCAAACCTAATATAGTTCCAGGTAAACCACAAAAACTTTCGGGACCTATACTAGGCATAATTTCTTCCGTGTACCAAGCATGGATTCTTGTTGTATCATCCTTTTCCCAGATCATTCTTCGACAATCATATCCCGCAATTTTTCGCATACTTGAAGTCACTTTCCATTCTCTTTTTTTCAAACTATCAGATACAAAAACATTATCACCCCAAACAGGCAATATTGACATTCTTTGATTTTTCTTTAGATTTTGATAGACTGTATTCTTCATAGTAGCCCAATCCATTTGTTCTACCAAATCAGTTTCTTGCGGTTTAAAAATTGACATCGTATCATTAAAGTACATTTCGAACATATCAATTTTTATTTTTTTATCCTTTAGCCACGCTTTCATTCGGCTATCTGAATATTTCTTTAACAAGTTTGTTCTTCTTTCAAAAACAATCTTACCCGATCTTATCTGGCCTGTACCGGCAAGACTTATTAAAATCAATAAACCAATAATAAATACTCTCATATCTTAATGCCAACCCTGCGGATCTTTTTCTTTAGTTTTGTTATTATTAAACTTCATTGTCAACTTCAACAAAAAATATCGACTAATAATAGTAGTTCTATTATCTGTTATTACATTACCATTTATTTGGCGTTGGGCAATAATATTTTGATTTAATATATCATTCCCAATAATGGATAAAATTAGGTTTTCCGTTTCCAAAAATGCTTTACTAATTTCAGCATTCCAAATTAGAAAATTCAGGTTATACCCTTCTGACAACTGAGAATTAATAGTGTAGGAAACATCTGACTTCAACATAAAGTGAAATGGCAACTGCCACTTTACATATGCTGTATACCTCTGTATTGTAAATGGTGTATTGTTGTAAAAAGTACTATTTGCTTCATTGTAAGAAAAATTATTCCCAACGGAAATATCTAAAGAATCCAAATCTAATTCCAATTTAAGCCCTCCCGCAATAGCTGTGTTTTCTGTCAGATTTTCGGCATCGTTAATAAAACTGGTATACTTACTATATGAACCATTAACATTTGGCATTAGCTTCAGTATCCTTTTATAGATTGGAAAACTTGCTCCTCCGTATAAACTTCCAAATTGATTACCATCCACATTTACAGTTTGCGCTATTGTTCTACCAAAAGAATCATAATTGGTTGCATTGGTAAACGCATTTTCAGTAACCGAGAAATTGATTCCTGTCCACACATATTTTGCAGTTAATGGAGACCAGGAATTAAAATTTACATTGAAAGAATGACTATAATCCGGCCTTAAATTAGGGTTACCAAGAGAAATTCTGTTTGGATTGGCATTATCTTGAATAGGTTGCAAAGCAGAAATTGAAGGTTGAGAAGATGCAGTATTGTAAGCAAAAGACAAACTTTTACTTCGGCTGGGCTTGTATTTGTATCTAAAATTCGGCAGGAGGTTATTAATGTCTTGAAGGATTAATGTGTCCGAAATTAAATTCTCATTTGAGATTGCCACATTACGTAAACGACTACCAACATTGAAAACATGCTTTTTTGTTTCGTAAATAAACTTCGCTCCCGCTTTGTTTTCTTGACGAATGTTTTTGAAAATATTCGAGTTTTCAGAAACCAATTCTGTGTACTCACCATTAACATTATTAAAAGAAGTTATGCTTAAGTCTGATAACTCGTACCTGTACTCGTATTCCATCTCTAATTTAATTTTTTTACTTAATGGCTCTGTAAATGTTAATATTCCGGTGTGCTTTTGACTAGAATTAACGTTTTCCTTTTGCTGATCAACCACATCAACGTAATCGATAATACCATAATATGTTGTTGCAGAAAGCAATGAACCATTGGTCTTATTATCATTCATTTGAAAATTATACTTTACCATCAACTCTCTTTTATCCTTCTTAAATCTTCTACGCAGCTTTGCACGAGAGTTAATAGAATAACCTTCCGAATTATTCAAATTTTTGATCGTCGTATTTAAAGTTTCCTTAGCATTATCCGTGAGAAACGTAGCGTTTGAGGAATCATTTTGCGATGCGGCATCTATTGTTATTCCTGGGCGCAATTCAAAGTAAGTCAAGGAATCTATATCACTTATTAACTTTAAATTGATTCTATGCGATTCATCCTTGTTAACATTATTTGCATAATTATCTGTAAAATAGGAAGAGTCTGACAAAAAATACTGCGATAAACTGCTAGAGGTAGCATCTAATTCTGTATTGTAGTAGGAATAATTAAAGCCCACTTTTGCTTTCTTGCCTATTTTATCACTGTAATAAAATCCTGCTCTAAGAGTTTTGGGTATACCAGAAACATTGTTTTGGTCTCCACCCATATCAGAGTATTTAAAACCGCCTCCACTTTCATTATCTAAACCAAAGCGGTTTCTATCTCTATAGCCAAAAGTAGAAAGTGGAGTATTAGAACCCAATCCAAAGAACGAAATCTTTTGCGTCTTATTAAACTTATTCAATAAAACCTCTCCTTCATAAAAAGGATTTGCAACTCCCGGAGTTAAATCGCCATCCGTCGCGCCAGAAACCCTTCCAAAATATCCTTTTTTAGCGTCTTCTTTCAACTTTAAATCCATGACTTGTATGGTTTCATCTTCACCATCTTCAGCATCATCGTTCTTTTTTTCATATACCTGAACAGACTCTACTCCATCAGCCCCTAAATTTCTGGTTGCTACAGTAGGATCAGAACCAAAAAACTCATCTCCATCAACCAGAACTTGCGATATTGACTTCCCCTGAGAAGTAATATTTCCATCTTGATCAACATCAATACCTGGTAGTTTTTTTAGTAAATCTTCTACAACTGCGTTTTGTCCAACTGCAAAAGAATCCGCATTATAGACCAGTGTATCTCCTCTAAAGTAAACGGGTTCATTGTTTGCAAATATTACTACCTCATCAAATACTTGACTAACATTTGGTAAAATAATCTCAGGCACGGTAAACTCTTTTTTGTCTTGACTACCAATTATAAAGTAAGAGCGCTCTTCAAATTTTGAATGCGTTATCAATAACTCTATTGTTGTTACCGGAAGATTCGAAAACAAAAACTCTCCCTTTACATCTGTACGTTGAAAGTCTAATAAAACCGAATCACTTAAGCGAACCGCCATAACAACAGCATCTGCTAATGGAAGTTTATTGACAGTATCAACAACATTACCTTTTATAGTAAGATCTTGTGCAATTGAGGTTGAACCAATTATTACCAAGAATAAGCAAACCAATAGTTGTTTCATTTAGGTTGTTTCTGAAAATTAAATAACTGAATAGTATTGTCTACACAAATAAATATGCCTAGTAAAATTAGATTAATTCTATTACTAAAACTGTTAAAAAAGTATAAATGACCCAAATGAAGGGTGAACGGTTGAATGCCCCAACTTATTGAGAAAAAACAACGATAAGTTAACTACCGCATTCAAGACAAGAATGGAGAATTAAGCTAAATATACAGATAGTTTAGTAGCAAGATACATCCATGAAGTAAACGAGGAAAGAATCATTAAACGTCTAACCGAAGTATTTAAATTATATTTCTCCTCATCTTCTCTTATTATTAAACTTGTCGTAATTCCAATTAATAGAAAAACAGAAATATTAAGTAAAGGGCTATTGATTAAAAAAAGTAACGCACATGCACTTGCAATAGGAAAAGAGTACAGTAATATGTTTTTATTTGCCTGCACTTGATATTCCTTATTAAAAAACAATAGCAGTCCTAGGGCCGCCCATGCGGCAATATTGATTATAGCTAAAACCCCACTAATACCTGAATTAATCTGGCTAATCCAATCGCTCATTACACCCAAAGGAAGCAACAAAAAGAAAATAGAATACTTATTAAATTCACTCGTAAAAAAGAAGGACATCGAAACAATGGGCATGAGAATAAAAAGCATCGGTAACGGAACTACATAATCCCCGTCAGAAAACAGGTAACTAATTCCATAAAATGCGTAAGCAAGGAAAAGGTAAAGCGCTATTTTAACATCCCATTTCAAGAAACACGAAAATATTTCATTTTTTTTAATTCTACGTAAAAGACTCTATTTTAAGGATAAACGAACTATATTTAATGATAAGAAGTGTTAAATTTTAGTTAATAGTGTAACTTTTTTTTTAATCTACGTTATATGAACATAGTAACTAGTCATTGAAGTAATTGGTTTCACTTCGGGTTTAAAAATACTGGTTATTTCTGTAAGGTGGTGAAAGCCGTTCCGGGAGGGACGGCTTTCTATTTTTAGGAAGGTTTTTATTCCGTATCAAATGATTGGAAAGGAACCTTTTCAAAATAATATGTCAACAGTATTCGAAATTTCAATTTGCTCTATGACATAATCATCTCTTGATTTAAGTTCCATCTTTTTCATTTTAATTACTTCAATAGAGGGATAACCAAATTCCAAAACGATTTTCCCAACCATATAGTAACACCCCTTACCTTGCAAAGGATATTTCCTGAGTACCTGAGAAAAAAAAACAGCGTCGAAGAACTTGCCTTTTGCATCAACAAAACATCCAAACTTCATTATACCCCCTTTACTTGTTCGCACCTTCTTCTCATTAACATAATAGCCTGCAATTACAATAATTTGACCTTCTTTCTTTGACAAATCACTCGCTAGAATAGAGTTGTCTAAACGACTCTTTATCAGAGAAAAAGGTGAACATAAAGGATAATTCAACAACTGAATTTGATCTATTATATCGTCGTAGGAGTTATGCATCAATGTAGGTAGTTCGAATGTTTGAGTTTGTATTTTAAATAACGAAGCTGTTTCAGATACTTTAGCTGCTCCTTTTAAAATAAACTTACTCTGCCACATTAATTGCTTTTTAGAGAGTTCTGTAAAGCGGAGTGCATTAATCCGAATAAGAATAAACAACTGTTCGGTACTTACATTTGTTCGTTCTATAAAGTCTATTAAATCGACATAAACCCCCTGTTCTTCTCTATTGCAAATAATCTTCTTAACCAATTTGTATTCAAGCTCCTTGACAAAACTTAATCCGATATAAATCTCTTCTCCATAAATACAGGCATTCTGCTCACTTTTATTTATACAAGGCTCATTGATAGTTGCTCCAGCGACTCTCGCTTCGTGGACATAAAACTCTGTCGAATAAAAGCCTCCCCTATTATTGATTACAGCTACCATAAACTCCAAAGGGAAATGCGCTTTTAAATACAAGCTCTGAAAACTTTCTACAGCATAAGATGCCGAATGTGCTTTTGAAAAAGAATATCCTGAAAAACTCTCAATCTGTCTCCATACTTCGTTGGTTAATTCCTCCGAATAGCCTTTAGTTTTACAATTCTCAAAAAACAAATCAATGACACGTTGCATTTCTTTTTTAGAACGATATTTTCCACTCATGGCTCTTCTAAGAACATCCGCATCAGCTAGCCCAATTCCTGCAAAGTAATGAGCAACCTTTATAACATCTTCTTGGTAAATCATGATACCATAAGTCTCCTCAAGCAACTTTTCCATAATTGGATGGAGGTACTCAAACTTTGCTTTATGAAATCGTTCTATATATAATTTCATCATCCCAGACTTTGCCACTCCCGGACGAATAATAGAACTAGCTGCCACTAATGAAATGTAATTATCACAGCGAAGTTTATTCAACAAACCTCTCATTGCCGGAGACTCAATATAGAAACACCCTACCGTATCGCCAGATTTGAGTTGTTTTTGTACTTGTAAATCTTCTTGAAACTTCTCCACTTGATGAATGTCAATCTCAACACCCCGATTGTTTTTAATAATTTGAACCGCTTCTTTAATATGCCCAAGACCCCTTTGAGAAAGTATATCAAACTTATAAAAACCAATATCTTCTGCTACATGCATATCCCATTGTACTATTGGAAAACCTTTGGGAGGCATTTGCATTCCTGTGTAATTATACAGCGACTTTTCTGATATAATTATTCCGCCTGCATGAATGCCTAAATAGTTCGGAATTCCTTCAAGCAGTGAAACATATTTAAATAATTGCTTCGTTATTTGATTTGTGTTCAAAACATGATCAGGCTGTCTAATTATTCTATCTATTTCTTCTTTGGGAAGCCCAAAAGTTTTTGCTATTTCTCTTATTGCAGAACGACCTTTAAAAGTAGTATAAGTAGCGATTAATGCTACGTGCTCGGCCCCATACCTCCGAAACACATAATCTATAATAGTATCTCGTTCATCCCAAGAAAAGTCAATGTCAAAGTCAGGAGGAGAAGTTCGATATGGATTAATAAAACGCTCAAAATACAAGTCTAACTTAATCGGATCTACATCCGTTATTTTCAAACAATAAGCAATAATGCTATTTGCTCCACTCCCCCTACCAACATGATAAAAACCTTTCGTTTGAGCATATCTTAAGATATCCCATGTAATTAAAAAATAAGGAGAAAAACCCAGTTTTTTGATTACTCTTATCTCTTTATCAAACCTTTCTTGTGCTTTGCGGTTTTTCTTTTCATACCTATAAATAAATCCTTTCTTGGCAAGCTCTAGCAACAATATATTGTCCTTTTCTAGAGATTCCGTAAAAGAAGCCTTGTTTTTAGGCGTTCCAAATTCAAATTCAATCGAACACTGATCTAAAATATTTTGAGAATTATCAATCAAAATCGGAAATAGTTGATACTTCTTTTTCAATTGAGTCTGCCCTACAAAAAACTGATTAGAAGGAGCCAAATCAGCTTCTTTTAACTTAGTAAGGATTGTACACAGATCAATTGCACGTAGTATTTTATGCAATCGGTAATCATTCTCTTTACGCTTAAAAGAAATAGTATGCAGAGCAATTAGCTTGTCTTGATATTCTTTATCATATTTAATAACGTGATTAACCTGATGTGGTAATACACCTATAAATTCATCATCCGATAATTCACTTGGATGAATTTTTCCATAGGGATAGATAATTAAAACATCCTTAAGTGCAGGAGCAATTGGATTAATTGATACTCTATTTAATAAAAAACTAGAAAGGTGTTTGTTAACTCTGTAGTAAGCTTCATTGTTTTTAGCCAAAGCAGTATACAATAATTCACCTGCATTGCGAAACTCAACTCCTATAACTGGTTTTATTCCATACCTCTTCGCATACCTTACAAAATCCAAAGCTGCCGAAGTGTTATTGATATCTGTTAACGCCAAAGTAGAAATACCAAATTCCTTGGCAAGCTTGACAAGTTCCTTAATTGATAAAGTCCCGTACCGTAAACTATAATATGAATGACAATTAACAATCATTGTCTTCTGTGTGCTGGAATTACAGGAGGTTCTCCTGTAAATGAATTCATTCTACCGAAGCCCCTTGTTCCCAAACCAGCACAACGTATAACGGCTTTCATTCCATAACGATTTCTTAGCACATCCATTGCTTGATACAAACTAATTAGTTCTTCTGTGTCTTCAAAAAGGTTAATCTGCTGGCCACCTTCTACAAAGTGAGAAAGACGTACACCTACAAGTCTCACCCTTACCCTTCGATTATATACTTCGTTAAACAAATTCTTTGCTGTATCAATAAGCACATTATCGGAAGAAGTGTATGGAATTCGTCTTTGTTTGGTATACGTCTGCATATCTGTATAGCGCACTTTAACCGTAAGACAAGCTGTTAACTTGTTGCCATTTCGCAATTGAAAAGCTAAATTCTCCGTCATTGCTATTACTATACTAAGAAGCTTATTGATATCTGTGGAGTCCTTCTCAAAAGTGATTTCTGAACTAATAGACTTTCTTTCCTGGTAAGGGATTATTGGAGAATTATCAATTCCATTACATTTTTTCCAAATCGTAGTACCATTAACCCCTAAAACCCTTTGAATTACTTCTATAGGCATTTTTTGCATGGTATGTATGTATTCAACTCCCATATTACGTAAGAGCATAAAGGTTTTTTCTCCCACCATTGGAATTTTCTGAATAGACAAAGGAGCTAGAAAAGGTTTCTCTAAACCACTTTTAACAATAATTTGACCATCAGGTTTTGCCTGTCCTGTTCCTACTTTCGAAACCGTTTTATTAGTCGACATGCCAAATGAAATAGGAAGCCCTGTTTCCCTTATAATTCTCTGCCTTAATTCTGTTGCCCACTTATAGCAGCTATAAAACTTATCCATACCCGAAGCATCAATGTAAAACTCATCAATAGAGGACTTCTCATAGATTGGGGAATCCTCTTTTATAATGTCTGTTACCAAATGAGAATACTTGCTATAAACACCACTATCTCCTCTAATAACAATCGCCTCAGGACAGAGTCTTTTTGCTAACCGCATTGGCATTGCCGAATGGACACCAAACTTTCTAGCCTCATAACTACAAGAAGCGACTACTCCTCTGTCTGAAGTTCCGCCAATGAGCACTGGCTTACCAATTAATTTTGAATTAATTCGTCTTTCACAAGAGACAAAAAAAGTATCTAAGTCCATATGAATGATTGTTCTATTGCGCATTTTTATAAAATAAATTGAAGAGGAAAATTACAAGTACAAAAAAAGATTAAAAACTAATCTTTGATTGATTGCTTTTTGAGCAAGAAATAAACAAGCACCTTAAAATAAAAGCTTAAACCTAATATATCATTGATGTTAGATAAGACTTACCTCCCTATTACGAAGCAAAGAAAGATTTCAACAACGTAAAGTAATTCTGTTGTTAAGGTTGTGTAAATAACCATTCCTATTCTAATCAATTACCTCAACTGGAGATAGAATTTCTTTGCTTAAAAAAACAACTGTGATAGTGTTTTTGAAGGTTTTTAATTAGATTGCACCATAGTAGGATAAAACACATATGTGTTTTAGCACTACGTTAGGTAAAATAAATTATGGTGCAACAAACAAAAGATAAAATGCTGATTTTAGACTATTCAAAGGATCAAAATGCCTTCAAGTGGTTTAGTGGTGTTTTTCTTGCATCATTTGGGTTTATCGCACTTTATATTAGCATAATTTTTATTCTGAAAATACTTGGTTACGCTGATCAAGATTTGTCATGGATGCCATTTTCAACGGAAAATTTTCCATTTAAGGGAGAAATAGTCGAATATGTTGGTACTATTATAGTATTTATTTTAGGGGTTGTTTTATTATACTATGGTTGGAAATGGTTAATAATTGGAAAAATATCTCAAGTACATTACAATAAGTCAACTAGAGAAATTATTTCTTACTGGAATGGTTCTTTAAAAAAGGTATCTAAATTAAACATTGATGATATATCGTACCTCCGCAAAAAAAGAGATAAACCGAGATCTCAATCTATAAAAGGTAGCACAAATTATTCTCCGGTTATGGTTATCAGGTCGAATAGAGCATATGCGGTTAATAAAGAGTCAAAGCAATATATTCTTCTCTTTGAACATTATGATAAGTCAAAGTTCGATAAGGGCTTCAGAGAAATTAATAAATTAATAAAAAACATTACCTAACAATGTATAAGCTGCATTAAAACAGCCGCTTATACTAACCGTTAGCAAACATTAACTAAAATAAAGAATATGAAAAAAAATTACATTTTATCGTTTTTAACCTTAATAACTATAAGCAACATTAGCTTTGGACAGGTTACTTTTGATGCTGTTCAAGTTAACCCCTTTGGTTTAGTTGGTTTTAGCGATAAATCTAATAGTGGACTTGGTGATTTAGATAATGATGGAGATCTAGATATTATTTCTGCCCAACTCGGGGTCGGGGGTATGGGACCTGCAGATGGGCTTTATTTCTATGAAAATACGGGAACATCTACAGCACCTTCATTCGGTGCTTCTCAATTGAATCCATTCTCTCTTTCAGGTACCGATCCAAAGTGCTCTGCATCTCTCGGTGATTTGGATAATGATGGTGACTTAGACCTTTTATGCGGGTTAGAAAGCGGTGGTTTTTTGTATTACGAAAACACTGGAACGGCTGCAAGTCCAAGTTTTGCAGTTGCACAGAGCAATCCATTTAACATGTCATATGTTAGCTTTTATACGACAGCTGCTTTTATAGATCTTGATGGCGATAATGACCTTGATGTGATGGCGGGTTGTTATGATGGTAGTTTCTTTTATATTGAAAACATTGGATCTGCAAGTGTTCCGAACTATGGCTCTCCAGTTGTTAATCCTTTTGGCTTAAGTAATCTTTCTGCCAATACAACCCTAGAGTTTGTTGATATTGACAATGACAATGACATGGATATGTTTGCAAGTGACTATGGTGGATACCCACACGGAATATGGTATATGATTGAAAATACAGGAACTTCTTCTAGTCCTACTTTCGCTGCTCCAACTACAAATCCTTTTAACCTTACAACTATCACTGGCTACTTCGCTTACCCCCTTTTTGGTGATCTTGATGCTGATGGCGACATGGATCTTCTTGGCTCTGAATATGGAACTGGTAGCCCAACAGGTGCTTTCTATTATTTCGAAAATTTAGCTATCAACTGCATACCAAATACTTACTTTGATGCTGTTCAAGTTAACCCCTTTGGTTTAGTTGGTTTTAGCGATAAATCTAATAGTGGACTTGGTGATTTAGATAATGATGGAGATCTAGATATTATTTCTGCCCAACTCGGGGTCGGGGGTATGGGACCTGCAGATGGGCTTTATTTCTATGAAAATACGGGAACATCTACAGCACCTTCATTCGGTGCCTCTCAATTGAATCCATTCTCTCTTTCAGGTACCGATCCAAAGTGCTCTGCATCTCTCGGTGATTTGGATAATGATGGTGACTTAGACCTTTTATGCGGGTTAGAAAGCGGTGGTTTTTTGTATTACGAAAACACTGGAACGGCTGCAAGTCCAAGTTTTGCAGTTGCACAGAGCAATCCATTTAACATGTCATATGTTAACTTTTATACGACAGCTGCTTTTATAGATCTTGATGGCGATAATGACCTTGATGTGATGGCGGGTTGTTATGATGGTAGTTTCTTTTATATTGAAAACATTGGATCTGCAAGTGTTCCGAACTATGGCTCTCCAGTTGTTAATCCTTTTGGCTTAAGTAATCTTTCTGCCAATACAACCCTAGAGTTTGTTGATATTGACAATGACAATGACATGGATATGTTTGCAAGTGACTATGGTGGATACCCACACGGAATATGGTATATGATTGAAAATACAGGAACTTCTTCTAGTCCTACTTTCGCTGCTCCAACTACAAATCCTTTTAACCTTACAACTATCACTGGCTACTTCGCTTACCCCCTTTTTGGTGATCTTGATGCTGATGGCGACATGGATCTTCTTGGCTCTGAATATGGAACTGGTAGCCCAACAGGTGCTTTCTATTATTTCGAAAATTTAATCACAACTAGATTTGGTACAGATACAAGAACAGAATGCAACTCTTACACTTGGATTGATGGCAACAATTACACTTCTAGCAACAATTCTGCAATCTTCAACATTGTTGGAGGAGCTGCAAATGGCTGCGATTCTTTGGTAACCCTTGATTTGACAATTGCTAACTCTACTTCAGGAACAGATTTTATTACAGCATGCGGTTCGGAGCTTTTTGAAATTCCAAATAATGGAATAGATGACAATTATGATGGACAAGTTGATGAGTATTTGGGCTACCAATGGATTGACAACAATTATTACACAACATCTAATAACACTGCAACATGGATTGAAACAAATGCTGCGGGTTGTGACTCAACAGTCGCATTAGATTTGACAATACTTCCTCCATTTGTTACCGAGGAAGATGTCATTACCGCATGTGACTCATACACATGGATTGATGGAACTACATACACATCATCTAGTTATGGTTTAGCTTACTTCAGTGATGTAAATGGATGCGATTCAGTTTTAGGGTTTTTGGATTTAACAATCAATAGTGTTTCAGATCTTACTGCTTCAACGTCAGGACTAGTTATTACCGCAAATAATATAGATGCCACATACCAATGGTTAGATTGTGACAACAGTAACGCAATTATCCCTGGTGAAACTGGGCAATCTTATACAGCAATAACAAATGGCAATTATGCTGTTGAATTAACCGAAAATGGATGTGTGGATACCACAGCTTGTGTTTCTATTACATCTGTAGGTGTTCTTGAAAATACCTTTGGGGATGAGTTTGCAGTTTACCCTAACCCAACTAATGGAAATTTCTCTATCAATCTTGGAGCTATTTATGAATCTTTAATAGTTTCAATTACTGATATTTCAGGTAAATTGATTGATTCAAAAACCATTACACAATCACAAATTCTAAATCTCAACATAAAAGAGCCTTCTGGGTTATATATGGTTTCTGTTCAAGCAGGAGATAAGAAAGCTAATATTAGGTTAATAAAAGAATAAAACGATTTGCTAACAATGTATATGAAATCATAGCTCTCATTCGGACGTTACGCTTCATATACTAAACGTTATGTGCAAGCCGGTATGGTAAAGACTACAACGATGAAAAATATTTTTACAGTAATATTGTTTTTGACTCAAGTGACTTGCTTTTCACAAATCAATACATTTTATGTAAAACCTATTCAGACAGACATAAATTATTCTGCCGTTCAGGACAGTAACTTGATTGTATGCAACACGACAACTAGTATTGTTAAACTTTTTCTATTTATTGGTGGGACAAACAGCAATACTAAGTCGTATCAAACCATAAGTAATTTTGCTGGAAACCTAGGCTACGATGTGATAAACCTTTCCTATCCAAATACAGTTGCTGCAGCAAGTTTAGGAAGTAGTTCTGATAGTATGGCTTTCAATAAATACAGACAGGAAGTTTGTTATGGAACGTCATTAAGTGTTGAAGTAGCTGTTGATACACTCAATTCTATTTATACACGGACAGTAAAACTGTTAAACTATTTAAATATAACTTATCCAACGCAAAACTGGAATCAATATTTAATTAACGCTACCACACTCGACTGGTCTAAAATCGCAGTTGGCGGACATTCACAAGGTGGCGGACACGCTTGTTATTTTGCAAAATTTCATGACGTAGAAAGAGTTCTTATGTTTTCAAGCCCTAATGATTACAGTAACTTTTTTTCTAACTCAGCAAATTGGTTAAGAACTTCAGGGATTACCGCAATGAGCAAACATTTTGCATATCTAAATTTATTAGATGAAATTGTACCGTTTAATAAACAACTAACAAATATAAAAGGTTTAGGAATTTACCCATTATATGACACCACCTATGTTGATATTTCAAGTTCTCCCTATAGTAATTCACATTGTCTATATACTGCACAAACTCCTGGACTTGCTATCCTCTATCATAACTCGACAATGAAATTAAGTTCAATAAATAATTCTGTTTGGACTTATATGCTAACATCTAATATTACAGCGAACATAAATGAAATTAAAACAAGCAGGGAATTTTCAATCTATCCTAATCCGACAAATTCAATAATAAATATTAATTCAGAATACAATTTACTTGGCAAAACATACATCGTTCAAAATGTAGCAGGACAAACTGTTTTGACAGGCAAATCCTCAAATAACAATTTTTTCAGGATTGATTTTTCACTACTTGAAAACGGAATTTATTTTGTAAGTATTGACAATAATACATTTAAGGTTATTAAACGATGACAAAAAGGGCAGCACATAACACGGTATATAGCAAACAGGGCGTTTAGTGATTTACGAAAGTTAAGTGCTATTTACCAACAGCGCCAAATGATTGATTTGGCTTTTAAAATGAATAAGATAAAAACAAAATACAACGTTTTGGCTCAGTGCAAAATTGAAAGTTTATCGCTTTACACTGCCCTGTTTGCCATATACTAAACGTTGGCATTAATTAACAATTAAACCTGATTATTACTTCTACTCCTAAGGCTGTATTAAACTCAACTTCACCATCAATTTGCTGAACAAGATTTTCAATTAATTGGTGAAGGCGGAATGGCCTCCGTTTACGAAGCAGAGCATGAAATACTTGGAACAAAAGTAGCTATTAAGGTTATTAATCCAATTTTGTCTGCCAATGATGAAACCAAAGCAAGGTTTAGAAGTCTAACATACCTTTTATAATAATCTTCTTTGGACTAAAATTTGTTTACTGTATTTTCACACCCGAATTAATAATCCGTAATTATATAGACATGAAATACTTACTAATAGCTTTAATAACCCCTCTATTTTTTAATAGTTTTATTTCTCAAAAGACACAAATTGACAACAATACAATTTGGTATAATGGCGTCTTTTACCCAGAAAACATTAGTGGCGTTAACTCAATGAATGATGGAGAACACTTCACTTCTTTGGATTACAATCAAGAAACTGAAGCTCTTGAAATTAATAAATATTCTTACGCTAATTATGAAAAAGTTGGAACAATATTATCTTCCGCAAACTTTAAACCAGATGGAAAAAAAGCAATACCATTTGATGACTACCAATTTAGTTCAGATGAAACAAAACTCTTACTAGCTACTGAACAAGAGTCTATTTATAGACACTCCTCTAAATCGAATTATTACATCTATGATGTTGCTTCTAAAAAAATTAGTGCTTTATCAGACTTTTCAAAAGGAAAACAGCGATTAGCAGAATTTTCTCCCAATGGGAACAAAGTTGCATTTGTAAGAGAAAATAATATTTTCATTAACGACTTATCAGCTAACAAGGAAGTTGCAGTAACTACTGATGGTAAAATGAATGAAATCATCAATGGCGGAACTGACTGGGTTTACGAAGAAGAGTTTGCATTTCACAAAGGATTTTACTGGGCTCCTGATGGAAGTAAAATAGCCTATTACAGATTTGATGAATCGAAAGTAAAAGAATTTCAAATGGAAACATATGGCACACTATATCCAGACCGTTTCGTTTTTAAATATCCAAAAGCAGGTGAAAATAATTCTGTAATTAACATTAAAGTATACTATGTAGATGCCGGAAAAACATTTCCTTTTAATATTGGAACAGAAACAGATATCTACATTCCCAGAATCCAATGGACAAATAACCCTAATGTACTCTGCGTACAACGAATGAATAGACTCCAAAACAAAATTGAATTGCTTACCGCTGCGTTTTCAAATCCAAATGCAAAACTATCTCTTGCCCCTGCAAAAGTAATTTACACAGAAACAGCTAAGACATATATAGACATACATGATAACACCACCTTTTTAAAGGATGGAGAAAACTTTTTATGGACAAGTGAGAAAGATGGATTCAATCATATTTACAAAATCAATATGACTACTGGTGAAGAAACGCAACTTACCTCAGGAAACTGGGAAGTAACAAGTGTTTATGGAATGAATGAAAAAAGTAAGTCAATCTATTTCCAGGCAGCAAAAGATCATCCGACTAAAAGAGAAGTTTATTACCTTTCAAAAAAAGGTGCTATAAATAAACTATCTACTAAGTCAGGAAATAACAGAGCTGAATTCAGCAAAGGGTTTAAGTACTATTTGCATTGGAATACAGATGCTAACACACCTGTTCACGTTACACTAAATACTGCAAAAGGAAAAGAAATAAAAGTATTGGAAGATAATAAAACGTTAATCGATACTTTAAAAACATTTGATATCTCTCCGAAAGAGTTCTTTACTGTAAAAGGTAAAAGCGGAGATGATTTAAATGCTTGGATGATTAAACCTTCTTCGTTTGATGAGAGTAAAAAGTATCCAATGTTAATGTTTGTTTATGGAGGTCCTGGTATAAACACTGTGAATGATTCGTGGGAGTACAACAATTACTTCTGGTGGCAATCTTTAGCGCAACAAGGTTATGTCGTTGTTTCTGTAGACGCTAGAGGAACCGGATACAGAGGAAGAGACTTTAAACACAGTACTTATTTACAATTAGGAAAATACGAGACTGAAGATCAAATAGCAGCAGCAAAAAATTTAGGTAACAGAGCCTATATTGATTCAGAAAGAATTGGAATCTTTGGTTGGAGTTATGGCGGATATATGTCATCTCTTTGTATTACAAAAGGTGCTGATGTATTTAAAGCTGCAATTGCTGTTGCTCCTGTTAGCAACTGGCGTTTTTATGACAATATTTATACAGAAAGGTTCATGAGAACTCCACAAGAAAATGGTGAAAATTACGATATCAACTCTCCTATCGACCATGTAGATAAATTAAAAGGAAATTACTTACTTATTCACGGAACTGCTGATGATAATGTACATTTTCAAAATGCGATTGAAATGGTAGATGCACTTCAAAAAGCTGACAAGCAATTTGATTTTATGGCATACCCAAATAAAAACCACGGGATTTATGGAGGCAAAACACGTTTAAACCTGTATAATAAAATGACGAATTTCTTATTGAAAAATTTATAAAACCTCAACTATGAAAGTACTTGTATTTGCTTTACTCATATTTACTTCTAGCGCTTATATAGCGCAAGTATCTAATAAAATTAATTGGATGACATGGAACGAAATGACTGCTCTACGAGAAACGGACTCAGTTAAGAAAAAGATATTTGTAGATTTTTATACTGGATGGTGCGGATGGTGTAAGAAAATGGATGCTACAACATTTGCAGATCCTAATATTGTAGCCTATATGAATCAAAATTTTTATCCAGTTAAATTTGATGCCGAGACTAGAGATACAATTGTCTTCAACAACCATACCTTTGTGAATACTGATCCTTCATTTGTAAAAAAATCAGCTAACGCAAGAGGTCGTACACATTGGTTTGCTCAATCTCTGTTGGAAAGTCAATTATCTTATCCTTCTTATGCTATGCTTGATGAGAATTTCACAAGATTAATGATTTGGAAAGGCTACAAAAAACAAGATGAATTAATTGGCATTTTAGTGTTTTTTGCAACAAACCAATATAAGTATTATCATAATTTCTTGAACGAACAATGGAGGAAATCACTGCAACAGCAGCAAGGAAAAACGCAATCGGGACAATAGAATTTTCTTAACATATTGCTCGTCTACATTATAATTAATCGATTATACTAAATGCAATAAAGCAGAAAATACGAGAAAGCGTAAACGCAAATAATAGCAATTGCTTAAATTGAAAACTAAACTCACACATACCTCAATGCCAATTCATTAATGAGCCCTTCACCAAGCCCCATTTTTGGAACTAGCATATTAGTTGATCCAGCTGATTTCATAGCAAATAGATAAATTTCTCCTGCAAAAACAATTACATCAGCTCTGTTTGGCTTCAAATTAAACTTTTCTATCCTTTCTTCCAATTCAAAGGAGTCCATGGAGTTAACAATTTCTTCTATATCATGGTAAGAAATAAAATCATTGGCTTTATGTCCACTCACTTTAAATATTTTAGAGATATTCCCTCCAGTACCTATAGTCACTATATTTTCTTGTTCATGAACGACACTAACAATAAAGTCTTTTAATTTGTTCCAAACGTTATCTTTTACCGTTGATTTCAGTAACCTTACTGCTCCAATTTTAAAAGATCTAGACTTTATCCGTTGTCCATTCTTCAATAAAGTAACTTCAGTACTTCCACCCCCCACATCCACATATAAATAGTTTTTTTTAACCGATAAACCTGCCATTTTCCAATTAGAAGAAATTAGAGATGCTTCTTCTTCTCCACCTATTAAATCAATATAAACTTCCAACATAGAATAAATATAATCTCTTACTTCAATACCGTTTTTTGCTTCACGCATTGCAGATGTTGCACAAGCTCTATAATCATCTACTTCATTGACTTCCATTAATAATTTAAAAGACTTTATAACCTTCAATAACTTCTCACGTTTATCATCTAGAATTCTACCTTCTTTAAATACATCCTCGCCCAAACGAAGCGGCACTCTCAACAATAATATTTTATCGGTATTTACGCTCTCTTTTTCAATGACAACTCGTTTTATCAATAATCGAATTGCATTCGACCCTATGTCTATTGCGGCTAATTTCATATTGTTCATTTATCAAAACACAGCATACGTACTATTTATAGACACATCTATAAAATAAAACGAAATCTATACGAATGTAAGGCTGAATATAGGTATATTTATAATCTTATACTACATCTATTGCCTTCACTAGAGTAAATTGTTTATTGTCATTTATGGTATTAGACGACAAGAAGATTATATATGGAGTGTTTAATACGATTATTATGAAGAAAATTTTTGCCATAACTATATCCAGTATCTTATTCATTAATGTAATAGGTCAGGTAAGTATAACTAAACCTGATAAAAAAGCACTGAAAATAGCGCAATCAAATTTATCGAAAGAAAATTATACAGAAGCTTTCAATATGTTTTCTACACTCTATAGTAAATACCCCCAAAACCCAGAAGTGCTATTTGGAATAGGTGTTTGCAAACTAAACAAAAGAGGAGAAGAAAAGTATGCGCTTCCAATATTAATTGAAGCCTACCGAAATGGAACGAAGAGCGATGATATTTTATTCTATTTAGGGAAGTCATATCATTATCATCATAAGTTTGATGAAGCGCAATCTTCTTTCGAGGAATATAAAACCAACAATAAAATTTCAATCCCTATAGCTGAAATAGATAAAAACATTGAGATGGCCATCAATGCAAAAAAACAAATTCGAAACGCCAGAAATTTGGAAATAGTAAATATTGGGCCTTCAATAAACACTAAAAATGAAGAGTCAAGACCAGTAGTTTTGCCAAATGGAAAAGGTATGTTCTTTACTTCAAGAAGGGAGGTTGGTTTTTCTAATGACAAAAACTTTAAAGGCAACTATTTCCAAGATATTTATTTTTCTGAATACAAAAATTATGAATGGCAAACTGCTTTTAATGAAAAAGTTTTCAATTCAAAACTAAACGATGGTTGTGTTAGCATCTCCCATGATGGCTCTACACTGATTAGTTACATTATTGGTGATAATAGTTCAAAAAAAACAGCTTCTTTGGAAGGAAATCTTTACTACTCTACCTACAGTGACTCTGCTTTGTGGGCCGCACCAACGAAATTCGGATCAAATATAAATAGTGAATACCAAGAAGAGAGTGCGTGCTTCTCCTTAGATAAGAAAACGCTTTATTTCTCTTCAAATAGACCTGGAGGTTACGGAGGTTTTGACCTATATAAGGTAAAGCAACTACCGAATGGAGTCTGGGGTGAAGCGGTAAATCTAGGACCAATCATAAACACGGAGCATGATGAAAAAGCTCCTTATCTTCATGTAGATGGAGAAACTTTCTACTTTTCTTCTGAAGGACACACTACAATGGGCGGATTTGACATATTCAAATCTTACGAAAGAGCAAATAAGTACTGGAGCACACCAGTGAATATAGGGTATCCTATCAATACAGTAGAGGATGACATCTACTTCACTATAAGCGAAGACAACAAAACAGGCTATTGTTCATCAGATAGAGAAGGTAGTTTGGGAGGTCAAGATATATTCAAAATTAAAATGTTTGATGCAGCAAACTATCAGGAAGTAATTCACTGCAGTATTTTTAATAAAGCAGAGAAGAAACCTGTGAATGCTAAAATTACATTGATTGATGAAGTTAGTCACCAATTAAAAGGTATTTACCGACCTAACGGTTCGGGGAAATTTATTATGGTTATTCTTCCCGGAGTGGATTACCAGATTGCTATTGAAGCGGAAGGCTACAACTCTAGAATTTTACACATGAACTTTCCTGAAAGCACAGATTTATATACAAATTATGAATTCAATTTAGTGAAGAAAGAATTCAAGCAGTAAGATATAGTCTGCTATTGAATTATTTTAATTCCACATAAGAACCTTATATTTCTCAATTTTTTCTGCGCCAATTATTCTGGGGCAAATTATTACTTTATGCAGTCGAGCCATACTATGTTATTTAAAATACGTAAATAGAATATAAGAATGAAACAACTATACATAATACGGCACGGAGATTCACCATTTTTACAAGGAGGCAATGATTTTGATAGACCGCTAAGTGAAATGGGAAAATATGATGCAATCAATATCGGACTGCATTTAAACGAAGATTACCCTCAACCCTCCTACATACTATCAAGTGCGGCAAAAAGAGCAATTACAACAGCAAGAATAATTGGTGCAGAATTAGAATTTGACACCACTACTATTACTGCCAAAAAGGAATTACACAACGCATCAATGCAAATAGTAATGCAAGCGATAATTAATATTCCCGAAAAACACGACTGCGCAATGGTTTTTGGACACAACCCAGGTTTAAGCGCATTGGCTTCTTACTTAACTGGAGAAAACTTCAATATGGGAACATGCAATACAGTTCTGTTAAATGTAGAAACGGACACCTGGAACGAATTATCAAAAGACACATGCACAGTTAAGCACTATATAGCGCCCTAACTCTTAACTGCATCCATTATCTCTTCGCCTAAAGGCTTTACTTTAGATCCAAAAACTTCCACAAGGTTCCCCTCTTCATCGATTAAGTATTTTTGAAAATTCCATTTAACTTTAGAATCCTCTAACCCATTTAATTCTTTTCTCGTTAACCAATTGTATAATGGATGAATCTTATCGCCTTTTACATTTATCTTTTGTGTAATTGGAAAAGTAACACCGTAGTTCTTCGTGCAAAATGCTTGTATTTCTTCGCTAGTACCAGGCTCCTGACGCATAAACTGATTACAAGGCAAACCAATGATTACCAAGTTCTCTTTATTTTGCTCATACAACTTTTGTAAACCTTCATATTGAGGCGTATAGCCGCATTTGGAAGCAACGTTTACGAATAATATTTTTTTCCCCTTAAACGCATTTAAATTAATCTCTTTACCATCTGTTCCAGTTAAAGTGAAGTCATAGACAGTAGATGGTGTTTGTATAGAAAAGGATAAACAGAAAATTAAAAATGAAAACATAATTTAGATTTTAAAGATGGTGTGTAAAAGTAATTTATTTTAATAAAAAAACCGAAATCATTACAGTTTCGGTTTTCATTAATCTTGTATACAGATGCTACTATTCCGTTGGAGGAACTAAAATACCATCACAATCAAACGACACTTCTATTAAATCTTCAGTAATTGCATCATAATCCGCTTGAGAAACTTCTTCTCCTGCCTCTTTCGCATCGTCTAAGAAATGCTTTTGTAATTCGATACTCGTTGTATCAATTTGACCAACACCATTCATAATTACATCATATCCTGCAGGTGTATCCGTTGGAATACCAAAATGGTTTCTGAAAATTACCCGAACAACACTACTATCCTCTTTTAATACCGTAATCCAACACCCAGCTTTTTTACACACTTCAGAGATTTCTGCTTTTACCAAGCCCTCAAACGTACCGGTTTCCATTACTGTAGTATACATCTCGTCAACCGATACCCATTCCGTTAATTCAAATTCATTGTTTCCAAAAAACTGCAATCCATTGACCATTACAACTCCTTCTTCAAGAACCTCTTCATCTATTGTTTCGTCATGTGCTTCCTCTTGTATTTCCTCTTGTACTTCCTCTTTTACCTTCTCTTTTACCTCCTCTTTTGCTTCTCCGCAAGAAGTAAATGCTGCAACTAGCGCTACTGATAAAGAATAAATAATTTTTTTCATGTGGTATAATTTTAATTTACATGTAAATATAGTAACCTTTGATAAACAACAAAACCCATATTATCTTATGTTTTGCTGATCACTCCACTTATGATACGCATTTGAATAAACATTATGCTGATCCAATGTTTTAGAAAAATTGTGGTACCCCGTATACTCTGGTTTTGCACACATATAGAAATAGTCGTGTGATTCGTAGTTCAAAACAGCATCTATGGTTTGAAGTTCTGGAATTGATATCGGACCAGGTGGCAAACCTTCATGCAAATAAGTGTTGTAAGGTGATTGTGTTTTTAAATGCTTTTTAAGTATTCTTCTCAAAGTAAAATCTCCGACAGCATACTTAACAGTTGGATCTGCTTGCAGCTTCCACCCATCTTTCAATCTATTTATATATAGACCAGCAATTTTTGCTTGTTCATCAAACTTTACTTTTTGTTCCTCATAAACGATAGAAGCCAATATGGTAATTTCTGACTGACTAAGGTTTAAATCAGCGGCTTTTTGGATCCTCGTAGCGTTCCAAAAATTTTTATAACAACTCGCAAGTTTCTTAATGAACTGTTCTGGAGTTATATCGGAATAACATTCATACGTATTTGGCATAAAGAAAGTGGGGAATGTTTGCTTTGTAAAACCATAGTGTGCAATGATAGAATCGTTATTAAAAATAGCACTCAAAGAAGATGAATCTGCATCAATAAAAGAAGCTACAACTCCAGCTACATCTTCTATCGTGCGCACGTTGTTTATTACAACATTTACAATAACTCTTTTTTTTATGGATGGATTAGCGTAATAATGAATGTTATTTACCAATGAATTATAAGTATTCCACTCCTTTTCAATTTTTAATTTACCGGAAGGAATTTTCTCATTCAGATATCCTTTGTGCTTAACTAACATAATAAAATCTGAACTACTTTCAATATACCCTGAATTCTGAAGCTCTTCTCCTAAATCTGCATAAGACATTTCGGATACAATTGGAAGATTGAACCCACTTTCTATAGGGGTATTACTTATTTGATATACTTTAAAATAGGGATACCCAAAATATCCAGCTCCAACAAGAACAAGAATTAATACAATAAGCTTTTTCACAAAGCAAAAGTAATCAATTTATGAAATCTTTCGCATTCTTAAACTTTCAGGCGTAACTTCTAAGTATTCATCTTCTTTAATGTACTCCATTGCTTCTTCCAATGAAAATTTAACTTTAGGTGCAATTTTTTCCGCTTCATCTGAACCAGACTTACGCATATTTGTCAATTGCTTCCCTTTGGTAATATTGAGTTCTAGATCAGTATCTCGAGAATGCTCACCAATTACCATCCCTTTATACGTTTGCTCACCTGGCTCTAAAAAGAAACGACCTCTATCTTGCAACTTATTTAATGAATAAGCTAAAACTTGACCTTGCTCTAAAGAAACCAAAGAACCTTTGTTTCTTCCAGGAATATCCCCTTTTAACGGAGCATATTCTCTAAAACGATGTGTCATAATTGCCTGACCTGATGTGGCAGTAAGCATAGTATTTCTCAAGCCTATTATTCCTCTCGAAGGAATATCAAACTCTAAATGTTGTAGATCTCCTTTTGGCTCCATTACAAGCATGTCTCCCTTACGCTGGGTAACCAATTCAATAGCTTTACCTGATACCTCTTCAGGAACATCAATTACCATTGTTTCGTAAGGTTCACATTTTACACCTTCTATTTCTTTGATAATAACTTGCGGTTTTCCAACCTGAAGCTCATACCCTTCTCTTCGCATAGTTTCAATCAAAACTGATAAGTGGAGAACACCTCTACCAAATACAATAAACTTATCTTCAGTAGCAGTTGGTTCTACTTTTAATGCAAGGTTTTTTTCTAACTCTTTATACAACCTATCTCTTAGATGACGAGATGTAACAAATTTTCCTTCTTTGCCAAAAAATGGGGAGTTATTTATTGTAAACAACATACTCATTGTTGGCTCATCTACTTTAATTCTATCTAAAGCATCAGGATTTTCGAAATCCGCAATAGTATCACCAATCTCAAACCCTTCAATCCCCACTATAGCGCAAATATCTCCACTTCTTACTTTATCAACTTTTTCTTTCCCTAGACCAATAAAAACATGGAGTTCTTTTATTCTAACCTTTTTATTCCCGTTTGCTGTACACAACGAATAATCTTTACCTACTTCCAAATCACCTCTCAACAACCTTCCAATTGCTATCCGTCCTGTAAAAGCAGAAAAATCCAAAGAAGTAATTTGCATTTGAGGAGTTCCTTCATTATACGGTGCCTCTGGTATACTCTCTACTATTGCGTCTAACAAAGGAATAATATTCGTAGTTGGTTGCTTATAATCTGTACTCATCCAACCGTTTTTTGCAGAACCAAAAATGGTAACAAAATCCAATTGATCTTCTGTACCGTCTAGATTAAACATCAAGTCAAAAACGTTGTCTTGCGCTATATCTGGAGTACAGTTATCTTTATCAACTTTGTTAACAACAACAATAGGCTTCAGTCCTAACTCTAGTGCCTTTGTAAGTACAAAACGTGTTTGCGGCATCGGACCTTCAAATGCATCTACTAATAAAAGAACACCATCAGCCATTTTTAGAACACGTTCTACTTCACCACCAAAATCGGCGTGACCAGGGGTATCAATTATATTTATTTTTACATCTTTGTAATTGACAGAAACATTCTTTGAGAGAATTGTAATACCTCTTTCTCTTTCTAGATCATTGTTGTCAAGAATCAAGTCTTTTGACTCCTTCCTTGGATCTAATACTTGACATTCGTGAATAATTTTATCAACTAAAGTAGTTTTACCGTGATCGACGTGCGCTATAATAGCGATGTTTCTGATTGATTGCATACTAGGTTTTTTATGAAGCCGCAAAAGTAGAATAAATAACCTATTAATAAGGAAAAGTTTACTTTATATTAAACCAAATATGTATTTTGATTCTAACAAAGCTACCTGAAGTACCAAAATGCATTACATTTGCATTTCGAAACAAGAAAAATGTCAGAAACAAAAAAGCCCTTAAACCCACTTAAAAAGCTCCGTAAGAGACTGCATACGGATGTATGGAATGCAATGCAAGATTTCAATATGATTGAAAATGGAGACAAGGTTATGGTTTGCGTTTCTGGTGGAAAAGATAGCTATACTCTTTTAGATTGTTTACTGCATTTCAAGAATTATTCTGATATCGATTTCGAAATACTAGCTGTTAACCTTGATCAAAAACAACCTGGATTTCCAGAAGAAACGCTACCTAAGTACCTTACTGAATTAGATGTTCCTTTTGATATAGTAGAAAAAGACACGTACAGTATTGTAAAGGAAAAAGTTCCTGAAGGAAAAACAACATGCAGTCTATGCTCTCGATTAAGGAGAGGTGTTTTATATACCACAGCAAAAAATCATGGATGCAATAAAGTTGCTTTAGGGCACCATAGAGACGATATTATTGAAACGTTTATGCTGAATCTATTCTTTGCGGGAAAGATGGAAGCAATGCCGCCAAAATATATTACCAACGACAGTGCGCATATCGTGATTCGTCCAATGGCATATTGCAAAGAATCAGAAATCGCTGAATTCTCAAAACTAAGAAACCATCCTATTATTCCGTGTAACCTATGCGGCGCTCAACCCAATTTGCAACGTCAAATGATGAAGGAATTATTAACAAACTGGGAAAAAAGATATCCGAATCGAAGAGCTATTATGTTTAACGCATTGAGAAATGTATCTCCCACTCACCTTCTTGACAAAGATATACATGATTTTTCTGATTTAGAAAAAATGCTTGATAATGCTTTAATCACAAACGACGAGCACTTACCTATTTAAATAATTATATTTTATAATTATTCTGTAGGATTTTTTAAACATTTGTTTACTTTTGCCCCGGGCAAGTCTTATACGATCAGCTCCTACTTAATCCCCCAGAATGGGAACATAGCAAGGGTCGGTGGTTGAGCGATGCGATGTAAGTAGCTTGCCCATTTTTTTGCTTTAACTCTTGAGTAAAAAAAATCAATAAAATTCTTAATAAGCCTGACGGACAGCGTAACGCAATTTTCGCGTATACTCTTCTCGTAGCCACTTGATATAACTTGGAGTACTTTTACAAATACAATAAGAATATTGTTTAACCTTATATTCTATGTCATCTTTCAATAAATCAACTAAAGCAAGAGAATCTGCTTGCTCCTCGGCATTTTCAACACATATTTTTGCATGATGATTAATGGAATTATCAATTGCTGCTTTGGGCCTTAATCCATTTTTAATAACATTTTTGTAGTCTGCCTTAATATCGAAATCTAAATGTGTGGAATTTTTGAAATTTTCTTTCAATTCTTCAGGCATTAGGTACCTAAACTGACGTTCAATCTCTTCATCATCGACAATATTCTGTAGATAAAAGTCAGGAGATTTAAAAATAGCATACCAGTCGATTGGAGTACTCCACAAACCAAATCTTGCAGCATTGTTGCCCATATCAATTACCGTAAATTCATTCTTATTGGGCAAGACTCTTGACCCCCGTCCAATCATTTGATGGTACAACGTCAAAGATTTTGTAGCACGATTCAGAATAATTGTTTCTACAGTAGGCTCATCAAACCCGGTAGTAAGTATTCCTACAGAAGTTAAAATTGCATCTGGCGTATGTTTAAACCACTCAATAATTTCTCTCCTTTCGCTATCAGAGTTGGTGTTATCCAAGTGCTTAACATCATAGCCTGCATTGTGAAAAGTCTCATGGACCAATTTTGATGTATTGATACCATTATTAAATATTAATGTCTTCTTGCCTTTTGATTTTTGCTCGTAAGCATATAAGAGCTTTTCTAGCATTGAATAATTACCATACAACTGTTCGGAAGAACGAACTGTGTAGTCTCCATTAATACCGATCCGAAGAGAACGCAAACTAACATCAAAACTGTAGGTTGTTGCTTTTGACAAAAAACCACTCTCAATTAATGAATTGATTGAATTGCCTACAATTAACTCATCGTAATTCTCATACATTGGTAGTTTTATGTTTGAACTCAGCGGAGTTGCAGTAACCCCAAGAATAATACACTTTTCAAAATGCTTAAATAATTTGCGAAATGAGTTGTAATGTGCCTCGTCGATTATGACCAATCCAACATCACTAATATCTAAACCGTCATTTAGCCTGTTATTCAATGTTTCCACCATTGCAACAAAACAAGTAAAATCAGCTTGATCTGACAATTCCTTAACCTTACTATTAATTATTTTGTTGTTTACGCCAAATTCACAGAGCATATTAGAAGTCTGCTTACACAATTCTATTCTATGTGTTAGCACTAATGCTTTTTTTCCTGTTTCCTGAATATATCTTTTGGCAATCTCTGAAAAGATAACAGTTTTACCACCTCCTGTTGGCAATTGATAAAGAAAATTATAATTATCTGGGTGCTCATTTATCTTTCGAAAAATCTCATCCAAATCATTCTTTTGGTAATCATATAACTTCTTACCTTGTTTTTCTTTAACCACAATTTCTTCCACTAAACAATCTTATTTGATGCTGAAAATCGTGCAAAAATAATCACTTTATCTTACTTAAAATAATGTTTAATTCGATCTTTTGAAAATTTCTAAAAATATCACCATTTTATTAACCTTGCCACCGGATATCTATTGTGAGTTTTCTCGTAATACGGAGAGCGCTGATAAATGAAAAACAGCTGCGACCATTGGCTATTAGCAAAAGCTTCATCGGATTTAATTTTATTCTGAAAATCAACCTTCAACTTTGAGTCCTCTTTTAACAACCTTTCTGCTTCATCTTCAAAAGAGAAAGGAGAAAACCATTCTTTCTGCTGCAAGATACCATCAAAAAAATTCCATGCAAAATAAGAGTCAACACCTTGTGGCTCCAAAGTTTCAACAATGTAGCGATTAGAAGCCTGATTTGCGTAAATAATGAAATCTCCTTTATAATAATTAATAGGAGCTACTTTTTTTTCAACTTCAACATCGTAATGCAAGTAATGTCCTTCATAAGGAGTCTGTACAGTTTCATAGTCTTTTATGTAATAGACTTCAGCAGTTATACTTGTATCATTTTGAATTTCTACCATTTCAATTTGATTCAATTGCAATCTTTCAACCACCTCTTTATAAGCCTGCGGAACAATATAGCCGATAGGCTTCTCAACAATAACATCAGCATTATATTTATTGAAATACTTAATTTTCTTGGTATAAGGTTTCTCGTGATTATAAATTGTTTTTTTAGCATTTTTTCCAAAAGCACTTTTCACTTCTTCCACCTCATATCCTTTAAAATCAATATTTTGGAAAGTAATTGTATCTCTTTTCCAAGAAATTGGAAATGTTTTTTGCTGCTTGACATCTGCATCAGCAAGTTGCTTTGTCTCTATTATTTCTGAACTATTCTCATTCATCCAAGTTAATGTAGATTGCAAGAAGGCATATGTCTGTTCAACTCGTTCGCTATATTTTTTGTACTTCAATGCTTCAGTGACAAAACCTATGGAATTAAATAAAGTTGTGTAGCCCGTTGAATAGCGGGGTGTTTCCAAATAGTCTTTAATGCCTTTATCTGGAGATTTACCCACATTATACACATATGGGATGATCTCCATATTTTTGTCAGCCATGTCCTTGTATAAAAAAGGAAGCATTTTGTTGTTTAAGTATTCACTAACACGATTGTTGAGTTTATCTTTTTGTGTGGCTATTATACTCATTCCATATTGAAAGTCAGAACCATTCGTTGTGTGGCAATCTACAAATACCTCAGGGTTCCATTGATGGTATATTTTGGCAAAAGCTTTCGCATTTTCAGAGTCGCATTTTATGAAATCTCGGTTTAGGTCTCTGTTTTGCGCATTTCCTCTAAAACCATATTCTTGGGGACCATTTTGCATCGCTCTGCTGCAACAAGACCTATTTAGACCACCGCCAATGTTGTAAAATGGAATTATGCATACTACTGTGTTTTTTAACAATTTCTTTTCGCTCGATAATAAATCTTCGGCAAATTTTAAACTCGCGTCAATTCCGCAGGGCTCTCCCGGATGAATCCCATTATTGATGAACAATACAGTCTTTCCTTTACTATGCAGTGACTCTGGCGAAAAATCGGCATCTTCTGAAACTGTAAATAAATGTATAGGTCTACCAATATCGGATTTACCCATTTCAACTAACCGCGCATTGGCGTATAAACTATCTAGTATTTTATAATTTTCGATTGTTTCCGAATAAGAAAATGAAAGGTTATTTTGATACTTATAATTAATTTGGGCTGAAATGCTCATCGCAAGCCAGATAAGAAATGTGAATAAAATATACTTCATGATTTGGCCTAATATAATGAGTTTTCTTATTACATTGAGTTCATGAAGAAATTTCTTTTGTTTTTCTCGCTATACTCTGCAGTAGGTTTTGGTCAAACAACTAACCAAATTGACTCACTAAACGCTATTATCAATAACCCACAAAACGACTCGGTATTGTGCAGCACCCTTTTTCAAAAAGCTTTACACCTAAAAAATTCGAATCCCTCTTTAGGTTTGGAGCTTTTTGAAAAATGCTTGCATCTTGCTGAGGATAATGACTATAAAAATTTGGAATTGAATTCTCTAAATAATTTAGGGGTATTATGCTACAACGTAGGAGCTAATGACCAAGCCTGCAACTACTATAAAAAAGTCATTAAAAGAACAAATCAATACAATAGATTCTATGATTTTGAATTTATGGCATTAGCAAATTTGGGGACAATTTACTACGGAAACAAAGAATATGAGCAAGCATATTTGTGTTATCAAAAGGCAATAAAGCAAATAAAGCAGTTGAATAAAAAAAATGGAAACGCGAATAAAAGAGCGCGTAATCTTAGAACTCTTTACCACAATATTGCCTACATACATCTCGACCAAAATCAATATGACAGTGCCATTTTCTTTTTTGATAAAACACATAGCACCCAACATGATACACTCCTTAAAATTGTAAAACTTGATACATTATCGGACATACAAAAGAAAAACGACTATGCGTACACGCTTGCTGGAGTTGGTTTAGTTTATCAAAAAAGAGAACAATTCGATTTGGCTTTCGATTTCTTACAAGCGGCTTTAGCGCTTCGAAATGATGTGGGCTACCCAACAGAAATAGCAAAAGCGGAAAACGAGCTGGGGAACCTTTTGAGAGAAAAAGGAGATTTTGAGCTAGCATTGGCATATTTCCGTGAAAGTGGTATAAAAGCAGAAAAAATGCTGTTACATAAAGAGATTGGAATAAGTGCAAAAAATCAATATGAGATATATAAAACGTTGAATATGAATGACTCTGCGCTTAAATTTCATGAAATTTATTTAGAGTCTGTTCAAAGCATAAAGCAGAAAGAAACAGAAAGTGCTTTGAATGAGTTCACCTTTGTAAACAATTTAGAAAAAATAGAAAATGAATACAAAAATAAAGAGTTAACAAACACTATAATTAGAGTTGAGGAGAAAAAAAGAGAGCAATTCTTTCGCTATTTCTTGCTAGCTATCCTCCTAATTGTTTTCGGATTTCTATTGTTTTTATACAATCGATTTAGAGTTATTCAAAAACAAAGAAACATTATCAGCGAAAAAAAGATTGAAATTGAAAATGCTTATTCAGACATCAACAAGGAAAAACTAAAAGTTGAGAAAAAGAACAAGGTAATAACCGATTCTATAAATTACGCCAAACGTATTCAAGAGGCTATATTGCCCGATGATGAAGGTCTTCAATCCTTTTTCAAAAATTTCTTTGCATTCTACCTTCCAAAAGATATCGTTAGTGGTGATTTTTACTGGTATCGCTGCTTCGACAACATAGCAATTGTAGCATCTGTAGACTGCACGGGACATGGAGTTCCTGGTGGATTTATGAGTATGATGGGAAGCTTACTTTTAGATAAAATTGTGCAATCAGACCAGCTGGATACAGCTAAAATTTTGGAAGAATTGAATAAAGAAATTATTACAGTACTGAATCAAAGTAGTGGCGGAGAAATTCAAGACGGAATGGATATTTCAATCTGTTTAGTTGACAAAAAAACCAAAGAGATGCATTTTAGCGGTGCACGAAATGGAATAATTATTATCCAAAATGGAAAACCGATAAGACTTCAAGCCGATTTACTGCCAGTTGGCGGTCATTACAGTTCAGGAAAGAAAAAGCTAAATCGAACCTACAACACACAATCAATTTCTTTGAGCAATACCGACTGGGTATTCATGTATTCTGATGGTTTCCATGATCAACTGGATGGAAAGACTTTCACCTCACTGGGTATAGATGAATTTGAAAATACGTTGCAAGAACTTGCTGCTGATCCAAATAATGCCAAAGGAAAACTGCAAAAACAGTTTGACCAATGGAGAGGTGAAATGGCTCAATTAGATGATATACTCGTTTTGGGTTTTCAATTGTAAAAATTGCAGAAATAATGGATGTAGATCGCTCTGCGATATGCACTAATGTATAAAAATAAATTTTCATCTTGAATACCTGACAAACCCCGCATTTGACAAATTATTAATAATTTAACACTCTAATATTTTAAACATGCAAATTTCTAAGTCCAACATTGATTTTCTAAAACAATTAAGTAAAAACAACAACCGAGATTGGTTTCAAGCAAATAAGGCTACCGCTTATCAAAGCGCTCTAGACAATACCATTGCGTTTGCTGATTGCTTGCTATCAGAAATGAAAAAACACGACAACATCGAAACTGTTTCCGGGAAAAAGTCTTTGTATAGAATTTATAAGGATATAAGGTTCTCAAAAGACAAAACACCCTACAAAACGCATTGGGGTGGGTATTTTAAAAGAGCAACCAATCAGTTAAGAGGTGGTTACTATTTTCATCTCCAGCCAGGTAATTGTTTTGTTGGTGGTGGATTTTGGAATCCAAACCCAGAAGACCTGAAGCGAATTAGAGTTGAATTAGCCGCTGACGGAAGTGAATTAAGAAAGATTATTGGTTCAAAAAATTTCATTGATACATTTGGCCAACTAGACGGAAACCAGGTAAAAACAGCGCCAAAAGGATTCTCCAAAGAGCACGAAAACATTGATTTATTGCGATACAAACAGTTTTTAGTTTCTAAGAAATTTACAGAAAAAGAAATGCTTGCTAAAGACTTCTACAAAGAAGCCAACAAAGTTTTTAAAAACATGCGCCCCTTATTTGACTATATGAGCGAGGTACTAACTACCGATGAAAACGGAGAATCGCTGTACGCTTAACAAAAATCTATTATTCTTGATTTTGGCTTTCCAAAAATTCAATTAAATCTTTATCAGACATGTTTAGAAAATCCATGTCTAAGTATTCCTGAGCACTAATGGAAAGAAAGTTGTCTGGGAACCTTTCTATAAGGGCCTGGTAAGCCGCTTTAGCATTGTCCGGTTTACCCAGTTTTTCTTCCAGAATAATTGCCTTTCGATACATGAACATTGGTGTTTTTTCTGTATCTGGATAATCCGTTATAATTTTGTGTAAAATAGTAATAGCTTCATCGTATTTTTCAATTCCTTCAGCACCTTTTGCAGCAAGTTCCAGTGCATCTGTTGCATTTTCATGTAAAGGATTTTCGTTGGCAAATAAATTTGCAGCATCATACAACTGTTTGGCAACTTTTGTATCAATGGACAAATCAGCTGTAAGTAATTTGCTATCCAATTCTACTAAGGCAGAAAATTGATCCTCCAAACTAAGAGCCACGGGTTTTGCTGTTTTTTCATTCGATTTTACTTCTTCGGTTCCACAACTTGCAAAAATTAATACAGTCGCGAATAGATAAATAACTTTCTTCATATTCAATTTATTTTGGAAATTTCATTCGGTAGGTTACGCTAACTTCGCCTTTAGAAATATCCGTTAATCTTCTCTTTAACATCCTTCTTTTCAGTGGATTAAGGTGATCTGTAAAAAGTATTCCTTCAATATGATCATATTCATGCTGAATAATTCTTGCAGCGACCCCTGTGTACTCTTCTTCGTGGAAATTCCATTCCTCATCGAAGTAAGATATCTTGACAATATTTTCTCGAATTACCTCTTCTCGAATTCCTGGAATACTTAGACAACCTTCCGAAAAAGCCCACTTTTTGCCTCTCTCCTCTTCAATAATTGGATTGATAAATACTTTTTTAAAATTCTTTAGAATTTCAAAGTTCTGCGCCTCCTCTTCATTTTCAGGTTCTTCCTCCGCAAACGGAGAAGCATCAACAATAAATAAGCGAATCGATTTCCCAACTTGTGGAGCTGCTAAACCAACACCTGAAGCTTGATGCATTGTATCACGCATATCTTTCAAGACTGAAGTCATGTCAGTTCCCTCTTCAACTTCTTCGCATTCAGCTCTCAAAACTGGATCTCCATATGCTATAACAGGTAATATCATTTTTCTATCTAAAATTAGTTTGCAAAAATATATATTTTATATCTGCTTATTCACTATTGCAGTAAGAATATAGTAATTACTCAACTGTTATTTCTAATTAATTTCTATTCATTTTTGTCTTGACACAAAAACGAACCAAAAAACTCAAGCCTCATGAAGGCAATTACTGCGTAACATGACTTCCCTACGCTCCATGCTTCTTTCTCCTTCGTCGAACGCAATTACGCGTCTCCAGTCACTATTGCTGAAATGAGGCAATTTATAAAAAGAGCAATAATCCTAAAAACATAACATTTCTCCTATTTTTAAGAAAACCCCTTACTCTTTCTTTCCATGTAATCTTGCAACATGATAGTTGCACTCACTTCATCCACCAATCCCTTGTCTTGTCTCTTCTTCTTTTTAGCCACAGAAGCAAGTATTGCTCTCGAAGCCAGAACAGATGTAAAACGCTCATCTATTCTATCAATTTTGATTGCTGGAAATATTTTAACCATGTGCCGTACAAAGTTTTCAATGGATTCAGTGCTATCTGTATCTCCATTCTGCAAACTTTTAGGCTCTCCAATTACTATGCATTCTACTTTTTCCTTATCACAATAATCTTTTAAAAATTGAATAATTTCGCTAGAATGCACCGTTGTAAGTCCACTTGCTATGATCTGCAGCTCATCTGTAACTGCAACTCCTACCCGCTTGGTTCCGTAATCTACAGCAACTATTCTTGGCATTTTCTAAATTCAATTAATAATTTCACAAATATCAACAATCTTATAGAATTTACCACAATTCAATTACTAAATGGTACAACCTATTAACTTAGCGCTAAAATTAAGTGAAGCAATGGAAATACTGAGAGGAACAATTGAGAAAGCATGGGATAACCGAGCACTTTTAGCAGAAACTGAAACAACAACTGCAATTGAATCTGTTATTGAAAAAATAGATAAAGGTGAATTGCGTTGCGCTGAACCCTTGGAAAATGGAGAATGGCAAGTGAATGAATGGGTCAAAAAAGCGGTAGTGATGTATTTTCCTATTCGTAAAATGGAAACGATTGAAGTTGGGCCTTTTGAATTCCACGATAAAATGGCACTCAAAACAAATTACAAAGAATTGGGCGTAAGAGTGGTGCCGCATGCGGTAGCGCGTTATGGAGCATATGTAGCAAGCGGTGTAATCATGATGCCAAGTTATATTAATATCGGAGCATATGTGGATAGCGGCACTATGGTCGACACATGGGCAACCGTAGGTTCTTGCGCACAAATTGGAAAAGATGTACACTTAAGCGGTGGCGTGGGAATTGGTGGTGTTTTAGAACCTTTGCAAGCTGCACCAGTAATTATTGAAGATGGGGCATTTATAGGTTCAAGATGTATTGTTGTAGAAGGTGTAAGAGTTGGAAAAGAAGCTGTATTAGGCGCAAACGTTGTTCTTACAAAGTCAACAAAGATTATTGACGTTACGGGCGATACACCGGTTGAACACAGAGGAGTTGTACCACCCAGAAAGGTGGTAATACCCGGAACTTATCCAAAGCAATTTAACGCTGGCAAATACAATGTTCCATGTGCGCTTATTATTGGAGAAAGAAAAGCAAGTACCGATCTTAAAACTTCCCTAAACGATGCATTGCGCGAACATAATGTAGCCGTTTAAGATATATTTTTTAGTTTTACACTTACATGAAAATTGGATTTGACGCTAAAAGAGCTTACCACAACTATACTGGTTTGGGTAACTACAGTAGAGACTTGATAAAAAGTTTACTGAAAAAAAATTCTCAGGATGAATTTTTCATGTACAGTCCTAAATCGGCTAAAAACCCGCGTTTCTCTTTTATTGAGGGAAAGAAAAATATCCACAAACGTTTCCCAGAAACCCCTATACATAAAACATTTAAAGGTTTTTGGAGGTCTATAAATTTAGAGAAATTTCTATTAAAAGATGGCATAGAAATATTTCATGGATTAAGCAATGAAATACCGCGAAGAAGAAAATTTGGTGCAGAAAGAATTAAATATGTGGTTACGATACATGATTTAATATTCAGAAGGTTTCCAAGAAACTACCGAGCAATAGATAGAAGAATTCATAACATTAAATTCAAGTATGCTTCGCGAAATGCCGATGTAGTAATTGCCATAAGCGAACAAACCAAGCGAGATATAGTTCAGTACTACAAAGTACCCGCAGAAAAAATCAAGGTGATATACCAAACTTGCCATGAGAACTTTAAAAAAGAATATTCTGAAGAAATAAAACAACACATTAAAACAAATTTCAATCTACCCGATGAATTTATACTCAACGTGGGCACGATTGAGACACGTAAAAATTTGAACGCACTACTGCAAGCAATTCCATTAATGAAAAACGACTTACCCATTGTTGTTGTTGGCAGAAAAACGAAATATTTCAACTTTTTAAAAGTTCAAATGCAGAAGCTAAAAATTGATGAAGATCGTTTTATCTTTTTAAAAGATGTAACTATGGATCAACTTCCTGCAATCTATCAATTGTCTACTATTTTTGTTTACCCATCCGTATTTGAAGGGTTTGGAATACCCATTATAGAAGCGCTCAATTCTGGAGTACCCGTAATTACAACGCAAGGTGGATGTTTTCCTGAAGCTGGAGGACCAGATAGTATTTATGTGGATACGAATAATTTTGCAGAATTGGGAAAAACGATAGATGACCTATTGGAGAATCCAGCTCAACAAAAACTAATGGCTGAAAAAGGGCTAGCCTACGTAAAAAAATTCGACTCCGAAGAGCTAACAAATCAGCTACTTGGTGTATACAGTGACTTAACCTAATTAACGCTATTACTTTTATTTCATATTTTTTTTTATAAAATAGCCACAAGTGGTTTGTGTTTTCAAAAACTGTGTTATTTTTGCAATCCCGAAAGGGAAATGATCTTTACATACGGAGAGGTGCCTGAGTGGCCGAAAGGACTTGTTTGCTAAATAAGCGTACCCCAAAAGGGTACCCAGGGTTCGAATCCCTGTCTCTCCGCAATTAATTAAGAAAGTGCTTTGTGGTTACACAAAAATGCTTTCCTTTGCAAAACCGATTTTTCGGGGTGTGGCCCAGTCCGGTCAAGGCGCCTGGTTTGGGACCAGGAGATCGCAGGTTCGAATCCTGCCACCCCGACTTTTAAAGCTCAATCTACTATAGATTGGGCTTTTTTTTTGGTTTTGGAACTATAAGAATATAAAGCAAATTTGGCTAGCGGAGCAAAAGGCAAAAAATTTATGGTTAAAAAAATGAGAGAGTATGTCTTATCAATTTCTCATTTACCTATGGAAGAGCAGCATCAAAATATTAAAGAAGTCTTTAGTAATTGGAAAGGTGACTTTGAACAAGTAGATGATGTGTGTGTGATAGGTATAAAAATATGAACATAAAAAAAAACTACAAAACAACCTAAAAACAACTCCACTAGAACTAATTCGTTGTGTATATTTGACAAAATTTTAGACATTACTAGATATGAAAAAAAGTATCTTTTTAATAATTATAAATATCTCCTTATTTTTTCCAAACAAAGGAATAACTCAAATTAATGAAGATGAAGTAGGTGCATGGTACATGTACTTTTTCAATACAAATTTCAAAGAAAGTGCATGGGGTGTGCAAGGAGATATTCAATGTCGGAACTGGAATATTGCGGGTGATCTTGAACAATTATTGCTGCGAGGAGGAATAACCTATAAACCAAAAAAAGCTGACATTAAACTAACTCTCGGATATGGAAATGTAACTACTGGAAGTTATGGACCACATAATTCAACTACATCAGAGAGTAGAATTTACCAGGAAGCGCTATTTCCTGTTCAATTTGGTCAGCGTTTCTATACCAATCACCGATTTCGATACGAGCAAAGATTTGTTGAAAATCAAGATTTAAGAACACGTTATAGATATAATTTCTTTTTAAATATACCGTTGAACAATTCTTCAATGGATAAGAAGACAATTTACCTAGCCTTGTATAATGAAATTTTCATCAATGGACAAAGAAGCATAGGAAATGGAAATAGTGTAGAAATTTTTGATAGAAATAGATTGTATGTCGCAACTGGATACGTAATCAAAAAAGGACTTAAAGTTCAACTAGGAATCATGCAACAAACAACCAATTCATGGCAAAAGCATCAGCTTCAATTTAGCTTCCATCAAAAAATTTAACTGCATACAATATTCTGTAAAACTCATTTAGGCTTCAAACGAATCTCTAAACTTTTCTGTATTCTCAAAAACTGTCTTTAGAATTTCTTTGTCAGCAGCTGACAGTTCAATGCTTCTTCGAGCCATCACTTGTTTTGCCACTTCGTAAGACTTGTCTAATTTATAGGTAGTAAAACCACCTTTACCACCCCAAGAAAAAGAGGGAATGTGTTTATCTGGAAAGCCTCCGCCAAAAACATTAGCATAAGCACCCACAACAGTTCCCGTATTAAACATAGTATTAATTCCACATTTGGAATGATCGCCCATTATTAATCCACAAAACTGTTCTTCCGAATCAATTAATGCCTCTTCTTTGTAACTCCAAACTTTAACGTTTCCGTAGTTATTTTTCAAGTTTGAGGTATTTGTATCAGCACCTAGGTTGCACCACTCTCCTATTACACTATTCCCCATATAACCATCGTGTCCTTTGTTTGAATAACCTTGCATAACCGAATTTCCAACTTCACCGCCAACCTTACAAAACGATCCAATTGTAGTTGGGCCATATATTTTAGCTCCCATCTTAAGAACAGCATTTTCCAACAAGGCAAATCCGCCTCTAATCATGCAACCTTCCATCACTTCTGCATTTTTAGCTATATATATTGGACCGGTTGTAGAATTTAAAATCGAACAAGTAACTTTTGCTCCTTTTTCAATAAAAACACTATTTCCTATTACGGTATTAGATGCTTCAATTTCTTCCGATTCTTTTTCTGCTTTAACTATTTCAAAATCCTTCTCTAATTCTTCACCATTCAATTTAAAGATATCCCATGGGCGATTAATAATATTCAAATCCCCTTCATATTTAAGAACAGTCATTTTCGCAAGTGAGTCATTCATATCCTCCACCGCAGGCAATGGGCAAATGGCAATCACCTGATCATTGTGCATTAATAGCTGGTTTTCCTCGAGGTTGTTAATAGTATCTACGATATCCTCATCTGGCAATAACCCAGCAAACACGCCGATTTCCGTTTTTGTATTATTCCCTTTGAACTTCTCCGTCAAATAATCTTTCGTTCGCATAGATGTCTCAGCTCCCAAATAATGATTCCATTTTTCTTGAATGGTAAAAATACCCACGCGCAATGCAGCAACAGGTTTAGTGTAAGTTAATGGTAAAAGTTGCTGGTGAGCTACACCGTCAAATAATACAATGCCCATATCTTGATTTTAATTGTGGTATAAAAATACCAATATTTATATACAAAAAACCCCCGACTAAAAAGTCGAGGGTTTTAAATATCTTTAAATAAGGCTTAACCCTTATTACGAGAAACATATCTGTTTTTAAACTTATCGATACGTCCGGCAGTATCAACTAATGTTTGTTTACCAGTAAAGAAAGGATGTGATTTATGAGAAATTTCCAATTTAATTAAAGGATATTCATTTCCATCTTCCCATTTAATTGTATCCGCAGACGGCGCACAGCTGTTAGTTAAAAACGAATATTCGTTTGACATATCTTTAAATACTACTAATCTGTAATTCTCTGGGTGTATTCCTGCTTTCATTTTACTTTATTATTAATTTCGGTGTGCAAATGTACACTTTCTTTTTAATTAGACAATCAGCCAAACAATAAAATAGACAAAATAAATATAATATTTATCAGTTATAGACTCTGTAAATAATTTTAGATTTGGCAGCAGTTAATGAAACCTGTTTTAAAAATATTGCTTTTACTTATTGGAACTAGCTCTTTGCTAGTGCTTTCCAACTGCAAAAAAACGCAATTATTAACCGATAATTCAGCTAAATTAGCCTTCTCTACAGATACCGTTCTTTTCGACACAGTATTTACTACCATTGGATCGACAACGAAATATTTTAAAATATACAATAATAATTCAGGGAAATTAATTATTTCTGATATTTGGTTAGCAAGCGGAACGCAATCTCAATTTAGAATAAATGTCGATGGTGATGCTGGAGTTAGTTTTAACGAAGTGGAAATTGAAGCAAATGACAGTCTTTTTGTTTTTGTTGAAGTTACAGTTGATCCAAATAATTCTAATCTACCGTTAGTGGTTGAGGATTCAATCATGTTTTTAACCAATGGTAATGCGCAAAGAGTTCTTTTAAATGCATGGGGACAAGATGCCTATTTTCATGTAAAAGAAGTAATATCTTTGGATGAGACCTGGAACAATGACAAGCCCCACGTTATTTATAACTATTGCGCTGTAGATTCGGCGATTACGTTGACAATTCCTGCAGGAACTAAAGTTCATGGTCATAATAGTGCGACGCTTCTCGTTTATAAGGGGTCATTATTGGTAAACGGAGTAATCGGGAACCCAGTTGAGTTTTTGCAAGACAGAACAGCTGACTATTTGCTTTATCCAGCCGATAGTGTTTCTGGGCAGTGGAGAGGAATTTACTTCATCGAACCACTGGAGAGCAGTATTGATTTCGCTGAAATAAAGAATGCCGTCATAGGAATTCAAATTGATACAGCTGGAAATGGGGCCACGGTTAATTTGAATTCAGTAAAAATAGACAATAGCCTATTTGCGGGAATATTAACCCAAGGAGCAAATGTTACCGCCGTAAATTGTTTGTTTGGTAATTCTGCTCAATATTCTGCTGTTATTTCCATTGGAGGATCTGTTAATTTTGATCATTGTACATTTGGAAATTACTGGAGCAGTACTAGAAACTCAGGCTTATTTGCTTTCTCAGATTACTATGAATCAGGAAGTACAATTCAGCATAGACCTTTTGCCATGGCTAATTTCACCAATAGTATTATCTATGGTAATAATGACAATGAATTTGTTATTGATACATTAGCTAGAAATTCGGCATGGAGTATTACTGGATCAGCCCCGGTATTTAATTTCGCCAATTGTTTAATAAAAACGGATACGACAATTGCAGACGCCAATTTCTTTTCAAATTGCATAACCAATAGCGATCCTTTATTTGTTAATCCTTCTGGTTGGGATTATCACGTTCCAAGCAACTCTCCTGCCGTAGGACAGGCTTTTGGATCTACTTCTGGAAATGATTTAGATGGTAATGGTCGTTTCGGAAATACCATTGGCTGCTACGAGTACCAATAATACAAGATTAAATAAAGGTATAAACTGACTTTTAACTATCTTAGTCGGAATAATTAATTCCATTGAATGTTAAAAACAATTGTCTTTATATTTTCGATTTGCTCGATACTTAGCGCTAAGGGGGGGGGTGAACCTCATAATAGTAATAGGAAATATGCTTCTAGCTGGGGATTTTATGCGCATAAACGGATTAATAGAATGGCAGTATTTACTTTACCTCCAGAACTATTTACCTTTTACAAAAAACACATTGAATTTTTAACAGAGCATGCAATAGATCCTGATAAACGCAGGTATGCTGCTAAAGGGGAAGCGGAAAGGCATTACATCGATATAGATCATTATGTCCACAACGATGAAGACCCGTTTGAAGTTGTCCCAAAAAGATGGAAGGACGCAGTAGATAAATTTTCTGAGGATACATTAAAGGCATACGGGATTGCTCCATGGCACCTTGAATTAATGGTAAAAAGATTGACGAGAGCTTTTAAGGAGAAAAACTTAGATAAAATATTGCAGTACTCAGCAGATTTAGGTCACTATGTTGGCGATTCTCACGTTCCCTTGCATACTACCGAAAATTATAATGGACAAATGACAAATCAAAAGGGAATACATGGGTTTTGGGAGTCTAGAGTTCCTGAATTGTCTGCTGAAAATTACGACTATTTGGTGGGAAGAGCTTCTTATATCTCTGATCCATTGGAAAAAGCCTGGAGCGTTATTAAACAGAGTCATTACGCACTGGACTCTGTTTTCAGTGTAGAAAGAGAATTAACCGAACTTTTTGATGACGATAAAAAATATTCTTTTGAACACAGAGGTCGTGTAGTTATGAAAGTATACAGTCAAGATTTCTCTATGGAATACGAAAGAAGATTGAATGGAATGCAAGAAAGAAGAATGAGGGAATCAATTTTAACAGCAGGAAGTTTCTGGTATACCGCATGGGTAAATGCTGGTCAACCGGATTTATCGAACTTAAAAGAAGATTTATCTGAAGAGATGAAAGAGGAAATGAAGAAGAATGATGAATATTTTAACAAAGGAAAAATTAACGGAAGAAAGCATAGTAATTAGACTATCTAGCGGCTACTTCGCTGCGCTTACCCTTCTTTTTTCTGCGGTTTTTCTTCTTGTTATTTTTTTGAACATTCTTTCCTTTTTGCGTCACTGCACTTCGGGGCAAAGTTTTAATCTTACCCTGCTCAATCTCCCTAACAACTCTCTCCATTACAATATCCTCTCCTTCAGGAGAGTAAGCTATCTTAAGGTTTTGCCCGTTTAACCGACATAGTGACTGTAGGAAAAAAGCTTTACCACCACCTCTGTAATCTTTAATAATATCATACGTTGTAAGTCCTGTTTCTCTAAATATCAGTTTATTCAAATAAACACCACGCGTAATAGACATATTTTTTATTTCTTCCCCAAACTCCTCTTTTAATTCCTTATTTGCTTGATTCAAATATTTCCTTTTAGCTCTCTTAGAAGTCATATGTGCAAGAGAATCTTGGTATTCATTTAGCATTGCTGAAGCCAATTGAGAATAAGCATAAACTCTTCTTACAAAATATCTTGTTGTTCTATAATTTTTTAAGTACTCAGAATTATCGCCTTGAATAAGAACATCGTTTAATATATATCCAGATGTAGAAATATCCTCACCCACTACAGGCACTTTTGCTTCTAGGTTGATGTTCTGTGAAAAACCCGCAATTGAGATAAAAATTGTTAGTATATAGACTATTCGCTTCATCATTATGCTGTTTTAACGAAAATAATCACAATAAGTTATCAATCCCAATCCGATTAGTAACTTTTTTTAACACATTATAACACTTCAACAAATAAGTATTCCACTATTTTGGCTTTATTAATGTACATTTGTTACTATCCAAATTTCCGTAAAATGAAAACTCGATTATTCCTCTTGCTAATTACCATCTGCACACTTGGATATAACCAGACGGAAGCTACTATTGGCCTTAAAAAATTCAATTCTCCTAGCTCTCCCTTTATTGAAACCTATATAAGCATTTTTTCAGGTTCTATTAAATACATTCCAAATGATTTAGGTGTTGACAGATGTAAAATAGAGATTTTGCAAATGTTAAAGAAAGATGGTAAGATTATAGATTTTCAAAAAATAGTACTAGAAAACAAGGGGGTCACAACCAAAGACCTATACAACGACCCATTGCATCTCCATCGTTTTTTTGTTGAAAATGGAAATTATGAATATGAAGTAGAGATTTTAGACTTATTCAACGACTCTGCTCAAAAGACAACCTATTACGAAGAAATTACAGTAGATTTCAATGATCTCATTACCATATCTGATATTGAATTAATTGATTCGTTTTGGAAATCTGATAAAGCTTCCAAAACTTCAAAGTCTGGCTTTGAAATGGTTCCACTGGTCTCTGATTATTTTTCACCTGAATTTGATAAAATTGCTTACTATTTTGAAATATATAATACGGACAAAGAATTAGGAGAAAACGGGAAATATGTATTACAACACTTCATTGAATCCTACGAACGAGGCGTAATTGCAGGAAGCTTCAATAAATTAAGTAAGGAAAAATCTAATCCTGTCAATGCTACGCTAAATATATTTGAAATTGGCACTCTTCCAACCGGAAACTATAACCTTGTGGTACAAGTAAAAAACAAAGACAACCAAGTTGTTGCAGAAAAGAAATTACGATTCCAGCGCTTAAATTTATTAAATGACCTCAATACTGAAAACTTAAAAGATGTAAATCTTGCTGGACAATTCACCGATAGGCTATCAATGGATTCGTTGGATGAATTTATTTATTGCCTGCGTCCCATTTCAACCCAGATTGAAAAGAAAATTATTGATGGTCAATTAGACGACATGACCGATACATTAAAACTTCAATATATTTATAGTTTTTGGTACAACAGAAACACGGTGACTCCAGAAAAGGATTGGAATGCATATAAGTTTCAAGTACAACAAGTACAACTTAAGTTTGGTACGCGTATTAAGAAAGGTTATCAAACAGATAGGGGACGTATTTTTCTGAAATATGGAGCTCCAAATACTGTGCATGATCAGAGAAGTGAGGCGAATTCATATCCCTATCAAATATGGCATTACTACAAAATTGGAAAATTTAATAATAAACGTTTTGTTTTTTATGATCGTGATTTAGTTACAAATGATTATGAATTATTGCATTCTGATTTAATTGGAGAAATCCAAAACTTTCATTGGAAAATTGATTTAAAGCGAAGAAGTACCAAAGGCGGTAATGTAGATGATGTAAACCCTGATCCTGAATTCGGTGACCGTACAGATGATTTATTTTATAAACCGCGTTAGTACATGCACATTATTTAATTGTTTTTAATCTTTAGAATACGCATTGTAATTACTTGAATACTGCAGTTGTCATATTAAATTTTAACGGAAGGAAGTGGCTCGAAGAATTCTTACCTAGTGTTATTTCAAACAGTGAGGAAGCTGATATTTACGTTATAGACAATGCCTCTACTGACGACTCAGTTCTTTTCTTAAAAGATAACTTTCCACAAATAAACATTGTTGTAAACGAATCAAATTACTGGTTTGCTGGAGGTTACAATAAGGGGCTTAAACACATTACTGCTGATTATTACATTCTCTTAAATTCTGATGTAGAAGTTACCGAAAATTGGATTACCCCAGTTATTCAATTATTAGAAAGCGATGAGAACATTGTTGCAGCACAGCCAAAAATATTAGCATATAACGATAAGCAATACTTTGAACATGCCGGAGCTGGAGGTGGAATGATTGATAAAAATGGCTATCCCTTTTGTCGAGGTCGGATTTTTGACCACGTAGAAAAGGATGAAGGACAATATGATGATACAACTGAAATATTTTGGGCTAGCGGAGCGTGTTTGTTCATTAAGGCTAATTCATTTCATGAATTTGGAGGGTTTGATGCTATTTATTTAGCGCACATGGAAGAAATTGATCTTTGCTGGCGGATGAAAAACAGTGGTAAAAAAATAATGTATTGCGGATCTAGTTCTGTTTATCATGTTGGCGGAGGCACATTAAACTATGTCAACCCGCAAAAGACCTATTTAAACTTTAGAAACAGTTTATTTACGCTTTACAAGAACCTTGATAAAGGTCTTTTTATTAAAATACTTACAAGGCTATGTCTAGACAGCGTAGCTGCAGCAAAGTTTCTTTTTTCTGGTAAGATTAGGCATATTGGAAGTATCTTTAAAGCGCATTTTCATTTTTACAAAAATATCTCTCAATTGAAAAAAAAGCGGAAACAATTGGCATATAAAAGTTTTACAGGAATGAAAGGAATGTATTCTAGCAATATCGTATGGCAACATTTTGGACGCAAAAAAAAGACATTCAAAGATTTATAAATTACAAGTCTTTCTCAATCTCTTGGAAAAAGGTATTTTTACGGCGATCAATTATAAACCAATATGGAACCTACATTCAAAAAACCTTCTTTAATTCAAGCATTAACTCCAATAGTAGTATTGATTTTACTCTTAATGGTATCTGTAATGTCTATTTGGGGTAGCGATTCATTAAGTGGAGCCAATCAGATGGCTTTGCTATTTGCTACAGCGGTAGCAGCACTTATTGGTTGGCGACTTAAATATAAATGGAAAGATATGCTTAGTGGTATTAGTGATTCCATTTTATCAGCCCTCCCTGCATTACTAATTCTTTTATTAATAGGTGCTTTGGCCGGAACATGGCTAATTAGTGGTATTGTTCCAAGTATGATTTATTACGGGCTTAAAATATTAAATCCTACCATATTTCTATTTGCTGCTTGCATAGTTAGTGCAATTATTTCGTTAGCAACAGGGAGCTCATGGACTACTATAGCTACAATAGGAGTTGCTTTACTTGGCATTGGCCAAGCGATGGATATAAACACTGGTTTAATTGCTGGAGCAATAATTTCTGGAGCATATTTTGGGGATAAAATGTCGCCTATGAGCGACACCACAAACCTCGCTCCTGCGGTTGCAGGTACAGACTTATTTACGCACATTCGCTATATGATGTGGACTACAATTCCTTCTATTGTAATTACGTTATTAATTTTCTTGGTGTTAGGTTTCTTTGTTGGCGCCGGCGGTTCAACAGAAGAAATTAATGGAATACTTTCAGCTATTGAAGGTTCTTTTTATATAACTCCATGGTTATTTTTAGTTCCTGCTGCTGTTGTTTTTATGATTATTAAAAAAGTACCTGCAATTCCAGCTCTTTTTGCAGGAGCTTTGTTAGGCGGATTAGCAGCACTCGTTTTTCAGCCAGACATTATCAACCAAAACGGAATAAAAAACACGATTATAATAGAGGGTGAAAATGCTTCCGAGTATTCTTTTGAATGGTATCAAGAAGGTGAAAAAATTGAAGGTGATAGCAAGCTTAAAAATCAAAATGGAGGAACTTACGAACTTGTTATTAGCAAAGAAGGAGAAGTCGCATCGACGGGAATCTTTATACTTCCAGAAGCTCTAGACACGGCTGCAATGGATAATTTCACATTGACCTTTGATAACAGTATTAATAAGTTAGGTTTAACTGCCAGTTTATCACGAAGTAATTATTTAGAAGCTGCCTACCGCAGTGTAATAAACGCTATGACAGTAGACACATCGGTTAACACTTCTAGCGACCAAGTTAACAAACTATTAGGAACTAGCGGAATGTCAGGCATGATGGGAACAATATGGCTAATTATCTGTGCTATGAGTTTTGGAGGGATTCTGGATAAGCTTGGTATGTTAAGTAAAATAACAGAGGTCATTGTATCAAAGGCCAAATCAAGAGGGTCTTTAATTACAACTACAACTTTGACTTGCATTGGCTTTAATGTAACTGCATCCGATCAATACCTAGCAATTGTAGTGCCTGGAAAAATGTTTTCAAAAACCTATAGAGATAGAGGTCTTGCGCCTCAAAACCTGAGTCGAACTTTAGAAGATAGCGGAACAGTTACTTCTGTGTTAGTTCCATGGAATACTTGTGGGGCAGCGCAATCTCATGTACTAGGAGTTGCTACCGGCGAATACTTTTTATTCTGTTTCTTTAATATAATAAGTCCTATTATGACAATCATGTATGGTTACCTTGGTATCAAAATTGCTAAGTTTAACGAAAAAAAGGACGCCTAAATATTTCAATATTTAGACATAATTTTGTATATTTACGGTATAGGACCTAAACAAACCAATTTAAACCTACTTCGAATGAAAAGTATTGTACTTTTAAGTGTCATTTTAATTTCTGGTGTATCTTATGCTCAGATAGACCTTGAGAGCCAAATCCCTAAAGAAAAGACATACGATAAATCTATAATTGACGAGACCTATGGAATTCAACTTTATGAATCTTTAAACATGGCATTAGAAGGGGATTCAGTAAGAATGGAAAATGGTTATGCTGTAAATAACTGGAAAGAAGATTATTATGACGATGGCACACTTCTGCACCGTGGATATTATATTGACGGACAACTAAAAGTTTATAAAAACTATTATCCGAACGGTCAAATAGAAAGGGAGTTTAAAAACATAGATGGTTTCAGGTCGCTACAAAAGAAATTTTACGCTGACGGAATATTAAAATCTGAAGTTAAATATATGGGAGGATCTGCACTACTATGGGTGGATTACTACGCAAATGGTAATATGGAGTTTTATGAGGAATTCCACAAAAGCTTCTTATACCATAATGCCAAGAGGTCTTACTATGAAACTGGACAAGAGGAAACTGTATTAAAGAGAGTTAAAAAGTTAAACTTCATACAAAATGACTTTTATAACAATGGTATTACCAAACAAAAAGGTACTTTGAGTTATGATTTAAATGCCTATGATTATTATAAAACTGGTAAATGGACTTATTATAATCAACAAGGAAAACCCACAAAGGAAGAAACTTACAGCAACGGTAAAGTGGCTAAAACTAAGGATTTATAAATTACTTATCATAAATCATATTAAAAATAGCGAGATTTAGTTTCGCTACTTTTGTTTATATTAGGGCTAACATCTATGGGAAAAAACATCGTTGATTGGCAAAGTGAATTAAACACACTTTCTGTAAAATACTTCAAAATTGCGAGTTGGGTAGCTCTAATTCTTAACCCCTTATGGGCCCTAAGCGATTACTTTGTTACTCCTGATTATTGGTTTTCATTTTGTATAATTCGATGTAGTATATCATTATTTGTACTAGCACTGCTGCTTATTCACAATAAAAAACAAACTGGGATAGAACTATTCATGTTTCTGTCTTATACAGCCCTTGTTATCCAAAATGGATACTTCTACAGCGTTATGGAATTGGAAATGTTTCAGCAACAAACTTTTGCAATGTTGGCGATTCTTATTGGAGGGGGTATGTTAATGCTCTGGAGAATGCTATACAGTATAGCATTGGTTGCATTATGCTTACTTTCTATCGGAGGAATGTTTTATTTTAATAGCCCACTATCGTTTGATGAAATTATCATAAACGGAGGACTTCTGAACATAACGGTTGCTTTGTTCTTGATATTCCTTATCCAAACCAGGTATAGACTTCATAAGAAAGAAATAATTTCGCGTTTATCATTAAAAACTTCCAACGATCAATTAGTGCGTCAAAAAAATATCATTGAGATTAAAAACGAAGAAATAACAGATAGCATAACCTATGCTCGAAGAATACAAGAAGCAATTCTTCCTTCTAAGGAATCCATAAATGCATGTATAAATGATTGCTTTGTTTATTACCAACCTAAAGACATCGTTGCCGGTGATTTCTATTGGATAGAGGAAACACCAAAAGGCTTATTGATTGCAGTTGCAGATTGTACCGGACACGGTGTGCCAGGGGCTATGGTAAGTGTAGTGTGTAATAATGCTTTAAACAGAGCAGTTAGAGAATATAATTTATATGAACCGGCTGCAATTTTGGACAAGGTAACTGAATTGGTAATAAACACATTTGAACAGAGTGCTACAGAAATAATGGATGGAATGGATATAGCATTGTGTCGAATAAATAAAGATGGAAAAAGTATTGAATTTGCAGGGGCTAACAACCCTCTTTGGATTTTTGATAAAGATGAAATTGAATCACAAAAAATTAAAGGTTGTAAACAACCAATTGGTAGGTTTCTTACGCAACAACCATTTAAAGGGAAGACTATAGCTGTAAATCCAGGGAATATCTTGTACCTTTTTACGGATGGATTTGCGGATCAATTTGGAGGGAAACGAGGAAAAAAATATAAGTACAAGCCTTTTAATAATTTATTGAGTAAAATTAAAGAACAAAAAATGTCCGATCAATTAAATTCTATACAATCTGAATTTGAAACTTGGAAAGATGATTTTGATCAAATCGATGATGTTTGTGTAGTCGGAATAAGGTTATAAATGCTTATTAATAATTTCACCGACTTCATTGGCCATATTATAAACCATAAAGTGACCACCACCTTCGACCACAGCAGGTTTCTGTGTTTTTTTTATTGGAATTACTTTATCTCGAGAACCATGAATATGCAGCACTCCGGAAGGGAGATCTGTATTTTTCCAATAGAGTATAGAACGAATTGTCTTTTTCAAATGTCCAGCAGGAGTTTCATCTATCATTTTGTCAAAAAAACGTTTATCTTTTTTAGAAACACCAAATATTTTTCCAGCAAATGGAATTATTTTAATAAGCCAAGGAGAAATCAGATGATGCACTCCTAACCTACTTGCAAACCTAACTATAACAGGAAGTTCCTTATACGATTTTGCACTTGACACTATAATGAGCTTCGATGGATTAAGGAATTTCGACATTTCAACAGCAAGCATACCACCAAACGAAACACCTAAAATTCCAAAAGGTTCTTCTGTATTAATTTGCAAACTTAGTACCTCAGCGTATTCTCGAATTGTTTGGGCATTTCCCCATTCAGTCCATTCAATTACTTGTGTATTAACATCAAGTTGTAATCTAGAAAAAAAACGATGATCTGCTCCGGTTCCAGGTATTAGGTATAGAGTATTCAAGTGTTAAAATTCAAATTCTTGGACAAATACTCTTGATTTTTCCATTTCATCGTACATGATTTTATCATCACCTACAAATGGAACAAGTTTTCTAAACTCAATAATTAAGCTTTCTATATATTCAGAGGACTTCAAAGGCTTTCTAAACTCGAGTGCTTGCGTTGCTGTAAATAATTCTACTCCAATAATTTTTTCAACGTTCTTGATTACTTCTAGTGTTTTAGTAGCTGCATTTGCTCCCATGCTAACATGGTCTTCTTGACCGTTACTCGAATCAATTGTATCTACAGAGCTTGGTGTACATAATTGTTTATTTTTACTTACAACTGAAGCTGCCGAATATTGCGGTATCATAAATCCTGAATTTAAACCTGGGTTGGCAACTAGAAACGGAGGAAGGCCTCTTGTTCCTGAAATCAATTTATAAATTCGTCGTTCAGAAATACTACCTAATTCTGCTATTGCAATCGCCAAGTTATCTAAACTCAATGCCAAAGGTTGCCCATGAAAATTCCCCGCGGATATTATCATGTCTTCATCTGGAAAAATTGTAGGGTTATCGGTAACAGAGTTTATTTCAATTTCAACTACTCCCGATACATATTCTATAACATCCTTAGAAGCTCCGTGTACTTGAGGCATACAACGAAACGAATAGGGATCTTGAACATTAACCTTATCTTGGTTAATTAACTCACTTCCTTCTAGGTATTTTCTAATATTTCTAGCCGTTTCTAGCTGACCTTTATGCGGTCTAACCAAATGAACAGCTTCAGCAAAGGAAGAAACCCTACCATCAAATCCCTCTAAAGACATGGTGCCTACTAAATCAGCAAATTCAGATAAGTGATTTGCTTTTATTAATGACCAAACTGCATGTGCACTCATAAATTGAGTACCATTAAGCAATGCAAGTCCTTCCTTAGAATTTAAAACAATTGGCTCCCAATTCAATTCTTCAAGAACATCTTTTGCTTTTCTTCGTTTCCCATCAAAATCAACATATCCTTTGCCCAATAAAGGAAGTGAAATATGTGCAAGTGGTGCTAAATCACCAGAGGCCCCTAATGAACCTTGCTGATAAACAACTGGCATTATATCATTGTTATAAAAATCGATCAATCTTTGAATCGTTTCCAAAGCTATACCAGAATATCCTAAAGAGAGTCCTTGAATTTTCAATAAAAGCATTAATTTAACGATATCGTGCTCAACTTCATCCCCTAATCCACAAGCATGAGACATAACAAGATTTTCTTGCAATTGACTTAAGTCTTTTTTGGAAATAACAGTATTACATAACGAGCCAAACCCAGTATTTATGCCATAAAACACTTCATCTCCTCTCTTTAACTTCAAGTCTAAATACTTACGACATTTTTTTATCTTTTCAATAGAATCGTCTGATAGCTTTAAGCGAACATTTGTTTTTAGTATGTTTTCAATTTTTTTAATTGATAAATGTGCTGATGATATTACATGCTGTGCTTCACTCATATTTTAATCAATTATAGTAGTAATAACATCCTGTATCCTTAACTTTTGCTGATCTCCTGTCAGCATGTTTTTAAGTTCTAGTAAATTACTAGCAACCTCTTCTTCGTTTATAAAAATTACAAATGGAATATTTTTATCATTCGCATATTTCATTTGTTTTTTCAATTTTGCTGAAGATGGATAAAACTCGGCATTAATAGCGTTTTCTCTCAGTTCTTTTAATACCTGTAAACAAAATAGATCATCTATCCCAAAATTAACAAGCATTACTTGAGTGGATTCTGCAGAAAATTCTGGAAATAATTCTAATTCATCTAAAACATCATAAATCCTATCCGCTCCAAAAGATATTCCAACTCCAGAAACATCTTTTAAACCGAAAATACCTGTTAAATCATCATATCTACCTCCACCTGATATGCTCCCCATGTTAACATTGTTAGCAGACACCTCAAAAATAGCTCCTGTATAATAGTTTAAACCTCTAGCAAGCGTTACATCAAATTCAAAGGTTGCTTTCTTCAATCCCAATGCATTGATTGTTTCAAATATAAACGCTAATTCTTCTATTCCTCTCAATCCAATTTCTGAGTCTTGAAGCATTGTTTTCATTTCTGAAATAACTTTTTTGTAATCCCCTTTCAATAAAAACAAAGGTTTTATTTTTTCAATTGCTGAAGCTGAAACCTCTTTACTTTCTAATTCTTTAATAACTCCTTCCTCTCCAATTTTATCCAACTTATCAATGGCAACAGTGATGTCAATAATTTTATCCGACTCTCCTGTTATTTCGGCAATCCCACTCAATACCTTTCGGTTATTAATTTTGATGGTAAAGCCTGGAATACCCAAATTATAAAGCACCTCATCTAACAATTGAACAATTTCAACTTCGTACAATAAGGAGTTACTTCCTACTACATCAGCATCGCATTGATAAAACTCTCGGTACCTTCCTCTTTGCGGTCGATCAGCTCTCCAAACAGGTTGAATTTGGTAGCGTTTAAACGGAAATGCTATATCATTTTGATGTTGCACTACATATCTTGCAAAAGGCACTGTTAAGTCATAACGCAATGCCTTATCAGAAATAGAGCTAATCAACTTCGAAGAATTCGCTTCCTGGAGTGCTCCCTTATCAGCTTTTTTTAAATAATCTCCACTATTCAACACTTTAAAAATCAACTTATCACCTTCATCACCATACTTTCCAGTAAGCGTTTTCAAGTTCTCCATAGAAGGTGATTCGATAGGAAGGAAGCCATATTTAATAAATGATTTCTTAATCGTATCAAAAATATAGTTCCTTCTCACCATTTCAGTTGGCGAAAAATCTCTTGTACCTTTTGGAATAGACGGTTTACTCATTTGTGCAATATTGAAAGACAAATGTAAACTTTGAGCGCTATTTTATTAGCAGAAATTAAAATAATTTATAGAATTTAAAATATGATTACAAAAGTAGATGGTTAAAGTCATTGTAAAAAGTCGAGCAACAACAAATACTCCAGTTATCTTAACGTAATTGAAACCGCTGCTATTACTATTCTAATTAGCGATAATTTTAAATTCTGTGCGTCTATTTTCTTGACGACCTTCAGATGATGCATTGTTTGCTATTGGTTGAGAAGAACCATATCCCTTTGCAGATAACCTTTCTGTAACAACCCCTTTCGCTTTTAAATAATTAACAACAGCTGTAGCCCTATCTTGAGATAACTTCTTATTCAAACTTTCACTACCTGTATTATCTGTATGTCCAGATAATTCAATTTTAAGTCCTGGAACATCTTTTAAAAGCTTTACTAAGCGATCTAACTCTGTATTGGACTCATCTTTTACCGTCGATTTACCGACATCAAAAAATACGTTTCGAAGAGCAATTTTACTTCCAATTTTAATGTTCTTTAATTTAATTTCTTTATTTACCATACTAAATGAGCTCTGCTTGGGGATATCAAAATTCTCTGAGTGGAATAAGTACCCATCAGCTTGAACAGAAATCCCATAATTTCGTCCACCATTCAATGACAATAAAAATTTACCCGTAGCACTATTTGTAACAAATGTCTCCATTTTTTGTCCAGTGCTGTTGTCTATAATCTCCATCTTAGCTTCAACCGGTTTATTTTCAATAGCATCAATAGTAGCTCCTTTAAATACAGTTAGCGATTTCTTATTTACCTTTACCTTGCTCTCTATTTTAACATCTTGAATTGGATTAGCAACACTTGCCAACAAGTAATCTTCCGTATCTACAATCAACTCTTTTGGATTCCCCCAAAAAGTTACTTTGTAAATATCCAAACCACCTTTCCCTCCTTCTCTGTTAGAAGAGATATACGCATACTTCCCACTTGCAGTAGCTGCAAAAAAATGATCATCATAAGGAGTATTAATCGGATATCCCATATTAACTGGTATTTGCCAAACCCCTTGTTTTTTCTCCGACATAAAAATATCAAATCCTCCCATTGAATTATGTCCTTCGCTACTAAAGTACATCGTTTCTCCATCAGGATGCATATATACAGATCCTTCGTTAAACTTAGTATTTACTTCCTTACCTATTGATTGCGCAGCACCAAATTCTCCTTTTGAACCATTTTTACGACCACAGAAATATATATCCGTTCCTTTACTACTCGATCCAACTTGTTTATCAGAAATAAAATAGACTTTTCTATCGTTAAAATTATAGGTAGCATGCGTTTGGTTAACAATCGTATTTAAACTTCTGTGCAACTTTCCCGGCACACTCCAGGAAGCTCCTTTTAGATTACTTTCATAAACGTTGTAATCCTCTCCTTCCGTTTTAAAAACTAATAATTTAGTACCATTATAAGAAAGCATTGTAGAAGTTTCATCATTTTTTGTACTTAACGGTTCCCCTACGTTTTTAGGTTTTGACCATTTCCCTTTGTTATTAATTTCAGTAATGTAAATATCTCCATCATAAACCCCAACTTCATCAGCTTTATGACCATTCTCTCTTCTCGAGGTAAACATTATTGTTCCTCCATCCGTTGAAATACAAGGACTATAATCATCTTCTGGAGAATTAATATTCCCAACGTTATCAACCCAAGCTCGTATTGGAGCTGCAGTTATGCTCTTTCCATGCTTACATTCAGCCTTGCGTTTCTTTAGCATTCTTCCCAAAGTTTCAACATGCTTTGACTTCGTAGCACCTTCAAATTTTTCGTAATGTTTTAAAGCGCCAGCAAAATCCATATCTAATTGTTGTGCCATTCCTAAATAAAAATCTAAAAATGTATCAACTTCTGGATCCAATTTCTCAGCTGTTTTTAAGTACTTTAATGCTTTATACTTTTCATTTGTATATAAATAAGCATTACCCATTTTAAAATTCAACTCCGCACTATTCGGATTAAACTTAAAAGCATATTCGTATTCTTGAATAGCTGCTTTAAAATTGTTTCCTGGCGATTTAACCGTATAAATGGATTCATTGCCTAATTCCAAAAAATCATCCCCTTTTTCAAAGTGTGCTAAGGCACTTTTAAACGCATCCTTTTTATCTTTAAAATTACCTGCTTTGAAATCAACATTCTGAGCATAACTATTCGCAATAAATAAAGAACCTACTATAATAAATATATTTTTCATATTGATTTTCCTAATTCGATTACACATTGGTTAAAATTCACAATTTTCCGATTGGTATGCTTTTCCTAAATCAGACCCAAGCTCCCTAGCTTTTGCCCAATCCATACAAGCCCCTTCCATATCACGGTTCATTTCTTTTGCTGTACCTCTATTTGCATAGGCATTGGCATAGTTTTTATCCAAAGAAATAGCTAAATCAAAATCTTTTATTGCTCCTTTATAATTTTTCTTTTTATCCTTTACAGTACCTCTATTGTTATATGCAGGTGCATATTTTGGATTGATTTCAATCGCTTTGTTAAAATCACGCAAAGCTTCATCGTATTTTCCTTGCTCAAAACTCATAGCCCCTCTATTATTATAGGCAAGATAAAAATCAGAATCCAACGCCAATGCTTTACCATATGCAGCTTTAGCTCCTTCAAAATCTTTTAACATTTTCTTAACTGCTCCTAGATTGTTAAAAACAAATGCATGTTTTGGCATATATTTTCCAGCTTTTTTATAATCTGCTAAAGCCAAATCAAATTTCCTTAACATTCTATAGCTACTTCCTCTATCATTATATGCATCACCAAAATCAGGTTTAATTCCAATAGCTTTAGTAAATAATTTTATTGCTTTTTCATAATCTTTTTTCAAAAAATTAACTCCTCCTGCATTATAATAAGCTTTGTAATTTTTTGCATCCATTAATATTGCGTGATCATAATCATCAATAGCAGCATCTAAATTATTTAATTTTTGATGCGCCTGTGCCCTTTGGAAATAAGCTTTTCCATGTTCCTTATTGATTCCTAATAATTTAGTGAATGTTCCTACACTCGCTTTATATGTTTTCATTTGGTATTGCGCGACACCTTTATTATAATAAGCAGCCTCAAATTTTGAATCCCCAGTAATCGATCTATCAAAAGCTGCTACAGCTTCTTTGTATTTTTCCTTACTAAACAATGCGATTCCAAGGTTATAAGCTTCTTGTGATTCGGCTGTTGCAGCACTTGCTGTATTTAACGCATTGATTGAATCCTGAAAAGCTTGTTCCTCAGGTGTTATCTCTTGGGCCGAAAAACCAAAGGTTATTAAGGCGGTAACAAAAGTTACTAATGTATTTTTCATAAACAGATTTTATACTTGTTTTTTAAGAAGTTCGAATATATTAAAATCCATGCCAAGTTAGGAAGCAACTTATTAACACCGTGTGGAAAACTCATAAAACCAAAACAGAATAGTGCATTACTGTATTATTTACTCCTTTTAACATTCAACTACATTTTTTTTGTATTTTCCAAACTGAACTAATTGATAAATAGTATCTTTTGTACATTTGGCGTTTGAATAAAACACACCATAAATATTTTAATCCATATCTTGATCTACGAGCACTTGGATTATTTAGGCTTTTTCTAGGAACTGTTCTAATTCTCGATCTCCTAATAAATAAATGGCCATTCCTAGAAGCTTTTTATACGAACTCAGGTGTTCTCAGCCAAGATATCTTAGATACAATTATTAGTTCAGATCCATCTCGTGAAATGTATCGATGGGGCCTGTTGCAGTTTTTTGATTCAGTTAATGGAGTTGGTTTTTTCTTCATTCTAACCCTTGCTTCTTATATCTTAATGACTGTAGGTTTTAGATCAAAAATATTTTCCATACTTTCTTTTATTGCTCTTTGGAGCATTCACCAGCGAAACGGATTAATTCTCTCAGGTCCAGATGAAATCTTGATTAATTTATTATTTATAGCTATGTTTTTACCTCTAGATCAACGCTTTAGTTTTTTTAGAGTAGGAAAGCGTATTAAATTTAATCAGCACAAAAGTTTTGCTACTTTTTATTTTTTATTTTTCATAGGCATGGTATATTTTTATCAGGCCTTCCTTAAAACAGGATATTTATGGATTAATGGTGACGCTCTATCCTATGCCTTAATGGAGAAGATTTGGGCTAAACCATTGGCAACTTCGCTTCTTGAATACCCAGCATTATGTCACTTCTTATCCAATTTTACTTTATTAATAGAATACTCCATCATTGGCTTACTTTTCTTTCCCTTATTAAATAAGTGGACTAGATTACTATCTGTAATACTATTACTAGGTATTCATTGGACAATTTTTCTATTTCTAGATTTAGGGTTATTCCCTATTATCGTACCCACGTTTGCAGTTTTACTCATCCCTTCATTTTTCTGGGATTATTTAGGTGAAAAGCTAAACAAATGGAAACCAAAACGAAAAAGTATTGAACAATCAGAAATATTATTGGGGCTACAAAAAAAGTTAAAACCACTTTCATTAGTTTTATTGGGAACTGTATTTGTGCTTGTATTCTGGAGAAGTGCACTTGCATCAGACTCTTTTAACACTTACTTACCACAACCAACATTTATAAAGAAATTAAATCACACTTCATTATTTTTTCAATATTGGGGATTCTACTCACCAAATCCCAGCATAACTCACGGGTGGTTTAAAGTTAGCGGCGTGAGATCAAACGGGCATGAGATAGACTTACGAACGGGAGAGGACCTCACTATGAATGATACTGAATTAAAGCCATATATAGATTATTCCTGGTTAGTGTTTTATTACAAGACAATACTATATAATTACATATCATCAAGAGAATTATTAAATAAATGGTCTGATTATGAATATCAAAAATATATACGTTCATACCCTTATGGAGAAATAGCTCAGGTTCGGATAATTGCTTTTACAGAAACAATTCTCGCTCCTGGTAAGTCTACCCCTACTAGTAATTTTATTTTTAGCTATGCTCCCATGTCAAAATAATAATCATTCAGTTTGCTTTATGCTCCATCCACACTATCGTCCGAACAGATAACATCTCTCTCTTTTTAGAGTATCCATCAATTTTGAAAAAAAATTACTTATTGTTAATTTACTTATATTGCATTTATAATTGAATATATCTTCTATTAAAAATACCCGAAGCACTTTGAATAAAATTTGGACTAAAATATCTAATAATGGAATTCCATTAGAGCTAGATGAAAATGAAAAGAAAAGGATCAGAATTCTTAACATAATGCTTAGCATTATTATTGTTCTTTCGTTGTTTTTTTTAATTATTGACTTATATCATCAAGTATACGAAGGAGTAGCTATTACTTTAATTACAATTTTTACTTGTCTAAGTATTCTATTCCTTATCTACAAAAAAAAATATACCCTATCAAAATGGCTTTCAATAGTTTTTATAATTAGCTACGTTTCCTTATTAACAGTGCTAACGGGAAAAAATACCGGCACTATTATTTATTTAATTCCAAGCGTATTATTTCCCACGATTATTTTTCACAACAAAAAAACAATCATTGTACTGTCTGTATTTATTATTGGCCTCTTCTGCACTTTATTCTGGCTTACCCAATCTATGGAACCATTTATAATATTAACAGATGAAATAAGAGTAATATACCAGTTTTCTGGAATGCTGGGGGTAATTATTACTTCCTTTCTAATGATCTGGTATTTTAGAAATTTAAATGATGCCTATGAAGATATCATTGTTGAGAAAAATGAAAGTCTAACAACTATAAATGACCAAGTCAACCAGCAAAAATTAAAACTAGAAATTAAAAATAAGGAAATTACGGATTCACTCAATTATGCTAAAAGAATACAGCAAGCTATTCTACCTCCACAATCCAAAATAAACAATCATTTAAAAAACAACTTCATACTTTATTTACCCAAAGATATTGTTGCGGGCGATTTTTACTGGATGGAAGCCAAAGCGGATAGAATTCTTTTTGCAGTTGCAGATTGCACAGGACATGGAGTTCCCGGAGCAATGATAAGCGTGGTATGCAATAATGCGCTTAATCGGTCGGTTAGAGAATTTAACTTATCGGACCCTGGTCAAATACTAGAAAAAGCCAGAGATATAGTCATTCAAGAGTTTGAAAAAAGTGAAACAGAGGTTAGAGACGGAATGGATATTGCAATTTGCAGCTTAATTGAAGATAAATTAGAATATGCTGGAGCGCATAACCCACTTTGGATTATTCGTAATGGTATTCTAATAGAAACCAAAGCGAACAAGCAGCCCATAGGAAAATTTGAAAACCTCCAACCTTACAATACACATTCTTTTCAATTGGAAAAAGGAGATACAATTTATATTTTTTCGGACGGATATTCAGACCAGTTTGGTGGAGAAAAAGGCAAAAAATACAAATCAAGTAAGTTCAAAAAGTTCTTATTATCCATTCAAGAAAATTCTATGGAAAAACAACTTAACCTGCTTGCTAATGAATTCAAAAAATGGCGAGGATCAATTGAGCAAATTGATGATGTATGTGTTATTGGTCTTAGGATATAATTACTTTTTCCATACTTTGATTTTTATACCAAAGTTTAAAATTATAGGAACAGCTAAAAAATTTAATTCTGACTGAATCTTAAATAAAAAAGAATTAACAAAGTAGCCGAACTAAACTTACAAGAAGACAAACGATTGTGATAATAATTTCATCAATTTTATAACAACTTAGTATTGGCTCTATAAAATTAAAAAATCCGTTCTACGGTTTTTATTGCGATTACTAGGAGAATCATTAGGTACTATAGGTTTTGTTTCTCCATACCCTTTAAACTTAATTCTAGAGACTTTTACTCCTCCATCGACTGAAAGGTACTCCATTACGGAATAAGCTCTATCCTGAGACAAAGCAAGGTTATCAGTATTATTACCTACATCATCTGTATGTCCTTGAATTTCAATATTAATAGTTGGATTCTGCTTTAACCAACTTGCAAATCCTTGCAATACAAGTTTAGAAGCTTCCGAAATCTCGGATGAATTAGAAGCAAATAAAATGTCATTAATCGTGTGCATACTTCCTTTTTTAACTTCTTTAATCGCTATTCCTTGTTCTTTAATAAAAGTGTTATCTGTTTCTTCCTTCTTTATCAACTTTGATTCATAGGCACTTCCTTCTTTTTCAATTTCAATAAGAACATCCTCTTTTCCAGATCCAACATTTGCTACAGCCACATAATCGCCTTCATCACTAATTGAAATTTCCTGTTCTACAACCTTTCCAGATTGATAGCGAACTTTTAATTTCGTGTCTTTAATTTCCTCAATATTTTCCGCATCTACCTTTCCTTTCATAATTATTATTTTGTCTGGCTTAGCTTCTTCTGGTAAATTAAAAGAAAAGATGTCCTTCTTGCCTATTCCTCCTTTAATACCATCAGAAGAAATATAGCCTTGCTCTCCATCAGCACTTACAATGATCCCTTCTTCATCTCCTTCCGTATTAATAGGGTACCCCATGTTTTTTGGTATTTCCCAAGTACCATCATCATTTTGTCTTGTGTAAAACAAATCGTAACCACCTGCGCCTAATCGCTCCTGAGAACATTGAGAAACAAAGTATAAGGTTTTACTATCAGAGTGCATAAAAGGAGCTTTATCGTTGCCTATCGTATTAATTGGACGTCCACAATTAATTGCTTTACCCCAAGAACCATCCGGTTGTTTTTCGGAATAATAAATATCAATACTTTGCTGAATGCTTTCAGCCCTAGCCGATGCAAAATATAAGGTTTTACCATCTGCGCTCAATGAAGGTTGAGCTTCCCATGTATCTGGACCATTAATATTAGGACCTAAATTTTTTAATTCAGACCAAACACGTTTTTCTTTTCCGTCCACCTCAACAACCTCATACTTTGTGCTAAAAATATCGCAATTGAAAATACCTGCTTGTTTGATACATGAACAGATAAATAGATTTTTATTATTCAATGAAATGGTCGCGCCTCCGTATCTTGGACCTACATTAAAAGGCTTTGGCATTTTAACCCCTGCTCCAAATAGTAAATTGGCCTCCGATCGATTACTCATTGTAAATTCTTGTACTTTTTGCATCATAACATCTCCTTTGAACTTTTGATCAAACTCTGCAGTGTACAAGAGAATTTCATTATCAGCAGAAATCATAGGTAAATATTCATGACGTGATGCTGTAGAGACATTTTCCACAACTTTTGGAGTAAATGGTTTTTTGTCTTTAAAGTAATTGCAATAAAAATCTATTTCGTATTTAATCTCATTAATATCTTCCAATTGCTTCGCATATTTTCTAGACAATCTTTTTTCATCTTCAGAAGGGAATTTTGAAAATTTCTCAAAGTATTCCGATGCCATACAATCTGCTTTTTGGGCATAATACATAACTCCTAAATTGTAATATATATCAGCATGAAACTCCGGACAGGTAGCCTCAATCATGTGAAAGTATTTCTGAGGTATTTCAAAATTATCACCATTTGCTTGGGCTCTACGATATGTCAACTTCGCTATTTCCCACATACAAGCAGAACAATCTTCATCTAATTGCAACGCATCTTTAAAATGACGAATCCGTTCTTTATAAGCGTACTTTTTTCTATCCAATCCTTTCTCATAAAGTTTCAGTACTTTTTTATCCGTAGGAATTTGCAGGCAAGCAGGATCCACCTCCAAGTCATCATCTTGCCCATAGAACGAAGTTGTTAATAGTGTAAATATCAATAAAAACAGATAGGAATATTTCATTTTAATTTGTCGCAGATATTATATCGTTTTACAAAAAGCTTACCATATATTGTGCTTTATCATAACTCATTATCACTAATTTGTTACGCTGTTTCCAATTTTTCTAGCTCGTCATCTGTTACCACATTGAGATCTCCTTCTGAGGAGGCGACTATTGTAGCAACAGTTGCATCACCCGTTACATTAACAACAGTTCGGCACATATCCAATATTCTATCTATCGGCAAAATTATTGCTATCCAAGCTGGATTTAAACCAACAGATCCCAATACAATCATCAACATTACCAAACCTGCACTAGGAACCGCCGCTGATCCGATAGAAGCTAGTGTTGCCGTAAGAATAATTGTAAGCTGCGCTCCTAAGTCCAAATCGATTCCGTGATACTGCGCTAAGAAAATTGCTGCAACCGCTTGATACAAGCTCGTTCCATCCATATTTACAGTGGCTCCTATTGGTAAAACAAAACTTGTTACTTCCTTAGAAACACCTATTCGATCTCTTACACAATCTATTGTAACAGGCAATGTAGCAGCACTTGAACTTGTAGAAAATGCTAAAAATTGAGCGGGGCTAATTCTCTTAAAAAAGCCAGCATAAGTCATTTTCTTTTTCACCACCATTTTCATAATAAATGGATACAGAACAAATATCATGAAAAACAAACCTAGTAGAACGGTAAGGCTATAAATCCCTAAACTCTTAAACATTTCTATTAAAGAAGCTGGATCATCCCCTGCCATCTCAGAAAACTTGCCTGCTAAAAGAGCAAAAACAAAAAATGGAGAATATTTCATTATTATATCTACCATTTTTAAAAACACCTCATTAACACCATCTATTCCAGCTAAAACTGGTCCCCCCTTTCCTATTGGAATCATCAATAAACAAACACCAAAGAAGATAGAAAAGAAAATAACCTGCAGCATCAATTTACCATCGGTTAAGGAAAGGAAGAAGTTTTGAGGAACAAAATCTACCAAAAAGGATAATGGGCGAGCATCTTTTTGCGCTTTCGCATTTTTGGTACGTTCCATAAATTTCTTGTCATTTGCTATTTCATCTTTACTTATTTTGTAATCTGCTTTTGCAGCAATAACGTAAGAGGCATATTGCGGATCGTGCAAGTAATCCTTAGTATCTTTTATTTCCGTTCCCGATTCTCCACACCACAATTCATATTGAATTCTGTTTTTAATAAGCTGATCTGTGCTCAGGAAACTACCCGGCTTAATTAAATTTACTAACCCTAAACCAACAGTCACTGCAAAAACAGTTGTAACTACATAAATTCCCAAAGTTTTCCCACCAAGCTTTCCTAATTTAGAAATATCTTTCAAATCTGCTACACCTTTCATGATGGAGAACATAACTAAAGGTACTGCTATCATTTTAAGTAGATTCACGAATATTTTTCCAAATGGATCAATCCAGTCTAATGTAAACTCCGAATACCCTAAGTAACTTGAAACAAAAGCCCATATTATACCTAAAACAAGTGCAATTATAATTTTCCAATGCAATGCTAATTTTCTCATATTCTATTTAAATTATACTTGTGTGGCTTTACTTCTTAATAAAAAATCTAATACTGTTATCGCCGCCATTGCTTCCACAATCGGTACTGCCCTAGGAACAACACATGGATCATGGCGACCTTTACCTTCTAATTCAACTTTCTGTCCTTCTTTGTCTATGGAAGTCTGTTTTTGCATTATAGTGGCTACAGGTTTGAATGCAACGCGGCCGTAAATTGGCTCTCCATTACTAATACCTCCTTGAATTCCTCCAGAATTATTCGTTGTAGTAGAAATACCATCAACATCGCTAATAAAACTGTCATTATGTGCAGAACCTAACAATTCTACACCGTCAAATCCAGAACCATATTCAAAACCTTTTACTGCGTTAATTGAAAGCATTGCTTTACCTAAATCGGCGTGTAATCTGTCAAAAACAGGTTCTCCAAGCCCTACCGGAACTCCTTTTGCTACAAATGAAACCACACCTCCAATGGTATCTCCGGATTTTCGAACTTCTTCAATTCGTGAAATCATTTGTTCCGCAATTTTCTTATCCGGGCATCGAACAATTGAATCTTCTGTTTTGGATAAATCTAATTCTTTATGTGATTTATCTAATGAAATGTCTCCAACTGAAGAAACATAAGCTTCTATTCTAATCCCCTTGACAATCAATATTTGCTTGGCAATCGCACCTGCTACTACTCTGCATGCAGTCTCTCTTGCGCTACTTCTTCCTCCTCCTCTATAATCCCTTGTACCGTACTTTTGCGCATAAGTATAATCTGCATGTGACGGTCTAAACGTATTTTCCAAGTGGGAATAGTCTTTACTCTTTTGGTTTTCATTTTGAATTGTAAAACCAATTGGAGCACCTGTTGTTTTTCCGCTAAAAATTCCGGATAAAAACACTACTGTATCGCTTTCTTTTCGTTGTGTTACAATTCTACTCTGACCCGGTTTTCTGCGGTCTAATTCTTTTTGAATTGCCTCCAAATCCAACTCAACATTTGACGGACATCCATCTATAACACCACCAATAGCAGTGCCATGTGACTCGCCAAATGTGGTTAAATTAAATAGTTTTCCAAAAGAATTTCCTGCCATGCGAACAAATGTACTTATTTACTTATTGGTTTCAAATGCAAAAGCCAAAACATGTCTAACAGTACCTAGAACATTATCAATCAAATAACAATTCTGCAATTTCTTGTTTAATTCTAGAAATGTATTTTTCACTGGAAGTGTAAACAACAACTTTAAGCTCAATATTTGCGTCGCGCTCTTCAATCACTTCAACCTTAATTTTCATAGTAGAAATAACCCAAGGCATACTTAGCAAATGACTTATTAATTTGTCTTTTGCAGCATCAATATTTACTTTTCCAGATAGAACAACCGAAAAACTACAACTTTTAAGCTTTCCGGCTACAGTTGGTTTCGACATTAACTGCGAAGTTACCTGGCTATAAGGAAATTGAATGATTTCTCCATTTTCTATTTCCAGATGTAATTTAGTTGGTGTTTGTGCCGAAACGACACCTGAATAATTATTTATTTTTAATCGCTGACCAACTATATCTCCTTTTTGAAATCCAAATATAATTCCCTGCACAAAATCTTTTACTAATTGCCATAACAAGGCTATTATAAGACCAAATAAACTTAATGAGACAAACAGGTTAATTAATGAAATTTCATAGACCAAATCTATACAAAATAGAATCCACACAACATTTCTTACGAGTGGCAAATAAAAGCGAAAATACGCTTGTAATCGCTCATTTCTAACCCATGGAACAAGGTATTTTTGTGCAATGAAAAAGAATATAAAAATTGAAATCGCTGCACTAATTAAACGGAAAAACATTCCAAATGATATGTCTTGAAATTCAAATAACATTAGTTTATCAATTGGTGTTTACGTAAATACTTAATTAAATAAGGCAAAGCATATGGTGAGATTTCAAATAAATTGTTTGAATTCAAAACAATCCCGGCCCTTACAAGACTTTGCAACGTCGTGTTAATACTTTCAGAACTTTCGGTATGATAGACTGTACACAATTGATTAAAATCAATTTGCTTATGCAGCAGAATTTGCAACAACATAAGATTCCAATCAGATAATAGAACATTGGGTAATTCCAATGATTCCATTTTCTTTAAATCCAAAACGCCTCCATCTATAGAGCTTATGTTTGCTAACCACATATAAAAAGAAAGCCCTACGTTTCCTTCTGAATTTGAAGTCAGCTTCTTAAACAATTGATTTTGTTCTCTCTGCTTTAACTCTTTTTGAAGTTTTCCTTTCCACAGGAAAGATACCCCTCCACTACTATGCCTGTCCATAACAGCTCCATTTATTTCATTTGTCCTAAGCGGTGAAACTGTGATCGTTGTCAATAGTTTAGAATCAATATCAATATATTGCCGAATATGTTGATAGAAATAAATATTGCAATCAAATAAAAATAAATGTTTATGCCCATAAGATTTAACCACCGACATTATTCTATTCAATAAATCAGCTCCATTTGTAGAACGTGTCCACCATAATTCAAGATCTTCAAATACCAAAACACTACCCTCTGGCAATTCATTCATTATTTGAATATAACTTCCATCTATTCCAGTTGCAATGTTCAATGCACTATCAAACAATTTTTCCGAGAAGTTAATTGTGTGCATTGGAGCCACAATATTGTACACATTTTTCTCACAATATATATTAACTACATTGTGCATTAAATAAGATTTACCTGAAAATGGATCTCCTGTAAATAAAATTGCTCCAGTTCTGCCAGACTTAAACCTTTCAATTGATTTTCGCGCCATTTCAAGTTCAGATAAACGATTTTGCAATGGTTTATCCGGAGCAATATGCTTCCCTAAAAACAGTTGTTTGTAATAAAAAGGTAATTGTTTTTCAATAGCAGGGGCCAAAGAAACCGAATCCATAAAATCCGCTAATCTATTGTGCGGGTTCTGAACAGACTTCGTTCTATGCTGATAACCTGTTATTGCAAATAGGTCACGTGCTTTAATCAATAGCCTGTCTATCCCATTGTTAATCTTTTCAAATCGACTTTTGATGTTATTTAAATATTTTGCTGCTCCCTTTCGGGTTTTCTCCCTCAGAATTACACCATCCAAAGTATCCGCTCTAGAAATAATTATTTCATCCTTCAACATTTTGATTAATAAATCTAAAACTGTTTGAATGTCCCCATTCAATCTTATTTGAACAGTAGCTAAATGTTCCTTGGCTTCTGCAATACTCTCTTTTACCTTTTCAGTTATTTCATTCGAATTGCTGCTTTCATTTTCTTTATTTTGTAATGTAAACTTCAATAACCTTAACGCATTTTCAACTTTCACCACTTCAGAATTCACTGCATTATGCGCCAACTGAAACACATCCTTTATTTTACTAACCAACTCGTTTTCTATTAAGTGCCCCACAACTTTTCGCACATTTATCTTCGAAGGTGTTAAATCATATTGTTTATTATCAAACTCATTTATCTGCTTCGCCGATAGTACTTCGGAGCTATCACAATATTTGTTGACACATTTATCTACTTTTTGTGTTATTGATTTAATCAAATTATCAACATTTATTGTGTTGGACACAGATAATAACTTCGCTTCAAACTCACCCAGTTTTTCCAAGCTTATCTCATCTATTCGTTCTTCGATACGATTAAACAAATTCAACGATGAATGAATAAAACCATTGTCTATCTTTTTTGTAGATTGATTAACAAATGGAATTAATGTTTTTCTCACCTGTGTCAATTGAATATTGACAAGAAGCTGATTTGTAAAATGTTTTTGATTTGAATTCCAGTGTTCCGGATATGAAGCAATTGACAGAAAGGCATTTTTAATTACTTTTCCTGTTCTTTCTTCATCCCGATTTGATGACAAATTATTGACATCTAATTTATCTACATCAACGGTAATTGAGTTACAAAATATTCTTCCTAGCGAATTTAGCTCTTGTAAAAAGATGCCTTTTTCTTTTTTAAACTGGATTGAAAGTAAATCTTTTAGATCATTTAACCCATCAGCCTTGTCATTATCAACGGACCAATCTTTTAGTGTTTTATTTATGATAAAACTGGAAATGCCTAGCACGTTTAATTTCGTCTTAAAATGATATAAATAGGAATTCTCAAAATGATGCTGTACAATCTTAGTAAAACGAATATTTTGCTTCTTTTTTCGCAAATATTTCTTTTTCAATCGCACTAATTTCGGAGAATCTTTCGGATCTGGCTTCAATTCTTCTTGCGTATATATTCTCTCTATAGTTGTTGGAGATAATTCCACGAGTTTTCTTAATGCTTTGACATGCGACTCTATTCCAAGTGATATGGCAGCAGTTATTTTTCCTAAACGATTATCAACAATGTCTTCTAATAGCTTCTGTTCAATTTCTAAAGCTTTTTCAATAGATGGATTTTCTTCTGCTTTCAACCTTTCCTTAAATAAAGCTATATAGCTACTCCATACGTCAAACCAAGTGTCATAAACACGATTGACAAACGCAATATTCAATGCATGGATTTTATCGTCAATTATCGTTATTTTTTTATCTAGCAACTCATAACCAGGCAACCCAAGTACAACCGAATCTGTTTTTTCGATATATAAAGAGGCAAATTCTTCTCTTTGGTATTTCATTTCAAGTAAGGGGTCAAACCCTTCCTCATCGTAAAAATGAGAAGATGCTTTTAGCAATAATGTGGTACCCATTACATCTAAAAAAGCATTTGTATTTCCTATAAATGTACTTTCCTTTCCTTCTTCTATTTCAGGGATATTTAACAAAATCAAATCAGCTTCAAAAGAATTTATTTTAACTACTTCGTAAAACCCTTTTTTCTCCAATTCATTATTAACAACTTCCACTTCAGCATCTACTCGCAGAGCTTCTAATCTTTTTCTAACAGCGTCCTCCACAATCAACTTTTGACTATTGTCATTGTTTAAGTAAAGTATACGCACCTGTGTATTACTCCAATCTGGAGAAGCCAACAACATTCTTACTAATTGTAAAGCCAAATCACTCTCTTGATTTATTTCCTTCCACCAAATGTCAATTCTCTTGTATTGCCCAAAACCTTTTTCTTTATCATAATCAAGGTACAATACGTTATAATCCAACACCCCCAGTTTTTTGGTCATTTGAGAAAACCCAATAGGGTGCTTGGTGTTTCGCGCCCAACCCATCATTACTGTATTAGGCTCCACTCCAGAAAAGCCATAGGTACTTGCAATTGCTTCAATACCTTTAAAGACATTCTGACATTCCTGTTTTCTATGAAAAATAGAATCATCATAACCATCTTCATTGACAGCCTGTTCGTGTTTAGGAAACAGCACTTCTGCACTTGGTGTTTCAATCAAATCAAAATTTGATATCATTCCTTTTCTCCCAGCGATAGATTTACTAAAACCTAATAAATGGGGACGCGCAGCTGTTCCTCCGCTGAACAACAATATATTCGGTTCCCAATTTCTTTTGTGTGTTGATTTCTTTCCTAAGTTTTTCAATCCAATCTTAACAACTGAAGACCAAACGCTTTGCCAAACATCTCCTGAACCTAATTCTAATTGCCTTCTGGTTAACCATATAAAAACTAAAGCCATTATCGCTACAGATATTAAAGCAGCAGGTAGGTTTAATTGTACCATTAATAAAAAAGTAGCGATGGTTCCAATTAAAGGAACAAATAAAGATATTTTGAATTTAGGTCGAAAATCCGGGCTTGCCCATTGTTCTAGAAAACAAGAAAGGTTAATAAACATGTAGGCAGCCATATAGAACATGGCAACTATTTCAGCAATTACATTTAATTCCCCAATTAAGATTCCAGCCTCTGCAATAATAAAAGTAAGAATCAAGGCATTTCGAGGCTCATTGTTATTTCCAACTCCTCTTCCAAAGATATTTGGTGTAATTTTATCAAGTGACATTGCCTGAAGAATACGCGGTGCTCCCAATATGCCGCCTAAAGCAGAAGATAAGGTTGCTCCCCATATTCCAACAATCACAAGCCCAGGAATCAATCCAAATTGAACCAACGCATTATTATTATTGATTAATTCTGCCTGTGGTATGGAATAATGAATAAATACAGACAATACAATATAGACTAACAACCCCACAACTACCGCAGACATTGTTCCCCAGGGTATAGCTTTTTTAGGATCTTTTAAATCACCGGACATTGCAACACCAGCGGTAAACCCTGTTACAGCAGGAAAAAAAATACCAAACAACGTTGAGAACCCTACTCTTGTGCCTTCCACATGAGAGGTGTCAAATCCCTTTCCCTCACTGGTTCCAAGAAAAATTGAAACCAAGGAAAGAACAATCGCAAAGAGAATGAAATACTGCGATTTAATAGCAATATTTGTACTGATATAGGCCAATGTAACAATTACTAATAATGCAATTGATCCTATAACTCTCAGATGATTCGTCGTTATCTCTTCAATATTAAAATAATCAGAAAGAACAACCATAGCACTTTCCCCAAATCCAATTAAATAGAGAGCTATACTTAATGCAGTTGCAACAAATAGGGTAATCCCAATTGCACCTCCAATCGGCAAACCGAGGCTCCGGGAGAGCATGTAGTAAATACCTCCAGCTTTTATCTTTTTATCGGTAGCAACTGAAGAAACGCTTAATCCCGTGGTAACAGATACAATATGTGCAAGAAGTATTATGGAAATTGTAGTAAATAAGGCTCCTGCATTACCTACAACCATCCCCAAACGCATGTACATAATAACACCCAATATTGTTAATATTGATGGTGTAAATACGCCCCCAAATGCTCCAAATTTCTTTCCTTGCGACATTATTGCCTCTAAGTTATATTAATGTTTCAAATTCAACCCTACTTAGACGCTAAATATCCGAAAAGGTTATACCTAAAGACCATTAATTTGTAGTTTAGCAATATGAGTGTTTTCAAAGATTTAAAAGTTGTGGAATTAGCAAGTGTACTTGCAGGGCCAGCAGTCGGAATGTTTTTAGCTGAACTAGGGGCTAACGTTATTAAAATCGAAAACAAAAAAACCAATGGAGATGTCACACGAAACTGGAAATCCCCCAACGAAAAAACAGAAAACCTATCTGCTTACTTCTCATGTGTTAATTGGGGAAAAGAACATCTCTTTTTGGATTATACTAACTGCAAGGATTTCACTAAATTACTTTCTCTTTGTAAAGAAGCTGATGTCATTATTTGTAATTTCAAATATGGAGATGCTCAGAAGTTTAACCTTACTTATCGCGATCTCCAGAAAACAAACAAAGAAGTAATTTATGCCCAGTTGAACGGGTTTAAAAGTCAACCGAAACGTGTTGCTTTTGACGTTGTATTGCAAGCTGAATGTGGTTATATGCATATGAACGGACAACCAGACACGCCTCCAACTAAAATGCCTTTAGCTTTAATGGATATTTTAGCTGCTCACCAACTGAAAGAGGGGATTTTAGTTGCTCTTCTCAAAAAAGAAAAGACCGGAAATGGAAGTCTAGTTGAAACCTCATTGGAAGAGGCTGCATTAAGTTCTTTAGCCAATCAAGCAACTAACTGGCTAATGAATAAGGAAATACCACAAAGAATTGGATCAATGCATCCCAACATTGCTCCTTATGGAGATATTTTCACAACTAAAGACAATAAACTACTGGTAACAGCAATAGGATCTAGTAAGCAGTTTGCGGCATTCTGCAGTTTACTTGGCAGAAAAGAAATAGCCACTGACGATAAATTTTCAAGCAATCAAAACCGATTGAAAAACAGGATTGAATTGCAAGAAATACTCGGAACTTTAATTCGCGATTGTAACCGTGATGAACTCATTATTCAATGCATAAAAAAAAGCATCCCAATCGGAGCCATAAAAAACATGGAAGAAGTTTTCTCTTCTAAAACAGCTCAAAACATGTTGCTCGAAGAAATCGTTAATGGTGAAAAAACAACTCGAATAAAATCAATTGCTTTTAAAATTAGTTAGATTCGTTGGCACTATGTTCAGCCACTTCCTTCTGCACAGCCGCTAAATAATCACTACTTTTTTGATCATATTCTCTTACAAACTTTTTAACAGTTCTCGCTAATTTCTCTGCATCTTTAGTACTTAATTGAGCCCCAAATCGGATCTCTTTTTGGTTATAAAAAAACCTTACTGTTCCTTGTCCTATGACCCAAAATGAGTCATTCATTGATTTACTAAATCCCTTTGGATTAAGCTCAAGCCCTTGAACATTCTTAATTCTACCTAACTGATACGGTATAGCCTTACCAAACCCTCTTATAGATCTTTTTATGGTCATTATATCTTTATCGATTTTAATAAATTCCATTCCTGATTTTCGCCACAGATAAACTTTGCCTATTCTAATTTGAAAAAACAGCCAAAAGACACACATCACTAGCAACATCAGTTTTTCTTCCTTTACAAAATCTCCTGCAAAAAGAAAATAAAAGAAAACGCTTCCACAAATTGTCCAGCCAACCAGCCAAGTCAACAATAAGGTTTCCTTCCACTTATCAATATTCGTTGAAATTACTATTGTACTGTAATCTTCATGAATTTTATACGATACTCTATCTCCGATTAATTTCATCTTTACAAAGTTAAAAAATATGACTATCAACAATCTATTTTTTATTCTTTTATATAAATCATTATATGTTAATAATAGTTATTTAGTAATTTGGGCATGACTTTTGAAAAGTCCTTTATAATTAATAAAATATACAATGAAAAAGTTGCTTGTCATTTTATCCTTAACAACCTACACTGCAGGAAATACAGTGTTAAGCCAAGAATATAAAGATCTTTTAATACTATACGTTGATGAGAAATATGAGAAATGTTTTGGTAAAGCATTAAATTATACAGAAAACGAAAAGACCAAAAAGCATCCGTTGCCTTATTTATATGTTTCGATGGCGTCTTTTGGAATGAGCCAAGATCATCAATACAGTGAAGACTGGCCAAAGGCCTACAGCACTGCTTTAAGTTTTGCGAAAAAATATAGAAAAAAAGATCCTGAAAATACTTATGCAGAAGACTCCCAAGGTTATATCGATCAATTAAAAGAAATCATTTATGAGGATGTAGAAAACTACATGCTTACCGACACCGAAAAAGGATATAAAAAGGCCGCAGGTATTCTTAAAAAAGTATGTGCATTTGACCCTAAAGATCATGGTGCTCGTTTATTATGGGGAGAATTAGAAATTCGGACAAAAAACCAAACAGAAGGGAAAAAAATAGTTGCAGCAGCTATTGACTTAATCAAAACGATTGGGACAGATGTTCAATTTGGAGATTTAACCCAAATGCAACAAAAATACTTACGTAAATCCTTAATGGAATACGCTTCATTTATTGATGAAAAAGACCATGCAAAAGCGATTGAGGTCATCAGTATGGGTCAACCATTTTTCTATGAAGAAAGGGAAGATTGTTTATTAGATGACAATGAAGAATTTAAAAAATTGTACGACGAAATTACTGGGTAACCAAGTATTCTTGAATTGAATTCATGACATATATTCTAAATCCTTGCTCTTATACAATATGGGGGAATCAGAACAATTACATTTCCTAACGGTCTAAGTATTATTCCTTTTTCTAATAAAAAACTGTACGCTTCTTTTCCTTTGCCTCATTAAAATAAGAACTTGCTCCATCGTTTGCTTCTAATTCGACGGCTGCAATTGTTCCAAAACTACGAGCAGCTCTTACCCCGGAATTTGATGCAATTAAACGAACAAACTCACTTTGCATTTCGGAAATTGCTTCAATATTTTGCCAAACATCCTCTTTTTCAAATAAATCTAAAGAAGCATTTGCTACACTACAAGCCAATGCATTTCCTGTATAAGAATGACCATGTAAAAAGGTCTTCCCCTTATCGTCAGAATAAAATGCTTGATAAATTTTATCAGAAACAGCAGTAATTCCCATAGCCATAAAGCCACCCGTTATTCCTTTAGACAAACAAACAATGTCCGGCTTATTTTCACAATGGTCTATCGCAAACATCTTTCCCGTTCTTCCAAACCCTGTAAAAACTTCATCAGAAATTGCAATAACTCCATATTGGTTGCACAACCCTATTAATTCAGACAGCACCTCTGGAGAATGCATGATCATTCCGCCTGCACCTTGCACAATGGGTTCAAAAATAAAGGCCGCGATGTCATTCGTTTTTAACAACAACTCAAATTGTGTTAATAATTGAATTCTATTCTCTTCAGTTGGAATATCAATAAAATCGACATCAAACATAAATCGCTCAAATGGCTCATTAAAACCGCCCCTAGCCGTAAGGCTCATACTTCCAAATGTATCCCCATGATAGTCTCCTTTCAGCGAAATAAATCGATTTCTTTGTTCTCCTTGATTAAACCAATATTGAATTGACATTTTGAGCGCTACCTCGTTTGCAGTTGAACCATTATCAGAAAAAAATACCTTTTCAATTTTTTGCGGAAGTATTTTTACTAGCCTCTCCGATAATTGCACTGCACTTGGGTGCGTAAAGCCGCCAAAAGCAACATGTTCTAGTGTACAAGCTTGATCGGATAATTTCTTTGCGATATAAGGGTGTGAATGTCCATGCGTATTTACCCACCAACTAGAAAAGCCATCAATATACTTCTTGCCATCTTCGTCAAATACGTAAGAACCTTCTCCTTTTACAATTGGAATTATATCCGCTCCTTTCATTTGATCGAAAGGATGCCAGATGTATTTTTTATCTAGTTCTTTAAGTTTTGACATGACGCATTTTTTGCAAAGCCAAAGTAAAGAAAGATTTTTCAATTTAAAGCAGTTCTTAGTAACTCTGCTTGCCCTTTTATAAATTTGGGCGTCACAGTCTCCACCATTGGAACGCGATGCAATATATTTACTCCTGTATTTTTGGTTATAATTGACTCCGAAGATTCATTTTTCTCTCCAACTATAATAATACCTTTTACCGAAATGCTTTTTGATTTTAAATACGCAATAGATAGTAATGTATGATTAATACTTCCAAGGTAATTTTTTGATACAAGGATTATTTCCATCCCTAACTTTACTATTACATCTGACAAATAGTCTCCATCTTCATTAATTGGCACGAGTAGGCCTCCCGCACCTTCAACAATTAAATTATTATTTGTTTTTGGCAATTGAAAAGAATCCAAAGAAATAGAAATATTATCTAATTTGGCAGAGGCATGAGGTGACAATGGATTGCTTAATTGGTAGGCTTCAGGGTGTAATATGCTTTTTTCATTTACCAACTCTTTAACTTTATCGGTATCCGTATAATGAAGATCCCCACTCTGTATTGGCTTCCAATAATCTGCATTTAACGCTTCTACTAAAATTGCAGCCACAACCGTTTTACCAATATTTGTATCTATTCCGGTGACAAAAAATGAGTTATTTTTCAAAATTATGGAGTTTAGTTTCTTGTTTGTGAAATTAATGAAATTATAGAAAAATAAGCCAATAATAATCTGTAGGTTGAATTTATCGCCTGTTTGATAAACTTACCATCTAATTCAGGCAATCTATGAGTTTTTTTACCTCCTCTACTGAATTAAAAGAATGGAAGCAAATTCTTAGTCTTTCAGTACCTTTGGGAACTGTTGGCGAAAGTATCGATTTAACATGCAAACCATTGCTTATTAAGTTTTTAGACACTTTTTTTACATTTTCAATTCCCGGAATAATGACAGACACAACGCACCCATTATCTCCCATGATTAATTCTCTTGATGTTCCCACTTCAGACACAAAAAAATTCTTCAATTCTAAAGCCAAATTATGTTCATCACTATTTGTAGCATATAACTTTGTAAGCTTATCATATTGCTTTCTTATGGTGAAAATCGTTTCTGGAGAAGGAGCTGTTGTATATATAAAGGAGCGGCAATAGTTGATCAAATAATTCCGCAAAACTTCACTACCAAGAATAATAGCGCCATGCGAACCCAGGGCCTTTCCGAATGTTACTACGGTTGCAAACACTTCTCTCTGAAGGTGTAATTTTGCTACTAAACCATCTCCTTTCTCCCCTACAACACCCACAGCATGGGCCTCATCAACAATCAAATTCGCTCCGAAATTTCTACATGCTTCTGATACTTTTAATAAATCAGGAGAATCACCATCCATTGAATAAACGGACTCTACCACAACAAAAACATTTCCTTTGAATTTGGACAACTTTCCTTCCAAATGCTCAACATCATTGTGCTTGAAAGAAAAAGAATCTGCGTTTGACAATCGAATTCCATCTCTTATAGATGCATGAATTAATTCATCGTATAAAACAGTATCTCCTCTATTGGGGATAGTAGAAAATAAACCAAGGTTTGCTACATAGCCAGAATTAAAAATTAGGCCGGATTCTGCTTGATGAAAATTGGCAATTTCTGATTCTAATCTTTCGATGTCTTCACTATTACCAGAAATTAAACGAGAACCCGTAGAGCCAGAATGTGTCAATTTATTTTGATCTCTAGAAAAGCCTAAATAATCATTCGAAGAAAAATCACAGAATTCTGAATAATCTTTTAATTCCCGATAAAGCCCCTCTTCAATTCGTTTGTTTAATTTATCCTGCAGTATTTGAAGAATTGGCTGCAATGCTAAAGTTCTTTAACAGAAGTAACTTTTCTTACTTCTTTTCCTTTCTGTTTCGCCTCTTCGTTTCTTTCTATTTTGTGCTTCGGTCTTGACCATTTTATTTTTTCTTTGCTTTCTGGAGCTTCTTTATATGCCTCGTTGATTTTTGGCTTATCGCCTTTCTTGTATGCCTTCATTGGCACAAGACCTAATTTATCAAACAAGGCTAAATCGTTGTTAAACTCAGGGTTTGGAGTAGTCAACAATTTATCTCCTGCAAATATAGAATTGGCACCAGCCATAAAACACAATGCTTGGCCTTCATCAGACATTTCAGTTCTTCCAGCTGATAAACGAACTGCTGAATGTTCTAATACAATTCTTGTTGTAGCAATCATTCTTATCATGTCCCAAATTGGAACTGGAGTTTGCTCTTCAAGTGGAGTTCCCTCAACAGCAACCAGAGCATTGATGGGAACAGATTCAGGTTGGGGTCGCATTAAAGAATAAGTATACAACATACTAATTCTGTCTTCGTCTTTTTCTCCCATTCCGATAATTCCACCTGAGCAAACTGTTAAATCCGCTTTTCTGGCATTTTCAATGGTTTGCAAACGATCTTCATAACCCCTTGTTGAAATGACTTCTTTGTAATATTCTTCTGATGTATCTAAATTGTGGTTATACGCATATAGACCGGCATCCGCTAATCTCCTGGCTTGATTTTCAGTTAACATACCAAGTGTACAACACACTTCCATATCCATTTGATTGACCGACTTTACCATTTCTAGTACTTGATCAAAATCAGCATCATCTTTAACATTTCTCCAAGCTGCACCCATACAAACTCTGCTTGAACCCATGTCTTTTGCTTCTTGAGCATGCCCCTTGACCTCTTCAACACTCATTAAAGAGTTTCCATTGATATCAGTATGGTATCGAGCTGCTTGTGGACAATACCCGCAATCTTCAGGACAACCGTCCGTTTTAATAGACACCAACTTACTTATTTGAACTTCTCTGGGGTCGTTGTGCTTTCTATGAACTGTAGCTGCTTGATACAACAATTCAAGTAATGGTTTATTATAAACTTCTCTTATCTCTTCTTTCGTCCAAGTATTCATAAAAATCTATTTTAAAGGACAAATGTAAAAGGGATTATCGAACAATTAAAAAGATTATTAGAAAGATTCCCAATATTTGTAAACAATTAATGAATAATAACAATACTTACCGCTTATAATTTGAAACAAGGCAGAGATTCCAGAGTATTCTTGCTCCAATTATGGCATCTAAATTTGTATTACCTGGAGCTACTTCGCACAAATCAAACCCTATTATTTCTCGACCTGATTTCACCACTTCAAAAAGCAGATAAATAGCTTCTTCAAATTCTAGCCCTCCAGGGACGGGTGTACCTGTATTTGGGCATAAATGCGGCTTAAGACAATCAATATCAAAGCTAACATAAACTTTCTGCGGAAGACTGCTAACAATATCTTTACATTGATGCGACCATAATGAACCTTCAAACTGCCTACTTTTTAGGTCCCAATCAAAAAAAGAAGTAATTCTTTTATCCGCATTAATAAAATCTATTTCACCCTGAGAAATATCCCTTACACCTACCTGAACTAATGAAGCAACACTTTTATGATGTAATGCATTGTACATTATTGATGCATGTGACTGCGCAAAACCTTCATATCCTTTTCTTAAGTCTGCATGCGCATCCATTTGTAGAATTCCAAAAGACGGATGTTTATCCGACAAAGCATCTATCAAACCTAAAGACACACTATGTTCGCCTCCTACTACCCCTACTTTTTTGCCATTATTAATAGCTTTAGCAGATCGCTTCTTCAAATTATCGCGCAAATAATTCTGAGCTACTGCAATTTCCGATATTGTTTCTTGGTGCTCTTTATTTTCTTTTAAATTACCTCCATTTTCTAAAAAGTGGATATACTTCGCCGTTCTTTCCGCTAGTTTATCATTTATATTTTTCCAATCTTCTGAAATAGGCGTCATAAAAACCTTTGTATTCCAAGCACTTTCAACCTCAGGATGAAAAAAATCGATTTGAGTAGAAGCATCTAACATCGCCTGCGGACCAGCAGAAGATCCTTTGCCATAAGAAGCAGTCGCATCCCAAGGAACAGGAATCAACAATACTTCTGCTTCATTTTCGGTAGTCTGAAAACCAAATATGTTTCCATTATTCACACCAACATCATTTGGATCAAAGCTCATTGTATACTTTTTCTATTGTTTTATTTCCAACCATTTTCCGAACATAGTTAGGCAACGCAAAAGAACTTCCATGAATTGCCTCGTTGTAGTACTTTAAGTCTTTTATAAAAGAAACATCATTCACCAATGAAAAATTAACCAAAGTTGGTTCAATTGAACCTTTCACTCCCCATTGAAAACTCCATATTCCCGTAGGGTATGAAGGCACGTTAAATAATGACAGTTTCGTTTTCTCGACTCCAAAAATTTCTTGAAAAGTGGTATTCAATTCTACAAAAACGCTTTCATTAAACTTTGGTGATTCTCCTTGCGCAACAAGAATGCCCCTCTCTTTTAAAATACGCTTACAATTCAAAAAGAAATTTTTTGAAAACAATCCTTTTGCTGGGCCCACCGGATCTGAACCATCAACTAGAACTAAATCATATTCTTGCTCATTTGCGTTTTCAACAAAAGATATGCCGTCTCCAATTATTACATTCAACTTCGGATTATCAAATTCTGAAGCAATTGAAGGTAAAAACTTTTTACATGCTTTTATTACGACTTCATCAATTTCCACCATCGTTACCTTCTCTACACTTTTATGTTTTAACACTTCTCGCACAGTACCTCCATCTCCTCCGCCAACAACAAGAACATTCTTTACATTTCCGTGAGAAAACATTGCTGGATGGGCTATCATCTCATGATAATGTGCCTCATCTTTTTCAGTTGTCATAACCATTTGATCAATGGTTAGCATTTTCCCATAACGGTATGTATCTAAAATTTTAACTTCTTGAAAATCCGATTTTTCTTTGAATAACTGTTTCCTATACCTTAGAGAAAGTGCTTGAGAATCGTCTTTATCGGTAAACCATATATTGCGTTCTATGCTTTCTTTTCCAATGTTGTTTTCTACAGTACTTCGAAGTGACTCCAAATCAACATCCATTCTTGATAGCATTTTGATTGCTCCTCGATTCATTTCAAGAGCTGAATAATTTTTTGCACCAAAACTTTCCTTTAAAAAATCAAATGCCTTCCAAGCATCTACCTCATCTCCACATGTAAATAAATCTACTGCAGCATAACCGTACTCAGGCCATGTATGTATAGCTAAATGGCTTTCTTGAATTACCACCACACCCGAAACGCCATAGGGAGAAAAGTGATGAAAAGAAGAATTAATTACCGTTGCACCAGCAATGGTAGCTGAATCAACCATCGTTTGCTCAATGAAAGCTACATCGTTCATTACTTGCGGATTACAACCCGTAATCTCTACCAAAATATGATTTCCTAATGATTGCATTTCTCTTTATGAATTAATGGTTTCAATTGAATATTTTTTACAAAAATCGGATATTACTTTTAATAATCTTACTTTTGAATGTGCGTTTTTTAGTCTTTATATTATTAGCAGCCTTAATTAGTCTTTCGGCCACGCCGGGAAACTACTCTTACACTTTTGCGGTTTTAAAATACAACGGAGGTGGAGATTGGTACTCCAACCCTACTTCACTCCCAAACTTGGTAAAATATTGTAATAAATCGCTTGGAATGAACATAGACCCTAATGTTGCAAGCATAGAAGTATCTAGTCCCGAATTATACAATTACCCATTTGTTCATATGACAGGGCATGGCAATGTAGTTTTCAATCAACAAGAAGCTGAAAACTTACGAAACTACCTGTTGGGAGGAGGATTTCTTCACATTTCAGACAATTACGGAATGGATAAATTCGTTCGCCCACAAATGAAAAAAGTGTTTCCAGAATTGGATTTTATAGAACTTCCTTACACCCACGCTATTTATCATCAAACATATGATTTTGACAAAGGCCTTCCAAAAATACACGAGCATGATTCTAAGGCTCCACAAGGCTTTGGAATTATTCACGAAGGAAGGTTAATCTGCTTTTACGATGTTGAATGTGACTTAGGAGATGGCTGGGAAGACGCAGAAGTTCATAATGACAGTGAAGAAGCGCGCAATAAAGCACTCCAAATGGGCGCCAACATTATTCAGTTTATTACGATGGAGGTAAAAGAATAGACTATGCCTTCATGTGCTTTAAATTAACTGCATAGAGTATCTCGAAAAGAAGCACTATAAAAACGGTAAAAACAACTATCAGTGTTGACATACTATTAGGCCAGGGCATCACCATAATAACAAGCGAAACTAGTCCAATTTGGGCTAAAGTATACAACCAAAATCCATTTCTCTTTAAGTTAAACATCATAAAAACAGCAATTCCTTCTATCAATAAAAATATCAGATTCCCTAAATTAGTAACACGAAAATTCTCTTTGGAAGCCTCAGCTGATTCAATCATATCATCACGGAATGGCATTTCATCCATATCATCATAAACCGCAATTTCTTCGTCAATTTGTGCCATTTGTTTTTCTTCTGATGAAAGTGAATTAACAAGTGCATCTAACACTCCAATGGCAACATAAATCCAACTGAGAATAGCTAACACAGTAATGAAAGCCGGTCTCTTTCGAGGTTCTTCATTATTAAACTCTCCATCGTCAAATACTTCTAAATCTTGCTTTTCCATTGCGTATTTTTATTATGTGACAAATGTAATCAAAGGGTGTTAATCAGTGTGCTTTACTTCATTTATTTTTTTAACTAGATGGAAAACTAAATTCAAATAACATCAAAAAAACTACTTCCTCACTACCCTAATCTTTTCCTTTATCTCTCCATAACTCACCTTAAGTATATATATACCTTTCGAGAATTCAGAAAGTGACAATGCTATATCCGCAGTGATTTTCAACAACCTTCCTTGTAAATCGTATAACTCTAGGTTAACCAATCCAACATAGCCTTTTATATCGATGGTTATTTGGTCGGGTGTTGGGTTGGGATATACATTTATGCGCGAAAACAAATCTTCCTTTACAGAAGAAGAACTTGGACAGCTTTTATTTTCTAAAAATTCCCAAATAATTTGTGGCGAATAAAAATCCATATTAATATTACCCAAACCTCCAACTAAGGTCGGAATACCTGGCCATTGGTGACCGCCACCAGTAATTTTAATTAGTTCTAATGAATAATCACCACAAGAAGAATGCGTATACCTTTCTGGATAAGATAAATCAAAAATATTGTTGTCTGGCATCGCTGTTATGGTTGGAGTAATATTACAACCCAAATAATTTCTCCATTTTTCTATGGTAGTATCTACAGGCACTCCAGAAGTTGGGCTACCGAAATAACTAACTACCGGATCTGCAGTTCCATGAATATGTAAAACTGAGGTTAGATTAGTTGGTGAGCAATTGGTATGAACCGTATCGCTCATATTTCCAGAAACTGTTGCTATTGCGGCGAAACAAAGAGATGATTCGCAAGCTAATTTATGACACATAAAACCACCTGTAGAAAAACCAGTTAAATATCTTTTTAACGGATCGGAATTCATGTTTTGTTCAAAATAAGAAAAAAGTGATTCAATAAATCCTAAATCATCTGCAGTTGAAACCGTAACATTCATGTTGGCATTAAAAGAGTTATTAATTCCATCCGGATAACAAACAATAAAATTATTGTCTTCTGCTATGGTATTAAAATCAGTAATATTCATAATCCCATTGCCTGTTTGCGTAAGGCCATGAAGAACTATTAATAATGGAAGCTGTTGATTTGCATTCCAATTGGATGGAGTGTAGTAAACAAAATCTCTTGTTAGACCATCGTGCTGAATGGACGAATTAACCTGCCCAAAAGAACCAAAAGCAACAATCAACAATATTATACTGCACAATCCTTTCATAAAATCATAATTACAACCTAACAAGGACTACTAAACTATTAATCCCTCACTACCCTAACCTCTTCCGTTATATCTCCATAACTTACCTTAATAATATAGATTCCTTTGGCGTGTTGTTTAAGAGATAAATTGGTATTTGTAGTAGTTTCTAATAACCTTCCTTGTAAATCATATACGGCAACAGTAACTAACCCATTATACCCCTTTATATCGATGGTTATTTGGTCGGATGTTGGATTCGGATAAATTGATATATTACCTCGTCCATTTTCAGTAATACCTGTACATTCTTCAACTACGATGGTTAATGAATCTGTACCCACACAACCTGTAATTGAGTCCGTATAACTATACAAAACATCATGTGAGCCCACTCCAGCAATAGGTGGGTAAAAACGATCATCCGTGACACCATTTCCTGAAAAAACACCACCAGCTGGAGAACCAGAAAGCGTTACATTTTCCCAGTTTACACATACAGAATCTGCTGCTGCTAATGCAACTACAGTTGGCGAGGGCGTTACGGTAACTACCATATTATCTGTATTTTCACATCCATTGGCATCAACACCTGTAACAGTATAAGTTGTAGTAGTATTTGCGTTAAATGCAACACCATCACTTACGCCATTATCCCAGGTATACGAACTTGCTCCTGCACCTGATACGGTTACTGGATCGCCTTCGCATACGGTTTGGTCTGCGCCTGCATCGACTGTTGGAAGTGAATTTATGGTTACATCTACTTGGTCTGTATTTTCACAACCATTGGCATCTGTTCCAGTTACCGTATAAGTATTTGCGGTTACTGGAATAAAATGAACACCATCCGTAATTCCGTTATCCCATGCATAACTTACCGCACCCGAACCATTTAATATTGCTGAATCTCCAGCACATACAGCAACATCTGTGCCCGCACTAACTGTTGGCAGCGCATTTACAGTTACTTCAACCTGAGCACTATTCACACAACCATTCCCGTCGGCACCTGTAACTGTATAAGTAGCTGTTGAAAGCGGTGTAAATGCAACCCCATCTAAAACGCTATTATCCCAGGTATAAGTATTGGCGCCAGCACCTGATAATGTTACCGAATTCCCTTCACAAACTGCTTGATCTGCTCCTGCATCTACTAATGGCAAATTCCATACTCCTACAGATACCGTATCGCTGGCTGAACATCCATTGGCATCGGTTCCTGTAACTGTATATAATGTTGTGGTGCTTGGTGTAAAAAGCACTCCGTCTGAAATTCCATTATCCCAAATGTAGGTAGTAGCTCCTGCTCCGCTAAGGGTTACAGTATCACCATCGCAAATTGGCAGAAAGGTTCCTGCATCAACGGATGGTAGTGCATTTACAATTATATTTACCGTGTCGGTAGCTGTACACCCAACGCCACCGGTGGCAATTACAACATACTCTCCAGTAGCAGTCGGTGTAAAAGGAACTCCATTTACAACTCCATTATCCCATGTATAAGAAATTAGCTGGTGCTCCTACCGTAATGGTATTGGTCATCATAGAATGAAATTCGCAATTGTAATAATACGTACCTGCAGCAGAAGGCACCCAAGTAATTGTATTAGAACTGGTTCCATTGTTTGCTACAGCAACTCCATTTGCGTTTCCGGTGCCTTGCACATCGTTTATCCAAAACGGATGTCCAGGTGCATTTACATTGAAAACAAGTGTATCTCCAAGACTAATATTAATGGCAGGGTCAACACCCGAAAAATCTCCGGTAAAAGTATAGTCCATACTGCCTGCAGCGGTTACATCCATCGTATAAGTATTGATAGCGCTATTACCAGCGTGCGTGTATGTACCATTAGGAATAGGGCTTGCTGCGGTAGAATTTAACAACTCTCCATCTAAAGCATTGGTTCCGCTAAAGCTCCAGTTATTTAACACAAACACATTGCCATCAGGACCTGTTGAATTATTGCGGTACGCCCAACCATCCACATGGTCCCAAGGTTCTCCAGTACCATCTAAATTGATGTCACCAAATACATCGATTACATTACTTAGATAAAATAGTTCTATGGCATCGTCTCCATTAATATTGACTACACTGGTTACATAGTCTGGATCAAATCCGAACCAATTGTTAAATTCAGTTGATTCGGAAGCCAAATAAATGTAATCTCCAGCAGCAGCAGATACAGCCGGAAAGGTGAATTCTTCCCCATCCGATCCTCCACCATTGTTAGCAGAACCAATTCCATACGCACTTAAATCATTTATATCATTAATAACATAAAGCTCTACACCTTTTGGTGTACCACCTGTTAGTGGCCCATCAAAAACACTGGTAATTACCAGATTGTCTTCCGACGGCACAGTTGCATTGGCTGTTAGGGTAAGTGATTCTCCACTGCAAATATTTTGGTCGGGGATACTACTTAAAGTAATAGGTGAAGTACATGCAGCATACAGTTGCTGAATTTCAGATTCTGATAGGGCGCGGTTCCAATAACCAAGGTCATCTAATGTTACCATCAAAAAAATACCAGTTTCCATTTGGCATTTTGGTTTGTGCAATAGTCAGATTGCTTGGACCTTGCATTAGTTGAATACCTAAGGAGCTCAGAATGGATCAACACACCATTCAAATAGATGCGGCACTCATTTCCATCATATGTACACACGACAAAACTCCATTCATTGAACGGTACATTACCCATAAGGACTGTGTGACTTGTACCCAAATTATCATATAGCTGAAACTGTACCTCATTTCCATAAGTTACTTGAAACCTAAAGTTGGGAGATGCGTCATTCGCATGCTACTAAATATCGTGAGAGGGCGATTGTCATAAGGCGACGGTTTCTCCTCAGGATAAACCCACCCAGAACATGTTATTACTCCAGAATTAAATGACACTAGAGTATGGAACATCTATATATTGTTGAGCACCTCCCCAACCTACAGATCCATCTACAGACAAAACCGTAAGCACTATTCGCATTTCCAAATCTATCCGCAGTCAATGTAGCCCCATTATTCGTTCCATTATTCCCATTACCACTTTCATCATTGGCGTTTCCATTAAAAGGCCAATAACCAACTAATCCATTGGTTGGAACATAATTGGGAACTTGTCCAAAAGAAATAACAGTAATAAATAAGAGCGGTAATAGTAATAGTTGTTTCATGAGTTAAATCTTTTTTAGATGAAAATATATAATTCTTTTAAAAGTCTATTAATACTTTATAATAGTCTGTAAATATACAACTTACAATCTTTTATACAATAGATAATAATAAAGACATAAATACACATTCATTTTATGGAATAGTAAAAATTCCTAGCACAAGACCTTCCTACTCCCTCACTACCCTAACCTCTTCTGTTATCTCTCCATAACTCACCTTAAGAACATAGATTCCCTTGGCGTGTTTTTTAAGAGATACTGTAGTGTTTGTGGTGGTTTCTAACAACCTTCCTTGTAAGTCATATACCTGAACATTAACAACTCCATTATAACCCTTTATATCGATGGTTATTTGGTCTTGGGTTGGGTTGGGGTGAACTGTAAGTTTACTTTCTTCATTATCATTAATAGATGTTGATGAGCTTACATTGATGTATGCAGATTTTACTAAAGTATCCACGCCAAATGAATTACTTGTTATTAATGTTACATCATAAATACCAGATGTATTATACAATACTCCTGTTGGAGATTGATTCGTGGAAAAAGATGGACTTCCTCCGTCAAATAACCAAGTCCATGAAGTTGGATTATTTTGACTCTGATCTAAGAAATCTATTGAATTACCTTCTTGTATTTGTGTATCACTCGCAATAAAACCAGATGTTGGTGCAACACCTCCAGAAGATATAACTTCAATGTAATTAGTTTTTACTAAGGTGTCTATTCCATTGGCATTACTCACTATTAATCTTACATCATACAATCCAATATTGTTGTAAGTAATATTTGTTGGATTTTGTGAGTTAGAAGTTGATGGATTGGCTCCATAGAAATCCCAGCTCCAAGTAGTTGGATTATTGATAGACTGGTCTAAAAAGTCTATACTCGTTCCTGCAGTAATTTGCGTTGATGTTGAACTAAAATCCGATGTTGGTGCTGAACCTCCAGTTGAAATAGTTCCAGTGTTTGACCTAGATGAATTAATTGCTGTTTTTGTTGGGCTACAATTGTATGGCGCTAATACTTCTACTAGATAATTTCCTCCAACTAATGGAGGAAAGAAATCTGTATATGTAGTGTTATTGGCAGATACAGAATCTAAAACTTCAAAATTTCCAGAAAATGTAGAATCTCTTAATATTCTGTAAAAACTAAAGGGGAAACCTTCATATGGATCCCATGATAGATTAATTTCTCCATTTGCTCCTAAATTGGATGTTAAATGTATTGTTTCATGAAAATCACTTAACTCCCTTTCTATATTACAAGAATCTATTACAGAAATTTTATAACGATAGGATGTTACGTTTGGGTTAATACCATTGGTTGTATCTACAAATTGGCTCAAAGAATCGTAAGGTACATTACCTATTTGCACATAATTATTAGTGCCCAATTCTCTATAAACATTGTAACTTAATATACTATTGGATAATATTTTATTCCAAACAATTTTATTCTTTGTAGACGTACTATCTACAGTAACAATACAAATTGGATCTGTAGGAATATCTGTTATCTTTAAATCCAAAACATTTATTGTATCACAATTATTACCTATATAAGTGTAAATACCTGTAGAATCATATGTATTACCGTTAACACCCCAAAGATGAATGGAACAAGCATCAATTTTTTCATAAGAAGGTTTACTTGCTATTGGAATTTGGTAACCTAAAATATTCTGGTTTGCACAAGAATTAATAGGGTTCCCAAATATTGTAGTAGAATAGCAAAAACTAAAATTTAATTCAATGGGATTTATACATGAATTAAAGGTACTATTAGGGATGCCGAAAATAGTTATACATCCCGTTGAATTATAATCCCAAGATCCACCATTATTAGCTTGAAAAGTTAAACCACTTGGCAATCCTGTAATTCCATTAAAAACTATTGAATCAATATTTGCAGTAATACCAGTGCTTGGATCATAAAATGTAGGGCTTGAAAGTCCCTTAAACTCAATTACTTGTTCGTAATATTGATCCAATACTCCACAGTTTAATACTACTGTATCAGTGCTATTTAGAAACTTTGAACCTGGATAAAAAGTAGTGTCTGTTCCTGCAGAAACAGAGGGGTTTGGTGTACATGTAGATGGTATTTGAAAATTAGCGGAATCTACTAAAAAACTAATCTCTATTGAGTCACTAGCTACACATCCGTTTTGATCCGAAACTGTAAAATCATACATTCCAAAGACATCAATTATCATTGAATCTGATGATCCATTACTCCAATTGTAAATATAAGGTGGTGCACCTCCTAAAGCTAGAACATGCGCCGTATCTGTATAATTTGTAATAAGCTCTGGTTCAGAAAATGAGGATATGTTTATGATATTGTAATAAGGAAGTAAATTAATTGTTATTATACTATCACAACCATTTGACCTGATATAAGTTTGAGTATAAGTGCCTGGGCTGTAATAAGTTTCTCCATTCAGCGAATATAAATCGCAAATTGAATCTTCAAAAACAGAATAGTATGAATTATTTACTGTTAAATCAATCGTTATTATACTATCGCAATAATGATTGTTTATAATAGTATCTTGGTAAATTCCAGAAGAGTCATAGGTCTTTCCAGATGGTGAATAATAAACATCACAAACAACCGAGGTAATATTACTGAAAGTTGGAAAAGATGAACATGTAACTAAACTTACATCATCAATCATCCAACCATATGTTACCCAATCTTCTGGAAAAGAAGAGTTTGGAAAAGCGGTTGTCCATTGAAATCTAATCCATAAATTATCTACTACGCCAAAATCATTCAAGCTTATTCTTATTTGCTTGTAGTCTGGATTTGAGTATGGAGAGCCTCCACTGCTATTTAAAATGTCCTTATCAGAATTATCTCCTACATGATGAAAGTTTAAACCATCATTACTGATCATTACTTCTTGTTTGTCATGAAATAAAGCACCATATTGTTGAAATTCCAATACTAATTGTTCATTAAGTCCTAAACCAGAAACATCAATTGGATTGGAGGTTGTCATAGTGTAATCAACATTTAAAGCTTGGGTTCCAGCTATAGGATCACCATTATTCAACTCTGCAAAATTCCCTCCTGAAGTAGAAGTGATTCCCCCACTACTCCACCAACCATCAGAAGTAGCGTCAATTGACCAGCCATAATTTGGGGGGTTTTGACCGCTATTGTCCAGAACCCAGTCAGATGGATCAGAAAAATCATTTTGCCAAATTACATTTTGACTAATTCCAATGAACGAAAAACAAACGGGTATAATAAATAGTAATAATCTTTTCATATTATCTGTAATAAATTTTAGAGCATCAAATATATATATAATTTTATGGAATAGTAAAAATTCCTAGCGCAAGACCTACCGCAATTCCTAGCGCAACAACATTTTCATGAATTTCTATTATGAGATTTACTTCGCTACGCTCAGTGAATATAAAAGGGGATTTACAAAGCTCATCGCCTTGCGATGTAGTTTTTTCCTCTTATGCCTTATACGAAAAAGTTCGAATAGCCCTAAAAGAAAAAAAGCCCAAACTTACCAGTTTGAGCTTTGTAGCGCGAGCGAGATTTGAACTCGCGGCCTCAGGGTTATGAATCCTGCGCTCTAACCAACTGAGCTACCGCGCCATGATTAGAAGGCCGCAAATATATAAATTCTCCTTAACTACAAGAGATTTCTTAAAGGATATTTTGCAAGACTTTTTTATTTCTGTAAAAATTGACCGAAAATGAAATTTTGGAACCTTTAATACAAAAATGATATTGTAAACCTATTATTATTGTTATATTGTGAACATTCCAATTCTGGAGTAAATAGATTGTTAGAATGAAAAAAATTAAATACGAATTAGAATATATAGTCAATACGTCACCAAATATCTTATTTACGTGTATCACTACACCCAGCGGACTATCTGAATGGTACGCTGATGATGTAAACATTAAAGATGATCGATATACTTTTTTTTGGGATGGAGATGAAGAGGTTGCAAAATTAATGCAACAAAAAAAGGGAGATTCTATTCGTTTTCAATGGGAAGAAGATGAAGGTGAAGATTACTACTTTGAACTATTAATTAATATTGACCCCCTAACCAAAGAAGTTGCATTACTGGTTACTGATTTTGCGGAAGAAGATGAGATGGATGGAGCAAAACTTCTCTGGGACAATACGGTTGCTAAATTAAAACAGGTTATTGGCGGATAACATTCTTCCTTTTTTACCGTTCTATATTTCTAAACTAATTAAATACACTCTGTCTTGAAAAAACTTGGGTGGGTTGTTCTTAAAGCTTTTATAGGTCCTTTCATTCTTAATTTTATGATTTGGATGGTCATATTAGACCTCCAATTTGTATGGTTATATGTTGATGACTTTATGGGTAAGGGACTGGAATGGTACATTATTCTGGAACTACTATTTTATGCTTCTGCAACATGGGTTCCTGTAGCTCTTCCTCTCTCTATTCTACTTGCTTCAATTATGGCTTTTGGAAACTTAGGAGAACACAATGAACTTACAGCAATGAAAGCTTCTGGGCTATCATTAACAAAAATCATGAAACCTTTAATCGTCTTAATGGTGTTTGTTTCCGCTGGTGCTTTTTTCTTTTCCAATAACCTATGGCCATTAGCCAAGTTTAAAATGCAGGTGCTAATTACCGACATTCAAAATACAAAAGCTGGAATCATCTTAAAAGAAGGTATTTTTTACAATGAAATGGAAAATTTCAGCATTCGAGTTGGGAAGAAAAGTGAAGATGGAAAAGACTTATACGACCTAGTAATATACGACTACTCAGGAACTCTAAAACCCAATAAAATAGCCACAGACCCTAGAGATTACAAAAGAATCATACGTTCACAGCAAGGTAGAATATCACAATCAAAGGACAAGAAAAAATTACTACTGGATTTAGTCGATGGGTATATTGTTCAAGAAATGGATCCTGTCAGTGTTGCTAATTCTGAAATGCCTTTTATGCGCTATTATTTTGATAAAGCATCCTTGAGTTTTAACCTTACTTCTATGGAGTTCGAAAAAAGCGAAGATGATGTATACGAGAATCCTGAATACTTATTGAGCCTCAGTCAAATTGAAGAATTGAAAGATTCCACTAACAAAGAAACGGAAAAAAGAATACAAAGAACAACCACATTTATTGGCAATACGCTCACCTTGCTTCGAACAAAAAATGACTCTAGTAAAATATTAAATAGCTTTACTCCTACCTTGAATTATTTTGAATCGCTCTCAAAACCCGATCAAAAAAGGAATATACACGGAGCCATTGCATCAGTTAAAAACACAATAAGAACGCTAGAAATGGACAAAAGAAGAGTGCAGCATACCCGGCAATATTTATCAAATTTAGATGTTGAATGGCACAGAAAATACACACTTGCATATGCATGCATGATGCTGTTCTTTCTGGGTGCACCATTAGGAGCTATAGTTCGAAAAGGAGGCTTGGGCTGGCCCGTTATTATAGCCATTCTTTTATTTCTTGTCTATTTCATACTTACAAGAGCGGGAGACGAAATGTCGATGGCTGAAGAAATTAATGTTACCTTAGGGATGTGGCTCAGTGCAATCGTGTTAAGTCCAATAGCAATTTTTATTTTCTACAAAGCAAATAATGACTCAAAATTATTTGATATGGAATTTTACCAAAAGCTATTTAAATTTAATTTTGGAAAAAAGAAGTAATGAAAGTCTTACAACTATGCCATAAGCCTCCACAGCCTTCGGTTGATGGAGGGTGTATAGCAATAAACAACATAACTAAAGGCTTTATTGAAAATGGAGTTGACGTAAAAGTTCTTACTATTAGCACAAAAAAACACCCTTTTCACAAAAAACACTTTAGCGATGATTACCAATCTGCTACCAATATTGAAAGTGTATTTGTGGATACAAAAATAAACCTTGTAGACGCATTCTCAAGCCTTGTTACATCTGATTCGTATAATATAAGCCGTTTTTTTTCGACTGATTTTGATATTCTTTTACGCAAAACACTTGAAGCAAATACATACGATATAATTCATTTAGAAAGCCTATTCATGACACCTTATCTCCACACATTAAGAAGGTTTTGTAATGCCAAGATTGTACTTCGTTCACATAATTTAGAATACATGATATGGCAACGACTCTCTATTGCTCCTGGAAACCCTGCAAAAAAAGTTTACCTAAAAATATTAGCCCAACAACTAAAAAAATATGAAACTAACATATTTTCATCAATTGATGGGATTGCTACAATCAGTTCGCAAGACCAAAACAAATATATTCAACTTGGTTGTAAAAAACCAATGATTACGATTCCGTTTGGAATAAGCCTAAACGCTTACGAATCAGTAAATAACTTGAATAAGAAAAATTCAAATAAAATTAGGTTGTTTCACATAGGTGCTATGGACTGGAAACCAAATATGGAAGGAGTTTCTTGGTTTATTGAAGAAGTGTGGCCTTTTGTTTTAAAGTCTAATCCAGATGTAGATTTGCATATTGCAGGAAGAGCTATGCCTAATTGGTTTATTGAAAAAGAAGTGCCAAATATGATTAATCATAATGAAGTTGAAAATGCTCAAGATTTTATGCTTGCAAACGACATTATGATTGTACCACTATTATCTGCTGGAGGAATGCGTATTAAAATTATTGAAGGAATGGCTTTAGGTCGCGTTATCATTTCTACAACAATCGGAGCGGAAGGAATAGACTATAAAGATGGGCATAACATTCTGATTGCTAACAACGCAAAAGAATTTAACCAGCAACTTTCATGGTTAAAAGCAAACCCTGAAAAATTGCATGAAATTGGGCAAAATGGGAAAAAATTAGTAGAGACATACTACAATAATCAACGTATAACAGAAAAACTTCTTTCGTTTTACAATAAAGTCTTGGGCAAATGAAAATTTTCGTGCTTCTTTCCCGATTTCCTTATCCATTAGACAAAGGAGATAAACTACGTGCTTATTACCAAATAAAGGAATTATCTGCGTTTCATGAAATTCATCTCTGTTGTTTAGCTGACAGCAATGTCCACAGCGAACATTTAAAACATTTGGAAGCTTACTGCAAAAGTGTAAACGTAATCCAATTGCGAAAATGGCAAATTGTAATAAATATATTTATTGGACTATTTTCTTCATTACCCTTTCAGGTATGGTATTTCTACCAAGGTCACGCGCATCGTAAAATAAAACAACAAATAAAAAATATACAACCAGATTATATCTACTGTCAATTGCTAAGAACTGCAGAATATGTAAAACACGAACACGCTATTCCAAAAACATTGGACTACATGGATACATTCTCCAAAGGAATGGAAAGGCGCATAGAAAATGCTGGATGGAAAAAGGCATTCATTAAAACAGAATTTCAAAGGCTTAAGAAATATGAAAATTTAATTTTCGAATATTTTGAAAATAAAACAATAATTTCTAAACAAGATCAAGAATTTATCTTCCATCCAAACAGAGCCAAAATAGCGATTATTCCAAATGGAATAGATTTATCAAAATTTACACCTTTAGACATTGACAAACAATACGATTTGGTATTTGTTGGGAACATGCGTTATGCACCAAATGTAGAAAGTGCACTTTTTATTGTCAATGAAATTCTGCCGATTCTTCTTAAAGAAAAACCTGACATTAGAATTTTACTTTCAGGATCATCTCCTGCCAAAGCTGTTTTGGAACTTGCCTCTAAACATGTTACTGTTTCTGGTTGGGTAGATGATATAAGAGAATCTTATGCGAAAGGGAAAATATTTTTCGCTCCTTTAAACATAGGTACAGGACTTCAAAATAAATTATTAGAAGCAATGGCAATGAGAATCCCTTGTATTACCTCTAGTCTTGCTAACAATGCGCTCAAAGCCACAGATAAAAAAGAAATCTTAATCGGAAATACTCCAGAAGAATATAAACTTCTTATCCTAAATTTACTTTCCGATCCCGAAAAAAGTGACTCCATCGCAGCTGCTGGGAAGAAATACGTGGAAAACACCTTTAATTGGAATGTTTCAACCCAAAAGTTAATAAATTTAATCGAAAACAAGAAGTAATCCATAGAATCATCTCTATTTAACCTTATCTTTGCAACCTTATAAAAAAAGTACATGGAATTTCAATTAGATTCAATAGAAGACGCAATAGAAGACATCAAACAAGGAAAGGTGATTATTGTTGTAGATGATGAAAACAGAGAAAACGAAGGTGATTTTTTAACTGCCGCAGAAAACGTTTCTCCTGACATTATCAATTTTATGGCAACCCACGGCCGAGGCCTTATCTGTGCTCCTTTGATTGAAAATAGATGCGATGAATTAGGTCTAGACTTAATGGTGCAAAACAACAGTGCGCAATTTGAAACACCATTTACTGTTTCTGTTGATGTGATTGGACGAGGTACTACTACTGGAATATCAGCAAATGATAGATTCGAAACAGTGAAAGCGCTTATCGATCCAAATACACAACCAAATGAATTGGGGAAACCTGGGCATATTTTCCCGTTAAGAGCAAAAGCTGGAGGCGTACTAAGAAGGGCTGGACATACAGAAGCTGCTATTGACTTTGCTCGGTTAGCAGGGTTTAATGCAGCCGGTCTAATTGTTGAAATATTGAACGAGGATGGATCGATGGCCAGATTGCCGCAATTAATTGAAATTGCAAAAAAGTTTAAATTAAAATTAGTCAGTATTGAAGATCTTATCAATTATAGGTTGAGGCATGAATCATTAATTGAAAAATTAGTAGAAGTGGATATGCCAACTAAACACGGGAATTTCAAATTATCCGCCTTCAAACAAACTACATCAGGCGAGGAACACCTTGCTATTACAAAAGGTGAATGGACCGAAGATGAAGCTGTATTGGTAAGAGTGCATTCATCTTGTTTCACAGGAGACATATTAGACTCTCTAAGATGTGATTGTGGCTCTCAATTAGCCAATGCTCTAGATCAAATAGAAAAAGAAGGAAAAGGCGCTGTATTATACATGAATCAAGAAGGTAGAGGAATAGGATTAGTCAATAAACTGCAAGCCTATAAGCTTCAAGAAGAAGGTTACGATACGGTAGAAGCCAATCTAAAACTAGGGTTTCAAGCAGACCAGAGAGACTACGGAATAGGTGCACAAATATTAAGAAATCTTGGTGTTCGAAAAATGCGCTTAATGACCAACAATCCAAAAAAACGTACTGGATTAATTGGGTATGGCTTGGAAATAGTTGAAAACGTTGCTATTGAAGTTGTTCATAACGAACACAATGAAGCGTATCTCAAAACAAAAAAAGACAAGTTAGGACATAATTTAAAAATGGGGAAATAAATAATTAGATATCCTATGACATTGGCTGAAATACAGCAATTTCTTAAAGACGCTTTAATCTCACAAAAACCTGCTTTAAAAATCACGAAAAACTCAGAAGTCACTTTTGAAGTAACGGGCACTATTGAAGCAAGACAAGGCAAAAGAAAAGTAGATGGTTTGTATTTTGCAAGCGTAGTGCCTAAGCCAAAAGATATTCGCTTATACTTCTTCCCTATTTATACGCATGTTGATGCATTTAAAGATATTTCTCCTGCTTTGCGGAAAATGTTAAAAGGAAAAAGCTGTTTTCACATTAAAAACTTAGATGAAGATCTGAAAGTAGAAATAATGAAAATGATCCAGCTCGGAATCAAAGTATTCCAAAAAGATGGACTTATTTAAGAGGTAGGCTTTTTCAATAATTGCTGCATAACAATTATTACTGAAACGCTAAAAGTAATTGTCAGTAAAACACCCGAAAACATTACGATATATTTCATCCAGGTAATATCTTTCCAAAGCATCCATATACCACCAAACGTTAATACAGTAGAAATAAAAGGCTCAATTATCAGTATTTTCTTTAACCAGACCGGGATTGATGTTAGGAGCACAATTACTCCAAGAAGCAGAAATATTAAAGAGAATGAAATAACATGCTCATGTATTATGGAAATAATTTCCTGTTCTGATTTCTTATATTTCAATGGTTGGAAGTTTTCACCTTCCCAATCATCATTCTCCCAATCATCTTCGGTAATTTCTTCTTCAGTTTGATTGCCATTATAACTTTCTTCAATTCCTTGTGATGTAAATTCTGTTGTGTGTTTAATAAATAGAACCCCTGTATAATATCCGAAACTCAATGTAAGCAAGAAAGCAAATAGGAAGGCCTTAGCATAGCCAGGCAAATTGTGTATTTTTCCTTCTAGCTTCAAGGTGTCTTTTTTAACTCAATAGATATCTCAATGTGCGAATATTCCGCAGTTACAGATTCAATGTCTTTCATCATTTTATCCATAGAAGCCGGCTTTTCTGCATAGGAAATATAAAGACTTTTAATTTTCTCAACACCACTATCAGATAAACTGACAAAAGACAAGGATAGAATAGTGATTCCATTTTTCAATAAATAAGTCATTGATTTTTCTGCAATATTTCTATCCAATAAAATCGTGTTATTCATAGTAACAGATTGTTCCTTTAGATATTCTGCTAATTTAGCTTCTTGTGTTGTCATTATTTTTAAGTCACAATCGGCACAAATTAACAAAATAAATTAGAACCTTCAAAGTTTACCCGACTGATTCAGTTTATATATCCTTTTGGTCAATTTTTTAACCCCTTTAACTGCAGATTGACAAGATATTGTTGCTCCAGAAATACCCTGTATATCCTTCCCCAATTCTAATTGAGAAAAACTATTTTTGCCTCTAAATTGCCGTGCGAAAGAACCACTCATTATTTCGCCACCGTAATCCTCTCTGTACACCAAAATCTTTGCCTCTTTTATAGTTAAATCAGGATTGTATATTACCATGTAATCAAACTTATCAAACTTGCTTGGTGCTTTGTCTAAATACATATAACCTAAGTGATTGCCATTTCCTATTAACTTATACAAAGTCTGCTTTCTAATTTTAAACCCCAGCTCCTTTTGAACTAAAACTGGAACTTCCAAGTTAACTATTTCAACCTCTTGGTCTTTCCACAATTTTCCAAAGGTTTTATCCATTCTCTTTTGACCATTCTTATCTAACCAGGGCACATTCTGAAGTGTAACACCAAGAGAAAAAACCGCAATAAGAATAAATATCTTCATAACTCAAAAGGTATATACATTATGCAAACTATCTAAAACCAGACCCCTAATCCAAGGTTAATCTGGTGTTTCGCATCTGTGGTTGGGTCTGTATTAATAAACTGTTGATAATCTGCTTTTAATACCGCTCCATTAGCCAATTTCAAGCCAAATCCTGCTGTATAATCTAACCGTCCATAAGTTAGGTTTCGGTTCATACCAATAACTGAATGATGCGTATCGTAATTTTCATATCGTCCAAAAATGTTCAATTCCATTTTAGCGTCTTTTTTTATAAGTGTAAGCACATCATAACTAGCCTCTATATAATACCCAAGAAAACTAGACCCTAAGTCTCTTCCTGTATAAGCATTGTATTGTTCTGCGTTATCGTTATTGCTATAAATAAATTGACCTCTAGCTTGAAAAGCCTTATTCTGGTAGCGAAAATCCATTCCCACCATAGACATATTTATTACTGTAGAATCAGCAGTTACAAGTGCATTATTTTCACGTAAATCTACGTTGTCATAAGCTGTGGATTGCGTTCCTCCAAAATATCCAGAAAGCCCTAATTTTAGTCCTTTTACACCATAAAAATCTACTTTACCGGTAATATTAGGAGTGGTAAAAACAGAGTTTGCTCCTTTTTGTCTACCCGAACGATAACCTGAATTTCCACCAATCTTCCCTGCACCATCGTAACTTAACAAACCATTAACAACGTATAATTGGTAGCGCAAGGAAGCGCTAGGAAATTTACCTGAAAAACCAGCACCAATTTCTCTCCATGTTGTTGGAATAATCTTATTATCCATATTTGGTCGTTCTACACCGTTAAAAGTTGTAGGCTCATGGTACTCGTTTATAATTCCCATTGGAATTAACATTAAGCCCGCTCGAAAGTTAATGTTCGAATTAAGGCTGTGTTGCAAAAATGCTTGCTCTACATATAATTCCTTCACGTGTTCAAATTCTAATTCCGTTACAAAAAAAGTTTTATGAGAAAACTTATATCCTAAAAACATAATAACACGATGCACATCCATTTTTCCATTATGTCTATGCGTGTTGGAAAACTCTTGATTGAAATGCACCTCCCCATAACCAGCTACAGTAATGGCTTTACCTCCATTTCCTGCTAAAATATTTTGTGCTGTATTGAGCGGTTCATTTGTACTACTGTCTGCAGATATTACCTGCGCTTGCACTATTCCCCCAAAAAAAAACAATAATAAATTTAGGCTTAGTCTTTTCATTTTTCTCTTACATTAGTCGTTTCCGTATTGCTTATTTAGAATCAATCTAATTAATTCTTCACTGCAAAAATAGATGTGGAAATTTAAGTGCGCAATACCACTTTTAGGGTATTTTAAAATAAAAAAAAAGAGCATCACCCAAAACCACTCCTATCATTGAATTTTAGAGACATGTTCAATTGCTTATTATTTTTAATCAATCTAAATAATACCCTAAAAGGGGTATTGTAGAAACTCTATTCAGTTTGGATATTTGTACCAACTTAGAACCTTTCAAAATAACTAGTTGAGTAAGAGAATAAAGATAGCGTTGGTGGGGAATCCGAATTGTGGTAAAACTACCCTATTCAATAAATTAACTGGTTTAAATCAAAAAGTAGGAAATTTTCCGGGGGTGACTGTAGAAAAAAGATCCGGTTTAAGCACGATGGCCGATGGCCAGAAATATGAGATCATTGATTTACCGGGGTCCTACAGTTTATCATCAACATCTCCAGATGAAAAAGTAGTACAAGATATACTTTTGAATAACCAAAATGAATCTTTTCCAGATGCGGTTGTTCTCGTTGCAGATATTACAAATCTCAAGAGAAATTTGTTTTTAGTTACCCAAATTATAGACCTTGGGTTTCCTGTTATTTTAGCATTAAATATGTCTGATGTTGCTAAAAAGAAGAAAATACAAATAAATATAGGAGGCTTGCGCGAGGCTTTAAACATACCTATTATTGAGTTAAGTGCTAAAAAAGAATCGGCCACTAGCCTAAAGTCTAAATTTTTAGCAGAACACTCGAAAAAGGGAGAACCAATAATTGACTCAAAAAAGATTGGAGGAAAAACACTTGGGGTACTAGCTGAAAAGTACCCTAACGAAAATCAATATCGACTCTTTAAGTGCTTAAATAACATAAAGAGTCTTACATGGTTGAGAGAAAAGGATTTTTATAATTTGGTGGTGCAAAACAGCAGCTATAATAGAAATGAAGCAGAGCTACATGAAATCAACAATCGCTACGAAAAAATTCAAGAAATAATTGCGGCTAATGTTCTTACAGAAATTCAGAGTGATCCAAGTGATCAGAATAATGACAATACGACTAGAATTGATAAAATAGTTATACACCCTGTTTGGGGCTTCTTGATTTTTATCGGTGTATTTTTCTTATTATTTCAATCTGTTTTTACGCTTGCGCAAATTCCAATGGAAATTATTACAAACGGGATGGCCTATCTTTCAGATAGTATTTCCAATATTCTACCCGCAGGCTACATCTCGAATTTCATTACCGAGGGACTACTTGCAGGTATAAGTGGCATACTTGTTTTCCTACCCCAAATTATGCTTCTATTTGGATTGATTACCGTCCTCGAAGATTCAGGGTATTTATCCCGAATTAGTTTTATGTCTGATCGTTTATTGCGGATGTTTGGAATGAATGGAAAGTCTATAATTCCCCTTGTTGGAGGGTTTGCTTGCAGTGTGCCAGCTATTATGGCTGCGAGAAACATTGAAAGTAAAAAAGAGCGTTTGATTACAATCTTTATAACTCCCTTAATGAGTTGTTCTGCACGATTGCCTGTTTATGTTTTTCTTACTGCTTTTATTGTACCCAACGAAATGGTGGGAGGAATAATTAGTCTGCAAGGCTTATTTATGATGGGACTATATCTTTTGGGAGTCGTATTTAGTTTAGTGATTGCTGTTATCATGAACAAATTTTTAAAAATAACCGAACGCTCCTCCTTTATTATGGAGTTACCAAAATATGCTATTCCTTCCCTAAAAAACGTATTTTCTACAATGATAAATAAGGGAAAAACTTTTGTTTTTGAAGCTGGTAAAATAATTATAATCGCCTCGGTTGTATTGTGGTTCTTATCTTCATTCGGCCCCTCTTCAGATAGGGAAAGAATAGATACAAAATACACTGCAGATATAATGCTTCAAACCCATACACCAGAAGAAATTGAAGTATTAAAATCATCCGAAAGACTGGAATATTCCTATATTGGTTATTTTGGAAAATCGATTGAACCTGTTATTAAACCTCTCGGATTTGATTGGAAAGTAGGAATAGCATTAATCACCTCTTTTGCTGCGCGAGAAGTATTTGTTGGAACAATGACAACCATTTATAGTGTGGGAAGCGACAAGAACTCCAAAGAAGCCCTAGCCTCTATAAAATTTGATAAACCTACCGCGTTCTCTTTATTAATATTCTATGTTTTCGCATTGCAATGCATGAGTACTATTGCAATTGTAAAACAAGAAACAGGTAAATGGAAATTCGCAATTACACAATTCTTGGTCTTTACAGGAATGGCTTATTTAGGGAGTTTCATTACTTATCAGTTAATCAGCTAGGTAAATACATTGAGGTGGTTTGCCCTTGGTGGCAATGATGGCAGATTCAAATTACCTTAAAGTTTCCTGAAATAATTTAAAAATTCTTTTGTACTCATCCGTCCAACTTGTAGACTCTTTAAATCCATGGGGTTCTACAGGATAACCAACTAAATCCCAATCTTCTTTTCCTAATTCGATGAAGCGTTGAGAAAGACGCACCACATCTTGATATTGGACGTTATCATCAACCATCCCATGCAACATAAGGAGCTTTCCGTGTAAATTTTCTGCTAAATATATTGGCGAACTTCTTCTGTAAGCAATACTATCCAATACAGGTGTATTCAAAATATTGGAAGTGTACTCATGGTTATAGTGCGCCCAATCTGTTACAGAGCGAATTGCTGCAGCACATGGAAATTTATCGGTAGTAAGCATTGCCATAATTGAGATAAAGCCACCATAAGAACCCCCATACATCCCTACCCTATTTGAGTCTACACCACATTGTTCAACCAGGTATTTACGTCCATCAACTTGATCAGATAAATCTTTCCCTCCCATATATCTATATATTCCTGTTCGCCAGTCTCTACCATATCCCTTTGATGCTCTATAATCAATATCTAAAACGGTATAACCGTTATCTACCAGTACATTATGGAACATGTATTCTCGGTAATAACCACTCCACCAATTGTGTGCATTCTGCAAATACCCAGCTCCATGCACAAATATTACAGCTGCATGATTGTTTTTTTCTGCTGTTGGCTTATAAACTCTAGCAGGAACATTGGCGCCATCTTCTGCTTTAAAAGTTATAACCTCCGGTGCTTTCCAACTATAGTCTTCAAAATTAGGGTTCAAGGAATGTGTCGCTTGATTTGGAAAGTTTCCTTCTTTATTTTCAGTGATATAAATCTCCCAAGGTTTATTTTTATAGGAATAACGATAGGCCAAGTGTTTTTCATCCGGCGATACCTCAACCTCATAATTACCATCTTCAGTTAATATTGAAGTCCATTTTTTTGACTTTATATCTAAATGGTAAAACTCCCTGTTCCCTGCGTGCTTTTTATTTGCCGTAATAAAAAATTTAGTCCCATCATTTGATAGCTGAGCTGAATGAATTTCGAATTCTCCATCTGTTAACTGTTTCTTTTTGTTTTTCTCCGTATCGTATAAGTACAAATGCGAATACCCCGTTTCCTCCGATTGAAAAAAGACTGTTTTATTATCTTTTAACCAACCAATATTTCCAGGAACTCCTTTCCAACTGCTAATTCCAGGACCACCAATCCACGCTTCATCATGTTGGTATTCAATTTGTGTTAAAGCTCCTGTTTTCATATCTAAAAGGGCTATCCAACGATCTTTATTGTCGTAGGACTTAACCTCTATTATAGCTTCACCATTTTCTGAGAAATAAGGACCATGAAATACTACATTTTTAGGTAATTCATATTTTACATCTTCTTTATCATACAATTGCAAATATTCAGGCTTAACTAGAACTCCCTCCAAATTATCAATAGCACAATAAACGACTTCGTTAGTTTCTATGTTAAAAACCCCCATTTTATGTGTAGCATCTTTTCTGCCAATTTTCGATCGAGCAGATATGGGCTTCGTCCACCCTGATTTTGTTACGTGCTTTTCTACATGAGTTGGCTCAGTATCCGGATAATCTGACAAAATAAAAGATATGTATTTCTCATCTGGCGAAACAGTAATGGAATTCAAATAAGCATCGCCAATATATATTTCCATCGGAGAGTTAATTTCCTTGGCATCATTAAAGGTATCACGCGCTTTCTTTCTTTGTTTTGCAGCAACCAAAACATCAAATAACTCAAGTTGTTGGTTTTGTAAGTATTTTTCTGATTGTAAAAGCTGTTTTTCAATCTCTTTGCTTCCACGTTTAAAATTCGTGATTTGCTGCATCATAGGCTTTTCAAGATGAAATTTGTAAATATTATTACCCTTCTGTAAATAAATCACATTTGGGTCACTAACAGAATTGACATTACTCATCTTGCCCAATTCATACATTAATAATTCTGATGCGCCTTCTTCATCTTTCCATGCGCGTAATGATGAATTATTGATGTAAAATGAACGATTCGAATTCGAATGCTTTTCTACTCCATACTCTGGTAATAATGCTAAATCCTTTGCAAGAACAAGAGATACCTCATTTGTAGCTATATTTAATAAATAGTATTCATCAACACGATTGTTGTCCTTATCCTGCTTAAACAGCACGTTATTATTAGGCATCCATTGTATACTGTGAGGAAGGTTTCCTATAAACCCTTCTCCTTGCATAATATCACCGATCGTAAGGACGGATTTATTTTCTAATTGGGCTTGCATTGAAATTCCTATAAAAAGAGGAAAAAGGATGAATAGTATTTTCATATATAAAAAATAAACATTTAAACTTGTCGCAATGCCTTGCCGTTATTTATCAACAGAGCATTTTAGCAAAAAATGTAATAAGCGTAAATTATTTGCGAATAAAGATAATCAACTAAATCAAAATTCATTTACTTTGTGAGAATACATTAATCCAATCTAAAACTATATGAGCAATCCGCTATTACTTTCAGAGTTCAAAACCTCTTTTAATACGATTCCTTTTGAAGAAATAAAGCTTGAACATTATATGCCTGCAATGAAGAAAGGGATTGAATTGGGGAAAGCTGAAATAGCTGCAATTAAAAACAATCCATTGCCAGCCACTTTTGAAAATACTTTTGAAAAATTGGAAAGGTGTGGAAAACTATTAGACACAGCATCGAGTGTTTTTTTTAATTTAAACAGTGCTGAAACCAGTGAAGAAATGCAACAACTAGCGCAGGAGCTATCTCCTATGTTGACCGCATACTCTAACGACATTTTAATGGATGATGAATTATTTATACGGATAAAAGAAGCATATAAAAACTCTAGTGAAAGTAGCCTGAATACAGAACAAAAAATGTTACGAAATAAAACATTCAAAAGTTTTGTTCGGAATGGAGCAAACCTAAAAGGAGAGGATAAGGAAACGTTAAAAACACTAAATACAAAGCTTTCCAAACTAAGTTTATCATTTGGAGAAAACCTTTTAAAAGCTTCCAATGCTTTTGAAATGTGGATTGAAAAGGAAGCTGATTTAGCTGGGTTGCCTGACGGGTTTAAAGAGGCTTGTGCGATGGCAGCAAAAGCTAAAGGCAAAGAAAACAATTGGTTAATAACACTCGAATATCCATCCTACATTCCATTTATGAAGTATTCTGAGAATAGAGAATTAAGAAAAAAACTCTATTTGGCTTTTGGATCACGCGCATTTCAAAAAGATGAAAACAACAATGAAACTAACGTTCAAGAAATCGCAAAAATTAGACATCAAAAAGCCAATTTATTAGGTTATGATTCGCATGCTGACTTAATACTAGAAGAAAGAATGGCTGAAAAACCGAGCAAAGTATATCAGTTGTTAGATGAACTATTGGAGCATGCTTTACCGGTCGCGAAAATCGAAATGAAAGAAATTCAAGAATTAAGTAACAGAATGAATGGGCCATCTCCAATAGAAAGATGGGATTTCTCTTACTATTCTGAAAAATTAAAAAACGAGAAATTTGCAATCAATGACGAAATATTGAAACCTTATTTCCAATTAGAAAAGGTAATTGATGGTGCTTTTATTACTGCAGAAAAACTCTATGGCATTACTTTCGAAAAATTAGATGATATTCAGAAATACCACGAAGATGTAATTACTTACGCTGTTAAAGATAAAAATGGAAAACACCTTTCGGTTTTCTATGCAGATTTCTTCCCGAGAGCAGGAAAAAGAGATGGTGCTTGGATGACCTCTTTTAGCGGACAAAATAAATACGATGGCTTAGATACCAGACCATTGGTTTCTATTGTCTGTAACTTCACCAAACCAACCGACACGAAGCCTTCTTTATTGACTTTTGGAGAGGTAACCACGTTGTTCCATGAGTTTGGACATGCATTACACGGAATAATGGCAAATGGCTATTATGAAAGCTTAAGTGGAACTTCTGTTTATTGGGATTTTGTTGAACTTCCTTCTCAGTTAATGGAGAACTGGTGTTATGAAAAAGAATGTTTAGACCTCTTTGCAAGACATTATGAAACGGACGAAATTATACCAATTGATCTGGTTCAAAAAATTAAAGATAGCGCCAACTTTTTAAGCGGATATCAAACGGTTCGTCAAGTTGGATTGGGAAGACTGGATATGTCTTGGCATAATTTGACTTCTATTCCAACTAACAGTGTTTATGAATTTGAAGAAAATGCGATAAATGGAACTGAGCTATTTCCTCCAGCAAAGGAAACTGCCACATCTTGTGCCTTTTCGCACATTTTTCAAGGTGGATACTCTGCTGGATACTACAGTTACAAATGGGCGGAAGTATTAGAGGCTGACACATTTGAATTGTTTAAAGAAACTGGTATATACAACCAAGAGACTGCTACCAACTTTTTGGAAAATATTCTTTCTCGAGGAGGAAGTGAACACCCAATGGAATTGTACAAGAAATTTAGAGGAAAGGAACCTTCCACAAAAGCTTTATTGGTTAAAACCGGTTTAATTGAAGCGTAAACCTTCATGAAATTTAGAGTTGCTAGACATACAGATAATTTAAAACCGATAATTACGTTTTACTGTGATTTATTAGGACTAGATGTTTTGGGAGAATTTACCAATCACAATAAATATGATGGCATATTTATTGGAAAAGAAGGGTTGAATCGGCACCTCGAATTTACCACATCAGAGGAAAGCCCCAAACACCAAGCTGACAAAGACGACTTTTTGGTCTTTTACCTCGACACGAAAGAAGAATATATTTTTCTTAAGCAACGTCTCAATAACAATGGATTAAGCTCCGTTCAATCAAAAAATCCATACTGGAAGGACAATGGCACCACCTATATCGACCCAGATGGGTTTAGAATCGTTATTTCAATGATGAAAAAATAAAAAATTCGTAAAACTATAAATGAAAAGTACAACTAGATGCTCGTGGTGTGAAGAGGACCCTCTTTATATTGAATATCATGATACAGAATGGGGAGTGCCTCTGCGGGATGAGCAAAAGTTATTTGAATTTTTAATATTAGAAACTTTTCAAGCTGGATTAAGTTGGATTATAATTCTTCGAAAAAGAGAAAACTTTAGAAAAGCATTGGATAATTTTGACTACAAAACGATAGCGCTTTATGAAGAAGAGAAAATTACTGAACTTCTGCAAGATACTGGAATCATTAGAAACAAACTAAAAGTTAAAGCTACTATTTCAAATGCTATTGCATTTATGCAAATTCAAACAGAATTCGGTTCTTTTAATAAGTATATATGGAGTTTTGTAAATAACATTCCAATACAAAATGATAACAAGTCAATTTCTGAAGTTAAAGCTTCCACGACCATTTCAGATAAGTTAAGCAAAGATTTAAAGAAACGAGGGTTTAAATTTATAGGATCCACTGTAATTTATGCGTACATGCAAGCAACAGGAATGGTGAATGACCATACTGTTGATTGCTTTAGACACCAAGAAGTCCAAATAAATTAATTGGTCTCAGTATCCCAAATATACTCGGATATTACACCGCCATTTTTAAAATAACTGGTACCCCATTTTGCGGAAACTTTTTTGTATTCGTCACCCTTTACGCCTTTAATTATAATGCGCAATATTGTAATTTCAATGACATCTCCTCTACCGTTTCTTCTTTCGAACATTTTTTCAGTAATTCCTTCCGGATATTGAGTCGCTAGCTTTTGTCTATTTGCATCTGCAAACATAGTAGGGCTTTGATTTTTAACTCGATCCATGTCCTCAGCATTTTCGATACCTAGATCTTTATTCCTATTGTAATAATCACTACTTTCATTTTTTAAGCCATCTTCATAAGTCTCAAGAGCATCAGCGTTTCTCTCTCGTGCATTATCCGCATCAACAGAAAAATCGGCAATTCTTGTTTCCATTTCCTCATTTGCTAGCTCATTATCATAAGTCCTATTTGCACTAAAACCGATTCTATCTCCCTGTTCCTTGTAATCTTCTTGCTGGTAATTCTCCATCGATGTAACATTTTCTTGCCGGTGAATATCAGATTCACTTGAAAAATCATTGATCTGGGTTTCCATACTCTCATTCGCTAATTCATTGTCGTATGTTCGATCCGTTCCAAAATCAATTCGTTCTTGTTGTTCCGTATAATCATCTTGCTGGTAATCCTCCATAGACTCAACATTTTCTTGACGGCTGTTATCAGATTCGCTTGAAAAATCATTGATTCGAGTCTCCATACTCTCATTCGCTAATTCATTATCGTATGTTCGATCCGTTCCAAAATCAATTCGTTCTTGTTGTTCCGTATAATCATCTTGCTGGTAATCCTCCATCGATTCAACATTTTCTTGGCGACTGTTATCAGATTCACTCGAAAAATCATTGATTCGGGTCTCCATAGTCTCATTCGCTAATTCATTATCGTATGTTCGATCCGTTCCAAAATCAATTCGTTCTTGTTGTTCCGTATAATCATCTTGCTGGTAATCCTCCATAGATTCAACATTTTCTTGACGGCTGTTATCAGATTCGCTTGAAAAATCATTGATCGAGTCTCCATACTCTCATTCGCTAATTCATTATCGTATGTTCGGTCCGTTCCAAAATCAATTCGTTCTTGTTGTTCCGTATAATCATCTTGCTGGTAATCCTCCATAGACTCAACATTTTCTTGGCGGTTGTTATCAGATTCGCTTGAAAAATCATTGATTCGGGTCTCCATAGTCTCATTCGCTAATTCATTGTCGTATGTTCGATCCGTTCCAAAATCAATTCGTTCTTGTTGTTCCGTATAATCATCTTGCTGGTAATCCTCCATAGACTGAACATTTTCTTGACGGTTGTTATCAGATTCCAATATCTCATGATTAATCTCGGTAATTAATTCCTCTTGTTCTTCAAATGTATTGTAATTTTTATCTAGCGTAATTTCTTCACGAATAGATTTAATTGCAAATTCCTTCTCTTGATAATGTTCCATCGATTTAACATTCTCTTGACGAACACTATCTGAAGAATGGCTAAAATTATTAATACGCGTCTCCATAGCTTCATGTGCTTCTCCATTATTGTAAGTCAAATCTTTACCCAAGTTAATTTTATTGGTTAATCTCTCATCGGTTTGATCTTTATAGCTAACCATAGATTCTGCATTACTTTGCCGATGAATATCTGCATCTTTAGAAAATTCTGATATTCTGGTTTCCATCTCCTCATTTGCGGCATTAATTTTATCTCCCATTTCATGCTGGTTATCTGTGCTTGTTTGCAACCTTAAGGCCTCCCCTTCCTTTCTATTTCTGATAGTTTCCGCATTTATATCATTATCATCGATTCTGCCACTTGTCATCATAAACTTAACATCGGATTCTGTATACTTTCCTGTCACATCTTCTCCATAAAGATCTTTAACAAACTCAACTGGCTGCAATTTAACCTGCTTTGATTTATCCGCAGTCAATTGATTCAATAATTCATTAATTTCATCAATCTTATTTTGTGGATATGGAGCACTTGGCTTAACGTTAAGAGCATTTTCAAATGACTTCAAAGCCTTTTTATACGATTTATTCTCAAATTCAGAATTTCCAGATTTAATATAAGATGAATACAATTTATTTTGCTTGTTCTTATCCGCAATTAAATCATTTATCTTTTTTATCTGTTTTGGAGGATAATTATCTCCTGGCTTCATTCCTCCAGCTCGCTGATAAAGCTCTTTTGATTTTAGATAATCCTCTTCACCAAACAGTTTATCTGCAACATCTATAATTTTCTGGTATTGTTTATTAACCTCGTCTGCTAACGAATTTTTCATCTGATTATTTATCCATATAATTTGCTCTTGTGGATAAGTTTCTGAATATTTAATCTTATGGGCTTCTTTATACAATTGTTTCGCTGAATCCCAATTTTCTGCATCACGAGCAGCATCTGCCAATTCTATTTTATCTAAATATTCTTTATCTAAAGCGCTACTTTCGCCTAACTCCTTTAGCTTTCTTTCGATAATATCAATTTGTTTTTTTGGATAATCCTTAGTGAATAATCCCAATGCTTTCTCATAATTACTTTTCGATTTTTGCCAATTTTCAGAGGTAAATTCACTATCCGCCTTTCTTATTAGGTCATTATATTCATTCTTCTTATTTTTTTCTTCGTTTATTTTATTATCAATTTCTGCTATTTGATCTTTCGGATATTGTTTATCTAAAGCGTGCAATGCCTTATTATAAATAATTCGAGCATCCGCCCAGTTTTGAGATTCAAAATAATTATCGGCCTGAGCTATTAGTGTATTATATTCACTTTCTTTTGATGCGTTTGCGGCATTATCCGCTAGTATTTTTTCAATTTCAACAATTTTGTCCGAAGGATAAGCTTCCGCTGTTTCAAATTTGGTTGCACGCGCATACAGTTCCTTCGCTTTGACGTAATTTTCTTCTACAAACATTTTATCGGCAACATCAATTATTTTTTGATATTGTTTGTGCAGATCATCCGTCAATTGAGATTTCATTTTATCATTTATCCAATCAATTTGCTCTTGAGGGTAGGTTTCAGATGGCTTTTGTTTGTTTGCATCTTTATATAGTTGTTTTGCCGCATCCCAGTTTTCAGCATCTCGCGCAGCATCGGCCTTGGAAACAATTTCATCATATTTAGCAGTCAATTCGTTTTGCCTTGTTTCTTCGACTATTTTTGCTTCTACCTCTGACAACTTATCTTTTACCAGCCTATTCTCTGGAAATATTTTGGAGGCTTCAGTGAATGAAGTTTTAGCCTTATCCAAATCCCCATCCTTTAGTTGATTTTTACCACTTTCCACTAAATCATCAAACTCTTCTTTTCTTTTTTTCTCATCTGCATCTGCTGCTTCATTTGCTGCTTTAGCATCAGCCAACTCTTTCAATTTCACATCTATTTCTGCTATTTTATCCTTTGGGAATTGCTCATCTGGAAAAACAGCTAATGCTTCTTGAAAAGTCCATTTTGCTGACTCCCAACTTTTCCTTCCAAATTCACCGTTTGCCTTTGAAATAAGATTATCGTACTTCTTTTGTTGAGCAGCCTTATCCGCTTCCTTATTGGCTATTTCTTTTAACTTAACCTCTATTTCAGCTAATTTATCTTTTGGCAGTTGCTCATCTGGAAAAATACGTAATGCTTCTTTAAAAGTTGATTTTGCTGACTCCCAATTTTCACTACCATATTCTCCAGTTCCTTTTGAAATAAGATCATCGTATTTCTTTTGTTTTGCAGCTTTATCTGCTTTTGAGTCAGATAACTCTCTCGCCTTTATTATTTCTTTCTTCGGGTAAGCTTCATTCGGTTTTAATGCTGATGCTTCCTCAAAAGCTGCAATTGCTTCATCATATTTTTCTCCTGTCATGGCTAAATCACCTGAAGTAATTAAGCTATTGTATTTTTCATCTAGTTCTTTTCTTGATTTTAGAAGAGCTTCAATTTCGGCAATTTTATCTTTTGGGGCTTTTTCACTTGGCTTTATCTGCGATGCTTCTTTATACAAATCTTCCGCTTCCTTCAACTCATTCGCTTTGAACTGGATATCGGCTTGTCGCATCTTATCGTTGTATTCTTTAAATAAGGCCGCATCATCCGCTAACTTTTGTTTATCATTAACCGCTTTAATCTTTTCGTCCGGCAATGAATCATTTGGTTTAATTGTTTTTGCATTGTTATATTCAACAATAGCGGCGTCAAAATCATTTGAAGCAAGCAATTGATCACCTTTTTTAATAGCCTTGTTAAATTCGGCATTTATTGCGTTTTGCTCTTCTAATTCTTTTAATTTGTTTTCTGCATCTGTAATTTTTGCTGTAACATTCTTATCATCTTTTATTTTTAGCGCTTCTTTATACTTGGTAATAGCATTATTGTATTGTTCAGAACCAACAGCATTGTCTCCAGCTTTAACTAGCTGCATAAATTTTTGTTCATTTTCATTATCTGCATTAGCAAGGGCCGCAATAAATTTATCAATCTCTTTTTTACGTGTTTTTATATATCCAAAATCAAAGTCCAAATGCCCTGTAGTAGGGTCAATATGCGCTTTCGCTACTGGACGACTTGTAATAACACTATAATCAATATTTGGTTGTTGATTTATTAGTGATGTACCTAATTCATCTAGATAGGTCTTTTTCTCATTAATATCTTCTGCAAAAAACCCTTTTTTCGCATCAATTACTACCGATTTACTAACATAACCATCCTTACTAAACACTACTTTATATATATGCCCATATTCAGCTTCTACCGGTGAATACTTTCCAGAGGAAGCTGTTGACACCGTTTTAAATGAAACGTTATCCCTAAAAAACTCAACAGAAACACCAGCTAATTTACCACCTGAAGAATTTGTAATTTTCCCAGAAAACATAAGAATTGGCTGTTCCTCGTCATCTTGAGCAATAATACTGCCTCCAACAAACGTCAGAAATATAGTAATTATAAACACTATTATTTTGGCATATCCACCCATATTCTTCAACTGCAATCAACAAATATCGCTAATTATAACGATAACCTGAAATATATACTTCATTTTCTTAAACCGACTGTATAACGGATTTTATATGAAAACGTTACTTATTTATAGCCATATTTTATATCCTAAAAATCGTAATATCATTTTCATATTTTTATTGTTAAAGCAACAATGTTTTAAAAACTACCTGCTACAATAATTATCTATTCTATTTTCCTGCATTATTTTTGCTCTTGTAAGCATTTTACGGCATAGTTAGACCAATTTTCACACAGAGGATACACCAAACTTTACGATTGGTTCAATTAAATAAGTAATAAATAATATTAATCATTAACTTTATACTTTTGTAGGAGCAACTATTTCAATAAAATAACGTTAATAAAAGTGATTTTAAAAAGATAAAATGAAGTTAAAACTAACCGTTGCTTTTTTTATATCAATCTTAGGACATTGTTATTCTCAAATCGTGATTAACGAATATTCCGCAGCAAACATGAATTCAACCGCAGATAATTACGGCGAATTCGAAGATTGGATAGAACTCTTCAATACAGGAGGTGCCGATGTCGACATTACCGGGTGGTACTTTTCCGATAAAGTTACAAAACCTTTAAAAAACTTGGTTACCGGTGGAGTTGTTCCGGCAGGGGGATATCTTAAAGTATTTTGTACTGGTCGAGATGAATTCTCGGGTGGAAACCTGCACACATCCTTCAAGCTAACCCAAACTAAGCCTGAGGAAATATTAATCTCGGACGCTGGAGGAATTTTAATTGACCAAATTCAGATGGTTCCTTGTCAAAATGGGCACTCTAGAGGAAGAACAACGGATGGAGCCACAACCTGGTCTTTATTTACATCGCCAACTCTTGGAGCTTCTAACACCAATGCTAAACAAGAATATGCAACAAAACCATTGTTTGACATTGCACCCGGTATTCAAAGCGGTAATATTAATTTAACCATAAGTTCTCCAGATGCAAACGTTACATTGTACTACACAAATGATGGATCAACTCCAAACGCTGGATCAACTCCTGTATCAGGAGCTATTGCGCTGACTACTAACACTGTGATTCGTTGCATTTCAATTAGCTCTGACCCGAACATCCCGCAAAGTTTTGTAGAAACGAACACTTACTTTTTCAATATATCCCATACAATGAAAATACTGGCTATATGTGGAGATGAGGTAATGGACTTTATCAATGATCAGGCACCCGGCTCTTTTTCAAGTAATTTTAGAGGAGCATTGGAGTTTTTCACTTCATCAGGCGCACTAATCGACGAGGGAGAAGGCCAATTTAATAAACACGGAAACGATAGTTGGGCATACGACCAGAGAGGTATTGACTTCATCATGAGAGATCAGTATGGATACAATTATGCTATTCAAGACCAAATATACAGGGGCAAAAGCAGAACTAGTCATCAACGATTGATGATAAAAGCGGCAGCTAACGATAATGTTTCTTTTGAAACAGGAGGAGCGCATATAAGAGATGCATATGTTCAATCCTTATCTCAAGTAGGAGGTTTAAAAATGGATGAAAGATCATACGAACCTGCAATACTATACGTAAATGGTCAGTACTGGGGTCTATATGAAATAAGAGAGAAAGTAGGCGATTCTGATTTTACGAGTTACTATTACGATCAGGATGAGAAGTATGGTGGAGGTCCTAATGATGTTCAGTTTTTAAGAACTTGGGGGGGGACTTGGGAAGAAATGGGTGCCCCAAATGCTCAGAATGATTGGAATACACTGGTAAATTTTATTACAGGAAACGACATGAGTATTCAAGCAAATTTTGATTATGTTGACAGCGTTTTTAACTGGAAAAGTTTGGTGGACTATTTTTGTTTAAACAGTTATATTGTTTCTGCAGATTGGCTCAATTGGAATACCTCGTGGTGGAGGGGATTAAACCCAGATGGAGATAAGAAAAAATGGCGTTACACGTTATGGGATATGGATGCCACTTTTGGACACTATGTAAATTATACAGGAATTCCTGATCAAGGAGCAACAGCCGATCCATGTGCGGTTGAAGCTCTTCCAGATCCAGGTGGGCAAGGCCATACGGAGATAATGATGGAATTAATGAACAATCCAACTTTTGAACAATATTATATTTCCAGATACATTGATTTAGGAAACACCGTTTTTAGTTGTGATTACATGCTAGGTCACTTAGATAGTCTTATCGCTTTAATAACTCCCGAAATGCCGGCACAAGTGGCTCGTTGGGGAAGTAGTATAGCAACTTGGGAAGCAAATGTTCAAACCCTTAGGGATTTCATAACTAATAGGTGTGTTGAAATTGAAACAGGGCTAGTTGACTGTTACGAGTTGGAGGGACCTTATCAGATAACTTACGATGTTGCACCGGTTGCATCAGGCACGATTAAAGTTAATTCAACCACTCTTGACCAATATCCTTGGACCGGAACGTATTATGGAGGAATAGATATTCTTTTAAAAGCAAATGCAAATGCAGGGTACATATTTGATTATTGGGAATCTTCTATTTCAGATCCAGTCAACCCAGCGGCGGACTCGGCAGACGCCTCTATTATGGCGACTGGAACCCAAACAATTACAGCACATTTTAGAGCAGAAGGGGCTCCTCCTACTCCAACTTTCGAAGGAGTTTATATTCCATCAGGATTTTCCCCAAATAACGATGGAAATAATGATTTTCTGCAAACTTACATTGGTGGAAATGTAGAAGAATTCTTATTTGTAATCTACAATAGATGGGGAGAGAAAATATTTGAAACAGCTGATAGGTTATCGCTTTGGGATGGGACATACAAGGGTGTGGATTTGAGCACGGCCGTGTTTGTTTATAAAATAAACATTCAGTACAAAGATGGCACAACCGAAGCCAAAGGAGGAAATATTACCCTTGTTAGAAATTCAGCAAATTAAGGAATGAACAAAATAGCTTACATATTTTTTTTCATGACCATTAATTTATTTGGACAAGATGTACATTTCGTACAATCTTCTACTACGCCACAACTAATAAACCCTGCTACTGCTGGAGTATTTGACGGTTGGGAAAGAGTAAGTATTTCGCATCGTCAACAATGGCTCTCTATAGGAAGCCCTTATGTTACATCACAACTTTCTGCTGACTTGAACCTTTTAAAAAATGACAATGGAACAAGTAAAGGCTACTTGGGGGTCGGAATAAATTTTTATAGCGATGTTGCAGGTGATGCTAAATTTGGAACGAATAAATTTAGTTTAGCTCTTAATGGAATTATTCAGGTTACAGAAGAACAAACAGCATCCGTTGCCATTGAAATTGGTGGAGCACAAAGAAGTGGTGACGTGAATAAATTAGATTGGGGAAATCAATTTAATGGTCAAGATGGTTTTGATTCTCAAATTGCATCGAATGAAGCGAATATAAGTTCATTTATTCACCCCGATTTTGGACTTGGAGTTTTTTACAGGTTTAATGGTCATAAATCTACTTTCTTAAGAGAAGAAATTAAAAATTTCTATGGAGGAGCATCCTATTTTCATTTTTCGCAACCGGTTTTGAACTATGGGAATGGCACATCCGATAGCCTTCATGCTAAAATGGTTCTGCACGGAGGAATGCAACTAGATATTCCAGGTTCGAAAATTACAGTTGCACCTTCATTCGCCTATTTTCAGCAACATAAATTTAAAGAAATGCTCAGCACTTTATTAGTGAAGTTCAGGATTCATGAAGGAACGAGATATACAGGACTATACTCCGAGTCGTACTTCTCTATTGGAGCGACCTATCGATCTAGTGATGCCATTGTACCACAAATTCAACTTGAACTTGGAAATTACATAATAGGTCTTAGCTATGAGATAACTACGTCAAAATTGAACAATGCAGCTCAAGGTGGGTTTGAAGTTTCATTTCAATGGGCTAATATAAATAACGCGTTATTTAAAGGAAGAAGAACAAAAGGATGGAAAAAACCTGCAGCAATGTGATTTTTTTACATTTCTAGCTATTGTACTTTTTGAATAAACCCCCTTTTTATCCGCTTTAATTTCTCAGCTTTTCGTATTTTAGCAACTTATAAAAACCTATTATGACAAAGGATTTACTAAGTGTTTTTGGCCCTAATACTGATACCGAATGGTTGAATAAAATCGCTTCTGATTTAAAAGGAAAAACAATAGAATCTTTGCACTGGAAATCTGAAATTGGGGCAATAAATCCAGTCATTTTCAAGTCTGAAGAAGTAACTTCAGACTTCTTCCGACAAAAAGAAAGCAACAGTTGGAATATTAGACAACGATTTGATGCCTCGGTAAATGGTGCAAATGAAGAAATTTTATCAGCTTTAAAGGGAGGAGTTAATTCTATAGAGATATATAATTTATCATCTAAAAATATTAACACCATTTTTAATGAAGTTATGCTTGATATCATTCACGTTTATATTGATATCAATACAAATGAACCGAAAACTACTATTGATATTTTTCATCAATATTGTACTAAGAAAAACATTGACACCTATAATCTTAAGGGTGGCTTTATCTACGATCCTATTGGGAATGTTGCATTATCCGGAAACTGGCTACAAGATCAAAACAAAGATTTATCCGAAATTTCCGAAGTGCTTTTAGCTGCAAGTAATTTCAATACTTTCTCTATTCTAACTATTAATGCAGTAACATATTGCAATGGAGGAGCAAATGTAGATACCCAAATAGCATTTGCTTTAGCGCATGCTAATGAGTATTTAGACTTGTTTAAAGATGACCTTATTCTTTTGGAAAAGATAATTCAAAAAACAGAATTTATTTTTGGTATTAGCACATCGTACTTTATTGAAATTGCCAAATTGAGAGCCTTTAGGTCTCTTTGGTCAACTATAATCTCTGAATATACCTCTATAAAAGATATTGAAACTAGAATTCATGCTATTAATGCAAATCTATACTATTCTAATAAAGATATGTATAATAATCTTTTAAGAGCCACTACTTCTGCTATGAGTGCCGTTCTTGGGGGCTGTCACTCATTATCAATTCTACCATTTAACTACAATACTTCGGACAACAATGATTTTGGTCTACGAATCTCAAAAAACATCCAACTACTCCTTCAAGAAGAAAGCAACTTAAATCAAGTCAAAGACACCTCGAAAGGTTCTTACTATGTTGAAAAATTGATTAGCATCATAAAGAAAAAATCTTGGGATATGTTTCTTTCTATTGAAAAAACAGGAGGGTTTATTACTGCATTAAAAAATGGAGATATTCAGAGTCAAATCAAAAGAGAACTAGAAAAAAAGGTGAATGATTTAAAAGAGGATAAACGAACTATGATTGGAGTCAATAAGTTTATCAATCAAAATGACGACTATCCCGGAGATAGAGAATTGCGCCATAGCCCAGATATCGTAAGCATTGAACCCATTCCTCAAATGAGATTAAGTGCTATTTATGAATAAGTATCTTGACATATTCAAACACTTTTATAATATTATCAAATATAAATGTTATTCTTTCACTTCTATAAGTGTATCAAATAGGATATTTGCGGTTCTCTTAATATGCAACCATAAAAAAAATTCTTTTAGAGGAAACTTAAATTAACAGACAAACATTTCGGGTTAACTGGCAAAACAAAGAAATAGAATGAGAAAAGATTTTACAAATGTGAATATTGAATCGTCAGAGGGAAAACTAACTTTACCTTCCAAAAATTTAGTGAATTCTCCTGAACAAATTCCTATTAAAAATCTCTATACGAAAACAGATTTAGCTGAGGTTACTCATCTTAAATATGTTTCAGGTTTACCTCCTTTTTTGAGGGGTCCCTACTCTACCATGTATATTTCTCGACCATGGACAATAAGGCAGTATGCAGGTTTTAGCACTGCTGAAGAATCCAATGCTTTTTACAGAAGGAATTTATCAGCAGGTCAAAAAGGTCTGTCTGTTGCTTTCGATTTAGCAACACATCGAGGTTATGATTCTGACCATGAAAGAGTAGTTGGAGATGTTGGCATGGCTGGAGTTGCCATAGATTCCGTGCTAGACATGAAGATATTGTTTGATCAAATACCATTGGATAAAATGTCAGTCTCCATGACTATGAATGGAGCAGTCCTTCCCATTTTAGCTTTTTATATTGTTGCAGCTGAAGAGCAAGGAGTAGACAAAAAACTTTTATCAGGAACTATTCAAAATGATATTTTAAAAGAATTCATGGTAAGAAATACTTACATCTACCCTCCTCTTCCATCTATGCGTATAATTTCGGATATTTTTGAATATACATCTCAAAATATGCCAAAGTACAATTCGATTAGTATTTCAGGATACCACATACAAGAAGCAGGAGCTACTGCAGATATAGAGCTAGCATACACCTTAGCTGATGGAATGGAATACATTCGGGCTGGAATAAAATCAGGATTGGACATAGACACTTTTGCTCCAAGACTCTCCTTTTTTTGGGGAATAGGAATGAATCACTTTATGGAAATTGCAAAATTAAGGGCAGGAAGGTTACTTTGGGCAAAAATTGTAAAAGAATTTAATCCAAAAAATGACAAGTCAATGGCTTTGAGAACGCATTGCCAAACAAGTGGATGGAGTTTAACGGAGCAAGACCCATTTAATAATGTTGCTCGAACTTGTATAGAAGCAATGGCCGCTACACTGGGCGGAACACAATCTCTGCATACCAATGCTTTGGACGAAGCAATTGCTTTACCTACCGATTTTTCAGCAAGAATTGCAAGGAATACGCAATTGTACATTCAGCATGAGACCGACATTACAAAAGCTATAGATCCTTGGGCTGGCTCTTACTATGTGGAGAAACTTACGAAAGACATCATGGATAAAGCATGGAGTTTAATTCAGGAAGTAGAAGAGTTAGGAGGAATGGCTAAAGCAATTGAGTCAGGAGTTCCTAAAATGAGAATTGAGGAAGCTGCAGCAAGAAAGCAAGCACGGATAGATTCTGGAAAAGATATTTTAGTTGGCGTAAATGCTTATCAGACAAGTAGTAAGGAAGAAATCGAAATACTAGAGGTTGACAATTCAAAAGTTAGGCTATCTCAAATTGCTCGTTTAGAGAAAATGAAACTGGAAAGAAATAACAAAAAAGTTCAAGACGCGTTAAAGAATATAACCGAAGCTGCGAAAACAGGTAAAGGAAATTTATTAGAACTTGCGATCATTGCAGCAAAAGAAAGAGCTTCTTTGGGAGAAATTTCTTTGGCAATGGAAAAACATTTTAATAGATTTAAAGCGACCATTCGTTCAATATCAGGAGTATACTCAGCAGAAGCTATGGAAGATGACGACTTTAAAAAAGCAATTGAATTAAGCAATCAATTTGAAAAACTGGAAGGTCGTAGACCCCGCATCATGATTGCAAAGATGGGGCAAGATGGACATGATAGGGGCGCAAAAGTTGTTTCTACTTCATTTGCAGACATAGGATTCGATGTTGATATTGGACCTTTGTTTCAGACTCCTGAAGAAGCGGCGAAACAAGCTGTAGAAAATGATGTACACTTATTAGGAATTTCCTCTTTAGCCGCTGGACACAAAACACTTGTTCCGCAAGTAATAGAGGAGTTAGAAAAACTAAACAGGGAGGACATTATGGTAATTGCTGGTGGTGTAATTCCGCAGAAAGACTACCAGTTTTTATTTAATGCTGGAGTTGCAGCTGTTTTTGGACCTGGAACAAAAATTAGTAAAGCAGCACAGGATATATTACAAATTCTGATTAAGGGAGCTAATTAAATATGGGGTTGTTTAGTAAAAATAAGAAATCTAAAAATAAAGCTGAAAAGGCTTCTATTAAGCCAATTAATTATCCTCCAAAAATATTAATTGCCTGGGGAGAAGCTATTTCTGGAAATTCAAAAATACTGGATTGGTTAATGAAAAATGGTTATCCTGAGCTAGGTATTTTCTGTCATGCACTAAAAAACGATGTAAAGGGAAAAGACTGGCTAATGAATAACGGTTATCCTCATTTATTGGCAATGATTTCTGCTGGTGAAGGAGACGAAATAGCTATAAAATGGTTAACTGAATTTGATTTTGATTTATTAAAATATATGGGATTAGCTATTGACAACCATCCTGGTGCTAAGAAATGGTTGAGAGAATATGATATGATTTATGCTACCTTAGCTTTTAAGATGGCTGAAGTAAAAAACCATATTGAAATGCGGAATAATGACCCACACACTTTAAATATTTAATGAAAACACTTGGTATCATACCAGCTAGATTTGCTTCCACTCGATTGGAAGGTAAACCCTTGAAAAATATTTGTGGAAAAACAATGATTCAACGCGTCTATGAACAAGCAACACAAGCTTTAGAACACGTTTATGTTGCAACGGATGATTCTCGAATAGAGGCAGAAGTGAATGGGTTTGGTGGAAATGTGGTAATGACTTCCGCAGCGCACACCACAGGAACAAATAGATGTGTTGAAGCATACAAAATCCTTCAAAAGAATTTAAATATTGATTTTAATGCTGTGCTAAATATCCAAGGAGATGAGCCTTTGCTGGAACCCGATATTCTAACAAAATTAGCAAATTGTTTTAAAGACCCTTCAACTGAAATGGCAACACTGATAAGACCTGTCCATGATAAAAAGGAACTTTTATCTACAAGTGATATTTGGGTTGTAATCGACAAAAATGATTACGCCTTATATTTTAGTAGAGCAGTAATACCGCATGTTAGAGGCATACAAAAAGAGGATTGGACAGAACACCATGCTTATTATAAACATATTGGAATGTATGGCTTTACTCCCAAAGCAATTAAGCAATTTGCTTCAATGAAGCAAACAAGTTTGGAAAAAGCAGAATCTTTAGAACAGTTGCGCTGGCTAGAAAATGGAGGCAAAATAAAAGTAGCTCATACTACCCATCAGGCTATATCTGTAGACACTCAAGAAGATTTGGATGAAGTCATTGAGATAATTCAAAAAAGAGGCATTAAATTTGATTAAGCCAAAGTTATATGAAATTAGCCTTACTACTTTTATTTCTTCCATTCATCACCCACTCTCAAAATCAGTACATCGAAAAGGTATTAGAGCACAGAAAAAAGAAAAACACTGAATACAAAGACTCATTAACATCGCCTTTTCATAAAGACATTAACAATTTTGATAGTTTGAATTATTTTACCCCAAATCCAAAATTTAATATTCAAGCAAAGTTTGTAAAAGTACTTGGTCCAGCATTCGACATGTCAACTTCTTCTGGAAAATTGAAAAAATTTCGTATGTACGGTAAGCTATATTTTAGTTTAGATAGTAGCGATTGCGTTCTTCCTATTTATCAAAATTTAAAGCTGATGACAAATCCTCTTTATCAAAATTACATTTTTATTCCTTTTACAGATTTAACAAATGGAAAAGAAACTTATGGAGGCGGAAGATATATTGAGGCTACAATACCCCATTCAGATGTATTTAACTTAGACTTCAACTATTGTTTTAACCCCTATTGCCATTACACAACCGGGTATAATTGTCCAATTCCTCCCAAAGAAAATTTTTTAGACCTTAGGATTGAAGCAGGAGAAAAAAAATACAAAAATTAGGATCTTATTGTTACTTTTTTAATCAAAGTCTTGGTTTTCAATTTTAAACACATAAAGTAAGTTCCCTCTTCAAAACTTCGCGTTGCTATTGCTACTCCTCTATCAGAGAACACATCTATTAATGTTGTACTAATCAGCACACCTTCTAATGAATAAAGTTTTAAGCTAACGTGCTTATTGAATTCTGTAATAAATTCAAAATTAATATTTGCTCCTTTATTTATTGAGTCGATTGAAAACTCAAAATGTCCAGAAGTTTCAATTGAATTTGGAATTGAGTCCTTTTGACTAAAAAATACTACCGGAATTAATAGACAAATAACAAACAATATTCGTTTCATATTTACAATATTCTTAAATCTCTTCAATCAAACCAAGAAAAAGCTTCGTCAAATGCTTTTCTGCTTTTCCTGCCACCGCAATAATATCCTCTATTTTTACTGGCTTCAAGTTCTCAGGGTCACATTCATCCGTTAACACAGAAACAGCACAACATTTCAATCCCATATGTCTAGCAGCAATAACCTCAGGAATAGTGCTCATACCAACAGCATCTCCTCCTAATATCCTGAGCATTCTATACTCAGCGGGTGTTTCTAACATTGGTCCTTCAGCTGAGATATATACCCCTCTGTTTAAAACAATGCCTTCTCTCTTAGCTATAGCATCCAATTTATTACCTAAATCAATTGAATAAGCTTCATGCATATCCGGAAACCGAGTACCTAAGTCGTTTTCATTTTTTCCTAACAAAGGATTGAAAGGAAATTTATTGATATGATCTGTAATTAACATCAATTCTCCTTTTTTGAATTCAAGGTTCATCGCGCCAGATGCATTGGATATTAATAACACTTCTATTCCCAATTGTTTTAATACGCGAATAGGAAAGACAATCTCTTCCATTGTGTAACCCTCATAAGCATGAAAACGACCCTGCATAGCAAGTACTTTTTTACCTCCTAAAAATCCATACAATAACTTACCTGAATGTGACTCAACTGTTGATAATGGGAAATTTGGAATTTGCTCGTAAGGTATCTCTAATTCAACCCTTATCTCTTTTGCTAAGTTCCCTAACCCAGTTCCTAAAACAACTCCTATTTTAGGGGCAGTGATTCCTTTTTCTATTAAAAATCTTACCGATTCAGCAATCTGTTCTAAATTCATTCTTATTTTTTTCGCTGGAAACTAATTCAGCTTATGGACTCATTCTTCAATATATCCTCTTAGATCTCCTAAATCCTCTTCCGCGTCAACATCAGAAAGAGTAGGCAATAGATAATGTGATTTCTCTTGATTTTTAATATCCAGCAAAGTATCTAAAAACACATTTTCGGAACTCCATTCCTTGTTTTGAAATATTTCTAAATTAAGTTCCTTCATACCAATTAAATAATAACCTCCATCTTTGGCGGGTCCCAAAACGTAGTCACATTCCTCAAGTGCTTTAAACGCCTCTTCGATTATTCCGGAATTTAACTCAAAACAATCACTTCCTATTAAAACAACTTTATCTGCCCATTCAGCAAAGCTATGTTTGATAGCATTGTACATTTTATCACCCAAACCATCTCCACTCTGAATATGCTTTTCATAAACCAAATCATTAAATTGATCCATATTTTGAACAAATTCTGAATAGTACAACTTCTTTTCAGCCAATACAGGTAATGTGACCTGAAAAGTTTGTTCTAACAACAACTTGTAAATATACAAAGCTTTTTCATCTCCAATTGTTTTAGCTAATCGCGTTTTCACCTTGCCTAGTTCAGGGTTTTTTACAAATATGATAAGATGATTAATATTCACACAACTAAGTTAAGAAATATCCATGTAGCTCATTAGCTTTTCAAGGAATTTGATAAGGTAAATTTAAGTTTTATTAGCAGATTTAAGCAATAACATAGTAAATTTGTGCCAATGCAAGAAGAGATCAATAAAGTTGTAACCGTTCTAGAAAATGGGGGAATTATTCTTTATCCTACTGATACTATTTGGGGACTGGGTTGTGATGCTGAGAATGAAGTTGCCATTCAAAAAATTTACGAAATAAAGAAAAGAATACATTCTAAATCATTGATAATTCTTTTGGATGATGACCGAAAATTGAATCGTTTTGTAAGGGAAGTACCTGAAGTTGTTTGGGACATCTTGGATTATGCAACAAAACCTACCACTGTTATTTATCCCGAGGCCATCAATTTACCAAAAAACATAGTAGCTTCCGATGGATCAATTGCCATAAGGATTACAAAAGATGATTTCTGCCGGAAATTAATACAGCGGTTTAAAAGCCCAATTGTTTCAACCTCTGCAAATATGGCTGGGGATGCAGCTCCAAAAGATTTTAAAGACATTGCTCCTGAAATTTTGAAAGCAGTAGACCATGTAGTAAATTTGCACGCTTTTGAAAAAAACAACGAACCATCTACAATAATTAAAATAGGTCTAAAGGGTGAACTCAATATCATCAGAAAATAAACAGAAAATTCAAAGCGCAATTCATGACAAAGTCTTTCGAACTGTGTCTGAATGCGGAGAGGAATTAGGTAAACCTGTTTTTGTAATTGGTGGTTATGTTCGTGATATAATTCTGGAAAGACCGAGTAAAGACATTGATTTTGTGATAGCCGGATCCGGTATTGCATTAGCAGAGTTCGTCGCCAATAGGCTGGGTGCAACAAAAGTTTCTTATTTTAAAACCTACGGAACTGCCATGATTCACCACAAAGGCTTGGATTTGGAATTCGTTGGCGCCAGAAAAGAGTCTTACAATCAACAATCGAGAAATCCAATTGTAGAGGACGGAACTTTAGAAGATGATCAAAAAAGAAGGGATTTTACCATTAATGCAATGGCGATAAGCTTGAACAAAGATAATTATGGAGATTTAATCGATCCATTTGGAGGGATTGATGATTTGAAAAAAAAAATTATTAAAACACCACTTAGTCCTAACGTTACTTTTTCGGATGATCCATTAAGAATGATGCGTGCAGTGCGTTTTGCTTCGCAATTAAATTTTACTATCGATCCAGAAGTTTTTAAAGCTCTTAAAATTAACAAGGATAGAATCAAAATTATTACCCAAGAAAGAATTACGAATGAAATGAATAAAATTATTCTTTCAAATTATCCTTCCATCGGGTTCAAATCATTATTCTCATCAGGTATCTTACAGATTATTTTTCCAGAAATGGCTGATTTACAGGGAATTGAAAATAAAAATGGTAAGACGCATAAAGATAATTTCTACCATACTTTAGAAGTTTTGGAAAACATATTGCCCAATACGAATGATTTATGGTTGAGATGGGCTGCTATTCTGCACGATATTGCAAAACCTGCTACGAAACGGTTTCATCCAAAAGCAGGATGGACTTTTCATGGTCATGAAGATAAAGGAGCAAGAATGGTTCCTATAATTTTCAAAAGGATGAAGTTACCTTTAGATCATAAAATGAAGTTTGTACAAAAAATGGTTCAACTTCATTTACGCCCAATTGCACTTACGAAAGAAATTGTTACAGATAGTGCTTTAAGACGCTTACTTTTTGATGCCAATCAAGACTTAGAGGCGCTAATGAAGCTCTGTAGAGCCGATATCACATCAAAAAATGAGGCTAAGGTTAAAAAATATTTAGAGCGATTTACAGAGGTTGAAATTAAAATTAAACAAGTCGAACAAAGAGATAAAATACGAAATTGGCAACCACCCGTTTCGGGAGAAGTTATTATAGAGACTTTTAACTTAAAACCTTGTAAGTACATTGGAGACATAAAAGATGCTATAAAAGAGGCTATTTTAGAGGGAGAAATTGAAAATGATTACGAAGCAGCATATAACTTTATGCTTGTTAAAGGACGAGAATTAGGACTTACAGTAAAAACTAATTAAAATGAAGACATACGTTTTTAGGGTAGTAGCGGACATCGAAGAGGATGTATTTAGAGATATTGAGATTTTAGGGTCTCAAAACTTTGAGGACTTGCACGATATGATTATTGAATCTTTCGATTTTGCAGGTGACCAGATGGCCTCCTTTTACATGAGTGATGAAAACTGGGACAAAGGTGAAGAGATTGGATTAATGGACATGGGATTTGGGGAAGAACAGGGACCCCGAATGATGAACGTTACCAGTATTAAAGAAATGGTAGGTCAAAAAAACGAAAAGATATTATACCTATATGATTTTCTTAGAATGTGGATTTTTTATGTTGAATTTTTTGAAGAAAGAGATTTTAAAGAAGGTGCCAGATACCCCAGATGTATTCGAGAAGCTGGTCTATCTCCCGAAGAAACCTCGAAAGAAATTCCTGACTTAACAGAAGGAATGTTTGATGAAGAACCAAAAAAGAAATCACAGCAAGACGAAATCGATGATATCTTAAATGAATACGGCGACAATGAATTTGGAGAAGAAAGTGAAGGTCATGAGAACATCGATGATTATGATTTTTGAACCAAAATATACATTAGGAAGCTTGACAAAAATTACACATATTCCGTTCAACATATATATTAAACATCAATTAAACCATTTCCTATCTTTGTAGTCTCAACCGAAGAAAAACCTACAAATGCTAAAAGTTTCACTATTTGCAACCCTGTTATTCAGTTGGCTATTTTTAAACGCTCAAAGACCTGAGGAAGGGAGGAAGTCAGAAAGAAGAGATCGAAATTTTGTAGGTCAAATTAGTGGGAAAATCATTGATAAATCTTCAAACAAACCCATGGAGTATGCAACGATCACTTTATTTCGTATGCGCACAATGGAATTAGCCTCAGGAATTACTTCTGGAAAAAATGGTGAGTTTTTATTGGAGAATATCAAAGGAGGGATGTATCAAATTCGATTTTCATTTATTGGTTACGCTACAAAAATTATGGATTCCGTAAAAATACATCCGCAAAACAACAGTATTGATTTGGGTAAAATTCTTTTATCACCTATCGACAACGAATTAGATGAAGTTGCTATTACGAGTGATAAACCATTTGTTAAATATGAAATAGACAAAAAAGTAATTGACGTAAGTAATCTGAATACAACCGCTTCAGAGTCAGCAGTTGAAGTATTGGAAAATGTACCTTCCATTAACGTTGACATAGATGGAAATGTGAGTTTAAGAGGAAATTCTAGTTTTACATTATTAATTGATAATAAACCAACAAATTTAGATGTTACAGATGCTTTAAAATTAATTCCCGCAACTGCTATCCAAGAAATAGAAATAATCACAAATCCTTCAGCAAGATACGATGCTGAAGGGGTTAGTGGAATCATAAATATTATTCTAAAGAAGAATAGGCTCAGCGGGGTTAGCGCATTAATAAATGCGAATACAGGCACGAATTTAGGAACAGTTCCCGAAATCGAAATTGGCCAATTTAACCAGTTAGGAGGTGATTTCTTAATCAATATTAATCATAAAAAAACATCGTTAACAATTGGAGGAAATTATAAAGAAGGAGAAAAGCCCAGGTATAAAAGAGCTACTAACGAAACTATTTTTGACTCAATATTATCAATTGTTGAACAAGAGGGCATAGTAAGCAGAAACTTTGGAGGCTATGGGGCTAACGTTGAGTTTGAATGGAGACCTAATCGCAAAACAATTTTTACAGCTGGAGGAAAGCTGGGAAAAAGAAAATATAATTCCAGTTCAGATCTTATTTTCAAAGAAAGTGCTGATAATACTTTATCAAATGAATATCATAACATTGAAATAGCACTTAGAGATTTCTTAAATTATTCTTTAAATACTTCCTTAATTTACAATTTTGGCGGAGATAAAAAACATAACTTAAATATAAGAGCAAACTATAATGTGCATGATGGGAACGAAATATCAAGTACCGAATATTTTGATGAAAACAATGAGATGCAAGGTGGAAATATAAATTATGAAACAGGTCCTTCCAATATGGGAAGAATAAATTTGGATTATGTTCGTCCTCTTCGAAAAAAACGGAGACTAGAAGCAGGTTTACAGGCTCAAATTGGAATCAGCGGTGATCAAACAAATGCTTTTCAATACGATACCTTTTTTGAGGAATACATTGAGCAAACCGCTTTCAATACAACTGTTGACTATTATAGAAATATTTATGCTGGGTATTCAATCTTAGCTGGCAAACACAAAAAATTGGGATATCAATTTGGTTTCAGAGGAGAATATACTGACCGAACTATTACTTCCACCGGAATTTCTGCCACTACAAAAATAGACCGCTTAGACTTGTTTCCAAGTGCTCACTTTTCCTATGAATTGGATAAGGGAAATCAATTTATGGCGAATGCGTCAAGAAGAATACAAAGGCCTCGAAGTTGGTATTTCGAACCTTTTATTACTTGGCAAAATGCTTTTTCTGTGAGAACCGGAAATGCGCGACTTATTCCGGAATATATTTTATCTTATGAAATTGGATGGATTCGAAAATTAAAGAAAGGAAACTTTTCTTTAGAAGCTTACCATAAAGACGTAAGCAATAAAATTCAACGAATTAGTTCAGTTTATTCAGCAACTGTAATAATTACTAGACCAGAAAATATTGGCAAGGAATACTCCACGGGTATAGAAGCTTCGTATAATTATCCGTTGGCAAAATGGTGGAAACTAGCGCTATCTGGAAACGCTTACAACTACAAAGTTACAGGACAACTTAATGAAAGATCTTTTGACCAACAATCATTTAGCTATAATGGAAGAATCAATAATACAATGACCTTAAAAGGAAACTGGAGACTTCAAGTCACTGGAAAATACAACAGTGCAATTGTTACTCCTCTCGGAAATCAGAGCGATAACTATTCAATGGACTTATCGATTAAAAAAGATTTTAATGATAGAAAGATGTCTGCTTCCATGCAGGTGAGAGATGTCTTTAGCACGAGCAGAACAATAACCGAAAAGGAAAACACTAACCTTAAAACGATTTCATTCCAAGAGCCAGTCACACCGATGGTAAGTATTGCTATTTCATTGCGTTTAAATAATTACAGCAGAAAACCAGTAAAAGCAGACAGTTCGGATGAATTTTAGCGAATCCAAGTTGTTTCAATTTATCTCTTATAATTAATCAGTTTATTGATTGATAGATTCAATTCTTTGTTTACCCTTTCTATTAAATAGTTAAAAAAATCAACTATCAACTCTCTTTTTTCTCCTGGCTGGTGGGCATAAAACCATACATTTTTTACTCCTAAATTTATAAGTTCAATTATTCTCACTATCCATTGATCAATCCGTTTTTGATCAAGAGGATTCGAAAAATCACCAACGTACCGAACGAATAAGTTTTCGTTTGTCAGTTTAAAACTCAATACATCCCTCCTACCTGGTGCATCTGTTAAAACCGGAGTAATGTTATTCTCTGCAAATAACTCCTGCCATTCATTTTGTAAAGCATCTGATTCAAACCATTCAGGAGCTCTTAATTCAATTGCAAATGGAACATCCTTGGGTAAATATTCAACGAACTCAACGAGCCCTTCAAATTTATCAGGACGAAAGTAATTCGCCATAACCGCAAAAGCGACACCATTATTTTCTCCCATAAAATCAAGAGCTATCAAAAAATCTTCTAGTCTTTGCTTTGCAGCAGCTTCATTAATATCTTTTCGATGGGTAATCACCTGGGGAAACTTCAAGGAAAATTTAAAGTCATCAGCTACACTATCTTTCCATTTTTGTAAAGTTGTTTCTTTGGGTGTCCCATAACGAGTCGCTGCAACCTCTATACTATTGAATTGCTTACCATATGCCAATAAAAAATCCTTTTGCTTGGTGTCAGAAGGAAACAAAGTTCCTTTGTAATTTTTATCCGAAAACACAGGAGCTCCAATATAAAAGTTAGGTTTTGCAACTTTCTCTAAAGCCAACAAATAACTTTTTGTTTGGTTAGACAATTTTGGAAAACTAAAATTAACATCCTCCCAAGTATCTAATTGACCAAATTTCATTTATTCAGTTTCTGACTCTGCTGCTTCCTTTGCCAATAAAGTTTGCTCATACCTATACTTATTACGCAAATGTTTTATACAATGCTTAAAATAAGGGAAGAAATGGTCTTCTGGAACTAGATTTCCAGGGATTTTAACCTTTTCAAACTGCGTATAAATAGAATCATTTGCTCCACTTATATAAATTGCGATTTTTCTTTCGTATAAATCGGCAACAGCATCTTCCAATGTCAACAAACCTGTTTCATCAATAAAAGGAACTTGCTTCATATCAATTATTACAGCTTCATAACCTTTTATAGATCTCATCTGTTGTCTAAACTGATCTGCAAAACCAAAAAACATAGGGCCATCTAATTGTTTAACGTATATCTTTTTCAATAATTCTTCAGGTACTTTACCATCACGCGTAAAAGAGCTTAAGTCACCTTCTTTAGTCATATCCTCCATCACTTCAGACATCTTTTTCATGAACGTAACTACAGCCATAAGTGCTCCAATCGCAACAGCGTCCAATAAAGTATCGAAAACAGTAACCAGCAATGTAATTATAAGTATTGCAGAATCCGCTCTTGGTACTTTTAAAAGCATACCCAAGCCTTTTAAATCCAATACCCCTACTCCTATTGTAAAAAGAATGCCGGCAAGAACTGGTAATGGGACATACTTAACAACTGGTGCCAAGAATAATAATACAAGGATTAAAAACACACCTTTTATAATTCCAGACAGGTGCGTGGTAGCTCCTGACTTTATATTAATAACAGTACCTGTGGTAGATCCCGCACCAGGAAGAGCCCCAAAAAATGCTCCAACAAAATTCCCTAATCCCTGCCCTATTAATTCTCTATTGCCATTGTGCTTTGTTTTCGTCATATTATCAGCAACTACGGATGTTAGCAATGTATCTATTGTTCCTAAAGAAGCTAAGGTAATAGCCGGGACCATTACATTAAGAATGTCTTGAAATTGTATATTTGCCAATACGGCAATTTTTGGAGAAGGTAGACCTCCTTTAAAAGCTCCAACAATACCAAATTCTCCTTCCGGCATTGCAAAATAAGAAATGAGCGTCATTGTGATTAGGGCCACCAATACTGAAGGAATTTTCTTAGAAACTAAAGGAACTAAATAAATAAGAGCGATTGTTCCAAGACCTAATGTTAAGGCCCACGTATTAATATTACTCAAAGGCTGACTAATTTCACTAAAGATATTGATAGCTCCTTTCGGAGAAGTATAGCCCATTATTGGAAACAGTTGTCCGATCATAATTATGATACCTATTCCTCCCATAAAACCCGAAATAACCGGATACGGAATAAACCGCACATATTGCGCTATTTTAAGAAATCCAAAAAGGATTTGAAAAAGTCCAGCTAAAGCAAATGTCAATATAATATGAATCCAAGCGTGATCCCCCAAAACACCACCATTTACATCCATTCCTGTTGATATAATTGCTCCAGCAACAAAGGCCATAGGAGCAGTAGGATCACTAATTAAAGTTTGAGTACCTCCAATTATTGATGCTATAATAGCCAATATAATAGCAGCATATAAACCCGCTTCAGCTCCAAGTCCACTTAAACCTCCAAAACCTAACCCCAAAGGTATTGCAACTATTGCTGCAGTAACCCCACCCGTAAAATCACCTTTAAAACCTTTTTTATATCTATCTAAAAATGCCATAAGCTATTTTTTTACCCAAAGTTGAATTCCCTCAGGCGAACTAAAAGCATAATTTAATGTCTTGTGAATAAAAGGTTCAGGACCACTAGCCGGAAAAAATGCTGCACAAGTTGGAGCATTTAACCCCCAAGAACCCGACTTTACTTGTTTCCCTTCAATAATTATTATCGCCAATTTATGTTTATCTTCTGTATCAATAGCAACCACGGGAAAACCATCGTTCGCCATTTGCTGTGCATTATCTAAAGATTCTTGTACCGTTGCCATACCCAAATTTTTCCAGCTAGCATCCGTAGTTACAAAATCAAAAATAGCATGGTATTCTACATATTCTCCATCAACCTTCAAGTCATCAATCCCGTAATACTCACAAATAGCGCGAGCAGTAAAATTCTTACAATCATTTCTGCTTTCTGCATTTGCACTGCAATCATTATACTCTTCTAAGATAGTTTCAATCTTTAATTTCTTTTGAGCAGATATTTCCTTTCCTTCTTTCTCTTTTTCTTCTGCAGTTGGTCCGCAACCAACCATAAAACTACCTATCAATAATGTGATAAACAAATATTTACTTTTCATTTCTGTTTAAAATGTTAACTACATCAAACATAGGAAGATTAGATGATAAGAGAAAGAATTGTTAATAATTATATGATATAATCAATTCGTTTAATGGCGATGTTGCCGCTAGTTTTCTAACTAATCTAATAACATCAAGTTTGAAAGAAAAAGGTAAAACCTACTAAGCGTAATTGAAACTATAATTCAATTCAATATATTTGAACATCACAACAACAAGTTCACATGAGTTAAAATTAATACGGATATGAAACCTGATTTAAATACAATTCCGGAATTTTACAGAGGCTATATTCAATCCGTTTTGGATGATGATTACTTGGATCTTTTAAGTAACGTTTATGCTGATGCAATTACCATTTTAAATGATATACCTGAAGAAAAGGCAAACTTCGCTTACGCGGAAGGTAAATGGACAATAAAGGACATATTACAACATATTATTGATTCAGAAAGAATATTCACGTACAGAATGGTTGCAATTTCAAGAGGAGAAAAACAAGCTATCTTAGGATACGACCATAACGATTATGTTGTTTGTGCAAAAGCTAAAAACAGAAGTTTTGCGTCTCTTTTGAAGGAATATAAAAACCTTCACCTATCTACTAATGACTTAATCGCTTCTTTTTCTAACGAAATGCTTCAAATGAAAGGAAATGCAAATGGTAGCAACATTAAAGTAATTGATCTTATCTATATCAATGCAGGCCACCAAAAACATCACATTAACATATTAAAAGAGAGGTATCTTTAAAAGTCAAAACATATCAATAATTTGCATTCTTTGGTTTTTAACAACTACTGCAATTGGACAAGCAAGACTGAAACTAGCTGCATCAGGAAGGTTAACAATTGGGGCACTGTATAATTCTATTGAGAACAGTGGAGAGGAACAATGGAGAACTTCAATTGCTCCCGTAATAACGCTTGAACCTAGCATTAAATTAAGGTGGAAAAACAACCTTGCTATTTCTTTCGGAGGAGGCCTTAACTTATATAATTATGAATTTTCAATTCCTGGATACAACTACACTGTTAATTACATAGGTTTAAAAACTGAAAGTATCTTGAACAAGTACTTTTACATAAATGGTGATGTGGATTATATAGCTTTAGGGATTGGAGCCGGCTACATTTACCATTCGAATGATCAACTGAAAAAGGAAGAAGGAGATTTTAATGTAATAGCCAATTCTCATAAGAGTACACCTTTGTTTATTTCTCCACAAATTGGAACTTATCAAAGAGATGAACGCTTTGGTTATTCATTAATGCTCCAGTACACTTATGTTTACCTAGAAAACCCGTTTATTACATTTGATTTGAGTTCAACTAATTCAGAAGCTAAATCTAGTCATCTAGGAAATTACCTGGGATTGAATTTAATAGTTGATTACGATTTACGTAAAAAAGATAGAATTTCACCAAATCAATGGGAAAATGACTTACCAGAGAATCATTTAGCAAGAGAACTGAATCAGCAAGGAAAAATGGATTTTAAAAGCAGACGTATAATAATTAAAGTTTGGGATTATGGAATTATCGACAATGATACTATTTCATTTACCCTGAACGACAGGGTTATTTTATCCAATTATAAAATAACACACGATAAAAAGAAGATTAAAATAAAACTGGAACCTGGTGAAAACATGCTAAAAATGGTTGCGCACAATGAAGGCAGTGTAAAGCCCAATTCAGCGGCATTAGAAATTAAATCAGGATTTAGAAAAAAGGCTATTACGCTCAATTCAACTATGAATAGTACCGCTATTATCAATTTGAACTATCTATACACGGAGTAAGAATTACTTTTTAAAAAGTGCGTCCAATATCCATGCTGGTCCAATTAATAAAAATTGAATGTCTTTCAAAAAAGAGGGTTTCTTTCCCTCCAAGTGATGTCCATAAAATTGAAAGACCCAAGCAATTGCAAAAATAACAACAGAAACCACCCATAAGTTAGCTATTATAGATATTTGATAATTAATGAAAACACAGATGCCAGAAAAAAACAAAATCAATATAGCCACTTTTATGGAAAGCCTTGCATAAAATATGAAAACTGGGATTAGTACAACAACCGCCCAATTAACTATTATAGGATCGTTAATATTTACTTTTGACAGAACTCCGATAGGAATGGACATTAACAGTCCCACAATTGAAAAGTAGATTGCGGGAACGCAAAAGTAATGGATCAACTTATTCGTTTTATTTTGGTGGCTAACTGCATAAGCTTCAAGCCAATCCTCTAATGTTTTCATAAAAAATTATATTAAAAATATAGATAATTAAATACACCTGTTTCCTGTTTGATCTTTATCTCAATAACAACAATTTAATTAGCGTAATAAACAAAATGTAGCTAAGCTTGCGTTTCTATACTAGACACACGTTCCTTTAAATCTTTCAACTCCACTCCTACACTCCTTAGTAAACTCATTACATGAGCAGGATTAACCTCATCTTCTTCATATTGACCAAGACTTAAGTTGACGGTAAATTCCCAAATTTCCAAAACTTCAGAAGTATGTAAATCGTAAGGATGATATTGTTTATTATCAGACGATAAGGTTATAAAGTCATCTTCAAGTCTATCTGTCATAACACGTTTATATACCAACCCATTTTCTTTCGTAAGAATAATATAGCAGTTGTTATTTCGAACCAATTTAGGATCTTCCATAAATTTTCCAACAACAAAGTCACCATCCTTCACCCATGGATACATTGAATCTCCTTTTATTGGAAATGCTCTGTATTTACCCGTGGGTAAGAAATTAAGGTTCATTATTGGAAGATTCGCAATGTATTCAGTATCACTATAACCTGTTAAATACCCCGCAGACGCCTCTTTCGATATTAATTCAATAACATCTTCATTTTCCTCATTAATAAGAACGGGAAACAAAACTCTATTGTTTCCAATATCAATAAACGTATCCTCACGCCCCTTCGTTAAATTCGTTTTAATCAATGCATCTACAGGAAGTCGAAAATATTCAGAATACCCAATTAAAGTATGAATATTAGGCTCTGCCCTTGCCTCTTCGTATGCGGCTACTTTGCTTCGTGTTAATTGTAATTCTTCTGCAAAAGCTTCTTGAGAAATTGCTCTCTTATTGCGAAGGTACCTTACGTTTTCTGAAAACTTTGACATTGCTTAATTTTTAATCTTTAAGTGCTCAATATTTAAGCTAAGATAAGAAAAGATTTTTAAAGACCTAATCGAAATGCTTAAAAAAAAAGTATGGCCACATTTTACGCTTAACGTATATTCATGATTAGCTGTAAAGCGTCATTGACAAAGTTTGAAAAAATTGCAGAAACCTCTTTTTATTAGAATGAAATTTAATCGGCACGATACTTATTTTATATTATTCTGCCTTTTCGTTCCTTTTATTGCCTTTGCATCTGTTGGATCTTCCGGCCAAAAATGCCGCTTATATTGACCCTTTAAATCTTTCCGAACATCGAAATAAGCATTTGCCCAAAAGCTTTTTAAATCATCCGTTATTTGCACCACTTTATAGCCTGGAGAAAGCAAATGCATTAACACATTAATTTTGCCCTTATTAACTGTTGGCGTTTCTTCTAATCCAAAACACTCTTGCAATCTAACAGCCAATATTGGGTCTGAACCATTGCTCTGATAGTTTAATTTAATCGACGAACCACTCGGTACATCTATTTTTGTTGGTGCTAAGATGTTTAATCGTTTTTGTAAATCTTGTGGCAAACTATAGTGTAAAATCTGCTTTAAATTAATTTTCTTCAGAGCCTCTGGCTTTTTTATATCCAACAAATAAGGAGTTAACCATTCCGCATTTGTCAACAATAAAGTTTCCCTACTAACATCTGGCCATCGTTCTTGAGGATTCCACTTGCGTAAAGACAAAACTCTATTTTGCCATTGCTCTACTTCTTCATCCCAGTTCAATAAAGTACTACCCTCTTTTTGAATAGCATCAGTAATTGCCTTTATCAACTGACTATCATCTGGATCCGGTAAAGGAGTGCTTTTTAAAATGATACTTCCAATTCGCATATCCAAAGTTGCAATTAACCCTCCTTTACGTGTATCCCAAGTAATTACCTCTTGCGTCTTTACCAAAGGTTGTAAATCAGTTGGATTAAGAGGAGCAGCCATAAATATTTTACCACTTCGATCTCTATCGTTTACGTGAGCAACAGCTAACCAAGCTTCATGTGCCAAATCATCTCGATGACCGACTGATGCAAATCGCCCATTCGCCATTTGAAATTGTGCATTATTTCCGGGCCTAGCGCATGCTATTCTCTCTGGATATGCATAAGCTATTAATAAACCTGTCTCAAAATCACTGTGCGGGTTGTTATCTGCTTCTAATGCAAATATATTTCGGTATTGATTCGCAATTTTCTCAATTCTCGCCAATTTTCTTCCGCCTACATTTTCTTTACGGTAACGACGCAAAGCGTCTATGCGTAAATTGATATCTATACCTGTATCTTTTGGCAAAGGATCTCTTTCTTCTATAATGGCAGCTATGTCCGTAGCTAAAGGCAATTGACTTTCTTCTTTGGCACGAATTAGCATTTGAGCAATTCGAGGATGTGTAGGCAATCGATGCAACTGTTTCCCGTGTTCTGTAATACGACTATTCTCCAAAGCTTCTAGTTCGTGGAGCAATTCAGATGCTTGCGCTACATGGCCTTTTGGTGGAGGCGTTAACCATGAAAGTTGTTGCGGATCTACTATTCCCCATTGTGCCATATCCAAGACTAATGATGATAAATCTGCATGCTCTATTTCAGGGGTCCCATGTTCTTTTAAACGAGATTGAGTTGCCAAAGTCCACATGCGATAACATACTCCAGCACTTAATCTACCTGCCCTTCCTGCTCTCTGATCAGCAGAGTCCTTTGAAACCTGAATGGTCTCTAATCGAGACAATCCTGAATTTGGATCAAAACGAGACGTTCTCCCAAAACCAGAATCCACTACTACTTTAATCCCTTCGATAGTTAAACTCGTTTCCGCAATCGATGTCGCCAAAACAACTTTTCGCTTACCATCTCGATTAGGCATTATTGCCGCAAACTGCTTATTTGGAGGCAATTGTCCGTACAATGGATGAATCATTACTCCTTTTGTAGCGTTTCGTAAAAACTCTTCGCACTGTCGTATCTCTGCTTGTCCTGGCAAAAAAACAAGTACATCTCCATCGTGTTTTTGAAGAGCTGACTTTACAACTCTAGCTGCCAATTCAGGCAGTAAGCGCAAATCACTTTCTCCAGAATAGTTTATCTCTACAGGATATTGCCTTCCTTCACTAAGTACAACCGAGGCATTTAGCATCTCAGATAATTCAGGCATATCCAATGTGGCAGACATTACCATTATTCTTAAATCTGGTCTTAATACTTGCTGTGCTTCCCGACATAATGCCATAGCAACATCAGCATGAATACTTCGTTCGTGGAATTCATCAAAAACAACTAACCCAACTCCCTCAAGTCCATTGTCTTGCTGAATCATTCTGGTAAGAATACCCTCCGTAACAACTTCAATTTGTGTGTTTGGTCCAACTCTATTTTCAAAACGAATTCTAAAGCCAACAGATTCACCTACTTTTTCGTCTAATAAGTCTGCCATTCTAGTGGCAATTGTTTTGGCTGCCAATCTCCTTGGTTCCAGCATCAATATTTTTTGACCTTTCAACCAGACCTCTTTCATTAAAGCAAGAGGCACCAGAGTGCTCTTTCCAGCCCCTGGCGGAGCTTTAACAATCAGCGTAGTATCAGTTAATAGTCTCTCCTGAATTTCTGGAATAACTTCGACAACAGGTAAATCTATAGTTTTATAATTAAACTTCAAGGATTTGATTTAGAAATACAAATTTAGGGTTTCTAAAATTGTAATTGTATCTCCATTTCTTTTTTTTAGATTCGCACTTTCTAAAAAACAAAAAAGAATGATATCTGTAGACGCAATAGGAGTTGATTTTAATGGAAAAACCTTGTTCAATGATGTTTCGTTTGTGGTAAACCCTACAGATAAAATAGCTTTAATGGGAAAGAATGGTGCTGGAAAATCCACTATTATGAAAATAATTGCTGGTATAGCTAAATCTAACAGAGGGACAGTTAGGAGCCCAGATGATACGGTTATAGCTTATTTACCGCAGCACTTATTGACAGAAGACAATTGCACAGTATTTGAAGAAACATCAAAAGCTTTTGGGCAAATCACTGCGATGAAAGTTGAGATGGACTTGTTAAACAAAGAGTTAGAAACTCGTACTGATTATGAGTCCAAAGAATACATGGACATCATAGAAAAAGTAACTGAAATTGGAGAAAAATTCTATTCCATTGAAGAAGTTAATTATGATGCTGAAGTTGAAAAAGCATTACAAGGATTGGGCTTTAAAAGAGAGGATTTCCATAGGCCAACCAGCGAATTCAGTGGTGGATGGAGAATGCGAATAGAATTGTGTAAAATATTGTTACAAAAACCTGATTTAATTTTATTAGATGAGCCCACCAATCACGTCGACATTGAATCTGTAATTTGGCTAGAGGATTTTTTAATTAACAAGGCTAAAGCGGTTGTGATTATCTCCCATGACAGAGCTTTTATAGACAATGTAACGAATAGAACCATTGAGGTAACAATGGGTCGTATTTATGATTACAAAGCAAAATACACGCATTACTTGCAGTTAAGAGAGGAAAGAAGATTGCATCAAATAAAGGCATACAAAGAGCAACAAAAGTTTATTGAGGACAACCAACGTTTTATTGATCAATTTAAAGGAACCTATTCCAAAACCAATCAAGTTTCTTCTCGAGAAAAAATGCTAGAGAAATTGGAAATAATCGAGATCGATGAAGTTGATAATTCTTCTTTAAAACTAACCTTCCCTCCTTCGATTCGCTCTGGAGACTATCCTGTGATTGCGAAAGATTTGACCAAAAGGTATGGAGAGCATACTGTTTTCAATAATGCTAACATGGGAATTGAAAGAGGACAAAAAGTCTCTTTTGTAGGCAGAAATGGTGAAGGCAAATCTACTATGATTAAAGCTATAATGGGCGAAATTGATTTTGAGGGAAAATGTGCATTGGGGCATAATGCAAAAGTTGGATACTTTGCACAAAATCAAGCTTCCCTATTAGACCCTGAATTAACTATCTTTCAAACGGTTGATGAGGTTGCTAAAGGAGATATAAGAACGCAGATAAACAACATATTAGGGCGTTTCATGTTTGGAGGTGATGATATCGATAAAAAAGTAAAGTTCTTATCTGGGGGAGAGAAAACACGTTTGGCAATGGTTAAGCTCTTGCTGGAACCGGTAAACGTTTTGATATTAGATGAACCTACCAACCACTTAGATTTAAAATCGAAAGATGTTTTAAAAGAAGCGTTGTTGGCATTTGATGGAACCTTGATATTGGTCTCTCACGATAGAGATTTCTTACAAGGATTATCTGAAAAAGTTTTTGAATTCAAGAACAAAAGGGTGATAGAGCATTTCGAATCCATCGATTCATTCTTAGAGAGAAATAGGATCGAAAGCTTGAAAGAAATTGACTTAATTAGTTAAAAAAGTACCTTCACATACTTTACGAAATTTTCATCACTGATTCGATGTTCCATGGTAGAATCGATAATAATTTCTTGTTGCGTTTTCTTTCGACTAAAGGGACGTAAAAATTCTATTGTATGATAAGGTAGCACCACATCATCTTGCTCTCCTAATACAATTAATCTTTTGGGACATTTATTATAGTTTCTTTCTACCTGAACGTCAATAGATCGCATTCCTAGTGCAGGATTAAATAGCAAACAAGGAAGACTATTCTTTTCGCCTAACCAAAATCCTAAAAAGCCTCCTAGACTGCTTCCCACAATATGCGAAATATTTTCATTTAGAATTGTATCATTTAGCAATTTAAATGGATCTTCTTCTTTCTTATAGTCTAAATGAAGTCCAACAACACTCCCATATTGTTTGAGCACCTCAATCTTTTCCGGTTTTGGAGAACTATCTAAACCATGGATATATAAAATATTTATCATAGAAAATCTTTAATTCCCTTTATAACGCCTCCATTTCTCTAAAACATTAACCAAATCTTCTGGCAATTCAGAATCGAAACGCATTTCTTCCCCTGTTTTAGGATGCGTAAAACCAAGCGATTTTGCATGTAAAGCATGTCTTGGAATAGTTTTAAAACAATTCGCTATAAATTGCTTATACTTAGAAAAAATAGTTCCTTTCACTATTCTATTGCCTCCGTATTCATAATCATTAAATAATGGATGGCCAATGTGCTTCATGTGGATTCGAATCTGATGCGTTCGCCCTGTCTCTAAGCGACACTCTATTAAAGTAACGTATCCAAATCGTTCTAAAACTTTATAATGTGTAACGGCATGTTTTCCCATATCTCCATCCGGGAATACATCCATAATTTTTCTATTTTGTTGAGAACGACCAATATGCCCTTCTACTTTTCCTTCATCCTCCTCAAAATCTCCCCAAACCAAAGCATAATATCTTCGGAAAGTTGTTCTATCGAAAAACTGCTTTGCCAAGTTAGTCAATGTATTTTCCGTTTTAGCTACAACCATTATTCCGGAAGTATTCTTATCTAATCGGTGTACTAATCCCGGTCTTCCAAAATAGTCTGTAGGCAAGGATGGCAGATTATCAAAATGAAATGATAATGCATGGACTAGTGTTCCAGAGTAATTTCCAAAACCTGGATGAACAACCATACCTGGATCTTTGTTTACAATAACCAATTCATCATCTTCATACGCAATGTTAATTGGAATATCTTCGGGAATCATTTCAAAAACCTTAACAGGTTCCGGCATAACAATGGAAATATCGTCATTTGCCTTGACGCGATAATTTTGCTTAACAACAACCTTATTCACCAAAATATTTCCATTTTTTGCAACAACTTGCAACTTGTTTCTTGAAATATTTGGAATACGTGCCATCAAAAATTTATCTATTCTTAATGGTTGCTGACCTGGGTCAGCAACAAAATGATGGTGTTCGAATAACTCGCTTTGTTCTTCTATATTGTCGTGATTTTCTCCTAACTCTTCAGCCATATCAATTACCTTGAAACAGACAACCTACTTGTCCCAACATCTCCATTTTCACTTATTATTTGAACTATATACATTCCAACCGATAAGTCAGTAATACTTATTTGATCTGAACCAACCAAATTTTCAATCACCAATAACTTTCCTTGCATATCGTAGATTTTGAATTCTCCTGTAAATCCATCCGTAACCGTTATGTTCAACCTGTCATTTGCTGGATTTGGAAACATTTCAAACTCTAATTCGGGATTATTTGAATTGACTGAAGCTAGCACATCATCAAATCCCGAGACAAAAACTGGGCGAATCATTAATGAACCTTCAAAACTAGTATTCGTCCAACCTGAGCCCATATCGTAAAAAATCTTGTCTTGGTTATTGATGTTTTTATCAAATCCAATATTTAACCTGTCTGCAGAAGACTGTTTCCATCCAACATAGAAAGTGCCAGATAAAGCAACAGCTTCAGGCAAAACATATTCATAATAACCATTAACACCATACTTGTATTTTGGCAAATAGGTAGTTGGAAGCAACTCATCATCCGTAGTATAAATTAAATCTCCTGGTTCTCCATTAATTTCATTCCATATTTGAATATAAAACAACGCATTACTTGCATCGTTTACCGAGGCTTCAAAATGCATTTTTACTGCTCGTAAAGAATCGACTACACCGTTCGGCATTGTAAACTTATAAGCCACTTCAGCGCCAGCACCTACTATTCCATATGCAGATTCTGCACTACCATCATCATAGGCATAGTAATTTTCAAAAACTTGTTGCTGCCAAAGTGTATCATTTCCACGAAATAAATTATCGGTGTCAGTTCCCAAAAAATGCTTTAAATCAAAAATTGCAAAGGTATCTGCATAAGCAGTATCAAACCAAAACTCCTCAGGGCCAGAATCTGGAAGCTCATATCTTAAATCAAATGAAGTCAAGGGGTTTACCGTTGCCGCTCCCAAATAATCTATCGAATTTAATAATGTTCCTTCGTAATACAATTCCATACCGGTTCCTCCAGATACATTTATTCCAGCAAGATTCGGATTAGAACTATAAGTTGACAAAGTTACACTATCATTTACCATTCGATTTTTTGGATCCATTTGGTAATGTGTCCAAGGCATAGAAGTAAATTCTTTGATAAACGATTGAGCAGGATATTGAAATGCCCATTCATCTTCATGAAAATCATCGAAAGCCCTATTATCTGCCAATTCAACATAATCAATATGCCAATGATCCAGACTTCCAGTTAAGGGAACCATAGCTCTTAAATCGGAATTGAAAGCCATCTTGTTTGTATTGTGCACTGGAAACCTCAAACAAAACCTGGGTAAAAGTAGAAGACGAACTTCCGGTTGTATTCCAGACAGAAAACCATTGAGAACTAACTGGTGACCAGAATTCTAAAGTTAACGAATCAAATTGATCGGGTACTTCTCCAATACCTCCTCCTTGATATAAAAAACTAAAGTAAACATCTCCAACCGTTCCTAAAAGGTTTATTGGTTTGGAGGTCAACACATCTGATAAACCGGTAGCAGATGGAGAAGACCAATCGTAAGGATATCCAACATCATCAATCCCATCGAAAGTTGCAACACCTATAGAATGGGGTTGAATAGGATAGGTATCATTTAAATAAACAAAGTGATCTTGCCAAAAAATATCCGCATCTTCGACAGATTCAACAACGAAATACATAGTTAGAGAATCCTGAAGTAAATCTGGGTCTACTTCAATAATTGTTGCGTCTGGAGAGGAAACAGTCCAAAGCGAATCTATAGTGTAAAATGAAGGCCACACCTCTGTATTAGTGAAGGTTACCGGATAATTGTCCAATGTAAAAACATCAACAAATGACGATGGTAATGCAATTGTATCAATCGAAATAGAGTCAAAACCATATCCCGGAACCGTATCATATTCATAGCGATAGCTTGTATCCAGCATGTAAGAGCTTCCCCAAACATTCGGAACACCAGCAATTTCTAGCAAAAACCATGTTGAGTCTTCGACATTTGAACCACCAACCGTATCGTTGAAGGTTTTGAAATGGTCACTCGAAAAGTCATCAAAAAAAGGAAGATCTAATGTATCAAATATATAAGTAAAGGACTCATGCAAAACACTAGCTTTCTGCTGCGCTTCTTCTTTCATTATTTTACCATTGTATCTTAATGGCTGCAGTTCTTCTTGTGCATAAGTTGCAAAAGAAATGAATACAGTAAGTAGAACTATTATTTTTCTCATCAATCAGTCAATCAATATCTACAATGAATCTACGACTGCTGCTGTATCAGTTACAACAACCAGTTTTCTGGCCATTATTGTAACCAGAGAACCCGAAGAAACTACACCTTCAAGAACACTTTGAGGATGGGGACTTTGTTTATAAACTACAAAAGACAAAGAGTCTTCAGCTGTTAATGCACTTTCGTAAAACACTTCTGACTCTAAGCCTGATAATGCCAATAATTGTTGCGCATTAAATGCCGTTTCTCCAATCAAAATTGGTAAATTAATAGGTTTCCCACTTTCCCCACTTCCGTAGATGACTTGTATAACGGAACCTTTCAGCAATTTATTACCTGCTTCTATCTTTTTTCCTTTGTATTTCAATTCCAAAACACGACCATCATCCTTATGGGGTTTTGGTTCGAAATTCACTTTAAAACCAAGCATTTCTAATTTTACCTTGGCCAATTTTTTGGAATTATTTACTGATAATAAATCGGGCAGAACTTTATACTCTCCTGCTTTTTTTACAACTGTCAGGTATATTCTACGACCAGGCTTTACAAAAGAAGGGATTGTATCAGTAGCCGTTTCAATATGAGGATCTGGATCTTGACTAATCACAGAGCCCGCAGGTGCATTGTCAGAGTATACAGAATCATTGATAACGTAGTTCAAGTCTTTATTTCCAATAAAATCATCAATATTATCCATATTGACGCCAATAAAATTTGGCACCGCTATGTAATTATGCTGATAATCTTCAGAATCATTGTTGGTGAAATCTTCTAAAGCTCCTAATGAACAATAAGGAATCATAAACCCAACCAAGATTACAAGTGCTAGGTTGATTAAGAACAACTTACTAATTAAAAATCTAAAAAATGCTTTTACTATTCCCATATTCATTTTAAATCGAAACAAAGATAAAAATATTGTTTTGTAAACACATATTCAAACCATTTTACTTCACGAATTTTTCGCTTCTTTTATTTCCGATAGCTCCTAGAAAATTGCGTGTCAGAATATCCACTATTAATCAAGATTTTGCTTTGCTAAAAAAAACCTCCTACTTAACCTAACACCAAATTAGTCTGAATGAAACAATAACGACCAACTGTTAATAATTAGTTTCGATCGATTAAAAAATGAATGTATAGAAACATAACTTTGGAAAGCAATCTTGTATTTAGATACACAATTATTATCAAATTTTATTAAGAAATAACATGAAAAATATTGCTGTAATTGGGGGTGGATATAGCAAAGAAAAGGGTATTTCCTTAAAAAGCGCTAAAACAGTTTTTGAAAATATAGATAGGAATAAATACAATGTCTATAAAATTCAAATTGATACAGACGGATGGTTTGGATTTGATAAAAGCGATAACAAACAACTCATAAATCGAACTGATTTTTCTTTTGAAATAAACGGAAAGAAAATAACCGTCGACTGTGCCTTTATTGTAATTCACGGAACACCTGGAGAGGATGGAAAATTGCAAGCCTATTTCGACATGCTAGATATTCCTTATACAACTTGCAGTCAACTAGCAGCTACACTTACTTTCAATAAATTTGCTTGCAATCGTTTCTTAGAAAGTTTCGACATCCCAGTTGCTAAAGCAATATTAATTCGGAAGGATGAAGCGATTAATAGTTCAGGAATAATAGAAAAAGTTGGGCTTCCTTGTTTTGTTAAACCTGCAGATGGAGGAAGTAGTTATGGTGTAACGAAAGTAGAGAATGAAAGTGAATTAGAAAATGCTATCACGTTAGCATTAAAACACGGTACTCAAGCTTTGATCGAATCTTTTTTAATTGGAAAAGAAGTCACTAATGGTATTTATAAGTCGTTGAGAGGAATACATGTTTTGCCAATAACAGAAATAGTAACTGAAAATGATTTCTTTGATTTTGACGCAAAATACAAGGGAGAATCTAATGAAATCACACCAGCTGAACTGGAAGTGGAAATGACTGCTAAAATTAAGGAACTGACATTAAAAATTTATGAGATTCTTGATTTCTCAGGAATTGCCAGAGCAGATTACATCATTCATAATGGGGAACCTCATTTAATTGAAATCAATGCTGTTCCAGGACAATCTGCAGAAAGCATTATCCCAAAAATGGCAGCACAGGAAGGTGTTTCACTAAAACAATTGTTTGAAGATGTAATACAAGTAGCGCTGAAAGGCTAGCATCTTGGGGATTCCTCCTTTAAAAATGCAACCAACTTAGCAACAGCTTTTCCACGATGACTAATAGCATTCTTTTCCGCCATCGACATTTCTGAAAAGGTCATATCAAATCCATTAGGTTGAAATATTGGATCATATCCAAAACCATCTGAACCACTTTTAGAACGGGTAATACTTCCATCTATCTTTCCTTCAAAGGAGTGTTCTTCACCGTTTAATATAAGGGCAACAATGGTTCTAAATTTTGCTGTCCTATTTTCTTTACCATCTAATTCAGAAAGTACTTTAGCCATATTGTCTTCTGCTTTACATTCCACTCCGGCATAACGAGCGGAATAAACCCCAGGAGCCCCATTTAATGACTCTACTTCTAATCCTGTGTCGTCTGCGAAACAATTTACACCATATTTATCAGCAACATAACTTGCTTTTTGCAAAGCATTTCCCTCCAATGTTTCTTGCGTTTCGGGTAATTCTTCATTGCACCCAATGTCCTTTAATGATAAAATTTCAACTCCGTTCTCCGAGTAAAGATTTTATCTCGTTGACTTTATTTTGATTGTTGGTTGCGAAAACTAATTTCATTTTAATTCTTATTCTTTTTAAGTTTTTTAATTAGGTTAATCGACTGTTTTTCTACTAATAAATAGGCAACGTAAGATATTGGAATTGCAAGTAAGACAAACAGCCAATAATACCTTTCGTAAAAAATAAACTTACCAAACATAAGTGATAAAACTGTGTAACCTAAATAAAATATTGGTAAATGAAGAAGGTAAAGTGTATAGCTAATATCGCCAAAAAAGGAACCTATTTTAACCCCTTTTCGAATTGGAAAATTTAACAACGAATGGATTGTTACGACACTAAATAGAACAGGAAAAAGCACTGACAACATGTTTATCTCCAATAATCCAACTCCTAATGTTCCTATAAATAATACAAGCACTAAAAACCGTGAAACAATTTTGTTTATTTTGACTTCAACCTTCTTAACAATCAATAAATCATAGAGGTATGCACCGGCAAAAAAGGAAAACGAATAATATAATAAAAACATCAAAATAAGATTATTATAAAGAAAAAAGTTAGCTCCTATTGCGACCAGGAGAAATGATACAATAGCAGTTATTTTTAATCTATTCAATAAAAAAGGAATACCTAAATAAAAACATGCTTCATGAAACAATGACCATAATGAAAAATTACCGGCTATATAATCATGCTTTAATGTGTCTAAAAAAACCAGTGAACGCAAAAAATTAGTCCAATTCAATTCAGTAAAGGAATTTAACATTCGAACATTTGTAGCTCTTGGTATTATCGTATGAAATATCTCAGGATTCAATCGATCAATCCAAAAATAAACGAATACTGAAATCAACACTGCAAATATATACGGAGGAAATATTCTTAAAAATCGATTAATATAAAAAGCATTTAAAGACCATTTATTTTTCTTAAATGAATGTGTAATAAAAAACCCTGATAAAACGAAAAAGACAATAACAAATTCTTGACCTGCACTCGAAGCAAGATCTATAGGAAACAAAAAATAATCAGCTATCCCCCAACTTGAAATAGGGTATTTCTGTAAATACATTAAACCACCCACCCAAAAAATTATTTTTGCATGTCCGATAGTAACTATTAAAGCAGATAATCCTCGGAAAACATGTAATTGTCTAGAATTCTCCATTATTTAAACAATCGATCTTTCAAAGCTTTTAACCCTGATTTTAGATTTTTTATTTTCCCAGAAACACCTTCCGTATTAACATATATAGTGTTATGTTCGTCAACAACTTCATTTTCATCTCTGGTTAATGTGTAATAATATAAAGCCAATGATTTCCGTGATATGTTAACAGGTGTATTCAATTTTTTGGGATGCCCATGATAAGAGACTTCATTCGTCTCAAATATTACACATCGATTAAATTCTGGTTTGATATTTTCTAATTGAATTTTTTTATCCATGTCCCATAACTCTAGGTATCCATTAAAGCTTTCTTCCCACTCCTTGTTCATATATAAAATAATATTAAGTCGCCTATGCATCTTAGTTTTTGGATGGATATTAAAATCAACATGAACATCTAAAAAGGCACCGTTAATGGATTGATGAAGGCCTCCACCATATAAATCAGCATCTGCACTCAAGCCTTCTATTCCAGTAATTTCACCTATTTTATTTATAAATCCAGGGTTATTTAATTCATTTATCGCTTGAGCAATATGTGATTCCGTTTCAGAAAAAGTAGTTTTTACAAATTTATTTCGTTGATTAATGTAGGTTTTACTTTCCCAATTATTTGTTTCAATTTCTGGATATTCTTGTAATACCTTTTCAGCAAAATCAACGTCAAAAAAATCATCAAGAATTAAATAACTAAATGGTTTAGTAACATCATTCCATTGATCCATTAAATTATTTTTGTTTGCATTAAAATGTTCGTAATTAATTGTTTTCATACTTCAGTATTTTTTTATAAACTTCAGAATAAAGCTGTATTCCTTTCTCCAAATTATAATATTTTTCTGCTGCTGCTCTATTTATCTTTTTCGACTCGGTAGAAAGTTTTTGGGGAACAAAACTTCCTAAATTCATTGTATCATTATCTACATCTACAATAAATCCAGACTTTGAATCTCTTACAATATTATCTACATCACCTATATTATGATTACAAATAATTGGGAGTCCCATTCCTAAAGCTTCACCATGTTTAACAGGTGATGATCCAGATTTTGAAAAAGTCGGACGAATAAAAAACATTGAATAATCACAAATTGATAAATAATTTGGCACCTCAGATCTTTCAGATGAAACAATTTTTAAAGATGCTTCTGGAATATTACATTTAGCAGCTTCTAAATAAATTGTTTCTTTAGGTTCTTTTGTTATAAATAAAAATAATGTTTTCGGTTTTTTTTCATGGATTAAGCCAAAAAACTTCAACATTTCAGGCAACATATACCACGTACCGACAGAACCTAAATAGCTAAAGACAATCGTTTCCTCTTCAATATTTAAAGTTGATTTAAATTGATTTATTTTATAGGTTGAGTAATTTTCATAATTAAAATGACCCAAATCAGCACAGCATGGTATTGTTACTATAGGGGCATTTCCAATTCCTTTCTTTTTTTGCCACTTTACAATCATTTCTTTAGCCCTATCTGTTAATGTTATAATGGCATCAGCTTTGGAAATAAAATCAAGTTCCTTTCTTTTAAAATAAGCAAATATCCTTCTAAAAAGTGGGTTATTCATACTCCATAAACCACCTTCTACTCTTTCATCTGCCCAAAAACCTCTCATATCAAAGACATACTTGAGTGGCTTCTTTCCAATAACCTTTTCAGCTGCTATAGAAGTAATTAAATGTCCCCTTGCATGAATAATTTGCACCTCTTCTTTTTGGACAATACTTCGAGATAATTTAATCATTTTCCTTAAATCATTAATCGTAGACAACACAGGAGGTTTCTTTGTATAATCTAAAGGGTACCAAGAGATATCTGAAACATCACATATTTCTTGGATCAATTTTTTTGACTTATACAATAATTCTTTTTTTTCGAAGCTTATTAAATGAAATTTAAACCCTAGTTTTGACAGGCCCACCAAATATGGCAAAACCTGAGATTGACCAAGAGGGTCAGACATTCCATCATATGAAAGGTAAAGTATCTTCAAAATGGTTATCTTTGAAGTGCAAATATAAGCAATGGATTTGATTACAATACAAGATTTTGTTTTATGTATAGTTTATTTGGGAATGATCTACGCCATAGCTTACGGACTTAAGTCACAGCAACAAAAAAAGGGGCTGGATAGTAAATATTTTATTGGTGGATTGACGGCAAAGTTAATTGGGGCAACAGCTTTTTGCTTGGTTTATGGGCTTTACTACGGCGGGGGTGATACTGTAAATTATTATCTTGGCTCAGTTGCTCTAGTTAACTTAATGACGGAAGATTTTGATGCTTTCTACTCCATTGTATTTGAAAATGATTTATCCGGACAAAACTGGTTTTCTTTTAATCAAGAAACGGGATTTCCTCCTCACTATATGTGGAGAGATTCTGGCACTTTTGCGGTATCAAGGTATTCGACCCTGTCTTGCTTATTAGGGGCAAAAAGTTTTTACGTTACCAGTTTATTAACCGCATCATTTTCTTATATCGGAATGTGGAAGTTGTATCGTTTATTTACCTTTAATTATCCGAATGCAAAAAAAGCTTTGGGAATTTGTATATTGTTTATGCCTTCATTATTGTTTTGGGGATCAGGAATAATGAAAGATTCTTATGTTTTGGGAGCTACGTGCTGGTTTTCTTACAATTTCTACTATGTATTTATTAAAAGGAAAAAAATATTGATAAATGCACTGCTTGTCATTTTTAATATTTCCATTATCATGGCCTTAAAACCATATGTTATACTCTCTATTCTTCCTGGAGCTTTATTGTGGTTAAACAACGCATACCTAAAGCAAGTTTCTTCCAGTTTTGTGAAAATTATGATAATGCCAATATTAGGAGTAATTATTCTTGCTGGGGGATTTCTTTTATACAGTAACATGAGCGGTTTGATGGGGGATTATGGAAACATTGATCAGGCTGTTGAAAAAGCAAAAGTAATACAACAAGATCTACTTCGCGAAGAACAATACGGTAGAAATAATTATAATTTAGGGGAGATTGACGGAACAATAGCAGGAATGTCCTCTATTGCTCCCGTTGCAATATTTACAGCCTTATACCGCCCGTTGTTTTTTGAGATAGGTTCTCCCATGATGATTATTTCCGCTTTTGAAAATACCATTCTTCTCTTGCTAACATTAATTCTAATCTTGAAAACCAATCCTAGGAAAATGATTCGGATAATAATTAGTCAACCCTTAATCTTATACTCCGTTTTCTTCAGTATACTGCTTGCCTTTGGCGTTGGAATGGCTAGCACTAATTTTGGAGCGCTATCGCGTTATAAAATACCGTTTATGCCCTATTATTTCTCGGCTCTTTATTTGATTTATTATTTAAATACCAAAAAGGGAAAAAGAAATAATTAGGATGAGTTTGGAATAATAAAATTATCTGTTCTCCATACAATTCCGATGACAAAATTATAAATACTCAAATTGAATATAAGAGCAATGAATGAAAAATTATAACTGAAAAGTGGATTTTATTTACACCTCAATCAATGGAAAATTTACATCCATTTTTCGTACCACATCTGAAACATTAATATATACCAAATCTTAGTGTCGTATTCTTTTCTACCATTATAAAAAGCATTTTTAATTGAAGAAATATATTCCCAATTGAAAAAACCTTGCTCCTCTATTCTTTCTTTACAGATATATGTTTCAACGTAATCACGAAGATCTTCATTTAACCATTTGGCAATAGGTATAGCAAACCCCATTTTAGGACGGTCTAGTAATTTATCCGGAACATAATCATGCACGATATCCTTTAAAATTCGTTTCTTAACGCCGTTATGATATTTGTATTCATCAGGAAGTTGAGCAGCGAACTCTAATATACGATGATCCAACATTGGCTCTCTTCCCTCAAGGCTTTGAGACATAGTTGCTCGATCTACCTTTTGTAATATATCATCAAGTAAATAAGTTTGAAAATCAATCCCCATCATAAAAGATAGAGGAGAAGTAAATTCTTTCTTCAATTCCTGTCCATGATACATCGTATCCAAAGAAGAAAAATCAGGTTTCATAAATTCTTTCATTTGAGAATCGGTAAACTGCTGACTTAAACTCAACATGATATCTTGATTCGTTGGGTTTTTCAATACACCCTTTAACTTTTCATAGCGATTATGAAAATTATACTTATTGCGAAGGATTGGGATTTTTTCAGAAGGAATCGTGTTCATAACCCCAACGATTGATGAACGCATAATAGGTGGAATTGCATTTAATTTCTTGCCATAACGGAGCATATAATCATATCGATTGTATCCAGCAAATATTTCATCTCCACCATCAGCACTTAATGCGACAGTTACATCTTGCTTCGCAATTTTGGACACCAATGAAGTTGGAATAGCACTAGAATCAGCAAAGGGTTCGTCATAGAAAAAAGGTAATTCTTTCACAAATTCAATTGCTTCTTTTTCACTACAATTAATTTCTGTATGATCTGTTCCAATATGCTCAGCAATATCATTTGCATAAGGAGCCTCGTTTAAACCAATATCAGGAACGCCAATTGTAAATGTTTTTAACTTTTCTGTTCTTTCAGATTGTAACATCCCTGTAACGCAAGTACTATCATAGCCTCCACTAAGAAATACTCCCACTGGAACATCTGCCACCATTCTATAATTGAATGCTGAATGGAGAATTTCCTTCGTTTGCGTTTTCGCTTCCTGATAGTCAATTGAAAGTTTTGGCTTATTATAAAAGTCGTAAACATTCCAATATTGCCTTGTTTCAATCTTTTTTGATTCGATATTTAAAAAAAGATTATGACCTGGTTTCAATTTATGTGTATGTTGAAAAATACAATGCGGTGTAGGAACACTTCCATATTGAACATAGGCAGCAACGGCATTAGTGTCAATTTTCTTTTCAAAGTTTGGATGTTGGTGCAATGCTTTTAGTTCAGAAGAAAACAGAAAAAGTTCTTTATTCCAATAGTAAAATAGCGGTTTAACTCCTGCTCTATCCCGACTAATGAAAATTGAATTGTTCTTAGAGTCATAAATAACGATTACAAACATACCTATGAAACGGTGAACACAATTCTCTCCCCATTGTTTGTATGCATGTAAAATCATTTCTGTATCAGATTCTCCAATGAAAGAATGACCTAACTTTTCTAGTTCAACTTTAATTTCTTTAAAATTGTAAATTTCACCGTTAAAAGTGACCCACAAATCATCCAATTGCATTGGTTGTTTGCCTGTATCGGTTAAATCAATAATGGAAAGTCTTTTATGACCCAATCCAATTTGAGCCGAAGAAGTCTCAAAAAATTCTGAAGAAAATCCATCTGGGCCACGATGATTCATCGACGCTGTCATTTCCTCAATAATTGTTAGAGAAGAATGTTTTTGAAAATCAATAAAACCTGCTATACCGCACATTGCTACAAATATACTTTTAACTTATGATAAGATGGAGGACAAAGGGAATAGTTTATCAAATTATTATTGTGAATGAAGGTTCACTCTTTCACAAAGGCTCCATTCAAACTATCCACAACTCTAAACCTTCCTAAAAAGAAATTAATGATGGTTTTTCAATTTTGATGAGTCCATTATTTTCATTCAAAATTAATTCTTTATAAAGTACCCTTTTAAGCTATCACCTTTACCTATTAATGTAAGCCCTCCATTCATAATTGACTTAATTAGAGATAAATACCACTTTGTTTCAAATTTATTTCTAATTTTCTCATCATCTGATGTTTTAGAAATAATTGCCTGATCACTTTTTCCTTGACTGGTTTTTAATCGTGTCAAGCTAAATCCTGTAGTTTTAATTTTTTGACTTTTAAACCCACACAATTTGAAAAGCTTTTTTAATGTTCGAGGAGTGTAATAGCTTAGGTGTTCAGGATAACAAATTATGTTATAAGCAGATTTTAAACGATATCTCAACAAAGAGTTAAAATTAGGAGTTGTTAGATATACAAGACCACCTTTTCTGATTAAATGATTAAAATTATTTAGTTCTTCAATTGGGTTATTGATATGTTCCAAAACTTCGAATGAAGTAATGATGTCAAACATTCCAGGACTATAATTATTTGGATCTAGTTTCCCTTGGTTTACTTGTACCCCCTTGTTAACGCAGATAGAAACGGCTTCATCCGTAAATTCAGTTCCATAAACTTCCCATCCCCTTTTTTTTGCTTCATCTAAAAAGTAGCCAATACCACAACCAACATCTAAAATTTTTCCAGTTTTCTTAAACTTTTCAAAGCTATCTAGTAACTCGTTATATCTTTTTACAGTTATTGGGGATAGGTAATCACTTCTGGAATATCCATTGTAATGGTCAATAAGCTCCTGCTGAGAGGGTATCTTTTTTGAAAAAATAAATTTGCATCGAGTACATTTTGTTAAAAAAGCAAACTTATAATTAGGCAAATCCTTTAATGAAGGGTTATTGCATATAAGACATGCATTATGAATATAATTTTTCATTATAAATTATTAAAAATTAATTAATATAAATATTTTTTTTGTAAATAGTTTTCTTTATAACTAAATTCATCAACTAACCCCTTTACAACGGAATAATTTGTTTTCTTGTTGGTAATAAATAGAAAAAATTCCATTTAATTTCGCAACTGAATGTAGGCGCCATTTATCAAAAGCTTCCTGAATACTTTCTAAGAATAAAACCAACTATTCCAAACATATTTTTGAGATTATTAAATTCTAAAGTAAAGTTTATATTGTACTGAAAATTTGTTTTTGTTTATCACGAATTCAAAGAGTTAATAATATTAGCAAGAATTTTTGTTTGATTCTTTCTTGTATAGTTTTGAATAGATTTTAGATTAGGCTCTATACAATTTTTTTCTTTTTTAATATGTGAGTAAATAATGTTTCTTAGTTTTTTTTCCATTTCATCAGTACTATTACAAACAACACCTAGGCCAGTTTCTATAAGTGTTTTTTCAATAATATCTTTGTCATTTGGATAAAGTAAAATGGGTTTTTTTAGTCCAACATATTCATAAAGCTTACTACTAGGAATTCCTTTTAACCCTTTGTGACTGATCATTAATAGCAAATGTGATTTAAATTGTAATTGAATAACTTTTTTTCTTTCAATTCTACCAGAAATCCAATAGTGATTTTCAAAACCTAACAGTAATTTTTCAACTCTATATTTTTGTTCATTATCAAATGCAAGACCTGGAAACAATAATTTAATCTTTATTATTTCTTTAAACTCCTTGATAAGTTTAATAATAATCATGATAAATGGTTCAATATCCTGAGAATGATACAAGCTTCCATTATAAGTTATTATAAATTCATTTTCAAAAGATTTTAAACTCTGAAAATCGTCAAATTTCTCATCATATCCATTTAACAAAACATGTCCCTTTTTTAAAATAAAATTGTTAATTTTTTTTTCGTAAAACTCAGAAACAGTAGTAAAAGTTGAAGCGTTACTTAACCACTTTAATTCTCTATTCTTTTCTAAACTGAATAAAACTTTTTTTAATACCGATTTTGGTTTTTTTAAGTCAGTAGTGCTCCAGTCATCTCTGTAATCTGCTATCCATTTAATATGAGGAAACTTCTTTTTTAAGAGATAGCCATAATAAAAACAAATAAAAGGTGATCCAGTGATAATTACTTTTGAAATAGTGCTATCGTTTTGGAGTATAGATTTAGCTTTATAATATATTAATTTTGAAGGATTAATTGCAACGAAAAAATTTTGCATTATTATTTCAAAAAGAGATAAGAACTTCCTTAGTATACTCCATTTTGTATCACCATACTTGGAATATAATCTATCTTTCAAAGATCCTGAAAAAGGAACCCTAATTATTGTATGCTTTTTATCTTTTTTTATTTCACACCCTTTCGAAGTAGATGCCGACATGTCTTTAAGTTCTATTATTTCTTTTTCCCATTTACGAGAAATAATAATTGGATAAAATCCAAATTCATGCAAATATTGAGACCAGGCTAATGTCCTTTGACTAGCTGTAAGATTACAAGGAGGAAAAAAGTATGATATTATCAGTAGTTTTTGCATATTTGCCATGTGACAAATATAAAAAATAACTCCCATCAGTTGATTTTAATTACGGCTAAATTTCCCTTTGGAAAAGCGGAACCGTTTATTGAAACAGAATTACCCTATTTAGCTAAATATTTCAATGATATATTAATAATTTCACATGATTTAAAATCTTCAGATCTCAGAAATATCCCAAATAATATAAAAGTACACAGATGCAGATATAACCTAAATTTCTACGAAAAAATTTTAAGTTTATTTCAAATATTTTCAAAACTTTTTATAACCGAAAGATCTTTTATTAAGAATAATTACAATCGAAATTTAAGCCTAGGGTTAATTAAAACAATGATTATTTCTTTACAAAATGCCAAAAGGTTATCGAAAGTTTACAAAAACATTTCAAATAAGAAAAATCCCATATTTTATTCCTATTGGTGCAATGATAGTGCTATAGCTCTTGCAATTCTAAGAAAAAAATTCTATTGTAAAACAATTTCACGTATTCATGGTTGGGATGTTTATTTTGAACCATCTAAATATGGTTACTTACCTTTTCGGAATTTATTGTCAAATAATTTAGATAATATTCACTCTATTTCTGTTAAGGGAATTGATTATTGTAGTAAAGTATGGAAAGTTTATGACAATAATTTTGTGTTATCAAGGCTAGGGATAAATCAAACTCTATCAAAAAAAAAAATAAATTTTAGCATTAAATCTAAAAATGAAATAGTTGTAGTTTCTTGTTCAAATTTAATTCCTTTAAAAAGAATTGATTTAATAATTAATAGCTTATCTCTATTAAATGTTAATCAGGTTAAATGGGTTCATTTTGGTACTGGGGAAATGTTTGAAGATTTAAAGTTGCTGGCTGCGAAAAATTTACCTAAATCAGTAAACTTTATATTTATGGGTAACATTCCCAATTTTGAATTAATGAATTGGTACAGTAATAACACTGTAGATCTATTTATTAACACAAGTTCGACAGAAGGTATTCCTGTTTCTATAATGGAAGCGATGAGCTTTGGCATTCCGTGTTTCGCTACTAATGTTGGTGGGGTTTCTGAAATTGTTAGTAACAAAAATGGTGTTTTATTTGATGAAAACCCAACCCCTCAGGAAATTGCTAACTCAATCATGAATTATGTTAATTTATCGACAGCAGATAAAAAAGCAATAAGATTAGAAGCGTTTTTTACATGGAAAGAAAAATTTAATGCAAATTCTAATTACACTAATTTTGCAGAAAAATTAAACGATTTATGCATAAATTTTTAGCTTAATTCTTGGTTACTTTTTTTATTAGTTTATCAAATCTTGGTTTGATTCTATACATAATTTGAACGAAAAAGAAATTAAATGAATTAACATTTTTCTCCCATTTTAATGAATAAAAGTTGAAAATTTCATTTCCAGTTAATAGATACAATGATTTCAGTTGGGGAACATGTACATTTTTTTGGTAATAATATCTCACTAATTCTTTTTTCAATAAGTCATATTTAGACCAATAGAAGCAATCATATTTATGAATATTATCAATTAGTGTTTTGTTCGATTCATCAATAAATATTTTTGCAGTTTTGTTTTTTGTAATTCTAAAATAATCATATAATCCATACAGAGCATATATAAAACCATTTAAAACATATGAAGATGGTGTAGATGGGTATTCTTCAAACCATAAAAATCCTTTGGAATCAACTTTTTTAAACCCACCATCTTTTACAGATACATTAAAATACTTAAATATTTTATGCGCTTTTTTCAAATAATATGATTCTCCAGTTATTTGATAGTATCTTAAAAAAAAAGATAAGCACTGACCTTGATCCATAGCACTAACCCATGGGGTAGATATGTCATATCTTTTATTAGGCTTGGTGTTTTCCCAATAAATATAATCATTAGTCTCAATTTTACCTTCATCAAGTTTATTAATACAAGACTTTAAAATTGTAACTTGAGACTTATTTTCATTTTCAATATAATCTGCTAATAACATAAAAGAATATTGACAGATATTGACCGGAGAATAATAAAAATCATTATTTGCATCAACAACCATCGGAACACCATTATCATCAAATTTACCTCCCCATATATTATTAGGGATATAATGAACCAACGCAGGCCTCATATCTAAGTAGTATATTCCCAATGATTTTTCCATCGAGGTATTTCCTAGCTCCAATGATATCTTCTTACTTTCTTCTTTCATTCTTTTTTTTCAAGAATTTTTTTATACAAACTAATAAGTTCTGTGGTGTAATTTTTAATTGAAAAATTATCAGAAAATTTTAAGGAATTATTTGACATGTGTTTGTATAAATTTTCATTATTTGCAATTGATAGGATTTTCTCTGTGAAAAGGGAAATGTCTGGTTTATCTATGATAAATCCATTGTAGTTATTTGATATAAGGTCGGTATTACCTTTTCCATCAATTGAGACAATTGGCAATCCAGCAGCCATAGCTTCGACTAAAACTAAACCAAATGGCTCATATAATGCAGAATGCACATAAATATGAGAGTTAAAAAGTTCATTTTCTACGTCAGCAACTTTACCTAATAATTTAACCTGCTCGTTTATTTTTAAATCATTTATTTGATTAATTAAATTGCTTTTTTCTGGCCCATCTCCTAATAACTTAAGTTCTACATCAATATTTCGCGATTTTAATTCAGCTATAACTTGTAATAAAAATTGTTGATTTTTCTTTACATAAAAGCTCCCAACATTAATTAATTTGAGTTTTGAGTTGCTTAGACTATATGCTCTTTTAGATTTTAGCTTAAATTTCGCTAAATTTATGGCGTTGGGTAACAAAATAACATTATTCGCTATTTTTTTTGGTAAAACCGTTTTAAAATATTTTTGTGTATGTTTTGAAATTGCTAAGAAATAGTTGTTACAGTTTAAATATTTTCGTGTAATCCATTTTTTTTCATAAAACCTTACTAGACTTAACTTATTTAACAAAGTATTAATGGAAAAATTATTTAGCTCGACCATATTGTCATGGCAATGAGTTATATATACTATTTCTGGTTTTATGTATTCTCTAGATAATAGCTCGGACCAAAAAAGATGACTATGGACAATATCAGGATTAAATTCATCAATTACCTTTTTAAATTCATCGATTTCAATGATACTTTTTTTTGAAATTCTAGGAAAGACTTTTGAATTAATAGTTTTGAAAGGTATATCTATAGTTAACTCCTCATACTCATTAACTTCGCTCATTGAAACTAATAGGACTTCAATGTTTTTTCGACTATACAGCTCATTGCAAATATCTAGGCATATTCTTTCAGCTCCTGATCTATGAAGCGATCTAATTATATGTAAAACTCTTATTGACATTTACATTATTAATTTATTAATTTTGTTTTTCCTAAAAAGAATATAAAATGCAATATTCATTTTGAAAATAAATTTATCAAATGGATTCATATATACTGATTGAAAAATATATTTAAATGCATTGAAAAAAGATTTATTGAGACAATAATAATAACAAGCTCTCAAATAAACTTCAGACCATTTTTTCCTCTTAAGTTTCCAATTAACTTTTGAGGCTGGATGTCCTTTTTTAAACATTAGTTTAAAAGCATCTATTTGTTTTATGTTTGAATAATTTGAATAATTTACTGATCTATTTTCATGTTCTATTTCTATAACAGTTGGGTAACCATCTAAATAATAAATAGGAAATTCTTCTAAAATTCTGAAAAGAAGCTCCATATCTTCCCCAACTGAAATTTGGCTATTAAATTTATATTTTTCTAATATGATTTTTGAAATGCATAACTGAGGGGTTGCGATTATTTGTTTAATTAAGGCATTTTTGTTTATTGGGTTTTGAAAATGAACTCCTTTTTTCACCAAAATTGATTTTCCATCTTTAACATAATCAATTGAGGTGTAAAAAACTGCTGGTCTTGACTTTTTTTTTAATTCTTTTTGTAATTCAAGCAACCTATTTTTCTCAAACAAATTATCACTATCCATAAAACAAATAAAATCGCCAGTTGAATTTTTTATTCCGTTGTTTCTTGCTTTGCTTCTTTCAGAGTTTACCTGATATAAGTATTTAATTCTAGAATCTATGCTCATAAACTCTTCAATTACATCTTTTGTGTTATCTGAAGAGCCATCATCTACTATTATCAATTCCCAGTTTTCATAGGATTGATTTAAAACAGAATTAATAGCTTTTGCTATGAAATTAGCTCTGTTATATGTTGGAATTATGATACTAAACTTCATAAAAAAATATATACGAAACTAAAATAATTAATCTGAAATCTTAGATTTTAATTCATTAAAATCTCTTTCATTTAAATTCACCTTTAAATAGGTACTGTTTGTTTCAATCAAATCTTTTGATAATAGTAATCTTGAATTAAATAATTTAGAATCAATTCCAACTAATTTTAGAATAATGAATTTAATTAATAAGTGAGTAAAGCAGATAAAAAAATACTTTAAATTAATTTTACTTAAATAAGTAATATATTTAAATCCATTAAATGTTTCTTTATTAACCATTAAAACCATACTATGCTTAAAAATTATTGAAGCTAGATTAATTTTTATGTTTTTAGGAGAAATGTTAGATATTTTAATAACTGCATATGCAACATTATTCCAATATTCGCTTAAATTCTTTTGATTAGAAATTGAATTTTCATTTGGTCTTTCAGGTTTTCTATAAAAACTATCAGGAATTGCATCGATTTTTTTATAACTAAAAGCTCTGATTAATGCTCTTAAATGAAGTTCCCAATCTTGCCAGCATTTTAGGCTTACATCCCAATAATTTAATTTTATCAGTGCTTCTTTTTTCCAAATTACACTTGAGGTTTGCCATATATTGTCAGATTTGCTGAATCTTTCTAAATCATGGTCACCCTTTAATTTATTCCAAAGTATTTTGGAGTCAAGTAAAGTGGAATGGAAAATTAATGTCTGAAATACTAAAAAGTGACAATTTTTGTTTTCCTTAAAATGTTTTAATCTTGATTCCAAACACCAATTAGCTAAAATGTCATCTGAATCAAGAAAAATAATATAATTACCATTAGAATTTTCTATGCCAATATTTCTGCAAGTAGGAGCGCCTTTTGGATTTATGTTTCTTTGTATTAGTTTAATTCGTGATTCATTAGAAATGAATTTTTGAATGATTTTTACAGTGTTATCTTCACTTCCGTCATCAATAATAATAAGTTCCCAGTTTGAGTGGCTTTGATGAATAATAGATTCAATAGTTTCTCCAATAAATTTAGAGCTATTAAACGATGGCATTATAACTGAGACTAGATCCAAAACTAAGTTTTTCTATATAATTTCTCCTTTAAACTTTAAATCAACATGTAATTTATTTTTTGGAAAGAAATTAAAGTTTCTCAAGAACAAACAAATTTGTTTTTTGAAGGGTGAAATTTTGTAAAGTTTTATCATAATAGGATAAATAGTACCTGTTAATTTCATTTAGTATAATTTTTATTAAGAAAATTTTTAATTATCAGTTTTTCTGTTGCATTCATAACTATCTAAAATGTTCTTTTTATTATTTGCTATGAATTTGTAAAGTTTAAAATTTGATTTAAATGAACGAAATTTTAGTGTATCCTTTAAACTACTTAACAAAAACGAATTTTTCAAATATTTAAATCTAGCTAAAATTTTACTCTTTGGCTCGTTAACATTAGCTAATTCAATTTTTAGTTTTCTTGTTAATATGTCAGTATCGTTTTTTAAATTAATTTCTCTTATTTCTCTATCATGATAAATCTTAGCAACTGGAACAAATATAATTTTCAAATCATGGTAGTTAACCCTTTGACAGTAATTAACATCTTCTCCATAATGGTAAAATAGTTTGTCAAAAAAACCTACTTTTTCAATCGTTTTTTTGGGTAAAAGCCATGCAGCCGCGTTAATGAAAGGAACTTGATAAAAGTCTTTTACTTTATCCAATACTACATCAGAAAAATAAAAATGATCCATATTGTGAATTGATGGTGCTATACAATGTGAAAAAAGTTTATCTAGACCACTTCCACTTCCATTTAAATGAATGGGACTTATAACACCAAAGCTACTGTCAAGTTCTGCAGTTTTCACCAATTCACTTAATGTGTTTTTTTCAATCCAAGCATCTTGGTTTAATAAAAACACATAATCGGCACCTTGTTCCAGTGCTAGCTTAATCCCTAAATTATTAGCTTTTCCAAAACCTAAGTTTTCTTCAGATTGAATAAATTGAATTTCAGAATATTTTTTAATGGCGTGTTGGGTTCCGTCGGATGAGCCATTATCAATTATAATAATTTTTGTTTTTATGGAACTAATAATTAAGGATTGAATATTTTTTTCAATCCATTCCATTCCGTTAAAAGTTACAATTATGGTGTATATCTTTAACATGAATTATGTTATTTAAAGAATGTAATTTCGACTAAATTTATTATTAAATAATTCTTAATCAGATCGATATAAATTATTTTTATTTTAATCTGATAAAATTCACATCTAGTCCTAATTTTTCTATAATTTTTTTATTTATAGAGTATATGTCAAAATAAGCTTCATCATTTTCCCTTAAATAATCATCAAATATAAACACTTTTGAATTATTTTGAGCTAGATAAATATACAATGAACTAAAAATACAATACAAGTTTATTTTAACACCAAGACTAGCTATTTCTTCAACAAAAACATTGTTTTTTAATATTTCATAATCCATACCAAGAGATTGATTTATTTCTTCAAACATTTTCATATATGAAGGTTCATAAACATAGTCTGGGTGAAATTTTAATTTTATTTTATGGTTATCATTAGATTTAAGATGATTTAATAATTTGATGTAGGAAATTATATAATTATTAAATTTGAGATTGGTCTTAAATGAATCAATTGCAATTACAATATCATTATTTTTGATATTATGGATAATTTCTTTTTTGAATTTGTTTACAAATGATAAAGGGATTATTTCATTTTTAATGCTGAAATCAAATGAATGTTCGTGATTTCGAAAAACAGAATCTAGTTTATTTTTGTAATTGCTCAGCACACCAATTTTAGTAAACGTATTGCTACAATTAATTTTAAAATCATTTCTATACGATGGAATACCTTCTTCAATAAAAAAAGTACTTTATGCAATTTTTTGAGGCAATAATTATTTTTTCTCTATAATTTATAAGATGTGGCGTGTAAAAATAAAACTTTGAGTTATCGATTTTTTTTTCTTAGCAGTGAATCATTTTTTTTTATTCAAATAAAAAATAAAAAAACGTTCTATTTTATTTTTAGGATATGTAAAATTTAAACCTTTGACCAAATTTAGTTTGGTATTGATATTTAGTTCACTGGTTGATAATCTTGGTGAATAAAAATAACAATCTTTAATAGAAATATTCTTCTCAATGATTATTGACAAGTAATTGGTAAAGGATATATAATTACTAATATAAAATAAGTGAATTGCTTTTTGCTTAGTCATTATTATTTATACGCTTTAAGAATTAAATTTAGAATGTAATTTTAGTCATGCAACGTTCAATAGATTCAATCCTAAAGAAAATGGTTTGTCAACTACTTTTTCATCAAAATAAATAGCATAAATTCTATCTCATTATCTTTCAAGTTTTTGAACAATTAAATAGATATGCTTGATGCTACTGATTTTTCAGTTTATTTATAAAATAATGTATTAAAAACTATAAGCTCAAAACTTTTCAACATTCTCATCTGGCTTAACAGATGAATTAAAAAGTTTGATAGCACTTAAAAATAAATGACTTTACTCATATTCAAGAAGTTTTTCTTTTAAGATTTGAGGTAAAATATTTTTATCTTTTAAATACGCTTTTTCACAAATTGTTTTATACGTTGACCATTTTAAAGTATCTATACAATAAAACCAAATATCTTCTTGTAACTCTATAAATTTTAGTCTTTTGTAAACATCTTCACTTATTCTTTCTTTGGATATCATTGTACAACCTGAATCATCACAGATCATAATGCTCCCATCTAATAATGCTCTTTTTTCATTGGCTTGGTTTTGGATTTCCAATGTCTCTTCTACATCTTTGTTATAGCAGCCCAGCGGAGTTATACCTTTACACCATATTGGGTAATTTTCTTTTTTAAGTGTATGAACATCCCTTAATAAGCCATTAACAACAACTCCTTCTACTTGCTTGTAAAGTAAAAAATATTTAGCTACAATATCTCCAAAAGCTGCTTTGTTATTACATTCAAAAGTGTCTACATAAAGTATCCCACCATCTTTTATTTTTTCTCCTTGTTCATGAATTGGCCAATTTGATTCTGAATGTCCATAGATATATTGAATTTCCCCAACAATATGTTGACCTGTTCCTAAAGGTTTAGGTCCTTCAATAACCCCTGATTTACCAAGGGCATCAGCAACTTCAACGCTTGATATCCTGTTTTTTTTTATAAGTTCAATTATTTTTTCTTTCATATTTTTAAAAATATTTTTAGTCTATCTAGTCCTTCTAAAAGAATTTCTCTATCAACACTAAAGGACATCCTAACAAAAGTAGGAAAATTTCCGTAAGCATTTCCAGGTATTAAAGCTAATTTCTGTTCATTTAAAATGTTATTACAAAATTCTTCTCCACTTTTAAAACCAAAATTTGATACGTCAATAAAATAATAAAAACCTCCATCAGGTTTGAATGGCTCAAGTTCTGGAATTGTCGCTGATATTAAATTTCTATTTTCTCTATAATAGGAAGCATATTTGGTTATTACATTATTATGATCAGATAAATTCATTAAAGCATATTGACTAATTGAAGGTGCGCAAGTAGCTATATTTTGGTTTAATAGATCAATTCTATTAAGAGTTTTCATGTGTTGGCAAACTATATATCCTATTCTAAAGCCTGTTACAGCGTGAGATTTAGAAAAACCTCCCGTTATGATTAATTTATCATATTCAAATAGTTTATATTTTCCTGAGTAATCATACTCAGAATATATATTGTCAAAAATTATCCAAGCATCTTTCTTAGTACAAATTGAAATAATTTGATTTATTTCTTGTTCAGAAAACACTTTTCCATTTGGATTATTGGGTGAGCATAAAATTAAAATTTCGAAATTAGATTTAATTAGATTATCTACCCAATCTATATCATAAAGATTTACGGTTGTTATGTTTTTATCGCAAATAGCAGCAGTAGCCTTATAACCCAACCAAGATGGTTCTAAAACGCATACTTCATCACTTTCCAAACTAAGCAGTGAATACAACAACCCTTGTTTAACACCGCTTGTGATCGATATATAATCAAAATTTGTATTGTATTTGTTCGCTAATTCTTCTCTTAACCTATCAATTCCTTTAGACTTAGTATAATGACTATATTCTTCAGGTGGATCTTGTATGTTGTTTAATACTGTCGGAGGAGGGGTGAAATGAGTGTCTCCAACTCCAAAAGATATTACATCTATTCCCTGTTTCTTTAAATCATGGACTTTATTAAATATCGCCATAGATTTAGATGGTTTTATTTTGCTGAAATCCATTATTTTTTCAAGTGAATTGTAAATTCATAAAGGGGATAATCACAAAATAAATTTATTTTTTTACAAAATTTATTAGACTCTTTGAAGATCTTTTCAGGATAATAATGTTGATTTTTTTCAAGTTCATAATCAACATATTTGCTTAAAAAGTTTGCACTAACTAATTCATTTGAAATATCAAACATTTTCCTTAGTGATTTGTATGTGTAATCTAATATACCTTCAGACTTATGAGAGAAAGCGCCTGACATAATAACAATGTCAAAATCTTCTTTAATAGAAAAAATATCAGTATTGTAAAATTTTCTATTTTTTGACGAATGGTTTTTCCTGGCTTCAAATATTAATTCTTCAGCAATATCAATTCCAGTGTATTCATAATTTCCTTCAGTTTTGTCATCAAGATAATGTATACAATCTCCTAAGCCGCAACCAACATCTAAAATTTTTTTATCATTTGGATCTACATTTCTAAATAAAACATCGAAACGAAGGAACTGATCTTTTTTGCTGCCCCACCCTACTGTTTCTATACTATTCCCGTACTTCAAAAATCTTTGATTATATAATTTAGCTGTTTTTTGTTATTCATGATTTAAAAATTAAAAAAATTACTTGCATTTAAGTACATTATTTTGTGTAACTCATCATCATTTAAGCCATACTTCTTTAAAACATCAATAGACATTTGATATGACTTAATAATAGATCTATCAGGGTAGTCTGAACCATAAAATATTTTTTCAAATTTCATTGATTTCATGCAATAAATCATGTCACTAATCACAGAGCTATCTCTATAATATAAAAGAGAATATGAAAAATCCATGTACACATTCCTAAGTCTTTTAGCTAACATCATAAAGTCTAAAACATAATGACCTCCGAAGTGTGCCCAAACAAATTTAGTATTTGGACATGACAAAGCTAATTCCGAATAATTTAATGGTGAAAAGCCTTGCATTAAATGAGTACCATCTGGAAATGCATCAATAAGTACAGGAACATCCAGGTTTCCAGCAGCATTTACAAGTTCTTTTACTTTTGGGTTTTTCAAACTATAGCATTGCAACCTAGGATGAAGCTTAAGTCCTATAAATCCCAAATTTTTAATGCCATTTTCTAGTTTTTCAATACAATTTAAATCTAAAGGGTTTATGTTTATAAATCCTTTTAAGTTTGTGAATTTTCTTAACATTTTGAAACTTCTTCAGCTGACCATGGCTGACATTCTAAATGTAAGACAATAGCTTTCTCAATTTCGCATTCTGATAACTGCCTATCTAACTCATTTACTGCACCATAACAGGTGCCATCAAACTTTTCGTTTAAATGTAAGTGTGCATCAATTGTCATATTCATATTTAATTATCTTTTCATAAAATGTAACAAGTTTTAGTGCATTCTCAAAATGTAATGCTGATGATAGCAAATATCCTAATCGGTCACCATCAGATTCAGAAACCTTGACACTATCTCCAACTTTCACAAAACTTGCTCCGCTAATACCTTCAATGTTTTTTAGTTTTTCAAAACCCGAAATGGATTTAATTTTTCCATTTTTTGGAGTAATAAATTTTAAAATAGCATGTTTTTTTTCTACTTCTTTAATTTGAACATTTATTCCCATTGCCTGTAATATTGTCAATTTTGCTATGTTAACACCACTTATTAATGGAACTAAATGGTTAAAAACTAAAAAACCTCCACCCCTTGCCCCAATCTCCACTATTCCTATTTTGTTGTTTTTCGTTACAATAACTTCAGAATGGCATGGGCCATAATTAAAACCCATAATTTTAATTGCTTCTATTATTATGTTGCCAATTTTATTATACAAATCAGCGCCTTTATTAAAGGTTCTTAATTCGTTAGCTATCAACCCATCCGTATTATCGACTTTTAATTTTTCAGTTATCGCTAATACCGTTGTAATTCCTTTTTCTGTAAATGTTTCAACAGTACATTCATATCCTTCCATGTAGGTTTCGATGATGACTTCATTGTTTTTTGAATTATCAAATGCTTTATTAATAATGAAATCAAGATTATGTAAATCTTTGAAATCAATCTTACTAACACCTCTACTTCCCGATGATTCAGTAGGTTTAATTATTAATGGTAAATTCGACTTCTTTATATAATTCTTAACTTTTGACTTACTAGAAATAACTTTCCAATTTTCAGGCAATTTAAAAGAATTTTCTGATAAAATAGATCTCAGATGTCCTTTATTTAGAAACTTATTATAAGTTTCTATTTGTTCACCAGGTAAATTAAATTTATCACGAATTATGGCACACAACCTCAAACCTGCTTCAGAACAGAAGCATATTGCTCCAATAATATTTAAATCAAAAGATCTAATTATTTTGATAATCTTATCAGTTTTAGATAAACTAATATTTATAAATTGATCAGATAATTCGAAACCTATCGCACTCGGGTCTTCATCAATAGATAAAATTTTAAGCCCTAATTTTTTTGCTTCTAATATTCCATGACATTGTATTTTTCCTGCAGTAACTGAAACTAACCATTTTTCATCCATCAAATTATTTTTTGAATTATGTTAAAAATTCTATTTTTTCCTAATCCATCTATTAAAGTTCCTTTATTTTTTTGTTCTAATTTATCTAACTCCAGACTCTTAAGAGAATTTATTCCTTGACCAACTATATAATTAGAATCAAAAACCGAATTAACAACATTTTTTTCAAATTTTGTTTGAGGAAGAGCCCATGTGAGGGTATTTAAATAAATAGATTCAAACATACACCCTCCACCATTTGTTACAACGAAACTAGATTCAGCTAATAGTTCAGGGAAATTTTTTGGATTATTTAATACCTCAAATTTTTTTGAGGTTAATGATTTTTCATTTGTCTTACCGTTAACTACAGTAACATTTAGACCTTTATGGTATAGATATTCCGCAGCTAAATAAGATTGATCTAATACATCTCCTCCTCCAATACAGACCAAGGCTTTATTTTTGATTTTTTTAGTTTTTTTTAAAAGCAAAATTTCGTCTCTTATTATTATATATTCAAACCCAATAAAACATTTAATTTTAGCCTTTGGTTTTGAATGTGGATGAATGATTATATTATAATCAGGTTTTTCTTTTCCAAACCAATCTAATGTTATCACAAATTTATTTTTTTTCTTTTCTTTAATAATAAGTTTGTCAAGATTTCTATGTGAATCAAAAAGCACAATTTCAGCGTCTTTATTTTCAAAGGATTTTTCACCTATTAAAAAATTCGATTCATCTGATATTCCATATATAGATGAATTGAAGCCTTTACCAATTAAAAAGCTACAAAGTGATTTAGATCTTGATATATGGCCGTAGCCAGCTTTAATTCCACCATCACAATATATCTGTATATGATACTTACTCATCTATGAAATTCATGGAAAACCTATCTCCTGGCGATAAGTTTTTATTAGAAGTTTTACCAATAATTTGTTTATAAAATTTAGGATGAGCACCATGTCCAGGTCTAACAGCCTTAATATTGTCTTTACTTAAAACATCACCTTTTTTAATGTAATCAGTCACGTATAATGAACTTCTATTTTTTAAACTTGGCAATGCACTTTTAGTTATACTGTAACTAACTTTACCTAGTGCTTTTTCTATAAACCTCACATCTTTTACCATTTTTGTGAATTCATCTTCATTCATAGAAAAAAATGAATCTGCTGTTTCTTCACTATTATTTAAAATTATATGTTTCTCTATTATTTTCCCTCCTAAAACTATACTTGCAATAGCTGCTGCAGACCCTAAAGTGTGATCAGAAATACCACTAATTACTCCTAGTTTTTTCGATATATCTTTTATAGTTAATAAATTTGCTTCTTCTGGTGGGCATGGATAAGCTGTTGTACATTTTAAAATACAAATATCGGAGTTGCCATGAGATTTAATTGCTTTAACTGCTAAATCTAAATCACTAAAATTTGATAAACCTGAAGATAATATGATAGGTTTTCCAGTCTTAGCAACTTTTTCTATTAGCGGAATATTAGTTATTTCAGGGGATGCAATTTTATATGCTGGTACATTTAATTTTTCTAAAAAGTCTACTGCTGTTTCATCAAAAGGACTTGAAAATACTTCCAACCCTATTCTTTTAGCTTCATTAAAGATTTCTTTATGCCAATCCCATGGTGTATGAGCAAAATTATATAAGCTCCATAAGTTTTTATATTTATGCCATGGGGAACTTTTTTGTATCAAAAAATCTTCCTTATCACTATTTACAGTAATAGTATCAGCAGTATATGTTTGTAATTTTAAAGCATCTGCACCTGAACTCTTTGCGGCTCTCACAATTTCTAGAGCAGTTTCAATTTTACCACCATGATTAGCTGACATTTCAGCAATAACAAATGCATTATAATTGTCACCTACTAATCTGTTACCAATCTTAAACACCATTTTGAAGTATATTTTGTGTAGATTAAATTATTAATAATATCTCTTTCAGGGGCGCCAGAATACTTAAATGTTCTATTTTTATTAATTATGTCGTATTCTTTAACTATTAAACCTTTAAGGTATTTAGCAGATTCTGGATTTAGAAAACTTTTAATTTTTGAGAAACCATAACAATCTAATTCTTTTTGGCTTACTTTTCTTGTATTAATCATTTTTTAAAAGTATTATCAACTAATTCGTGTGACATTATCTAATAATTGAATTAATTTTTTGTCGGATTTATATTTTAGTGATAAGTGAGAGTTTATATTTGAAATCTCAGAATTTTCTCTTAATATTTTAATTACTTCATCTAAATTTGATTGATGATTAATGGGTAATTTTTGAAACAATTCTTCAAACATAAGTAAATCTTCAACGTAGTCTAGTGTTAATCTATAATTTGGAAAATTATATTTATTAGGTGGATTAATATTGGTAATATTAAATATGTGAGGATTATTTATAAAGTAATAAGTCATATACTCGCTGTATTCAAGGTTCAAATTATAACTTAGAAGTTTGTCAATGGCTTGTGAAGTCATTATTTCACCACCAATTCCAATTGGAAGAATGCCAGAATAATACTTTATGTATTCACGTTCATTATTAATATAAAGTTCTTCAATTAATTTATCTAAAAGATCTACACTGATTATAGGGCAATCACCAGTAACTCTAATTAAATAATCACATGGATATTCCTCAAGAGCATCTTTGTAACGTTTAACAACATTTTTAAAGTTCCCTCTGAAATATAGTTTGTTATTTTTAATAGCCCATTCTTCTAGGGCGTCATCAACTTTTTCAGTTGTAAATGTTAATATAACATTGTCAATGTAATTTGATTTTTCAATAGCAACGATGACTCTTTCTGCAGAATTCTTTCCTGCAATTGGAATAAGCGCTTTTTTTGGTAAGCGAGAAGATGTCATGCTTATTTGAACAAAAACATTTATTTTTTTTTCTTTATACATATTTAAATTAAACTATTTGAAATTCCACCATCTATCTGAATCTTTACCTTGATTATAATTATAGTCTTTTTTTGATAATTCAGATTAATGTTTATTTTTTACTTATTCTTTTAAATAAATACAATTCTGAATGAAATCCATCTACAGTTTTGTACCCATAAGGAAATACATTTGTGGCAATTCTAATATATTTATCTTCTAGCATTTCTAAATAGGCTCCTTTTTTTATAGGAACTTCTACTCCTACACCTCTTGACTTCTTTATTTGCTTTCCTTCCCTCATGTTTCTTAGCAAAACCCATTTTGGATTAAGCCTTTTTACATGGGTTAGATAATTTTCAACAATGTGTGGCTCCATTTCTTGAAACGACACAAAATTCACAAACAAATCTATTTCTCCATTCAACTTTTCAATGTCCCAAGAATTTAATACAGCACATCTTTCAATATTTTCAATAAAAATTTCATTTTTATTTTGACCATAAGGCTCTATGTTTTCATTGCCATAGATATTTTCTAAATACTTCCAAGTTATAAAACTCATTGGTGGAATATCTATATCTATATACTTTATATCTTCAGAATATTTTAAAATCTCACCCAAAGAACCAAAACCACCCCCAATTTCTAAAACTGTTTTTATTTCATCCTTTTCTATAAATGATTTTAGAAAACATAAACCTTGTATATAGTTTAAGGAAGATCTACTATATTTTTTACCATCAAATTCAAATTGCTCTAAAGGGTTTCCATAGGTGCTTTCAGAGAAGTGATTTAGAAATGGTTTTTTATTTTCGTCATTAGATGCAAGAAACACTCGGTAATCAGATAACGCATGAAAATAGCCACTTAAAAATTCCTCCATGGCAAGGTTCTGTTTTTCAGATCCATTCTTTTTGATTAAATTGAGTAATTCTTTAGAAATCTCATTTGAAAAAGAATTGGTTGGGATACCATAATTCGGAACAAAGAAAGAAAGGGGAGTAGGTAATTTTCTGAAATTCGCTATACCTTCATTTATAATTTCTTGATGGATTTTGCTTGATGCCTTTTCCCAAAATGAAGATGGTTGATAAATCTTTTTTTGTGATTTATTTGTTTCTTTAATCAATTCTAATTCTGGATAGTTTTGTTTCATTTTTTTTCTTTTGATATTATTAAATTAAGCTAGTTGAAATCCCACCATCTATCTGTATATTGGTTCCTGTTATCCCTCTAGCACTTTCAGAAGAAATAAACGCTGCTAAGTCTCCAATTTCATCAACTTCTTGGTACCTTCCTAATGGAAGGTTTTTAATGCTTCTCTCCTCAACTTCTTCAATTGTTATATTCTCATTTTCTGCTACTTTTTCCATTAACTCAATTGCTCTATCTGTTTTAAATGCTCCAGGGCAAATATTGTTTATCGTGATGTTATCTTTTATTAATTCTTTACAAATAGATTTTGACAATGCCGTGATACCTGCCCTATAAATATTTGATAAAATTAATGTTGGGGCCGGTTCCTTTACAGACAATGAAGTAATATTAATTATTCTTCCCCAATTATTTTTTTTCATGTGAGGTGTTACAAGAGATATCATTCTCATTGTATATTTTAGTACGCTATTATGTGCTTTATCCCAATCATTTTCTTTGAAATCAAAAAATGTTCCTGCCATTGGCCCCCCTGAATTATTGACTAGTATATCAATTCTTCCAAATTTTAATAATGTTCTTTCAACGATACGATTATTATCATTAAGTGAACTCATGTCAACACAAAGCGTTAATACTTCTACTCCAATTCCCCTTATTTCTTCAGCAGTTTTTTTTAGTGATTCCTCATTTCTAGCACACAGGACTATATTTACACCTTCCTTAGCTAAAGAGATGGCACAACCTTTGCCAATACCTTTACTTGCCCCTCCTACAACAGCAACTTTATCTTTTAATCCTAAATTCATTTTTTTATATCGTTATATGTTATTTTGTCATCTTTATTTATATTCCTTAAAGCAAGTTTGTTGATAAATTGTTTATATTCTGAAGGAGGGACACCATCACCGGGTCTTTTAAATGTAATGTCTTTTTGTGTGATAACTTCCCCTCTGTTAATTTTATTTAATGCAACCATACTTCTTCTCATTATTGATCTGTCGAAATTTTCTCCTGGTGCAAGGACTTTATTTTTTTGATTTATACTAATAGCAGTTTGTCTGAATTTATTAATACAATTTTTCATTTCTTTTGGCTCAAGGCAAATGTGCCAGTCAGGTCCCTTTTCACTTCTTGATATACATAGATGTTTGCTGACAACACTTGCTCCAGATGCCAATGCCAATGAAGGCGTCCAATCAAGAGGTGTGTGATCAATAAATCCAACAAGTTTATTATATTTTTCTTTAGATTTATTTATGTATCCTAATGAGGTATGCTCAATGGATACTCCATCTTCACCGCTAGCCATTGTGTGTTGACCATGTAATAAGATAAAATCATTTTTTCTTTTGGAATTTAATCTGTTTATGGCCCAGTCAATTTCATTTTCTTCTGCAAGTGGAAGACTCAAGAAAAAAGGAAGTCCACTTTCAGCAACTGCATCCAATATTTCCGGATTATTTATATCTGATGCATTTATATTAAAAGCTGAGCAACCAGCTAAAGTTAGGGGTTTAATTAAATTGTGACTTAATGGTGCTACAATAATTTCAATTTCTTTTTTTTTGCAGTAATTGACTATTTCTATCATTTTATCAAGAGGAAGTTGAGTTTTATTATAAACCTCTAAGTATGGATGATCTTTTACATAAAAGTCACTTGGAATAGCAAATTGAAATTCAATAGCATCTCCTCCGGCTTCGACAGCTGTATCAATCATTTTTAACGCCTTATTAAAGTCACCCCAATTGGCTTGACCCTCTTCAATAATGAAAAAATTTGAATGTTCATTAATGATTTTATTTCCAATTTTTATATTCATGTTTTTTTGTTAACGTAGTTATTTACTGATTTAATAATATAATCAACCTCTTTGTCTTTTAAGGCAGGAAACATGGGTAAACTAATGCATTTATTATAATAATTTTCGGCATATTTTAGGTTGGCATCCTCATATCCAATTTTTCTGTAATAAGGCAACATATGTATTGGTATGTAATGAATTTGCACAAAAATTCCTTTTGAAATAAGGTGATCATACAACTCTTTTCTATTATCTGTCTGAATAACAAACAGGTGATGAGCGTTGAATGAATTTAAAGGAAGTTGTTGGTATTTTATTTTACTATCAAACCTACTTTTATATTTTTCCGCAATTTCATCTCTCCTTATCACACCATTTTTATTTTTTGATAATTGTGAAATTCCCAGTGATGCTTGAATATCAGTAAGTCTGTAATTAAATCCCAATTCCTTCATTTCATAATACCAGTTCCCATGGTTTTGAGTCATGTTAAATTTTGAAATTCCATGAGATCTTAATAAAGATACTTTTTCATATAGAAATTTGGAGTTTGTAGTTATCATCCCACCTTCACCACATGCAATATGTTTAACAGGATGGAAGGAAAAAATACCGATGTCGTTAAAGTGTCCATTTCCACACATTTGTTTATTACCACTTGAATCAATATAATAACCTCCAGGAGCATGGCAAGCATCTTCAATAATCCATAAATCATGTTTATTTGCAAGTTTTCTTAACTTTTCAGTATCTACTGGAAGGCCAGCAAAGTCCACAGGTATTATACCTTTAAAAAACCCTTTTGGTTTAGATTCAATTAATTTCTTTACTTCATTTAAATCAATAAGATACGTTTTAGGATCTATGTCTGCAAACCATACTTCAGCACCTACAAATCGAGCACAATTTGCTGTAGCTGCAAAAGTTATTGGAGATGTAATAACTCGATCCCCTTTTTTTAATCCAAGAGCAAGGACTGATAAATGCAGAGCTGATGTGGCATTAGAAAGAGAAACGGCATACTTAGCCCCAACATATTTAGCGAATTTTTCTTCAAATTCTTTAATTTTTGGTCCTTGTGTTAAAAAATCTGATTTTAAAGTTGAAATTACTGCGTCAATATCAGATTGATCAATGTTTTGTCTTCCATAAGGAATTTTTATAGCTTTTGGATTACTCATTTTGTAACATGAGTTTTAATCAATTTTTTTAGTTCTTCAATTGATAAATAGTTATCATTATTTTTAGAATTATAATGAAATCCTTCGGGTACTTTTTTTGCATTAAATTTTGAGATAAATCTAGATAGTTCCCATGCCGGTTCAAGAGGCAATATAACGTAATAGCTATTAATGTCATAAGTTGTATATGAATCGGAACTTGTTATCATTTCTTCATGAATTTTTTCTCCCGGTCGAATTCCTACCACTTTATGCTCACATTCTGGTGCAATAGCTTTGGCTACATCAGTAATTTTATAGGATGAGATTTTAGGCACAAATAATTCGCCTCCCCATGCATTTAATAAGGCATATAAGACCATATCAACTCCTTCATCTAATGATATGTTAAATCTGGTCATATTTGGATTGGTAATAGGTAGAACACCTTCTTCTTTTTTCTCTTCAAAAAATGGCATTACTGATCCATTTGAACCCATTACGTTTCCATATCTGACTACAGAAAATTTTATATCATTAAATCCAGTAATATTATTTGCTGCAATAAAAAGCTTATCAGAAGTTAATTTAGTTGCTCCATATAAATTAATTGGAGCACATGCTTTGTCAGTGGATAAAGCCACAACTCTTTGTACCTTATTAGCAACAGCAGCATTGATTATATTTTCTGCACCTCCAATATTTGTTTTCACACACTCATCTGGATTGTACTCTGCAATGTGCACATGTTTCATAGCTGCAGCATGAATTACAAAATCAACTTCATGTAATGCTCTATTTAATCTATTGAAGTCTCTAACATCTCCAATGAAATATCTAATTTGATGATATTTTTCTGGTGAAAATTCCTGAGACATTTGAAATTGTTTTTGTTCATCTCTTGAATAAATAATAAGCTTCTTAATATTTGGCCATCTGGAAAGTATTCTTTTTGTTAAGGCTTTTCCCAAAGAACCTGTACCACCAGTTATTAGAATAGTTTTGTTGTTTAACATTTTAATTTATGTATTTACGAATGTATGTTTGCATTAATTAAACCAAAATTACCATTTTTAATCATTTTACCGGATTTAAAGTAGTCAAAATTTAATACTTCAAACGAAACACAATTTTCTAATGAATCATAAAAGTTTTCAGACGAAAAGGAGTTGTTTGCTATATAATAAGATATATTGTAGTGTTCCGGTCTTAAATTTAGTTTTGGAATCTCAATAGAAATTATCTTTTCTGTATTTAATTCTAAATTTGGATTGATTTCATCAGATCTAAACATAGCAACTGCACTTCCGAAATTATTGGTAAAAATTACATTAAATAAAAACTTACCACTTTCAAGATTACCGTTTAACTTAAAAATCAACTTCATTCTTTCTCCAGGGATAAATTCACTAGTTTCAATATTATTAGAATTATATAATTTTATACTTTCTGCAATTAGTTTTCCACTTCCTTTTCTATCATCTCTTTCATTCAGAGGTACTATTGAATTAGAAGAAGAATCATTTAAATAAGTGTTTATAACCTCATCTGTTTTCCCATATTTAGTTATGGTGCCATTTTTCATTAATATGGACTTAGAGCATAGTGATTTTATGCTTCCCATATTGTGGCTCACAAAAAGTACTGTTCTTCCTTGTCCTTGGCTAACATCTTTCATTTTGCCAATTGCTTTTTTTTGGAACTCAGCATCACCAACAGCTAACACTTCATCTACAACTAATATCTCTGGTTCCAGGTGAGCTGCTACAGCAAAAGCAAGCCTCACATACATTCCAGAGGAATATCTTTTTACAGGTGTATCAATGTATCTTTCACATCCAGAGAAATCTACTATTTCATCAAATTTGCTTTTAATTTCAGATTTTTTCATCCCTAAGATAGCGCCATTCAAAAAAATATTTTCTCGCCCAGTTAGTTCTGGATGAAATCCGGTTCCAACTTCTAATAAACTGGCAATCCTTCCTCTTGTTTTAATACTGCCTGTAGATGGCTTAGTTACTTTTGAGAGTAATTTTAGTAAAGTAGACTTTCCTGCACCATTTTTTCCAATAATTCCTAATATTTCTCCTTTTTTAACTTCGAAGTTTATGTCTTTTAACGCCCATACGTAATCGCTACCAGCAGTATCCCTTTTATTTTCTTCTCCAATTTTTAGAAATGGATCTTCTTTTCCTTTAAACTTATACCAAGCCCTTTTAAAATCATCTTGCAATGTTCCTGAGCTAACAAGTCCTAAACGATACATTTTAGAAACGTCCTCTATTTTTATCATCCAACTCATACAGTATCCATAAATGTTTGTTCTACTTTATTAAATGTAACTACCCCAATAAATAATAAGACCATCATAAATAGCGTGCTATAAGCAAGATAATACCAATTTAATTCTCCATGCCCTAAAAATGCATATTTCATGGCCTCTATGATTGATGTCATAGGATTGGCTACGGCAATCCAACTGTAGGAACCTAATTTTTCTTTTGCTAATGAAAGCGGGTAAACAATTGGAGTTGCATACATAAATAGCTGCACTCCAAAAGCAATTAAAAACTGAAAATCTCTATATTTAGTAGTGAGTGAGGAAATAAAAATTCCAAAACCTAAACCTAAACCTGCCATTAATAATAAAAGAAAGGGAAGAAGAAGAATAAAAATGTTTGGCTGAATATCTGCCCCTTGAATATAGTAGTAAATAAGAAATGAAATGAAGAGCACAAACTGGATACCAAATTTTAATATACTTGAGATGACAATTGATATGGGAAGAACTAATCTTGGAAAATAAACTTTGCCAAAAATATTTGAATTCAAAATAAATGTATTTGATGTTTTGATTAAACACTCGGCAAAATAATTCCAACATGTAATACCTATCATATAAAATAAAACCGGAGGCAATCCGTCAGTTGGAATAGAAGCTAATCTACCAAAAACTACAGTGAAAATTAGTGTTGTAAATATGGGCTGAATAAAAAACCATAGAGGGCCTAAAATAGTTTGTTTATAAACAGCGACAAAATCCCTTCTAACAAAAAGGAATAGTAAATCTTTATAGTTCCAAATTTCTTTCAGATTGAGATCTAAAAGGTGTTTTTTTGGAGTTATTTTTTCAATATAATCATTTTCTGAAGCCAATTTTAATAATTTTAAAGGGATAGTAATTTTATTTTTGAATTGCAAATATATTATTATTTCATTAGCGCCCGAATATATTGACAATATTGACATTGATATTTAACAAGTATTTCTGTATCGAAATACTTGTTTTAATCGAATTAGAATAAATAACGACCAGAACACCCTAGAAACAATCAACTTAGAACTTTAATAAAGCGTATTTTTAATCAGAACTACATATAACTAACTATATAACAACAACTAGAGCTACTCATGATGATAAGGCTCACCCTTCAATATTGTAAACCCCCTGTACAATTGTTCTTTAAAAATCATGCGCACCATTTGATGGGAGAAAGTCATTTTAGATAATGAAATTTTCTGATTAGCAGTTTTGTACACGTCTTCAGAAAAACCATAAGCACCTCCAATAACAAACACCACTCGCTTAACACCCGAGTTCATTTGCTTTTGTAAAAATTGACTAAAGTTAATAGATGAAAATTCCTTTCCATTTTCGTCTAACAGAATTAGCCAATCTGATTTTTCTACTTTTTCTAAAATTAACTTACCCTCCTTTTCCTTAATTTGATTCTCTGATAATTTTGACGCTTTTTTTAATTCAGGAATAATTATTTCATCAAAACCTATGTAATGTTTTAGACGTTTTTCATACGTAGCCTCTCCTTCAATTAAAAAGGATTTAATCGTTTTTCCAACTGCTATCAATGTAATCTTCATACTAAATTTGTAATAATTGGTACGTTTTAATTAAAAATAATTCACTTTCCCCAATCGCAATAGGACTTTAAACAACTCCTATAAAACAAACTTACAGTAAAAAATTGTTTTAATTTTGTTCCATTAAATTTTTACAGAAATGGATATTAAAGAATTTGTTCGGCTAGCAATTGAAGAAGACATTAAAGAGGGTGATCATTCGGCTTTGGCTTGTATTCCTGATGATGCTAATGGAAAAGCAAAATTATTGGTAAAAGAAGATGGGATTATTGCAGGAATTGAAATTGCGAAACAGATTTTTAAAGAATTTGACAGCAGTATTCAATTTGAACAATTAATTGAAGATGGATCTGAAGTAAATATGGTGATATCGCCTTTTACATAGATGGAAATTCCCAAAAACTCTTAGGTGCTGAACGTCTAGTTCTTAATGTAATGCAGCGGATGAGCGCTATTGCAACGCTTACCAAGAAGTATGTCAATGAATTGAATGGACTTAAAACAAAAGTTTTAGACACAAGGAAAACAACTCCTTTGCTCCGATTTTTGGAAAAAGAAGCTGTATTAATTGGCGGCGGTCATAATCACAGAATGGGGCTATATGACATGATAATGCTCAAAGACAACCATATTGATTTTGCTGGAAACATTGAAAAAGCTATCCGTAAAACAACTGATTACCTGAAATCAAATAATTTAAATTTAAAAATTGAAGTTGAAGCCAGAAACCTTGATGAAGTAAAAGAAATTTTAAAAGTTGGAGGAATTCAAAGAATTATGTTGGACAACTTTTCATTCGAAGATATAAGAACTGCTGTTGAATTAATTGAAGGTAAAGCAGAAACAGAAGCTTCAGGAGGCATCACTCTAGAATCATTAAGGAATTATGCTGAATGCGGTGTAGACTTTATTTCTGTTGGAGCTTTAACACACTCTGTGCACAACATGGACTTAAGTCTAAAAGCGATTTAATGTTGAAAAAACTACTATATTTCTTACAACACAATAAGTTCAGCAAACAACTAACCGCATGGAGTAAAAAAATTATTCTCCCTGGATTTGAGGGAATGACTCTTTATGTTACTCTTCATTTTTTATTTGAATCTTTTAGCAAATCTCAATATGGAATAAGAAGTTCAGCTATTTCCTTCAAATTTTTCATGGCACTATTTCCTGGAATAATCTTTTTCCTGTCATTAATTCCATATATCCCAATTGAAAACTTTCAAAGCAACTTATTAGAAGGGCTTAACAACTTGCTACCTAAAGATGTCTATGCATTGATTGAAAACACGATAAACGACCTCATTAACCATAAGCACAGCGGTGTATTATCAATTGGATTCTTTTTATCGCTGTATTTTGCTTCAAATGGAATCAACACCATGCTTACTGCCTTTAACAGTTCGCATCAATTACAGTTAAAAAGAAAACCAATACGGCAACGACTTATTTCATTAGGAATATTTGGTATAATATCAGCATTGTTCATCATAGCGTTATCCGCAATAATGCTCGGAGAATATTTTGCATACAATAAAGACTACCAAAGCCTAGGTTTTATGATAAAAACCGGATACCAGTTTTTAAAATGGGGCATTATTATTATTAGCCTTATTCTCGCTATTAGCACCTTATACAATATTGGTAACACTGAGAGAACTGAATGGAAATTCATTTCAGCAGGAGCAACTTTATCGACTATAATTATTATAATAGCCTCTTACGGATTAACTTTTTTCTTTGCAAATTTCGGAAAATACAATGAGTTGTACGGCTCAATTGGATCTTTGTTAATGATATTAATTTGGGTTAACGTAGCGAGTTATATTATGTTGGTTGGTTTTGAACTTTCCGCAAGGGGTAATTTAAACACAAAACAAAATTCTGTAACTTTGGCATCTGATTTGGACTAAAAACATCAAATAAAAATATTTAAAAATGAAAAAAGGAATAGCATTAGCAATAACACTAGTAACATTATTCACAACATCTATCTCAATAGCACAGACAGAAGCAGAATTATACCAGCAAGGTTTGAAATACAAAAAACAAATTAACAACAAAAAAATGTTACCTGTTTTTAAAAAGTTAGCAGAGATGGATTCAACCAATGTTGATTACCTATCCAATCTAAGTTTTGCTTACAGTAAAGTTGGTGCAAACTTGACGGATGCTAAATTGCAATTAAAATTTTACGCTAAAGCTAAATCTATAGCTGCCAAAGCAAAAAAACTTAATGACAATCATGCATTTGCTCATTACTCTTATGCATTGGCTCTTGCACGTGAAAATGAAAATGCCGGAACAAAGGACAAAATTGCAAATGCAAAGGAAATTAAAACAGAATGCGATAAAGTAATTAAATTAGATCCAAATGAAGCAGGGGCATATCACATAATGGGTAGATGGCACAGAACATTTGCTGGGTTTAGTAAATTTGAAAAAACAATGGTAAACACTTTTTACGGAGGAACTCCAGAAGGAGGGTCTTTTAAAGACGCTTTAGAAATGTTTCAAAAAGCTATCAAGATAGAACCATGGTATATGCTGCATACATATGAACTAGCAATGACTTACCATGAAATGAAAAATGACGAATACGCCATCAAATTTCTTAAGAAAGCCATGGAACTTCCGCAAAAATATGAAGATGCGGTTAAGTGCTTTAAAAAGTGCGAAAAAATGCTAGCTGAATTAGAGAAGTAATATTTAATTAATAGAATAATAAAGAGGTTGTGAAAGCAGCCTCTTTTTACTTTCAGTCATGCACACCTTTTTTACCCAAAAAATATCAAATGAAGTAACTCTCTCGGAAATTGAATCTAAGCATGCCATAAAAGTACTTCGCATGGCTTCAGGGTCTAGTGGTTAGAATTATTGACGGAAAAGGATCTGAAGGGCAGGGTGAAATTTCTAATGCACACCCTAAGCGATGTCAAATACAAATTGATTCAATTGTTTACAAAGAAAAACCAACCTGTGAAATAGCCATAGCCATGGCACCTACAAAAAATAATGATCGAACAGAATGGTTTCTAGAAAAAGCCATTGAAATCGGAATCACACATTTTATTCCCTTAATTTGTGAAAATTCCGAGAGAAGAAAATTCAATACTGAAAGATGGAATAAAGTTGCTATCTCAGCGATGAAACAATCTCAAAGGCTGTGGCTTCCTGAAATTTCAGTTCCAATCAAACTTAATGAGTTTGTAAAAGAAAACACATATAAAAATCGATTTATAGCACATTGTGAAGACAGCGACAAGAAGGAACTAAAAGATTATGCTGACATCACTAAAGACCAATTGATTATTATTGGACCGGAAGGAGATTTTAGCCCAAATGAAATTGAACTGGCTTTAAAGAATAGCTTTCACACCTGTAAGTTTAGGCGACAATCGATTAAGAACAGAAACTGCTGGAATTGTTGCTTGCACGATAATGAAGTTTCAGAACAAAATTTGAGCAGTTTAAAGAATCCTATTTATTCACGACCTACTAGCATAAAAAAAACTACATTAAATCTTCGGGATTATCACCATACTTCTCTGTCATATCTTCGGTGATTACATAGGTTCTTCTGTCACCAAAAACCCTAGAAAAAAGCATCTCAAAATGAACACTCTTGGAAACACGCAATAGTAACTCAACAAATTTGGGAAATTTTTCAGATTTCAAATTTACCCTACAAGCCGGACAGAAAAAATCCATTTCTTCACCATTTTCGAAAATCATATTTGGCTCACATTTATATGAATACTCTCCCACTTTTGGATTTAACTCAATAAAACCTTTTTCACCCGTACTTTTTTCAATTTTAAAAATAACCGTATTATCAGCGTTTAACAACTGGTTGCAATGAGGACAATGATAATCGTATTCTGCTAACATAAAGAAATTACAACGCATGAAAAATAATTTAATAGTTTCCTATAGACAAAAGAACCAAGGTGCAGGCAATTTCAGTAATTATTCCTTCTTTTTCTAAAATTGAAATTAATTCAAAATTCTCTGTGCCTGGATTAAAGATAACTCTTCTTGGTTTCAAATCAACCAAGTAACTATAGTACTCTTTTTGTCTACCCGCATTTAAATATAAAGTTACGGTATCAATAGCTATTTTCAGCGGCAGTCTATTATGAACCTCCACCCCTCGAATATTTCCTACTCTCAATCCAAAGGCCATAACACTATGGTTTTTATCAACTAATGCATGTACAGCCTTGTTTGAATACCTTTCTGGCTTCAAACTAGCACCTAGCACTAAAGTTATTTTATCCATTATTCTATAATGCTAATTCGTGAAGCTTAATCTTAGCATTTCTTCTTATGGCAAGCCAAACAAAAATTGAAGCTATAATTGAAATGACTACGTAAGCAAGAAAGAAGTACAACCCAAAAAGTACTTTACTGTCATTTTGTACGCCAACATTCATATTATTAAATGACAAAAAAACCAAAAATGAAGAAGCTACAAAAACATCAGCCATACTCCATTTTCCAACGATTTTAACAAACACCAAAAAACCGCTATTCTTTCTAAATGGCTTGATAAAAGTGATTAGCAATGTGACTATTATTTTTAAAACCGGAAGCAACACACTGAACGCAAGTATAGCCCATGCAACCACATAATTCTTATCTTTAAATAAAATTCCTATTAAATCAGCAATTGACTTGCTTTGGTGGAAATAATACGTTTTTCCTTTGAATACAACGTCCTTTTTAAATAAAGAGTAGTCAACTGGATCAGTTGTACCCAAATCTAAACCTATATACTCTTTAGTTAATTCACTTGCATAATTGAGCCCCTCGCTTATTGGCACTGAAACTAACTCTGTGTCAATCTCAATAGGAATCGTCAAGTCTTCTGAAAATGCACTTATCTCAAGCATTGGTGTAAATATTCCAATATACAAATAGCAGATTGATAAAGCCAACAAACAACCTGCCATTGCTTTCCGAAAATAATCACCTCGAACATATAATATAAATACAATAAAAAAGAAACCTATAGATATATAGATCAAGGATTTAGACTCATTAATAGCAGAACGATATTCACTCTCCGCTTCTCTTAGCAATGCTTCAGATGCTACCCTCTTTTTATCCCATTCATAATCACTATTAAATCCGCTTGCCAACCATTCTTTTGAACTTAATAGCCGCCCATTAAAATCTAATACCTCAACATGCTCATGCATAGTTTCTTTATAACTTTTGCCACATTCAATTATACTTTGAGCATAAAAGAAGGAAATGACAAGAAATACGATACTCAATATACCGACTAGCAATAAGTTGTTAATTTTCATGTTCTATGATTTAATCAGTCACTAACCTAAACAATAGAAAGCAAGATACACTTTTAGATCAAAACATATAGTCTGTTTAACATTTTTTAGGAAGACAGAAAAGCTTTAAAATAAACAATCCCAAGATTGGGGAACCTCAGGACTGTTTGCAAGGAAAATATAAAACCATCAGAAAAACAAGATTAAGCAATTCTTGCTTTTCAATTACTAATTTAAAGACGCAAATAAACACAAATGGTTGCCTAAGTATTTCATATCTTATTTTTAAGGGGTAAACTTGTATCCCACACCCCTAACGGATTTGAGGTAAGTATTAGCATCAACGTTCTTTTCAAAAATCTTACGAAACGACAATATAACATTATCAATGGTTCTTGTTGAAGGATAAACGTCATACCCCCATACTTTTTCAAGTATCTCTTGTCGACTAACAACTTCGTCTTTTTTATCAATTAATAATTTTAATAATTTTATTTGCCTTTGGGTTAATTTATGCAAAATACCATCTTCATCCACAACTTCAAACGATTTGAAATTTATCCTTGATCCACCGATTTTAAATGCCTCTAAATTAGCATCCAATGATTCAGAAGTAGTTGTTCGCTGTATTAATTTTTGAACTCTTAATATAAACTCTTCCAAATTAAATGGCTTTGCCAAGTAATCATCACCACCTATTTTCAGGCCTTTTACTCTGTCTTGAGCTGAATTTTTGGCTGTTAAAAATAGAATAGGTGTATGATTGTTTTCCAATCTAATCGTTTGACAAATATCAAAGCCATTTACTTCCGGAAGCATAATATCCAACACAATTAAATCATATCTCCCCTGCCTAAATTTATTAATAGCGTCTTTTCCTTTAAAAACAGACACAACATCATACCCCTCTATTTCAAGGTTTAATCTAATAGCTTCATGCAAATGCTCTTCATCCTCAACCAATAATATTCTTTTTTTCATAGCTTGATTCATTATTCAAAATCAAATTTAGGTATTTATTATTACCTCTTTCATTAAATGACAATGGATTAGTTACTGTATAATTTGGATAATTACCAAACCATGTTTGTTACGTACCAACCTATTCCTTTTTGGCATAGTTATGCACACAACTTGATTTACTGCCTGCCAACTTACTTGTAATAAGTAAGTTAATGTTATTTTACTTTTTCATTTATCATTAAAAACAATGCGTTTGTCAGTGCTATTTAGTTTTTTAAACTAATTTTACTGTTTTTGTTATGTTTGATTTTATGAAAATAATTTTATACATTTATGTTTTGAAACAAAAATAAACTCAATAAAATTTATTCAATTATGAAAACTCTCATTGTATTAATTGGAGGTATTTGCCTTCTTTCAACTTCTGTTAAAGCGCAAAGCGTTGAAAAAAAACATGCAAAAATTGAAAGGAAAAATGTTGTTGTAGCAAAAAAAGTACCTGTTAAGCTTACTAAAAAACCCGTTACTTCTTCAAAATCTACCACTGCAAAAAAGGAAGAAAAGAAAATTATAAAGAATACAGTTGCTATTAAGCCAAAAAAATAAACCATACCGTAACAAACAACCTATTGCCTTACAAAAATAATTTCATGAAAAATATATCGATAGGCTTAATTGCCTTATTGCTATTTATAGCACCAATAAATTCATTTGCTCAAATTAGTCAAGGAGGAACTCCATATTCGTTTACGAACAATATTCCATTTCAAAACAAACTTTCTGCAACTCTAACGTTGCAAAACCCTGACTTAAATATTCTTGCGTTAGAAGATGCAACTATTGATTCAAGGCAAGAATACAGGGTAGGTGTTAATCTTCCTGTCAACCTTAACGTCAATAATTCTGGTAAATGGCAAAACTTATCAAATGGCGGAAGAATATGGAGATTAGTGATTCATTCAGACGATGCAATGGCTTTAGGTTTGTACTATAATAACTTTTATGTTCCCAATGGAGGTCAAGTTTTTATTTATAACGCAACTAAAGACCATGTTATTGGTGCATTTACTTCTGAAAACAACGTGCATAATCAAATAAGAGCTACTCAAATGATAGAAGGTGAAACTTTAACCATTGAGTATTACGAAGCACCTGGAACAATTGGGTTACCAGCTATAGAAATAAAAGAAGTAGTATACTTCTACAGAGGAGTTGAGGATTTTGTTAACCAAATTGCGCTGGCTAGAGATGGTGTTCTTACATATGGATTAAACAAAGCTGAGAACTGTCAAGTAGATGTTGCTTGTGCGCCGGAAAGTAATGGATGGAGTGAACAAATAGATGCTGTTGTTTGGTATACATTTTCTAGCGGAGGTGGAACTGCTATATGTACAGCTTCAATGATAAACAACACTGCGGCGGACTGTACTCCTTACATTATTTCTGCTTGGCATTGTGGAGAACCAAATGCAGGTAGTAATATCAATTCAACAGTATGGTACTGGAATTACCAAAAATCATCATGCTCCCCAGGTACAGGTAATTCTTCGGACCCTTTTCCAGGAAACCAAACAATGACCGGCGGGACAGTAGTAGCATCATCGGGAAATGGAACACTGAATAACCCTCCTGGAAATAATCAGCTTGCCGGTTCAGATTTTTACTTAGTTGAGTTATCTTCACAACCACCTGCATCCTATAATGCGTATTACGAAGGTTGGGACAGAAGTAATTCAGCATCACCCTCAGGAGTTGGTGTTCACCATCCTGCTGGAAGCGCAAAAAAAATATCTACGTATACAAACTCATTGAGTAGCTCAAGCTACAATGGAGGTCCTTTTGGAACTCATTGGAGTGTTAATTGGTCTTCTACAACAAATGGCCATGGAGTTACTGAAGGTGGTTCTTCAGGCTCTCCTATATTTGATAACAATGGAAGATTTGTTGGACAGCTTTCAGGAGGCTCTTCATTTTGTTCTGCTCCTAATCAATCAGATTCATACGGGAAAATGTACACCAATTGGGACCTATGTGGAGCTTCAGCAAATGCTCAACTAGCGCCTTGGTTAGACCCTGGTAACACCGGTGCAATGACTGTAGACGGAACCTATCAACCTTGTACACCTATTCCACCTACATGCGGAATTACTACTAGTTCAACTTCAATTACCGCCGGAGGAACAGTTACCTTTTCTGATGGTTCAAGTGGAGTTCCTGATACTTGGGCTTGGAATTTTGACAATACATCACTAGGGGGGGTATCGCCAGCTTCATCCACCACTCAAAACCCTGGAGCAGTTACTTACTCTTCAATAGGAACGTATGAAGTTGAACTAATAGCATCCAATGCCCAAGGAACTTGTACAACCACAGTTAATATTAATGTTGGAGCATCTTTAGGTTGTGATACTTTGATTAACATTGCGGATACCGATACTTTGAGAATATACAATGCTAACAATGGTTATTTAGCTGGCTGGAACGACTACTTTGATGTTTCAAAAGCAGAAATGTACAGCGGTTATGCACCATACGCTTATCTTAATGGTATGGCTATCTATTTCTACGGTGTTAATGACGGTGGAAATGGAGCAACAGTAGACTTTAACATTTGGGATGACAATGCAGGTGAACCGGGAACAATAATAGGGACACAATCTTACAGTTTAGCAACTCTTGATGGTTCTCTAACAAGTGGACAAGGGATACTTGAAATTAATTACTCCCCTGCAATTAATGTAGGTGGAGCAATATTCTACTGTGGAATAACCATGAATGGATTCGGGACAAATGACTCTTTAGGAATGGTAACGAATTCTGTATACGATCCTACACCAAATTCTGGATGGGAACAGTGGAGCGATTTATCTTGGCATGATATGGGAAGCGCTTGGAGCGTACCAGTATCTCAATACATCACTCCTTACGTAACAGACGTGCCTGTATCGGGTTCAGCTAGCTCAAATATCACTACGACTTGCGCAGGTGGATCAATTGATTTCTCTGCTACAGGAACTAATGTAACTGGATACAATTGGTACACTAATGGAGGCACTCCAGCAACATCAACTAACCAAAATGAAACAGTTACATATGCTACCGCAGGAAATTACACTGCATATCTTGTACTGGATGGAGTTTGTTCAGGACAAGTTATTGATAGTGTTGAATTAATTATCACATCTGGACCTTCGACAACTGCTTCCACTACCGACCCCGGTTGCGCTGGAAATGATGGACAAATTGTTGTTGCTGCCACGGGTGGAGTTACTCCATTTACATATAGCATTGATGGGGGAATAACATTTCAAGCTAGTGATACATTTACCGGTTTAACAGATGGTGTCTATACGGTTATAGCAGAAGATGCGAATGGCTGTCAAGGAACATTTTTGGCTACTTTAATTCCAGGTACTGGAACATTAACCGTAACTAGCACGTTAACAGATCCTGGATGCGCCAATAACGATGGACAAATTGTTGTTGCCGCTGCTGGAGGAACACCGGCTTATACTTATAGTATTGATGGCGGCATTACATTCCAATCCGGTGATACGTTTACTGGTTTAGCCGCCGGGACATACAGCATTGTATCGGCAGATGGTTTAGGATGCCAAGGAACAACTTCTGCTACTCTTACAACATCAGGTATCACCTTAGCATTAACCTCAACAACAATTGACCCTAGCTGTGGCGCGAATGATGGTTCAATAATAACTTCCGTTTCAGGAGGAACTGGGCCATATACATTTAGTAACGATGGTGGAGCGACCTTTACAGCAGGTACTAGTCCATATACCTTTAACTCCTTAGGAACTGGTACGTATAGTATTGTTGTTGAAGACGCAAATACATGTCAAGGAAGTGAATCGGTTGTTTTGTCTAATGCTGCAGCTCCAACAGAAACCTCTACTTCTTCTAATCTTACCTGCAACAATGCAAATGATGGATCTATTACAACTACAGCTACTGGAACTGCTCCATTTAACTTCAGTATTGACGGAGGGGTTAATTATGTAGCTGGTACAAGTCCTTTTATCTCTACTGGACTTCCTATAGGTACATATGAAATATCTGTACAAGATGCAAATGGATGCGTCTCTGTAATAAATTCTATAACTATCACGGAACCTTCCACTGTTTCGCATACAACCACTTCGACCGATGCTTCATGTGGTGGAAACAGCGGCACTATTACTGCAATTGCAACAGGTGGAACTGCGCCTTATACTTACAGTATTGATAACGGAGGAGGGTACCAATCTTCTGGAAGCTTTACCGGATTAGCAGCCAATACGTACCAAGTTATTGTAATGGATGCAAATGGATGTACTTCTATTGTAAATGCAGTAACAATTACTGGAACAGGATCAGTTACAACTACTGCTGCACCAGTTAATGAAACATGTGCTGCTACAAATGGAGCGATAGTTCTTACAGGAACAGGAGGTTCAGCACCTTATCAATATAGTATTGATGGTGGAGCAACATTCCAGTCCTCTGGTAGTTTTACTGGATTATCTGCAGGCACATATAACGTTGTGATTGAAGATGTTAATGGTTGTCAAGGAGCAAATACCTCTACAATCACAAATACGGGTGGATTTAATCCGACTATCTCTTCAAACCAAACAATCTGTTTCGGCAACTCTGCGACTATAACTAGTGGTGGAGCTGGTTCCGGAGGAACTTACACTTGGAACGGTGGTTTAGGAACAGGCGCAACTCAAGTTGTATCTCCTGCTACCACCACCACTTATACAGTTACTATGGAAGACCTTAGTGGATGTACCGAAACAGCCAGTGTAACTATCACAGTGGAAACGGAACCTACAGTTACAATAACACCTTCAAACCCGGTTATTTGTGATGGAGAAAGCGTGACCTTAACAGGTTCTGGAGCTCAGACATACAATTGGAATACTGGTGCTACATCAGCCTCTATTACAGTTTCTCCAACAAACCAAACTACCTATACGGTAATTGGATCAAACGGAGTATGTCAAGGAGCGGCTGTATCAACAACAATATCAGTTAATTTAGCGCCAGTTGTTATTGCTGGATCAGACCAAACTTTAATTGTTGCTGGTGGAACAATCAATTTTAGTAATGCTGGATCCGGCGCAACTTCTTACTCATGGAGTTTTGGTGACGGGACATCCTCTACTCTAGGAAGCCCATCACACACATTTACAACAGCTGGGACTTACACGGTAATACTAACGGGCACGTTAGGTAACTGTTCATCATCTGATACAATTACTATTAATGTTGGTTTTACAGGGCTAGAAGAAGTTAATTTAGAGGAATCTGTTAACCTTTATCCAAATCCAAGCAATGGTGAATTTAATTTAGGTCTTAATTTCGCAATAGAACAAGATGTGGAAATTAGAATATTCAATACAATAGGCGAACTTCTAACGTCTAGAACAATTAATAATACATCAAGTTCAGTTGTTGAGTTCAACTTAAATAACAATGCTGAAGGTTTCTATTTTGTTAACATTAAAACGAATAATCAAAGCATAACTAAAAGAATATCTATCATTAGGTAATTAAAACAACCTATAATCTTGGTTAAAAAAAGGTACTCAATTTGAGTACCTTTTTTTTTGTTTATATCTTTACCTAATGATAAACCAAAATATTACAATCCAAGACATAAATTTAATTAACCAAGAAACCATGGTTTCTAATCTTGGAATTGAGTTTACCGAAATCGGAGATAACTTTTTAATTGCAAAAATGCCAGTAGATGAAAGAACATTTCAACCAATGGGACTTTTACATGGCGGAGCTAACGTCGCATTAGCTGAAACCCTTGGCAGTGTAGGAACATTTTCGATAATTGATGGAAAAACACATTATGGTGTTTGCATTGAAATAAATGCAAATCATGTTGGTTCTGTTATGGAAGGTTTTGTATTCGGAACTGCCAAACTAATGCATCAAGGAAGAACAACCCATGTTTGGAATATCGAAATTAAAGACGAAAAGCATAAATTAATCTCGACTTCACGAATGACGATGATGATCATTGAAAGAAAAAAATAATGACCGAATTATCTCAACAAGACGGGTTTGTCTTTTATCAAAGACCTAACGATGATGCAATACTTTTTCTATCAGGAACTTGGGTGAAAATTGATTTGAACTCAAAACCTACTCTTAATGGTTTCATCATCTCGAACGCAGATAAGTCAGCATCTTTTTATTTAGAAGGTAAAGCAAAATTTACTTTATCAGCTTTTAAGTTAAGCCTAGAAAGTAACTCACCTAAACGTCAAGAACTGGACACAAAAACATACCTAAGTAAAGCGGAGTTATTTATAAATGCATGTAAAAAGGATATTGGTAAAGTTGTTCTTTCTCGAATTAAAAAACATCCAGTTATTAATGGTGATATTTTTCAAACCTATCTAAACCTCTGTAAAGAGTACAATCATTCTTTTAATTACTTATGCAACATCCCTAATGAAGGAACATGGATGGGAGCTACACCAGAAATATTAATTGAAGGCTCAACAAAAAAGTACACAACGGTTTCGCTTGCCGGAAGCAAAACACTTGACAATATCAATTGGAAAGAAAAAGAACTTGACGAACAACGATTCGTAACGAATTACATTAAAGAAAAATTAGAAAGTGAATCCATAAACTATCAATTTAATTCCAGCCCAGAAACGGTGAACGCAGGAAATATTGTGCATCTTAAGACAACATTTAACATACAAACAAACAAGGCTCCTTTAGAATTAGCCAACCTACTCCACCCTACCCCTGCAGTTTGTGGGCTTCCTCAAAAAAAAGCACAAGACTTTATTCTTAAAAACGAAGGGTACAATCGTGAATTTTACACGGGATTCCTAGGAATTATTAACAACAGGTCATGTAGCTTATTCGTTAATTTACGGTGTATGCAGCTATTTAAAAATGAAAATTGGCTATATGTTGGAGGAGGAATAACTTCCTTATCAAACGCTGATAAAGAATGGAAAGAAACAGAATTAAAAGCACAAACCCTATTGAATATTTTAGATTAACTATTCCAATGAGATCTAAACTTGCCGACTTATGCTTAAATTTGCATCATGATTTCGGACAAAAAAAGTGTTCAAGTATTAGTAAACCTTTGCGAACAGTATGGAATTCAAAATGTTGTCTTTTCAGCTGGATCAAGAAATGCACCACTAATCATCTCTTTTACCGAAAATCAATTCTTTAATTGTATTTCAATAGTTGATGAGAGATCAGCCGCATTTTATGCATTAGGAAAAGCACAGCAACTGAAAGAGCCAGTAATTATTTGTTGTACATCAGGAAGTGCAGCATTGAATTATGCCCCTGCGATTTCAGAAGCTTATTATCAGGATATTCCCCTTCTTGTAATAACTTCAGATAGGCCAGCTAAATGGTTAAATAATGGAGAAGGACAAATGATAGACCAGGTGAATATCTTTCAGAACTACATTCATCACAGCTACTCTATACCAAGTGACCTCAGCAATGAAAATATATCTTTATCGGAAACTGAAATCAATTCAGCATTGAATAATGCGAAAGCCATAACTAACAATACCGTACATATAAATATACCTTTTGAAGAACCTCTTTACAATATGATAGCTTTGGAAGATGCTTACATACCGCAGTATTCGCCAAAAAGAGAAGAAAGAACTTCATTAACAGAAATTGAGATTCAATATATTTCACGTAAATGGAAAAAAGCTAATCGAATCCTAATCCTTTGCGGCGTTTTAGAAAAAAATACGGAGCTAAACAATTTACTTAAACAGATTAATGAAAATTGTGCTGTTTGTATTTTAACGGAAAGTACTGCTAATATTTGTGATTTAAAATTTATTTCTTGCATTGATAGAACATTAAACTTGATTAACGAAAATGAATTAATCAATTATGCACCTGATTTATTAATATCAATAGGAGGAGCAATAATATCAAAACGAATAAAATCCTTTTTGCGAAACAATAAAGCAAAAGAGCATTGGCAAATAAGTATAAAGTCGGAACCAATAGATACATTTTCGTCATTGACTAAAAAATTAGACATTTCTCCTTTATCCTTTTTTTCACAAATCCAATTAATAGAACCCAATTTTGAGAGCAATTTTGGAGATCAATGGTTACAAAAATCCTTCTTAGCTCAACGAAGACATGAAGAGTTTATAAAACAGTGTGACTGGAGTGATTTGAAGGCGACTAGTATAATAATAGACACGTTACCAGATTTTTCAAATTTGCATATGGGAAATAGCTCTCCAGTGCGATATATTCAATTATTTGAACAGATAAACACAGTCCAGTACAATTCCAATCGTGGAGTAAGTGGGATTGACGGCTGCACTTCTACAATGATTGGAGCGGCTTCTGTTAACAACAATTTAACCCTGTTAGTTTCTGGTGACCTCAGTTTTGTTTATGATATAAATGCACTTTGGAATAATCACCTTACGAGTAATATTCGAATTATCGTAATTAACAATTCTGGAGGAGGTATCTTTAGGATTATTCCGGGACCCTCAAGTACAAAGCAATTCGAAGACTTTTTTGAAGTAGGTAACAATGCAAACATTCAACAATTAGTTGCAGCTCATAATATTAATTATTACAATGCATGTAACGAAGCTTCCCTAGAAGAAGCTTTGCCTAAATTTTATAACGAACAAGAAAATAAGCGGCCGGCCGTTCTGGAAATATTTACTCCAAAAGAAGTAAATGCCGTTATACTGAAAAGCTATTTTGAATCAATTAAAGATAATTCGTCAGCACACTAAAATTTTAGTAGTACAAAATATTTAGTAAAAATATGAATTACCTCAATTAGAAATTGAAAATTCTAAAAACTAGGGAGAGATCTATCCTTTATAGTTCGTACATTTACAAAAGATCACACATAAACAAGAAATCATGTTAAATTTAGACTGGAAAACTGAAAAGGAATACGAGGAAATTACGTTTAAAACGCTTAACGGGGTTGCGAGAATTGCTTTCAACAGACCAGAGTGCAGAAATGCATTTACACCTAAAACCGTGGATGAATTGTGGGAAGCGTTGGTTATCTGTCATGAAAGTCAAGAAATAGGAGTGGTATTAATAACCGGAGAAGGTCCTTCGCTTAAAGATGGCGGTTGGGCGTTTTGCTCTGGTGGCGACCAAAGAGTAAGATCTACGAGCGGATATAAAGGAGGAAACGGTGTGAATCGATTTAATATTTTAGATGTGCAGCGTCAGATTCGTTTCATGAACAAAGTGGTTATCGCTGTAGTTCCAGGATGGGCTGTTGGCGGTGGTCATAGTTTGCACGTAGTTTGTGACTTAACATTAGCCAGTAAAGAACATGCTATTTTCAAACAAACAGATGCTGACGTAGCCAGTTTTGATGGAGGTTTTGGATCTGCTTATTTAGCACGCCAAGTTGGTCAAAAAAGAGCAAGAGAGATCTTTTTCTTAGGAGCAAATTATAGTGCGCAAGAAGCTTATGATATGGGAATGGTAAACAAAGTTGTTCCGCATGATGAGTTAGAACAGGAAGCCTATGATTGGGCACAAGAAATCATGACTAAAAGTCCAACAGCCATTAAAATGTTGAAGTTCGGATTCAATCTTATTGATGATGGATTGGTCGGACAACAAGTATATGCGGGAGAAGCTACAAGACTCGCTTACGGCACAGATGAAGCTGTGGAAGGTAAAAATGCTTTTCTAGAAAAAAGAGAGCCCAACTTTCAGAAATTCCCAAAATTCCCCTAGTCATTATAATTACCTAAAGCTACCATTACAATTTCTAGTTTCTTTTTGATTTGAAAAGAAGTGCAATTATGATTATTTACAACAATGGCAAAGGCTAAATTTCGACCAGAAGCACTTTTCACATAACCTGCATAGCTTTTAATGCGCGTCATGGTTCCACTCTTTGCTTTCAGATTTCCAGCTATCGAGGTTTTCTTTCCAATACTTCTTAATGTACCCGTTTTTCCAGCAACTGGCAATGAGGATAAAAATGATTTTGAATATTTACTATTTAACTTCATATACTCCAAAACCCCAACAAGTTGAGAGGCAGTAATTGCATTTGACCTGGAAAGACCACTTCCATCATTCATATAAAACCCAGTCATATCAATACCTTTAGAACTCCAATATTTCGTAACAGCTAATGTAGATGAAAACACACTTCCATCACCGTATTTTTTTACGCCTATATGTTTTAGTAAATGTTCTGCATACAAATTATTAGAAATAAGATTAGTCCAATAAACAATTTGCCCCACCGTAGGGGATTTTGTAATGAAAATATCCTTTCTTTCTGATTCAAAATAATTCCCTAAAGATTTCATTCTACGAATAGTAGTTGCATTTCCTCCGACACCAATTCCATATTCCCATAAAGCCGATTCTAATTCGAAAGCTGTCACATAAGCAGGTTCATGAATAGCACCTTTTACCACATATTCTGTTTGGCCTTTAGGTATTGTTCCTTTAATCGTTCGTATTGGATTATTTGGACCACCATAAATATATGCCAAATCTTTTTTTGTATTTGACGCTTTTACCCTATTATCAATTATTAAATCCGGAGTATATGGGTAAACACAATCTATAAAAGTGGAGTCACGCGCTAATGGCCCGGATGAGAACTCAAACTTCACAGTATTATCATAAATAGATAGTCCAGAAACACCAGCTCCATAATAATTTCCAATATCACCCCAACTCCAAGTAGGTGCAACATACTCATCCGAAAAACAAGAAGCATCTCCTATAATACTACCAGCGATTGAATCAATGCCTAATTTTGCGATTTCATCAACCCACCTTGATAGGAACAAACCGTGCTTCTCCTTAAAATACTTACTCCCTAGAGTTGGATCGCCCCCACCCTTTATATATATGTTGCCATGTAAAACGTTATTAGAGTCAATAAAACCATCGTACATTATTTTAGTTTCAAACTTATTAAACGAACCTAAAATATCTAATGCAGCAGCAGAGGAAACCACTTTCATTGTAGAAGCAGATGGTAAACTTAAATTCGGGTTATATTCAGAAATTATTGCACTAGAATCCAAATCTTTAACAACAAAACTTATTGAAGCATTTTTCAGTGCAGAATCTTTTACCAGCGAATTTATGGCAGCATCTATTGAATTCGTTTTATTTTGGGGTCGGACCGAAACAGTCAAACTAATAAACAAAATTAAGAATGCACTATGTTTTAAAATATTTTTCACATACTAACAACAAGTGATAAGAATAGTTAATATTATTCAATTTTTAGACCATACATCAAATTAATTGAATAATCCTGGAACTTTTATTTCAAAAACACTTCAATTGAACAACTAATTAATGGACATTCTATAATAGAATGACATTTTTTTCTAAAGATGTCAGTATAAAGTTACATTTGTCGAGATAATAGTAATATGCCAAAAGTCTTAAGAATTATAAATCGATTTAACATAGGTGGCCCTACCTACAATGCTGCTTACTTATCTAAGTATTTATCAAATGATTTTGAAACTCTGCTAGTAGCAGGAGAGAAGGATGAGACCGAAGATTCATCACAATTTATTTTGCATGAATTAGGGCTGAAACCAATTATTATTCCTGAAATGAAGCGAGAGATTAATTTGAAAAATGATCGAATTGCTTATCAAAAAATCAAAGAAATAATCGCAGATTTCAAGCCAGAAATTGTTCACACACATGCTTCGAAAGCAGGAGCTATTGGAAGGTTAGCAGCCTACAAAATGAAAGTTCCTGTTATACTTCACACTTTTCACGGGCATGTCTTTCACTCTTACTTTGGAAAAGTAAAAACAACTATTTACAAAACGATAGAAAGAAACTTAGCGAAGAAATCTACCAAAATAATTGCTATTAGTCCTATTCAAAAAAAAGAACTATCCACAATCCATAAAATAGCAAAACCTAACAAAATTGAGGTAATCCCATTAGGGTTTGACTTGAATAAATTCAAAGAAAATCAAAAAGAAAAACGCAATAGTTTTAGACAAAAATGGTTAATTGAAGATAATGAAATTGCAATTGGCATAATCGGAAGACTGGTCCCAATAAAAAACCATCATTTTTTTCTGAATGTGGTAAAGAAAATTTCGGAAATAACCACTAAAAGGGTTCGATTTCTGATTATTGGAGATGGAGAACTTAGAGGGGAACTGGAAAATTATTGTAAACAATTGAAAATAGACTTCTCAACAGAAAAAAATACTCGGAACGCTCTTTTAACTTTTACCAGTTGGATTACGGATATAGATGTTGCTTTAGCGGGGTTGGACATTGTAGCCTTAACCTCAAAAAACGAAGGGACTCCGGTTAGTCTGATAGAAGCCCAAGCGGCTGGAAAACCCATAGTATCTACAAATGTAGGAGGTATTGAGAATATTGTATACCAAATGAAACAGCGCTATTATCAAATATCAATGATGAGCAATTGTTTACAGAAAATATGTTATCCCTTATTGAGGACGATAATAAAAGAATGGCTTTTTCTCAGAAGGGAGCACATGTCTTTAAAAGCTTCCACTACGATCGATTAGTCCATGATATGGAAAAATTATACTGCCAGTTATTAGAATAATTTTAACTTTGTTTTTCAAAGTACTTTTTATTTTACCAATTTTTATTTATACATTTGTCTTCTAATCTATTTATATGAAAAATCCTATTGCGCTGCTTCTAGCAGGATTGATGTTTTGGTCCAGTTGCACAATTAACTCGCACGTCATGTTAAAAACACCGAAAGATTATGTTTTTGATACGCCTCCAGACAAACCAATAGATGAATACATCATATCCGTAAATGACATATTACAGTTTAGATTGTTTGCGAATGATGGGTTCCAATTAATCGATATTGCTGCTGGACAAGGGGGTGTGGCGACTCAACAAGCACTTGCTGCAAGAAATAACATAAATTACGTTGTTCAGGCAGATAGTTTGGCGCGTCTTCCAATTCTTGGCAACATTAACATCGTTGGGAAGACAATTGTGGAGGCAGAAGCTTTTCTGCAAGCAGAATACGCGAAATTTTACGTAGAGCCCTTTGTAATTCTAACTATTACGAATAAGCGGGTTATCGTTTTTCCAGGAACAGGAAGTTCTGCTTCAGGTAGTTAGCCTCTCCAATAATAATACAACCTTAATAGAAGTATTGGCATTGGTTGGCGGAATCGCTACCAACTCAAAAGCAAGTCGCATAAAAATTGTTAGGCAAACAAAAGTAAAAAAAGATGTTTATCTAGTTGACCTTTCAACCATCGAAGGCATCCAAGCAGGCAGTATGATTGTGCAAGCAAATGACATTATATATGTGGAACCAAATCCAAACCTTGCACGAGAAGCATTATCGGACATCACCCCAATTGTCTCATTATTGTCCAGTGCCTTATTCATTTGGGCAACCCTTACAACCATTAAAAATACGCCATGATCTCCGAAGACATACAGAAACAGAACGAAACATTCGAAAGATATAAAGAAAGGGTTACCAACTTTAGTAACAACTTCGAGATTGGGCTATTCGTTTATCTTTTAAAGAAAAGTGCTCTAATTTACATCCTTATTTTTGCTCTTGCAATTGCTGCTGGCTATCTATACATTCGATATACAGATCCTATTTATGAATCAGATCTGATTATGCAGATTAATAAAAAAGATCAAGCCGGGCAGCTTCTTAATGTTTATTCATCTTTCCAAGATAATACGCAGTTAACATCCGATGTTGAGTTGCTTAGCTCATCTTTTATGCTAGAAAAAGCTATTAATGCTATACCCATAAAAATTGGGTATTTTTCGAAAGGTGAAATTCTAACTACAGACAGGTATAAATCCTCCTCTTTTAAAATTGCAGATTTTACCATTCTAGACTCATCCATAATGGATAAAAAAATATTCATTTCATCTGATGGCAATGATAAATATATTCTGAAAAATGAGGCTGGAACTTCACTAAATGATGAATCATTTAGTAATGGTGATTATATTTCCAATAAATATTTTTCTTTTACATTTTCTGTACTAAATATAAATTCATTTGTAGAAGAATTGGAAATAAATGAATTGTACTTTGTTTTCAACGACATTAAAACGGTTGCTGCAAGTGTTAAAAGCAAAATTGAAGTAAATATCGAAAATGTTCAAGCCAAGACCATTAGAATACAATTCAAACACAAAAATGCGAAATTTGCAGCAGATTTGATTTCAACACTAGCAGCGGAGTATAATAAATTCGTTTATGATCGTCAAAATACAAGTTCAGCCAATATTGTCGAATTTATTGCAGCTCAAAAAGATTCTGTTGACATAAGACTTAAAGAAAGTGAAAGATTAATACAAATATTTCAAAAAAGCAATGATATCCATAAGACAGCAGGATTGACAAATTCTATACTTTCTCAAATTGAAAATATAGAAAAACAAGTAGTCGAAATTGAAATTCAAAATTCAATTTTAGGAGAAATTCAAGCATTACTTTCTACACAAGGTTTGGAATCAGATATGGCTTCAATAATCCCTGTATTAATAGGTATGGAATTCAAATCAAGTCTAAACAACTTGATTATCAAATTAAAAGAAGCCATTGATAACAAAACAGCACTCTTACGCTCAGTCACGGCGGATAATGACCATATATCAAGAATAAATAAAGAGATTAAAGTTCAAATAAAGTTAATTATTGACGCAATCGAAATTTATAATAACCAAGGAAGAAAAAGGTTAGCCATAATAAACGAAAAAATAAAATACTTGGAGAGCCAATTATACACACTTCCTGAAAAAGAATTAGAATTAGCAAGACTCAATCGCGTTCTAGAGATTAATAATAAATATTATACGCTGCTATTAGAAAAAGAAACGGAATACAAACTTTCAACCGCAGGGCTAACTACGTATAATGAAATTCTAGAAGAGGCCAAGGTGCCTAAAAGTCCTATTACACCAAGAAAAACATTCGCATATTTGCTTGTATTTTTCGGGGCCTTTCTATTGAGTGTTCTTTTTGCAGTAATTAAATATTTGATGCATGATCAGATTACATCCTTAAACGAAATCACAAAGCTATCAAGTGCTACCATCGGAATATTAGGAATTGTTCCGAAATACAAATCGAATGTTCCCATATCTCAATTGATTGTTGATAAAAGTCCGAAGTCAAAAATAACAGAATCTTTCAGAACCGTGCGGACGAATATGCAGTTTATATCCAACAAAAAAAGTCCGAAAATCGTTGCCATAACTAGCACTATATCTGGTGAAGGAAAAACTTTTATTGCATTAAATCTAGCTGGCATAATTGCTTTTTCCGGCAAAAAAGTGATTGTTTTAGATTTAGATATGCGAAAACCAAAACTGCATCTCGGTTTTGGAGCTGAAAACAACAATGGTATGAGTACACTGTTAATAGGAAAAGATACTTTAGAAAATTGTATTCGACACAGTGATTTAGATGGTTTAGATTTTATTACAGCCGGCCCCATACCGCCTAACCCCTCAGAATTGATCATTAACGGAAAGCTTGATGAATTGATTGAAAAATTAAAACTGGATTATGACATGATCGTCATAGACAACCCACCAATAGGTCTAGTAACAGATGGTATTCCAGTAATACAGAAAGCTGACTATCCCATTTACATATTTAAAGCAAACTACTCAAAGAAGAATTTTATTCAAAATGTAGATCGAATTATTAATGAAAATAACGTTCCAAAACTTGCTGTTATTCTAAATAGCGTTGATATTGAAAGTAAAGGGTATGGATATAACTACGGGTATGGGTATGGATATGGTTATGGATATGGATATGGGTATGGAAAATCTTCAACTTATGGCGGGTACTATACAGATGACGACTCAACCATTGAAAAGACGGGATTTTTTACTAAATTGTTCAAAAAAACAAAAAAGTAACAAGTAATTACAATCTTCCTTTTAACTTTGTCTACGAATTTACAATGAACATTGAAAGGACATATATTGAAGGATTATTGGTAATTACGCCAACTATCTTTAAAGACGACCGAGGCTACTTTTTTGAATCTTTTAATTACAAAGCATTCGAAAATCACACCTCTTCTTCAATTAACTTTGTACAAGATAATCAATCAAAATCTGATAAGAACGTACTTCGTGGATTGCATTTTCAAAACCCGCCATATGACCAAGGAAAACTAGTTCGAGTAATAGCAGGCAGTGTTTTGGACATTGCAGTTGATATTCGCGAAAAATCATCCACTTATGGCCAGCATTTTAAAATTACTATTAGACACGGAAAAACATCAAATGCTATGGATTCCTAGTGGGTTTGCGCATGGGTTTCTTAGTTTAGAAGATGACACAATTTTCTCTTATAAATGTACAAACTACTACCACAAAGATTCTGAAGGATGTATTCTTTACAATGATCAAAATATTGGGATTGATTGGGAAGTAGAAAATCCTATTTTATCAAAAAAAGATAAAGTTGGAGAAAATTTTAACACCTTTGTTTCTCAATTTTAAGTAACGTGGAAGAATCAGAATCTTTATTTATAATCTATTCATCATTTTTTGTAAGCATTGTACTCTTCAGTGTTTTGCTGAATACAATTATGCTGAAATTTGCAACAAATCTCGGAATAAGAAATAATGATCAACCTGTTATACGATGGAGCAATGTGGCAAAACCTGCACTTGGCGGAATAACACTGTACATTTCTTTTCTTATCTCTTCAACATGTTTTTCCATCTTTTTTGATGAAGTTTTTAAAGATTTAGAAACACTTGGAACCCTCATCTCGGTGGCGGTTGGTTTTATAATGGGGCTTGCGGATGATGCATACAATACGAAACCCATAATCAAATCTCTTGCACAAGTTTCTTGCGGAATAATACTTATAGCAACAGGCACTTTTATTCAATTCTTTGAGAACGAATATCTGAATTATATATTGACTGTGCTATGGGTTATAGGAATAATGAATTCTATCAACATGCTAGACAATATGGATGGCATAACAACTATTGTTTCTATCTTTATTTTATTAATCGCCCTATTTTATTTAGCCATTCACGACAACTACAATAACTTCGACTTTTTTGCAATATTAGGTGTACTAGCATCTTTAACTGCATTTTTATTCCATAATTGGAATCCCTCAAAAATGTTTATGGGTGATACTGGAAGTCAATTTATTGGTGTGTTTTTAGCCATTATCAGTATCAAATACATGTGGAATACCACAAGTTATACCGGTGTATCCAATCAATATCAACAAATTGCGATTGTAATAATGGCATTTATCCTTCCAATAATTGACACAACTTGTGTTGTAATTAATAGAATAGCAAGAAAGCAATCACCATTTGTTGGTGGAAAAGATCACACTACTCACCACTTATCATATTTGGGTTTAAATGATAGTCGTGTTGGATTTGTATACCTTGGAATATCTGCCTTATCTTTAATTATCTGTTTTGCAGCATTTCGTTTTATTGAAAACTGGAATTGGATACACAATTCTATATTTGGATTGTACTTCTTATTTTTATTCGGAATTATGTTTTACATAACACAACAAAATAAGAATAAAAGATAATGACCTCAATAAAAGCAACCACGTTCATTCTTATAGGATTATTATTAGGGTTAGCTATATTTTTATTGATTGGATTCAATAGCTCTGTCAAAACGGAACAAACGCATTTAACAGAAAAGAAAAAACTATCAAACACAACTGAATCTGATAGTTCCTATAGGTCTTTTGTAAAAGATAATTACAAAATTTACAGCATCCCTGTCCCTACTAAACCAATTTTTTCTAATGAATCTGTACCAACTCATAACATTGATGTTTATGAAAGGCTAGATAGGGAAATGACCGTCAACACCTATTGGCACTCAAATACTTTTTTATTGCACAAAAGAGCGGCTAGATGGTTCCCTGTTATTGAACCAATTCTTGCAGAAAACAACATTCCTGATGACTTTAAGTACCTGGCTGTAATTGAAAGTGGACTTGACAATGTAACATCTCCCTCTGGAGCTAAAGGATTTTGGCAGTTTATGAAAGCCACTGGAGAAAGTTATAATTTAGAAATCAATAATTTCGTAGATGAGAGATATCATTTAGAAAAAGCTACTCAAGCGGCTTGTGAATATCTTCAAATAGCCTATAACAAATTTGGAAGTTGGACACTTGCTGCTGCCTCCTACAACATGGGCAAAACTGGACTTCAAAATAAACTTGACGAGCAAAAAACCTCAAACTATTACGATTTACTATTGAATATAGAAACAGGAAGATACATATACAGAATAATTGCTGCTAAGTACATTTTATCCAATTCTAAAAATTATGGCTTTAATATTAGGCAGGAAGATTTATATCAGCAATATGAAACTATAAACATTAGTATTGATTCAGCGATTAATGATTTAACCGATTTTGCGATTACACATAACTCAAATTATAAAACGATAAAACTACTTAACCCATGGTTACGTGGAAAAAAGTTACCAAATTTAAACGGAAAGAATTACACCCTTAAACTACCTAAAGAAAATTCTAATTTAGATCCCGTCAGCACTTCGAAAAAGTAATAGTATGGAGGATGATTTTATTATAGAAGATGGTTTTATAGAAGTCTTTGGCGCCAGGGCACACAACCTTAAAAATATAGACATAAAGATACCCCGTAATAAGCTAGTGGTAATCACAGGTTTAAGTGGTAGTGGAAAATCATCACTTGCGTTTGATACAATATTTGCAGAAGGACAAAGAAGGTATATTGAAACGTTTTCTGCCTATGCCCGTCAATTTTTAGGCGGATTAGCAAGGCCTGAAGTAGATGAAATAACAGGTTTGAGCCCCGTAATTTCGATAGAGCAAAAAACAGTAAGTAAAAATCCCAGGTCTACCGTAGGTACGATTACAGAAATCTATGATTTTCTAAGATTACTTTATGCAAGAGCATCGGAAGCCTATTCTCCGGAAACAGGAAAACAATTAGTCAAATACTCCGAGAAACAAATTATTGAGTTAATTGAAACCGATTTTGCCAACGAAAAAATCATCATTCTTGCGCCCATAATAAAATCAAGAAAAGGACATTATCGAGAACTTTTTGATAAAGCGCGTAAACAAGGCTTTTTAAAAGTTCGAATTGATGGAGAAATAGTAGACATTTCTCCAGGGCTTAAGCTAGACAGATATAAAACGCATACCATTGAGATTGTCATAGACCGAATCAAGGTAGGTGATAAATCGAAACAGCGTTTAGTTCAAGGAATACAATTGGCATTAAAGAAAGGTAAAGGTGAACTACTCATAATTCAGGACGAAAAAAATGAGACAAGACATTTTAGTAGCTCTTTAATGTGTCCTTCAAGTGGTTTTTCACTTCCCGAACCTGAGCCAAACATCTTTTCATTTAACTCGCCATACGGTGCTTGCAATAAATGCAATGGACTGGGAGAAGTTACCGAAGTTGACATCAATAAAATTTTACCAGACACCAAACTTTCGGTCAAGAAAGGAGGGTTTGCTCCCTTGGGGAAGTATCAAGAAAATTGGATTTTCAAGCAAATAGAGGTTATTCTAGTTAATGCTGGTCACAATTTAACAACTCCTTTAAAAGACATATCAGAAGAAATACGCAATAAACTTCTATATGGAACGGATGAATTGATAAAAATTATTGGAAATTCAGGTGTTCATGAAGTAGTGTCAAATTTCGAAGGAATAATCAACTTTGTAATAAGGCATCAAAAAGACCAAGGTTCGAAAGGTATACAAAGATGGGCGGATAGCTTTACCAATAAAATTAAATGTTCTGCATGCAATGGGAGTCGATTAAAAGATGATTCATTATTATATAAAGTTAATGGTACTCCGATTTCAGAATTAACTAAAATGGACTTGTCCGACCTAGCAAACTGGAACAACTCACTTGAGGATTATTTATCCAGCAATCAGTGGATAATTGCTAAAGAAATTGTTAAAGAAATCAAAGATAGAACTCAATTTCTATTAAATGTTGGTCTTAATTATTTGTCACTTGACCTAAGTGCGAGAACCCTGTCTGGAGGAGAAGCTCAAAGAATTAGATTAGCCACGCAAATTGGCTCAGAATTAACAGGTGTCCTTTACATTCTTGATGAACCATCTATTGGGCTGCATCAAAGAGACAATCATCGGTTAATTGAATCTTTAGTCAAACTAAGAGAAAGTGGTAATTCGGTAATTGTTGTTGAACACGACAAAGATATTATGCTTCATGCTGATCATTTAATTGACATTGGACCTGGAGCCGGAATCAAGGGCGGTCACATTGTTTCTCAAGGACCACCATCAGAATTGAATAAAGCAAATTCAACTACTGCAGATTATATTCTTGGCAAAAAAGAAATAGCAATTCCAAAAAAAAGAAGGAAAACATCAGGGAAAAATTTACTACTCAAAGGTGCTTCAGGGCATAATTTAAAAAATGTAAATGTAAAATTTCCTTTAGAAGTATTTATTTGTGTCACAGGTGTTTCAGGCAGTGGAAAATCTTCATTGATAAATGAAACATTGTACCCAATTCTTAACCAACACATCTACAGAGGAGTTAAAAAACCCCTACCCTTTAAATCGATAAAAGGATTAGAACACCTTGATAAGGTTATTGAAATAAATCAATCTCCTATAGGTAGAACCCCAAGATCGAATCCATCTACATATACTGGTTTATTTACTGAAATTCGGAAACTTTTCGCCGAACTGCCCGAATCTAAAATCAGAGGATATAAAATTGGAAGGTTTTCTTTTAATGTAAAAGGAGGGAGATGCGAAGAATGTAAGGGAGCTGGAGTAAAACTTATCGAGATGAACTTTTTACCAGATGTTTATGTCAATTGTGAAAGTTGTCAAGGGAAAAGATACAACAGAGAAACACTTGAAGTCAGATATAAAGGACATTCGATTAATGATGTTTTGGAAATGTCCATTTACGAAGCCGTTACCTTTTTTAGCCATATTCCAAATATCTTCATGAAAGTAGATACTTTAAACTCTATTGGCTTGGGTTATGTAAAGTTAGGACAACCTTCCACAACACTTTCTGGTGGGGAAGCCCAAAGAATAAAATTAGCTTCAGAACTTTCGAAAAGAGATACTGGCAAAACCTTCTATATTCTAGATGAACCCTCAACTGGCCTGCACTTTCAAGACATACAATTACTGCTAGATGTATTAAACAGGTTAGTCGATAATGGTAATTCGGTTTTAGTAATTGAACATAACCTAGATATAGTTAAAATAGCCGACCATATTATTGACATTGGGCCGGAAGGAGGTAAAAATGGAGGTAAAATACTTTGCCAAGGGACTCCAGAGCAGGTTATTACAAATAAAGAAAGTCACACCGCAAGATACCTTGCACAAGAGCTGTGCTAATATTCCACAGGAATGGAACTTTCTGTTGAAATTTACGTAAAGCTTTCGTTATCATTTATATGACGATTATTAAATAAAAACCAAAAATAGATGAGCGATAGAAATAGAGTTGAAGAGTCCTTTAAGAAAAAGGATTGGAATGAAATTAAAACAAATGATAGTTGGGCAGTTTTTAAAATTATGTCAGAATTTGTTGAAGGATACGAAAGATTAGCTAGAATAGGGCCATGTGTATCTATATTTGGTTCTGCAAGAACAAGCGAAGACCACGAATATTATAAATTAGCTGAAGAAATTGCTTATAAGCTTACCCTCAATAATTATGGCGTAATTACTGGAGGTGGTCCAGGGATAATGGAAGCTGGAAATAAAGGTGCAAAAAGAGGGAAGGGTACTTCTGTTGGGCTAAACATTGAACTCCCTTTTGAGCAACATTACAATCCTTATATTGATAGCGATAAAATGATCAATTTTGATTATTTCTTTGTTCGCAAAGTTATGTTTGTTAAATATGCTCAAGGGTTTATTGTTCTTCCAGGAGGTTTCGGAACACTTGATGAACTATTTGAAGCCTTGACATTAATTCAGACCAAAAAATTAGGTAAATTTCCTGTAATTTTAGTAGGAACTGCTTATTGGACTGGCTTATTGGACTGGATAAAGTCAACTCTTCTCGAAAAAGAAAACAATATAAGTGCTAAGGACTTAGATTTAATTAAAATTGTTGACTCAGCAGATGAAGCGGTAAATGAGATTAATATATTTTATAAACAACACACGCATTCACCCAACTTCTAATATCTATCTTAAGGCTATAAGTTTAATAATTAAATTAGTTTATGTATTTTTACAGTTGCTCAGTAACGATTGGTCTACGGAATTATCATATTGGGCTTAAAAAAACTAATTTATGAAAAATGTAATACTATTCTTTTTACTTGTGTTAACTTCACTAGGAATAGCCCAGAAAGAGGAAATAAAGACAGAATATAAAGGTCCTTTAGATTATTTCACCATTGGTGTTGGAACTGGATTTTCTAGCTTTATTGGGGATTTAGCAACGGATTCGAAAGTCTCAACACTTTCGAATATTAGAAGTTGCTACACATTTAATTTAGAGCATAGGTTTGGTAATATTGCTGGAGGGCAAATTGATTTGCTATATGGATCATTGGCTTACAATGAAAACTCAAGTGTGATTACAAATAATAGAAATTTTGAATCTCCGCTTTTACAAATAGGAATTAATTTTGTCTTTCACATGGATGATGATTTGATTTTTAAACGAAACTCTCCCTTCTCGCCTTATCTTTCTGCAGGAATAAGTTATTTAACATTTGATGCAAATTCTGACTTAGAGGACAAAAACGGAAATGAATACTATTACTGGGAGGATGGCACCATCAACAACGTTGCGTTTACTAATACCGATAATGACACAAATGCGGTTCAACTATTAAGAGACTATACTTACGAAAGCCAGTTAACAGACTCTACTGAAAACTACAGTAGAAACTCTTTGTCAATTCCATTAACATTTGGATTAAAATGGAAATTTAGTGACCGTACACAAGGAAGAGTTTTCGGTTCATACAATCTAGCACTTACAGACAGAATTGACAACTATAAAGAAAATGGAAATAACGATAAATTTATTTACGTTGGTTTCTCTTTGCACTATGTAGTTGGAAGAAAGGATCAAGAACTAAAACATAGATACGATGATGTTGATTTTGCTGAATTAAAAAAAGGCGATGACGATGGTGATGGAATTATTGACACTGCTGATGACTGTCAGCACACCCCAAAAGGAGTTGAAGTAGACGCGTCTGGTTGCCCTATGGATGAAGATGCTGATGGTGTGCCAGATTACTTAGATAAAGAAAAAGGAACTAAGAGTGGTGCGCAGGTAAACGAAATGGGTATGGAAATAACGGATGAATTATTAGCTGCCCGTGCTTCAGCAAGAGACTCTATAGAAACGGTTAGACATGAATCTTTCTCAGATGATGCTTCTTTAGCTACACTTAATAGAATAAGTGACAACATTGAGAAAAACTATGCTGATAACGATAATTTAAGTGGTGGTTCTAATATTCCTGAAAATTTACTAGAAGCAGATTCGAACGGGAATGGGATTATCTCTGCAAGTGAAATTACTGAAGCTATTGATGGATTCTTCGAAGGCTCTAACAACTTTACAGTGAAATTACTTCATGACCTAATAGACTATTTCTTTGAGCAATAAATTTCATTCTATACTTAACTTAAAAAAAGCGACCAATGGTCGCTTTTTTTGTTCCTTATTAACAAACTTCTGTAGAAAATTATAAAAAAGCACCTATCTAACGCTTTAAACTTAGGGTATTTTTGAGAGTAAATAAGCAAAAATGCAGCTATGTTTAAATCACTGTTCATCTCGTTAAATTTAGTAGGACTAATCCTGCTACCATTTTTTTATGTTGGAGAGGTCTCCGTTGTCCATGAATTACCTTCTGAAATTTCAGAGGAAAAAAGTGTAGAGGTTTCAATAATTATTAATAAAGGATCTGCAACTGGTCCAGCACGTTTGTTGCTTAATCTTGACAATGCACCTGGGATATTAATAGAGGAAATATCAAATGCTGGTGCATCCTTTTCCTTTGATAAATCAAAAGCTTTATTCGTCTGGTATTCAATACCACCCGAAGAGACAATCACATTAAAATATAGATTAACAGCGAAAGCTGGATCAATTGGAAATAAAACTATTGATGGTACTTTTTCTTACTTAGAGGGAGAAGAAAGAAAGTCGGAAACGATAGATCCAATTACATTTACTGTATCTGAAGGAACAAGCTCAACCAACACAACCGCCATTATAGAAAATAATAATAGCCAAAACACACCCGTATCTGGAATTAGAACCATCGAAAAAAATGGCGATGAATACATCGTAGCTGTTTCGATAACAAAAGGAAATCAAACTGGGTTTTCTAGATTAAAAGAAAATATACCTGTCGGATTTACTGCCTCAAAGATTGAAACCGCTGGAGGTGTATATAAATTTACGAATAACATAGTAAAGTTTTTATGGACAAATATACCCGCAGAGAAATCTGTGATAACCGTTTCATACAGACTTTCACCTGCTGAAAATGCGCCCCAAGCATTTTCTATTACAGGATATTTCTCTGCTGAATTTTTAATGGTAGATGATATACCGCAAAGTATAGAAATTCCAGCAGTCACCATTGGTGAAACAGCGGAGGAAACAGCGGAGGAAACAGCAGAGGAAACAGCAGAGGAAACAGCAGAGGAAACAGCAGAGGAAACAGCAGAGGAAACAGCAGAGGAAACAGCAGAGGAAACAGCAGAGGAAACAGCAGAGGAAACAGCAGAGGAAACAGCAGAGGAAACAGCAGAGGAAACAGCAGAGGAAACAGCAGAGGAAACAGCAGAGGAAACAGCGGAGGAAACAGCAGAGGAAACAGCGGAGGAAACAGCAGAGGAAACAGCATCAACAACAATTGTAACGCATGAATCACCTGCAACAGGAGTTTCCTTTAGAGTTCAAGTTTTAGCAGCGCACAAAACTGTTGATGCAAAATACATTCAAAAAAGATACAACGGATACAACAATAAATTAAATCTAGACAACCACGAAGGATGGGTTAAATACACAACAGACGGTGTAAACACTTATAAAGGAGCTAGAGACACTAGGAACGGGGTTAAGAAGTATGACTTCCCTGGACCTTTTGTAACGGCTTATAACAGTGGAGAAAGAATTACCGTTCAAGAGGGGCTTATGTTAAGTTCTCAAAAATGGGTTAAATAATATCAATTCACAACAAACAAGAAAAGACCTCCATTATCGGAGGTCTTTTCTTGTTATATTAATTTTTAAACACAAAAAAGGTCGTTCCATAGAAACGACCTTTTTAAAGTTTAAGTAATCTAATTATTATCTTTTCGGACGAGGTTCATCAGAAACAGAAACCTTTTTTCTACCTTTTCTTCTTCTAGCGTTTATAATCTTTCTACCATTCTTAGTAGACATTCTTAATCTAAACCCGTGCTTGTTCTTTCTCTTTCTATTTGAAGGTTGAAACGTTCTTTTCATTGTATTTTGTTTAAGCTACACCATAAAGGCGCACCAAATTTTGGATTGCAAAAATATACCTTTTTTCCTATTTACAAAAGTAATTTCAAATTTATTAAAAATAAAATTAACATTCAGGAAAATATAAATACAATTCCATGACACCATAACCAATAAATATATAGTAGATTCGTTGCCGATTATGGCGCCATTTGGTAAAAAAAATAAAGAAGAAAAAGTTAAACTTAAAAAAGGAGCGTTTAAAAGAGCGTTTAGAGTATTTCGATATATAAAACCCTATCGTTTCACTTTTTTTATTGGTTTATTTTTCTTGATTTTATCTAGTATCACTACTATGGGATTTCCATACTTGATTGGATCCTTCTTTGGAACTACTCCTGGTGCAGAAAATGAAGGCTTCAGTATTGATAACATGCAAAGCAGCACTGTAATAGTCACATTGTTATTCGGAGTTTTTATTGCAAATGCAATATTCAGTTTTTTTAGAGTATACTTATTTAGTATAGTTACTGAAAAATCTTTGCAAGACCTTAGAAATGCAGCTTTCAAACAATTAATCTTCTCTCCTATTTCATTTTATGACAAAAATAAGGTTGGGGAATTAAGCAGTCGTATTGCAACCGATATAAACCTGCTTCAGGAACTTTTAATGACTACCATTGCTGAATTTATAAGACAATGGATAACGGTTGTCATCTCCATTTTCTTCATTGCTTATGTTTCCTTAAAATTGTCTGGGATAATGCTAGCTACAGTTCCTGTGGTTGCAATATTAGCAGTGATTTTTGGCAAAAAGATTAAAAAACTATCCAAACAGGCACAAGATGCATCAGCAGATTCCAATACTATATTGCAGGAAACTTTAATGGGTATTAAAAATGTAAAAAGTTTCGCAAATGAAGCTTTTGAAATACTACGTTTTAATGCTACTACGGAATCTATAAAAAACCTTTCGATACGTGGCGCAATATTTCGTGGACTATTTGCTGCATTCATTATAATTGGGATGTTCGGCGCGGTTACAATTGTAATTTGGCAAGGGGTGAATATGACCAATTCAGGAGAACTTCAAATGCATGACTTCATTCGTTTTATATTATTTACAATTTTTCTTGGTGCTTCATTTGGAGGCATTAGCAGTATGTTTGGAACGATTCAAAAAGCCATTGGTGCAACTGAAAGGTTAATGGACTTATTGGGGGACGCAAATGAATCGCAAGAATATGAAGTAGAATTCAATCACATTCTTAAAGGAAATGTCATATTTAAAGACATTAACTTTCACTACGAAACAAGACCAGACATAACCGTTATCAATAATTTAAATTTTGAGGTAAAGGAAGGACAAACTATAGCAATTGTAGGTCCCTCAGGAGCTGGAAAATCAACTATTTCTTCATTATTATTACGGTTCTATGAACCAACAAATGGAAGTATCTTATTTGACAACATTCCAAGTTCGGACTTTAACAGAAGGGAGCTGAGAAACCAAATGGCTATCGTTCCACAAGAGGTGATATTATTTGGAGGTACAATAGAAGAAAACATTGCTTATGGAAATCCAAAAGCATCCTTTGAAGAAATCGAAAATGCTGCAAAACAAGCAAATGCACACAATTTTATTACAGAATTCCCTGAAGGATTTAAAACCACTGTTGGTGATAGAGGGATTCAATTATCGGGTGGACAAAAACAAAGAATTGCTATTGCACGGGCAGTTTTGAAAAATCCAAAAATTTTAATACTTGATGAAGCAACCAGTTCTCTCGATTCAGAATCAGAAAAACTAGTGCAAGATGCTTTAGAAAAGTTGATGATTGGGAGAACATCCTTTGTCATAGCGCATCGATTATCGACTATAAAAAACGCAGATAAGATACTCGTAGTTGACAAAGGTGCCATAGTAGAGTCAGGAACACATCAAGAACTTTCTCATAATGAAGGTATTTATGCTAAGCTTAGCAGTATTCAATTCGAACAAAATTAAATAACGTATAATAATTGCATCGTTACGCTTATTCTTTCTATCATTTTATTTTCAATTTTCGTTAGTAGCTTTATATCAAAGTTCTAATTATGAAAAAATATTTCACACTTTTTTCTGCAACTGTCTTCCTGATAATGGTTGCTTTAATTATATACCCAAACTTTCGTTATAAGGTAATTACTGAGGAAACTTTTGTGGCCATACAACCTTTTGGAGAGTTCAGCACAAAAGAAGCTAAAATGATGCAACAAGAAATATCTGATTTCTATCATGTAAACGTTACCTTATTAAAGCCCATAGAATTGCCAAAAAATGCATACATCAATGTTAAAAGTTCACGATATAGAGCAGACACCTTGATTCGTTTTCTAAGAAAGAATATCGACAGTAATTATGATTTTGTCATTGGATTAACCGATAAGGACATATCTACAACAAAATATAGTAATAAGTCAACAAAAACAATAAAGGAACCAAGTTATAAATATGCTGATTGGGGAATTTTCGGATTAGGATTTATGCCAGGTAAAAGTTGCATTGTATCCACTTATAGGCTTAAAGAAAAAAACTTTCGCAGTAGATTCATAAAAATATGTTGCCATGAATTAGGCCATAATTTTGGATTACCTCATTGCTTTGATACGACTTGCATAATGCAAGACGCCGCCGAAACCATAAAAACAATTGACAACGTTCAACTGAACCTTTGTAATTCATGTAAGAAGAAAGTTGGTTATCATGAGTACTAAAAACATATTGAAATATTTAGTTCTCCTGCCCCACTACACTGAACTTAAATATCTATTAGCATGGTGGCAAAAAAATAAATTTCTTTTCCAAGTTGAACCATAAAATATTAGACTTTACCAATCATTGTTTTGGTATTTGATTCACTAGAGTCTAACAATCCATTAAACTTAATACGGTAGTGATGATTAAAAGCTTCTAATACTTCTATATTGTTTTCTTTTAAGACAGCCTGACTAGAAAGCAAATCAAAAAACTTCTGATCATCCAAACTCAATAATACCGGATTAGTGTTAGACTTAAACACGCCTATTTCAATACCAATTTCATAATAACTCCTTAAATCTAACATTACATTTTTTTGAAAAATTGCAACTTTTATCCAGATTTTTGGGTAATTCTCTTTTATTTGGAGCAATAATTTGTTGGATACATCAAAAATTTGCACACAAAAAAACAACATAGCCTTACGATAACGTTCCGTATAGGGTAAAGTTATATTTTCTAAAACAGTTTGGTATTCAGCAATTATATTCAACTTATAAGTTATAACAGCTTCAATTATTTCTTCTTTGGAAGAGAAATGATTGTAAATAGTAGTTTTACTTATTCCTAAATCTTTTGCCATTTTGGACATGGAAAATTTTTCTACACCATTATTCTGGAAATATACCATAAATCGAACCGTGTGCTTTTCTCTTATTTCAAGATCTTTATAACGATCTCTTTTAGTCGATTTTCTTCCCATTATTCCAGTTCAAAAGGGATTTTAGATGCAATTAAGCCATTAAATTTAACCTTAAAGTGATCATTAAAAGCCTTTCTTAATGTAAGGTTATTTTTGATTAAAAAACTTTGATTAAATAACAATTCGAAAAACAAACGATCTTCTCTTGCTAATAATTTTGGATTTACTTTTATAAAATTACCACTAGCCATGCCTTCTTCATAATAGCGAACTAACCCTTTCATAGCAGCATCTTGAAAATTAGTAATCAGCGCCCACATGTCTGGATATAGTTCTTTTAAGTCGTCAATAATTAGTAATGAAATATCATATAATTGCTGCGTATAATAACGAATAGCTTTGTAGTACCTCTCAACGAATCCTAACTGATAATCAAATAGTATTTTATGAAAATCCTTAATCGAATCTATTTTTAAACGAACAGCAAACTCTACTATTTCATCTTTAGATGAGAAGTGATTGTAAATCGTGCCTTTACTTATACCCAGGTATTCAGCCATTTTCTCCATATTAATTTCACGAATACCAAATTCTTGAAAATAAGGCATCGCATTATTAATCCACTTCTTCCTTTTCTCTAAATCACTACTTCTTGTTTTATTTAATGACTTTCTTCCCACTGTTTACATAGATTTACACTTCAAATATAGATTTTTCTATGATTAGAATCCATTCAACCAGTATAATTCGTAATTTCGCCCAGCTAATCATCATATGAAATGAGTACAATTTATTTAGATTTTGAAAAACCAATCGAAGAGTTAAACGAACAAATCGTTAAAACCAAAGAGGTTGGAGAAAAGGGAAAGGTTGATATTACCAGTACTTTAGCAGAACTGGAGAAAAAACTAGAAAATACGACAAAAGAGATTTACGACAATCTTACTCCTTGGCAACGTGTACAAGTAAGTCGTCATCCAGAAAGACCCTATACGCTGGATTATATTAACGAGATTACGGATGGAGAGTTTTTAGAACTTCATGGTGATCGAAACGTTAAAGATGACAAAGCAATGGTAGGTGGCCTTGGAATGATTGACGGAAAATCAGTAATGTTTATAGGCCAGCAGAAAGGTAGAAATACAAAGCAACGTAAATTCAGAAACTTTGGAATGGCAAATCCGGAAGGATACCGAAAAGCTCTTCGCTTGATGAAACTTGCCGAAAAGTTTAACAAACCTGTTGTCTGTTTAATTGATACTCCAGGGGCATTTCCTGGATTAGAAGCAGAAGAAAGAGGACAAGGCGAAGCCATTGCAAGAAACCTTTATGAAATGATGGTACTAAAAGTCCCTATCATTTGTGTTATAATAGGTGAAGGTGCTTCTGGTGGTGCCCTAGGGATTGGAATTGGAGACAAAGTATTAATGCTAGAAAACACCTGGTATTCTGTTATTTCTCCTGAATCCTGTTCATCCATACTATGGAGAAATTGGGACAACAAAGAAAAAGCAGCTGAAGCACTAAAACTTACGGCCAAAGACATGCTTAAAAACAAATTAATTGATGGGATAATCAAAGAGCCTTCAGGCGGAGCGCATACCGCTCCGGAAAAAATGCAGAAAAAATTAAAGACTGAGTTAAAAAAACACATCAATAAACTTTCCGAAGTGCCAATTGACAGTTTAGTTGAAAGTAGAATTGCAAAGTTTTGTGAAATGGGAGTTTACAAAAAATAAACTTTCTGAATTGAAAAAATCAAAAGCCACTAAAGAATATTCTTTAGTGGCTTTTTTTACTTTACTAACAATTGTTAATAACCTTGGTCAATAACTTTTCTTTGTATTAATCATGGAAAAAATCGATGGTTATACTTGTTAAATATATATTTGTAGTGTGGCTGATCAGATTGGAAAAATTATAGATAACGCTGGTAAAACCAGAAAAATTGGAAATAAAATGCCTTCCAATTTTATTGAGGGAGGAAAATTACCGCCCCAAGCAGTTGATCTGGAAGCTGCTGTGCTCGGAGCATTGATGCTTGAAAAAGGACCGGTCAACGATATTATAGATATTCTTACCCCAGAGAGCTTTTATAAAGAAGCCCATCAAAAAATATATGGTGTTATTCGAGATTTGTTTGGAGATTCAGAACCCATTGATATTCTGACCGTTACACAGAAATTACGATCCAAAGGTGAGTTAGACGAAGTTGGAGGACCCTATTTTATCAGCCAACTTACGAATAGAGTTGCTTCTGCGGCACACGCGGAAGCCCATGCAAGAATTATTTCTCAGAAACATATATTAAGGGAACTTATTAGAATATCAGGAACTGTTATTCAAAAAGCATACGACGAAACCACTGATGTTTTTGACTTGCTAGATGAATCAGAAGCTGAATTATTCAAAGTTGCTGAAGGAAACCTTCGTAAAAATCATGACACCATGTCTCAATTAATGAGAATGGCTGTTGAAGGAATCGAAGATGCAATGAGCCGAGAAGATGGAATTAGCGGAGTCCCTTCTAGTTTTACTGCCTTAGACAGGGTAACGTCTGGATGGCAAAAATCAGACATGGTTGTTTTAGCAGCTCGTCCAGGTATGGGAAAAACTGCTTTCGTGTTATCAATGGCCAGAAATGCCGCAGTTGATCATAATAAAGCGGTTGCATTCTTTTCATTAGAAATGAGTTCTGTTCAGTTGGTTAATCGTTTAATTTCTGGTGAAGCAGAAATTGGAGCAAGTGATATACGGAAAGGTAATTTATCCAAAGATGAATTTTCTAAACTATTTGAAAGAACAAAAAAACTAGCAAACGCGCCCTTATTTATCGATGATACTCCTGCCCTATCGGTTTTTGAATTACGGGCAAAATGTAGAAGATTAAAACAGCAACACGACATTCAGATGGTTGTAATCGATTACCTTCAATTAATGTCAGCTGGCGGTAGCGGAGGAAATCGTGAACAAGAAATTAGTACTATTTCAAGGTCTATTAAAGAAATTGCAAAAGAATTAGATATACCAATTATTGCATTGTCTCAATTAAGTCGTTCGGTAGAAACACGTGGTGGAGATAAACGTCCTATGCTTTCTGATTTGCGCGAGTCTGGTGCAATTGAGCAGGATGCAGATCTTGTTTGCTTTATTTACCGTCCAGAGTATTATGGCCTCACAGAATGGGCAGATAATACGCCATGCAATGGTCAAGGGGAAATTATCATTGCAAAACACAGAAATGGTTCTTTAGAAGATGTTCGACTGCGCTTTGTAGGCAAGTTTGCTAAATTCGAAAACCTAGACACTTTTGATAATGGTGCGGAATATAACCCTATGCTTCCCAATCCAGATTTCGATACCGACGGAGGAGGGTTTAGAACCGTTCAATCTAAAATGAATGATGATGCTGAAGATAACTTTCCTTCTGATTTCCTAGAAGACGATGAAGAAGAAAGCCCATTCTAACAAAACATATTCAAAATATACTCGTTAACCTTATAAGGTTATATTGTCTATCTTAAAGTGAAACGATTTCTAGTCATATTATTTATTATTGCCTACGCTTTTAAAGTTACTGCAAGTTCAATCCTGATACCTATGGGAGATGGAGAACAAAAAAATCACCTTAAAGCTTACGGAATTGCATTTTGGATATTACAAAATGACATAGAAGTCGAATGGCTTTTAAATTACCGAGGTGGTAGTTTTTTGATTAAGCATTACACAACCATTGAAGAAGAATGCATTATTCGTGGAGTCACTTATGAAGTTATTGCTAATGTTCAAGCTCAGAAAATAAAAAGTGAAATTGCTGATCCCGAAGTAAATCAAGAAATCGTAAAACTAGAAAAAGCTCCGAAAATTGCCGTTTATACCCCTGGCGGAAAGCAACCATGGGACGACGCTGTCACAATGGTTTTAGCTTACGCTGAAATTCCATATGATAAAGTTTATGACCGAGAAGTTATTGCTGGAGAAATTATAAAATATGACTGGTTGCACTTGCACCATGAAGATTTTACCGGGCAATATGGTAAGTTTTACCGTAATTATAAAAACGCCGAATGGTATCGTCGGCAACAACGAGAAACAGAAGAAATGGCAACTGAATTAGGTTTTGACAAAGTATCACAACTCAAATTAGGTGTAGCTAAGAAAATAAAAGAATTTACTGCTGGTGGTGGGTTTTTGTTTACCATGTGTTCTGGTACAGATAGTTATGATATCGCGCTAGCTGCTGATGGAGTTGATATTTGTGACTATATGTATGATGGAGACCCGGCTGACCCAGCTGCTCAGGCTAAACTAGATTTTAACAACACGTTTGCATTTAAAGATTTTGTATTAAAATCAAATCCTTTGGAGTATGAGTTCTCAAGTATTGACGCAACTATTTCTCATAGAAGCCCAGAAAGCCAAGATAAATTTTCATTATTTGAATTTTCTGCAAAGTGGGATGTTGTACCTACTATGCTTTGTCAAAGCCATACATCCATTGTAAAAGGGTTTATGGGACAAACAACCGACTTTTATACGAAGTACATTAAATCCGATGTATTAATTATGGGCGAAAACAAAGCTTTAGGCACTGCCCGTTACATTCATGGAGAATATGGTAAGGGGCAATGGACTTTCTATGGCGGCCACGATCCTGAGGATTTTAGACATTATGTAAATGACCCCCCAACTGATTTAAATTTATTTCCAAACTCAGCTGGTTATAGGTTAATATTGAATAACATTCTTTTTCCCGCTGCAAAAAAGAAAAAACAAAAGACCTAGGCATTTTTCTTTCTTAGAAATTCGATTAAGATAATCATTGGAAACACCCCATGAGGCAATCTTACCAAAAACTCATGGAAGAACCCTTCAAAGCTTTGCCAAATAAATTGCGAATCAAAATGTATGTAAATGCGAGCTAGTGATGTCATAAAACCCCAAAATACTCCATAACTCAATAACGTTATAAAAATAACTTTCAAGACTTTAGACAAAACCTCTTTTCTATATAATAAATTAAAAGGAATTAGAACAACCCCTGCAAACAAAAAATCCATCAAAGCAATATCGGTCAATGTAGCTTTAGCCATGTCTTCCTGTATTCCAAAACCTATTATCAGCATATCTGTGAAATTTCCTGGTTGTGGATAATATCCTATAGCAAATAATCCATGGTAAATAAATGTGATTGCTATTGCAATTTTTGAGACTATCAATGCCTTTACCGATCCATTACCATTACAATACCACAGAAAGATTATTGGTGTAACAAATTGAGCTGAATACTCTAATAATGTCCCATACAAATAATGTTTGTCCACAAAAAAACCATAAAAAGTTAATGCTAAACAGAATACTCCCAAACATATAATCCACTTCAAAACTCTACGAGAAGGAGAATAAAAAAGCGCTGCCACCCCCGATAAAGCATAAATTACCCCAATACCAATTGAAATATTATCGATTAAGTATTCATAGAAATGATCTCTGTAAATATCTTGTAACGTACTATCTGTTAACCATTCTAGCACTTTTCCGAACCCATGTGGATTGTAAAAAAAATTACGAAAAGGGCCTTCCCAATAAATATGCTCCCAAGCTCTTCCCATAAATAATAGAAAGGTGGTAATTCTTAATATTCTAACATTAAAAGGGTTTTGCATATCTTATATAGATACCGTAATTTTACTAACTATTATTAAGTAGTTCAAATCTATATTCCAATAAAATGAAATTTTGGGTCAAACTAATTTGTTTTACAATTTCTGTACTCCTTGCAGGAGATGCTTTTGGTCTTACACGAAGATACAGATTATCTTTAAGGGATGACCCATCTTCCACTATAACAATTGGATGGGATCAAAATGGTGGAAATTCTCCAACCCTCCATTATGGAACAACTGATTACGGACAAAACTGGGCATCATATCCTACTTTTCAGACGGAAGATAGACAAGTAAATTCAAAAGGGATGGACAATCGATTCGTTCGCTTGACAGGATTAACTCCAAACACTGTTTACTATTTTGTAATTAAAGATACTGATGGGACTAGTCCTCGTTTTTGGTTTAAAACTACTCCTATGGGAAATGCTTCTCCACTATCTGTTATTGCAGGAGGTGATAGCAGAGCATACCTAGATAATGGCCCAAGGCAAAATGCAAATAAAATGGTTGCTAAGTTGCGTCCAGATTTCGTTCTTTTCGGAGGGGACTACACTTGGCTTGGATTAAATTTAGAGTGGAGTGAATGGATGGATGATTGGCAGATGACAACTTCCCCAGATGGCAGAATGTATCCTGCCGTATGGGAAAGAGGAAATCATGAATCTAATAGCGGAACCGTATACGACTTATTTGATGTACCTAGTGCAGATGAATACTTTACAATTCCGGTTGGGGGAAACTTCCTTAATATATATACCCTAAATACTGAAATCTCTATAACAGGTAATCAATCCAACTGGTTAGAAGCTGATTTACAAGCAAATTCTGACAATTATGACTGGAATATTGCTCAATATCATAGATCAACAAGGCCTCACACCACTGCCAAGCCTAATGCAGACATACAATACAATTCATGGGCACACCTATTCCATGATTATAGAGTTCAATTAATTGTTGAAAGCGATGCCCATGATGTTAAAACTACATGGCCCGTTAAACCCTCCATGGGACCGAATTCTGATGATGGCTTTGAATTAGACACCTTATTCGGATCTGTTTATATTGGGGAAGGGTGTTGGGGAGCTCCTTTACGGACAAATGATTGGGACAGAAATTGGACTAGAAACAGTGCAAGTTTTAATAGCTTTCATTGGTTAAAAATAGCAAAAGACACTATTGAAATCAGAACAATTGCAACGGATAATGAAGCATCTGTAGGGTCAGTAACGGATATCGACCGATTTACACCTCCAACGGGAATTGATATTTGGAATCCATCAAATGGAAGTGTTGTTTACATCACAAATCAGAAATACTTAGGAAGACCTGATATTTCTGTTACTTATCCATTTCATTTACAATATTTTAATCAGGCACAAGCAGTTATGGTAACTGCTGATGCAATGGATAATAATGGCGCTGTGCAAAATGTAAAGTTTTTTGTAAATGATGTTCAAATCGGTCAAGACAGCACTTTTCCTTATAATTTAAACTGGACCATTCCTGGCAATGGAGAATATGTAATTACTGCATGGGCAATTGATAATGAAGGTTGGCATAACATATCAGATGATGTAAAAATTTTTACGGGTGAAGTTGACATTACAGCGCAACTAGCAACTAACGATGATGATGTTGAGGAAACCAAAGATAATGGAGATATGGACTTAACCAGCTCTGATTTAGAAATCTGCATTGAAGAATGGGTTTGGCCAATCCCTAATGAAGAACAATGGGTAGCATTGAGGTATTCTGATCTTAATGTTCCACAAAGCGCATCAATCTCAAATGCCTACATTCAATTTACTGCAAACGAAAATCAATCAGATCCAGCAGCTATTGCTGTATACGGAGAAAATATTGACGACGCTTCTACTTTTACAGGGTCCAATTATAATGTTTCTTTTAGATCTCGAACAAGCGCAGCGGTTAACTGGATTCCTTCCTCATGGATCGCAGATGCTTCAGGAGCTGCTGAACAGACACCTGACATAACATCAATCGTTCAGGAGATTGTAAACAGACCTGGCTGGCAATCCGGCAATTCAATGGCTTTTATTTTTGATGGTAGTGGAACCCGTTCTGCTTATTCTAGAGATGATGACATCTCAAAATCAGCAACGTTAAATATAACCTTCCAATATAATTCACCAAATACGACTATTGAGAAATCGCCATTTGAAAAAGATTTTACTATATACCCAAATCCAGTTTCGGATATCCTTCATATTAATATTAAAACTGCAAAAGCGACAGATTTAGAAATTTACTCTATGAATGGCCAATTAATAAATCGACAAAAGCTTACACAATCAGAAAACCATATTAAAACAGATAGTTTAGGACTTAGTAAAGGTATTTACTTACTTCATCTATCTAGAAATAAAAATCAGTTTATACATAAAATAATAATTCAATAACATGAAAAAAGCACTACTGATTCTTCTTATTATTTCTGGGCATTCAGCGGCTTGTCAAGGAGAAATAAGAGCAAGCATTGACCCTGTACTCTACCCTTTTTATCACGGTGTAGCTTCAGGAGACCCACTTTCTGATAGAGTAATTCTTTGGACTAGGGTTACAGACGATACATTAACTATAGATAGTGTTCAGGTTGACTGGAGGATTGCAACCGATACCAGCATGAACAATATAGTTAATTCTGGTACAGGTTATGCAAAAGAGAGTGCAGATTGGACATATAAAGTTGACGCAACTGGACTTCAACCAGACACATGGTATTATTATGATTTTAATAGTTTAGGCAGATATTCTTTAAGAGGAAGAACTAAAACGGCTCCTGTCGGAGACATAGACAGTGTGCGGTTTGCCATCGTATCTTGTTCCAATTGGGAACATGGGTATTTCCATGCATACAAACATTTAAAAGATAGAAATGATTTTGATTGCGTTTTACATCTCGGTGATTATATCTACGAATATGAAACAGGTGGGTTTTCGGCTAACTTAAGTGATAGGATAAATGATCCAACTCATGAAATTATAACTTTGGAAGATTACCGATTAAGGTATTCGCATTATAGGTTAGATTCGGACTTAAGAGATTTACATCAACAGTTTCCGTTCATTAATATATGGGATGATCATGAAACCGCAAATGATTCTTATATAGATGGGGCGGACAATCATGACCCAGCAACAGAAGGCTCTTGGGCAGATAGAAAAGAAGTAGCTACTCAAGCATATCATGAATGGCTGCCTATTCGATCACCAAATCCTGCTAACACGCAGATTTATCGAAAATTTGCATGGGGAGAATTAATTGATTTACATATGTTAGATACTCGTTTAGAAGCCAGAGTACTTCAAGATGGTGGCGCGGCTAGCGACCCTAACAGACCTCTTTTGGGAGCAACTCAATTAAACTGGTTGACAAACAATTTACAAACTTCAACTGCTAGATGGAATATTTTAGGACAACAAGTCATGATGGCTCCTTTAGC